>NZ_JAKLLN010000027.1 GCF_023150065.1 Zoogloea sp.
GGCGCTGGATATGAAAACGCCGGCTGAGGCATTCGCTTTAGCAGCGTGACCTGTGCAGGATTTGGTGGGTCAATACAAACCGATATTCAGGTTGGTGTAGCTGACGCCGAAGCGCTTCACGCCGCCAACAAGGCGTGCGTACTGACGGTCGTAGCGGGAATGAACCACGTCATGAAGAGCGTTCCCCTTGATCGCCAGGAGCAGATCGCCTCATACGGTAACCCTGCCCTTCCACTTGACACCGATTTTACCGAGGCACTCGCACGCTTCTTTTCCGCAAAGCAAGTGCAGGCTGCATTCGGAGCGCCGCGCTAACGATGCTCACCCCACATCTTCCGGCGCGTGGCATCGTTGTTGGCAGCGCTTCAGGTGGGCAACGTCAATTACCTCATCACAGGAAACAAGGACTTGCTCGTCTTCGGTGATCGCTACACCGTCATCTCCCCAGCTGATTTCTGAATGCAGCATGGCGGACTCTGACCAAAGCGCCCACACACCCACGCCCGACCAGACCAAGATCTCCACACCTCCTGCCCACGCGGCTCCCCCGCCCACCCCACACTTTCCGTGCACCGCCGGGATAAACCCGTCAGCCTCCGGAGCGCATGCCGGTGACGGAAAGGCGAGCATAGTCGCCGGGGATGCACTCGCCTATCGGGGCGGGTGTCGCAGATTCTGCCTGGGCGTGTGCCCTCCCCTGGCTGGCCCGCCATTCCCGTGCGGCCAGAACCGCAACCACCCGAGGAGGAGACACCATGAGCATGATGCGGGCTGCGCGCTTGCACGAGATCGGCGGCAGGTTTTCCATTGATCAAATTCCCGTTCCCACGCCAGCCAGGCACGAGGTACTGGTAAAAGTTGAGGCCTGCGGGCTGATTCCCAACCTGCGCAACGTGGTTACCCACTTTCCGAGCTGGTATCCCTTTCTGCCGCTGCCGGCGCTGCCGGCCACCTTCGGCCTGGACAGTGCCGGCACGGTGGCGGCGGTGGGCGACGGCGTCACCGCCTGGAAGCCGGGCGACCGGGTGTATGTGAACCCGGGCATCGGCTGCGGTGAATGCCGTTACTGCAGGCAGGGCGAGCCGACGCGCTGCGACAGCTATACCTTCATGGGCTACTTCGGTTTCGGCCCGGGCTCCCAGGCGATCTTCGAGCGCTACCCCCATGCGGGCTACGGCGAGTACCTGACCGCACCGGCGACCAACCTGGTACGCCTCCCCGACACGCTGAGTGCAGCCCAGGCAGCCCGCCTCGGCTACCTGGGCACTGCCTATTCGGCGATCCGCAAGTCGGCCCTGCGCCCCAGCCAGAGCCTGCTGATCCTCGGTGCCACCGGCACCCTGGGGGTGGGCGCGACGCTGCTTGCGCTGGCTTTCGGTGCCGCCCGGGTGCTGGTTGTTGCGCGGGATCGCGCGGCACTGGAGCACCTGGTCGCGCTGGACCCGCAACGCGTGGTGCCGGTGGTGCTGGGCGAAGGCGGGATCGCCGAGCAGGCGCGCCGGCATCTGCCCGACGGTGTCGACGCGATGCTGGACACCCTGGGGGCGAAGGCACCTGCCGAGCTGTCGGTCGACGCCATGGGCGCGGTGGCCCGGGGCGGGCGCATCGTGCAGATCGGCGGCGTGGCCGGCCCCATTCCCATCGACCCGCACCCCTTCATGTGCGCCCAACTGCAGTACATCGGCTCCCTGTGGTTCACCCCGACTGAAGGAGAGGAGCTGGTGGGCATGATCGGCGCCGGTCTCGTGGACCTGGGCCTGCTGGAGCCTCGCGCCTATCCGCTGGAGCAGCTCAACGAAGCCCTCGCGGCGGTCGAGTCCCAGGCCAACGGCTTCACCAACTTCCATATCACCCACGCCTGAGCGGCCCGGCACGCCTTAGCCCAAAAAGGAGAACCCGATGCAAACCACGAGAATCGTCACCGGCCACGATGCCGATGGCCACGCCGACTTTGCCCTGCAAGCACCACTCACCCATGGCACCTTCCAACACCACCCCGGCTTCGTCGTCAATCTGGTCTGGCAGACCGGGGCACAACCCGGCATTCCCGCAAGCCCGTCCGATCCGGTGGTGGCGGTGGAGTCCGTCCTTCCGCAGCCTGGCGGCACCACCGCCATGGTGGTGAGCTTCCCTCCCGACAGCGTGATGAGCGCCCCCCACTTCGACCCCGCCGCGGCGGGAATGGAGTTTGCACAGAGGCTACCCGGCCTCGCCGAGAGCTTCGACCCCGACGGCTCGGGCTTCCACCAGACGGATACGATGGACTACGGCGTGGTGCTGGAAGGCGAGATCTGGCTGGATCTCGATGACGGGCGCGAACGCCATCTGAAGGCGGGTGACGTGGTCGTGCAGCTCGGCACCCGGCATGCCTGGCGCAACCGCAGCGAGCAAGCGGCGCGCATGTTCTTCGTGCTGATCGGCGCCACCCGCGGCTGATTGCACTCCGCCAAGGCCCAGCCCGATCTGCTATCGTCTCTTCGGGCTGTGGCCTCTGGCGACCCGGCGCGCAGCCCCTACCTTTCAAAACAGTTCCAGAAGAGCCCCCATGCAGCGCTTTCTCTCCCCCAGCAAATACATCGACTTCGAAGACTCTCAGGTTGCAGCACTCGCGCGTGATCTGGCACGGGATGCAAGCTCCGAAAGGGATCTGGTCCGTCGCTGCTTCGAGTTCGTCCGGGATGAAATTCGGCATAGCTCCGACTTCAAGCTCAACCCGGTCACATGCAAGGCGTCGGACGTCCTGCGCTACCGAACGGGTTACTGCTATGCCAAGAGCCATCTGCTCGCGGCCGTGCTGAGGGCCAATCGCATCCCGACAGGCCTCTGCTATCAGCGCCTGTCCGTTGGAGACGAGGGTGCCCCCTACTGCCTCCACGGCTTGAACGCCGTCTATCTGCAGGACCACGGGTGGTACCGAATCGATGCCAGGGGAAACAAACCTGGCATCGATGCCCGGTTCTGCCCTCCAGACGAAGCACTTGCGTTCCCCATCAGGGAAGCCCGGGAGCGCGATCTGCCCGAAATCTGGGCCGAACCCCTGGCTCCCGTCATCGAGGTTCTCGAGCGCCATGATCGCTACGACCAGGTGCTTGCCAACCTCCCCGATGTCCCACTCGCCTTCTGACAACACGGTAGGGCATACGGGCAAACGAGTCAGACGCCTCCATGAACCGCGCGATCCGGTTTGTTGCGCTGTTTGAAGCCCTCAAGGGGCTGGTCGTGCTGCTTGCGGGGACAGGGCTGCTGAGCCTCGTGCACAAGGACTTGCACGCACTGGTGCTGTCATTGGTCCAGCACGCCCACCTCAACCCGGCCGGGCACTACCCGCAGATATTCCTAGACGCCGCAAACAACATCCATGCGTCGCGCCTGCTCATGCTGGCCGCTGGAGCCCTGGCCTACTCGGCCCTGCGCTTTGTGGAGGCGTTCGGCCTGTACTACCGACGCGCTTGGGCCGAAATGCTGGCCGCCGCCAGTGGCGGCATTTACCTGCCTTTCGAGCTCCTGTCCTTCCTTCAGGAGAGCACATTTCTCCACGCCAGCCTGTTGCTCGCCAATGCAGTGGTTGTGTACGTGATGGTCGTCGCCCTGATGCGCAGGCGTGGCTGACGGTAGCCAGCCCGTTTCTGCGACGATCAGACCACCAGCTAACTAATTGGAATCAGCCGGGCACTTCCAGCCCGCAATCCAGCGTCGCAACTCTTCAACATTCACTTTCGGCGCGGCCTGAACACAGGCGCAGACACGCCCTGACTCCAGCAACCCGATGGCCGCCCAGGAGCCCACCTCGAGTTTGCGCGCCTCCACGCCCGGGAGCCGGACGGTAGCGACCTGCCCCGCGTTATGTGGCCCCTGCTCGTCAAAGATGAAACTGACGTCCGTTGCTTCGGGCAACGCATTGGCCACTGAAGGCGACGCGAGGATGCCAAAAAACCCTTTTGAAGCCGGTTTGATGGATTGCACTTTGACCAGCGCAGCCATATCGCTGGTCCGACCCGCGGGCCATTCCCATTTCAGCTCCAGGCTACTGGATGCCATACAAGCACCTCCAACTAAAGCAAACACGGCCACGCTGCTGCGTGGCTTCGCGATGGCAGAACAGCATCGCACAAACCAGCTCTGCAGCTTCATGGCGTGACCGGCTCTATGGTCAGCATATAGCCCGATCCCAAGGTCGAAAACCCGACATATCCCGAGGCCACAGTGACCTTCCCGTTCTTCTCGATACACAACTGCTTGTAGAGATTGTTTGGCGTATCCAGCCCGGGAATTCCGGCACTCAAGATGCCCGCCTTGCGAAACGCCTGCGAGGCATGTGTCGAACAGTTCCACCCCAGGATCTGAAAGCTGCCCGGATCTTTGGTCATGTCTTGCCACGCGCCATCAAACAAGGCTGCCTCAGCGGCCGAAACCTGGACGAGCAGCACCGTGGAAACCGTCTTGGTCGCCTTGGCCACCGCAACATCCACATAGTTGGCGCGGTTGCGTGCCAACCCGGCCTGGTCGTACACCACGCCGGTCATGCCCATACCGGACGAATTCGAGAAGTTGGCGCTCGATTTGCTGGACGCCCCGCTGCCAGAGGAGCCGCCACCGGAACTGCCGGTATTTCCGCTGCCAAAGAACCCCACCGGCGCACCGTTCGAAAGAATGCAGTCAGCATGCTGCGCAAAGACACTGGGGTCATCCTCGTGCGACGACTTCCCCCGAACAACGAGACCCACACGATCGCCTCCGGCGAAGATCACGTTGAGAGCCATTTCTTTTTTCCTTTATGAAAAAGACATCACGATCAATCAACGCCTAATTGACCTTCGGACGCGCCGCGCAATAGGGCTCGAAATAGGTTTCGGGGATACGCTTGTTGCTGGCCCAGTCCAGGCCCGCAGTGTTCTCGGTGGCACTCCCGCCGGAGAGCCGCATCCGACCCGAGTGAAGCACCTTGCAGGCCAACGGCAGCCGTGCAAGAAACCGCCTGAAAAAGTCGGAGATCATGGATCGGACGTCCTCATGAGCGCACAGAATGCTGCCGGCCCGGCGTGGCTCGGTCTTTCTGCCAGCAGGCATATTCGAATGCCGCCGCTGATTTTGCAACACCATTTTTCACATCGCGCTGCTCGTCCAGCCGACCTCCCCCTCGCGCTTGTCAGCGCCACCGACGGCCAACTAAGATTCATAAGACCCTTGGCAGGTCGCCCACCTCCACTCCCGGAAAGCCCCCGATGAAACTCCATGCCTTCGTGGCCATGCCCTTCGGCAGCAAGCTGAATGACAAGGGCGAGCAGATCGATTTCAACCGTGTCTTCGATGAACTGATCAAGCCGGCCCTGGAGGATGCAGGCCTGGAGGTGCTGAGGGCCGACAAGGAGCAGCGGGCCGGGGACATTCGCCTGGACATGTTCCAGGAGCTGCTGATGGCCGATCTGGTGGTGGCCGACCTGAGCATCGACAACCCCAACGTATGGTACGAACTGGGCGTACGCCATGCCCTGCGGGCCCGCGGGGTGATCCTCGTGCAGGGGCCGCGGGGCACCAAGCCCTTCGACATCTACACCGACCGCAAACTGAGCTACCACCTCAAGGACGGCGCGCCCGACCCAACCCACCTGGCCGACGACCGCAAGGCCATCACCGACATGACCATCGCCACCCTGGCGGCCTGGCACGAGCGGCCGGTAAGCCCGGTGTATGGGCTCCTCCCCAATCTGCAGGAGCCCGACTGGAAGACCCTGCGCATCGGTGCGGTGCGTGAGTATTGGCAGCGCCACGACACCTGGGCCGCGCTCATCGAAAAAGCCCGCAAGGCCGGCCGGCCGGAGGATGTACTGGTGCTGGCCGACGAGGCGCCGGTCACCGCCCTGCGGGTGGAGGCCCGGCTCAAGGCCGGCACCGCCCTGCTCAAGGGCCGGCACTACACCTACGCCCTGGAGCAATTCGAGCAGGCCCTCGGCTTCGACCCCGCCAACCTGGAAGCGGCCCGCCAGCGCGGCATCTGCCTGCAGCGCCTGAAGCGGCCCGACGAAGCCCGCGAGGTCTACGAAGCCCTCCTCGCCGAGCACCCGGACGACGTCGAAACCCTGTCGCTTCTCGCCCGCCTCGACAAGGATGCGTGGATGGACGCCTGGAACCGCCCGGAGCACAGCCCCGAGAAGAAGCGTGAAGACGCCGCCTACGAGGAGGCCCTGCTGAAGGCGGCCATCGCCGGCTACGCCCGGGCCTTTCGCACCGCGCCCGGCCACTACTACTCGGGCATCAATGCCGTCACCCTGATGCACCTCCACCGGCACCTCACCAACAAGCCCGACTTCGATGCCGAGGCAGGCGCCATGGCCGGCGGGGTGGCCTGGGCCGCCGCCTGCGAGCGATCCCCGGCCCAGCGCTTCTGGGCCGCTGCCACCCTGGGCGACCTGGCCGTGCTCGGCGGCAACGCCGACGAGGTGAAGAACGCCTACCAGGCCGCCATCGCCCTTGCCGACAAGGACTGGTTCGCCCTGGATGCCTGCCTGGCCCAGCTGCGGCTGCTGGCCAGCCTGGGCTTCCGGCCCGACGAGGTCGGTGCGGGCGTCACCACCTTCGAACGGGCCCTCATCCGGCTGGCCCCCCCCACCGACAAGGGCTGGCAGCCGCGCAAGGTATTCCTCTTTTCCGGGCACATGATCGACAGCCCCACCCGCCCCACGCCGCGCTTCCCGGCCGACAAGGAACCCATCGCCGCCCAGGCCATCGCCGATGCCCTGACCCGCCTCGGCGCCGGCAAGGACGACCTGGCCATCACCCAGGGCGCCTCGGGCGGCGACCTGCTGTTCGCCGAAGCCTGCCTCGCCCTGGGCATGCATGTGCAGTTGCTGCTGCCCCTGCCCGAAGCCGATTTCATCGAACAGTCCGTTCTCCCCGCCACCAACGGCGACGTCTGGCGCGAGCGCTTCCTTGCCGTACGCGACCACGCCCTCACCCTGCCCAACCGGATCATGCCGGAGGTCCTCGGCCCCTTGCCCAGAGACGCGTCCGGCAAGCCGATGAGCCCCTTCGAACGCTGCAACCACTGGCTGCTGCACAGCACCCTGTCCCTGGGCGTCAGGCGTGGCTACATGATCTGCCTGTGGAACGGCAGTGGCGGCGACGGCCCCGGCGGCACCGAACACATGGTTCGCGAAGTGAAGCAACGCACCGGCCAGGTGGTCTGGCTGGATACCCGCGAGCTCTGGTAATCCGTCTCCTCAAAGGACGCCGACTCACCCTGGCAATGAAAACGGCCCCCTCGAGAGGGGGCCGCTACCCCGCAGCAGTGAAGCCGCGGGGAGGTTTCAGCCGGTACAGCCCGAAAAGCCGGACTGTACCGGGCAAGCACAATTACTTGCCGTTGTGCAGCTTGAACACCCACACGGAACCGCCCTGCTCCAGGAAGTTCACGCGACGGGCCACGTCGCCGCCCCACAGGGGAACAGCGCCGCCCCAGCCGGACACCACGGCCACGTACTGCTCGCCGCCTTCCATCCAGGTAACCGGGGGAGCCACCACGCCGGAGCCGGTCTGGAAGGACCAGACTTCCTTGCCGGTCTTGGCATCCAGCGCCTTCAGGTAGCCTTCGGGGGTACCGTAGAAGGTCAGGTTGCCGCCGGTGGTCAGGACACCGCCCCACAGGGGAGCGAAGTTCTTGTTTTCCCACACGATCTTGCCGGTGGTCGGATCCACGGCGCGCAGGGAGCCGATGTAGTCGTCGTGCAGGGCCTTGATGGTGAAGCCGGCGCCCAGGTAAGCCGCACCGCGCTTGTAGGAGACGGGCTCGTTCCAGATGTCCATGCCCCACTCGTTGGCCGGCACGTAGAACAGGCCGGTCTGCGGGTTGTAGGCGATCTGCTGCTGGTTCTTGCCGCCCAGGAAGGACGGAGCGGCGAAGACGTTCTTGCCCTTCTTGCCATCCGCGCTGCCGGACGGGTCGCCAGGACGGTTCTCATCCACGTAGATGGGACGGCCGGTGTTCATGTCGAAGCCCTTGGCCCAGGTGATGTCCTTGACGAAGGGGAAGATGTTCAGCGGCTTGCCGTTGGTACGGTCGAGCACGAAGAAGAAGCCGTTACGGTCAGCCTTGCCGCCCGCCTTGATGACCTTGCCGGTCTTCGGATCCTTGTAGTCGAAGGACACGAATTCGTTCACACCGTCAAAGTCCCAGCCGTCGTGGGGGGTGGTCTGGTAGTGCCAGACAATCTTGCCGGTATCCGGGTCGATGGCCACGGTGGCGGAGGAGAACAGGTTGTCGCCGGGGCGCAGGTGGCTGTTCCACGGAGCCGGGTTGCCGGTGCCCGCGAAGACCAGGTTGGTCTCGGGGTCGTAGGTGGCGCCGTTCCAGGTGGCCGCACCGCCGGTCTTCCACAGGTCGCCGGTCCAGGTGGCGTTGAGGGTACCGGAGATGCCGTTCTCGACCTTCTCGCCGTTCACCCACTTGTAGCCCATGTGGCCTTCAACGGTGGGACGCATCCACACCATCTTGCCGGTCTTGGCATCGCGGGCTTCCATACGGCCCTGCACGCCGAATTCGCCACCGGACACACCGGTGATGACCAGGCCCTTGACGATCAGCGGTGCCGCAGTGGCGGAGTAGCCGGCGGCGTAGTCGTCGATCTTCTCCTTCCACACGACCTTGCCGGTGTCCTTGTTCAGGGCCACCAGCTGGGCGTCGAGGGTGGCGAAGATCACCACGTCGCCATACAGGGCAGCGCCACGGTTGATCACGTCACAGCAGGGCATGATGCCTTCGGGCAGGCGGTGCTCGTACTTCCACAGCTTCTTGCCGGTCTTGGCATCCAGGGCAAAGATGCGGCTGTAGGAAGCGGTCACGAACATCTTGCCGTCGTGGATCAGCGGCTGGGATTCCTGGCCGCGCTGCTTCTCGCCACCAAAGGAGAAGGACCACACCGGGACCAGGTTCTTGACGGTCTTGACGTTGACCTTGTCCAGGGGGCTGAAGCGCTGACCCTGCTGGCCCAGGCCGAAGTGGGTGACATCGCCAGTGGTCTTGGCGTCGTTGGCAATGTCGGCGTCCGTGACTTCCTTGGCGTGGACCGAACCGGCCACCATCAGGGCGGCCGCGATCAGGCTCAACGCAAACGGCTTTTTCATTGTTTTGCTCCTTTGGATCATTGAATGTCTCCTTCGAGAAGGTGCTTAAGCGCTACCTGGGGCGGCCACCTCCCGGCCCAACCAGGTCGTGCAGCGCTTTCCCTGCGCAAGAGCTGTGCCAAAGGCTTGGCGCCGGGCCGGAAAATAGATCGACCGGGAAAAATTCCCGATAGAAAACGGGAAGTTGGCTCTGGTCGAAAACACGTTCGAATGGGAAAAATAAAGCCAGCCTGGGCCATTCCGCCCACTTGATGCTTCATTCCACACCAACTGCTCCAAGCTGGAGCACCCCGAAGCAGGACAGGCGCGACAGATGTACCACCTGCGACAGATGTCCGCAGCGCAGAACTCGCCGGTCCCTGGCACCACGGTCCACGCAAACCCTTGTCCCCCGCGCTGAAACCCGCTTCCGGCTGCCAGGCCGTCGACTTCCCGGGCAGTGGCACAGCTCTTGCAGCGCCTTTCACAGCAAACAGAGCGCGCCGCCACCGGCAGGCCGCCGTCAGGAGACAGAATGAAGAAGCAAGCCCTCGCGGCCCTCACGGCCCTGTGGATGGCCTGTGCCTGCAGCGCAGGTCACGCCGCCGCCCCTGCCGAGCGCCGTACCGACCCCCTCGATTCGCCCCGCTGGGCCGACATGCGCAAGGAGATGTTTCCGGCGACGGCCCAGGTCATCTTTGACGATCGGGTCAAGGTCACCGCCCCCCTCACCGCCGAGAACGCCATGAACGTGCCGGTGAGCGTGGACGCCAGCGCCCTGAACGGCGTGCGCGAGGTGCTCGTCTTCGCCGACTTCAACCCCATCGTGCGCATCGTCCGCTTCGAACCCAGCGGCGCCCACGCGGCCCTGGGCTTCCGCATCAAGCTGCAGCAGTCCACCCCGGTTCGCGCCGCGGTGCGCACCGCCGACGGCATCTGGCATGTGGGCGGCACCTGGGTCAATACCGCCGGCGGCGGCTGCACCCTGCCCTCCACGGGCAGCGGCTCGCCCGAATGGCAGAAACGCCTGGGGGAAGTGAGCAGTCGCGTGTGGGCCCGCAAGGAAGGTGGCGAGCGCATCCGTCTGCGCATCATCCACCCCATCGACACCGGCCTCGCCGCCGGCATTCCGGCCTTCTTCCTGCAGGACCTGGACCTCAGCGACGACCAGGGCAAGGCCCTGATGCACATCGAGGGCTTCGAGCCCATCGCCGAGAACCCGGTGTTCACCGTCGACATCCCCGCCACCCGGGCCGCCGCCGCGTACCGGGTCAGCGGCCGCGACAACAACGGCAACGCCATTTCGGCTGCGATCGAAAAATGACCCCCCTCTCCCGCACCGCACGCAGCCTCATTGCCGTCTTCGCCCTCGGCTGGACGGTGCTCCTCGCCGCCGCCGACCGGGACTACGGCCTCACCCCCGTGCGCATTGCCGACGACACCTGGGTGCTGGTCGGGCGCAGCGAGGATTTCAGCTTTGCCAACGGCGGCAACATCGTCAATACCGCCTTCATCGTCACCCAGGCCGGCGTGGTGGTGATCGACAGCGGCCCGTCGCGGGCCTACGGCGAGCAGCTCAAGCGCGCCATCGCCCGCATCACCGACAAGCCGGTGAGCCTGGTGCTCAACACCCACCACCATCCGGACCACTTCCTCGGCAACCAGGCCTTCGCCCCGGCCAGCCTGGCCGCGCTGCCCGCCACCATCAAGGGCATCCACAGCGAAGGCGGCAGCCTCAACGAAAACATGTACCGCCTGGCCGGTGACTGGATGGCCGGCACCGAACCCGTCGCCCCGGCCCGCCCGCTCACCGCCGGCCCCCTGGAGATGGGCGGGCACCGCTTAGAACTGATCGCCCTCGCCGGCCACACCGAGGCCGACCTGGTCATTCTCGACCGCAGCACCGGCGTGCTCTTTGCGGGCGACCTGGTGTTCAACGGTCGCACCCCCACCACGCCCCATGCCGATCTGCCCCGCTGGCAGGCCGCCCTCGATCAGCTCGAGAAGACCTCCTTCACCGCCCTCGTGCCCGGCCACGGCCCGGTGGCCGGCGACACCGGGCCGATCCGCCAGACCCGCACCTGGCTGGCCTGGCTGGACCGCCAGCTGCGCCAGGCGGCCGACGACGGCCTCGACATGACTGAAGTCCTGACCCTGCCGCTGCCGGCGGAATTCCGCGGCCTGGCCGTGGTCGACGCAGAGTACCGCCGCTCCGTGGGCCAGCTCTATCCGGCCTATGAGCAACGTGCCCTTTCCGGCGAACGCCGCAAGCCATGAGCCCCGCCCTGCCGCTGCCCGATACCGCCTGGCCCCGCCCCGCGGCCCTGCCACGCCCGTTGCAGCTGGCCATCGGGCTGTCCATCGGTGTCCATGCCATGGCCTTGCTGGTGCAAGGCAAGGGCCTGCCGCCAGCCCCCGCCACGCCGCCCACCCTCGAAATCGTGCTCCGCACGCCCGCAGCGCTGCCCGCGCCAGTAAGCCCGCCGCCCGTCGCCGAAGTGCGGACACCCCCACCGCCGCCCCGCGTTGAAGCCCCGGCCCGCGCCCCCCAGGTCGCACCGCGCCCGGCCCCCGTGCTGACCCGCCCGCTGGCCCAGGCCCCCAACAACACACCCGCCCTGCGCACCGAGCCCACTCCGGCCCCCACCCCCCTCGCACCCGCCGCCCCTGCCGTCGACACCCCGCCGCCCCCGGCCATCGCCGTAGCGGCCCCGCGGCCAACCCATGTCGAGCCCGCTGCAGTTGCCGCACCCGCCGCCGACGAGGCCCTCGACCCTGCCCTGCTCGAACGCTACGGGCGCAGCCTCTCCAGCCTCTTCGCCCGCCAGCAGAACTACCCCCGGCTGGCCGCCATGCGCGGCTGGGAGGGCGAGGTGCAGGTGCGTGTCACCATCGCCCGCAAGGGCAACATCGTGGCCGCCCAGGTGGTTCGCTCCAGCGGCTTTGAAATCCTCGACCAGAGCGCCATCCAGCTGGTCTCCGGCGCCGGCCAGCTGCCCCGCCCGCCCGAAGCCCTGCAGAACCGCGAGCTCCAGATCGTCGTCCCCGTACTTTTCAAACTGGAGAAACCGGCATGAACGCAGCTGCCTGCTCCCTCCCCTCCGGCCCCGACATCAAGCTCAGCCCCAGCCAGCCCGGCAACGGCCAGTCCCTGCGGCTGCGGGTGAGCCTGGTGCTGACGGCCCTGGCAGCCGCCTTCGTGATCGCCAGCGCCGCCCTGTGGGTGAGCGATGCCCGCACTGCCATCACCGAAGAGATCACCGCCGCCCACCGGGTGGCCGCCCAGTGGCTGGCCGTATCCGCCCAGGGCACCGCCTCCGGCGATCCGGCCTGGACGGAGACCCGGCTCCTCGCCCACCTCAACGCCGTCGGCCGCATCCGCGCCCACCAGCTCGAGGCCCGCGACGAATCGGGCCGCCTGCTGTACACCTCGCCGCCCTCCGCCTACAAGCCCGGCCGGGACGCACCCGCCTGGTTCACCCACTGGATGGAGCCCGGCATTCCGGCCATGACCCTGCACGCCGGCAGCCTCACCCTGCACCTGCAGCCCGACCCCTCGCGGGCCCTGATTGACCTGTGGGACGACCTCAGCGCCGCCGCCGCCCGCGCCCTGCTGGCCCTGGCCGGCCTGTTCATCGGTAGCTGGTTCGCCATCCACCACGCCCTCAAGCCCCTTGAAACCGTGATGGCCGCCCTCGACCGCACCGGCCAGGGCAACTTCGACACCCGCCTGCCCACCGACGGCCCGGCCGAACTCGCCCGCCTCGGCCAGGCCTTCAACGGCATGGCCCGGCGCCTCAACGAAGCCGTGGTCGAAAACGTCCGCCTGACCCACGAGCAGGCCGTGGCCCGGGCCATCACCGAGCGCCTCGAGGCCGACCGCCTGGCCATCGCCCGGGATCTCCACGACGAACTCGGCCAGAGCATCACCGCCGTTGCCGCGCTGGCCGGCGCCATCGTCCAGCGCAGCACCGACACTCCGCAGATCCACCAGAGCGCCGAAGTGATTCGCGACGTGGCCTCGCGCATGCAGGGCGACGTGCGCGCCCTGCTCACCCGCCTGCGCCCCCCCGGCAGCGCCCAACGCGAGACCCTCGACGACGCGGTGCGCAGCTACCTCGCCAGCTGGAGCCGCCACCATGCCGACATCGAGCTGTCCACCGAGCTCTTCGCCGGCCCCCAGCCCCTGCCCGACGACATCACCCTGGCCACCCTGCGCATCGTCCAGGAGTCGTGCACCAACATCGTCCGTCACGCCCTGGCCAGCCGGGCCCGGGTGCGCCTGCTGCGCGAGGGCGACACCCTGACCATCGAGATCAGCGACAACGGCCGCGGCATCCTGCCCGCGCCGGGCCAGGCCGGCTTCGGCCTCGCCGGCATGCGCGAACGGGTCATCGGCCTGGCCGGCAGCCTGGAGATCAGCAGCCCGCCGGGCGGCGGCACGCGCATCCGCGCCCGCCTGCCCCTCACCCTGCCGGAGCCCCTTGCCCCGGCCGCCCTCCCGGAAGGCCTCCCCTCATGAGCGCAGCCGCCCCCCTGTCCGCCCTTTCCCTGGTCCTGGCCGACGACCACGCCATCGTGCGCATGGGGTTCCGCCTGCTCCTCGAGGGCGTCGGCGCCCGGGTGCTGGCCGAAGCCGACAGCGGCGAGGCCGCCCAGCAGCGGATGCAGGAACTCGACCCGGATGTGCTGGTGATGGATCTCTCCATGCCCGGCTGCGGCGGCCTCGCCGCGCTGGAGCGCATCCTCGCCCGCAAGCCCGGCCAGAAGGTACTGATCGCCTCGGCCCACGCCGACGCCATCACCGCCGAACGGGCCCTCAAGGCGGGTGCCGCCGGCTACCTGTGCAAGCGCAGCCCCCCCGACGAGTTGCTCAAGGCGGTGGGGCTGGTGGCCGCGGGCCAGCGCTACATCGACCCGGAGATCGCCGCCGCCCTGCGCCGCGCCGACCGCCCGGAGCACCCCGCCGAAGCCCTGACCGACAAGGAATTCAGCGTCTTCCTGCAGCTGGCCCAGGGCCGCTCGGTGGCCGAAGTGGCCGAGACCTTCCACCTCAGCCCCAACACCGTCGGCACCCACCTTTATCACATCAAGCAGAAGCTTGGCGTACAGAACATGGCCGAACTGGCCATGGCGGCCGTGCGTTCCGGCCTGATCGAAGTCTAGGTTTCATCCCCCTTTCCCCAACCGAGAGAGCTCCATGAACAACAAAGCCGCCGTCCTCATCGCCACCCTTGCCATCGCCGCGGCCACCCCGGCCCTGGCTGCCCGTCAGCCCCTCAAGGTCACCGAGCACATCGACATCTCCGCCCCGCCGGCCAAGGTTTGGGAAGCCGTACGCGACTTCGGCAGCCTGGCCTGGCACCCGGCCGTGGGCAGCACCACCCTCGACAAGGGCAGCAAGGACAAGCGCGGCGCCGTACGCACCGTCACCACCAAGGACGGCGCCAAGCTGGTCGAAGAGTTGCTGAGCCACCAGGACTCCACCCGCAGCCTCAAGTACCGCATCATCGACTCGCCCCTGCCGGTGAGCGACTACGTGTCCACCCTCAAGGTCAAGGCAGCCAAGGGCGGCAGCCACGTGGAGTGGTCCTCCACCTTCAAGCGCAAGGACGAGAAGCCCGCCGAGGGGGCCGACAACGCCGGCGCCAAGAAGGCCGTGGCCGGCATCTACACCAGCGGCCTGGGCGCCCTCAAGCAGCAGCTCGAGGCCAAGTAAGCCGGGCACGGCCCCATGCCTGCGCGCCGCCTTCTCCGCTGCGTCGCCGCCGGCATGGGCCTGCTCCTCGCCGGCCCGGCGGCCTGGGCCGGCGATCTGGGCCAGGCCGACATCGCCCGACGCTTCCAGCCGCCCCTGCATGTGGGCGACAAGCTGCGCGACATCCCCGCCTGGCCCATCACCAGCGAACTCGAACCCGAAGCCGGCCCGGTCGCCTGGGCCTTTGAATCCATCGACCTCGCCCCCATCCCGGGCTTCGAGGGCACGCCCATGAACCTGCTGGTCAGCATCGACCGCAAGGGCAACTTCATGGACGTGGAACTGCTGCGCCAGCATGAGCCGGTGTTCCTGTCCGGCCTGGGCGAAGGCCCCCTGCGCGACTTCCTGGCCCAGTACGCCAACAAGAGCCTGAAGCAGGAGATCACCGTCTCCAGCCTCTACGGCAACACCCGGGCCGGCGCCGGGGGCAACCGGGTGGTGCTGGACGGGGTGAGCAAGGCCACCGCCTCGGTGCGCATCGTCAATCAGACCGTCCTCACCTCGGCCCTCGCCGTGGCCCGGGCCCGCCTGGGCTTTGCCGCACCGGCCGAAAAAGGCCCGCTGGCACAGGTCCGGGAGGACGTCTATGAGGCCCGCAGCTTTGATGCGCTGCTCAAGTCCGGCGCCATCGGCCGCCTGCACCTGAGCCATGCCGACGTGGAACAGCGCTTCGCCGGCAGCGACGGCGCCGGGGTCGATGCCGAGGCCCTGGCCCGCCCCGGCGAAACCTTCATCGACCTGTACGTGGCCTACCTCAACGCCCCCACCATCGGCCGGGCCATTCTGGGCGACGCCGGCCACGCCGACCTGATGCGTCGGCTGGAGCCCGGCCAGCACGCCTGGTGGGTGGCCAGCGCCGGGCGCGACGCCTACATCGACGAGAGCTTCACCCGCGGCACCGTACCCGCCCGCCTCGCCTTCAGCCAAGCCGGTGCGCCCGTCGAGCTGCGCGACCTGGACCTGTCGCCCCGCCCGCCCGTCGGGGCCCCGCCCCTCAACGCCGCGCTGGTGCTGCGGGTGCCCCCCATGTCCGGCATCGACCCGGCCAGCCCGGTGCGCTTCGAGCTGACCCTGACCCGGGCCAAGGGCTCCATGCTGCCGGTGATCACCCAGCGCAGCGCCCAGCTCGACTATCAGGCACCGGAGGCCCTGTTCTACCGCCCGCCGGCGCCCCTGCCCGACTGGCTGATCGCCTGGAAGGATCGCGGCGTGGAACTGGGCATCATCGCCGCCTCGCTGGCCCTGCTGTCGTTGGTGCTCGCCCGGCCCCGCTGGATCTCCGTGTCGGCACGCCGCCTGAAGGCCTTCCGCCTCGCCTTCCTGGCCTTTACCCTCGGCTACATCGGCTGGTACGCCCAGGGGCAGCTGTCCATCGTCCAGATCACCGGGGCCATCAAATCCCTCGTCGCCGGCGCCGGGCTTAAGAGCTTTCTCTACGATCCGGTGAGCCTGCTGCTGATCGCCTTCACTCTGGTCAGCTTCGTGGTGTGGGGCCGCGGCACCTTTTGCGGCTGGCTGTGCCCCTTCGGCGCGCTGCAGGAATTTGCCGCCCTGCTCGCCCGTGCCCTGCGCCTGCCCGAACTGAGGCTGCCGGCCCGGCTGGCCGGCGTGCTCGACCGGGGCCGCTTCGTGATCCTGGCCGTCCTCGCTGCCCTGGCCGCGTTCGCCCCCCAATGGGCCGAAAAGGGCGTGGAGGTGGAACCCTTCAAGACCGCCATCACCGTGGGCTTCGACCGCAGCGCACCCTTCGTGGCCTATGCGCTGATCCTGCTGGTGCTGGGCGGCCTGTACTACAAGTTCTTCTGCCGCTACCTGTGCCCCCTGGGCGCCGCCATGGCCCTGGGCGGCAAGCTGCGCCTGCTCGACTGGCTACCCCGCCGCAAGGAATGCGGCCAGCCCTGCCAGACCTGCCGCCACCGCTGCGCCTACGACGCCATCGAGAAGAACGGCGCCATCCGCTACGAGCGCTGCTTCCAGTGCCTCGACTGCGTCGGCATCTACCACGACCCCGGCCGCTGCGCGCCCATCATGCTGCTGCACAAGAAGGACAAGGCCCGGGCGGGCTGAGAAGCCGCACGCGTCAGGGGTCGCCCTTTGTTCAATCAAGCATGGAGCCGCCTGACCGACATATAAGGAAACTCTCATTTTCCTTGGAGCGGTTCGCCACGGACCCCGGCCGCCCAGCAAGCCAAGGAAGGCCAGGGAGATAGCGCCAGGGAAGTCCTCAACAAGGAAGAAACACCCAAGTGGCGCGAGATCCGGGACGTGCTGCTGAAGGAGATCCAGCGCCTCGACGAAACCTCGTCGATCACCCTGGCAGGTGTCGCCACGACGGTGGACGGGCTGTCCCACTCCACCCTCACCATGAGCGAACAGGGACGCGGCTTTGCCGTGGTGGCGGACGAGGTCCGCAAACTGGAGGAACGCACTGGCAACTCGACCCAGGAGACCGCCACCATGATTCAGCGCATCCAGAGCCTGAGCGCTGCGGTGTCCGCAGAAGTGGCCACCAGCAGCAAGGATGTGGCCGAGGGCGCCCGCAGCGCCCTGGAGGCGGGTCAGATTGCGGCCACCGTGGCCGCCTCGGCCCCGTAGGATGACTCCCGCGATGCCTCCACCCGGACTTCGGGCAGGGCCGGCAACAGCCACCGGCCCTGCGGGAGGCGCGATTCTGGAAACTTGTCCGGCAACGGGTTTGCGGCCTATTGCCGCAGCCGCTGGACGCGATGCCCTTCAGGGTGCCAGATCGAAGACCAGAACCTCGGCATCGTGTCCGCCAGCCAGACTCAGCACGGGCTCGTTGGCCAGCAGCAGCGCATCCCCCGCCCGGAGGGGCTGGCCATTGACAGTGAGGGCACCACGCACCAGATACACATAGGCCTTGCGGGCAGGGTCGAGTGCCAGGTGGGCAGACTCGTCGCCATCGAACAGCCCGGCATAGAGGGTCGCGTCCGCGTTCAGGGTCACCGCTCCATCCGCGCCGTCGGGCGCCGCCACCCGGCGCAGGCGGCCACGCTTCTCGGCCTCAGGGAACGACTTTTGCTCGTAACCCGGGGCCAGGCCCACCTGGCGAGGCTCGATCCAGATCTGCAGGAAGTGGGTGGTGGCGTCGGCCGCGTGGTTGAACTCGCTGTGACGCACGCCGGTGCCCGCGCTCATGCGCTGCACCTCGCCCGGCAGAATCGCCGTGCCATTGCCCATGCTGTCCTTGTGGGCCAGGGCGCCGGACAGCACGTAGCTGATGATCTCCATGTCCCGGTGCCCGTGAGTGCCGAAACCACCGCCCGGGGCAATGCGGTCTTCGTTGATGACCAGCAAGTTGCCCCAGCCCATGTGGGCGGGATCGTGGTAGCCGGCGAAGGAGAAACTGTGACGGCTGAGCAGCCAGCCATGGTCGGCAAGGCCGCGGTCTTCGGATCTACGCAGGGTAAGCATTGTCTGACCTCCTGAAATGAAGCCCAGTGTAGCGTCAGCTCCAACGCCGATGATCCAGCGGCTTTGATGGCATCATTCAATAAATCTGAACGAAAGCAGTCGGCGATGTCGAAATTTCGTCTCTCTCCCCGGGATGTGCTGACCCCTGACGCCCTTGGCATGCTCCAGCGCATTGCCGAAGCCGGCAGCTTTGCTGCCGCTGCCCGGACGGCGGGGATGGTGCCGAGCGCCCTCACCTACCGGGTCCGGCAGATCGAGGACGCGCTGGATGTGCTGCTGTTTGACCGCAGTTCGCGCCATGCCCGGCTGACGCCGGCGGGAGCGGAGTTGCTGCGGGAAGGTACGCGCCTGCTGGACGAGCTCGACGCAGTGGCCAACCGGGTGAAGCGCGTCGCCACGGGCTGGGAAGCCCAGTTCACGGTGGCGGTGGATGGCATCATCAACCGGACAACCCTGTTCGAATTGTGCGAAGCCTTTCTCGCCCTCGAACCGCCGACACGCCTGCGCCTGCGGGACGGGATCTTGTCGGGAACGCTGGAAGCCCTCACCTCCGGACAGGCCGATCTGGCCATTGGCGTGGTTGCCGAAACGGTGATGCCCGAAAACGTCGAGTCCCTGCCCCTCGGCAGTCAGCGCTTCATCTTCACCGTCGCCCCCCACCATCCCCTGGCCACGGCCACCTCAGCACTGGACGACGCAACCATCGGCCGCCATCGGGCGGTGGCCGTCGCCGACTCCACCACCCGGGGCAGCGGCCTCACCATCGGCCTGCTGGGTGGTCAGGACGTATTCACCGTACCAGGGCTCACCGAAAAGCTCGAGGCACAACTGCGGGGCATCGGCGTGGGCTTTCTGCCCGAATGCCTGGCACGCCCCTACATCGAATCCGGCCGCCTGATCGCCCCACCGGTGGCCCGCCAGGAACGCGTCGCCTATATCCGTTATGCCTGGCAACGGTCCTCCGGACTACCCGGCAAGGCGATGGCCTGGTGGCAGGCCCGCCTGGCCGATCCGGTGACGAGGGAGGCACTGCTGGAGCGCCGCCCCCTCCCTTGATGAGGCGTGGCCAGGATCGATCGGCAATCCCAGCGCGGAAGCAAGGCATGCAACCTCTCAACGCATCCTGAGGGAAGGCACAGCCGCAGCGCACGTTCGGTGTCGACAGTTTTTACACATGCGCGGACAGGCCACGCCCAACGCCCCCGGATAGCCCCGCCTGCCCTGAAAAATCCACAAAGGGTATGTAAATTGCATTCAGCCAAAAATGACGAGGTCGCCCCCCTTTGCGACCGTCATTTTTAGGATCGGAAAGCATGTCGAACCCGCTACGCGCCCTTCAAACCTCAAAATCCCGACTTGCAGGCGGCATCTGCAGCCTTCTCCTCGCCTGCGCATCCCACCAGGCCCAGGCAAGCCTGATCCAGCTGGACGCCAGCCAGAGCCAGGTGACATACAGCAGCACCTTCGTCATTTGCGACCCCTTGGGCTGCGCGCCTCCGGCACCACAAACCTTCACGCTGTCGGGTGCCCTGCAGGTGGACGTGCAGAGAAAGACGTTCACCGTCGGCTTCCTCCCGACCGATCCGACCATCGAAGTGGACCTGATTCAATTCACCCCTGTCGCACTCAACCTCAACGGCGCGGACGCCATTGGGTTCTCCTTCCCGACCTTTGTCGGGATCCTGAACGGCAATACCTACGTGGGCAAGGAAGACCCCTGCACCCTGTCGCTCCTCCAGGGCATGAACTGCATGTCCATGGGCAGCTTCGGTGATTTCGAGGCCACCTATGACGGGCATACCCTGAGCGTGGAAGGCACTGACCCCCACAATGGCATCTTCAACTCGTTCCGCTACCGCTTTGTCGGTCAGAGCATCGCCAGCCAGGCCGTGCCCGAACCCGGGGGCCTGGCGCTCACGGCCCTGGCCGGACTCGCCGTAATCCGGCGTAGCAGGCAGGGCTGAGCGGGCCTGGCGCAAAGCTCCACCCCAAATGACAGGGGGCCGATACGCATATCGGCCCCCACGGTCAGACGATGTCGAAGACGCTCAACGCTTCGGGATCATGATCTCGGCTTCACCTTCGAGCACCACCTTGCCCTTCACCGTGCACACGGTGTCGAACTTGGCCTTGCGCTTTTCGGGGGTGAGTTCCTTGATGGTGCAGCGGGCCACCACGGTGTCGCCAATCTTCACCGGTGCCTTGAACTTCAGGGTCTGGGACAGGTAGATGGAGCCCGGGCCGGGGAACTTGGTGCCAAACACGGTGGAGATGAAGCCGGCGGACAGCATGCCGTGGGCGATGCGGCCACCGAACATGCTGGCGGAGGCCAGCTCTTCATTGACGTGTACGGGGTTGAAGTCGCCGGTGACGCCGGCAAAGGCCAGAATGTCGGCCTCGGTCACGGTGCGGGCGTAGACACCGCTCTGGCCCACGGCCAGGTCTTCAAACTTGGCGCCGTAGAATTCTTCAAAATCGTTTGTCTGCTCACTCATTGCTGCTCCCTTTGCGTGTTATTGGATGGGGTTGAAGCTGCGTCCCGCGGCATGTGGACTGCACCCCGGGACACCTCCGCAGCATACCGCAAAGCCGTGACGGCTTTGAGACGGCAAGCACTCAGGCGTCCACCAGCAGGCCCTGTTTTTCAATGAAGGCAATGATCTCGGCCAGGCCCTGGCCGGTCTTGAGGTTGCTGAAGATGAAAGGGCGCTCGCCGCGCATCTTCTTCGCGTCCCGGTCCATGACCTCCAGGGACGCCCCCACCAGTGGCGCCAGGTCGATCTTGTTGATCACCAGCAGGTCGCTCTTGGTGATGCCCGGCCCGCCCTTGCGGGGGATCTTGTCGCCGGCGGACACGTCGATCACGTAGATCGTCAGGTCGGACAGCTCCGGTGAAAACGTCGCCGCCAGGTTGTCGCCACCGGACTCCACGAAGATCAGCTCCACATCGGGAAACAGGCGGATCAGCCGGTCCACGGCCTCCAGGTTGATGGAGGCGTCCTCACGGATGGCGGTGTGGGGGCACCCCCCGGTCTCGACGCCGATGATGCGGTCGGGGGTCAGGGCCTCGTTGCGCACCAGAAACTGGGCATCTTCGGCGGTGTAGATGTCGTTGGTCACCACGCAGAGGTCGTACTTTTGCCGCAGGGCCTGGCACAGGGCCAGGGTCAGGGCGGTCTTGCCGGAGCCGACGGGGCCGCCGATGCCGACGCGGAGGGGTTGGCCTTTCATGGAATGTCCTTGTGGGGTGGTGTCGATGGATTCGGGAGGTCAGGCCGTGACGAGAGCCTGCCACTGGCGGGCCAGCCCGGCGTCCGCCAGCAGCGCGGCCAGCACAGCCGGTTCGGGCCAGGCCGGGTTGGGGTAGGAGAAGGCGCACACCTCGTTCATGCAGGCGTGGGGGCGGATCAGCTCGCCGGCCACGGCGGCCCGGTGGGCGGCGGCGATGCCTTCGGCCATCAGCGCATCGATGAAGTCCGGGTCCCGGTCCAGCTTGGAGGCGTAGTCGAGGCGATGCCGGGCCAGGGGGCCGTCGTCGCGCTGGCCAAGGCGCACGAAGGACACGGTCACCGGCTTGTAGTCGGCCAGGGGGCCTTCCAGCTTCGGCAGTTCGGCCAGCTCGAAGGCGATGCGATTGACCACGTCGATGGCGCGCAGCTCCTGGGCCAGGGACAGGTTGCCGGCCAGCTCGTTGCGCCGGTCGGCCTGATCGTGTGGGGTCAGGGGGCCGGTGTCGGGCCCTTCATAGCGGTTGGGGTTGATCTGGATGACCCACAGCAGGTCGGGCTTGCAGTCCCGCGGGCGGCCGATGAAGAAGTCGTTGATCGGCGGGTTCTGGGAATACAGGCCATCCCAGAAATAGCGTGCCTCCCGCCGGCCCGTGCCATCGCGGCTGTCCACGGTGAGGGGCTGGGCCACGAAGAGCTCGGGGATGCAGGCGCTGGCCAGCAGCTCGTCGAGGCGCAGGCCCTCGGCCGGCTGATCGGGAAAGGTGCGGAAGGCGGTCTGGGGCTCTCCCTCGGGATTGACCACATCCACGGCGCCGACGAACAGATCAAGCCCCGGGCGGCCGGTGATGCGGTCGGCCTGATCGGGCACACTGGCCACGGCGCGCAGGTCGTCCTTCATGCGGGCCTGGACCAGGGACGACAGAAAGGGCGAAGGCGGCAGGCTCACCGAGGGCAGGTAGTCCTGCCAGGCGGCCAGGGCCCGGCTGGCGGCATTGCTGAAATACTCCCCCCACCAGAAGGGCAGCTTGCCCCGGGGGTCCAGGCTGGCCTTGTTGCGGTTCCAGTAGCGCAGCACCCGGCGTGCGCCTTCGGCCCAGCTGTCGTCCGGCGTGTGGCTCCAGGCCATGGCCGCGGTGATGGCCCCGCCCGAAGTACCCGACAGGCCCACCAGCTCGAACCAGCGCCCGTCTTCGCCCTGGGCGCGGAAATGCTCGAAGGACAGGAAGAGATAGGCCAGCACCCCGGCGGTGAAGGCGGTGTGCGCGCCGCCGCCCTGGCAGGCGATGGCGAGTCGGGGAACGCGGCAGGTTGCGGTTGGCATGAATTCAGGACCGGAAAAGCCGGGAATACTGGACCTCATGCAGCGAACTGGCAATGGCCAGCCCGGGCTGAAAGTTGGACCACGCGGCGGGTGGCATCACCAGAGCCTCGGCCACCCGGGCCGGCACTGCCTCGGCCAGAGCCGACAGCAGCCGCTGCCCGGCGGCCTGCCCCAGGGGCACAGCCTTGACCGCCGCCATCACCTGGTTCTCGATCCAGGCCCAGGCATAGCCGTTGAGCGCCGGCTCCGGCTGCACGCCCCAGGCCACCGCCGCCGCCGCCCACACGGTGGGAAACACCTGCTCGTCGACGGCCCTGAGCCGCGCAATCCAGCCCGGCAGATCCCGGAAGGCCGGCAGATCCACCAGCAGACGCACCAGGGAATAACCCATCTGCACGGTCTCGGCCCGCAGCTCGGAGGTCTCGCGGCTGGCCAGGCACTGGGCATTAAGATCCGCCACGGCGGCATCGTCGCCCTGCTCCCAGGCGGCCATCAGGCGCGCCAGCAGCGGCAGCTCATAGCCCCCGAAGGCCCCGTCCAGCGCATCGCCGATCCACTCGCCCACCTGGACCTCGGTCTTCACCGCGCCGGTATCGACCACCCACTCCAGCCCCTGGGAGTAGGTGTAGGCCCCCACCGGCAAGGCCGGGCTGACCAGCTGCATCAGGCGGATCAGGGGCAGGCTCATTTGTACTGGTGGATCTTCGCTTCGGTGGCGCCCCGCTCCGCGTGGTGGTGGCCATGGGCATAGGCCCCCGCCTCGGGCTCGAAGGGTGCCGACAGGGCATGCACATCCGCCCCCAGGCCGGTAAGCATGGTCTTCAGCACGTGGTCGGTCTGGATGCGCAGCCAGCCGTCGCCCACCTGCACCGCCACATGGCGGTTGCCCAGGTGATAGGCCACCCGGGCCAGGGCAAAGGCGTCGGCGCAGCGCGCCTCGAGCAGATCCTCGGGCGCCGACACCACCTCGACCACCCGCCCGTCCTGGGCCAGCAGCCGGTCACCGCCCCGCAGGATGGTACCCCGGGGCAGGAACATCCCCACCTCCTCGCCCCCCACCAGCTGGGTGCGCAGCCGGCTCTTGGTGCGGGCATCGAAGTTGAGTTCAAGACGCGCCGCGGGGGTGGCATCGCCGGTGTAGAGGGATTCGATCAGGAGCAAGATTCAGCTTTCCTTCATTAATTTATGGGGCGCAATCAACAACACGGTCAGCACCCCATCTGGCTCAGACGTGACAGGAGCCGACCATTGCGACGCACCGACAGCGCTTTCAGCATGCTGGCGCCAAACATGAACAACATGATCCCGATTTCAATTGCGTTCCCAGGGTCAGGAATCATCGCGAGGATTGCAAACAGCAAGCCAACAAAAAATGTCGCCCATGCCTTGTTACGCGCTCGGCCGACCGTGGAGACGAGCGACCCATTCAGCTTTCCTTGCTCCTGGTCTCGCCAAGCAAGCAATTCCTCCGGCTCACCTCCGGCAGACAGGCTGACCAGCGCGGGCACATCCCGCCACTGGCCCTCCGTGGGCTTCTCGATCACCAGAAGGCTCCACTCCCTGCGTCCGTCGTACTCCACCGAGAAGGCCCACGCCTCATCTCTTCCCATCATGCTCCGCGAAACATCAAATACCCGCAGATAGCCCAATTTCCGAACAGTCACATTTGTCATAGTGACCGGAAGTCTAAAACAGGAAATACCTCTGGGCCATGGGCAGCACGCTGGCCGGTTCGCAGGTCAGGACCTCGCCCGCGGCGCGGACCTCGTAGGTCTCCGGGTCAACGGAGATCTCGCCCTGCCAGTCGTTGAGGATCATTGACGACTTGGTGACGCCGCGGATGTTGCGCACGGCTTCGAGGGGTTTCTGGAGGCGGAGTTCGTCCAGGTGGCCGCTGGCCAGGGCCGCCTGGGAGACGAAGGTGAGCGACGTCTTGAGGCCGCCACCAAAGGCGCCAAACATGGGCTTGTAGTGCACCGGCTGGGGGGTGGGGATGGAGGCGTTGGCGTCGCCCATGGCGGCGGCGGCGATCATGCCGCCCTTGAGGATGAGGCTGGGCTTGACGCCGAAAAAGGCCGGCTTCCAGATCACCAGGTCGGCGAGTTTGCCCGGCTCGATGGAGCCCACCACGTGGCCGATGCCGTGGGTGATGGCCGGGTTGATGGTGTATTTGGCGATGTAGCGGCGGGCACGGAAGTTGTCGCTGCGGGCCGTATCCTCGGCCAGGGCGCCGCGCTGCACCTTCATCTTGTGGGCGGTCTGCCAGGTGCGGATGATCACTTCGCCCACCCGGCCCATGGCCTGGGAATCGGACGAGAACATGGACAGGGCGCCGATGTCGTGGAGGATGTCCTCGGCGGCGATGGTCTCGCGGCGGATGCGGCTCTCGGCAAAGGCCACGTCCTCGGCGATGGCCGGGTCGAGGTGGTGGCACACCATCAGCATGTCCAGGTGCTCGTCGATGGTATTGATGGTGTAGGGCCGGGTGGGATTGGTGGAGCTGGGCAGCACGTTGGGCAGACCCGCGAGCTTGACGATATCCGGGGCGTGACCGCCACCGGCACCTTCGGTGTGGAAGGTGTGGATGCTGCGGCCCTTGAAGGCGGCGGCGGTGGTTTCCACAAAGCCCGCCTCGTTGAGGGTGTCGGAGTGGATGGCCACCTGAATGTCCATCTCCTCGGCCACGCTCAGGCAGTTGTCGATGGCGGCCGGGGTGGTGCCCCAGTCTTCGTGCAGCTTGAGGCCGATCACGCCGGCCTCCACCTGCTCGCGCAGGGGCTCGGGCAGGCTGGCGTTGCCCTTGCCGAGAAAACCGAGGTTCATGGGGAAGGCATCCGCCGCCTGCAACATGCGGGCGATGTGCCAGGGGCCCGGGGTGCAGGTGGTGGCGTAGGTGCCGGTGGCCGGGCCGGTGCCGCCGCCGATCATGGTGGTCACGCCGCTCATCAGGGCTTCTTCGATCTGCTGGGGGCAGATGAAGTGGATGTGGGTGTCGATGCCGCCGGCGGTGACGATCATGCCTTCGCCGGCGATGATCTCGGTGGACGCCCCGATGGCGATGGTGACGCCCGGCTGGATGTCCGGGTTGCCGGCCTTGCCGATGCCGCTGATGCGGCCGTTCTTGATGCCGATGTCGGCCTTGACGATGCCCCAGTGGTCGAGGATCAGCGCATTGGTGATCACCGTGTCGGCCACCTCGAAGGACAGGCGCTGGCCCTGCCCCATGCCGTCGCGGATCACCTTGCCGCCGCCAAACTTCACCTCTTCGCCGTAAATGGTGAAGTCCTTCTCGACTTCGATCCACAGCTCGGTGTCGGCCAGGCGCACCCGATCGCCCACGGTGGGGCCAAACATTTCCGCATAGGCGCGGCGCGAGATCTTTGCCATGTCAGAGGACTCCCATCACCTGGCCGTTGAAACCGAAGACCTTGCGATCTCCCGCCAGCGCCACCAGCTCAACGGTACGCGTCTGGCCGGGCTCGAAGCGCACGGCGGTGCCGGCGGCAATGTTGAGGCGATAGCCCCGGGCCGCGGCCCGGTCGAAATCCAGGGCCAGGTTGGTCTCGGCAAAGTGGTAGTGGGAGCCCACCTGGATGGGGCGGTCGCCGGTGTTGGCGACCGTGATGCTCAGGGTGGCGCGGCCGACGTTGAGCTCCAGCTCGCCGTCTGCGGTGTCGATTTCTCCGGGGATCATGCTCGCTCCTCAGACGATGGGCTGGTGGACGGTGACCAGCTTGGTCCCGTCGGGAAAGGTGGCTTCCACCTGGATCTCGGGGATCAGCTCGGGCACGCCCTCCATCACGTCGGCGCGGCCGAGCAAGGTGGTGCCGTAGCTCATCAGCTCGGCCACGGTCTGGCCGTCCCGGGCGCCCTCCAGCAGGGCGGCGCTGATGTAAGCCACCGCCTCCGGGTAATTGAGCTTGAGGCCACGGGCCTTGCGCCGCTCGGCCACCAGGCCGGCGGTGAAGATCAGCAGCTTGTCCTTCTCGCGGGGGGTCAGTTCCATGGTGATTCCTTCTTTCGTGTCAGTCTGGGGCACAGGCCGCCTACCGGCCATCCGTGCCCATGAATATCAGGTATGCCAGATCCGGGGTACCGCCGCCGGGCGCCCCACGATGGCCGGCCGCAGCACCGCCCACAGGGCGACGAACCAGGCCCGGGCGGCCTCGGCCGAGGGCCCCAGGTAGCGGGCCACCAGCAGGTCGGGCAGGCGGGTCACCGCCCCCTCCCCCACCTGCGGCCGGATCGCCCGGCAGGCCTCCAGCAATGCCGTGTCGAGCCCCTCGGCCACCACCAGCAGGCTGCCCGTCACCGGCTGGCCACGCAGCCCCACGGGCGAGACCAGCAGGCGCGAGCCCCCCTCGATCCGCCCCTGCTCGCACCACACGAGCCGCCCGTCCCGCTCGATGCGCGAAGCCAGGCGCAGCTCACCCCGGGTCAGGCGCTCGCCGGAGGCCGTGCGCCCCAGGCACAGCAGATCCAGCCCGATGTACACCGCGTCGCCGGCCAGGCGCACCACCGTCTCGGTGCGGCCACGGACCTGATCGAAAACGATGCTCTCCTGGGGCAGCCACTCGAGCACGCCCCCCGCCGCCACCGCGAAGTCCAGTCGCTGGGTAGCCAACGGGCCGTTGCTGCGATACCACTTGCCGGCGCCCGGAGTGGTGATCAGGGCCTTGGCCCCCGCCCCCACCCGCAGCTGCACGGTGAGCGCATCCCCCCCGGCAATGCCGGCCGGCGGGTGCAGCATCAGGGCATGACAGACGTCCGGCCCTTCGGGATAGAGGGCTTTCTGCACCCGAAGCGGGCCCTCATGGCGCCGATGCACCAATACAGTGCCATAGCCAGCGCGAGCCTCGAAGCCAAGCTCCAGGCGGGCGCACCAATTGCGGGCGTTATTGTTTGATAAATCAGCGACCTCGGAAGGCCGCGCCCCAAGGGGGGGAGAAATCGTCACCGGCATGGGGGTTGAAACAGCAAGACGCGTGCCGATGAGGAAAACAGATGAAGTTACCCGCCCTCGCGAGCAACAGACTGCCGAGCCTAAAACCCCTGAAACAACAGATCCAGGGCCGCAACAATCTCCACCCGTCGATCAGCCAGTGACATGACCGGCTGTTTGAGCATCTGTACCGGCACGGCGGCCATGCCCTGGGTCATCATGACGACGCGCTGCCCCTCAACCTCGAAAACCGGATTCAGCCCCTTGGCGAAGACCGGAATCTCCTCCAGCAGAAACAGGGGGGCGACAACCCGAGTCGAGAAATGACTGTTGATGCCGGCCTGCAGATCCAGAAGGTAGCCGCGCCCCTCGGGGTTCTTGTAGACGGTGTACTGCGACATCAGAAGCTCCGGTACTTGGCCAAAGGCAGACCGTTCTTCTCCACGTAGTCATTCCAGCACTCGAAAGCCTTGGCGTTCTCTGCCACCCACAGTTCCGCGCGTTTTTCGGCTACCGCCCTGACCACACCGGATTCGGCTGCCTGGGAGATGTTGATGCGCAAGGCCTTGGCCTCGGCGAGCACCGTCTCGGACAAGGACACGTTGGTGGCCTTCTTGGCGACATTCGGTGAAGTATTGCTGGCAGCCATGGCGAACTCCGGCTTGGATGGATGCTTGCGACCATACCGATAATGCGCATCCTGGGCAACATCCTGAATGCGCCCGGCGCCTCCTCACACCGACAGCATCTCCCGCACCTTGTTGGCCTCCATCTCGTCGCCCCGCCCGGCGCTGATGATCTCGCCGCGCTCCATCAGCAGATAGTGGTCGGCCAGGGAGCGGGCGAAGTCGTAGTACTGCTCCACCAGCAGGATGGCCATTTCGCCGGTCTCAGCCAGGGCGCGGATGGCGCGTTCGATGTCCTTGATGATGGAAGGCTGGATGCCCTCGGTGGGCTCGTCGAGGATCAGCAGCGTCGGCCCCGGGGCCAGGGCGCGGCCGATGGCGAGCTGTTGCTGCTGGCCGCCGGAGAGGTCACCGCCGCGGCGCCGCATCATCTGCTTGAGCACCGGGAACATCTCGAAGATGCGGGCCGGCACCTCGCTGCCGGCGGGCCGGGTGGCAAGACCCATCAGCAGGTTCTCCTCCACGGTGAGGCGCGGAAAGATCTCGCGCCCCTGGGGCACGTAGCCGATGCCGGCGCGCACGCGGCCGTAGCTGGGGGCCTTGGTGATGTCCTCACCGCCCAGCTGGACGCTGCCGGTGGCGGCGGGCACCAGGCCCATCAGGGTCTTGAGCAAGGTGGTCTTGCCCACCCCGTTGCGCCCGAGCAGGGTCGTGACCTTGCCCATGGGCACCTCGAAGCTGAGGTTGCGCAGGATGTGGGAGCCGCCGTAGTACTGGTTGAGGTTGGTGACGGTGAGCATTGCGTGTTCCTCTTTGAATATTTGCCTTGTTACCGGCCCAGATACACCTCGATGACCCTCGGATCGGCCTGCACGGTGGCCAGGTCGCCTTCGGCCAGCACCGAGCCTTCGCACAGCACCGTAACCTTGCCGCCCAGGGCCTCGACGAAGGCCATGTCGTGCTCCACCACCATCAGGGAGTGCTTGCCCTTGAGGCTGACGAACAGCTCGGCGGTGCGCTCGGTTTCGTCGTCGGTCATGCCGGCCACGGGCTCGTCCAGCAGCAGCAGCTTCGGGTCCTGCACCAGCAGCATGCCGATCTCCAGCCACTGCTTCTGGCCGTGGGAGAGCAGCCCGGCGGGCCGGTCGGCCTGGTCGGCCAGGCGGATCTGCCGGAGGGTGTCGGAGATCTTGTCCAGGTCATCGCCGAACAGGCGGGCGAACAGGCTCTTCTTGACCTGCTTGTCGGTCTTCAGGGCCAGCTCCAGGTTCTCGAAGACGGTGTGGTTCTCGAACACCGTGGGCTTCTGGAATTTGCGGCCGATGCCGGTGTGGGCGATCTGCGGCTCGGTCAGGCGGGTCAGGTCGATGGTCTGCCCGAAGAAGGCCTTGCCCGAATCGGGCCGGGTCTTGCCGGTAATGACGTCCATCATGGTGGTCTTGCCCGCGCCGTTGGGGCCGATGATGCAGCGCAGCTCACCGGCGTCGATCTGCAGGGACAGCTTGTTGAGGGCGCGGAAGCCATCAAAGCTCACCGTGATGTCATCCAGGTAGAGCATGACCCCGTGGGAGAGGTCGAGCTCGCCAGGCTTGAGGACGTGGCCGGTGCTGGCGGCACCGTCCCAGTGTTCCTGCTGGCCGTCGGCCGGGGCGTTGCGGGAGATGGAGGATTCGACGCGCATGCTCAGGCTCCTTTGGCGGCGGTGCCGTTGGGGATCTTGGATTCGGCGGCCGGAGCGCGGGGCGCCGGTGCGGCGGCCACCTCGGCCCGGGACGCGGCGATGGCCGCCTTCTCGGCCCGGCGGGCCTTGATCTTGGCCCACAGCCCGACCACACCCTGGGGCAGGTAGAGGGTGACGAGGATGAACAGCAGGCCCAGGAAGAACAGCCAGTATTCCGGGAAGCTGGTGGTGAACCAGGTCTTGGACAGATTGACGATGCCCGCGCCCAGCACCGGCCCGACCAGGGTGCCGCGCCCACCCACCGCCACCCAGATGGCGATCTCGATGGAGTTGGCCACCGACATCTCGGAGGGGTTGATGATGCCCACCTGGGGCACGTAGAGGGCGCCGGCCAGGCCGCACAGCATGGCCGACAGGGTCCAGATGAAGAGCTTGTAGTGCACCGGGTTGTAGCCGATGAACATGACGCGGTTTTCCGAGTCGCGGATGGCGGTGAGCACCTTGCCGAACTTGGAGGCGATCAGCACCTTGCCGAGGATGATCACCGCCAGCAGCAGGGCCACCGACAGGCCGAACAGCACCAGCCGGGTTTCCGGCGCGGTGATGGAGTAGCCCAGGATGCGCTTGAAGTCGGTGAAACCGTTGTTGCCGCCAAAGCCGGTCTCGTTGCGGAAGAAGAACAGCATGGCCGCGTAGGTCATGGCCTGGGTGATGATCGAGAAATACACCCCCTTGATGCGCGAGCGGAAGGCAAAGTAGCCAAAGATCCAGGCCACCACGCCGGGCACGGCAATGGCCAGGAACAGCGCCCACAGGAAGTGATCGGAGCCGCTCCAGTACCAGGGCAGTTCCTTCCAGTCCAGGAAGACCATGAAGTCCGGCAGGTCGCTCTGATAGCTGCCTTCGCGGCCGATCTGGCGCATCAGGTACATGCCGAAGCTGTAGCCGCCCAGGGCGAAGAACAGCCCGTGGCCAAGACTCAGGATGCCGCCGAAGCCCCAGATCAAGTCCATGGCCACCGCCACCACGGCGTAGCACAGGATCTTGCCGATCAGGGTGATGGCGTAGGTGGAGACGTGCAGCGGGTGGCTCTCGGGCAGCATCAGGTGGGCCATGGGGACCAGCACCCAGGCGATGAAGGCGACGGCCGCCACGGCCAGCCAGCCCCGCGGGCCGAGGCCTGCGAAGAGTTTGACGGTCAAAGGTGTGCGCATGGGCGTGTCCTCCGCTCAATCGACGAACCGGCCCTTGAGGGCGAACAGCCCCTGGGGTCGCTTCTGGATGAAGATGATGATGAAGACCAGCACCAGGATCTTGGCGATCACCGCCCCGGCCCAGCCTTCGAGGAACTTGGTAACCACGCCCAGGCCCAGGGCCGCCCACACCGCGCCGGCCAGCTGGCCCACACCGCCGAGCACCACCACCATGAAGGAATCGACGATGTAGCCCTGGCCCATGTCGGGGCCCACGTTGGCGATCTGCGACAGGGCCACCCCGCCCAGCCCGGCAATGCCCGAGCCGATGCCGAAGGCCAGGGTGTCGATGCGCGCCGTGGGCACGCCCACGCAGCCGGCCATGGGGCGGTTCTGGGTGACGGCACGGACGAACATGCCCAGGCGGGTCTTGTTCATCATCAGCCACACCAGCAGCAGCACGAAGCCGGAGAAGGCCACGATGACCAGGCGGTTCCAGGGCAGGGAGAGGTTTTCGGCCAGCTGCACGCCGCCGGACATCCACGCCGGGTTGGCCACCTCCACGTTCTGGGCACCGAAGAGCAGGCGCGCCGCCTGGATCAGCACCAGGGACAGGCCCCAGGTGGCCAGCAGGGTCTCCAGGGGCCGGCCATACAGGTGCCGGATCACCGTGCGCTCCATCAGCATGCCCACGGCTGCCGCCACGAAGAAGGCCACCGGCACCGCCGCCAGCACGTAGTAATCGACGAACTCCGGAAACTTCGCCCGGAACAGGGCCTGCATGGCGTAGGCGGAGTAGGCCCCCACCATCAGCAGCTCGCCATGGGCCATGTTGATGACGCCCATCACCCCGTAGGTGATGGCCAGGCCCAGGGCCGCCAGCAGCAGGATGGAGCCCAGGGAGATGCCGGTGAAGATCTGCCCGGCGGTGTCGCTCCAGGCCAGGCGTGCGTCGATGGCCTTGATGGCCGTGCCGGCCTCCAGGCGCACCTTCTCTTCGGGTTCATTGGCGGCGTCCAGCAGGGGCAGCAGCAGGGCCTTGACCGCCGCGCTGCCCGAGCCCGACAAGTCGCGCACGGCCTGCAGGCGGCGGGCGACGTCGGGGCTGCCCAGAGCCGCCTGGGCGGCGAGCTGGGCCAGGATGGGCTTGATCTCGCCGTCCTGCTCCTGGGCCAGGGCCTTGTCGAAAAGCGGCAGCAGGGCTGCGCCGTCGCCCATGTCGGCGAGCAGGGCACGGGCTGCGGCGAGGCGCTCGGCCCGGTCGGTGGACAGCAGGCGCACGGCAGCCAGGGCACCGTCCACCTGCTGGCGCAGGCTGTTGTTGAGGCTCAGGGATTCGGAGTTGGCCGGCGCGGGCTTGATGGCGGCGCCGGTGGCTGCATCCAGCACCTGGTCGCCGGCCACGATCACGACACGCTCGCCGGCAACGGCCACGGCGTCGTCCGACAGCGCCTTGAGCAGGCGCTGGGCGTCGGCGTCGTCACCCGCGGCAGCCAGGGCAGCCACGGCGGCCTGTTTGACGTCGAAATCGTCCGAGGCCAGGTCCTTGACCCTGGCCGGGTCGAGGGCTGCGGCGGCAACGCCGGCCCACAGCCACAGGCTGATCAGAAAGAGAAGTCGTTTCATGGGATCCCCCGGGGTTGGGATGGGTACAGGGCAAAGCCCCGTGGGGTCGAATTCATTCGACCTCGGAGGTGAATCAAGGCGGGGAGGTCGAATGAATTCGACCCCACAAGCACATCACCTCCTCCAAAAAAAGCCGGCTCCGGGCCCGGAGCCCATTGCCGGCCAACTACTGCCTTCGCGAGAGGAGGTCGCGAGCGCTTACAGCTTCTGCTTGCTTTCGTTGCCCGGGATGAAGGGGCTCCAGGGCTGGGCGCGGATCGGGCCCTTGGTCTTCCACACGGTGTTGAACTGGCCGTCAGCCTTGATCTCGCCGATGAACACCGGCTTGTGCAGGTGGTGGTTGGTCTCGTCCATCTTGAGGGTGAAGCCCGACGGCGCCTTGAAGGTCTGCCCTCCCATGGCGGCGATGACCTTGTCGGTGTCGGTGGACTTGGCCTTCTCGACGGCCTGGGCCCACATGTGGATGCCCACGTAGGTGGCTTCCATCGGGTCGTTGGTGACCACGGTGTCGGCCTTGGGCAGCTTGGCCTTCTTGGCCCAGTCCCGGTACATCTTGATGAACTTGTCGTTCTCGGGGTTCTTCACCGACATGAAGTAGTTCCAGGCGGCCAGGTGGCCGACCAGGGGCTTGGCATCGACGCCGCGCAGCTCCTCCTCACCCACCGAGAAGGCCACCACCGGCACGTCCTTGGCCTTCAGGCCGGCGTTGCCCAGCTCCTTGTAGAAGGGCACGTTGGAGTCGCCGTTGATGGTGGAGATCACCGCCGTCTTCTTGCCCTCGCCGGCGAACTTCTTGATCTTGGCGATGATGGTCTGGTAGTCGGAGTGACCGAAGGGGGTGTATTCCTCGATGATGTCCGCATCGGCCACGCCCTTGCTCTTGAGGAAGGCGCGCAGGATCTTGTTGGTGGTGCGCGGATACACATAGTCGGTGCCCAGCAGCACGAAGCGCTTGGCCGAGCCGCCTTCCTTGCTCATCAGGTATTCCACCGCCGGGATGGCCTGCTGGTTGGGGGCTGCGCCGGTGTAGAAGACGTTCTTCTCGAGCTCCTCACCCTCGTACTGCACCGGGTAGAACAGCAGGCCGTTGAGCTCCTTGTACACCGGCAGCACCGACTTGCGGGACACCGAGGTCCAGCAGCCGAAGGTCACCGCCACCTTGTCCTGGGACAGCAGCTGGCGGGCCTTCTCGGCAAACTTCGGCCAGTCGGAGGCCGGGTCCACCACCACCGGCTCGAGCTTCTTGCCCAGCACGCCGCCCTTGGCGTTGATTTCCTCGATGGTCATCAGCGCGGTCTCCTTGAGCGCGGTCTCGGAGATGGCCATGGTGCCGGACAGGGAGTGCAGGATACCGACCTTGATGGTGTCGGCCGCGTAGGCACTGGCAGACAGGCCGCCCATGGCGGCGATGGAGGCGGAGAGAACAGCGGCCTTGAGGAAGGTGCGACGGTTTTGCATCGAGGGCTCCTTGGATCGGTGGATTCGGTTTAATGCGGTGCAGCAACGGTTTGAAGATTACGGAGCCCTCCTCCGCGCCGGAATACGTCAGATTGCGTAGGTGCTGCGTAGCCCCCCGGGTCGGCTAGAATCAGGGCACACCTTTCGACGCCCACCCCCATGTCCACTCCCGCACCCGCCGATGTCGAACGCCTCGTCAAAGGCATCGGCATCCCGCCCCGTCCCGAGGTGCTCACCCGTCTGCAGAAGGAAATCGAATCGCCCAACATGTCCCTGTCGGTGGTCGGGCAGATCATCAACAGCGACGTGGCCCTGGCTGCCGCGGTGATGAAGGTGGCCAACTCCCCGGCCTTCGGCCTCAGCCGCAAGGTCAGCACCGTGCAGCAGGCCATCCCGGTGCTCGGCAGCCGCGTGCTGGCCAGCCTGGTGGCCGGCTTTGCCCTGCGCAGCAGCATCACCGGGCCGGTGCGGCTGGACCGCTTCTGGGACAGCAGCATCCGCGTCGCCCAGCTGTCAGCCCGCCTGACCAAGGAGTTCCGGGGCGTTCCCGCCGACCACGCCTACACCTTCGGGCTGTTCCACGATTGCGGCATTGCCGTGCTGATGCAGCGCTTTCCCGACTACCGGGACACCCTGCAGGTGGCCAACAGTGATGACAGCCGCAGCTTCACCGAAGTGGAAGAGGCCCGGCACGCCACCCACCACGCCGCCATCGGCTGCTTTCTCACCCGCAACTGGGGCCTCGCCGAGGACATCAGCCGGGCCACCCTGGTGCACCACGATCTGTCCATCTTCGCCCCCGACGCCGAAACCGACGACGCCCGCTGCCGCACCCTGATCAGCCTCGCCGCCCTGTCCGACTGCTTCGTGGGCAGCTTCATGCGCATGAGCGAGGACGCCAGCTGGCTGCGCATCCGCCCCCACGTGCTGCAACACCTGAACATTGGCGAAAGTGAATTTCACGACCTGCGGGAAATGGCTTTCGAACTAATGGAAAACATCTGAACTCCATAACCGCATGCCCGCCCCCCCGATCTACCCCGTCGCCGCCATCCGCGCCATCGAGGCCCTGGCCCTCCCCGGCGCCGTACCGCCCCTGATGGAACGGGCCGGCGCTGCCGCCGCGGCGCTGGCCCTCGAGCTGCTGCCCGCCCCGGGTGCCGCGGTGCTGGTGGCCTGCGGGCCCGGCAACAACGGCGGCGACGGTTTCGTGGTGGCCCGCCGCCTGCATGCCGCCGGTCACCACGTGAGCGTGGCCTTTGCCGCCGACCCCATCCGCCTGCCCGCCGACGCCGCCGCCGCCCACGCCGCCTGGCTGGCCTTTGGCGGCACCACCCACACCACCCTGCCACCGCCCCCCGAGGGGGGCTGGGCGCTGGTCATCGACGCCCTGTTCGGCATCGGCCTGCAGCGCCCCATCGAAGGCCTGTACGGCAACTGGATCACCCAGATGTCGGCCGCGCCGGGCCTGCGCCTGGCCCTGGACATTCCCAGCGGCCTGGATGCGGACACCGGCGGCTGCCCCGGCGCCTGCTTCCAGGCCGACCACACCCTCACCTTCATCGCCCTCAAGCCCGGGCTGCTCACCCTGGACGGCCCCGACCGGTGCGGCACCCTGCACCTGGCCACCCTGGACCTGGACGCCGAAGCCCTGGCCCCGGCCCCCGGCCACGCCGTGCGCCCGGCCCTGTTCGGCGCCCACCTGCAGCCCCGCCGGCGCAACAGCCACAAGGGCAGCTACGGCGACGCGGCCATCATCGGCGGCGCGCCGGGCATGGTCGGCGCAGCCCTGCTGGCCGGGCGGGCGGCGGCCTACCTGGGTGCCGGCCGGGTGCTGGTCGGCCTGCTCGACCCGGCAGCCCTGGCCGTCGACCTGCTGCGCCCCGAGCTGATGTTCCGCAGCGCCGTCGCGCTGCTCGACGAGGCCGGCCTCGGCGCCCTCGCCGTGGGCCCGGGCCTGGGCCAGTGCGACGCGGCCCGCACCCTGGTGGCAACGGCCCTGGGGGCAGCCACGCCCCTGGTGCTGGATGCGGACGCCCTCAACCTGGTGGCCCGCGACACCGCGCTGCAAGCGGCCCTCGCCGGGCGTGCCCGGCCTGCCGTACTCACCCCCCACCCGGCCGAAGCGGCCCGCCTGCTGGCCTGCACCACCGCCGCCATCCAGGCCGACCGGGTCGCCGCAGCCTGCGCCCTGGCCCGCCGCTACCAGGCCTGGGTTGTGCTGAAGGGCTGTGGCAGCGTGATCGCCGGGCCCGATGGCGCCTGGTGGATCAACACCACCGGCAACCCCGCCATGGCCACGGCCGGCATGGGCGACGTGCTCACCGGCCTCATCTGCGCCCTCCTCGCCCGCGGCTGGCCGCCCCGGGATGCCCTGCTGGCCGGCGTGCATCTCCATGGCCTGGCCGGCGACAGCCTGTGCGCCGAACTGGGCCTGGACACCGGCCTGCTCGCCGACGAGATGGCTGGCGCCGCCCGCCGGATTCTGAACCACTGGCTTCGGCCCCCGGCCCCGATAACGCCCCCATGAACCCGCTCCGGCAATCCACCCACGGCGGCACCCTGAAGGACGTCTGCTCGCCCATTACCCTGCGCCTGCCGGCCGAGATGCCCCTGGCCGAAGCCCTCGGCACCCTGCTGAAGCAACGGGTTTCGGGAGCCATCGTGATGTGCGACGAACGCTACGTGGGCATCATCACCGAACGCAGCGCCGCCCGGGCCTGCCTGGATGGCGACCCCACCAGCCTGATGCTCGGCGAAGCCTGCGACCCCAACCCGCCCGTCGGCTACCCCGACACCGACCTGCGCGAGGCCTATCGCCTGCTGGTGCGCCACGGCAGCCGGCATATCCGCATCGAGGACAGTGCCGAAGACCCCGGCGTGCTGATCTCCGAAACCGAGCTGCTGGCGGCCCTGGGCGTTGAGCATTTCACCCACCTGGACACCGTGGGTCACGTCATGAGCCCCCGCCCCCACACCATTCCGGACACCTCGGGGGTCGATCAGGCCATCCGCCAGATGCGCCAGTACAACATCGGCTGCGTGGTGGCCGAATCCGCCGGGCTGCCGGTGGGGGTGTTCACCTTCCACGACCTGACCGTGCTGCTGTCGCGCAACGCACGGATCGCCGACATCACCCTGGCCCAGGTGATGACCTCGAATCCGATCAGCATCCAGGCCTCCACCTCGGTCTGGTCGGCCGCCCAGACCATGCAGCAGGCCGGCATCCGCCACCTGCTGGTGATGCGCGGCGGGCGCCTGGTGGGCATCCTTTCCGAGCACGACATCGTGACCAGCCTGGAGGGACGCTACGTTGCCTTCCTGCGGGAGATCATCGCCGAGCAGGAGCAGGAGCTCATCGACCAGCGCGTGCGCCTGGCCCGGCGCGAGGGCGAAGAGCGCCTGCACCGGATCATCGAATCCACCCCTGACGTGATCATCGTGAAGGACGGGGACAACCGCTGGCTCATCAGCAACCGGGCCGGGCTGCAGCTCTTCGGGCTCACCGGCGTCCATTACGCCGGCCTGACCGAAGAGGAACTGGCGGGCCTCGCCACGCCCCCCCGGGCGGCCCCCCTGCTCAACTGCGCCGCCACCAACGAACAGGCGTGGAACACCCCGGAGGGCTACCGCTACATCGACCACCTGCCCGACGCCGACGGCACAATCTGCCACCTGGACGTGATCAAGACGCCCGTCTTCAACCCGGACGGCAGCCGCCAGATGCTGGTCGTGGTGGGCCGCGACATCACCGACCGGCTGCAGATGGAAGAACAGGTCCGGGCCCTCAACGCCACCCTCGAAGAGCGGGTTGCCCGACGCACCGACGAACTCAGCGCCACCCTGGCCGAGCTCGAATCCTTCAGCTACTCCGTCTCCCACGACCTGCGCACCCCCCTGCGTGCCATCGAAGGCTTCTCCAGCGTGGTCATGGACGAGCACGCCGCCACCCTCGGCCCCGAGGGCATGGACCACCTCAACCGGGTGCGCGAGGCGGCCCGGCGCATGGCCAGCCTGATCGACGATCTGCTCGACCTGTCACGCCACGTCCGCAAGCCCCTGCAGCGCCGGGACACCGACCTCTCCGCCACAGCCAGCAGCATCGCCCGGGATTTTGCCGACGAGTTCCCCGAGCGCGGGGTGCGCTTCGAGATCCAGCCCGGCATCCATGCCGAGTGCGACCCGGTGCTGCTGCGCACCGTGCTCGAGAACCTCATCGGCAACGCCTGGAAGTTCACCCGCCCGGTGGCCCGGCCGTGCATCCGCTTCGGGCTGCGCCAGGAGCCGGAGGGCATGGCCTATTTCGTGGCGGACAACGGGGTGGGTTTCAACCGCGCCGACGCCACCAAGCTGTTCACGCCCTTCCAGCGCTTTCACGCCGCAGCCGAGTTCGAGGGCAGCGGCATCGGCCTGGCCACCGTGCATCGCATCGTGCGGCGCCACGGCGGCTGGATCCGCGCCGAGAGCCGTCCCGACCAGGGCGCCATCTTCCTGTTTTCCCTCGGCGCGTGAGCCACACCCAGCGCCCGCTGCTGGGCATCGGCCTGGCCATGGTCTCGCTGCTGCTCTTCGTGATGCTCGACGTCACCACCAAGCACCTGAGCACCCGCTTTCCGGTGCCGCTGCTGGTGTGGGCGCGTTACACCGTGCACCTGCTGCTCATGCTGGTGATGCTCGGCCCGGCCCTGCGCAGCCGGCTCTTCGCCACCCGGCGGCCGGGCATGCACCTGGTGCGCGGCCTGCTCCTGCTATCCACCAGCCTTTGCGGCGTGGCGGCCTTCCAGCGCATGCCCCTGGCCGAAGCCACCGCCATCATCTTCGCCTCGCCGGTCATCGTGGTGCTGCTGGCGCGCCCCATCCTCGGCGAAAAGATCGGTGCCCTGCGCTGGCTGGCCGTGCTGCTGGGCTTTGGCGGCGTGCTGCTGGTGGCGCGGCCCGGCAGCGGCCTGGTGCCCGAAGGCATCGCCTTCGCCCTCGCCGCCGCGGTGGTGTATGCGCTCTACCAGATCCTCACCCGCAAGATGTCGAACACCGAAACCCCGGTCACCCTGCTGTTCCACACCGCGCTCATCGGCAGCGCCCTGACCACCGCGGCCCTACCGTGGATGAACCACGGCCCGGAACCCACCGCCCCTGACTACCTGGCCATGGGCGCCATGGGCGTGCTGGCCGGCTGCGGGCACTTCCTGCTCACCCGCGCCTTCCGCGAAGCCCCCGCCTCCCTGCTCTCGCCCCTGCTCTACGTGCAGTTGCTGTGGGCCACCCTGTTCGGCTGGCTGGTCTTCGAACAGCTCCCCGACCGGATCGCCCTTGGCGGCATGCTGGTGATCGGCGTGGCCGGCGCGCTCATCGCCATCGACAGCCGCCGCGTGGCCCGGGCCACCACCATCTAGCGTCCCGTGGGGTCGAATTCATCCTGATTTACTCAGTTTGAAGTCATCTGACCGCCAGCACGCCGGCTCCCCGTGGGGTCGAATTTATTCGACCTCCGTGCGTTCAATCACCGGCCTGCCTTTGATCCAAGCCCGCGGTCGAATGAATTCGACCCCACAAAAGCCCGGCTCAGCGTGCCTTCAACGCCTCGATGGCCGGCGGATAACGGCCCTCCGCCGATGCCCGCAGCCAGCGCAGCGCCTGCGCACCGTCCTGCGCCTGCCCGGCCCCCGTCTCCAGCATCACCGACAGGGCGTACTGCCCCTCGGGCTCACCGGCCTCGGCAGCCTGGCGGAACAGGCGTGCCGCCTCGCCCAGATTGCGCGGCACACCCCGCCCCGCCTCATGCAACCAGGCCAGGCGCGTCAGCCCCCGAGGGTCGCCCGCATCGGCAATCGCCCGGTAGGCCGCCAGCGCATCGGGCAGGCTGCCATCGGCCTCCAGGCGGCGCGCCTGGGCCAGACGCCGGTCGGCGGCGCTGACCGGTCGCTGCGTCGTGCCATCCAGCACCGCCAGCTGCGTTGCGGCCTCATCGTCCCCCATGTCGGCTGCCGTTTTCAGCCAGTGGCGGGCGCCAGCCACATCCGGCGCGCCAAAACGGTGAGTCTGCAGGGACGTACCCAGGCGCAGGGCGGCGTTGCGGCTGCCGGCCAGGGCGGCCTTCTCGTAACGCCGCCGCGCCTCCGCGCCATCCTGCGGCTCGCCCAGCCCGTCTTCGGCCAGAATTCCCAGGTTGAACCAGGCCTCGCCCATCCCCCGCTCCGCCAGCGCCGTCCAGATCTGCTTCGCCTCCGCATAGTGGGCCATCTTGAACTCCGCATAGCCCTTGTAAAGCCCAATGGCCGGTTTGCGCACCACCTCCGCCAGATCCTCCTCGCCCAACAACTCCGCCCGGGCAGGCTGAAAGGCACACACGACAAGCAGTAGCCCGACACGGGCCAGGGATACACGAACACGCAACATGAAAGTATCGGATGGGGCGGGATGTGCAACCGGGTGGATCTACGCCCCCCTCAAAACCCAGAAAACCCCGCCCACCGGCAAGTTCCCCTTGCCCCCTCCGCAAAAGAAATTTCGCGCACCCGCTTGACAGCCCTCCGACCCATTACTACAATGCGCTCTTCACCTACCGGGCGGTTAACTCAGCGGTAGAGTGCCACCTTCACACGGTGGAAGCCACTGGTTCGATCCCAGTACCGCCCACCAGATATAGCGTAGCGTTTTCAACAAGTTGGCAACGATGCGCAGCAAAAAAGGCACCTTCGGGTGCCTTTTTTCATGTCCACCGCCGGCCATTCAGCCCCGCCAGCTCACCCGCCCCTGCCCGGCTTCGTTCAGGCGGGCCATCAAGGCCTCCGCCTCTCCTTCCGCCACGCTGAAGCTCAGCTCCACCTGCTCGCCGTGCTGCACGCTCAACAGGGCACCACCGGCCGCGTCGATCTCGCGCCGGAACACCCCCTCCAGCGCGTAGGGCACGGCGCACAGCAGCGTACGCAACCGGACGAGGGGAATCTTGCGGGCGCTCTTCAGGGCCTGGGCGACACTGTCGGTGTAGGCGCGGACCAGGCCGCCAGCCCCCAGCCGGACACCGCCGTAATAGCGCACCACGGTGGCGAGCACGCCTTCGAGATCCTGGTGGCGCAACACGTCGAGCATCGGGCGGCCCGCGGTGCCGCCGGGCTCGCCGTCATCCACCGCCGCCGAATGCCCACCGGCCAGCAGCGCCCAGCACACATGCGCGGCGCCCGGATGCTCGGCACGCAGGGCGGCCACGATGGCCTGGGCCGCAGCCCGGTCGGGCACGGCCTGCACGCAACCGATGAAGCGGCTTTTCTTGATGAGCAGCTCGCTGCAGACCGGTACGGCAATGCTGTAGGCCATGGAAGCCCGGGCGCCCGGTCAGAAAAGCGCGCGGCCAATCCCGTCGTGGGGGGACGGGCTGGATATGCCAAGCAGGTGCCGGGCCTTGCTCAGCAGGCTTCTGCCCAGCAGGAGGCGCCGCATGCTCGCAGCCAGACGTACGCCCAGGCTCATGTCAGTGGCCCAGGCGTAGGCATCGATCTCGGGCACCGACTCGCCCGTCCGGTAATGGGGGAAATAGCTTGTGCAGAGGCACTGCTCCGGCCGGATCTCGGCGGAATCGACACCCACGGCAAACAGGTGCAGATCCTTGCCGCGGTAGTAGGGATGGCGCCCCAGGTTGATCAGGCAGGCCGGCTCGAAGGCCAGCCCGAACTCTTCGCTTGTCTCGCGCAGCGCGCAGTCGATGGGTGCCTCGCCGGGCTCGATCAGGCCTTTGGGCAGATCCCAGTGCTCGTTGCCCGTGGAATGCCCCACCAGCAGTTCGGCCCGCTCATTGATGATGAGCAGGCCGCAGGACAAAAACTTTGCGCTCACCGGGCAGAGCCCCGATGGCGGAATGGAGTGACATGGATCATGGGAACTCAGGAGGGCTGAGCGCGCCGGGTTTGATACACCCCGCGCAAGGCCCCGGATTCTCTCCTGTAAAGGCAATTCCCATTGACAGCTTTTGTCACGCCTTGGTTCGGAAGTATCGATCCCTCACACGATTATTTCCCCAGCCTGTAAACCTGGAAGCTGTCCCCTGTCCGGTAGCCGAAGATCTGGTTCCCGCCTGCGGCAACCGCCACGTACTGAACGCCGTCGATCTGGTAGGTGATCGGCGGGGCATTCACCCCAGCGTCCAGCTGGTCGCTCCACAGCAGCTCGCCCGCGGCGGAATCGTAGGCATTGAAGCGCCCGCTGCCCTCCCCCATGAAGACCAGGTTGCCGGCGGTGGCCAGCAGGCCGCCCACCAGGGGCTGTTCGGTCTTCTTCTGCCATTTGATCCGGCCCGAGGCCAGGTCGATGGCCGACAGCACGCCCCAGCGGGGCACGTCCATCAGGGGCTCAAGGGTCGTGTATTCCACGGCCGGCTTGCTCGCCGTGGCGGGGATGCGCTGCTTGGTGTACTTCACCGGCCAGTGGATGGCCGGCACGTAGGCCGTCAGGCGCGCCTCGTCCACCGAGGTGGGCGACCAGTTGATGCCGCCCAGCACCCCGGGCAGGATCACCTGCCCCTCCGGGGTCGGCCGGGTGAAGGTGTTGCGGTGCTCCACAAACTCGTCCGACTTGCGCAGCAGCTCGCCGGTCAGGCGGTTATGGATGTAGTACCAGCCGATCTTGGCAGCCTGGCCCACGGCGGGCACCACCTTGCCCTGATGGGGATAGTCGAAGAGCACCGCCGGGCTGGCTACGTCGTAGCCCCATTGGTCATGGGGCACCTGCTGGTAATGCCAGCGGATCTTGCCGGTGTCCACGTCAAGGCACACCAGGGATACGGAATAGAGGTTGTCCCCCGGCCGCGAGGTGCCGTCCATCTGGGGTGAGGGGTTGCCGGTGCCGAAGTAGAGCAGGCCGTGACGGGCATCGATGGCCGGGGTGGACCAGGCCGAGCCGCCGCCATAGCGGGCCGCGTCGGGGTATTTGGCCAGATCGGCCCGCTCCTTCGCGATGTCCCGGTGCAGGGGCATGCCGTCGGGGGTGGTGGCGCGGAACTCGCCCTCCCAGTTGACCGGGGCGATGGTGTCGAACTGCCACACCCGGCGCCCGGTGTTTACATCAAAAGCCGCCAGAAACCCCGACCGGCCGTAGTTGCCCGCAAAGCCCACCACCGCCCCCAGGGGTGCGCCGTCCCGGTCGGAATCCAGGTGCAGGCCGTAGCCCACGCCGGTGACGCCGATCAGCACCTTGCCCTTGTACACCACCGGCGCCATGGCGATGCCCACCCCCGAGGTACCGGCGATGCTGGCCTTGCGCAGGGGGTCCGAGTCGGTGAGGGTGTTCACCGATTCGGCCGGCGCGCTGCCGCCATCGGCCACCTCGATGTCCCATAGCAGCTTGCCGGTTTTGGCGTCCAGGGCCACCAGCCTGGCATCCACCGTGCCCATGAACACCTTGCCGTCGGCCACCGCCACGCCCCGGTTGCCCGGGCCACAGCACAGGGGGTAGTCCTTCTTGCGGGCGTGTTCGTAGCGCCACAGCTCCCTGCCGGTCACGGCATCCAGGGCCACCACGTGGTTGAAGGGCAGCGACAGGAAGATCGTGCGATCCACCATGATGGGGGTCGCCTGAAACGTGGCCTTCACCCCGCTCCGGTAGGTCCAGGCCCGGACCAGCCTGGCCACGTTGCCGGTGTTGATCTGGTCAATGGCGGCGTAGCGCCGGTTGCTGTGGTCAAGGCCGTAGGTCGGCCATTCGATGTCGGCCGCCCAGGCCGGCGCGAGTGCGAGGGTGCCGACGAGGGCAAGCAGGCGGGTGTGGAGACGCATCATCAATCCCTTTCGAGTCGCGCTCAGCGGGCAGAGCGCAGGGTCACGCCGTGGCGCTTGAAGATAGCCTCCACGGTGCCATCCTTCTGCAGTGCCGCCAGGGCGGTGCTCAGGCTGCCGGCCAGTTCGTCCGCCTCGGCCTTCACGGCCATGCCGATGGGCCAGCTCTTCTGGCTCAGCTCGCCCAGCTTGACCTCGTCGATGACGAAACGGGTGTCTCCCCGGAGCGCCGCCTCCAGCTCGCCGATGGGTGCCATGATGGCCACGATGCCATCCTCCCGCAGGGCCTTGGCGGCCTCCTCGATGGAGCGGTAATGCACGACGTTGGAGCGGATCCGCCCCTGCATCACGCCGCCGAGGAAGGAGTCGGCCAGGGTGTCACCCTCGACGCCGACCTTCTCCCGGGTGAACACCTCCAGCGCAATGGCCGCCGAACCGCTGGGCACCGGCACCCGGCTGGCCACCCGGGCCATGCCCATCACCTCGCGCTGATAAGCCCCAAAGATGCGCGCCTTGTCGTTGGCCTCGGCGAACACCGGGTCCACCGGCACGCGCATCATCACGTCGGCCGGATCACCCCGCAGGTAATGCCCTTTCCAGACCATGTTGCGCAGATCATCGCCCATGTCTTCGCCGCTCATGAAGCTGATGATCTCGGCCTCCACGCCCAGCCTGGCGGCCAGAGCCTGGCCGAGCTCCACATCGATGCCCTTGCCGGCATCGGAATACGGCGGAAAGTTGTTATAGACCGCCACCTTCAACCGCCCGCGCTTGCGGATGGTGTCCATCTGCTCATCGGCCTGGGCCGGCAGACAACAGGTCAACAGCGAGGCGGCGAGGGCCAGGGAGAAGTAACGTCGGGTGGGGCGCATGGGGGCTTGTCTCCGGGTATTGGACGGCGTTGTAGTCTTTTCTCCGGATTCTAGACATCCCGCACCACCCCGATAGCCCCCGCCCCCGGGATGGGCAAAATCGCCCGCAACATCGGGCAAATTGCCCGCCCCAGGGCAGGCCCCCGGGTAACAGCCGGCCTCAGCTACGCGGCCACAGGATCATCTGGGTGCAGCGAAACAGGGCGATCTTGCGGCCGGTGGCTTCGTCGGTGACCACCGCGTCCCACACCTGGGTGTTGCGCCCCAGGTGCTGGGCGGTGGCGTGGCAGGCGATGCTGCCCTCCTTCACCGTGCCCAGGTGGTTGCTCTTCAGCTCGATGGTGGTGAACGACGTCGCCCCGGCCGGCAGGTGAGCCACGGTGGCGTAGCCGCAGGTGGTGTCCGCCAGGGCCACCACGCTGGCCGCGTGCAGAAACTCGTTGGGGGCAAAGTGCAGCCTCTTCACCGGCATGCGGCTCTTCAGGCTGCCTTCGGTCAGCTCGACCATCTCGAGGCCCAGGGCCCCGGGCAGGTATTCCTGGCCGATCTCGTTGAGGTGGGTGATGGAGATGTCATCGCGGAGTGTGCTCACGGTACGGTCTTTCCTTGTTGGGGTTAGGGTTCAGGCGGGCTGGGCGGCGGGCTGCACCGGTGCTTCGCGGATGGGCAGGTTGGCCAGCGCGGCGAGGGCGGCCAGTGCCATGTCGGCGTACCACATCCACGAAAAATCCCCGAACTGTGTCACCGCCAGCCCGCCCAACCAGGCCCCCAGAAAGCCACCGATCTGGTGGGACAGCAGGGTGAGCCCGAACAGCGTACCCAGGTAGCGCGTGCCGAACAGCTTGCCCACCAGGGCCGCCGTGGGCGGCACCGTGGCCAGCCAGGTAAAGCCCAGCCCGGCGGCAAACAGGTAGTAGGTCCATTCGGTGCGCGGCATCAGCAGATACACGCCGATCAGCAGCGCCCGGGAGCCATACATGGCCGCCAGCACGTGCTTGCTCCGGTAGCGCGTCACCCAGGCCCCGGCATACAGGCTGCCGGCCACGTTGGCCAGCCCGATGATGGCCAGGGACCAGCTCGCCACGCTGGGCGGCAGGCCGCACAGATCCACCTCGCCGGGCAGATGCGTGACCAGAAAGGCGATGTGGAAACCGCAGGTGAAGAAGCCCGCGTGGAGCAGCAGATAGCTGCGGTCGCGCAGCCCGTCACGCACGGCGCGACCCAGCCCGCCCTGCCCCTCGGCGGCCGCAGCCGGGAGCGTGGCCGCCCCAGCGAGCCGCCCCACCAGCGGCAGGGTGAGCAGGGCCACCACCGCCATCGACCACAGCGCCCCCATCCAGCCGAACGACTGGATCAGGCGCTGCAGCAGCGGCGCAAACACAAACTGCCCAAACGACCCGCCGGCGTTGATGATGCCCGACGCGGTGCCACGGGAAGGCGCCGGCAGACGCTGGGCCGCCGCTCCGATAAGCACCGAGAAGGCCCCCGCCCCCGACCCGATGGAGGCCAGCAGGCCAAGGCTCACGGCCAACCCGAAGCCGCTGTCCATGAAGGGCGTGAGGGCACAGCCCAGGGCCAGCAGCACCAGCCCGGCGCGCAACACCGGCGCCGGGCCATGGCGGTCGGCCACCGCACCGGCAATAGGCTGGATCGCCCCCCAGGCAAACTGCCCGATGGCCAGGGCAAAGCTGATGGTGGCCACCCCCAGGCCCGTGGACGTATTGATGGGGCTGACAAACAGCCCGAAGGACTGACGGATCCCCATGGTGACCATCAGGATGCCGGCCGCCGCCAGGGTAATGGCCAGCACATCGGGACGACGCACGCTCTGGAACACGATTCACCTCCTTGTCTGGCTGGAGATTGTCCCGTCGCGCGGCACCCGCCACAAATCATTTAAGATGCACCATGAAATAGTTTTTCTATCCCATGAACACCTATCCGCCCCTCAAAGCACTCGTATTTCTTGATTCCGTGATGCGGAACCGCAGTTTTTCTGCGGCCGCCAGCGAGCTCTGCGTAACCCCCGGCGCGGTGGGCCAGCAGATCCAGAAACTCGAGGAATGGCTCGGCCTGCCCCTGTTCATCCGCCAGGTGCGGCAGATCACCCCCACCCCCGACGGGCTCGCCTACTGGCAGCAGATCCAGCCCGCCCTGGCCCGCATCGCCGACGCCAGTCGGCGGGTGCGCCACCAGCGCAGCCGCAGCGTGGCCCTGTCCATGCCCCCCACCTTTGCCGCCAAGTGGTTTCCCCGGCGCATGGCCGGCTTCCTCACCCGCCACCCGGACATCGCCCTGCACCTCAACTCCACCACCACCCTGGTGGAGTTCGAGCGCGACGGCATCGACCTGGCCATCCGCTACTTCGACGGCGACGACCCTGCGCTGGAAACCACCCTGCTCCACACCGACGAGGCACGGCTCTACTGCCAGCCGGGCTACGCCGCCGCCATCGGCCTGGCCCAGCCCGACGACATCGCCCGCGCCACCCTGCTCACCACCACCATGCACCCCCACTGGCCCATCTGGCTGGAGCGCTTCACCCGGTTGAGCGCCGCACAGATCGAGCAGCTCCCGCAGATCCGCTTCGACCAGGGCGTGATGGCCATCGAAGCCGCCCGGCAGGGGCAAGGCCTCGTCCTCACCAGCCCACTGCTGGTGGAAGAGGAGCTCGCCCAGGGCGGCCTCTACGCCCCCTTCGACCACGCCCTGCCCCTCAGCGCCGGCTACTACGTGATCCACCCCCGCGCCCTGCCCCTGCGCCCCGCCGCCCTCGCCCTCAAGGACTGGCTTATCGAAGTAGCCGCGCCCGGCCCGGCCTGACCCCTGCACGCCCCCCCCAAGAAAAGCCGGGTGAATATCTGGTAAGTTTGCATTTCCCCTGAAACCCGTGTCACAAGGAGGCCCATGAAGATCCGCGCAGGCATCATGACCTGGCTGCTCCTGCTGGTCCTCCTGCCCTCCCTGCCCCTGCTGCTGTTCGCCAGCTACTCGGCCTACCGCTATGCCGACGAGCGGCGCAGCACCATCGAAACCGACCTCACCACCCGGGCCAACACCCTGGCGGCCAATGTGCGCCAGGTGCTGGCCCGCAACTTCGGCTACATCGCCAGCCTGGCGGCCTCCGACGCGGCCGCCCGGGGCGATGTCGAAGGCCTGTACAACATCGCCCGGCGCATCCGCGACAGCAACCCCGAGATCATCGCCGTCACCCTCATCGACAGGGACGGGAAGATGCTCTTCCTGTCCTCGCTGCCCTACGGGCAGACCACCCCCACGGCCCAGATCGCCGCCGCCCAGGAGGTCTTCCGCACCGGAAATCCCGTGGCCTCCAGCGTGTTCCGCTCGCCGATCAACGACCGCTTCCTGGTGGCCCTGGCGGTGCCCGTGATGCAGGACGGCAAGGTGGCCTACTGTCTGCGTGCCATCCTCAACGTGGACACGATCAACGCCGTGATCAGCCCCGACAAGCTGCCACCGGGCTGGGTCGCGGCAGTTACCGACGCCAACGGGCGCTTCATCGCCCGCTCCCTGTCGCCAGACCAGTTCGTCGGGCAACAGGGCTCACCCCAACTGGTGGCGGCCATCCAGAACCGGACCGAACCCCTGTGGGAAGGCGTCACCAAGGAAGGCGTGGTCACCCAGACCGCCCTGCGCCCCATCGGCACCTGGGGCTGGTACCTGGCAATCGGGGTGCCCAAGGCATCCCTGGCTGCCCCCTGGAAGCAGGACGTGCAGATCCTCGTCGGGCTGGGGGGTGCGATGCTCGCCCTGGGCCTGGGTCTGGCCATCTGGCTGTCCCGACGCATCAGCCTGTCGATCCGCGACACCGTGCAGGCCACCAAGGCCGTACTGCGGGGCGAGGTGGCGGCGGGCCAGTCGGCGGGCATCACCGAGCTCGACCAGATGCACCGGGCACTCACCGAGGTTGAGGAATACGGACGCCTCCTCGAACAGCGGGTCGATGCACGCACCGCCGAGCTGCAGTCTGCCAAGGAACGCATCTCGCGCTTTGCCGACCAGCAGGAACGCACCGTCGAGGCCGAGCGCCAGCGCATCTCCCGCGAAGTCCACGACCAGATCGGCGCCGTGCTCACCGGCATCAAGATGATCTTCCGCGGGCTGCCCGAAGGCGTGCTGCCCCAGGAGCAGGAGCGCGAACTCATCACTGCCCTGGATCTGGGCGTCGCCACCGCCCGCCGCATCGCCTCCGAGCTGCGCCCCCCCCTGATCGACGACCTGGGCCTGCAGGCGGCCGTCGAACAGCTGCTGGAAACCAGCTTCCGCGGCAACGGCATCATCCATGCGGTGCGCCTCGACGACGCCGACATCCTCAACGAACGGCAGGCCCTGGCCGCCTACCGGATCATCCAGGAGGCCAGCACCAACGTCCTGCGCCACGCCCGGGCCAGCCACTTTGCGGTGACCGGCCGGGTTGAGGACAATTCCTGCTACGGGATTACAATCATGGATGATGGTATCGGCATGTCGGCCACGGCCGGCCGGCCCGGCGCCCTGGGCGTGGCCGGCATGCAGGAACGGGCCGAACTGCTTGGTGGCAGCCTCGCGATCGGCAACGCCCCCCACGGGAGCGGCGTCGTCGTGAGCCTGCAGATCCCGTTATCCCGACCCGATGGCGACCCACCCGATGAAGATCCTGCTCCTTGAAGACCACCCCATTGTCCGGCTCGGTGTTCGACAGCTCATCTCCCGGCGCTGGCCCGACGCGGACGTGGTGGAAGCCAGCACCCTCGCCGCCGCCCTGCAGACCCTGCGTGAGGGCGAGCCCGATGCCGCGGTGGTGGACCTGAACCTGCCCGACACCGACGGCCTGGAGAGCGTCATCCGTCTCCGCCGGGCCGCGCCCCGGCTGCGCATCCTGGTGCTCAGCCTCAACGACGAGCTGGCCTACGCCACCCGCGCCATGCAGCTGGGGGCCGCCGGCTACCTCAACAAAGACCGCGCCGCCGACGAGCTGACCATTGCCCTCGAGCGGGTCATGGCCGGCGGGCGCTACATCACCGACGTGGTTGCCGACCACCTGGCCAGCCTGATGACCGGCGAGGCCAGGAAGGCCCCCCACGAAGAGCTCTCCCCCCAGGAATACCGCGTCCTGCTGCTCCTGGCCGAAGGGCGGCGCCTCACCGAGATCGGTGAAGCCATGCGCCTCTCCCCCAAGACGGTCACCACCTACCGCACCCGCATCCTCGACAAGCTCGGCGTGGAAAACAACTCCGACCTGGTGCGCTACTGCCTTCAGCACGACCTCCTCAGCGACCGCACGTAGGTGATCCCCTACAGCCCAAACCGGTAAACCTGATGCGAGCTTGAGCGAACGCCTGATACGCCAAAACCCCGCCACGGGCAACACTGCGAGCATGAAAGAACACCCGCAGGAGCTTGCCATGAAGACCGTCATCGTCGAAGACTCGGAGCTGATCCGCACCCAGCTGCAACGCCTGCTGCGGCAGCAGCCGCGCATCCAGATCGTCGGCACCGCCACCGAAGAAACCGAGGCAACGGCCCTGATCCTGCGCACCCAGCCCGACCTGGTGCTCCTCGACCTGTCCCTGGCCCCGGGCAGCGGCGTACATGTACTCAGGAAGATCCGCGAAGCCGGCTGCGGCGCCCGGGTCCTGATCCTCACCAACAACACCGGGCAATCCCTGCGCCTGGCCTGCCAGCAGCTGGGCGCCAACGGCTTCTTCGACAAGAGCACCGAGCTGGCCGAGTGCCTGGCCCAGATCGACGCCCTGCTGCCGCCCCTGCCCAACAACGAATCCCTGCGCCTCGAGGCACTGCACGGCACCCACCTGGTGGACACTCCCGAACAGGAAGCCTTTGACAACCTCACCCAGCTCGCCGCCAGGATCACCGATGCCCCCATCGCCCTGATCTCCCTGGTCACCGAAGACCGCCAGTGGTTCCTGTCCCACTGCGGCACCGAAGTGCGTGAAACCTCCCGCTCCATCGCCTTCTGCGCCCACACCATCCTGCGCAACGAGATGATGGTGATCGAAGACGCCCTGGAAGATCCCCGCTTCCACGACAACCCCCTGGTCGCGGGTGGCCCCCGCATCCGCTTCTACGCCGGCGTGCCCCTGGTGCTCCCGTCGGGCGAGGCCGTGGGCACCCTGTGCGTGATCGACCACCAGCCCCGGCATCTCTCGGACGGCCAGCGCAGCGCCCTCAAGACCCTGGCCAGCAGCGTCCTCGCCGAAATCGAGCTGCGCCGCCGCCTGCTCCACCTGGAACAGGAATCCGAACGCCGCCGCGCCGCCGAATCCCACATCCTGCATCTGGCCACCCGCGACCCGCTCACCGCCCTGCCCAATCGCGCCACCTTCCGCGACCGCCTCGACCAGCATGTCCGCTTTGCCCAGCGCCGCCACACCCGGATCGGCGTGCTGTTCATCGACCTGGACCACTTCAAGCCCATCAACGACTCCCTGGGCCACGACGTGGGCGATGACGCCCTGGTGAAGGCCGCCGAACGGCTGACCAAGGTGATCCGCAACTCCGACACCGTGGCCCGCCTGGGGGGCGACGAATTTGCCGTCATCCTGGCCGACATCGCCGGGCACGCCGACGCGGTGCAGGTGGCCACCAAGATCATCAACAGCCTGCGCACCCCCTTCATCGCCAAGGGCCACACCCTGCACCTCAGCGCCAGCGTAGGCGTGGCCATGTACCCCGAGCACGGCGGCCAGGGCGACCAGCTGCTGCGCCACGCCGACCTGGCCATGTACCAGGCCAAGCAGACCGGCGGCGACAAGACCTGCCTGTACTCCCGCGCCCTCAGCGAGCGCGCCGAAGAAACCCAGGCCCTCGACACCGACCTGCGCGAAGCCCTGCGCCGGGACGAGCTCATCCTGCACTTCCAGCCCCAGGCCAACCTCAGCGCCGGCACCCTGTGCGGTGTCGAAGCCCTGGTCCGCTGGCGCCACCCCCACTTCGGCATCCTGCCCCCCGACCACTTCATCCCCCTGGCCGAGCAGCGCGGCTTCATCGGCGAGGTCACCCGCAAGGTGCTCGACATGGCCCTGCGCCAGCTGCGCGACTGGGACGAGCAAGGCCTCGAGGTGCCGCGCATCGCCATCAACGTCTCGCCCAGCGAGATCCGCGCCAACTTTGCCGAGATGATCGAAGCCGCCCTGTTCCGCAACGGCGTCGAGCCCCAGCGGCTGGAACTCGAAATCACCGAATCCACCCTCTCCTCCGACGGGGTGGAAACCATGCAGCTGCTGGAACAGCTGCGCAGCATCGGCGTCAGCATCGCCATCGACGATTTTGGCGTGGGCTACTCGTCCCTCAGCCAGCTCCACCGCCTGCCCATCGACTGCCTCAAGATCGACCGCAGCTTCATCGAGGACCTCGAAACCTCCCAGTTCGATCTCTCCATCGTCGACGCCATCATCACCATGGCCGGCGCCATGAAAGTGCGTACCCTCGCCGAAGGCGTCGAGAAGGACGGCCAGCTGCACATCCTGGAGGGCATGGGCTGTCACTGCGTCCAGGGCTATCTGCTGAGCAGGCCCGTTCCGGCCCCCGAGGCCGCCGCCTGGATGACGGACTTCATGCGTCAGCCCCGGCCCCTGGAGCTTGCATCATGAAGCTGCGCCTGATCGCCCTGTGGGGCAGCGTGCTGGTGCTCCTGGCCGTCATGGCCGCCGGCCTCGCCCTGGAGCGCCAGACCACCCATGAGCGCATGGCCCTGTCGGTCAAAGGCTACTCCCGCCTCCTGGCGGAGCACGCCGGCAGCATCGTCCGCTCTGCCGAGCTTGCCGCCCAGGGCGTGATGAACGACCCGCGCGTCCTCCACCAGCTCAGCCAGGCCGCCCACACCGGCGCATCCCCCATCGCCCCCGAGAGCAACCGCCTCTTGCTCCAGTCCTTTCTGCGCAACCTCCCCGGCGCCATCAACCTCTTCATCGCCGACGCCAACGGCCTGGTGCTGTCATCGGCCACCAGCGTGCCCGACGGCACCCGCATCCACGAACGCCCCTACTTTCGCAGCCTGGCAGCCGCCCACGGCAACAGCACCGCCATCTCCGACACCGTGCGCGGCAAGACCAGCGCCGAGTGGGCCATCCAGGTGGCCCGGCGGGTTGAAGACGGCAACGGCCGCTTCCTCGGCGTGGTAGTGGTGAGCCTGGGGGTCGAGGAGCAGCTCTCCAAGTTTTACGCCTCCATCGACTGGCCCCCCGGCACCGCCATCTCCCTGTGGAACGCCCAGCGGCAGCTGATGATGCGCTACCCCATGCTCCCCGATCAGGTCGGGCGCACTTCCTCGGGCAACCTGCTCCGGCAGACGAGCAATCAAGCCTTCGAGGTCGGCCCCTCGGAGTTCGACGGACAGATCCGCGCCCGCGCCGCCAGCCGCGTCACCGGCTACCCCCTGAGCGCCATCGTGGCCGTGCCCCGCGACATCTACGACAACGCCTGGATCACCAACCTGCGCTGGGCCGGCGGGCTGGCCCTGCTCCTGCTGATCGCCGCCGGGCTGCTCACCCTGTGGCTGCGCAGCCAGCACCGGCACGAAATCGCCCTGCAGCAGGCCCGCCAAAAAGACCGGGAACAACTCCAGGCCTACGCCGCCATCATCGAAACCGCCCCCTGCGGGCTGGCCATGATCGACCCGCTGGAGCGCTGCATCGTCGCCAACCCCGCCTTCGCCCGGCTCATCGCCCACGACCCCGCCACCCTCGCCCAGCAATCCCTGCCCGACCTCCTCCCCGAACCCATCCGAACCCGCCTCCGCCACGACATCGGCCAGTGCCTGCACGGCCGCCAAAGCCGCAGCTACCATCGCCTGCACACCGACTGGCAGGACATCATCTGGGAGATCGAACTGGTCCCCCTCCTCGAACACGGCGAGCCCGTCGGCGCCCTCCTCAGCCTCTACGACGTCACCGTGCAATACCTCGCCGAAGAAGCCCTCATCCAGCGCGAAGCCGACCTCCAGGCCGTCTTCGACAGCCAGCCCGAGTGCGTCAAGGTCTTCGACCTCAGCGGCCGCCTGCGCCGGCTCAACCCCGCCTGCATCCGCAACCTCGAAGCCGACAACCTCGCCCATGGCCTCACCGCCCGCATGGAAGAACTCATCGACCCCGACGACCTCGCCGACTACCTCGCCTTCCGCCAGCGCATCCTGGGCGGCCACCGCGGCCACCTCCGCTACCGCAGCCGCAGCCTCAAGGGCACCCCCCGCCACACCGACCTCCACGCCGCCCCCATCCGCGACGCCACCGGCACCATCACCGGCATGGTCGCCATCGCCCGCGACGGCACGGCTGGTCAGCGCTGAAAGGACACCCTAGAATGGACCAGAGTATCTATTCACACATCCATTCAAATCCATGGACACGCACGCCGACGCCATCAGGCTGCAACTCACCCGCGGCCCCCAAACCGCCCGCCAACTCACTGAAAAAATTGGCATAAGCCAGCCAAGCCTGTCCCGCGCGCTGGGCACAATGGCGGCCGACGTGGTGCGCATCGGCGCCGCAAGATCTATTCAGTACACCCTCCGCGACCCACGCCGCGGGCTCCCGGACATCCCCATTCACCGGGTCGACCCCGAGGGGCGTATCCAGCTGATCGGCACACTCATCCCCGTCTGCCCGGACGGCTTCGTCATGCAGCCCTTCGACGGCCCCCGTCTGCACAGCCCCGGCCTCCCATGGTGGCTGTATGACATGCGCCCCCAAGGCTACCTCGGCCGGGCCTACGCCGCCCGCCACGGCCACGCCCTGGGCCTGCCCCCGCGCCTGGGCGACTGGACCGACACCCACGCCCTGCGTGCCCTGCTCGCCCACGGCCACGACCTCATCGGCAACCTGCTCACCGGCGACCAGGCCCGGGATCACTTCATCGCCGCCCCCCAGCCCACCCCCATCCTTCCGGAAGACAAGGCCGAGGCCTACACCCGGCTCGCCCACGAAGCCGCCCAAGGCGAACTGCCCGGCTCCTCCGCCGGTGGCGAACAGCCCAAGTTCACCGCCTGCGCCCAGACCCCGGACGGCCCCAGGCACGTCATCGTCAAGTTCTCCGAAGCCGAAGCCGGCCCCGTACCCGAACGCTGGCGCGACCTCCTGCTCGCCGAACACCTCGCCCTCGAAACCCTGCGCCAGGCCGGCATCCCCGCCGCCACCAGCCGCGTCATCGACCACCAGGGCCAGCGCTTCCTCGAAGTCGAGCGCTTCGACCGCATCGGCCCCCTCGGCCGCCGCGCCATCCTCTCCCTCGCCGCCCTCGACGCCGAATTCCTCGGCGCCGGCACCGGCCCCTGGCCAGAGCTCGTCCAAAGCCTCGCCACCGACCGCCACATCCAGCCCGGTGCAGCCCAGGACGCCGCCCGCCTGTGGGCCTTTGGCACCCTCATCGGCAACACCGACATGCATGGCGGCAACCTGAGCTTCATCACGGATCAAGGCCGCCCCTACACCCTCGCCCCCGCCTACGACATGCCCCCCATGGCCTTCGCCCCCCGCCACAGCGGCGGCCTGCCCAACACCCTGCCCGCGGCGAACATCCACGCCAGCGTGAGCAACGGGGTCTGGCGAGAGGCGGAAGTGCTGGCGCGGCGCTTCATCGAGCGAGTCCAGGCGGCAGAAGGCTTCAGCGAACGGTTTGGGGGGTGTATTGCGGTGCTGGGAGCGCACATGAACGCAGCGAGCGAGAGAATCGGGCGGCTGGGGTAGGCGGCAACAGGGGGCGAGCTGCCGCGCGAGTGAAGCACTTCACTGCCCGCGCCAGCACCAACTGTCATGCTCCGTTCGTAACCGTCGGCACACACCATAACGACACCCTCAAGAGGCATTATTCGTTGGGGATAGCGTAGGAGGTTATGGGGTGAATGAGCGCTGTTCGGCCGACGCGGACGTCTGGTGGCAGGAATGCGACAGGCCGCTGCCGGCCAGGAGCGGCCTGTCCCTGTCTGATGAAGATAGCGGCCATTCGGGCGCGCCGGTATGCTTTCGGCCTACGTGCTACATGAATCCGGTCATTCTGATATGCCGTCGGCTACTGTTTCCCTGTCATGTTATTTTGCATTGTGGGTAGTTTGCGTTTTTGAACAATCACTTGCTGGTCAAGTTATCCGGCAGAGCTGTCGCCCTAAAACAAAGTTGGGTATCCATAGACAGAGGAGATAGTCATGACTATTGAAGACAAAGAGTTGTTCTACAAGCTGATGAAGGCCGGCGCAAAGCAGGCAGTCAAGCAGGGCGCGTCGAAAGCTGATTTGCCGGATGACTTATCAAAGTTCTGTATTGACCCACCAAATCCTGCACAGGTCACGCTGCTAAAGCGAATGCCTCAGCCGGCGTTTTCATATCCAGCGC
>NZ_JAKLLN010000028.1 GCF_023150065.1 Zoogloea sp.
TGCGGGGGCAGGATTTGAACCTGCGACCTTCGGGTTATGAGCCCGACGAGCTGCCAGACTGCTCCACCCCGCGTCTGAGAAACGAGATATTAGACTACCACCCAGGTAGTGTCAAATTTATTTTGCAGCGCATCATCGAGGGCTTCCGCGTTCCTGCCCAAGAAGGGCGAAAAGGGCCGTGCTTGCGTGTTCTCGAGCCATCGTCCGGCCACTCGGGTATCCTCGTGCGGCGCGGAATCGCAGCGGGAGAAGTTCATACCGGAACGTACCGCGCAACAAAACAGCATTTCAAAAAATCAACGCAACAAGGAGCTACAGCATGGCTATTCAGAACATCGGCGTGATCGGCGCCGGCACCATGGGTAACGGCATCGCCCAGGTCTGTGCCCTCTCGGGCGTCAACGTGGTGATGGTGGACATCACCGCCGAGGCGGTAGAGCGCGGCATCAAGACCGTTTCCGGCAGCCTTGACCGCATGGTCAAGAAGGAGAAGATCTCCGAGGCCGACAAGACCGCAGCCCTGGCCCGCATCAAGGCCACCACTGCCTATGCCGACCTGGCCGCAACCGACCTGGTGATCGAGGCTGCCACCGAGAACGAGGGCCTCAAGCTGCGCATCCTCAAGGAGATCGACAGCATCGTGCCGGCCACTACCGTGATCGCCACCAACACCTCGTCCATCTCCATCACCAAGCTGGCGGCAGCGGTGTCCACCCCGTCGCGTTTCATCGGCATGCACTTCTTCAACCCGGTGCCTCTGATGGCCCTGGTCGAGCTGATCCGCGGCCTGCAGACCTCCGACGAGACCGTGGCCGCTGTCCAGGCCTTCGCCAGCGCCATCGGCAAGACCCCGATCGCCGTCAAGAACAGCCCGGGCTTCGTGGTCAATCGCCTGCTCTGCCCGATGATCAATGAGGCCATCTTCGCTCTGCAGGAAGGCCTGGCCTCCGCCGCCGACATCGACGAGGGCATGAAACTGGGCTGCAACCATCCCATCGGCCCCCTGGCCCTGGCCGATCTCATCGGCCTGGACACCATGCTGGCGGTGATGGAAGTGTTCTACGACGGCTTCAATGATCCCAAGTACCGTCCGGCGCCCCTGCTGCGGGAAATGGTGGATGCGGGTTACCTGGGTCGCAAGACCGGTCAGGGCTTCTACACCTACTGATCCGGTCTGAAAGGCCTGCCCGGCCCTGGTCGGGCAGGCTCCGGGGAAGGGGTGGCGGCCCATGGTGCACGACCGCGCATGATTGTGTTCAGGTTTCCCTGCACAATTGACGATAAGCACTTATGAAGGCCGTCATCCTGCCCTTCCTTGTGGCGCTCCTGCTTGCCCTTCCTGTTCGGGTCCACGCCGACACGGTGCTGACCCTGGGACACGCGCTGAGCGCCGACCACCCTCGCGCCCGGGCATCACACCACTTTGCCGAGGTGGTCAAGACCCGCAGTGGCGGGCGCCTCACCGTCGAGGTGCTGGGCGGCGCCAGCTTCGGTGACGATGTGGCCATGCTCACGGCCCTGAGGGATGGCAGCCTCGACATCTCCGCCAACAGCCAGGGGCCCCTCTCGGCCTACGTTCCGGAGATCAACGCCTTCGGCCTGCCCTTCCTGTTCGACCGGCCCGAACGGGCCTTCCGGCTGCTGGACGGCCCTCTGGGCGATCATCTCGCCCAGCGCATGGCCGACGCCGGCTTCATCCTGCTGGGCTTCTGGGACAACGGCATCCGGCATTTTTCCAATTCGGTCCGCCCCCTGCTCAAACCCGCCGACTTCGCCGGTCTGAAGATCCGCACGCCGGCCGACCCGGTCACCACCGACATCGTCCGCGCCCTGGGGGCCCAACCCGTCGAAATCCGCTTCGCCGCCCTTTATCAGACCCTGCAAAAGCGCGCCGCCGACGGCCAGGAGAACCCCCTCATCAACTTCCGGACCGCAAGGCTTCAGGAGGTTCAGCCCTACCTGTCCCTGACTGCTCACAAGTACGAGATCACCCCCTTCGTGATGAGCCGCCGCACCTGGAACGCCCTTCCTGTCCCCGACCGGGACATCATCCGCGCCGCCGCAGCCGAAGCCACCACCCGCCAGCGGGCCCTGGCCCGGCGTGGCGAGGAGGAGGCACAGCAGGCGCTCGTCGCCAGCGGTATCCAGATCAGCCCTGTCAATCGGGCCGCCTTTGTCGAGGCAACCCGGCCCGTGTATGAGAAGTGGTACGCCAGCCCCGTCGGTGCGTACGTCAGGCGGGTCGTGGAGGCTGCGGCAGAATGAAGGTCCGGCACGCGCTCATCATCGGTTTCGGCACGACCCTGCTGGCCGTGCTGAGCGTGGTGCTGATCGCCTTCATGGTTCTGTCACAACTTTCAAGCAGCTGGACAGAGATGTCCACGATGATCGCCGGCCGGCATCAGGTGATGCTGCGCAGCGCCCTGCGCCTGGGGCTGGCCACCGAGCACTTCAACAACTTCGTCCGCGAGGGCGGCGACGAAGGAGAGCGCTTCACGGCGGAGATCGAACGCCTGGCGAGCCATCTGGCGGCCTACCGCGGCCTCGGCCAGCTCGACGAGGCCGAAAGCACCCTGCTCGACAGCGTCGACCGCTACCTGAAACTCTACCGGGAGGACATGACGCGGGTCGTCGCCCTGCGCGCCAGCGGCGCGGACACTGCCAGCATCGAGGCAGCGCTCCAGGGCGAGCACGACAAGCTGCTGGCCCTGAGCCTGCGCAAGCTCACCGACATCAACACCCGTCGCACGGACGCCGCCACGGCGGAGCTCACCCGGCAGCTCGAAGTCAGCCGCATCGGCCTGCTGATTGCCGCCGCCCTGGCCAGCGCAGGAGTCTTCACGGCCGGCGTGCTGGCCTCGCGCAGCATTGTCCGCCATGACCGGGCCCGGGATACAGCCTTCACCGCTCTCCAGTTCGAGATCGAGGAGCGGAGCAAGGCAGAAGCCGAACTGGAAGGCTACCGGGATCATCTCGAACAGCTGGTCGAAGCCCGCACCATGGAATTGCTGGAAGCCAACCGGACCGCGGCGGCGGCCAGCCGGGCCAAATCCGAGTTCCTGGCCAACATGAGCCACGAGATCCGCACCCCGCTCAACGCCATCGTCGGCCTCACCCACCTGCTGCGGCGGCGGAGCCATGACCAGGAGCAGCTCGACAAACTCGGCAAGATCGGCGATGCCGCCCGCCATCTGCTGTCCGTCATCAGCAACATTCTCGACTTCTCGAAGATCGAGGCGGACAAGCTGGTCCTGGAGGCGCAGCCGGTGGATCTGCGCGTGCTGGGTGCCAGCGTCGTGTCGCTGCTGAGCGAGCAGGCCCGGGACAAGGGCCTCGAACTGCAGATCGACACCCCGCCCCTGCCCATGCTGTCCGGCGACCGGACACGCCTCACCCAGGCCTTCCTCAACCTTGCCGGCAATGCCATCAAGTTCACCCGCCAGGGCAGCGTCCGGCTCAGGATCATCCAGGAAGACGAGAACAACGACGGGCTGCTGCTCCGCTTCGAGGTGTGTGACACGGGAGCCGGGATCACCGCGGAAGCCCTGGCCGAGCTGTTCGAACCCTTCCGCCAGGCAGACAGCTCCACCACCCGGACCCACGGCGGAACCGGCCTGGGCCTCGCCATCACCCGGCGCCTGGCCCGCCTCATGGGGGGTGACGCCAACGGAGAGAGCAGCCCGGGCCGGGGCAGCCGCTTCTGGTTCACTGCCCGTCTGCCGCGCCTCGCCGAAGCCGACATCAGCCCCGTCAGCACGCCCACCGACGATACCGCCGAGACCTTGCTGCGCCAGCACCACGCCCATGCCCGGCTGCTGCTGGTGGAGGACGACATGGTCAACCAGGAGGTCGCCCGCGATCTGATTGCCGAGATCGGACTGCAGCTCGATGTTCTCGACAATGGTCAGCAGGCCGTCGAACGGCTGCGTGACGGCAATCCGGGCTACGCCCTGGTACTGATGGACATGCAGATGCCGGTGATGGATGGTCTCGAAGCCACCCGGCGCATCCGCGAGACCCACCCGGCCGAGACCCTGCCCATCATCGCCATGACGGCCAACGCCTTTGGCGAGGACGAGGCCCGCTGCCTGGCGGCAGGCATGAATGATTTCGTGAGCAAGCCGGTGGACCCGGAGCTTCTCTACGCCGCCTTGCTCAGATGGCTGGATCGGGCCGGAGAGACCGGCCCGGCCTGATCCACGCCAGCCCGACGCAAGGCCACATGGGTGCGGATCAGGGCCGCGGCATCGGCACGGAAACGCTCATCCGGCCTGCCAGCCAGCCAGTGCTTGATCAGGCCACCAACAAACAGGAAAGTGTCGTGGGCCAGATCGTCCGGTGCGATACCCGGGCGCAGCACCCCCCGAGCCTCTGCCCGACGATAGGCCTCCGTGAGCTTGCCCAGGAAATCCAGCTGACCGCCGGTGCATTGCATCATGTCACCAAGCTCATTCACATACTCGCACTTGAAGCTGATGATCTCGAAGGTCTCCCGCACCTCGGGCTGATCACCAAGGATGTGGAAGATTTCCCGCAGGGCGGTTTCGATGCCGTACAGGGGGTCGGAATCATCCTCCTTGAAGACCACCCGATCCACGAAAGGCAGAATGGCCTGCTCGCGCATGGCGAAGAACAGCTCGGTCTTGTTGCGGAAGTGCCAATACACGGCGCCCCGGGTCACCCCCGCAGTGGCAGCGATCTTCTCCAGGGTGGTGTGGCTGACGCCGCACTCCAGAAACACACGGCGCGCAGCATCGATGATCTGGCGGCGCGTGAGATCGGCTTCTTCCTTGGTTTTACGAACCATTTGACATGCCTGTAATCACATCCGAACTGTGGCAAAAGCCTTTACATACATTCGTGAATGTATAAAATCATGCCCCAACACCAACTAAAAATCCAGCCCCCGGAGGCCTCCGTGACTGTCCACTCAACGCCCCTTCCCCGCGCCCTGCGCACCTCCCTCCCCGTCATCGCCCTGTCTGCCCTGGTCCTGTCGGCCTGTTCCGGCAAGGATCAGGCGCCCGCCGGGCCGCCGGGGGGCGCCATGCCGGCACTGCCCGTCACCGTGCTCGAAATGAAGCCGACCCGCGTCGACAGCAGCGTCGAGGCAGTGGCCCAAACCGAGGGCGCCCGCGAGGTGGAAGTCCGCGCCCGGGTCGGCGGCATCGTCATGAAGCGCCTGTTCGAGGAAGGCGCGCCCGTCCACGCCGGCCAGCCCCTGTTCCAGCTCGACAAGGCGCCCTTCGAAGTAGCCGTCGCCCAGGCCCGGGCCAACCTGGCCCAGGCCAAGGCCCGCGCCGAGCAGACCGACCGCGAGGCCGCCCGCCTGAAGGGCCTGCTGGCCGAACAGGCCATCAGCCAGCGCGAATACGACACCGCCGGCTCCGACAAGGCCGCCGCCCTGGCCGCCGTGCAGTCCGCCGACGCCGCCCTGCGCCAGGCCGAGCTCAACCTCGGCTGGTCCACCGTGACCGCCCCGGTGGCCGGCACCAGCGGCCGCGCCGTGATTTCTGAAGGCAACCTGGTGGCCACCAACAGCCTGGTGACCAGCGTGGTCCAGCTCAACCCCATGTGGGTGCGCTTCTCGGTCTCCGAGGCCGAACTCAACGCCGCCACCCCCAGCGGCCGCTTCAAGCCCCAGGTGGTGCGTGGCGTCGAGCTGATCCTGCCCGATGGCAGCACTTACCCGGTGCGCGGCAAGCTCAACTTTGCCGCCAGCCAGGTCAGCCCGACCCTCGGCACCCTGCAGCTGCGGGGCGAGTTCCCCAACCCCGACGGCACCCTGCTCCCCGGCCAGTTCGTGCGTGCCCGCCTGCTTACCGGCGAGCGTGATGGCGTCTTCCTGGTGCCTCAGAGCGCCGTGATGCAGAGCGACAAGGGTGCGGTGGTGATGCTCGCCAACGCCGACAACAAGGTGGAGCCGCGGCCCGTAAAGACTGGCCAATGGAGCGGCAATGACTGGGTGATCCTCGGCGGCCTGAAGGCCGGTGACAAGGTCATCATCGACAACCTGATCAAGACCCGCCCGGGCGCCCCGGTGGCCCCCCACGCGCCGGGTGAAGGCCCTGGCGCCAAGCCGGCTGCAGCGCCGGCCGCGCCGGCCAAGGGTTGAGGGGGTCGCCGTCCATGTCACGCTTCTTCATCAGCCGACCGATCTTCGCCTCGGTCATCTCCATCGTCATCGTGATCGCAGGCCTGATGGCCTCCCTCACCCTGCCGGTGGCCCAGTACCCCGAGATCACCCCGCCCACGGTGATCATCTCCGCCACCTTCCCCGGCGCCAACGCCGAAACCCTTTCCAAGACCGTCGCCGCCCCCATCGAGGAGCAGCTGTCGGGCGTGGAAGGCCTGATCTACTACAACTCCCAGAGCACCTCCAACGGTACGGTGAGCATCACCGCCACCTTCGAGGTGGGCACCAACCCCGACACGGCGCTGATCGCCGTTAACAACCGGGTCAAGGTGGCCGAGCCGCGCCTGCCCGATGACGTGCGCCGCACCGGCGTGCTGGTGCAGAAGCGCTCCAACAACATATTGATGTTCGCGGCCCTGCGCTCCCCCGACAACACCTTCGACGCCCTTTACCTTTCCAACTACGTACTGGTCAACGTCATTGAGGAGATCCGTCGCATTCCAGGCGTAGGCGACGCCCAGCAGTTCGACCCGGTCTACGCCATGCGTGTGTGGCTGAAGCCCGACGTGATGGCCAAGATGGGCATCACCACCTCCGACGTGGCCGCCGCCATCCGGGTACAGAACACCCAGAACGCTGCCGGCAAGATCGGCGCCGAGCCGGTGATCAATGGCCAGCAGCTCACCTATACCGTCACTGCCAAGGGCCGCCTGCTGACCCCCGACGAGTTCGGAAACATCGTGCTGCGCGCCGACGGCGCCAACGGCTTGGTACGCCTGAAGGACGTGGCACGCCTGGAGCTGGGCGCCGACGGCTACGACCGCAGCGCCCGCGTGAACGGCGCCCCGGTGTCCGGCATGGGCATCTATCTGCAGTCGGGCGCCAACGCCCTGGACACCGCCAAGCGCGTCCGTGCCCGCCTGGATGAAATGTCCAAGCAGTTCCCCAAGGGGATAGAGTACTTCGTACCCTACGACACCACCCGCTTCATCCAGGAATCCGCCAAAGAGGTGACCCACACCCTCATTGAAGCAGCCCTCCTGGTGATCGCCGTGGTGTACCTGTTCCTGCAGAACTGGCGCGCCACTCTCATCCCCATTGTGGCGGTGCCGGTGTCCCTGATCGGCACCTTCGCCGGCATGTGGCTGTTCGGCTTCTCCATCAACACCCTGACCCTCTTCGCCATGGTGCTGGCCATCGGCATCGTGGTGGATGACGCCATCGTGGTGCTCGAGAACGTCGAGCGCCTGATGAGCGAACGCAAGATGTCCCCCAAGGACGCCGCCATCGAGGCCATGCGCGAGGTCTCGGGCGCCGTCGTGGCCATCGTGCTGGTGCTGTGCGCAGTATTCGTGCCGGTGGCCTTCCTGGGCGGCATCGCCGGGGTGCTCTACAAGCAGTTCGCCGTGACGGTGGCGGTGGCGGTGGTGATCTCGGGCATCGTCGCCCTGACCCTCACCCCGGCCCTGTGCGCGCTGCTGCTCAAGCCGACCCACGAAGAGAAGCCCCTGTTCCGCCCCTTCAACCGCTTCTTCGACAGCTTCACCCGCAGCTACACCAACACCGTCGGCCTGACCCTGCGCCACGGCATCATCGGCACCCTGGTGTTCCTGCTCACCATCGCCGCCGCCGCGGGCCTGCTGCGCATCGTGCCGGGCAGCTTTGTGCCGGCCGAAGACCAGGGCTACCTGTTCGGCTTCGTCACCCTGCCGGATGGCGCGTCCACCCAGCGTACCGGGGTGGCCGCGGAGCAGATGCGCCAGCGCATCATGTCCGACGACATCGAGAACATCTTCTTCATCAATGGCGTCGACTTCATCACCGGCAACGCCCGCCCCAGCGTGGCCACCACCTTCATCATCTTCAAGCCCTGGGACCAGCGGACGGTGACCACACCCGAGATGGCCGGCAAGTTCATGGGCATCGGCATGAGCCTGCCCGACGGCATGGGCCTGGTCTTCAACCCGCCCCCCATCCAGGGCCTCGGCACCGCCGGTGGCTTCGAGGTGTACGTGCAGAACCGCGCCGACGGCGACCCGCGCACCCTGGCCACCGTCAACGCCCAGTTCGTCGAAGCCCTCAAGAAGCGCCCCGAGCTGACCGGCGTCAACACCTTCTTCCGGGTCACCGCGCCCCAGCTGTACGTGGAGGTGGACGAACCCAAGGCCCTGTCCATGGGCATCCCCCTGGAGAGCATCTACGCCACCCTGCAGGCCAGCACCGGCACCCTCTACGTCAATGACTTCAACCGCAGCGGCAAGACCTACAAGGTCCAGCTGTCGGCCGACGCAGCCTACCGCATGAAGCCGGAAGACCTGCTCAAGCCCTACGTGCGCACCGCCACCGGCACCATGGTGCCCCTGTCCGCCGTAGCCACGGTGAAGACCATCACCGGCGCCGAGATGGTGGAACGCTTCAACGGCTTCGTGTCGGCCAAGGTGCTGGGCAACGCCGCCCCGGGCTTCAGCTCCGGCGACGCCATCAAGGCCGTCGAAGAGGTTGCCCAGGCCAGCCTGCCCGAAGGCTACCGCACCGAATGGGTCGGCCAGGCCTTCCAGGAAAAGCGCACCGGCAGCGCCTCCATCATCGCCTTCGTGTTCGGCATCATCATGGTCTTCCTGATCCTTGCCGCCCAGTACGAAAAGTGGTCCCTGCCCCTGGCGGTGATCATGGCCGTGCCCTTCGCCATGCTCGGCGCCCTGGTGGCCGTGCTGATGCGCAACATGCCCAACGACATCTACTTCCAGATCGGTCTGGTGGTGCTCATCGGCCTGGCCGCGAAAAACGCCATTCTGATCGTCGAGTTCGCCGCCCAGAAGCAGGCCGAGGGCATGAAGGTGGTGGATGCGGCCATCGAAGCGGCCCGCCTGCGCTTCCGCCCCATCGTGATGACCTCCCTGGCCTTCATCCTCGGCGTGCTGCCCCTGGCCCTCTCGTCGGGCGCCGGCGCCGCGGCACGGCGCTCCATGGGCACCGGCGTGGTGGGGGGCATGATCGCCGCCACCTTCATCGCCACCATCTTCATCCCGCTGTTCTTCAAGTGGCTGAGCCGCAACACGCCGCGCCCCCCGACAGATGACCTGCCGCATGCCGGCACCCAGGAGGTGAAGCCGTGATCCGCCCCCGTCTGACCCTGCTCGCCCTCGCCATTCCCCTGGCCCTGGCCGGCTGTGCCATCGGCCCCGATTACCAGCGCCCCGACGCCCGCGTAGCGCTGCCCGACAGCTACGCCAATGAGCCCGTGGCGGCCGCGCCGGCCACCACGCCGGCGCTTGCCGGCCGCTGGTGGACCCTGTTCGGCGATGCGCAGCTCGACACCCTGGTGGACCAGGCCCTGGCCAGCAGCCCGGATGCCCTGAGCGCCGCCGCCCGCATCGAAGAGGCCGACGCCGTACTGCGCCAGGTGAATGCCGCGCTGCTGCCCCAGATCGACGCCAACGCTGGCATCTCGCGCAGCCGCAGCATCCTGCCCAACACCAACCCGCCCAGCGGGCTGGTGCGCAATACCAACAAGATCGGCCTGTCCACGTCCTTCGAGCTGGATGTGTGGGGCAAGCTGCGGCGCGCCTCCGAAGGCGCCCGGGCCCAGGCCCTGGGCACCCGCTACACCGCCGAGACGGTGTCCCTGAGCCTCGCCGCCAGCGTCACCCAGGCCTATCTCAACCTGCGCGCCATCGACGCCCAGCTGCTGGCCAACCGCGACTCGGTGAGCAGCCAGGCCAAGAGCACCCAGCTGACCCGCATCCGCTTCGATCGGGGCTACGTGTCGCAACTGGATGTACAGCAGGCCGAAGGCGCCCTGGCCACCTACACGGCGGCCCAGGTACAGCTGGAGAAGAGCCGTGCCCTGGCCGAAAGCCTGCTCGGCCTGCTGGTCGGCCAACCCGGCCTCAAGCTGGCCCCGGGCGACCTGCGCAGCCTGCCGGTACCCCCGGCACCGCCGGCCGGCCTGCCCTCCAGCCTGCTCGAAGCCCGCCCCGACGTGCGCAAGGCCGAAACCGACCTGATCGCCGCCAACGCCCGGATCGGCGTGGCCAAGGCCGCCCTGTTCCCGAGCATCACCCTGACCGGAACCTTCGGCCGGGAGAGCCGCGACCTGTCCGATCTGTTCAGCCCGGCCGCCGCGGTATGGTCCATCGGCAGTGGCCTGACCCAGCCCATCTTCGAAGGCGGCCGTCTGCGCGCCCAGGTGGAACAGGTCAGCGCCCAGCAGAAGCAGAGCCTCGAGGCCTACCGCAAGTCGGTGCAGACCGCCTTCCGGGAGGTGAACGATGCCCTGATCACGGTGCGCCAGAACGGCGAGAGCGAGGTTGCCCTCAACCAGGCCATGCAGGCCGCCAAACGCAGCCTGCAGCTCGCCCAGACCCGCTACGACAGCGGCTACTCGCCCTACCTGGAAGTGCTGACGGCCCAGCGCACCAGCAACGACGCCACCGTGGCCTGGGTGCAGAACCGCCAGGCCCGGCTGTCCTCGGCGGTGGATCTGTTCAAGGCCCTGGGCGGTGGCTGGAAGGACAGCAACGCCAGCGTCGCCCCCCAGGCCGCAGCCCGCTGATGCTGACTGAGGCGCCCGCCCCCGGGCGCCTCAGTAGGAAGACCCCGGGGCGTCGCTCGACGCCCCGCCCTTGTACGACGCACACAGGCTGGACGTCGCCGCCGCCAGCAGCATCGAATCCACCCCCACGGCGATGAAACGCGCCCCGGCCTCCCGGTAGCGCGCCACCAGGCCCCGGTCGCCGCACAGCACGCCGCCGGCCTTTCCGCAGGCCGCCACCCGGGCCAGGCCCTGTTCGATCATGGCAACGATCTCCGGGTGATTCGACTCCCCGAGCAGACCATAGGACGCCGCCAGATCGGCCGCGCCGAAGAACACCCCATCCACCCCGTCCACCGCCAGGATTGCGTCCAGCTCGGCCATGCCGGCTCGGGTTTCCACCTGCACGAGCAGGCACATGGCGTCGTTGGCGCGCTGGGCATAGTCACCGATGCGGCCCCAGCGGGAGGCCCGGGCAATCGAGCTGCCCACCCCGCGGATGCCCGCCGGCGGGTAGCGCATGGCCTCCACCAGGTGGGCGGCCTGTTCGGCCGACTCCACCATGGGGATCAGCAGGGTCTGCACCCCGGTCTCCAGGAGCTGCTTGATGAGTACATGGTCGCCCTGGGGCGGGCGCACCACCGGCTGGGACGCGTAAGGGGCAATCGCCTGGAGCTGGGCGAAGATGGTGCGCAGATCATTGGGGCCGTGCTCGGCGTCGATCAGCAACCAGTCAAAGCCGGCGCCGGCACAGATCTCGGCGCTGAAAATCTCGGACAGGCCCAGCCACAGGCCGTATTGCAGGTCGCCGGCGAGCAGGCGCTGCTTGAAGGGGTTGTCGGGAAACTCCACGGGCTTCTCCTCTGGATCGTCGGTCAGGCCGTCAATCTACCGCAGCTTTGGGGCGCAGGTTCTGGTCATAGTCGGCCAGGGACGGAAAGCGCAGGGGCGCCCGGGCATCCAGGCTGAGCAGGTGCCGGCGGTAGCCGTCGAGGATCTCCGCCCGCTCGGCGTCACTCACATAGGGCACATGCCAGGCCACGTAGGGCGGCAGCACGGTGCAGCCCACATAGCCCAGCATGCCCCGCAAAATGGGCTGGAGCAGAACCTCCAGCTCGCCGTGGATGCCTTCGGGCCCGAACATGTGGGCCTGTCCGCCCAGGGACACGGCGAGCATCGCCTTCTTGCCCTTGAGCCCACCCTGGTCATAGATGCGCCGCCCGCCATAGCAGAAGCCCGACACGAAAACCCGATCCACCCAGCCCTTCAGGATGGCGGGCATGCCGTACCAGTAGATGGGAAAGTTGAAGAGGATCAGGTCGGCCCACTTCACCTTCTCCAGCTCGGCGGCGATGTCCGGCGCCAGGGTGCCGGTGTTGAAGGCATGGCGCTGCTCGAGGGCATACACCAGGTAATCCGGGTTGGCGCGGCTGCCAAAATCGGCGGCGCTGGCCACCGGGTTGAAGTTCATGGCGTAGAGGTCGGACACCTGCACCTGGTGGCCCTCCCCCTCCAGCACCCGCAGCGCCTCGTCCTTCATGGCGGCGTTGAAGGAGCGAGGTTCGTTGTGGGCAAAGACGATCAGTACGTTCATGGGCTGTTCCTTCAGTGTTCAGCGGGACCGTAGGGTGGCTTCGGGCTTCAGCGCGGTCACAAAAAAATCCCCTTCGCGAGCCGCCCTCGCGAAGGGGAGAACACGACCGAATTCCTGGGAGGAGAGGGTTTACTTCGGTCGAGGGAGACATGGGCCCCCACGCTCGCCCCACTGCGTGGGGGTCGCTGCCCCCCAAGGGGGCGGGCGCCTGCCTTGGGGCGGCCCGGCGGCAGGCTGGGGCCCGGGCTAAGAGGGCGGGGTATTCTGGGCGGCGCGGGCGGCGACTTCGTCTTTGCGGACGACGCTGGCGGGTTCGCCGGCGATGGACCAGTCCTCGGGGGCGACGCGGCGGCAGCTGCCGCGGACGAGGTCGCGGCGCACGCCCAGGGTGTCCACCAGCAGGTCGGTGAAGCGGCGCATCAGGCAATGCCGGTCTTCCAGGGAGCGCCCTTCGAGCACGATGAACTCGAAATACGGCGCGTGCAGGCCGTTGTGGGCGCACAGGCCGCCGGCCGCGGCGAACTGGCCGGGGCGGTGGGGCGTGATGAAGGCGCGGATGCGCTCCATCGGAGCCTTCAACACCTCGGCATAGAGCTGGCAGGCACCGATCAGCAGGCGCTCGTCCTGCTCGGGGGTGCTCATGCCTTCAAGCACATGAAAATTGACGATGGGCACGGTTGGGCTCCTGGGCGATGTCTATGGGTGCCGTCATGGCAGGCCGCGGCGGCGGCCGGAGTCCAGCATCAGGCTGGAGCCGGTCATGGCGTCGGCTTCCGGGGCCAGCAGCATGGACACGGCCCAGGCCACCTGTTCGGGGGTGGTGAAGCGGCCGATGGAGGAGTCCTCGAGCATCTCGGCCAGCACCTCGTCCACCGTGATGCCGCGCAGGGCGGCCCGGTCGGCGGCCACCCGGCGCAGGCGCTCGGTGTCGGCCGGCCCGGGGGCGACGAGGTGGGCGGTGATGCCCCGGTTGCCATAGGCCAGGCTCAGCTGCCGTACCACGTTGACCAGGGCGGCGTTGGCCACCCCGGCGGACGCGGCATAGGCGGTGGGCTCGAAACCGTAGTGGCCGCCGATGGCGACGACGCGCGAACCCGGGCTGAGGCGCCCATCCACGGCGCGGGTGAGACGCAGCAGGCCGCCCACCTTGATGTTGACCGCGTCCACCATGGTGGCCGTGGGCGCGGTGAGGATGCCCCCCGCCACCGTCACGCCCGGCCCATGCACCACCATGCGCACGGGCCGGTCCACCACCGCCGCAATGGCCTCGATGGCGCTGTCGGCGGCGATGTCGGCCACGCAGGCCAGCAACCCGGGCACCCGGGCCTGCAGCGCCGCCAGGGAATCGGCACTGCGGGCCACCGCCACCACGCCCAGGCCGGCCGCGGCCAGGCGATCGACGATGGCGTTGCCAAAGGCGCCGGTGGCGCCCACCACGACGGCCAGTTCAGTCGGGGAAGTGGTCATGGGGTCAGCCCGTCAGTACGGTCAGGAAGCTCTCGCGCACCACGTTGTCCTGGGCAAAGGTGGCGTGGCCCAGTTCGGTGGTGTCCCAGGTCAGGGTCGGGGTGTCCGGGTAGTGCACATAGCCACCGGAAAACACCTCGTTGCGGTTGCCCGAGGGATCGAAGAAGTAGATGGTGGCGCCGCGCGTGACACCATGGCGGTTGGGGCCCACGTCCACCGGGATGCGGTACTTGCCGATGAGGTCGGCGGCGTGGATCACGTCGGTCACCGATTCGAGCAGGAAGGAGACGTGGTGGAAGCGCCCCGGGGTGGGCTGCAGCACGAAAGCGATGTCGTGGGGCTTGGTGGAGCAGCTCAGGAACAGGGCCAGGGACTGGCCGCTGTCGGCGTCGATGAGGCGCTCGCTCAGGTCAAAGCCGAACACCTCGGTAAACAGCCGCGCCGACTCGTCGATGTTCACGCCCCCCACCAGGGCATGGTCGAGGCGGTTGATGCGGAAGCCGCGGATCACCCCCTCGTCGGGCATCACGCCGGGGTTGAGCAGGGGCAGGTTGTTGCCGGTCTGCTCCTTGTGGGCATACAGCTGCATCACGTGGCCGCTGGGCAGCGTAAATTGCAGGCGCCGCCCGCTCTTGGGGTACACGCCGGCCTCGATGTGCTCCACCTGCAGGCCGAAGGCGCGGATCTTCGGCTCCAGCGCATCCAGGGTGGCGTCGTCGAAGACCTTGAAGGCAAAGTAGTCCATGCCCGACGACTCCGCCTCGCGCAGCACCAGGCAGTGGTGGTCGTGCTCGTCCCAGGCCTTGAAATAGACCTGGCCGGCGGCGTCGGTCATGACCTCGTGCAGGCCCATGCGCTTGCCGTAGTGCTCGCGGGCTTCGCCCATGTCGAGTACGCGTATCGCCACTTCGCCCATGCGAAGCAATCCTCTGAGTGCCATCTTTGTCTCCGTTGGTGGATGGGGGTGCTACCGCAGGGTGCCTGCATGGGCACCCCGTCCGTGTGTTCAGGCCGCCACGGCCTTCAGCAGGCCGCGCTCCCTGGCCATGGTCATGGCGGTGTCCATGATCATGTCTTCCTGGCCGCCGATCATCTTTTTGCGGCCCAGCTCCACCAGGATGTCCCGGGCCGGCACACCAAAGCGGTCGGCGGCGCGCTTGGAGTGGAGCAGGAAGGTGGAATACACGCCGGCAAAACCCAGGGTCAGGGATTCGCGATCGACGCGCACCACGTGCTCCATCATCGGCACGATGATCTCCTCGGCCACGTCCATGAGCTTGAAGAGATCGACGCCGGTGTCGATGCCCATGCGCTCGCACACGGCGGCAAAGACTTCCAGCGGCGTGTTGCCCGCCCCCGCCCCCAGCCCGGCCGCCGAGCCATCGATGCGGGTGGCGCCGGCCTCGATGGCGGCGATGGAGTTGGCGATGCCCATGCCCAGGTTGTGGTGGCCATGAAAGCCGATCTCGGTTTCCGGCTTGAGCACGGCGCGCAGGGCGCCGATGCGGGCCTTCACGTCGTCCGGCAGCATGTAGCCGGCGCTGTCGGTGACATACACCGTGTGGGCGCCGTAGCCTTCCATCAGCTTGCCCTGGCGGGCGATGCCCTCGGGGTCGTTGAGGTGGGCCATCATCAGGAAGCCGGTGGTGTCCATGCCCAGCTTGCGGGCAAAGGCGATGTGCTGGGGCGCGGTGTCGGCCTCGGTGCAGTGGGTGGCCACGTGCACGCTGCGGGCGCCGCAGTCGTAGGCCGACTGCAGCTCCTTCATGGTGCCCAGGCCGGGGATGAGCAGCACCGACACCTTGGCCTGGGTCATCTTCGAGGCCACGGCGGAGATGTATTCCTCGTTGCTGTGGGGCGCAAAGCCGTGCTGCAGCGAGTTGCCCCCCAGGCCGGCGCCGTGGGTGACCTGGATGTAGGGCACGCCGGCCGCGTCCAGAGCGGTGGCGACCTTGACCATCTGGTCGAGGCTGATCTGCTCGCGCTTGGCATGCATGCCGTCACGCAGGCACATGTCGTGCAGGATGATTTTCTTGCCTTTGAGATCCATGGGATTCTCCAATCTGTGGGATTACGCGACGGCGGTCAGCCTGATGCTGCCCTTGAGGATCTCCTCGGCGAACATCTCGGCAGTACGGGTGGCGGCGGCGGTCATGATGTCCAGGTTGCCGGCGTAGCGCGGCAGATAGTCCCCCAGCCCGGCCACCTCCATGAACACCTGCACCTTGTTGCCGTCGTAGATCGGCCCATTCACCAGGCGGTAGCCCGGCACGTACTTCTGCACTTCCTTGATCATCTGCAGGATGGACTCGGTGATCCGGGCCTCGTCCGGCGCCTCGTCGGTGAGGCAGGAGATGGTGTTGCGCATGATCATCGGCGGCTCGGCCGGGTTGATGATGGCCAGGGCCTTGCCCTTGCGCGCGCCGCCCACCTTCTCGATGGCGCCGGAGGTGGTGTAGGTGAACTCGTCCAGGTTGGCCCGGGTGCCGGGGCCCACCGACTTGGACGACAGGCTGGCCACGATCTCGGCGTAACCCACGCCCTGGGTGCGCGACACGGCATTGACGATGGGAATGGTCGCCTGGCCGGCACAGGAGATCATGTTCACGTTCATCTCCACCTTGTCGGCGTGCTGGCGCAGGTTCACCGGCGGCACGCACAGGGGGCCGATGGCGGCGGGCGTCAGGTCGATCATCATCACGCCCAGGGCGTTGAGCTTGCGGCTGTTCTCCGCATGCACGTAGGCGCTGGTGGCGTCGAAGGCGATCTGGATGTTGTCCTCCAGCACGTGGGGCAGCAGCCCATCCACGCCGTCGGCGGTGGTCTTGAGGCCCATCTCCCGGGCCCGGGCGAGGCCTTCGGAGGCCGGGTCGATGCCCACCATCCACACGGGCTCCAGCACCGGGCTGCGCTGGATCTTGTAGATCAGGTCGGTGCCGATGTTGCCCGAGCCGATCAGGGCGCAGCGGATCTTCTTCATGCCGTTTTCTCCTGGGCCCGGGCGGCGGCGCGCTGGGCCATGGTCTGGCCGGCCACGTAGAAGCCGTCGGTGGCGTGTTCGGTGATCAGGATGCGCACCGTGTCGGCGCTGCATTCCAGGCTCTTCGCCACCGCCTCGGTTACCGCAACGGCAACCTTGTTCTTCTGCTCGGTGGTACGGCCCACCATCATGTGCATCTCGATAATTGGCATGGGTCTCTCTCCATGGGATGGGTTGGGGCGATTGCTGTTTTTTCTGCGACTACGCGACGAAGCGCATGGACACGCTGCCCAGCTCCTGGAAGCGGGCGATGACGCTGTCACCGGGCTTGACCGCGATGGCCTCGGTGATCCCGCCGCTCATCACGAAGCTGCCCGCCGGCAGGCCCTCGCCCAGCTCGGCCAGGATGTTCACCAGCATGGCGATGGCCTCGGCCGGGTGGCCCAGCACGGCGGCCGCGCTGGCCATGGCCACCAGCTCGCCGTTCTTCTCCATCACCACGCCCAGGGTGGCCAGATCCACGTCGTCCACGTAGCGGGCCCGGCCACCGCCCACGAAGCGGGCCGACGAGCCGTTGTCGGCCACCACGCTGGGCAGGTCGAACTTGAAGCCGGAAAAGCGCGAGTCGATGATCTCCACCGCCGGCAGCACGTAGTCGGTGGCGTCCAGCACGTCCTGGCGGGTGCAGCCGGGGCCCTGCAGGGCCTTCTTCATCACGAAGGCCACCTCGCACTCGACGCGGGGATGCACCAGGTCGGCGGTGGAGATGGCCGAGTTCTCGGGGCGGGCCATGCGGTCGGTGAGAAAGCCAATGGACGGCACGTTGACGCCCATCTGGATCATCTTGGCCTTCGAGGTCAGCCCGGCCTTCCAGCCCACCTGCTTGTGGCCTGCGGCCAGGAAGCGCTGGCGCAGGGCCAGCTGCACGGCATAGCCGTCGCCGATGGTCATGCCCGGGTATTCGTCGGTGAGCTTGGGGATGGCGCGGGCCCGGGTCTGGGCGCCTTCGATGCGCTCGCACAGGCGCACCACGTCCTCGCGGCCCAGGGTCAGGTTCATGCCGGCGGTGCCACTGCCCGGTCGGGCTTCGCTGCCAGGCGCAGCCGCGCTGGCGGTGGTGCTCTGCCCGGCAAACTTCACCCGGCAGCTGCCCAGGCCGCCCACCGTACACACCAGTTCGTCCCCGTCCACCACCGGCACCAGGGCCGACTGGGAGCCGGACAGGATCACCTCGCCGGCCTTGAAGGGGATGCCCAGCTCGCCCAGGGTGTTGGCCAGCCAGGCCACCGCGTTGGCGGGGGAACCCTGCACGGCGGCGCCGACGCCGGTGGAGAACAGCTCGCCGTTCTTCTCCAGCACCATCCCGGCCAGGGTGATGTCCAGCTTGCGCGGGTCGCCCTTGGTCTTGCCCAGCACATACACGCCGCAGGAGGCGTTGTCCGCCACGGTGTCCTGGATCTTGATCTTCCAGTCGGTGATGCGCGAATCGACGATCTCGAAGCAGGGCAGCACGTAGTCGGTGGCGCGGATCACGTCCATGGCGGTGATGCCCGGGCCCTTCAGGTCTTCCTTGAGCACGAAGGCCAATTCGGCCTCGGCCTTGGGCTGGATCAGGGTGCCCAGGTCGATGGTGTCGCCCTCGCTGTACACCATGCCCGACAGCAGGATGCCGAAATCCGGCTGATAGACGCCCAGGAAGTCCTGCACCGGCTTGCTGGTGGCGCCGATCTTCTTGCCGATCACCCGCTCGCCGGCCGCCACCCGGCGGGCCACGAAGCGCTCCTGGATGCGGTAGGCGTCGGCGATGGTGATGTCCGGCTCACGCTCCAGCAGCGGGCGGATCGCGCGGCGACTGACGAAAGCCTCGTAGAGCTCGTCGCCGTATTGGTGGATCTTTTCTTCGTTCATGGTCATGTCCTTGCGGTCACAGCTTCACGCACACGTTCCGTGTCTCGGTGTAGAACTCCAGGGAATGCACCCCGCCCTCGCGGCCGATGCCCGACTGCTTGGAGCCGCCGAAGGCCGTGCGCAGGTCACGCAGGAACCAGCTGTTGATCCAGGTGATGCCCACCTCGATGTGCGCGGCCATGCGGTGGGCGCGGGCCAGGTTGGTGGTCCAGATGGTGGTGGAGAGGCCGTAGTCGGTGTCGTTGGCCAGGGCCACCACCTCGTTCTCGCTGTCGAAGGGGCGGATGTGGCAGCACGGGCCGAAGATCTCCTCCTGCACCACGGCGGCGCTCTCGGGCAGGCCGGTCCAGATGGTGGGCTGCACCCAGGCGCCCTCGGCCAGCTCGCCGGGCATGTCGGGCACGCCGCCGCCGGTCACCACCGTGGCGCCCTCCTCCACCGCCTTGCGGTAGTAGGACAGCACCTTCTGGCGGTGCTCCTGGCTGATCAGCGGGCCGTAGTTGGCGGCGTGGTCCTCGGGCCGGCCAAACTTCACCGCCTCGGCCTTTACCTTGAGGGCGGCGACGAAGCGCTCGAAGATCGGCCGCTCCACATAGACCCGCTCGGTGCCCAGACACACCTGCCCGGTGTTGAGGAAGGCGGAGCGGAAGATGCCATCCACCGCCGCGTCGAAATCGGCGTCGGCAAACACGATGCCGGCGTTCTTGCCGCCCAGCTCGAAGGACACGTCGCGCATGCCGTCGGAGGCGGCCTTCATGATGGCGGCGCCAGTGCGGGTCTCGCCGGTGAAGGTGATGGCATCGACGCCCGCGTGACGGGTCAGGAACTCGCCGGCGGAGTCGGGCCCGAAGCCGTGCACCACGTTGTAGACGCCCTTGGGGATGCCCACCGCGTTCATCACCTCGCCCAGCAGGGCCGCCGTGTGGGGCGACTCCTCGGAGGGCTTCACCACCACCGTGTTGCCACAGGCCAGGGCCGGGCCCACCTTCCAGGTCATCAGCAGGAAGGGGGCGTTCCACGGGCTGATCACGCCCACCACGCCCTTGGGCACGCGGACGGCGTAGTTGAGCGCGCCCCGGCCGTCGGGCGTGGACATCTGGAAGGACTCGGTGGGCACGTTCTTGACCACATCGGCAAAGACCTTGAAGTTGGCCGCGCCGCGGGGGATGAAGACGTGGCGCATGACGTGGGACGGCTGGCCGGTGTCGGCCATCTCGGCGGCCACGAAGTCTTCGAAGCGGCGGGTGATCTCGTCGGCCACGCCGTAGAGCAGATCGACGCGCTGCTCCAGGGTCAGGCCGCCCCACTCGCCGTTCAGGGCCGCACGGGCGGCACACACCGCCGCATCCACCTCGTCCCGCCCCGCCTCGGTGATGCGGGCGATGACGCTGTTGTCCAGGGGCGAACGCTTCTCGAAGGTCTTGCCGCTGAGCCCGGCGGTGTATTCGCCGCCGATGAAATTCTGGATGAGACGCATGCTTGAACCTCGATCAATGGTCTGAAGTGTCCGAACCCGCAGGCCCGGTATGGGAAGCAGTCTATGAATGGGGAAACATACCGTCCAATACTTAATAACTTTATTTTCAATACCTGCCAGGTATCAAAAACGAAGTCCGCAGTCGAGCTCATCCGGCCTCCCCCCGTTGAACGATCAACCTGCCCGCCCCTTGACGTCTGGCGCGTCTGGCCGCGAGAATGGGGCCATGCCTTGCCTCTATACCGCCTATCCCCTGCTGCCCGCCCGTCGTCGCGCCCTGCGCGCCTGGCGCGTGGCCGTCCGTCCGGGGCCGGGATCGGGTTGATCGGTTAGTTGCACCGATTTCACGACAGGCCGCGGATTTCCCTCCGCGGCCTTTTTCATTTTCAGGAGTCCCCCATGTCACTGCCCGCTGCCTACCTCGGCATCATCCTGATCTGGTCCACCACGCCCCTGGCCATCCAGTGGAGCACCGAAGGCACCGGTTTCGCCTTCGCCGTGCTCGCCCGCATGGCGATCGGTGCGCTGGTGGCCGGGCTGCTGGTGCTGGTGTGGCGCATCGGCTTTCCCCTGCACGCCCGGGCGCGACGGGCCTACCTGTCGGGCGGGATCGGCCTGTTCGGGGCCATGGCGCTGACCTACTGGGGTGCGCGCTACGTTAACTCCGGCCTGGTGGCGGTGCTGTTCGGCCTGTCGCCCCTGTTCGCGGCGGTGCTGGCGGCCGTTTTCCTGGGCGAACGGGCCCTCACCCCGGCGCGCCTGGCCGGCACCCTGCTGGGCGCAGCCGGGCTGGGCGTGATCTTCGTGCACGGTGACAGCCTGGGCGGCGAGCATGCGCTGCAAGGCCTGGTGGCCCTGCTGGCGGCGGTGCTGGTGTATTCGGGCAGCCTGGTGTCCCTCAAGCACATCGGCGACGACAGCCCGCCCCTGGCCACCACGGTGGGCACCCTGACCGTCTCCCTGCCCTTCTTCGCCCTGGTGTGGCTGCTCAGCGACGGGCACCTGCCCAGCGCGGTGCCACCCCGCGCTGGCGCGGCCATCGTCTATCTCGGGGTATTCGGGTCGGTGCTGGGCTTTGCCCTTTACTACTACGTGATCAAGCACCTGGACGCATCCCGGGTGGCGCTGATTACCCTGATCACGCCGGTGCTGGCCCTGCTGCTGGGGAATCTGCTGAATGGCGAGGTGATCGGCCTGCGCCTGTGGGCGGGCACCGGGCTGATCCTGCTCGGCCTGGCGGTGCACCAGGGCGAGATGTGGCGGCCGCTGCTGCGCCGCCTGACGGCCGGGAGCGGCGGCTAGACGGCAGAAAAAGCCGCGTGATACTCGACGCAGCCGGCCAGCCCGTCCAGGTGGCCGGGCTGCAGTTCGAGGATCATGTAGGCCTCGTCCGGCACCTCGCCGGAATCCATGTAGGAACAGCGGATGCCGTGGCGCGACGCCGGCACGAAGCCGAAGCGCGGGTAGTAAGCCGGATGGCCGAGCACCACCACCGCACCGGCGCCGGCCTCGCGGGCCCGCTCCAGCCCGGCCTCCACCAAAGCCGACCCCACCCCGCTGCGCTGGTAGCCCGGCAGCACGGCCAGGGGCGCCAGGGCCATCAGCCGCGCCCGGGGGTGGCCGGGCAGATGCACGGGGGTGAACAGGATGTGCCCCGCGATCACCCCCTTGTCGTCGGCCACCAGGGACACGTAGGGAAAGGTGTGACCGCGCAGGGCCTCCACCAGATCGGCCTCGGCATTGCCTTCGAAGGCGGCCACAATCAGTGCATGCACGGCGGCGGCATCGGCCGGGGTTTCATTGCGGATCAGCACGACAGCGGACAGTCTCGGAACATCAGGGCCCGGCAGCATGCCCCACGCAGCCGGGCCCCGTCCAGCGTCAGCCTCGCTGCGCCGAGCTTTCCAGCCGCTCCTTGCGCAGGGACAGCACCACCGAGGTGGCGATCAGCAAGGCCACCACGCCCAGGGAGATGCCCACCGGAATCTTCACCACGTCCAGCAGCAGCATCTTGGTGCCGATGAACATCAGCACCGCCGCCAGGCCGTACTTGAGCAGCGAGAAGCGCCCGGCAAAATCGGCCAGCAGGAAGTACATGGCGCGCAGACCCAGGATGGCGAACACGTTGGAGGTGAGCACGATGAAGGGGTCGGTGGTGATGGCGAAGATGGCCGGGATCGAATCCACCGCAAAGATCACGTCGGAGATCTCCACCAGCACCAGGGCCAGGAACAGGGGCGTGGCGTAGCGCACCCACTTGCCGCCCTCCTCCTTCATCACGAAGAAGCGCTCGTGGTGAAACTCGCTGGTGATCTTCATATGCCCGCGCAGCCAGCGCAGCAGGGGGTTCTTGTCCAGGTTCTGCTCATGGTCGGCAAACCACATCATCTTGGCGCCGGTGAGCAGCAGGAAGGCACCGAACACATACAGCACCCAGTGAAACTGGCTGATCAGCCAGGCGCCGGCGAAGATCATGCCGGTGCGCATCACGATGGCCCCCAGCACGCCATACACCAGCACCCTCTTCTGCAACTCGGGGGGCACGGCGAAGAAGGAGAACAGCAGCAGCCAGACAAACACGTTATCGACGGCCAGGGCCTTCTCGATCAGGTAGCCGGTGACGAACTCCAGGGTCCGGGCATTGGCCACCTCGCGGCCTGCCGCCCCATCCAGGTACCACCACAGGGCGCCGGCAAAGAGCATCGCCACGCTCACCCACACCACGGTCCAGATGCCGGCCTCGCGGACCGACACCTTGTGCTCCTTGCCGCCGCCCACCACAAACAGGTCGATCGCCAGCATCACCAGCACCACGACGGCAAAGCCCGCCCACATCCACCACGTACCGATACTTTCCATCACGTCTCTCCCAAATCGGAACCAAACAAAAAGGCCTTTCGTCCGGCAATGACGAAAGGCCCTTGAGTTGGTCCGGCAGGGGAGCCGGATTGCCTGAAGACACTTCGCCATCGCGGCAAAGGTCTTGCTCACAGTCACCCTAAAAACCCGGCGACTGCCTGGCGGCCGGAAGAACCCCGCAGACATCGCGACATTCTTCGTACTGACGACCTACCAGCGTGGAGCTACTCCCCCTTGGGACTCCCGAACTATAGAAGCCCCCGGCGGCGGTTTCAAGGAAAAACTCAGCCCTCCTCGGGCAGCATGTCCATGAAGCGGGTCTCGATGGTCGTCACGTGGGCCACACCCACCTCGGCGGCGATGACGCGGCAGCGGGCGAAGGCCTGCAGCAGTTCATCCCGGGTGGTGGCCTGGCGCAACTGCTCGCGGATGGCCACGTCTTTGGTACGCAGGCTCTGCTCCATGGCGTCGAGCAGGTAGAAGCGCGCCAGCGCCAGGGAGCGCCGCCGGTCGGTGGGAGCCGCGGGGCGGGTCTTCGGTTCCAGCGAGGCCCGGCTGGCAGGCTCGCTGGCGTGGGGTGGATGGGGGGGAGGCACCGGTCGGGGCGTGATCAGGCCCCGCTCCAGCAGCTCGACAAGGCCCTCGCCCACCGCCGGATCGGCCACCAGCTCGGCCAGCTGGCCCAACGTGCGCCGGCCGTCCACCAGGATCAACAAGGTCCGCAGGCGCGGCGGCAGACGCCGGCCACGCGTGGCAATCTCTTCCACCCCGGCCGCCGTCTTGCCCGGAATCCAGTCCTTCTGCATGGCGCCCTCCGCGTATTACTGAACCGGAGAGCAGAGTACGGCATGAATAATTCAGCACGGTGACACCCGGTCGAAGGCACTCGACCCCACGGACGCGCCTAGCCTCCGCCGGGCCGGCGGTGACGGAAGCTGGCGGGGGCGTGGGCGAAGATCACGGAGAACACCAGGATGGACCAGAACAGCAGGGGCCGCGCGCTTTCATCGGCCACGAACCAGCCCAGCAGGGCAAACTTGACGAGCAGGGACAGGCCGGCGTACTCCCGCAGCCACACGGGGTTGGACCAGGCGTCCAGGGCGGCCATGGCGATGCCCGAGGCCACCATCAGCCTTACGAAGCCTTCGAATGGATGCCCCGACGGGGCCAGCAGCCCGGCGCCCACGCCCACCACACCGGCGATGTGGGCGGCGCGCAGCACCACCACCAGCCAGCGCCGGCCGGGAAAGTCGCGATAGCCGCAGGCCGCGTCCTTGCTCACTCAGAGGCTCCGGGCCGGCTCCCAGGCGTAGCCGCGCTGGCTCATCTCGGCGGTGATCAGGGCCATGGCCTGCTCCACCCGGGCCGCGGGGCCCTTCATGCCCAGCTCGATGTGACGACGCCCCCCCTCGCCGCCCACGCTGGGCAGGCTGAACAGGGTCGCATCGGGGAAATCGGCAGTGATGCGTTCCATGAAGTCGATGAGATGCCCTTCCAGGGCGTCCCACACGATGATGGACGCCTCCACGTAGTCGGCCTTGTGGTGCAGATGGGCAAAGCGCGTATCGAGCACCCACTCCACCATGGGCCAGGCCATCACCGGAAAGCCCGGCACGAAGAAGTGCTTGCGGATGGAGAAGCCCGGGATCCGGTTGTAGGGGTTGGGGATGATCTCGCTGCCTTCCGGATAGACGCCCATCTGCAGGCGCTGGGGCGTGGTCTCGTCGCCGAAGCGGGCGCGGATTTCGGCCTCGGCCTCGGGGTGCAGGGCCAGAGGCAGGCCCAGGGCCTCGGCGGCGGCCTGGCGAGTGTGGTCGTCCGGCGTCGCGCCGATGCCGCCAAAGCTGAACACGATGTCGCTGGCGGCAAAGCTCTCCTTGAGCGTCTGGACCAGGCGCGGGCGCTCGTCGCCCACGTAGCGTACCGACGCCAGGCGCAGCCCCCGGGCCTTGAGCAGTTCCAGCACCTTGCCCAGGTGCTTGTCTTCCCGACGGCCGGACAGCAGCTCGTCACCAATGATGATTGCGCCGAAGGACGGCACCGCGTTGTCGGTCATTTACGTTACCTCGATGATGTTCTCGCCCTGCCGGCTCACGCGCAGGGCCGACAGGAGGTAATGGACAAAGGCCAGGCCGGAGAGTGCCGGCGCAAACAGATTGACCAGGGGCACATGGGCCATCGCCGCGCCCAGCAGACCCACCCCGAACAGCCCGCTGGAGTGGCGGGCGGGCAGATCCTTCATCTCGAAGCCGTCGGCGTGGGCCATCAGGGCGTCGTAGCGGAAGGCACGCTGGTTGAGCCACGCGGTGAGCACCAGGGAGATGATCAGCCCGACGCCCGGAATCAGCCACAGGGGCAGGCTCAGCACCAGCAGCAGCAGGAACTGGAGCACGGCCACCAGCGCGTTCCACACGCTGCCCGCCTGACTTCCGCCCTTGCGTCGGGCGATATCGGCGTAATCCTGGGCGGCCACCTTGTCGGCCATCAGGGGCAGGGCCACGGCTGCCACCAGGAAGGCCGCCGTCACGTAGATGATGGGCAGGGCCAGCACCACCAGGCCGATCTTGAACATCACCAGCGCCACCATCAGGGCACTGTCGGTGCTGGCCAGCCAGCCACCCACGAGGGGCATGGCGGTGATCAGGCCCGAACCCAGCTCGATCAGGCTGCCCCAGCTGGAGATCAGCAGGGCTGTCCAGATGCCGGTTGCGAGCAGGGTCGGCCACATGAGATGCCACAACACGCCCGGCCGGGTCAGGCTGCGGGCGGCGGAAAAATAGGAGAGCAGGACGGTTTTCATGGTGATGGGCGAGGAAGCCTGTCAGTGCGCGCGGATGGCATTCTGGCCGATCCGGCGCCGGCGGTCACGGGGCGGCCGCCACACCGCAGCGCTGCAGCCCGTCCAGCACCGCGTCGGCGGTGAGGGCCCGGCGCTCGGGCGTGGCCAGGGCGCGCTCCTCGTCGCGGTTGATGATGACCCCGGCCTCCAGCAGTACCGCCGGCACCGTGGCCGTCTTGAGCACCACCAGGTTGTCGTAGAAATACACCCCGTTGGCCTCGTCGGCCCAGGGCCGGGCGACGCCCTCCGACGACACCCCATGGTGGGTGGCCACCGGCAGCCCGGCCCGGCGCAGGGCCGCGCCGATGGCGCTGGCGCAGGCCAAGCTCTCGTCCAGCCGGGGGTTGAGGCGCGACACGAACAGGGAGAAGCCGGCAAAACCCTCGGCGTGGCGCAGGGGCCGCCCCTGCCAGACCCAGGGCTGAAGGTACACCTCCTTCACCGAGTCGTGGTGCACCGACAGGAAGAAGCCCGCCCCCGCCGCCTCGGCCTCCCGCGGGCGGGCACGCAGGTCGGCCATCTCGCCCCGGTGGCCGATCAGGCGCACCGGCGTGCCGGCCGTGGTCAGCCGGGCCGCGATCACCCCCGCCAGGGCGTGGTTGTATTCAAACTCGGTGATGCCGTAGGCGCTGGTGGCGCCGGGCTTGTCCAGGTAGTGGCCGACGTCGACGGCCACCGGCACGCCGGCGATGGCCGGTGTAGCCATCAGGGCCAGGGCCAGCCACGCCGCCCTGCGCCACGCACCTGCCGGTAGCGGCAGCCCAGCCGCAGGTTTCAAGATGCCGTCCATGGGCGCTCTCCCGGTGTGCGGATCAGTCCCCGGCTGCAGAGGCTTCCACCTGTTTCAGGGTGTAGCCCCGCCGGGTGAGCTCTGCCAACAGCCCCGCCGGGCCGCCAAAGTGCCCGGCGCCCACCGCCACAAAGGGCCGCCCGCCGCCCTCCAGCCGGCGCAGCAGGGTATCCGCCATCTCCCGGTTTCGCCGGTCGAGCATCTCTTCGAAAAGGGGGGCCATGGCGGCGCTGGACATCTCCTCCCGCAGCAGCACATCCAGGGCCGCCACATCGCCGTACCGCCAGGCGTCGAGCATGCGCTGGAAGTAGACCCGGGCCTCGCCCGACTCGATCAGCTCGATCACCTCGGTCAGGCTGGCCACCTGGGCAGCATCACCGCCCCCGGCCATGGCCTCGATCTGCCGCTCCACGGTTTCCAGGGCCCACAAGGGCTTGCCCTGGGTCCGAGCCTGGCGCGCCAGCCACAGATCCACCCCCTGATCGGTGCGAAAGCCCACCATTTCCGCCACCCGTATGGTCAGCAGGGTGCTCGCCATCCAGGGCTGCAGGCGCTGCACCATCTCGGGCGGCAGGCCCATGCGGGTGGAGGCCAGCACCAGGCGTGGCCGCAGGGCCGCCGGAAGCTGGGTATCGAGCTGCATCCCGACCGGCAGCATCGCCGCCTCACCGAGGCGCCGCATCACCGCCGGGTCTTCCAGGTCCAGCTCCAGGGCCAGGCTGTCGGCCTGGGCCAGCGCGCCCCGCACCGGCGCCGGCAGCGGAAAGCAGGCCACATCGCAGACGTGGATGGTGCCGTAGAGCCAGGCCCTCAGCCCGCCCGCGCCGTCCCGGAGCTCCCACAGAAACAGCGGACTGGCGGCGCCCGCCAGCCCCGCCCACAGCATCAGCCACACCACCACCAGGGCCCGCCAGGCCCCGCTCATCCTCATGCTCACAGGGCAAGCCCTCCCGCTACAATGCGCGTCCAATCGAAAGGCGCATCATGCCCCAAACCTCCCCGCTTCCGCCCGCCATCCTGCTCATGGGGCCCACCGCCAGCGGCAAGACCGCCAGCGCCCTGGCCCTCGCCCGCAGCCTGCCGGTGGAGATCATCAGCGTCGATTCGGCCCTGGTGTACCGGGACATGGACATCGGCACGGCCAAGCCCAGCCGCGACGAGCAGGCCGCCTGCCCCCACCACCTCATCGACATCCTCAGCCCCGAAGAGGCCTACTCCGCCGCCCGCTTCTGCGAGGACGCCCGGCGCCTGATGGGCGAGATCAGCGCCCGGGGGCGCGTGCCCCTGCTGGTGGGGGGCACCATGCTGTATTACAAGGCCCTGCGCGAAGGCCTCTCCGACCTGCCCGAGGCCGACCCGGTCCTGCGCCGGGAGATCGAGGATGCCGCCGCCCGGGACGGCTGGCCGGCCCAGCACGCCGAACTCGCCCGCCTCGACCCGGACGCCGCCGCCCGCCTGGAGCCCAACGACGCCCAGCGCATCCAGCGCGCCCTCGAGATCGTGCGCCTCACCGACCAGCCCCTGGCCGCCAGCTACGCCCGCCGCGAGAGCGCCGCCGACACCCACCGGCTCATCCCCCTGGCCCTCACCCCCGGCGACCGGGCCGTGCTCCACGCCCGCATCGAAAGGCGCTTCGACGCCATGCTGCTGGCCGGTTTTGTGGACGAGGTGGAGCGCCTGCGCCGCCACTACCAGCTCGACGCCAGCCTGCCCTCGATGCGCTGCGTCGGCTACCGCCAGGCCCTCGAATACCTGGAAGGCCACTGCAGCCTCGCCACCTTCCGCGACAAGGGCATCTTCGCCACCCGCCAGCTGGCCAAGCGCCAGATCACCTGGCAACGCAACTTCCGCGACAACTGGGGAGACCTGGTGGAGCTGGACTGCCTCGCCCCCGACCTGGAAACCCGGGTGGCCGGGGAAGTGATGGCCAGGCTGGGCTGAGCAGACAGGTCAGCATCTCCCGCAGGGGCGACTTGTAGGGGCGACTTCAGTCGCCCGCGGACTTCGATGCGCGGCAGGCCGGTGATCGGCGCACGATGGGCGACTGAAGTCGCCCCTACAGCCCTTCCAGCCCACCTATGCCATCCGCAAACCATGTTACGATCCGGCGCAATCGATAACAATTCTCAATACTCGAAATGCGTCATCTCCCGGCCCTGGCCCTTGTCGCCCTGCTGCACGCCCTCCCCGCCCTCTCTGCCCCCGCCACACCACCGCTCAGCGCCGAGCAGCTGGCCCGGCTGCCCTTCCTCAACGGGGTCACCCTCTCCCCCGACGGCAAGCACATCGCCGGCCTCATGAACCTGCCCGACGGCACGGTGCTGGTCACCCAGGGCACCGACGGCGGCGCCATCCGCAACCTGCTCTTCTCCGACAACAAGACCGTGGCGCTGGGCTGGGCGCGCTGGGTATCCAATGACCGGCTCATCGCCAGCGTCCACTACCGCAAGCAGAAGAGCGGCACCCAGACCCGCCTCGTGGCCATTGACCGGGACGGCGGCGAGCGGCAGGACCTGAGCGAGCTGGACGACGCCGGCCTGCGCGCCGGCCAGCAGATCCAGGACGAGGTGATCGACCTCCTGCCCGGCGATGGCCGCCACATCCTGCTCGCGCTGGAAGCCCCCACCGCCCGCAGCCCCGCCGTTTACAAGCTGGATATCGAGTCCGGCAGCCGTCGCATGGTCGAGCCGCCCCAGCGCCGGGTCGGCCGCTGGATGACCGACGCCCAGCACCGGGTCCGTCTGGGCATCCGCCAGCAGGGCGAGCGGATCGACATCATCACCCGCGACCCGGACGGCCACGCCTGGCGCACCCTGTGGTCCTACCCCCTGTTCTCCGCCGAGAGCGTCATCCCCCTGGGGTTCGACAAAGACCCATACACGCTCTTCATCATGGCCCTCCACGAAGGCCGCGACGCCGTCTTCAGTGTCAATCTGCGCGACCCGGCCCTGCCCCGGGTACTGCGGCTGGCTCACCCCGAACAGGACCTGGACGGCCGCCTGGTCCGCTCGCCGCTGACCGGCGAGGCCCTCGGGCTGATGGGTGACGCGGACGAGGACGGCCAGACCAGCCGCTTCTGGGACCCAGAGCTCGCCGCCCTGGCCGGTGAAATCGACAAGGCCCTGCCCGGCCGCTTCAACCGGCTGCTTGAACTGAGCCGGGACGAAACCCGCTACCTCGTGCGCTCCAGCGGCAACGGCCTGCCCGGGCAGTACTACATCGGCGACCGCGAGAACGGCCGCCTGGCCCTGCTGGCCGAGCAATACCCCCATATTCCAAAGGCGCAGCTGGTGGGCAAGCAGGCCGCCCGCATCACCGCCCGGGACGGCCTGCCGCTGCGCGCCTGGCTCACCCGCCCCAAGGCTGCCGGCACGGCCCCCGGGCCCCTGGTACTCATGCCCCACGGCGGGCCCCATACCCGCGACAACAACGACTTCGACCCCATGACCGAATTCCTCGCCAGCCGGGGCTACACGGTGCTGCAGGTCAACTTCCGGGGCTCATCGGGCTACGGCCACAGCTTCGAGATGGCCGGCCTGCAGCGCTGGGGCCTGGAGATGCAGGACGACCTCACCGACGCGGTGCAGTGGGCCATCCAGCAGGGCATCGCCGACCCCGGGCGGGTGTGCATCGTCGGCGGCAGCTACGGGGGCTATGCCGCCCTGATGGGCACCATCCGCACCCCCGACACCTACCGCTGCGCCGCCAGCATCAACGGCGTCACCGACCTGGAGGCGCTCATCCACCACCTGCGCAGCCGTGGCGGGCGCAGCCTGGCCCGCCTGCAGTTCGGCAGCTTCTGGAGCGACAGCGCCCGCCTGCGCGCCACCTCGCCGGTGTTCCACACCCAGGCCATCAAGACGCCCCTCCTCCTCATCCAGGGCGACGCCGACCAGACCGTGCCGGTGGAGCAGGCCCGCAGCATGGCCGAGGCCCTCACCCGCTCCGGTCGGCGCCACGAGTACATCGAGATCAAGGGCGCCGGCCACAGCCTCGGCAACCCCACCCACCGGCGCCAGTACCTCGAGGCGCTCGACGGGTTTCTGGGGCGGCACCTGGGGGACGAGGGGAAGAAAGCGGCCGAGTGAATTCGACCTCCGCCCGCCGGATCAGGCGCTGACGGCAACGCTCCCGCGCTGGCGGCCTTCGTCACCGCTGTAGGCGCGCATCAGGTCCATCAGGCGCTGGGCCAGGGCGGCATCCGTGGTGGTGGTGGTGTCGGACGAGGATGTGCTGGCCGTAGTGCTGCCGCTGCTGCTCGCACTGGCACTCTTCCGCTCATAGGCCATCGCCTCCGACGCGCTCACCTTGCCGTCGCCGTTGGTATCAGCGGCTTCAAAGTTGTCCGCCACCTTGGAGATCAGCTCGGAGCGCTTGCTGTCGGTCGAGCCGATCTCTTCCAGCTGGCTGCTCAACTCATCCTTGGTGAAGCCCGCGTCATCCCCCCCCTGGGGCGGCGGCGGAGGCGGCATGGCGCCGGCCATGCGGCTGCCGAAGGCCTGGCTGTCGAGGGCGTCGGCCAGCTTCTGCATGCTGCTGGAGAACTCGCTCTCCGTCACCTTGCCATCGCTATCCCCGTCCAGTGCCTTGAACAGGGCCGCGCTGTCGCTCTCGGTGCTGGTGGACGAGGTCGTGCTGATCTGGCTCAGGGCCGATTGCAGGTCGCTGGCCTCGATGTAACCCTGGCCCTTGGTATCCAGCTTCGAAAAGAGATTGCTCGCCATGCGGCTCGGGTCATGGCGTGACATGCCCGCCATGGAAGCCATGCTGTTACTGCCGATACTGCTGACCATGATGCGATCCTTCGCAGAACTGACCGGAAAACCGCCGGTCGATCCGGGCCGGAAGGCGGACTTGCCCCCGGCCCCCTCATGTAGCAATTTAGCGGCCGAAAAGCGGCGATCTTGCCGTTAACAGGCGTTAAGACGGGTAAAGTCCAGTTAAGGGGATTCGCCCAAAAACCCCTTTCCGACGCAGCCAGCGGGCATCGACCACTATCCGCGGCCCCTTTCCGGAAAAATCTGCCGGCGGCAGCAGACGGCTCATGCCGCGGCGCACACGGGGCCGCGCCCCCACCGCCGGGCAGCGGCGGCAGGAAATGCCGCCTCAGACCAGCCCGCCGTGCCGGCCGTGGGCCGCTTCGAAGGGTTCCGGGTAGGGATAGAGCATGTTGAAGGCCTCGCTGCGCCCTTCCGACTGCACCAGGCGCACATGCTCCCGGCGGAACTCCCGGGCATGCTGCAGGCCGCAGGCGTGGGCGATCATGTCGATCTCCCGGTTGAGGTTGCGGGCGTAGTTGGCCACCCGCAGGTATTTCTCTTCCACCACCAGGCCGCGCTGCAGCTTGACATTGTGGGTGGTGATGCCGGTCGGGCAGGTGTTCTGGTGGCAGCGCATGGCCTGCACGCAGCCCAGCGAGAACATGAAACCCCGCGCCGTATTCACAAAATCCGCCCCACAGGCCAGGGCCCAGGCGACCCGCGCCGAAGTCACCAGCTTGCCGGCGGCGATCACCCGGATGCGCTCCCGCAAGCCAAACTCGATCAGCGTATCCACCACCCGCGGCAGCGCCTCGTCGATGGACAGGGCCATGTGATCGGCCAGGGCCTGGGGCGCCGCGCCGGAGCCGCCCTCGCCCCCATCCACGGTGATGAAGTCGGGGGCCGAATCGAGCCCCCGGCGCAGGATCGCCTCGCACAGCTCATGCAGAAAACGCCGCCCGCCGATGGCCGTCTTGATGCCCACCGGCTTGCCCGTCACGCTGCGCACCCGCACGACCATGTCGAGCAGCTCGTTGACGTTGGCGATGTCCCGGTGGCGGTTCGGGCTGATGGAATCGACCCCCACCGGAATCCCGCGGATCGCCGCGATCTCCGGCGTCACCTTGCTGGCCGGCAAGACGCCGCCCTTGCCCGGTTTGGCCCCCTGGGACAGCTTGATCTCGAAGGCCTTCACCGCCCCATGGGCCGCCAGCTCGCGCAGGCGCGCGTCCGACAGCTGCCCCTGGGCGTCGCGCACGCCGTATTTGGCGGTGCCGATCTGCAGCATGATGTCGGCGCCCCCCTCCAGGTGGGCCGGCGCCAGCCCACCCTCGCCGGTGCTCATCCAGCAGCCGGCCTCGGCCGCCCCCCTCGACAGGGCCAGCACCGCCGGGCCCGACAGGGCGCCGTAGCTCATGCCGCTGATGTTGATGATGGAGCGGGCCACGAAGGGCTGCGCCGCGTAGCCGTCGCCAATGGCCAGGGGTGGCGTGGGGGCCTGGTCCTCCTCCAGCACCGGAAAGCCGGCGTTCACAAAGATCAGCGCCCCCGGGTGATGCAGGTCGTAGGTGGAGCCAAAGCCCACCACCCCGCCCTCGTTCTTGGCCAGCCGGTACACCCAGCCCCGGGTGGCCCGGTTGAAGGGCATCTCCTCCCGGTCATTGAGGAAGAAGTACTGCCGGAAATACTCGCCCATCTGCTCGAAAAAGTAGCGCAGATGGCCGATCAGCGGGTAATTGCGCAGAATGGCGTGCTTCTTCTGGGTGATGTCCTGGATATACCAGTAGATCGTACCCCCCACCAGCACCACCACGATCAGCACCCCCAGGCTGACCTCCAGCACGCCCATCATCGTGGTCATGACGCTTTCCCCCCGGTGTTAGAATTCAAGGCCGGTAACATCTTAGGTGACTCCCGATGGAATTTGCAGAACAGCTTCGCGTTGAAGTCCAGCGCTCCGTGGCCGCCTCCCTGGCCGAAGACATCGGCACCGGCGACCTCACCGCCCGCCTCGTGCCCGCCAGCCGCAACGCCCGTGGCCGCGTCATCACCCGCGAAGACGCCGTGCTGTGCGGCACCGCCTGGTTCGACGCCGCCTTTGCCGCGCTGGAGCCCGACGCCTCCGTGATCTGGCACGCCCGTGACGGCGAACGCATCAAGCCCGGCCAGCTGCTCTGTGAGGTGGACGCCTCCGCCCGCGCCCTGCTCACCGCCGAGCGCACCGCCCTCAACTTCGTGCAGCTGCTCTCCGGCACCGCCACCCTCACCGCCACCTTCGTGCAGGCCGTGGCCGGCACCAAGGCCAAGATCGTCGACACCCGCAAGACCCTCCCCGGCCTGCGCCTGGCGCAAAAATACGCGGTCAAGGTCGGCGGCGGCACCAACCACCGCATTGGCCTCTACGACGGCATCCTGATCAAGGAAAACCACATCATTGCCGCCGGCAGCATCAAGGCCGTGATCGAGCAGGCCAAGTCCTTCGCCCCCTCCAACGTGTTCATCGAAGTCGAAGTCGAGAACCTCGAGCAGCTCGAGGAAGCCCTGGCCGCCGGCGCCAAGATGATCCTCCTCGACAACATGGACCTCGCCCAGATGCGCGACGCCGTGGCCATCAACAAGGGCCGCGCCGAGCTCGAAGCCTCCGGCGGCGTCAATCTGGAACGGGTGCGCGCCATCGCCGAAACCGGTGTCGACCGCATCTCCATCGGCAGCCTCACCAAGGACGTCCGCGCCATCGACCTGTCCCTGCGCCACGTCGAGGAATAAACCCGGCGCCACGCCCCACCGACCATGCACATCGACTTCGACGGCCCCACCTCCACCGCCAACGCCCACACCCTCCGGCAGGTGCTCGAAGCCCTGCTCGAACGCATCCAGGCCCGCGACGAAGACCTCGACCTGGCGGCCCTGTCGCGCATCCTCGTGGTTGACGACCTGGCCGCCACCGAGCAAAGGTTCGGCGTCACCCCGGCGGGTGCCGATCACCTGTCGCGCATCGTCTCCGACGAAGGCGGGCTGGCCCTGCTCTTCGACGGCAGCAAGCTGTGGCAGATCCTCTCCGGCGATGGCGCCGAGATCGCCCGCCTGATCCACCACCTGCACAAGGAATGCTGGCGCCTGCACGACTCCCGGGCCCCGGTGCCCGACGGCAATGACGCGCCCCTGGCCCGTGCCCTGGCCCCCATCGTCGCCGCCATGTGGCAGGAATACCGCATCAACCGGCGCAGCGCCTGGTCGGTGCCGGCCGACTCCGACCTGCTCCTCAACCACCTGGCCGCCCTCATCCAGGCCCTGCCCGAGGGCATGCAGGAAGAGATCACCCTGTATTACGCCGCCCAGGATCTGGACGACCTCTTTGCCAAGAGCCTCGGCCGCATCGCCCACCTGATGCAGGCCGTCGCCCACGTGCAGGGCTACCTGGACGGCCTCGGCCAGCCCCTCAAGGCCGTCAGCGCCGAAATGCACGAGCTCGTCGCCGGCTCCTTCCTGTCGCCCATCTGGCTCACCACCGCCCAGCACCTGACCGCCGGCCATGCCATCGGCCCGGGCGAGCTCGCCGACATCCCCCTGCGCCGTGACGTGCAGGCCGCCTTTGCCACCTTCGGCCTGCAGATCCGCGAAAGCGAGGACGGCAGCGACGTGTGGCTCGACGTCCAGAGCCCCGAGCGCCCTGACACCCTGCACTGAAACCCCCGCCGCGCCCCCGCCCAGCGGGTGGCAAGGCGGTTTTTTTGCGCGCCGAAAAATGCCATTTGCATTAACATCCACCCCCTACCTATTCCATTGGGGTCAAAAATGCAGACACGGCAACGCGGCTTCACCCTGGTCGAAATCGCAGTCGTCCTGGTCATCATCGGGCTGCTCCTCGGCGGCGTGCTGAAAGGCCAGGAGCTCATCAACAGCGCCAAGGTGAAGAGCGTGGTCAGCGACTTCCGCGCCACCTCCACCTACGTCTTCAGCTACCAGGACCGCTTCCGCGCCATGCCCGGTGACGACCCGGGCGTCGCCAACCGCCTCACCGGCGCCATCCGGGCCAGCACCGGCGGCAGCGTGGGCAACGGGCGCATCGAGGGCGCCTGGAACTCCACCACCCCCACCGACGAATCCGTGCTGTTCTGGCAGCACGTGCGCCTCGCCAACTTCGCCACCGGCGATGGCCGCAGCCCGATCACCGAGGGCGTCACCCTCCAGGACTGGCTCCCCCGCAACGCGGTCGGCGGCCGCATCGGCGTCACCGGCACCCCGCCCATCACTGCCTGGGCCGGCACCTTCTTCATCTGTCAGGACAATCTCGCCGGCAACTTCGCCCGCCAGATCGACATCGCCATGGACGACGGCCTCCCCGCCAGCGGCTCCGTCCGCCTCCTCCCCGGCGGCGCCGCCAACGGCGCGGCCATCAACCAGGCAGAGCTGGTGGATGGCGGCATCTATACGGTGTGTGCGGCATTCTGAAACGTCCCTGACGCGGCAGGGACCGTAGGGGCGACTTCAGTCGCCCGCGGGCGCCAAGCAACGGCAAGCCTGTGATTGACGCACGGATGGGCGACTGAAGTCGCCGCTACAAGTCGCCGCTACAGGCCTTTGAACAGTCGGGTTTCGGCGGAGGCGAGCTGGGTGGGGGTGCCGAGGAGGACGAGGACGTCGTCGAGTTCCAGGCGGGTTTCGGGAGTGGGGTCGACGACACGGATGCGCTGGCGGCGGACGGCGCTGACTTCGACGCCGGTCTCGCGCAGGCGCAGCTCTTCAAGGCTGTAGCCGATGGCATGGGCGCCGGCGGCCATCACGACGGAGTGCAGGCGGGCCTGCTGGCGCTCTTCGAGCGCCTCCTCGTGCAGATGCTCACCACCCCGGTACAGGCCCCGCAGCAGGTGATAGCGCTCGGCCCGCACCTCGCGGATGCGCTTGAGGATGCGTGGCATGGGCACCCCCAGCAGGGCCAGGGCGTGGGAGGCGAGCATCAGGGACGACTCCACCGCCTCGGGCACCACCTCGGCGGCGCCGGCCTGGCGCAGCTTGTCCAGGTCCACCTCGTCGGCGGTGCGCACCACCACCGGCACATCCGGCCGGCAGGCGCGGATCTGGCTCATGGCACGCAGGGCAGCGTCGGTATCGGCGTAGGTCACCACCACCACCGACGCCCGGTTGATACCCGCGGCAATCAGCGTCTCGCGCTTGGCGGCGTCGCCAAACACCACCGTCTCACCGGCCGCCGCGGCCTCGCGCACCCGCTCCGGATCCAGATCCAGGGCGATGTAGGTGATGCCCTCCTGCTCCAGCATCCGGCCCAGGTACTGGCCGTTGCGGCCAAAACCGCACAGGATCGCGTGCTTGTCTACAAACATGGACTGGGTGGCGATGTTGGTGAGTTGCAGGGAGCGCGTCATCCACTCGGACGGCACCAGCCGCAGCACCAGCTTTTCGCTGTACTGCACGACCAGCGGCGCCATCAGCATGGACAGCACCAGGGCCGCCACCACCACCTGCGACAGGGCCGGCGGCAGCAGGCTGGCCGCATCGATCTGGCTCAGCAGCACAAAACCGAATTCACCCCCTGCACACAGCCACAGGCCGGTACGCGCCGCCGTGCCCTGGGGGCTGCCCATCAGGCGCGACGCGGCCCCCACCAGCAAAAACTTGCCCAGCAGCAGCGCCGCCAGCATGGCCAACACGGCGGGCAGGCTGAGGATGATCTGCCCCACATCCAGGAACATCCCCACCGTCACAAAGAACAGGCCCAGCAGCACGTCACGGAAAGGCTTGATGTCCTCCTCCACGTGGTAGCGGTACTCGGTCTCGGAGATCAGCATGCCGGCCAGGAAGGCCCCCAGGGCCATGGACAGGCCGGCGATCTCGGTCAGCCAGGCCAGGCCCAGGGTGATGAAGAGCACGTTGAGCATGAAGAACTCGGCCGAGCGCTGGCGCGCCACCTGGAAGAACCAGCGACGCATCAGCTTCTGCCCCAGAAAGAGCACCAGCCCCAGCATCACCACCGCCTTCACGGTGGCCAGGCCGAGGGTGGTGAGCATCTCGTCGGCGGGCTTGGACAGGGCCGGGATGAGGATCAGCAGGGGCACCACCGCCAGATCCTGGAACAGCAGCACGCCGATGGTCTCGCGGCCGTGCTTGGAATCCAGCTCCAGGCGGTCGGACAGCAGCTTGGAGAGGATGGCCGTGGACGACATGGCCAGGGTGCCGCCCAGGGCAAAGCTCGCCCCCCAGCTCAAGCCCGCCAGCCCCCCCACCAGGGTGACCACCAGCACGCAACCCAGCACCTGCATCGCCCCCAGCCCGAACACGATGCGCTTCATGCTGTAGAGCCGCGGCAGCGAAAACTCCAGCCCGATGGTGAACATCAGGAAGACCACACCGAACTCCGCCAGGTAGCGGGCGCCGCCCGTGTCGGGCATGAGATTCATCGCATGGGGGCCAACCGCCGCCCCGACCATCAGATAACCCAGGACCGGCGGAAGATTGAGGGAGCGGAAGATCCCCACCACCAGCACGGCACCGGCGAGGAGAACGAGAACGAGCTCGAAGGTATGCATAGGCAGCGGGCCCGCCGGACGGGCCGAATAGTCGTTCTGATATACTCCGGTGCCCGATTATACCCACGTCGCCCATGAGCTCAGCCCCGATTGCCGCTGCCCATGCCCGCGTCCTCGCCCTCGCCCGCCGCGTCCTGGCCATCGAGGCCGAAGCCGTGCAGGCGCTCGCCGACCAGCTCGATGAAACCTTCACCCGGGCCGTCGACCTGATCCTCGCGTCGCGGGGCCGCGTCCTCGTCTCCGGCATCGGCAAGACCGGCCACATCGGGCGCAAGTTTGCCGCCACCCTGGCCAGCACCGGCACCCCGGCCTACTTCGTGCACGCCGCCGAAGCCGCCCATGGCGACCTCGGCATGATCACCGCCGACGACGTGCTGGTGGCCATCTCGTACTCGGGCAGCAGCGAAGAGCTCCTCAAGATCGTGCCCCTGGTCAAACGCCAGGGCGCCCGGCTCATCGCCCTCACCGGCAACCCCGACTCGCCCCTGGCGCGGGAGGCCGACGTGCACCTCAACGGCGCCGTCAAGGAAGAGGCCTGCCCCCTCAAGCTCGCCCCCACCGCCAGCACCACCGCCGCCCTGGCCCTCACCGACGCCCTGGCCGTGGCCCTGCTCGACGCCCGCGGCTTCGGCCCCGACGACTTCGCCCGCTCCCACCCCGGCGGTGCCCTGGGCCGGCGCCTGCTCACCCATGTGGCCGACGTGATGCGCAGCGGCGCCGCCATCCCCCGGGTCGGCGAAGACGCCCTGCTGGGCGACGCCCTCATGGAAATGACCCGCGCCGGCATGGGCATGACCGCCATCGTCGGCAGCGACGACCGCATCATCGGCATCTACACCGACGGCGACCTGCGCCGCTCCCTGGCCAGCGGCTGCAACTTCTCCACCGCCCGGGTGGCCGACGTGATGAAGCGCGGCCCCCGCACCATCCAGGCCGGCGCCCTGGCCGTCGAAGCCGCCGAGATGATGGAGCGCCTGCGCATCAGCCAGCTGCTGGTGGCCGACGCCGAGGGCCGCCTGGTGGGCGCCCTCAACCACCACGACCTGATGCTCGCCAAGGTCATCTGACCACAGCCCATGAACAGCCGCGGCCACAGCCTCTTCCCCATCATCGTGCTTCTCCTGCTGGCCGGTGTCAGCGTGTGGCTCGACCGGGTGACCCAGCAGGAAGAAACCGTCAGGGCCGACAAATCCCAGCACGAGCCCGACTTCACCGCCGACAAGCTCACCCTGCGGCGCTTCGACCTCACCGGCAAGACCCAGTACATCCTGGTAGCCGACCGCATGGTGCACTTCGGTGACGACGAGAGCACCGAACTCACCCGCCCGCGCCTCGACTACCTCAACCGGCCCGAGCCCGTGCGCATGGAGTCCGACTTTGCCACCGTCAGCAAGGACGGCGAGACCGTCGTGCTCAACGACAACGTCTACCTGCGCCGTGCCGCCCAGCCCGGCAAGCCCGAATCCACCCTCCGCACCGAACGCATGACCGTCTGGCCGGACGACGAAAAGATGCGCAGCGACGCCCCCGTCACCCTCACCCAGGGCAAGACGGTGGTCACCGCCGACCGCATGGAAAGCGACAACATCGTCGGCAACATCCGCCTGCAGGGCCAGGTGCGCGGCACCCTTTACCGAAATACCCCGACGCCGAAACCATGAAAACAGCACGCCGGCAGTTCACCCTCCTCGCCCTCCTCGCTCTGGCCGTTCCCTTTGCCCACGCCGAAAGGGCCGACCGCAGCAAGCCGGTCAACATCGCCGCCGACCGCGTGACCGTCGACGACAAGAACAAGATCCACATCTTTGAAGGCAAGGTCGTCCTCACCCAGGGCACCCTCACCATCCGCAGCGACAAGCTCGTCGTCAGCCAGGACGTCGAAGGCTATCAGCGCGGCGTCGCCACCGGCGGCGAAGGCGGGCTGGCCCACTTCCGCCAGAAGCGCGAAGGCAAGAACGAATGGGTCGAGGGCGAAGGCGAGCGCATCGAGCACGACGCCCGCAGCGAACTCTCCCAGTTCTTCCAGCGCGCCAAGGTCCGCAGCGGCGCCGACGAAGTGCGCGGCCAGTACATCCAGTTCAACGGCCTGACCGAAACCTACGTGGTCACCAACGGCCCCAACGCCACCACCGTACCCAGCCAGCAAGGGCGTGTACAGGTCACCATCCAGCCCAAGAAAAAGGACGGCGACGGCGCCAACTGACCCCCCGGGCGGCCCGAGAACCGCATCAGGCCTTGATCTCCGCCAGATGCCCCCCTCGCCGCCCAATGCACAAAAAAACCTTTAGTTTTCAAGCAGGTTACGAAACCCAAAGTTTCTTGTGCGGCGCAGCAAAAAAATGTTGACAGCACTCTTTGTGTGCATATAATGGACTACATGTTGCAGCGCACCAAACAGGGGCATTGCAAACCCAGACAGTTATTTGTCCATTCACTCAAGGAGATTGTCATGACCACCACCCCCGAGCAAATCGTCGCTGCCAACAAGGCCAACGTTGAAACCCTGCTGACCCTGGCCAACACCGCCTTCGCCAGCGCCGAGCGCATCGCCGCCCTGAACCTGAACACCGCCCGCGCCGTTCTGGAAGACAGCGTTGCCTCCACCAAGGCCCTGCTGGGCGCCAAGGACGTGCAAGAGCTGCTGGCCCTGCAAACCTCCCTGGCCCAGCCCCTGGTCGAGAAGGCTGTTGCCTACTCCCGCAGCATCTACGAAATCGCCTCCCAGACCCAGGAAGAAGTGTCCAAGCTGGTTGAAGCCCAAGTGGCCGAAGCCAACAAGTCCTTCGCCGCCGCTCTGGACAAGGCTGCCAAGTCCGCTCCCGCCGGCTCCGACGTCGCCGTGGCCGCTGTCAAGTCCGCCATCGCCGCCGCCAACTCCGCCTACGACAGCGTGACCAAGGCCGCCAAGCAAGTCGCCGAAATCGCCGAAGCCAACGTTGCCGCCGCCACCAGCGCCACCGTCAAGGCCGTCAGCACCACCGCTCCCGCCAAGTCCTCCAAGAAGGCCGCCTAATCAGGCAAGCCCTCACGGAAAGGTGACGCCCCGGCGTCACCCGACTGGCCGGTAAAAAAACCCGCCCTGCGCAAGCACGGCGGGTTTTTTGTTTCTCCAGTGACCCAGCCAATACGCAGGGGCGACTTCAGTCGCCCGCGGACGGCAGATCAACGGCATGTCCGTGATCGACGCGTGCTGGGCGACTGAAGTCGCCCCTACCGGGCCTGCGGCTCACGCGTGACAGACCGATCAGCGGCACAGCGCGCCCAGCACATGTGCAAGTCTTTTGACGGCAGCATCCAGTTCATGCGGGGCGTGAGCGGCGAATCCCATCAGGAAGCCTGCCTTGTGATTGCTCGACATATATAGCCCCGTCAGTCCCAGCAGATCGATTCCGGCCCGGTGTGCCGACGCCACGGCCTCGCGTTCGGGAATATCCCGGATGAACAAGCAGGGCATCTGCATGCCCCCGGCGGGAACCCGCGCTTCCACGAAGTCGGCCAGGTGCTGGCGCACCAGCCGCGCCAGCACGTCACGCCGCTCGGCATAGACAGCGCGCATGGTGCGCACATGGGCGCCGAAGTGGCCACCATCGATGAAGCGCGCCAGCGTGAGCTGCGGAATCGGCGCGCTGTGCCCATCCAGCAGGGTGCGGGCCACCGTCATCGGGGCCACCAGCGGCGGCGGCAGCACCATGTAACCGATGCGCAGGCCGGGAAACAGCGACTTGGTGAAGGTGCCGATGTAGATCGTGCGCTCATGAGGATCTAGCCCCTGCACGCAGGCCGTGGGTTTGCTGGCGTAGTGGAACTCGCTGTCGTAGTCGTCTTCGATGATCCAGCCCTGGCGCAGCCTGGCCCATTCAATGATGGCCAGGCGCCGGTCCAGCGCCAGTTTCGCCCCGGTAGGGAACTGGTGCGATGGCGTCAGGAACACCGCTCCGGGTGCTTCGCCGGGCGCGTCACTGGCCTCCAGCAAACGATCTACCCGCAGGCCGTCCTCATCCAGCGGCACGGGCACGCATTCCAGCCCGGCGGCATCGAACGCCTTGCGAGCACCGTGGTACACCGGGTCTTCGATAAAGATCCGGTCCCCCGCGTCGAGCAAGACCGTGGCGCACAGGGTCAAGGCCTGCTGGGAACTGGTCAGCACCAGCACACGATCAGGTGTCGCGCGCGCCCCACGTTCGAGATTCACGTAGTCGGCGATCGCGCGCCGCAGCGGCTCCATCCCCTGGGGCGGGCTGTGCAGCAGCGCCAGGGTGCCGTATTCCTTCAACACCTGCCGCTCCAGTCGCTCCCAGGTCTGAAGCGGAAAACTGCGCGTCTCGGGCACACCTGGCGCGAACGGCCGTGGCGCCAGGAAGTCGCGTACGCCGCCGCCGTTGAACATGGCGCGGCCGCGCTGACTGAGGCGCGGTGTTGCCTTGCCATCCACACTCATTCCCCGTGGCTTGCCGCGCCCCGGCAGGCGCTGGACCCGCTCCGACACGAAAGTGCCACTGCCTACACGCCGTTCGATGAAGCCCTCCGCGTGCAACTGGCTGTAGGCCGACTCGACCGTATCGCGGGAAACCCCGAGCGACTTCGCCAAGGCACGTGACGCGGGCAATGGCCTGCCCACCTCCAGCGCACCGTCGAGAATCAACTGGCGAATGGCCCGCTGCACCCGCACGTGCAGAGGCAAGGCGCCATGCGCCGGGTCGCCGATCCAGGCTTTGACGGACTCAAGTTGAGCGTGCTTGAACAATTGGCCGGCACCTCAATCAGAAAGTGGCAGGGAACATCCGTCCATTCTAAATCTATAAATACACCTCGCACCCCGTTCATCCTCTGTATCAGGAGTCACCCTCAGGCCATGTCATCCATCCGCTCACATTCATCCGTTCGCTGGAACGATCTCACCCACCCCGTCGTGGCGGGCCTGATCTCGGTCATCGTCAACTACGGCGGCACATTCATCCTGGTATTCCAGGCTGCCAAGATTGCGGGCCTGAGCCCGGAGCTGACGGCTTCCTGGGTATGGTCGATCTCCATCGGCGTGGGTGTGACGGGGATCATCCTGAGCTGGATGTCCCGCGAGCCGATCATCACCGCCTGGTCCACGCCTGCGGCGGCGTTCCTGGTCACCGCGCTGGCGACCACACCCTATGCCGAAGCCGTGGGGGCCTACCTGATCTCGGCAGCGGCTTTTGTGGTGCTGGGGCTGTCGGGTTGGTTCGAGCGCGTGATCCGTCTGATCCCGCCGGGCGTAGCCGCCGGGCTGCTGGCCGGCATCCTGCTGCAGTTCGGCATCAAGGCTTTTGGCGGCATGAACATCGACCCGCTGCTGGCCGGCGTGCTGGTCCTCGCCTACGTGGTGTTCAAGCGCTTCTCCGCACGCTATGCGGTGGTGGGCATCCTGGTGCTGGGGCTGGCCTTCCTGCTGGTCCAGGATCGCGTCGATCTGTCGGGGCTGCAATTGCAGCTGGCCACGCCAGTCTTCACCATGCCCGCCTTTTCGCTCAACGCTTTGTTGAGCGTGGCGCTGCCCCTGTTCCTGATCACCCTGACCGGCCAGTACATGCCCGGCATGCTGGTACTGCGCAATGACGGCTTCAAGACCAGCGCCAACCCCATCGTCACGGTGACGGGACTTGGCTCGCTGCTCATGGCACCGTTCGGCTCCCATGCCTTCAACGTCGCCGCCATCACGGCCGCCATCGCCACGGGCCGCGAGGCCCACGAAGATCCGTCCAAGCGCTGGATCGCGGGCATCGCCGCCGGCGTGTGCTACGTCCTCGTCGGCGTGTTCGGCGTGACACTGGCGGCCGTCTTCATGGCCTTCCCCACCACCTTCATCACCACACTGGCGGGACTCGCCTTGCTGGGCACCATCGGCGGCAGCCTGGCCACCGCCCTGGCCGACGTCCGGACGCGTGAAGCCGCGTTGATCACCTTCCTGGCGGCCGCCGCCAACATCAACCTGCTGGGCATCGGCGGTGCCTTCTGGGGGCTGGTGATCGGGCTGCTCGCCCATGGGATCCTCAATGGCAGCCTGCCACAGAAGGCGAGCGCACCCGCCATGGCCCCCACGCCTATCAACAGCGGGGTGAACTGATGCCCGCGCCATTCGACACCCAGACTGGCCACGCACAGCACGGCCGCTACCCCGAGGCCAGGACGGTCGAGGATTTTCAGCGCAACCTGACGGCGGTGCAGGCGCGGATCGAGGCCGCCTGCCGCCGGGCAGAACGCGACCCGGCAACGGTGCGCCTGCTGCCGGTGAGCAAGACCAAGCCCGAAGCCAGCCTGCGCCTGGCACACGCGGCAGGCTGCCGGATGCTGGGCGAGAACAAGCCGCAGGAGGCACACCGAAAATGGGAGGCCATGCAGGATCTGACCGATCTGCAATGGTCGGTCATCGGCCACCTGCAAACCAACAAGGCCAGGCTGGTGGCGCGCTTTGCCGCCGAATTCCAGGCACTCGACAGCCTGCGCGTGGCCGAGGCGCTGGATCGTCATCTGCAAGCCGAAGGGCGTTCGCTGGATGTATTCGTGCAGGTCAATACGTCCAACGAAGCCAGCAAGTACGGGCTGCTGCCCGAGGGCGTGCCGGCCTTCATCCAGGCGTTGCCGGCGTTCTCGGCGCTGCGCGTGCGCGGCTTGATGACCCTGGCGCTGTTTTCCAGCAACGCCGAGAGAGTGCGCCAGTGCTTCGAGCGGCTGCGCAGCCTGCGCGACCGGCTACGCCAAAGCGCACCGGCAGGCATCGCACTGGATGAACTGTCGATGGGCATGTCCGGCGATTTCGAGATCGCCATCGAAGAAGGCGCCACCGTGGTGCGCGTCGGCCAAGCCATTTTTGGTGCCCGCCCTTTGCCAGACAGCCACTACTGGCCCGGCGAACCCAACACAGAGGAGTCGCAACCGTGAAAGCCGCCATCTGGACGCCGAAGACCTCGGCCCTCTGGAACCCCTACTAAGGTCACGCGCTTATGCCCTGCGCCATCTCAAGAACAGGATTTTCCCCATGCAAGCTACACGCTCTCATCTGATGCGGGCCTATGCCCGTCAACCTGTGTCCTTCGTACGCGGGAGCGGTGCGCGGCTTTGGGACGCAAACGGCGTGGAGTACCTCGATGCCATCGCCGGTATCGCCGTCACCAGCCTGGGGCACGCTCACCCGGAGATTGCCGCCGTCATCGCGGAACAGGCCGGAATGCTGCTGCACACGTCCAACGTCTTTCGTATTGACTGGCAGGAACGGCTGGGCGAGCGCCTGTGTGCGCTGACGGGCATGCAAAGGGCCTTTTTCTGCAACTCGGGGGCCGAGGCCAACGAAACCGCGCTCAAGCTGGCCAGGCTGCACGGCCATCGCAAACAGATCGCGGCCCCCAAGATCCTGGTGATGGAAAACGGCTTTCATGGGCGCACCATCGCCACCCTCTCGGCCAGCGGCAACCCTGCAAAACAGTCCGGCTTCGCGCCAATGCTGCCAGGCTTCCTGCGTGTTCCCTACGACGACATCGACGCAGTTCGCCTGGCGGCCGATCAATCGGCAGACATCGTGGCGGTGCTGATCGAACCCGTACAGGGCGAAGGTGGCATACGGGTTGCCAGTGCCGACTACCTGCGCAAACTGCGAGCACTCTGCGACCAGCACGACTGGCTGCTGATACTCGATGAGATCCAGGCCGGCTTGGGGCGTACCGGAGCCTGGTTCGGCCACCAGCACGGGGGCATCACGCCCGATGTGATGACACAGGCAAAAGCCCTCGGCAATGGTTTTCCCATTGGCGCCTGCCTGGCGCGGGGCGCAGCGGCGGATCTGTTCTCACCCGGGCAACACGGCTCAACCTTTGGCGGCAACCCGCTCGCCTGCCGGGTGGCCTGCACGGTGCTCGACATCATGGCGCGCGACAAGCTGCACGAACGCGCAGCGCTGCTGGGCGCGAGGCTGCTATCAGGACTACACAAGGCACTGGACGACCACCCGAACGTCATTGCCATTCGTGGCCAGGGCCTCATGGCCGGCATCGAGCTGGACAGGAGCTGCAAGGAGCTGGTGGGACGGGCACTGGAAGAACAGCGCCTGCTCATCACGGTGACCCGGGATACCGTCATCCGGCTGCTGCCGCCACTGGTTTGCGACGAGTTGCAGATCGACGACATCGTGGTGCGTCTTGCCCGCCTGCTATCAGCGACCTGACCCGAGCGGTGCGCCATCGCTTGGATCTGGATGTGCCCGAACAGGATCACGCCCTCAAACCCAAACCTCCCAAACCTCCCAAACCACAGGACAGATCCCATGTATGCCCCATCCCTGACGCTCACCGATTTCGATCCTGAACTGGCCGAAGCCGTCCGGCAGGAAGAACGCCGCCAGGAGGATCACGTCGAACTGATCGCCTCCGAAAACTACGCCAGCCCACTGGTGATGGCCATCCAGAACTCGGTGTTCACCAACAAATACGCCGAGGGCTATCCCGGCAAACGTTACTACGGCGGCTGCGAGCATGTGGACGTGGCCGAGCGTCTGGCTATCCAACGGGTCAAGGCCCTGTTCGATTGCGACTACGCCAACGTCCAGCCCCATGCAGGCGCCCAGGCCAACGCGGCCGTGTTCCTGGCACTGACGAACCCCGGCGACACCGTGATGGGCATGAACCTGGCCCAGGGCGGCCATCTGACACACGGCAACCCGTCCAATTTCTCCGGCCGTCACTACAGGATCGTGCCCTATGGCCTTGATCCCGAAACGGGCCTGATCGACTACGACGAGATGGAGCGCCTTGCGTTGGCGACCCGGCCGAAGATGCTGATCGGCGGCTTCTCCGCCTATTCGCGCCACAAGGACTGGGCGCGCATGCGCGCCATCGCCGACAAGGTGGGCGCGATCTTCTGGGTGGACATGGCGCATGTGGCCGGCCTGGTGGCGGCGGGCGAATACCCCGACCCCCTGCCCCATGCCCACGTGGTGACCAGCACGACCCACAAGACCCTGCGCGGCCCGCGCGGCGGCATCATCCTCTCCAAGGGGCAGGATCATGAGTTCTACAAGAAGCTCCATTCCGCCGTATTTCCCGGCATCCAGGGCGGCCCGCTGATGCACGTGATCGCCGCCAAGGCCATCGCCTTCAAGGAAGCGCTGCGGCCCGAGTTCAAGGCGTATCAGCAGGAGGTCGTGGCCAACGCACGTGCCATGGCGGCCACGCTTCAGCAGCGCGGCTACAAGATCGTTTCCGGCGGAACCGACAACCACCTCATGCTGATCGACCTGTCCACCCGGCCCTACACCGGCAAGGACGCGGACGCCGCGCTGACTGACGCCTACATCACCGCGAACAAGAACTCGGTGCCGAACGACCCCCGTTCACCTTTCGTCACCTCAGGGCTGCGCATCGGCACACCTGCCGTCACCACACGCGGCTTCGGCGTGTCCGAGTGCGAACACGTGGCCGGCTGGCTGTGCGACGTGCTGGACGCACTGGAGACAGGTGGCAGTGCGCTGACGACAGTGCGTGATCGGGTGCGGGAAAATGTGGTGGAACTCTGCCGCCGCCATCCCGTGTACGTCAGATCAAGGGCATGCCGGTGATCGGCGGGGGTGGGCTCGTAGGGGCGACTTCAGTCGCCCGCGGACTTCGATCAAGGGTGTGCCGGTGATCAACGCGTGGAGGGCGACTGAAGTCGCCCCTACAAGTCGCCCCTACCGGGGGTGTGAACTGCGTCGCGTCTATCCGGAAGCTCACCCATTCATCACCTTCACCTTGCCGCCGGTGGCGTCCTGCAGCCTGATTGCCAGGGCTTGGCGGGCGTCGGGGTCGCCGTGGATGAGGCGGACTTCGGTGGGGAGGTGGCGCATGCGGGTGACGAAGCGGACGAGGTCGTTCTGGTCGGCGTGGGCGGAGTAGCCGGAGAGGCTGTGGATGCCGGCGCGGATCTCGATGCGGTCGCCGTCAATGTCCACATAGCCGCCCCGGGGCCCGAAGGTCTGGATGGCGTTGCCGGGGGTGCCGCGGGCCTGGTAGCCCACGAACAGCACGTCGTGGCGCGGGTCGTGGAGCATGGCCTTGAGGTAGTTCATCACGCGCCCCCCCGAACACATGCCGCTGGCAGCGATGACGACGGCCGGCTCGCCGCTGCGCGCCAGGCGGCGCACGTTGGCCTCGTGGTCGGTGTGCTCATCGATGGCCACCAGCTGCTCGAAGGCCAGTGGCTTGCGCCCAGCCCTCACCCGGGCCAGGGCCTCGGCGTCCCAGTAGGGCTGCAGCTCGCGATACAGCTGGGTAAAGCGCCCGGCGAGGGGCGAATCCAGGTAGATGGGCAGCTTGGCCCAGCGCTCGGCAAAACGCCCCGGCTTCTGCCGCTGGCGATACAGGATGTCCTCAAACTCATACAGCAGCTCTTGCGTGCGGCCGATGCTGAAGGCCGGGATGATCACCGTGCCGCCGTTACCCAGGGCCTTCTCCACCACCGCCTGCAGACGCGCCCGCCGGACGCTGCGCTTTTCGTGCACCTGGTCGCCGTAGGTGCTCTCCAGCACCACCACGTCGGCCATCCAGGGCGACCTGGGCGCCGCCAGCAAAGGCGCATAGGGCGCGCCCAGATCCCCCGAGAACAGCACCCGCAGGCGCTCGCCGCCCGGCCGGGTGAGATCGCATTCCACATAGGCCGAGCCCAGGATATGCCCCGCCCGCTGCAGGCGGATGCGGCAGCTGCCCTTGGGGCCCGAAAACACCGGATACCAGGTGCGCCACGGAATCGGCCGGATGCGCGCCTCGACCATCCTGAGATAACGCTCCACCAGCCGCGCGTCGCGGGTCACGCCCACCGCAAAGGCATCGGCCAGCACCACCGGCAAGAGCCTGGCCGAGGGCTCGCTGCACAGGATGGGCCCCTTGAAACCCGCCGCCAGCAGCCAGGGGATGCGCCCCACGTGGTCGATGTGCACATGGGTGGCCACCAGGGCCTGCACCCGATCCACCGGAAACGGAATCTCCAGCCTGTCCGCCCCCGACACCCCATCCGGCGCCGTCTCGGCCCCCTGGAACAGGCCACAGTCGATCAGCAGGCTGTTGAGCTCATCAATGAACAACTGGTGACACGACCCCGTCACCCCCTGAAACGCGCCGTGATGGATGATGTTTGCATTCATGGCGGGGGATTGTAGTTGCTGATGGCATTTTCTGGGCGACTGAAGTCGCCCCTACGAGGCGCGGGTCGCACACGCAGCTGCGCTGCCCCATATAATTTCGGCATGTTTTTTTCACTTTTTTTGGGAAGCCGGGCACTCCATGCGCAAGCAAGACAAGAAGATCTATGTCGCCGGCCATCGCGGGATGGTGGGTGGGGCCATCGTTCGGCAGCTGCAGGCTGCGGGCTACAGCAACATCATCACCCGTCCCCACGCCGAGCTCGACCTCACCAGCCAGGCCGCGGTGAATGCCTTCTTCAGCACCGAAAAGCCCGACGAGGTGTACCTGGCGGCGGCCAAGGTGGGCGGCATCCATGCCAACAACGTTTACCCGGCAGAGTTCATCTACGACAACCTGATGATCCAGAGCAACGTCATCAACGCCGCTCACCACAACGGCGTGCAACGGCTGCTCTTCCTGGGCTCCAGCTGCATCTACCCCCGCGCCGTGGCCCAGCCCATGCGCGAGGACGCCCTGCTCACCGGCATCCTCGAGCCCACCAACGAACCGTACGCCATCGCCAAGATCGCCGGCATCAAGCTCTGCGAAAGCTACAACCGCCAGTACGGGCGCGACTACCGCAGCGTGATGCCCACCAACCTCTACGGCCCGGGTGACAACTACCACCTGGAAAACAGCCACGTGCTGCCCGCCATGATCCGCAAGTTCCACCTGGCCAAGCTGGCCCGCCAGGGCGACGTGGACGCCATCCGGCGCGACGGCGAACGCTACGGCCCCATCCCCGCCGACATCCTTGCCATGATTGGCTTTGACACCGCCACCCAGACCCTCACCGGCCCGGCCAAGGTGGCCCTGTGGGGCACCGGCACGCCGTATCGCGAGTTTCTGCACGTAGACGACATGGCCGCCGCCAGCATCTTCGTGATGGACCTGGACAACGACACCTACGCCCGCAACACCCAGCCCATGCTCAGCCACATCAACGTGGGTTTTGGCAGCGACGTGACCATCCGCGACGTGGCCCGGACCGTGGCCGGCGTGGTGGGCTACGAAGGCGACGTGGAGTTCGACGCCACCAAGCCCGACGGCACCATGCGCAAGCTCATGGACAGCACCCGCCTGGCCAATCTGGGCTGGAAAGCCAGCGTGTCACTGGAAGAAGGCCTCAAGCAGGCCTACGCGGCTTATCTGGGCGGGCAGGTGAAGGGCGGCTGATGATCAATTAGGCCAAAGCTGACTTCAAGCAATCGACGCACTGAGCAGCGGGTAATCCGGCTTAACGCTCGGCAGGGACGGGAACGTAAAAGCCATGCTTTCTAAGGAGCGCATGCCTCCTGGCAGCCTCGAGATCGCTTGCGACCATCTCGGCGCACATCTGCCGGGCCGAAACCTCGGGAACCCATCCCAGCTTTTCTCTCGCCTTCGTTGCATCCCCCAGCAAGGTTTCCACCTCGGCCGGGCGAAAATACCGGGGATCAATCCTGACGATCGTATCCCCCACCTTCAATGCCGGCGACTTGTCCCCCTCAACAGCGTCCACCAGGCCAACCTCCTCCACCCCAGTGCCCTCAAAGCGCAGGCGCACGCCCAGTTCAGCCGCAGCCCAGACAATGAACTCACGAACGCTGTGCTGTAACCCCGATGCAATGACGAAGTCCTCGGACTGCTCCTGCTGCAGCATCATCCATTGCATCCGCACATAGTCCCGTGCATGCCCCCAATCGCGCAAAGCATCTATGTTTCCCATAAAGAGACAGGTTTCCAGGCCTTGCGCGATATTGGCTAAACCACGTGTAATCTTTCGCGTCACAAAAGTCTCCCCACGGCGGGGAGACTCGTGATTGAAAAGAATGCCATTGCAGGCGTAAAAGCCATATGCCTCACGATAGTTGACCGTGATCCAGTACGCATAAAGCTTGGCTACGCCGTATGGGCTGCGAGGGTGAAAGGCGGTGCCTTCCTTTTGTGGCGTTTCCTGAACAAGCCCATAAAGCTCCGAGGTCGAAGCCTGATAAAAGCGCGTCTTTCTCTCGAGTTTCAGGAAGCGGATCGCTTCAAGCAGCCGCAAGGTCCCCAGTGCATCGACATCCGCGGTGTATTCCGGTGACTCAAAACTCACAGCAACATGAGACTGCGCACCAAGGTTATACACCTCGTCTGGCTGCACCTCACTCATGATGCGGATCAGATTGGAGCTGTCGGTCAGATCGCCATAATGCAGCTTGAAGCGCGCATCATCGCTATGAGGATCCTCGTAGATGTGATCGATACGCTGAGTATTGAACAGGGATGCACGACGCTTGATGCCGTGCACCTCGTACCCCTTCTCCAAGAGAAACTCGGCCAAATAAGAACCGTCCTGGCCGGTAACGCCGGTGATGAGTGCAACTTTCCGAGTAGTCATGGCATAACGCCCCAAATTGCTATTGATTCGACCCAACGGAATAAGCAGAGTCGTTGCTGCGACATTCAAGCAACAGTCTCACCCCGTCAGCACGTGTCCTGGGCGATGTCGATCCCGAGTTGAATCGAATGCATGACGTGTCTCCTTTCAACCCTCTTTATGCGGGCCGCCTGCACACCGGGCCGAAATACGATTCCGTGTCTTGCTCAAGGGGCCTATTCAGAAATCCCCGTGCTCCCGGCACCAAGCGATCAGCTCCCGGGTGGATTGATCCAACCCCACGGTATCCCCCACGCCTTGCAGCGCGGGCAGCAGCCTTCCGGCCAATTGCTTGCCCAGCTCCACGCCCCACTGGTCAAACGAGTTGATGCCCCACACCACGCCCTGCACGAACACCTTGTGCTCGTATAGCGCCAGCAGCATCCCCAAATGGAAAGGGTCGAGGCGGGGCAGGATGATGGTGGTGGAGGGCTGGTTGCCGGCGAAGACCTTGTGGGGCAGCAGGGCCGCCATCTGGTCGGCGGGGATGCCGGCGGCTTCGAGTTCGGAGCGGGCTTCGGCTTCCGTCTTGCCAAAAGCCAGCGCCGCGCTCTGGGCCAGGAAGTTGGCCATCAGCGGGGCCTGGTGGCCGGGCAGGGGGAAGTCACTCTGGGCGCTGGCGATGAAATCGCTGGGCACCAGCCAGCCGCCCTGGTGGAGCAGCTGGAAGAAGGCATGCTGGCCGTTGGAGCCGATCTCGCCCCACACGATGGGGTTGGCCTGGCAGCTCAGGGGCTGGCCGTCGCGGCCCACCGTCTTGCCGTTGGACTCCATCTCCAATTGCTGCAGGAAAGACGGCAAAAAGCGCAGCGATTCGTTATAAGGCAGCACCGCGCTGGTGGAGGCCCCCAGGAAGTTGGTGTTCCACACCCCCACCAGCGCCATCAGCACCGGCAGGTTGCGCTCGAAGGGCGCCTCGCGAAAATGGTTGTCGATAGTCTGGGCGCCCGAGAGCAGGCGCTCGAAGCCGTTCATGCCGATGGCCAGGGCAATCGACAGGCCCACCGCCGACCACAGCGAATAGCGCCCGCCCACCCAGTCCCACATCCGGAACACATTGGCCTCGGGCAGGCCAAAGGCCGCCGCCTTATCCACTGCCGAGCTCACCGCCACAAAATGCAGGGGCAGCGCCCGGGCCCAGTCTTCGCCCGCCGCCGCGCACAGCCATTCGCGTGCCGTGTAGGCATTGAGCATGGTCTCCTGGGTGGTGAAGGTCTTGCTGGCCACCACAAACAGGGTGCGGCGCGGGTCCAGGGAATCCAGCAGCTTGGCCAGATGGGCGCTGTCGATGTTGGACACAAAGTGCATCCGCAGCCCCGGATGCTGATACGCCGACAGGCTGCGCACCACCATCTTGGGCCCCAGATCCGACCCGCCAATCCCGATGTTCACCACATCGCGGATCCCCTCGCCCGAAAAGCCCCGCCACAGCCCCCCACGCACCTTCTCGGAGAACTGCCGCATCTGCACCCGCACCGCCCGCACCTCGGGCATCACATCCTGCTCGGCCGACGGAAACGCCCCCAGCTTGAGATGCCGCAAAGCCGGGTGCAGCACCGCCCGCTTCTCGCTGAAATTGATCTTGTCGCCCGAAAACAGCCTGTCACGCCATTCGGCCAGACGCGCCGTCTCGGCCAGGTCGATGAGCAGACGCAGCGCCTTTTCATCCAGCCGCTGCTTGGAGAAATCCACCAGCAAACCATCCAGCTCAACCGAAAAGCGCTTGAAGCGGTCGGGGTCGGCCGCAAAGAGGTCGCGCAGATGCAGACCGGAGATCTGGTCTCGGTGGGCCAGCAAGGCTTTCCAGGCGGGCGCGTTGATGTTGGGCATGGTGTTCGGAGGTATCCAGAAGCCGAGCTGCGTGCTCGTACACAGCCCGCGATTCTATCAACAGTCGCCAGCGCTCGGGCCTGCCCTCCACCCCCACCGGAACAAGGTGTGACGTATTTCCTTCCGCCCGACGCTTAACCCCAACGGCATGCTGCTTTGCAACAGAACTTAACATGCACCTGCTAGAATCCGGCGCGCATATAAATCAAGCTGAGAACACCCCTATGGAAGTGATCGTACTGGCCGCCGGCCAAGGTAAGCGTATGCGCTCGGTGTTGCCCAAGGTCTTGCAGCCG
>NZ_JAKLLN010000029.1 GCF_023150065.1 Zoogloea sp.
GAAATCCAACACCGAAACAAAACCGCTTAACGCCGCAATCAGAGCTCTACATCAACTACCTGCTCCAACCACCCTCTTCACCGCTCCGAAGCACTTCATCGTGCGCCGCAGCGAAGAGAGGCCGAATTATAAAGAACAATCACCACGTGTCAACAAGATTAAGAAAATAAATCCTGAACGTCACGCCCACCCCCTGTCTTCACTTGCCGCATCACGATTGATCCAGCCCTCCAAGGCCTCTGCCGACATCGGCCGTCCATAGAGATAGCCCTGCATCTCCTTGCATCCCATGTCTTCGAGCAGGCGCGCCTGCTCGATGGTTTCCACCCCTTCTGCGATCACTTCCAGGCCAAGGCTCTTCGCAAGCTTGACAATGAGTCGGGCAATGCAGTCCTGGGATGTGGTCGGCGTCAGCTCCCGCACGAAGGCCCGATCAATCTTGATTCGATCGAATGGCAGGCGGTTGAGACTGCCCAGGGACGAAAAGCCACATCCGAAATCATCCACGGCCACTTTCAATCCGAGCGCCTTCAACTCCCTCAATTGCCTGGCAACGGAATCAGGATCCTCCATGGCGACCGATTCCGTGATTTCAAGCTCGAGACGTGCAGGATCGACACCTGAGCGCGCAATGACGCTGGAGACCTTTGTGACAAAGTCAGCCTCCCGGAACTGGGCCGCGGAGATGTTGATACCGACACGGAAGGCCGGCAGCCCGCTCCGATCCCACTGGACAATCTGCCTGCAGGCCTCTGAGAACACCCAGTCGCCGATCTCGACAATCAGCCCGGTGTATTCCGCCAGGGGAATGAATACATCCGGCGCCACGCTTTCGCCCTGGGGCTTTACCCAACGGATGAGCGCCTCACAACCCACGATACGCCCGGTCTTCGGGGATACCTGGGGCTGGTAGTGGAGTTCCAGCCCCTTGCGCAAGTGCAGTGCCGAACGCAGTTCATTGAGAAGTTGCACCCGACTCTGGGTGTTGGCCTCCATCTCGGAGTTGAAGAAGCGCCAGTGCTGATCGCCCTCGAGTTTGGCATGACTCAGCGCCAGGTTGGCCCGTTTCAGCAGCTCCACCGCCCCGCCAGGAAGGGATGCAGCGTGGACAAACCCGGCACGGGCACGCATGGGTACCGCATGCCCGCGCACGACGAAGGGCGCGGAGAACACATCCAGCACCGCCGACGTCTCTTCATCATCAGGACGCCAGCAGATTCCAAACGCGTCCCCGGCAACCCGGGCAACGAGCGCCTCGGCCCCCAGGCGGGCTTTCAACCTGCGTGTGACCTCCGTAAGCAGCAGATCGCCGCTGCGATGCCCGAGGGCGTCATTCAGCTCCGAGAACCTCACGATATCGATGATTCCCACCGTCCAGCGCTCGCCGGCAAAGCCAGCAAGCCCTTCATCCAGACGATCGAGGAATCGCGTCCGGTTGGGCAGTTTCGTCAGGGGATCAAAATAGGCAAAGAAATGAAGGCGTTCAAAGAGGACGACATTTTCGAAGCTCACCCGGAGATTGGCGCACAGGATTTCGATCAGTTGACGCACCAGTGGTCCGACCCCGTTCCCTGGAAGATCGAGATAGACCAGCGCCTCCTTGCCATGCATCCGACCCAGATAGAGGCACACCGAACCCGCATCGAAGACATGTGCCCGCTGCGCCCGAGCCTTGCGCAGGGCTGCAGCCAGAGGCTGCTCTCCGAGCGCATCGAAGCCGTACCCAAGCAACCCGGACAACGCACCCGTCGCGGCAAGGATGCCGAGGGTCTCCTGCTCACCGTCTCCGCTGCTTCCCGACACCGGGCCACAAAAGGCCGCATCCACCCTGTGGCCAAACAGTCCCTCGATGTGCCCGAGGGCAGCCTCGGCAAACGAGCGGGAGTCCCGCGGAATGAAGAGCTGATTCCCCGTCTCCACCAGCATCTCGAGGCCTCGGCGGGCATCGTTGAGGGTCCGGATCTGATCGTAGGATCGGATCGCCGTTGTCAGGGTGGTGATCAGCCGGGTGTGGGTCAGCTCGGATTTGGTCCGATAGTCGTTGATGTCGTAATCGCGGATCACGTTCAGCTCCGGGGCGTAACCGGGCTGCCCTGTCCTCAGGATGATCCGGGTATCGACCAGGCCAAGCTCCTTCCGGATGCGTGGCACAAGCGCGAGGCCGGAATCGTGGTTTTCCATCACGACATCAAGAAAGACCACCGCCACATCCGCAGTGCCCCCCAAGCACACCATAGCCTCTTCCGCCGACCGGGCATGAAGCAGCACCAGCGGTCTGCCGCAGACGAGCAGCCCCTTGAGCGCAAAGGTGGTCGCCTGATGAACTTCCGGATCGTCATCCACGACAAGCACTTTCCACGCCGCGACAGCATCCGGAATGGGCCGTAACGCCTCCTCATCGTGGAAGACAACAAACTCGTCTTGGGCAGTGCTGGCCAACATGTTCATCGAGGCTTTGTCCACAATCGAGGGCGGGTCGGCTTACCGAGATCAGACCTCAGCTAACGGCACGACACCGTGCTGTCTTTAATGGACGGGCCAGATCAGGCCTGCGCGACGGCTTCAGAAAAGCAGCAGGATTCCGAAGAAGACGTCAGGCATCCTCATGTGGACATCCGCGGAAGGAAACACCATGAGTACAGTGGAACGCGTCGCCACCTTGGACACCGTGTGGTTCCAGATCGAACAGGCAAGCAGCCCCATGCAGCTGGTGGGGCTGATGATCACGCAAACGCCGGTGAACAGGCAGCAGCTGGAGTCGCAACTGCAGAACTGCCTGCTGCCCCTGCCACGATTCAGTCAGCGAGTGCTGCACGACAGGGTTGGCGCCGTCTGGGAAAGCTGCCCGGTGGACATGCAACAGCACCTTGTCAGCACGAGCCTGCCCCCTGGAGCGCAGCACGAGGCCCTCGAAACGCTCGTTGGCACCCTGGCAACCTGCCCGCTCGATCAAGGCAGGCCCCTTTGGCAGTTTCATCTGGTCGAAGACTACCAAGGGGGCAGCGCACTCATCGCCCGCATACATCAGGGGCTTGCGGACGCCATTGCCATCACCGGCCTGCTCCGCGCAATGGCTACCGCGCGCGATGACACCGCCCGACCCGATAACAGCGGACTCCGGCCCGAGGGACTCCTCGATCAGCTGTATGCCCCCCTCACCCGGGCGGTCATTGAAGGGATCAAGCTCTCCGGGGCGTTCTGGGGCAGATACTGGGGCCTGCTGTTCAATCCGCAGCGGGTCTTCGATTACGCCTGCGCCAGCACCGCGCTGGCCCTCGAGATCAGCAAGCTCAACAGCCTGCCGGACGATAGCGCCTCGCCACTCAAGGGGCAGGCCAGCGGATACAAACGGGCCAGCTGGAGCGCCCCCTTACCCTTCGCCGACATCAGCGCGGTCGCCCGGGCACATCAGACGACGATAGATGCGGTGATCCTGGCGGCACTGGCCGGCGCGATTCATCACTGCCTGGGCAAGGAGGCGACAGCCCGGGGCAGCGAGTTGCGCACGCTGATGCCCGTCAACCTGCGCAACGAAGCGTCTGACGATGTTCTTGGAAATCGCAGCGGGCTGATTCCCCTGGAGTTGCCGATCGGCCTCGACGCACCTGACGCCCGGCTGCTGGAGATCGATCGTCGGATCCGCAGCTTCAACGACGCCTACGAGGCACAGCGCGCCCTCGGCCTGTTCAGCCTGATGGGCCAGACACCCCGGGCCGTCCAGCTTCAGACCCTGAAACTGCTGGCCAGCAAGACCAGCGCCCTGCTCTATCGGGTTCCCGCTGCACCCGACCCGCACACGCTCTGCGGTGCGAGGATCATCGAGGAAATGTACTGGAGCCCGGCACCGGGAGACCTTGGCGTAACGATGAGCATCATCGATCAGGGCGAGAGCTGCCGGATTGGCGTGCTTGCCGACCTGGCCATGCTGCCGGACCCCTCAGCCATCACCGACCGGCTGGGCGTCGAGCTGGCCCTGCTCGCCCCCGCCAAGCCCCAAGGTCAGCGGCGGGCCCGCAAACGCAAACCCTGACGGCAATCAGCTGGCCCGTGGATCGAAGGCGTCGCGCACCACGTCGGCAAATAGGTTTGCTGCCAGCACGAGCACGAACATGAAGATGAAGGCCGACATCAGACTCCACCACACCATCGGCTCGCGCGCCAGCTCCATGCGGGCGGCGTTGATCATGGTACCGAAGCTCACCGTATTCGGATCAACGCCGATCCCCACGTAGGACAACACCGCCTCGGCCAGCACCAGGCCCGAGAAGTCCATCACCAGCGCGATCAGCACCAGGTGCATCAAATTGGGCAACACATGCCGGCTCAGGATGCGGGCCGTGGACACACCGAAAGCCCGGGCTGCCTGCACATACTCCAGCTCCCGCAGCTTCAGGGTTTCACCCCGCAGCAGGCGGCACAGACCGGTCCAGCTGGTCATGCCGAGGATCAGGCACAGGGCCAGCAGGCGGGCGTCGGAGCGCTCAGCGGCCGTCTCGAACCAGTGGGGATGGGTGTCGATCACCACCTGCATCATCAATACCGCAGCCGCAATCAGCAACACACCGGGAATGGAGTTGAGCACGGTATATACATACTGGATGAGGTCATCCACCCACCCGCCGAGGTAACCCGCCATGATCCCCAAAGCCACCGCCAGGGGCAGTGTCACCAGGGTGGTGAGCGTCCCGATGACCAAGGCCGTACGGATGCTCTTCAGGGTGAGGAAGAGCACGTCCTGCCCCACCTTGTCCGTGCCGAACACGTGATATTCGCCCGCCAGCACGGCAACAGGCCCGGCGAACAGGAAGACCAGCCCCAGCGTGACCAGCACCGCCCGCCAGGCCAAGCCACCCTTGCCACGCCACACGGCCCGCCAGGCCGCGCCAAAGGGCACCTGCCGCGACATGGCCACGCCCTGCACCAGCGCGCCGGCCAGCACACCCCACGCCCCGGCCGCCAGGGCAAGGCCCAGTCCAATCCGACCCAGCACATCGCCCGTGTGATCTTCCTCGGGATACTGGAGACCGCTGCCGCCGAACTTCAGGCGGGGAAACTCCCGCTGCTGGGTACCATCGGCCTTCTCGATGGTCTGCTTGGCAAAGAGCACATAGGCCAGGGGCGCGGAATAGGTTTTCTCGGTGCGGGTGCGCAGGGGCTCGGCAAGGGCATCGAGGGCGCTCCGCACCTCTGTCGAGAGCGGCCCACGGCCGGCCACCACCTTGTCGTCCTTCGCCGGCGGCAGGTAGGGCCGGTAATGCAGGCTGTCCACAAGCCCCACCACCAGGAACAGCAGCAGGATGGTCAGGGAGGTCATGCCGACGGCGCTCTCCCCCACCCGGCGCCAAGCGGCGCGCATGGGCTCGCTGCGCCGCGCGCTCCAGGCCGCCAGCGCAATGCAGGTGATCAGGCCGAACAGGAGCAGATCGGTCCACAGGAACACGGGTTGCACGTCAATCATTCCAGCTTCACCCGCGGATCGACCAGGGTATAAGAGAGATCCGTCAGGATCAGCCCAAGGATGTAGAGCAGCGAACCAATGAAGACCATCGCCCGCACCACCGGGAAATCCTGGGCGTTGATCGCGTCGATGGTGTAGCTGCCGAGGCCGGGAATGCCGAAGAACGACTCGGTGATCAGGCTACCCATGAACAGGGACGGGATCACCACCACCACCCCGGTGAGGATGGGGATCATGCCGTTCTTAAGCACATGCCGGAACAGGGCCTGCAGTTCGGACAAGCCCTTGGCCCGCGCCGTGCGCACGTAGTCCTTGCCGGCCTCCTCCAGAAAGATCGTGCGGTACCAGCGGGCGCTGCCACCGATGCCCGCAATCACGCCGATCACCACCGGCAGCACCAGGAAGCGGGATGCATCCAGCCCCCCACCGTAGCCCGAGATGGGCACCAGGTGCCAGATCTTCGACACCAGCCATTGACCGCCAATGATGTAGAACAGGCTGGAGATCGACATCATCGCCACGCACAGCACCACCCCCTGGAAGTCGAGATAGGTACCGCGAAAGAACACCAGCAGCAAGGCAAAGGAAACCGTGACTATCAGGCCCAGCGCGAAGGTCGGCAGCGCGATGGCCAGGGACGGGCCCATGCGGGTACGGATTTCGGTGGCGATGTCTCGCCCGTCGTCGGCACGGCCGAAATCGAAGGCGAACATGCGCAGGGACTTCTCGAAGAAGATGGTATCCGTAAGGCTGGACGCCCCCGGCGCCGCCGCATTGAACAGCAGCGGCTTGTCGTAGCCCCGCTCCACCTTCCAGCGCTCGATGGCCTCCGGCGTCACCCGCTTGGCGCCCAGTTGCATGCGCGCCATGTCCTCCGGGGTATTGACCACGAAGAACAGGGCAAAGGTAAGCAGATTGACGCCGAGCAGGATGAGCGGCGCGTAAAGCAGTCGTCGGACGATGTAGGCAAACATGGGCGCTTATCCTACATGGACAGGCCCCGATGACGAAGCCCCGATGAGCAGGCCCCCGCCCCAACCCTCATCACCTCAGCGACGGGTTGCACCCCCGATCAGCCCGCGCACCGCCTCCTGCAGGTCGGCCGGCAGCACCACGATCTTGGCGTTATCGGTGGAGCCCATGCGCTCCAGGGAGGCAATGTACTTTTCACCCAGCAGAAAGAGCATCGGCGCCGTCTCGGTACCCACCGCCGCCGTCACCCGGCGGATCGCTTCGGCGGACGCTTCGGCCAGCATCACCTGGGCATTGGCGTCGCGCTTGGACGACTCCAGCCGCGCCTCGGCCTCCAGGATGGCCGCCTGCTTGGCCCCCTCGGCCCGGGTCACCACGGCCTTGCGCTCCCGCTCGGCGGAGGCTTGCTGCTCCATGGCCTTCTGCATCGAATCCGACGGGCGGATGTCCTGGATCTCCACCGATTTCACGGTCAGCCCCCAGTCCACCGCCTCGTCGGCGATGCTCTCCCGCAGGCGGGCCTTGATCTTGTCCCGGTTCGACAGGGCCTCGTCCAGTTCCATCTCGCCCACGATGGAGCGCAAGGTGGTCATGATCATGTTGCGGATCGCCTCCGAGAAATCGGTGACGCCATACACCGCCTTGACCGGGTCGGTCACCTTCACGAAGGCGATGGCGTTGGTCAGGATCACCGCGTTGTCCCGGGTAATCACCTCCTGCTCCTGCACATCCAGGATGATGTCCTTGGTCACCAGCTTGTAAGCCACCTTGTCCAGGTAAGGGATGATGATGTTGAGGCCCGGCTTCAGCGTCCCGAAATACTTGCCCAGCCGCTCCACGATCCACTCCTCGCCCTGGGGCACGATGCGCACCCCCTTGGCGATCGTCACCACCACGAAGATCAGGATGGCCAGCACCACTACCATTGCATCACTCATCACGCGCTCCTTGTACCTGGATCAGATCCGTTCAACCTTCAGGAAACTGCCTTCCACCACCACCACCCGCACCCGCTCGCCCGCCGGGATGGCCTCATCGACAACGCAGGCCCACTCCTCCGAGCCCAGCAAGGGCTTCTGGAAGCGCACCCGGCCCCGCTCGAAGGGCGCCGCCGCCTTGGCCATCAGGCCGATCTCGCCAATCGCCTCGCCATCCGACTGACCGACGCGGGTCTTGTGATCACCACGCCGGAACACCCGGAACCACAGCACCACCATGGCCACCGAGGCCAGGATCCACAGCACCACCTGCGCGGTCGCCCCAAGCGATGGCAGCACCAGCAGGGCCAGCCCCACCAACAGGGCGCCGAGGCCAAACCAGATGATGAAGAAGGCTGGCACGGCCAGTTCGGCCACCACCAGTGCCACGCCCAGCACGATCCAGTGCCACCACTCCAGATTCACCCTGAACTCCTTTCGTGTTGCAGCGCATCCATCACCCACGGCATCGGCCGGTCAGACCCACCCCAAAACAGATCGTTCCGGCCCCCCTTAGCATTTATTTAGGATTTCCCGACGAGACTCTTAAGAACGCGACTGCGGCCCGCCCATTACGCTGAGGACATCAACCCTCACGGAGAAACACCATGCCCCGCACCCTCGCCCTTCAGGCAGCCCTGCTCGCCGCCCTGCTCCAGTCCGCCCCCGGCCACAGTGCCGACACCGACCCGATGGCCCGTGGCCGCTACCTGATTGCCATTGGCGGCTGCAACGACTGCCACACGCCCGGCTACGCCCAGCACGGCGACAAGATCCCGGAGTCCACCCGCCTCACCGGCGCAGCCATCGGCTTCAGCGGCCCCTGGGGCGTAAGCTACCCCGGCAACCTGCGCCTGACGGCCGCCAGCCAGGACGAGGAGGCCTGGCTCACCCGGGCCCGGGGCAACGGCCTGCCCCCCATGCCCTGGAGCGCACTGCAGGCCATGACCCGGGACGACCTGAGTGCCATCTACCGCTATCTGCGCGCCCTCGGCCCCGCGGGCGAGGCAGCCCCCGCCGCGCTGGCCCCGGGGCAGGCGATTCCGACCCCGCACTTTGTCTTTGTGCCCCAGCCCCCCACTACCCAGAAGACCAGCCAGCGCTGACCTTTGATGCCGGGCCGCTCAGGCGGGCTCCTCCGCCAGCAGGATCACCGGGCGCGCCAGCACCAGCCGGAAGCGCCCGCGTCCAGTCTTCTCGATGCCCAGCCAGCCACAGCGCTCCTGCAGGCGACGCTGCAGCAAAATGAGGCGCGCCTCCAGGTTGTCGCACACGTCCGGCAGGCGCAGGGCCGGGTCGAGACGCAGCTCCCGGTTGGAGAACTCGCTGCGCCCTGTCCGCTGATGATCCCCGAGGAGGCGCCACAGGATCACCCCGGCCACCCCCTTGATGAGGTAGTCGTCCCCCAGAAAGACGCTGCCGTCCCGGTTGAAGTAGCGCACCTGCACCGGCTCGCCGGCCGGCATGGCGGACGGTGGCGCCCCCCGGACCTCCACCGGCTCCTCCGCTGCCTCGGCACACAGGCTGGCCGCCATCGACAGGCCCAGGGTCGCCGCCAGCGCCACCAGGGCATCCTCCAGGTCGTAGCCGAAGTGGCATTCCTGGCGGCTCTCCACATAGGCCACGGCCACCAGACGGCCTCCCGCCATCACCGGCACTGCCAGCTGGCTTGCGGGCTCGGCCAGGCCGGGCAAGGGGATGCGGGTTTCCAGCTGCCCGGCCAGCTCACTGGCGGCGGCCTGGTCCCGCAACATGCGGCTGTAGGCGTAATCGCTGGCCGGAAACATGATGCGGATCGGCACCTGCTCACGGGCCGCCACCCCGATCACCCCCACGCCAAACGGCACCTCCGCGCCGGTACCCGGCTGGGCATAACCACGGCTCGCCACGATATAAAGACGTGCCGCGGGGACATCTGCCATCAGCAGCATCTGGTGGCGGATGTCGAAGTGGCGCTCCAGGCAGGTGCAGAAGCAGTCAATCAGGCTCTCCTGACTCGGGCAGGCGGCCAGGGCATCCACGCTGCGTCGCAGCGCCGGCAGCAAGGCCGGCCCCTCCTCGACGGGCGGCAGCTCCCGCCCCGGCACCGCCTCGATGGCCTGCACCCGATAGACGTCCGCCCCCAGCAGCCGGAACACGGCGCTCATGCCTTCGTGGGAGGCAATCCCCGCCAGCTTGGCCTTCATGCGCTCGAACAGCGGCCCGGCCGTCTCTGTGCGCAGGTAACGCAGGGTCAGCCGGTAACGGGCGGCGGTGTCCGGGTCCATCATCAGCACCGTCGCCACCGGGTTGGCGAGGATGTTCTCCCGGGTCTTGTTGAAGAACTGGAAGGACAGGGCCACATGCTCCGGGTCCACGTACATCAGCTGCGACACGTAGGTGATGTTGGGCATGCCATCCACCCCGCAGGTGGCGATGCCGGATGGCACGATGCCCTCCAGGCAGGGGCGCAGGCGGTCCAGGCTCAGGGGTTGGCTCATGCGCCGGACTCCCCCGGGGCCAGGCGCCGGCCAGCGTGGGGCCCCGGCGTCTGGGCGTAGGCCTCAAGGGGGGTGAAACTCACCGCCACCAGATCCTCCGGCGAACAGCTGACCAGGGTGCGCACATAGGGCTCGGGCACCTGCAGCGGCGCCAGGCGTCGGGCAAAGCCCGCCGCATAGGGCTGCAGGGCGTCCGCATCTTCCGGCAGCGGGGCCTCAATGCGGGCGTCGCGCCCCTTGAGCTGCAGGGTGCGATAGCTCGAGGGCTCATTGAAGACCACCGCCACCCGCCCGTTGGCGGCAATCCCCGCCAGCACCGGCGTTGCCTGGGAGCGGGGCATCAGCAGGGTCACCCGGCGCCGGTCGGCCGACACCCGGCACCCCACGCAGCGCACCACCGTGGCCAGACCCGCCGCATCCGTCGCCGCCAGCTGCAGGGACAGGTTGCCGGTGATGAAGGCCGCCAGCTCGGGATCCAGAAGTTCGGGGGAAGTCATCGGCCACTCCACGACGGGTCACCACTTCAATCTAATCGAAAGCGTGCCGCTCCGCGAGCCTGCCGAAGGCACCACCACTTCACCGCCACTTCGCCGCCATCCCGGCGCCATGTCAGCGTCACTCACCCTTCAACGCGCTGTCATGCCCGGGCGTTACCGTGCGCCGACGTCAATCCGCCCCTACCCGACCATGACCCACGCACCCCACACGCCGCGCCTGCCCCTGCGCGCCATCGGCGCCCTGTTCGCCTCCGCCCTCGTCCTCCACGGCTGCGCCGGCAGTGGCAGCGATGACCGCACGCCCCCCGAATCCGCCACCGCCCCGTTGACCATCCTGGAGACCACCGACCTCCACGCCAACATCGTCAGCTACGACTACTTCAAGCTTGCCGAGGACAAGTCCATCGGCTTCGAGCGCACCGCTACCCTGATCCGTCAGGCCCGGCAGGACTACCTCAACACGGTCCTCATCGACAACGGCGACACCATTCAGGGCACCGCCCTGGCCGACTACCAGGCCCTGGTGAATCCCGTGAGCTGCAGCCAGAAGCTGGCCACCTACAAGGCCATGGACAGCATCGGCTACGACGCCGGCACCCTGGGCAACCACGAGTTCAACTACGGCCTGCCCTACCTGGCCCAGGTGACGGGCAGCAAGTTCAACGTGGATGGCATGGCCGCGGTGGCCAGCCAGCCCAGCTGCGTCGGCCCGGCCTTCCCCCTCGTACTGTCCAACGTCACCAGCCGCAAGGACGGCCAGACCCTCTACAAACCGTATGTGATCCTGGAACGGAAGATCAAGGGCAAGGACAAGGACGGCAAGGACATCGAAAGCACCGTCAAGATCGCCGTCATCGGCTTCACCCCGCCCCCCATCCTGTCCTGGGACAAGCGCTGGCTCGACGGCAAGGTGGATGTGCAGGGCGTGGTCGAAGCCGCCCAGAAGTACGTGCCCATGGCCCGTGCCGAAGGTGCCGACCTGGTCATCGCCGCCTCCCACGGGGGCTTCGACGCCCGGGCCTACTCGGCCACCATGGAGAACGCCAACTACCACCTGGCCAAGGTGGCCGGCATCGACGGCATCCTGATGGGCCACTCCCACAGCGAATTTCCCAACGCCGGCTGCGCCACCACCGACTGCAACGCCACCGGCGTCGACAAGGTGAAGGGCACCCTCCACGGCATCCCCGCGGTGATGCCCAGCTACTGGGGCAAGGCCCTGGGCGTCATCCACTTCAACCTGGTGGTGAAGAACGGCAAGTGGACCATCGACACCAGCAAGACCCAGGTCAGCCTGCGCAAGACCCTGCTCGACGCTACTGCCCGCACCTACGTGGCCGCCGACGCCAGCATCACCGCCGCCGTGCAGACCGAACACAACGCCGCCATCGATTATGTGAAGACGCCCATCGGCCAGTCGGACTTCGCCCTGTCCAGCTACTTTGCCGATGTGGGTGACGTGTCCGCCATCCAGGTGGTCAATGCCGCCCAGGCCGACTACGTGCGCAAGTACGTGGCCGCCAACCTGCCCGCCTACGCCAGCCTGCCGGTGCTGTCGGTGAGCGCCCCCTTCAAGAGCGGCTTTGCCGGTGGGTCAGACTTCACCGACGTGGCAGCCGGCAACATCGCCATCAACAACGCCGCCGACCTCTACCTCTACCCCAACACCGTCTATGCGGTGAAGGTGAACGGCGCCGGCATCAAGGCCTGGCTGGAAAAGGCCGCCGAACGCTTCAACCAGATCGACCCCAGCCTCAGCACCGAGCAGGGCCTGATCTCCAGCTTCCCGGGCTACAACTTCGACATGTTTACCTCGGCCGACCTGAGCTACGAGATCGACGTGACCCAGGCCAAGGGCAGCCGCATCCGCAACCTCACCTACAAGGGCGCCGCCATCGACCCGGCCGCCGAGTTCATCGTGGCCACCAACAACTACCGGGGCTCCGGCGGCGGCAGCTTCCCGGGTCTGGACGGCAGCAACGTGATCTACGCCTCCCCCGACGCCAACCGGGACGTGCTCATCGAGTACATCAAGGCCCGCAAGAACCTGACCCTCGCCGCCGACGGCGCCGCCCGCAGCTGGCGCTTCACCAAGGTCAGCACCACCGGCCCAGTCACCTTCAAGTCGGCCAGCGGCAGGCTCGGCGTGGCCCAGACCCTGGGCCTCGGCAATATCAGCGTGGTGAAGGACGACGACGGCAGCGGCAAGGGCCTGGGCGTCTACGCCATCGATCTGTCCAAGTAAAACAACAGTCCCTTCCCGGCCCCCGCTCCCGGGGGCCCCTGCGCCCCGGCTCCGGCCGGGGCTTTTTCTCGCTCAGCGGAAGCGCACCCCCACCGAAGGGTTGCCGGGCAGGCCCTCGTAGGTCACCCGCACGCTCAGGCCAGGCTTGGGCGGCACCAGCTTGGTAAAGGAGCCCAGGGAAAGGCGGTCGCCCCTCTGCAGCGGAGTCCCCGCCGCCGCGAGATCCCGCGCCAGCCAGATCGCCGCATTGAGCGGGTTTCCCAGGGTCGCGCTGCCCTTGCCCGAATCCAGCACCGCACCGCCGTCATCGCTCATCGTCACCGTCATCGCCGCAAAGGCCTCGGCCAGCCCGGGCGTGGCCTTCACCGGCACCGCCCTGCCCACCACCCCGGCCCGCGCTCCCACGTTGATCATGGCCAGCATCGGCCCGCCCAGCTTCGCCGGATCGTCCACCATCAGGTCCGGCAGCTCGATGAAGGGCGTGTAGGTCCTGAGCGCCTTCAGCGCTTCCACAGGTGTCTGCGCCCAGGCCAGGGCCACCGGGTCGCCCACCTCCACCAGCAGATCGGCCTCCATCACCGGCCGCGTGCCAAAGGCCGCCGACAGCTCGGCTCCGTCCTGCACCAGCATGCTGGCAAACAGCGTGCCGCGCAGGGGCGCGTCATGCTTGAAGCGCTTCTGCACCGCCGGGTTGGTCAGCCCCACCTTGTAGCCCACCACCGGCCCAAAGGCCTGCCCCAGAAAGCGCACCACCTTGCCCTGCCCGCACAGCCCATCCGCCATACTCATCTCCCCCGCCGGCAACGGCACCGGCTGCCGGGCCACGATGGCGGCGGCAACGGCGGCGGCTTCCAGGTCGGTCGGGCAGATGGCGTGGGTGATGGAAGGGAGGGCAAGGGCGACGAGGGTGAAAGCGGCAAGACGGGTCATGGGGGTCTCCGGGTGTGTTGTCGTGGGGCGGCAAGCCCGCTCGCATCTTACTGCGGGCCAGATGGAACGAGCAGAGGCCACGGAAATGACATAATCCGGGCTGGCTCAATCGATGGGGGCTGCGCAACACACCCGAAAACCCAGAATGCGGCTGCGTAAGTCGGGGGCGGCCCCGCCACGTTGGGCTGCACCGCAGCCGTGCATGCCGTCGAAGCAGGAACCACCACACAAAACCCTCGGGCGCTCGCCCACATGGCCAAACATCTCCGGCTTAGCGAACTCATCGCTGCACCATTCCCAGACATTGCCGGCCATGTCCAGCGTATCGCTCGGAGCCTTCCCTTCGGGGTAGAGGCCTACCGGAGATGTACGGCCCAGATTGCAGGGGCCGACATCACCCCGGGTTTCGTCGATGTTCGCCAGCCCCGAACGAAAATCCCCTTCCCAGGGATATTCCCGGCCATAGGTGCCACGCGCCGCCCGCTCCCACCGTTCCTCCGTCGGCAACCTCACCCGCCAGCCCGCCGGAAGCAAACCCGCAGCCCTGAGTTGTGCATCCAGCCAGCGACAGAAAGCCGTCGCTTCGTACCAAGAGACGCTCTCACGAGGGGCATTGGATTCGGACCACCCGGCCGGGGTCACCTCGGGCCGCTCTGCCAAGCCAGCCCACCACTCATCCTGCCCATAGCCCCCGGCGTCGATGAAGGCCTGGAACTGGCGGTGGGTGACGGGGTAGCGGGCGATGTGGAAGGGTGTTGTCAGCGTGCGCTTCTCTTTTGCGCTGCCGTACAGAAAGTCCCCCGCTTCACAGGCTTCCCAGGCAATGTCCGGCAAGCCATCGGAGCGCAATCCGACGCCGGGGCGGTCATCCAGACCGAGGCGCCCCCGGGTCAGCCAGAGTTGGGCACGTATGTCGGGCGGTAGATGATGCAGGGCGTGATCGCAGGCGCGAAGCAGCGGCGCTTTGGAGACCTCGTTCAGCGACCAACCCTTGGCATGGATGATCTCCAGGCTGTCGGCAAGCACCAGGGCCGGCGCTGGATTGGCCTCCAGGGCCACGGGTTCGAGGGCGGGAAGCAGACTTTGCCAGGCGGTGACGGCCCGTTCGGCCTTGTCCCGCTCGACGATGGCACAGAACAGGAAACGCAGGGTACGCCGCCAGGCGGGGGTACCGGCGTAGCGGGCGAGGATGCTCTCGGGCAATTCGCACAAGGTCCGGATGCGCTCGGCGGCCAGGAACTCCTGGAAACTCAGGTGATAGAAGGCCGCACGCCGGTTGTCGCGGGGCAGGAGCAGGCCAGAGTCGGACAGCAGCAACTCACGCTTGGCGCCCGCATCGGCCGCACCGGATTCGCTGACCCAATCCACCTCCGCCAGCGTTGCGAGGATGCGGTCCACCTCTTCAACCGTCACCTCGGCCTCGGGTGTCTGCCTGGGCGTAGCTGATTCGCCGCGGTGCATGCCCAGAGCGATGGCCGCCAGCCGGTTGCGGGCCTGATCCCGTTCGCTCTCGGTGTCGCAACGCTTGTAGAGCACCTGTCGCACCACCGCGTCGTAGAGGGCGTAGAAATCCTGGGGCAGGCGCCGGCCTTCGTCGTATTTCACGCACAGGGCGGTGAGCAGCATGGGGTTAGCTCGCATCTCGGCCAGATCGTCCCGCTGGGCGAGGTGCGTCAATAGCCCGTCGGACTTGGCCTCAGCATTGGCGGGATCGGCAGCATCGAACCAGCGACGTACGAAAAGCCGCAGCAGTGGATACGGCAGATCGGCAAGTTCAGCTATGGGCAGGCCAAGCCGGCGCTGATCCTCCGCTTCGAGCCCATAGGGGCGGCTGGTTAGGAGAAGCCAGTTGCCGGCCTTGCGCCACGCCGGCAAAGCGTCGGCAAGGCCAGTGAGCAGGTTGCGCCGGGGAAGATCGTCGCCCCGGCTTTCGGGCACTTCGTCCACGCCGTCGAGGATCAGCAGGCAGCGGCCCGCCTTGAGCTCGGCCCGGAAGGTTTCCCCCGTGAGTTCGCCGGGGCGGGTCTTATCGAGCCAACCGGCGAAGCTGGCTTCCAGTTGCGCGCGGGTCCAGCGGCCACGACCGGCAAGAAACTCCCCGTGGCTGGCCCAGTCCCGCAGGCGGACCAGCAGCGGCAGCCGCCCGGCGAGCGCATCCGGCAGCGTCTCGGCGAACTTCTCTTCATCGACGGCGATCTGCCGGTGCACGGGAACCCGCCCCTCGGCGACAACCAGGGCCAGCCAGCGGCAGAAGGTGGACTTGCCCGAGCCCGCGGCACCGGGCACGTAGAGCGGACTGCGCCCCAGATTGTCGAGCAGCAGGAAGGGGCCTTTGTCCAGGTTGATACCCTTGCGGTTGCCCTTCACGTCCGCGTTGGTCACCGCCGGTACATAGACGTGGCCAAGGCCAACGTTGCGGCTTTCCTTCAGGTCAAGCCCGAGGAGTTCTACGCTGTCGCACTCGCGGCGCAACCAGTCGAGGTAGGCCTCGCGGATCTGAGCCTGGTCGCGCTCGCCGGCGGGCATCTCCGTAATCTCCTGCTGGCGCAGGGCCTGAAGGACCGCGGTAGCAAGACTTTCCTGGGTGGTGAAGAGTGCCCGGCCGAGTTCGTTGCCGACCCGCTCGCGGAAACGGGCGATGTTTGAGTTGGCGTCCTGACAGTCCTTGTCGCAGCGCTTGAGCGGCCAGCCGAAGTCTTCGTCGTCGATGTCGAGCACGAAGGCGAGCTTAGGGCGTGTCGTTTCAACCGCCTTGTCGTACTCCATCTCGGTGATCGACTTGCCAGCCGGGTTGTCGTCCGCGGGGATATGGCCGTAGCGCAGGGCCACCAGCACCACATACACATCGCAGGCAGCCACGTCGGCCAGACACTTGTCCGCCGGCCGGGTATCGAAGGCGGAGTAGCGCTCCATGCACTCCACGTCGTAGCCGGCCTTCTCCAGCGCGAGCTTCAGGTGAGCCCGGTGCTGCTCCAGATCGGAAAAGGTGGACGATACGTAGACCTGCTTACGGAGCTTGCGGGGTGACATGGCGGCGGCAAGACAAACAATGACGACGGCACAGACTATGCCAGAAAGCCCCCCGGCATCCACGCCGCCAACCCCAAAAACAAAACCGGCCCGTCTTTCGACGGGCCGGCCTTATTTGCTGCTCAGCGCAGAAGCGGGATCACTCGCCCTTGCTATGGGCCGCCAGCTTCAGCCAGGTATCCACCACGGTGTCCGGGTTGAGGGAGATGGTCTGGATGCCTTCGTCCATCAGCCATTCTGCGAAGTCGGCGTGGTCGGAGGGGCCCTGGCCGCAGATGCCCACGTACTTGCCCAGCTTGTTGGCACCGCTGATGGCCATGGACAGCAGCATCTTCACGGCCGGGTCGCGTTCGTCGAAGGCGTGGGCCACCAGGCCGGAGTCGCGGTCCAGGCCCAGGGTGAGCTGGGTCAGGTCGTTGGAGCCGATGGAGAAGCCGTCGAAGTGCTGCAGGAACTGCTCGGCCAGCAGGGCGTTGGAGGGGATCTCGCACATCATGATGAGCTTGAGGTCGTTCTCGCCCTGCTTGAGACCGTGCTCGGCCAGCAGGTCGACCACGCCCTTGGCTTCGTCCAGGTTGCGCACGAAGGGCACCATCAGCTGCACGTTGGTCAGGCCCAGCTCGTTGCGCACCTTCTTCATGGCGGCGCATTCGAGCTCGAAGCAGTCACGGAAGCTGTGGGAGATGTAGCGGGAGGCGCCACGGAAGCCCAGCATGGGGTTTTCTTCTTCCGGCTCGTAGATCTCGCCGCCCAGCAGCTTGCGGTACTCGTTGGACTTGAAGTCGGACAGGCGCACGATCACGGGCTTCGGGTAGAAGGCCGCGGCGATGGTGGCGACGCCTTCCACCAGCTTCTCGATGAAGAACTGCTTGGGGGTGGCGTAGCCGCGGGAGCGGCGGGTGATCTCGGCACGCAGGCTGGCCGGCACCTGGCCGATCTCGAGGATGGCCTTGGGGTGGATGCCGATCATGTTGTTGATGACGAACTCCAGACGGGCCAGACCGACGCCGCCATTGGGGATCTGGGCGAATTCGAAGGCGAGCTCCGGGTTGCCCACGTTCATCATGATCTTCACCGGGATGTCGGGCAGGTTGCCCATGTCGGTGGTGACGACTTCGAACTCCAGCTTGCCGCGGTACACGTAGCCGGTGTCGCCTTCGGCACAGGACACGGTGACTTCGTCGTTCTCTTCCAGCACTTCGGTGGCGTTGCCGCAACCGACGATGGCGGGGATGCCCAGCTCACGGGCGATGATGGCGGCGTGGCAGGTACGGCCGCCGCGGTTGGTGACGATGGCGGAGGCGCGCTTCATCACCGGTTCCCAGTTGGGGTCGGTCATGTCGGTGACGAGGATGTCGCCGGCCTTGACGCGGTCCATCTCGGAGGCGTCCTTGACCACGCGGACCTGGCCGGCGCCGATTTTCTGGCCGATGGCGCGGCCGTGGGTGAGGGACTTGCTGTACTGCTTGAGGCGGTACTTCTCCATGACGTGGCCGGACTGCTGGCTCTTCACGGTTTCCGGGCGGGCCTGGAGGATGTAGAGCTTGCCGTCGTCGCCGCTCTTGCCCCACTCGATGTCCATCGGGCGGCCGTAGTGCTTCTCGATGATCATGGCGTAGCGGCCCAGCTCGAGCACGTCGGCGTCGGTCAGGGAGTAAACATTGCGCTCGGCTTCGGCCACGTCGATGGTGCGGGTGGACTTGCCGGCTTCCTTCTTCTCGGCGAAGACCATCTTGATGAGCTTGGAGCCGAGGTTGCGGCGGATCACGGCGGGCTTGCCCTGGGCCAGGGTGGCCTTGTGGACGTAGAACTCGTCGGGGTTCACCGCGCCCTGCACCACGGTCTCGCCGAGGCCGTAGGAGGCGGTGATGAAGACCACGCCGTCGAAGCCGGACTCGGTGTCCATGGTGAACATCACGCCGGAGGCGCCGATGTCGGAGCGGACCATGCGCTGCACGCCGGCGGACAGGGCGACTTCAGCGTGGGTGAAGCCCTTGTGCACGCGGTAGGCGATGGCGCGGTCGTTGTACAGGGATGCGAACACTTCCTTGATGGCGTGGAGGATGTTCTCGTAGCCATGGATGTTCAGGAAGGATTCCTGCTGGCCGGCGAAGGAAGCGTCGGGCAGATCTTCGGCGGTGGCGGAGGAGCGCACGGCGAAGCTGCCTTCGCCTTCGGCGGTGAGCTTCTCGTAGGCAGTCTTGATCTCGGCTTCGAGGGCCGGCGGGAAGGGGGTGTCCACGATCCACTGGCGGATCTGGGCGCCGGTGCGGGCCAGGGCCACCACGTCATCCACATCCAGGCTCTCGAGGGCGCCGCTGATGCGCTCGGCCAGGCCTTGATAGGCGAGGAACTCGCGGTAGGCATCGGCCGTGGTGGCAAAGCCGCCGGGCACGCGCACGCTGGCGGGCAGCTGGCTGATCATCTCGCCGAGCGAGGCGTTCTTTCCACCAACCTGCTCCACATCGGTCATGCGGAGTTCTTGGAAGGGAATGACGTTACGGGACATGGGGATCTTCCTGGGAGAAAAGGGAAAAAAGGGTCGAAAGCGGCATGTGAATATTTTTGTTGGAGCGCATTGTAAAGCGATTTGCTGCCCTGCCGCATGCAGGGTTTATCCTAACGCGCCGGGGCTTTCCGGCCCTGCCGACTCGATCACGAAGCGCCACGCGAGCCGGTTTTTCCGGTCGGGTCAGCCTGTTGGCGGCCGGATCGCCGGAATGGGATAAGATGCGGCGTCGGCCCTGCTGGATGGGTCCGGCGCTCATGTCCTTTCCCCTGTTGGCACTTCCATGACCCAGACCCGCCCCGTTTTCTTCATCTCCGACGGCACAGGCATCACCGCCGAGACCCTTGGTCACAGTCTTCTCGCCCAGTTTCCGGAAACCCGCTTCCGCCACCACCGCCTGCCCTTCGTGGACACCCCCGAAAAGGCCCACGATTGCGCCCTGCGCATCAAGGACGCGGCCATCGAGAGCGGCATCCGGCCGATCGTCTTCAATACCCTTGTCGACCCGCTGGCGGTAGCCGCCCTGCGCGAGGCGGACGCGCTCTTCCTCGATCTGTTCGAGAAGTTCATCGAACCCCTGGAGAGTGAGCTGGGCCAGCGCTCCACCCACACCGCCGGGCGCTTCCACGGCATTGCCGAAAGCCAGGACTACAAGCGGCGCATCGAGGCCATCAACTTCACCCTGGCCCACGATGACGGCGTCTCCCACGCCGACCTCGAAGAGGCCGACGTGATCCTGGTGGGCGTGAGCCGCTCCGGCAAGACCCCGACCAGCCTGTACCTGGCCATGCAGTTCGGCATCAAGGCCGCCAACTACCCGCTGATCCCCGAAGACTTCGAGCGCAACAAGCTGCCAGTCGAGCTGACCCGTCACCGCAGCAAGCTCTTCGGCCTCACCATCGGCCCCGACCGCCTGTCCCAGATCCGCCAGGAACGCCGCCCCAACAGCCGCTACGCCTCCATCGACAACTGCCTGCACGAAATCGAGGCCGCCCAGCGCATGATGAAGCGCGAAGGCATCAAGTGGCTGGACTCCACCGCCAAGTCCATCGAAGAGATCTCCACCATCATCCTGCAGGAAGTGCGGCTCGATCCCGCCTCGTACTGAAGTACGGAATCACCATCCTCCCTGCCCTGTCCAATTCATATAACAAGGAGAGCCCCGATGAAACGCAACCGACTCGGGCGCCGCGGCGGACTGCCGCGCGACGCCGAACAACTCCTGTGGCTCGCCAATGGCCTGGCCGACTCCAGCAGCCGCGCCGAAGATCACTTCTGGGACCAGCGCCTGGCCGACGCCGTGGATGGCCTGCTGCGGGCCGAGGATGAAGAAGCCCTCACCACCGCCCTCGACCACCTCAGCTCGGCTACTTCCAGCGTCCACGCCTACGACGAACTCGCCGACATGATCGAGTCGCGGGCCGAAGGCGCCCTCAAGTCGGACGATCAGCACGACGTGCTGCTGATCGCCGCACCGGTGATGGCCTGGTCGCGCTACCGCATTCCGGCCGCCCCCATCGCCGCCGCCGTGATGGCCAACCTGCGGGTCCATCTCAAGGCCCACGTACTGGCCACCGGGGTCAAGCTGGCCCTCGCCGACTTCCTGTTCAGCCCGGATCAGCTGCCCCAGGGCTACTGCGCCACGGCCGACTTCGCCACCCACCTGGGCAAGGCCGCCGAAGCCGACACCGACCTGCACATCAAGACCGACAACCTGCCGGAAACCGCCCAGTTCCTCTCCGACAACCGTTACCTGCTGGGCGCGGTGATGGTGCCCAAGGGCGCCCCCATCTTCCGCTGGCAGGAAGAAGACTGCAGCCGTGACCAGGCCCTGGAACAGTGGCGCGCCCAGGGCGGCGCCTGCGTGGCCCCGCTGCTCACCGGCTGCGCCTTTGAAGTGGTGCTGCCCAACGCCTACTTTGCGGCCAGCCGCGAAGCCGACAAGGCCTCCCGCCCCTACTCGATCCAGGCCTCGGTGGCCTTCCTGAGCACCACCCTCGATACCCCCGCTGCCGGGGTCCGGGCCGTGGTGGCGCCCTTCTTCGAGCGCCAGGTGGAGGAGTTCCGCATCGGCTTCACCCTGAGCGGCCAGAGCGACGTGGTGCATGGCGTGGTGTGGCCCCTGCTGGGCGCCGAGGACGAAAGCAGCGAGACCCTCGGCCAGATCGAAGCCACCCTGCAGGCCTGCGGCATCACCGACATCCTGATCCTCGACAACGAGTTTCCGATGGAATACTGCGACGACTGCGGCGCCCCCATGTACCCCTCCCCCGAGGGCGAGGCGGTGCACGCCGAACTGCCGGAAGAGCAGGCCGAGCAGATGCCCAAGCACCTGCACTGAAGCAACCGGGCGGGGCTCGCCCCGCCCGCCCTGGAGAACCTTCATGCCCCGCAAGATCCAGAAAAGTGATGCCGAATGGCGTGCCCTGCTGACGCCCGAGGAATACGCAGTGACCCGCCAGAAGGGCACCGAGCGCGCTTTCACCGGGCGCTACTGGGATTGCTCCGAGCCTGGGAAGTATGTGTGCACATGCTGTGGCGCCGACCTGTTCTCGTCGGCCCACAAGTTCGACTCGGGCTGCGGCTGGCCGAGCTTTCACAGCGCAGCGGCCCCCGAGAACGTTGAAGAAGCCGAGGACCGCAGCCACTTCATGGTGCGCACCGAGGTGCTGTGCCGGGAATGTGGCGCCCACCTGGGCCACGTCTTCGAGGATGGCCCCGCCCCCACCGGGCTGCGCTATTGCATCAACTCGGTGTCGGTCAAGCTCCAGCAGGACGAATGACTAGCGCCGCATCGCGGCGTAGGTCTGGGACATGAAATCCCGGCGGTAGAGCACCAGCACGATCAGGGTGGTCACCGCCGCGAAGGCCCACGGCTGGACAAACCAGAACACCGCCGCGAGGCCGAAGTAATAAGCCCGGATCCCCCGGTTGAACTCGTCACCGGCAAGGGAGTTCACCTTGGCGAAACGCTGGGCATCCTCCTCGGTGCCTTCACCCGGCGGCGGCGCCGCACCGATCAGGATGGACAGCATGTTGAACTGGCGCAGGGCCCAGGTGAACTTGAAGTAGGCCACCACGAAGACCAGCAGCAAGAGGATCAGCTTCACCTCCCACACCTCCCGCGACACATGCCGGGCAAAGGGCAGGTCGGACGCCACATCGATCAGCTTGTCCATGGTACCGAGCAGGGCCAGCAGGCCGGCGATCACGTAGATCGTGGTGTTGGCGTAGAAGGACACGTTCTGCATCAGGTTGCCGATCAGGGCCGAATCCGCCACCCGCACCTCGCGCCGCAGCAGCTGGCGCCCCCACTCCTCACGAAACCAGTGGCTGGCCCCGAGCAGGCCGCGCATGGTGCCGCCGGGGCCATGCTCCACCACCCAGCCGTAGCCAAACCAGCACACCAGGAACCAGATCAGGGCAAGCCAATCCACGGCCGTAAAGGCCGTCAGCCAGGCCCCCTGCATCAGCCCGCCTCCAGAAGGAAGTCATGGATCGGCGCGATCTGTGCCGGATCCATCAACACCGGGGCATGCCCCACCTCCGGCACCTCGACGAGCCGCGCCCGGGGGCCCCTGGCGCTCATCTCGGCCGCCGTCTCGGGAAGCAGCAGATCGGACTCGGCACCTCGGACCACCAGGGTCGGGCAGGCAATGGCGTCATACACCTGCCACAGATCCACGTCCTCAACGAGGGGCGACTTGCGGAAGGGCTCGGCGATGCCCGGGTCGTAGCGCATCACCCAGCCACCCTCCGCCTCCTTGATCGAAAACTCGGTGAGGTGCCGCCACTGGGCATCCGTCAGGCGCCCGAAGGGCACGCTGACCGCGCGGATGTAGGCCTCCGCCGCCTCCGGACTGGGAAACACCGGAGCCTGCCCCACGTACTGGCCGATGCGCTGAATGGAGCTGAGGGTGACCAGCGGCCCCACGTCGTTGAGCACCAGCCGGCGGATCGGGGTATCGGGCAGGCTGGCCAGCAGCATGCCGATCAGGCCGCCCATGGAGGTGCCCACCCAGTGCACGCTATCCACACCCAGCCGGGCGATCAGCGTGACCATGTCAGCCACATAGGTGGGCAGCTGGTAGTCGTCCTTCACCGGCAACCAGGGGCTGCGCCCACGCCCCACCACGTCGGGGCAGACGACCCGGTAATGGGGCGCCATGGCCCGGGCCAGGTCGTCGAAATCCCGGCCGTTGCGGGTCAGGCCATGGGCGCATACCAGCACCCGGGGATTGGCCGGATCGCCCCATTCCGTGTAGGCCATGCGGTGCAGGCCATGGGCACCGATGCACTGGACGCTGTGCTGCCGAGGCAACAGGCTGGAGGCCGGCGTACTGGAAGAAGTCTGGCGAAGGCTGTCAGGAAAGCTCATGGCAGGGCACTTGAAGGGAACGGGCCAAGGATAGCATCCACCGACCACCCCTAAAGCCTCAGCGCCCGTGCCAATAGCGCGGCTGCCGGCCCCGCTCCGCCTCGGGCAGCAGCCCGGCGCCGCCCAGCTCGAAGCTGACCGCCCCGGCTTCATCCGTGCGCAGCATGCCCGCACCACTGGCCGCCCAGCGGGCCCACACCTCGGGGTTGGGGTGCCGGAAACGGTTGCGGTAGCCCACCGGAAACACCACCCAGCGCGGCGAAGTGGCGGCGATGAAGGCCGCCGTGGACGAAGTCCGGCTGCCATGATGGGGCACCACCAGCACGTCGCTGGCGAGGGCCGCTGCGTCCCGCTGCAGCAGACCGGCCTCGGAAACAGCCTCGATGTCCGAGGTCAGCAGCAGGCGCCGGCCTGCAGCCTCCACCCGCAGCACGCAGGCCTGGTCATTGGTCTTGCCGGCCACGGCACCGGGCGCGGGATGCAGCATGTCGAAGCGGACGCCATCCCACACCCAGGCCTGCCCCGCGGCGCAGGGCACATCCCGCACGCCGGCAATCAGGCGCACGGGATGATTCTCCGGCAGGGAGCTGCGCACCTGATCCACCGGAATGCCGTCCAGCACAGCCTCGGCGCCCCCGGCGTGGTCATTGTCCTGATGCGTCACCACCAGCGCCTGCAATCGCCGCACCCCGGTGGCCCGCAGATACGGCAGCAGAATGCGCTCGCCGCTGTTGGCGTCCGCCGAGAAGGCCGGCCCGGTGTCGTAGAGCAGATCATGGGTGGCCGTCTGCACATGCACGGCGAGGCCCTGCCCCACATCCAGCACGGTGACCCGGGCCTCACCGGCCAGGGGACGCGGCGGAGTCCACAGCACCAGCGGGATCAGCGTCGCCAGCCCCAGCCAGCGGGCCGGCGTGCCCCTGGGCAGCAGGGCCCACAGGCAACCCAGGGTGGCCGTCACGGCCAGGGCCGGCGGCGGCGCGGCCTGATGCCAGGCCGCCCAAGGCAGGCTCCCCAACCAGCTCACGGGGACCATGGTCAGCGCAAAACTGCCATGGGCCAGATCGGCAAGGATCTGCAGGGGCAGCAGCGCAAAAAGCAGCGCCAGGGGCGTGACGATGAAGCTCACCAGCGGAATCGCAATCGCGTTGGCCAGGGGCGAAACCAGCGAGAACTGCTGGAAGAGCACCAGCAAGGCCGGGACCAGGCCGAGGGTGACCGCCCACTGGGTGCGCAGCACACCCACCAGACGCCCTTCCGGCCCGATCCGCCCGGTGCTGACCAGAAACAGCAAGGCCACCGCCCCGAAGGACAGCCAGAAGCCGGCAGCCGTGGCCGCCCAGGGATCGAGCACCAGCACCACCCCCAGCGCCAGGGCCAGCACCCGGCTGGGGGCCGTATCCCGGCGCAGCACCAGGGCCAGAGCCACACAGCCCAGCATGTAGAGGGTGCGCTGGGCAGGCACGCCCCACCCCGCCAGCAGGCAGTAAATCAGCGCCACGCAGAACCCCACCAGCACGCCCGCCTGCTGGGCCGGCCAACGCAGGGCCAGGGCCGGTGTGCGGCGCCAGCCCCACCCCGCCAGGGTGGCAAACAGGGCCGCCACCATGGTGACGTGCATGCCGCTGATGGCCACCAGGTGGGAGATGCCGGTGCGGGCAAAGAGCCGCCATTGCCCGGCCGGGATGGAACGCTGATCCCCCACCGCCAGGGCCACCAGAACTCCGGCATAGGGCCCGTCGGGCAGTGCCTGGCGAAAGCGCTCACGCACCGCCTCACGGACACGCTCGATGGCGTACATCAGGCCCGGCACCCGGGCCGTGATACGCAGGTTGCCCTCCGCCGGCCGCACATAGCCCGTGGCCCGGACGCCCTGCTGCAGCAACCAGCCCTCGTAGTCAAAGCCATGGGGATTGACGTTGCCGTGGGGGCGCTTCAGGCGCACGGTGAGCGCCCAGCGCTCACCCGCATGTATCCCGGGCAGAGTGTGCATCTCCCCGTCCCGAAAACCCCGGTACCAGGCCAGGGAGATCACCGGAGGCACCGGGGCCGCACTGTCTTCCACATGAAAATCGAAACGCACGCCCCGCTCGAAGTCCTGGGGCAGGGATGCCACGACACCGGTCAGCGCCACGTCGCGCCCTTCCCACTCGGCCGGCAGGCTGTCAGCCAGCCGCAGGTCGGCACGCCAGGCGGCGTAGCCCCAACCAGCCAGGAGAGCCCCGAGCAGCATCAGCGCCAGCAGGGCCCGGCGCATCGTGGCACCGGAGCAGGGACGCGCCGCCCTGGCCAGGCCAAGGGTAAGCATCGCCCCGGCCGCCGCCGCAAGCTGTGCCCCACCCGCAGGCAGGCTGGCGCCCGTCTGGCACAGCAGGACGCCCAACAAAAATCCCAAACACATAATCCGCATGGCGCGAAATCTAGCCCGAGCGGCCCGAATCACCAAGGCCCCCGGCCTCGGTTAGAATCCACGCAGCCTTGGCGCCTCCGGCTGCCCCACTCCCACCGCCCATGCGACGACTGCTGAAACGCTACCTGCCCGACCCCACGTCGCTTGCCGCCAACCGCTGGCTCGCGCCCTTCGGCACGACCCTGCTCCACCCTCGGCTATGGCACCTGAACCGCCACTCGGCCGCCGGCGCCGTTGCCATCGGCCTGTTCTGCGGCCTGATCCCCGGCCCTTTCCAGATGCTCGGCGCGGCGCTGGCCTGCATGGCGCTCCGGGTCAACCTGCCCCTGGCCCTGTTCACCACTCTCTACACCAACCCCTTCACCATCGTCCCGCTCTACATCCTGGCCTTCTCCATCGGCGAAGGGCTGCTGGGCGCCGGCACGGTGGGCTTCACGCCCCCGCCCGAATGGGCTGGTGGCGATCTGCTGAACTGGATTTCTGCCCTCGGAACCTGGATGGCCGATCTTGGCCGCCCCCTGGCCCTGGGCCTGATCGTACTGGCCTCGGGCCTCGCCCTTGCCGGCTACCTGCTCACCCGGCTTGCCTGGCGGACCTACCTGATCCACCACTGGCACCGGCGCCGACGCCGCTGAAGAAGCCATAAAAAGCAAAACCGGAAGCCTGGGCTTCCGGTTTTGTTTTTTCGGCGAAGAATGGCTCAGATGCGGAAGTGGGACACTTCCGAGCGCAGCTGCTGGGCCAGGTTCTCCAGCCGGCGGGCCGTCCCTGCCGTCTCCCGCACCGCATTGGAGTTCTGCTCCGCCATCTGGGCAATGCGCTCGACGTTGCGGGCGATATCCGTGCTGGCCGCCCCCTGCTCCCGGAGGGCCGCAGAAATATCGGTGACCGCCCGCACCACGTGGGTGGCGCCTTCGCGGATCTGGTCCATCGAGCTGCCGGCCTGCCCCGCCAGCACCACGCCCTCCTGAACCCGGGTCACCCCGTCCTGCATGGTATCGACCGCGCGGCTGGTGCCCTTCTGGATGGCCATCACCATGCTGGTGATCTCGTCCGTGGCCTTGGCGGTACGCTCGGCCAGCTTGCGCACCTCGTCGGCCACCACGGCAAAGCCACGCCCCGTCTCGCCGGCCCGGGCCGCTTCGATGGCCGCATTCAGGGCCAGGAGATTAGTCTGATCGGCAATCTCCTTGATGGAGTTGACGATGGTCGAGATCCGCACCGACTGGTCGCCCAGATCCTGGATCACGGAAGCGGACTCGCGCACCGAGGTGGCGATGCGCTCCATCTCCTCCACCGTGCGCGCCACAACCGCACCGCCATCGCTGGACAGCCGCCCGGACTCGGACGAGATGCCTTCTGCGGACGACGCGCTGGAGGCAATCTCCTCGATCCCGACAGTCATCTCCTCCACCGCCGCCGCCATGCTGGAGGCCGCCGAGCTCTGCTGATCGGACCCGCTCGAGACCATGGCGGCCGAGCTGGACAGGGAAACCGCAGCCCCGGCCACGTCATTGGCCCCGGACTGGACCTTGGCGATCACATCGGAGAAGGACTGGGCCATCTGGTTGAACTGGTCGGAAACCTGCCTCAGTTCATCCCACGCCGAAAAGTCGATGCGGCTGCGCAGGTTACCGGCAGCCAGCTCCTGGGCGCCGGCCCGCAGCTCCTGCACTGACTGCATCACCGCGATGCAGAAACCCACTGACAGGTAGAGCAACGCCAGCAGGGACAAACCGGAGAGCGCCGCGGCAACGTAAAAATCCTGCTTCAGTTTGCCGAGCCGCTTCTCGAGCAGGGAGGTGGCTTCGGGAATCAGGGTGCCGTAGGTCTTGGAGAACACCAGATCGATGGTCTTGGTGACCATGTCGAAGTAGGCCGGCGGCGCCATCTCGAGATCGCCCTTGAGGACATGGTTCTGCAGCTGATCGACCACCTGCGAGGTGGAGGTGTTGAAATCCTTGCCCAGGGCATCCAGGGTCGGACGGATGTTGGCGTTGGCAGCGGCGGCCCGCTCGAAGTTCTCGTTGAGATCCAGCACCGCCATGTTCAACTCGCCCAGCTGGGAGCTGAGGTCGAAGCGCCGCTGGTCATCCACCGCCTTTGCGGCAAGGGCGCCAGTCCCCATGGCACGCAGGCGCCCGAGGCGCTCCGACACGTCGGGCACACGGCGCAGGGTGTTGTCGATGAGGTAGTAGGTATCAGCCGATGGGTCGAGGGTCAGGTTTCCATCGTCACCCAGATCGTGCAGGGCCAGCACGATCTTGCGGATCAGCCCGGTGTGCGCCACCAGGTTGTCCCGCGGGGCCATCTGCAGGCCTTTGCCGAGCAGGGTCTCCCAGCCGCTGCGCACCTCGGTCCAGCGTCGGCTCGCACTCGGAGCGACATCGGCCTGCAGCACCTCGTCGGCGGCCTTCATCGCCTCCACCAGCTCGTCGGTCTTCTTCTGCAGGCGCGGCCGCAACTCCTCATTACCGTTGAGCACCCCGGACGACAAGCCCCGGTGCTGCTGGGTCAGTTCCAGCACCTTGAGCAGCCGGGGCACCCGCTGGATCGAAACGAGTTCGCTCTCGGTGAACGTGATGCTGGAACGCAGCGACAAGGTCAGCTGAGTCAGCAGGAAGCCGACCACGAGAAGGGCAATCACGCCGAGAAGGGAGAACTTTGCCGGGTAGCGCATGCGGTTGAGCATGGCGACGGCAGGTAAGAAAAGGGTTTTCATAGAGGCTCCGACAAGGTCGTGGTCGTGATTCTCGCTACTGACCACCTATCGGCCCCGGCGCCTGCAAACTTAAGGGAAACCCGAAATCCGGCCCGCGCCCGGCAACACAGCCGGGCTGCCCCTCAGTCTCCCGCCGACAACACCCCGTCACGCAGATTCAGAACCCGGCTGGTGCGGGCGGCGAGCAGCGGGTCATGGGTGACGATCACGAAGCTCGTGCCCTGCTCCTCGGCCAGCTCCAGCATCAGGGCGAAGACCTTCTCCGCCGTTTGCCGGTCCAGGTTGCCGGTGGGCTCGTCGGCCAGCACGCAGGCCGGCCGGGTGACCAGCGCCCGGGCGATGGCGGCGCGCTGGCGCTCGCCGCCCGACAGCTCGCCCGGCGTATGGCTCAGGCGGTGGCCCAGCCCGACCGCCTTGAGGGTCTCCGCCGCCCGGGCCAGGGCCTCGTCCTTCTTCAGGCGCCGCACGAAGAGCGGCATCGCCACGTTTTCAAGGGCCGAGAACTCGGCCAGCAGATGGTGAAACTGGTACACGAAACCCAGCGACTCGTTGCGCAGCCGGCCGCGCTCCGCATCGGAGATGGTCGAGAAGTCCTTGCCGAGCAGCTTCACGCCCCCGGCCGAGGGCGCATCAAGCCCGCCCAGCAGGTGCAGCAGGGTGCTCTTGCCAGACCCGGACGAGCCCACCACGGCCACCCGCTCTCCCCGGGCCACGGCCAGGGACACATTGCTCAGCACCTGGACCGCGTCGTCGCCCTCGCGAAAGGACTTGGACAGGCCGTGACACTCGATCACCGGCGCTCGCATCGTCACATCACTCATAGCGCAGGGCCTCCGCCGGATTGAGGCGCGACGCCCGCCAGCTCGGATACAGGGTGGCCACCAGGGTCAGCACGAAGGACACGCTGGTGATGGTGATCACGTCCGCCCATTGCAGCTCGGAGGGCAGATCGGAGATGTAGTAAACATCCTTGGCCAGAAACTGGATGCCCAGGGCCCGCTCGATGGCCGGCACCACCACGTCGATGTTGAGGGCCAGGCTGACGCCGCCCAGCACCCCCAGTGCCAGCCCGATGAAGCCGATCAGGGCCCCCTGGATCACGAAGATCCCCATGATGGAGCCGGGGCTGGCCCCCAGGGTGCGCAGGATGGCGATATCGGCCTGCTTGTCCTGCACCGCCATCACCAGGGTGGACACGATGTTGAAGGCCGCCACGGCCACGATCAGCAGCAGGATGATGAACATCACGTTCTTCTCGATCTGCACGGCCCGGAAGAAATTGGCGTGACTGCGGGTCCAGTCCGACACCACCGCATCCGCATCCACAAAGGCCGTCAGCTCCCGCGCCACCCGGGGCGCCTCGAAGAGATCGTCGAGCTTGAGGCGCACGCCGGACACCCGGTCCTCCATGCGATAGAGCGTCTGGGCGTCGTTGAGATGCACCAGGGCGAGGCTGGAGTCGTACTCGTACATCCCCACTTCAAAGATGCCCACCACCCGGAACTGCTTGAGGCGCGGCAGGATGGCCGCCGGCGTCACCAGGCCCTGGGGGGCGATGAGCGTGACCTTGTCGTTCATGGACACCCGCAGCGCCCGGGCCAGATCGGCCCCCAGGACGATGCCGAACTCGCCGGCACGCAGGTCACCGAGCCGCCCGAAGCGCATGTGCTGGGCGAAATCTGCCACCTTGTCTTCCGCGTCGGGCACGACGCCGCGGATCAGCGTGCCACGCACCGTCTGGTCATAGGACAACATGCCCTGGGCCTGCACGAAGGGCGCGGCAAAACGCACCTGCGGGTGCTTGGCGGCATCGTCGGCAACCCGCTGCCAGTTGCTCAGCTCCCCGTCGAACCCGCTCACCTGGACGTGGGACGCCACCCCCAGGATGCGGGTGCGCAGCTCTTTCTGGAAGCCGTTCATCACCGACAGGACGACGATCAGCGCCGCCACACCCAGGGCGATCCCCAGCATGGACACCATTGAAATAAAGGAGATGAAACGATTGCGGCCCTGCGCCTGCCGCTTGGAGCGGGTATAGCGCAGGCCGACGAGAAATTCATAGGACATCAGCACGAAACCGGAAACGCCGGCACACGGCGCGAGGGCGCATTGTGCCGGAGTTGGCAAGGACTGGGTATCCTGCCCTGCGCCGGGCTTACAATCCCATGCCGCATGCGCCGGGATGGCCTTGCGGCAATGGCCCCCGCCCGCCCCGCCAGGAACCTGACCATGCTTCGAGCCACCCTTGCCGCCCTGCTTCTCGCCCTGCCCGCCCTGGCAAGCGCCCAAACGGCGCTCATGACCCGGCCCGACAAGCTCCGCGATACCCCCTCGTCCTTCGCCTTCGGCATCGCCGAGGTGCACCGGCGCAGCAGCGTCCAGGTGCTGGAAGTGCGCGGCGAGTGGGTACGGGTGGAGATCTCCGGCAACCGTACCGGCTGGATTCAACGGGACAGCACCGACCTGGGCAGCGCACCACCCGAAAACAGTGCCTCCCCGGCCCCGTCCTCCCCGCTGCGCAGCGGCAGCTCCGCCGCCCTACCGCGCAGCGCGGCCAGGGCCAGCAACCACGCCCTGATCCTCAGCCTGACACCTTCTGACCCCAAGGCCGATGCCAGCAGTGCCGGCCGCATTGCCGCGCTGATGGGCGTCCCCGACACCAACACCCGCTACCTTGCCGCCCTCAGCCTGGACGGCCTGCGCCAGGCCCTGGCCGAACTCGACGCACGGATCGGTGATCAGGACCGGGTGTTCATCCACATCGCGGCCTTCGGCGCCCGCCCGAGAAGCGGCGCAGACTGCGGCGACGCCATTCTCAGCGACGACAAGCAATTGTTCACCGCCACAGAACTGCACCGCTACCTGCAGGGCCTGGCGGCCCGGACCGACAAGGTCTTCGTCGTCATCGATGCCGGCCGCGGCGACGAGCGCAAGCCCACCACCGCGGTGCATAGCCGCTTCAGCCGCCAGCCCGTTGCCGACGGCGCCTGCAGCAGCGAGAGCTTCGGCCAGGCTGGCACGCCGCTGCCTGCCAATGTCCAGATCCTGCTGGCGGCCCCGCGCAACCGGGCGGCCTTCGAAGACGGCAATGGCGGTCTGGCCACCCAGGCCCTGCTGGCCTGCCTCGAAGGCCGGGCGCCGACACCGGGCAACAGCGGCCTGGCCGACGGCGACGCCCTGCGCCGCTGCGCCCAGCCGCTCCTGGACCGCAAACCGGGTGAACAGCAGCTGGCTCTCGCCGGCAATCCGGCGCTGATTCCCGCCCCCTTCTCATGGACCTCCGACCCCACCGGCACCGATGCCCCCCGACGCAGCCTGGAGGCCATCCACGCCCAGCGTGACCAGCGTCGGCGCTTCGATGCCCGCCCCGCAGGCCGCGCCACGGCTGCAGGCACGCCGATGCAGATCACCAGTGACCGCCCCGGGCATCTGTATGTGCTGATGGCCGGCGACGGCGGCCTGAGCCTGCTCTACCCCAACCAGTACAGCCCCGACACCCGCCTGGAACCCGGCGCCCGGATCAGCCTCCTGCCCCCTGAGGGCCGCAAATCGTTGGCAGGTAGCCGCCTGCTCTTTTTGCTGACCGACGGACCGAGAACCCCGTACCGCGGTGGTTTTGCACCCACGGGAGCCATCTCGGCCACCCATCCGGACGCCCGCGGCCTGCGCAGCGCCACCGAAGAATTCCTCGGCGGCGACGTGGCCCCCCAATGCCGCTTCAGCGAAACCCGCAATCTGGGTGCGACCCAGGCACGTCAGTGCTCCAGCGCCTTTGCCGCCAGATGGATCACCGCTCCGTAGGGAAATGCCGTCCGCCAAGGGCCGTGCACGCCAGGGTGCAGCCCGGCCCCGCAGGCCTGCGGCACTCCACTAGAATGTCGCTCCCCCTCGGCAGCTTATCTCCCGAGCGGACAGGCACCCTCAGGCGGACGCCCCGAACAACATCACCTATGGCACCCACGCGCCCCCCGGTCAGATGGCCATTCCACCATCCACGGGTGGGCCAACCCGGCTTTTCCCGATGCAACTCGAGTTGATCATTCCCGGCCTGAGCTGGCTCGCCGCCGCTCCCGGCCAACACCCTGCCCATGCCCAGCCCCTGCCGGCGCTGGCCACCCTGCTCGGCTTCGCACGCAGCCGCTGGACCGGACCGACCAGCACCGACGCGCTGCTGGCCGAAGCCCTCGGCCTCAACGGCAGCGTCTCCCACGCCTTGCTGCGCCGCAGTGGTGAAGAAGGCCCCGACATGGCAGCCGGCGGCCACTGGCTGTGCTGCGACCCGGTGCACCTGCACTTTGCCCGGGACACCCTGCTCCTCGCCGACGCCAGCGGGCTGGCCATCACCCGGCAGGAGGCCGACATCCTCATGGCCGGGCTCAACGACACCTTTGCCGACATCGGACACTTCGAGGCCCCGGCCCCGGACCGCTGGTACCTGCACCTGGCCGAGCAGCCCGCCCCGCGTTTTCACCCCCTGGCAGACGTCAATGGCCGCCCGGTGCAGCTGTTTCTGCCCGAAGGCGAGGACATCCGCCCGTGGGCACGCCTGTCCAACGAGATCGAGGTGTGGCTGTACAGCCACCCGGTGAATGCCGCTCGGGAAGAAGCCGGCCAGCGCAAGATCAACGGCATCTGGTTGTGGGGTGGCGGCCCGGCCCAGGCCCCATGCACGCCGCGGATCACCCGGCTGCAGGCGGGCCAGCCCTACGCCGTCGGCCTGGCCCGCCTGGCCGGGCTGACGCCCGCGGCATGCAGCACTTACACCACGCCCACCGGCCCGACCCTGGCCCTGCTCGACGCCTTGCAGCGCCCTGCCCTGCACCACGATCGGGACGCCTGGCTGCACGAACTCCGGCAGCTCGAGACCCACTGGTTCGCGCCCCTGCTCGCCGACCTGAAGGCCCGCCGCCTCGACGGCGTGCGCATCCGGGTACCCGACGACAGACACCTGCTCGAAGCCGACATCGCCGCCTCCGGCCTGTGGAAGTTCTGGCGCAAACCCCAGCCCCTCGACGCCCTGCTGGCGACCGCCCCTCAACCCAAATCAAGCACCCCATGACCCGCATCCTGCCCCGCCCGGTCCCCGGCCGCGCCGTCAGCCGCCTGCTCGACGCCGGCACCCACCCCCTGCTGGCTCGCATCTATGCGGCCCGCGGCATCGACAATCGCGAGCAGCTCGACTACAGCCTGAAGGCCTTGCTGCCCCCCGCCCAGCTGAAGGGCGTGCATGACGCTGCACAGATCCTGGCCGACGCCATCGAGGCAGGTGCGCGCATGGTCATCGTCGCCGACTACGATTGCGACGGCGCCACCGCCTGTGCCGTCGGCGTGCGCGCCCTGCGGGCTTTCGGGGCCGAGGTCGGCTACCTGGTCCCCAACCGCTTCGAGTACGGCTACGGCCTCACCCCGGCCATCGTCGAGCTCGCTGCCGGCATGGAGCCCGACCTGCTGATCACCGTGGACAACGGCATCGCCAGCGTCGAAGGCGTGGCTGCCGCGCGGGAGCACGGCATCGCCACCGTCATCACCGACCACCACCTGCCCGGCGACGAGCTGCCCGAGGCCGATGTGATCGTCAATCCCAACCAGCCCGGCTGCCCCTTCCCGAGCAAGGCCCTGGCCGGCGTCGGCGTCATGTTCTACACCATGCTGGCCCTGCGCGCCGAGTTGCGCGACCGGGGCGCCTTCGAAGGCAAGACCGAGCCTAATCTGGCGGACCTGCTCGATCTGGTCGCCCTGGGAACGGTGGCAGACGTGGTCAAGCTCGACCACAACAACCGCATCCTGGTCTCCCAGGGGCTGCAGCGCATGCGCGCCGACCGTATGCAACCCGGCGTGCGTGCCCTGTTTGCGGCGGCCGGCCGCGACGCCAGCCGGGCCACCACCTTCGACATGGGCTTTGCCCTCGGCCCCCGCCTCAACGCCGCCGGCCGGCTGGCGGACATGTCCCTGGGCATCGAATGCCTGATCACCGACGACATGGGTCGCGCCCTGAACATCGCCCAGGAGCTCGACAAGCTCAACCGGGAGCGTCGGGCCATCGAAGCCGACATGCAGGAAGGCGCCATGGCCGAGCTGGACGCCATCGACCCGGGAGCCCGCTCAACCCTGGTGCTCTTCGAGGCCGAATGGCACCAGGGGGTCATCGGCATCCTGGCCGGGCGGATCAAGGAGAAGTTCCATCGCCCCACCATCGCCTTTGCCCGGGGCAGCGAGGGAGAACTCAAGGGCTCGGGCCGCTCCATCCCCGGTCTGCATCTGCGGGATGCCCTCGATCTGGTAACCAAGCAGGCACCGGAGCTGATCCTCAAGTTCGGGGGCCACGCCATGGCGGCCGGGCTGACCATCCGGGAGGACGACCTTGGACGCTTTGAAGCCCTGTTCGAGAGTGTCGTGCAAGGCCTGATCGACCCCGCCGACCTGACCCGCAGCCTCGAAACCGACGGCCCGCTGGAGGACAGTCTCTACAACCTGGAAACCGCCCGCCTGCTGGAGCGGGAGATCTGGGGTCAGGGCTTCTCGGCACCGGTGTTCGACGACACCTTCCGGGTGGAGAACCAGCGTATCCTCAAGGACAAGCACCTCAAGCTGCAACTGCGCAAGGGCAACACCCGCATCGACGCGATCCAGTTCAACCACGCGGAGCCGGCGGCCCAGACCATCCACGCGGCCTTCCGCCTGGCCGTCAATGAGTACAACGGCGTCGCCAGCATCCAGCTGATGCTGGAGCATTTCGACCCTGCCTGAGGCGGGGCCAGGGCCCGTGCTCATCGGCTCCATACGCAACAAGGCCCCGAAGACGGGGCCTTGTGAAATCCTTGTCCGGGCCGCGGCCCGGTCAGCCGAAGCGGCTTACGCTGCCGTGCCGGAGTCATCTCCGGTTGCTGGCGAGGAGTCCGGAAGCTCGGCCTCCGCCTCGTCCTCGTCAGATGCTCCCTTGCCTTCAAGCTTGCGCAGGCGTTTCTCCTCCTGCTTGCGCTTCTTCTCCAGTTCCCGCTGGCGCTTCTCGAACGAATAATTGGTCTTGGCCAAGATCACCTTCCCGTCATGCCGGAATAAAAAAGGGATTCAACTAGGGAATGCTGAACAGACAGCGACCGGCGACCCGCAGGGTCACCGGCACTGACTTGAAACGGAGGAGTCAGCCCGACAGACACGGGCTGGAGAAACGCTCAGTAACGGTTTCCGCCGCCACCGCCAAAACCACCGCCACCGCCCCCACCGCCGGGGCCGCGACGACCACCGCCGCCGAACCCGCCACCACCACCGCCACCGCCCGGACCACGACGGCCGCCGCCACCGCCGAAGCCGCCGCTACGGGGCTCCTGGGGACGTGCTTCGTTGACGGTCAGGTTGCGACCGTCAAAGCTCTTGCCGTTGAGGGCAGAGATGGCGCTCTGCGCCTCTTGATCGGAACCCATTTCGACAAAGCCGAAACCCTTGGAGCGGCCGGTTTCGCGGTCCATGATCACCTGGGCAGAAGCCACGGTGCCGAACTCGCCAAAAATTTCTTCCAGACGACTCTTATCCACGCTGTAGGCCAGATTGCCCACGTAAAGCTTAGTACCCAATTGACGCGCTCCATGAAATAAAGGCGGCCGTGAGGAGGTCCGCGCATACACACAATAGCAAGGCAATTCGCGCGCGTCGAATGTTTTTGTGATGCACCAGAATGGGGTAATACTGCAGCCCGAAGGCCCTCCGGAAACCCGGGGAGCCGCACCGTTCTTGTGCGCCGCAAGCCGCTTCTTCAAGCCCCCTGCGCCGCCGAAACGAGGATCAGCGCGGGCACCACCACAAAGTACAGGCGCATCGCCATGCGCAGGCGGGAACCGGGCTCTGCCAGGCCCATGTAATGGCGGATCACCAACATCCCCTTGAGCCCGACGATCACGGCCACCACCGCCGCCGTGAGGCCTGCCGGCAGAGCCCCCTCCCCGAGCCAGGCACTTCCGAGGGTCAGCGCCAGCAGGCCCAGCCACACCACCGTCGCCCGGTTTTCATCGATCTTCGTCATGACACGCCTTCAGTGCAGCACATACAGCAGGGGAAAGATGACGATCCAGGCCAGGTCGGTGGCATGCCAGTACAGCACCGCCGCTTCAAGCCCCTCATGGTCCGCCGCGCTGTAGGCACCAAACTGCGCCCGCAGGATGGCCCAGATCAGGCCCAGGCAGCCCCACACCACATGGACGAGGTGATTGAAGGTCAGGTAGTAGTACATGGCCACGAAGCTGTTCCCGGTGCCCACCACGCCATGCTCGATGTTCCACCGGAACTCGAAAGCCTTGATCAGCAGAAAAGCCAGTCCGCCGCACAGGGTCGCGATCAGCCAGTTGCGCGCCGCGATCCCATCCCCGCGCCGGATGGCCAGCACGGCCCGCACCGCCAGGTAGCCGCTGGTCAGCATGACCACCGTGTTGGCAATGCCCGCTCCCGCGTTGAGCATGGCCGGACCGGCGTGGAAGTCATCGGGGTGCACGTGGCGGAACCACGCCCAGGCCAGGAACATCAGCGCAAACTCGCTCAGTTCGCACAGGATGCCGACCCAGATTCCCCGGTTGCCCGGTACGGTGGGCGCCTCCACCGGGACGGCGCTTGCTGCGAGATCCATCACTTCCTCTCCTGCCTGTGATCCAGACGCCATTTACTCACCCGGGGCGGGGGTCCGGAGGGCACAGAAGGCCTGCATTCCAGGCGCTACAGAGTCTTTTTCAGGCTTGAGCCAGATCAATGCCCGGCGCTGCGCACCCGCCCTCAGCCACTGGCAAGCAGGGCTTCGCAGGCGGCAATGTTGTCCAGGTGCGACACACGCATTTCGACGAGCATCTCCCGGGCCGCCTCGTCCTTCAGCCCGGGCAAGACCTCGTCGATCTTCCTGACCACCCAGGCCTGCCCCTTGTTGAGGAAGACCAGGCGTGCGGCAAGCCCATCGACGGCGAGGGTCTTCTGCACGAAGGCGCCGGTGTCGTGGGAGGCCACGCCCCCCAGCCGGCGGATGGTCTTGTAGAGGCGCACCGCGTTGGCCCCTTCATCCTTCTGCAGGCGTTCCAGCAGCAGGCGCTGGGGCGAGCGGGCGTCCAGCCCGTCCCGCAGGATGGCCAGCACCTTGGCGCCGGCACGTTCGGCTTCCAGCAGGGCATTCAGGCCATCGATCACGGCCGGATCGGGCGGCTCGGCGCCCTCACCGAAATAGCCGGGAAACTCCGCCGCATAACAGGGTGGTGAAGAGCAGCCCGGCTGCGGGGGAAGATCCGCATCAGAGGGTTTGGGTGACATGGAGCCTCCTGATCAGTCGATGTGGCGAATGACGAATACTTCCGGGTCATCCCCGTGCTCGAGCAGGATACGGCGCACCCGGTCCTGCCACAGGCTGCGGAACAGCTGCGTCTCCTCCTCGTCCGCGGCACCCGCCAGACAACGCTGCATCAGCGGCATCATCTGCGGATCCGCCGGCACCGCACGCAGGTTGACCGCCGCATCCACCGAGCTGCCGTCGTCGCGCCGGGTGAAGCGCAGTTCCCAGGCCTGCTCGACACCGAAGGCCAGCAGGCCGCGCCGCTCGAAACGGCCGGCCAGGCCCTTGAAGCCGGTATCGCCACACGCGCCGGTGAGCAGGGAGGCGACACTGGCCACCACCCCCGCCACCCCGGCCGGGGCCTCGTCACGCAGCGTCACCTGCACGCCCCCCCGCTCCGCCATGGCTGCGCCGTACAGGGCACCGAGGGCCAGCCGGGTCAGCCCGTAAGCCCCCGCCACGGTCGGACAGGAATGCCCGGCAAGACGCACGGCATCGAGATAGCGGTATTCAATGACACCACCGTCGACAGCGCCGAGGAACTCGGCAAGGGGGTCACGCACCCGCACGCGGGGCACGGCGTCAAAAAACGGGGGGTAGTGCACGGAAGGCTCCTCCAGGGAATGCAGGCTCATCGATGCACCCTATCACCCGCCGGGGGGCACTTTCCTTGACCCGCGATATGCCGATCGGCCCGATGAGCCCCGGGCCCGATTCGCGCCTCAGTGCTCCCGCCCATCCACCCGGGGCGCCAGCAGGCGGGGGATCAGCCGGAAGCCGAGGATGGCGAAGGCGGCCGTCCACGCCAGGGCCGCCAGATGGATCCAGTGGGGATAGGCCGCGGGGAACACCTGGGGCAGCACGATGCGCACCAGAAAGGCCAGCAGCATGATCCGGATCACCAGCCGGTCGCCACGGTCGAACACCACCTTGCGCCCGGTATGCCCGAGGGAGATGCGCACCAGCATGGCCGGGATGATCAGGCCCATCGCACCGAAGGTGAATACGTGCATCGGCAGGCTGCCGGTCCAGCCCCGCAGGCCCACCAGGGCCAGGACCTCCAGCAGCAGCTGGGCCACGATGGCCAGGTAGCCCAGGTACATCACCGCCAGTTCCAGACGGCGGAAGCCCAGATCGGGCCGCCACCAGGCAAACCGGTAGAGCAGCAGGGCCGCGAGAATCACCAGCACGGCCAAGGCCAGCGCGGGAGGTATCCATGCCTGGAAGACGAGACAGGCGGCGCTCAGCTTGATCGCCAGATCCAGCCGTGGCCGGCGCAGGATGTCCACCTGGAACACCCCCTTCATGAACTGGGTCAGGGTGCGCTCCAGCATGACCAGAAAGGCCATGCGGAACAGGCCGAGGCTCATGCTCGCGCCGGCAGCAAAATGGGCATCGGAGAGCAGCAGCAGCTTGGCGGCCAGGAAGGCCGGCAGCACCAGGAGAAAAAAGTAGTTGTCGGCAAAGCTGTCCTGGTGGCGGTAACGCAGCAGCGTGACCAGCAGCATGACGACGATGCTGCCGAGGAAGACGAGGTTGGATGCCCAGAACAGGGCCGTCGGCCACCCACCACCCCAGGCCATGCCGATGCGCTCGACACACCAAGCCAGTGCCAGCCCGACCAGGGCTGCGCCATGGTAGCCCCGGACCTGCACCCAGTTTTTGGTGGCAGTCAGCAGGAAGCCGCCCAGCACGGCCCAGCCAAAGCCGAAGAACATCTCGTGGGCATGCCATTGCACCGGGCTGAAGCGCCCCGCCGGCGCGGGCAGCACCCCGGAAAAGACCAGGGCCCAGAGCATGGGCAGGAGCGCCCCGGCCGCGCAGGCGAGGATGAAGAAGGGCCGGAACCCGACGAGCCACAGGGGCTTGGCAGAAAGAGTCATGGCAGCACTGCGCAGGAGAATGGGGCGGTATCGACCGCCACCATGCTAGCCCCGCCGGCCCTGCCGCCGCCTTGATCGGCGACAGCTCGCCCCTGCCAGGGGCGGAATCAGCCGCGCCGCCGCGGCCCGGCGGCCAGGCGCTCCAGGATCACCGGCCCGAGCCGCTGGGCGGCCAGAAAACCGGCAGCAATGAAGACCTTGCGCGAGGCAAAGTCGGTACTGGAGATCCGCCCCACATCCGGGCGGACGGCGATGTCAGCAGTGGCCACCTCGTTGGTGCGCAGGGCGTGGCTCATGATCTCGAAGGAGCGCTGGAGCAGCTCGAACAAGCCCCCCGTCTGGTCGCCTGCCGGATCGGCCCCACCCACATCCACCGCCACCACCACGTCGGCCCCCAGCTGGCGGGCGGTCCGCACCGGCACCGGGCTGACCAGCCCGCCGTCCAGGTACTCCTGCGCGCCCTGGGCTGCTGGCACGAACACCCCTGGAATGCTGCACGACGCCCGGACCGCGAAGCCCGCGTCACCGCTGCGCAGCACCGCCAGATCGCCTGTCGGGTAGCGCGTGGCGACGGCGGCGAAGGGGGTCGGGAAGCTCTCGATGCTGCGCCCGCGCAAAGCCTGGTTCACAAAGTTCTGCAGGCTCTGCCCGGTCACCATGCCCCGCGGCGCATGGCCCTGCACCACGTCGATGATCTCGCTGTCACGCACCCTCAGGGCCAGCTCTTCCATCCGGTCACCGCTGAAGCCGGCAGCCCAGAACGCACCCACCAGGCTGCCTGCGCTGCACCCGACGATCAGATCGGGCCGGATGCCGTGGGCCTCGAGCCCCTTCACCACCCCGATGTGGGCAAAGCCGCGGGCCGACCCGCCGCCCAGCACCACGGCCAGCCGCGGCTTGCGCGGCGCCCCCCGCTCACCCGGCGCTGCCGCCAGGGGTGCGGCCACGGCGGCAAGGCCACCCAGCACCAGGGCCCTGCGGCGCGCAGACAGTGCGTCGTGGCTCATTGGGGAGCCTTGCCGCGGGCCTGGAGCAGGCTGTCCAGCTCGGCCTTGAGCTTGCCGAAGGCCTCCTCGAAGAGCCCGGCCGGCTCGCCGCGGGTCAGGTTGTCCACCTTCTCGTCGAGGATGATGATCTCGACGCGCCGGTTGAGGCGCCGCCCGGCCTCCGAATCGTTCGGGGCGATCGGTTTTGCCAGACCGTAACCGACGGCGGTGATCCGGCCCTCCGCCACCTGGCGCTCCAGCAGGGCCTGACGCACGGCGGTGGCGCGGGCAACGGACAACACAAGGTTGGCGTTCTCGGAACCGATGGAGTCGGTATGCCCCTCGAGGGACACCGACTTGGTGGTCTTTTCCTTCAGCAGCAGGGCCACCCGATCCAGGTAGGGGGGCGAGCGGACCGGGTCGAGGGTGGCCTTGCCGAAGTCGAACAGCACGTTGTCCGGCAACCACACAAGCACGCCACGCTCGGTCTGGCCGACCGCCAGCTTCACGGGTGGAGTCTTGGCGGGTGGGGTGGCACAGGCTCCGAGAATCAGCACGGAGCAAAGCATGGCGGACAAGCGCCCGATCACTGGAGACATGAGGAGGATTCCATTCGAGTGTTCACGCCCGGCAAGGCTACAGCAAGCCCGGAGGCATACTTTCAAATGTTGTTAAACACTGAAAGACGACTGTCGGACTCACCCCGCCGCGGACATGCTCACCCGGTCACGCCCCTCGCGCTTGGCCTCATACATGATGCGGTCGGCGCTCAGCAGCAGGGCTTCCTGATCCCGGCCATCCTCGGGGTAGAGGGCCACACCGATGCTCGACGAGACCTCGAGGCACAGGCCGGCCAGCAGGAAAGGCTCCCCCAGGGCGGCCCGGATCTTCTCGGCGACCCGCAGGGCATCCACAGCGCCCTCCACCACGGGCAGCAGCACCACGAATTCGTCACCACCAAACCGCCCTACCGTGTCGGACTCCCGCACACAGGCACGCATGCGCGCAGCGGCCTCCTGGAGCAGCAGATCGCCCACCGCATGCCCGTAGGTGTCATTGATCGGTTTGAAGCGGTCCAGGTCGATGTACAACAGCGCCACCCGATGGCGATTGCGCCGGGCAGTGGCAAGGGCCAGGCTCAGGCGATCGGTGACCAGCGCCCGGTTGGGCAGGTCGGTGAGCAGGTCATGCTCGGCCATGTGCGTGATGCGTTCCTGGCTGGCACGCCGCTCGGTGATGTCCCGGGTCACCCCATGTACCTCCAGGATGCCGCTGCGGGGGTGGAGGCCGTAGGTGGTCACCACCTCGGTCCACACGCTGCTCCCGTCCTTGCAGGGCTGCTCGTAGACTTCCGTGTAGAAATGCGGCGGCCCATCCGGATCGGCCCGGAAGGCGCGGCTGCGTTGACGCACGAGGCTGCGCAGGGTGTTCCGCTCGCTGGGCTTGACCGCACTCTCGATGGGGCTGCCCAGCACTTCGGCCACGGTGTAGCCACGCAGGCGCTCGATGGACGGGCTGACATAGGTGAAACGCAGGGTGTCGGCATCTGCGGTCCACACCACGTCCTTCATGGTTTCGGTGAGGACCCGGTACTTCTCCTCGCTGGCCTGCAACTCCCCGGCGGCCAGCCGTGCCTCCGCCACGCTGCGGTGCAGCTGGCGATTGATGCGGTGGATATAGGTGGCCACGGCAATGACCAGCGCCAGCCCCCCGAGGGCCGCGGCGAGGTAAAGGCGCAGCCCCTCGGAATCACCCGCGCCGCCTTCGGCATACAGAAAGCCGCGGAAATCGAAATCCCGCGGGAGCATGCCCATGTCTCCGTAGGTATCGACGATGTGCTGCCAGCGCCCCGGGTTCATGTAGCCGATCTCCACCAGGTCGGGGCGCACCAGCGGCACCATCCGGCGGGCTTCGAAGAGATAGAAATCCAGGGGCTGCGCGTCGGAGTAGCGGGAATGGATCAACGCCGCCACCTCCTCCGGGTGGTCCATGGCATAACGCCAGCCCCGCAGGCTGGCCTCCCGGAAGGCCCGCACCAGCTCCGGGCTGTACTTGACCCGGTTCTCCGAGGTGAACAGATTGTCACCGTAGAAATCGATGCCCGCCGAGCGGGGCGTGAACACGTGGTAGTTCATCCCCGCCTTGTCGAGGGCGTAGGGCTCGTTGGACGAATACGCGGAAATCGCATCCACCTTCCCGGAGATCAGATCTTCCGGCTCGAAGCTGTGCTCCACGCGGGTGAGGCTGTCCAGGGGAATGCGCTCACGGCGCAGATAGGCCAGCAACTCGTCCGAACCCGGCTCGATCATCACCCGCCGCCCCACCAGATCGTGGATCGACTGGAGGTAGGCATCCTGGCGGGCAATCAACACCAGCGGCGAATGCTGGAAGATGGCCGCCAGCACGACGACGGGCTCGCCGGCCTGGCGGGCCATCAGCAATCCGCTGGTGCCCACACCGAAATCCGCCCGACCCGAGCTCACCTCGGCCACCACGTTCAGCCCGGGCCGCGCCTCCAGCAGCTTCACTTCGAAGCCGGCCTCCCGATAGAAACCCTTTTCCTGGGCCGCGTAATAGCCCGCAAACTGGAAACCGTGGCTCCATTTGAGCTGCAGGGTCAGGGGCGTCTGGGCCAGCAGGGGCATGGCACCGAGCAGCAGGAGCACGGCCGCCAGGGCATGGCCCCAGGGGCGCGGCACGACAATCCGGATCCGGGATGGCGAAAACATGCGGGATGAACGCTTCGATCAATGCGCCGAGTATACAGGCCCGCTCCGCAGCCCCACCCCGGGGAAGCACCCCGCCCCGGAAAATCACGATTTTCTTGAGGCGCCGGCCCCCGGCAGCGGGTATCTTCGAGCCCGCTCCGGCCACCTCCCGGACCAGAACAAGACATCGGAGACACGAATCATGCCGCCCCGCTTCACCCCCCGCCCCCTCGTCATCGCCCTCGCAGCCGCCCTGGGTGGCGCCAGTCTGGCCCAGGCCGCCGACGACGCCAAGCTCACCCTCAACCCGGTGGTGGTCACCGGCAGCCGCGCCGAAGCCGCCAGCTTCGACCTGCCCGCCGCCATCGACGTGCTCGACCGGGAGCAGATCAGCGCCGGCCAGCCCCGGGTGAATGCCTCCGAAGCCCTCATCGCAGTGCCCGGCGTGGTGGCCAACAACCGCCAGAACTACGCCCAGGACCTGCAGATCTCCACCCGCGGCTTCGGTGCCCGCTCGGCCTTCGGCGTGCGCGGCGTCAAGCTGATCGCCGACGGCATCCCGGCCAGCATGCCCGACGGCCAGGGCCAGGCTGCCACCTTCAACCTGGACGTGGCCGAACGCATGGAAGTGCTGCGCGGCCCCTACTCCGCCGTGTATGGCAACCACTCGGGCGGCGTGATCCAGCTGTTCACCCGCGAACCGGAAGACCGCCCCAGCGTGGAGGGCGGCTTTGCCGCCGGCAGCTATGGCACCACCAAGGCCGATCTGGGCGCCCAGGGAAAGGCCGGCGGACTGGGCTATGTCTTCAATGCCTCCCGCTTCGACACCAACGGCTACCGCGACCACTCCGCCGCCACCCGCGACCAGGCCTTCCTCAAGCTCACCGGCAAGCCCGACGACGTCAGCAAACTGACCTTCACCATCAGCGGCATGTGGCAGCACAACACCCAAGATCCCCTCGGCCTGTCCTGGAACGCCTACAAGGCCAACCCGAAGGCGGTGGACAGCTCAGCCCTCGCCTACGACACCCGCAAGAGCATCGACCACCTGCAGGCCGGCGTCGCCTACGAGCGCCGCATCGGCCGCGACACCCTGCAACTGTCGGCCTACAGCGGCCAGCGCAGCGTGATCCAGTACCAGTCCATCCCCTTCAACGTGCAGGCCAATGCCCGCCACTCCGGCGGCATCATCGACTTCGACCGCAGCTTCTACGGTATCGGCGCCCGCTACATTGCCGTGGGCGACCTGGCCGGCGGCCGGCTGACCACCACCTTCGGCGTAGACCTGGACACCAGCACCGACGTGCGCAAGGGCTACGAGAACTTCGTCGGCACCACCCTGGGCGTCAAGGGCCGCCTGCGCCGCAACGAGACCGACAGCGTCGAGAGCCTCGACCCCTACGTGCAGACCGAATGGGCGCGGGGCAACTGGGCGCTCACCGCTGGCGTGCGCCACAGCCAGGTGAAGTTCAAGGTGGATGACCAGTACATCGTTGGCGTCAATGGCGACGACAGTGGCCGCAAGGACTACAGCAAGACGACGCCGGTGCTGGGCGTGGTGTACAAGCTCAACCCGGCCGTCAATCTCTACGCCAGCGCGGGCCGCGGCTTCGAGACGCCGACCCTCAACGAGATGTTCTACTCGGGCAGCGGTGGCAGCTTCAACTTCGGCCTCAACCCCTCGAAGAGCGAACACTACGAGATCGGCGCCAAGGCCTTCGTCGGCAACAACAGCCGCCTCAACCTGGCCTTCTTCCAGATCAACACCGAGGACGAGTTGGTGGTGGATGCGGCCACCGGTGGCCGCACCAGCTACAAGAATGCCGGCAAGACCCTGCGCCAGGGCGTCGAGGCGTCCTTCGACACCGCCTGGCAGCGCAATCTGACAAGCCGCTTCGCCGTGTCTCACCTGCGCGCCATTTACGACGAGGACTTCCGCACCGGCAACACCAACACCCTGGTCTCCGCCGGCAAGCTGATGCCCGGCATCCCCCGCACCACCGTGTTCGGCGACCTGGCCTGGAAGATCGCCCCGTCCATCACCGGCACGGTGGAAGGCGTGTATCGCAGCAAGATGTACGTGGAGGACACCAACGGCCAGCTGCCGGCGCCCTCCTACTTCATCGCCAACCTGCGCCTCACCGCCCAGCAGCAGGCCGGCGCCTGGCGCTTCACCGAGTTTGCCCGCCTCGACAACGTCTTCGACCGCAACTACGTGGGCTCGGTGGTGGTCGGCGACGCCAATGGCCGCTACTACGAGCCCGCCCCGGGCCGCAACTGGATGGCTGGGGTGAACGCCCGCTACACCTGGTAAGGCGAGCCCGACCAAAAAAATGGCCCCGGACATCCGGGGCCATTTTTCATGGGGAAGCGCGTTCAGGCATCAGCCCGCATCAACCACCCGGGCGATCAGGGCCTTGATGGCGTCGGCGTCCACATCCATCACTTCGACGCGCTGGGGCAACGCCTCGATGTTCTCCAGGCCGGCCGGGCGCGCCGGCTTGCGGCCCAGGGCCTCGACGATGGTCTCCTCGAACTTGGCCGGCTGGGCGGTTTCCAGCACCAGGGTGGTCACGGTGGGGTCACGCTGCTCCAGGGCCACCTTGAGGCCGTCGGCGGTGTGGGTGTCGACAACCGTGGCGTAGTCCGTGTCGGCGCGGCGGATGGTGGCCAGACGGTCGGCGTGGTTGCTGCTGCCAGACGTGAAACCATACTGTCCGATGCCCGCAAACTCGGCGGAGCCGGACAGATCGAAGGCGCCGCCCGCGTCTACCTTGCTCCACAGCTCGCGCACCTTGGCGCCGTCGCGACCCACCAGGTCGAAGACGAAGCGCTCGAAGTTGGAGGCCTTGGAGATGTCCATGGACGGGCTGGAGGTAGCGTGGGTCTCGGCGGTGTTGCGGGGGCGATACACGCCGGTGCGGAAGAACTCGTCCAGCACGTCGTTCTCGTTGGTGGCGAGGATCAGGCGGCCCACGGGCAGGCCCATCTGGCGGGCAATGTGGCCGGCGCAGATGTTGCCGAAGTTGCCCGACGGCACCACGAAGTCCAGCTTCTCATCGTTGCTGCCGGTGCCGGCAAAGTAACCCTTGAAGTAGTACACCACCTGGGCGGCCACACGGCCCCAGTTGATGGAATTGACCGCACCGATCTTGTACTTGGCCTTGTAGGCGTGGTCGTTGGAGACCGCCTTCACCACATCCTGGGCGTCGTCGAACATGCCGCGCACGGCGATGTTGAAGATGTTGTCGTCCTGCAGGGAATACATCTGGGCGCGCTGGAAGGCGCTCATGCGGCCATGGGGCGAGAGCATGAAGACCCGCACGCCGTGCTTGCCGCGCATGGCGTACTCGGCCGCCGAGCCGGTGTCGCCCGAGGTGGCACCGAGGATGTTGATCTGCTCGCCGCGCTTGTCGAGCACGTACTCGAAGAGGTTGCCCAGGAGCTGCATGGCCATGTCCTTGAAGGCCAGGGTCGGGCCGTTGGACAGCTCCAGCAGACCGAGCTTGCCCGGCTCCAGCCAGTGCACCGGGGTGATGTCAGAGGCCTTGGCCCCGTCGCGCACATAGCCGTACACCTCGGCGGTGTAGGTCTTGTCGCAGATGGCCTTCAGGTCGGCGGCCGGGATGTCATCGATGAACTTCGACAGGATGGCGAAAGCCAGCTCGGCGTAGGACAGGGTGCGCCAGGCATCCAGCTCGGCGCGGCTGATCTGCGGGTAGCGCTCCGGCAGGTAGAGGCCACCGTCCGGCGCCAGACCGCCAAGGAGGATGTCACAGAAGGATTGGGGGGCAGACTGGCCGCGGGTGGAGATGTAGCGCATGGTTCTCGCCGAGTTGAAAACGGAAAGCCTTGGAAGATAGCACAGGCGCCCCTCCCCTTGGCGGCCGGGTCGCGGCCCCGCTCAATCCGGCCCGGGTGCCCGGGCCAGCAGCCCACTCATCAGGGACAGCGCAAACAGGGCCACGCCCAATGCCGCCGGGGCTGCTCCCAGGCCCTGCCCCGCCAGCAGAAGCAGCCCGCCGATCAGAAACAGGACCGCCCGGATGCGCCCGTGCCGGGCCAGGCGCTCGCGCAGCGTCGTGCGGGCCGGCGTGATCGGGCCGGGGTGGCGCCACACCGGCAGCAACTGGGACAGCGCCCCCGTCACCAGAGGCAGCAGGAAGCCGGCAAAGAAGCCCGCCACGGCCAGGCGGCCCGGCATCAAACCCAGCCCATGCGCAGCACCGGCAACGCACAGGCTAACCAGACCAAGGGTGGCCACCAGCAGCGAGGCCGACACGCCATCGCCCGCCAACCGCGCCCCGCCATGGGTGCGCCACCAGCCGGCCACCGTCGCCATCACCACCCCGCCGATCAGCGCCGCCGCCGGCACGCCCAGCCAGGGCAGCCCACCGGCCAGCGCGGCGCCGGCAATGCCCGCCAGCATCCACGGCAACTGCCGGGTCAGGCGCGTGGCGGCCAGGGGGTCGGGACGGGCCAGCGCGGTGGGCATCAGCACATGCAGGGTGCCGATGGCGCTCAGGCCGATGAAACCGAGGGTGTTGAGGTGCAGGTGCGCCAGCCGCGCCAGGCGATAGGCCGGCGGCCACACCAGCCCGACCCCGACGACCACGAGGGCCAGGATCAGGCAGCCCAGGGCCGCCACATACCAGCTCAGGCCGGGATGGGGCCTCCCCAGGGCCTTGCGCCCCTTGCCCAGCACCCAGGCCAGAAAGGCCACCGTAGCCACCACGCCAAGGCTCACCGCACCGTGCAGTGCCCAGCCAGGCAGCCAGCCCCCCAGGGCGCCCAGCGCCAGCAGGCCGGCCGCCTGCATCACCAGGGGAAGCCGATGCACCATCCCCCGGGCGCCCCCGCTGCGGGTCAGTACCGGCACGAAGTGGCCCATGGCGGCAAACACCAGGGGCATCGCCCCTACCGCAAAGGCCGCGTGGGCCGCCGCGGCCGGCGCCGCTCCCTGCAGGGCCAGCCCGATCGCCAGCGCGAAAGCCAGCACCGCGCAACATCCCAGATAAATCAGCACTGCCCTCACCCTTTCAATTTGTTCATGCCAGGCAATCACGGATCAAGGCGCGACGCCGCGGTCCATGCCTAGAGTGCCGGCCCGAGCTTCCGGAAGCCCCTCCCGATGGACGGTCTGCGTACGCCCCTGACCCGCTTTGCCCGCCGCTACCTGATCGCGGACGCGGCCCCGCTGTCCCGCGCCGAGCGCCTGCGCAGCGCCCTGGCGGCCCTGGCCGGCCTGCTGATCTACGAGGCCGTGCTGTTTGTGGCGCCCGTCAGCCCGGAGGCCAGGCGTGCCCTGGCGCCCCTTGGCGCCACCGCCGTCATCCTGTTCACCTTACCGCACTCGCCCCTCGCCCAGCCTTGGTCGGTGGCCGGCGGACTGCTGCTGCCGGCACTCACGGGCCTGGCCTGCGGCACCTGGATCGGCTCCCCCTTTCTCGCGGCCGGTCTGGCCGTAGGCCTGTCGGTCGGCATCATGGGCTGGCTGCGCTGCATTCACCCGCCCGGCGGCGCCATGGCCCTGGTCATGGCCGCCCACGCGCTGCAGGGCCAGGATGCGGCCACCGGGCTGGCCGCGGTCGGCTGGAACGTGCTGGCCATGCTCATCGCCGCCACCGCCGTCAACAACGCCCTGCCCGGCCGACGCTACCCCCTGTGCTCACCGCCGGTGCCCCAGCCCGGCCAGCCCCGTCCGCCCACGTCGGGGATCAGCCAGCCCGACCTGGCCGCCGCGCTGCAGGAGATGGACACCTACCTGGACGTGAGCGAAGACGACCTGACCGAGGTCTTCGGCCGGGCGGCCCGCCATGCCTTTCACCGCCACGTGCTGCTCACCTGCGGCGCCATCGCCGAACCCGCCCCCGCCAGCCTGAGCTTCGCCACCGATCTCAACGAGGCCTGGCGCCTGATGCGCATCCACGGCGCCAGTGCGCTGCCGGTGGTGGACCGGTCGGGCCGCGTCGAGGGGCTGCTGGGCCTGGAGGACTTCCTTCGCCATGTGGCGCCCGCCGACGGACCTCGGGTGGGTGAGAACGTCCGCCGCCTGCTGCGCCCCACGCCCGGCCCGTCGAGCGACAAGCCCGAGGTGGTCGGGCAGATCATGCAGACCCCGCGCCACGGGCTCCGCGTGCTCGGCGAAGACGAAGGCATCGCGGTGGCCGCCGAGATCCTGTCGGGCAGCGGACAAGCCCTGCTGCCGGTGGTAAACGGGCAGGGGCGGCTGACCGGTGTGATCAGCCGCCCCCACATCACGGCGGTACTGTTCCGGCACGAGGCGCTGGCCTACGTGCGCAACGACCGCCTGTAGCCGGATCAGGCCACCCGGGCGAAGTCGATGACGATGGCGCCCGGCTCACGCTGGCGGTAGGTGATGCTCACCTTCTCGCCATAACGCTGCTGCAGCTGGCCCAGCAGCGGCAGGGGGTCGTGGTCATTGCAGAACTGCATCACTTCACCCGGCACCAGGGCATCGAGGGCGCCAAAGATGGCGGCGTGGCGGAAGCGCTTGGCAATGCCGCGGGCATCGAAGGGGTAGATGGCTTCGGGGGTGGTGTGGTTGCAGACGTGGATGGTTTGCATGACGGCTCCTGGGGCTCGGTAAAGTCCGACTGAATTTGTCGGGTATCGTTAGTTTGCCGCTTCACCCTGCCCCGTTCCTTGATCTGGATCGGTTTTTTGCCCGTGCCAGACATCGGGATAGGGGCGGTCAGATAATCTGACCGTTCCCCTCCCACACCACCCGGCATGCGGGTCCGCACCGGGCG
>NZ_JAKLLN010000002.1 GCF_023150065.1 Zoogloea sp.
GCCTTCTGGTACGGCCCGGGCGGACAGGCCAAGTGCAGGGTCGCCGACAAAGCCAAAGAGAGCTTCAAGCAACGCATCCGGGAGATGACGAGACGCTCGGGCGGGCGCAGCCTGCCAGAGATCGCCGAACGCCTGCGGACTTACCTGCCGGGCTGGAAGGCTTACTTCCAGCTTGCGCAGACGCCGAAGGTGTTCCGCGAACTCGACGAGTGGATCCGTCACCGACTGCGCGCGGTGCAGCTCAAGCACTGGCGTCGGGGCACGACAATGTATCGGGAACTGAAGGCAATGGGCGGCTCGGAAACGGACGCCCGGCAGGTGGCTGCGAACAGTCGAAGGTGGTGGCGTAACAGCCGCTTTCTGCTCAACCGCGCGATGCCTGTTGCCTACTTTGACCGGCTCGGCGTACCTCGACTCTCATAACCTCAACAACTCGAACCGCCCGGTGCGGACCCGCATGCCGGGTGGTGTGGGAGGGGAACGGTCAGATTATCTGACCGCCCCTATCCCGATGGCGCAGCGCGTCTGGGGGGAGGGGCTGTTCCCGGGCGGACTGCCGGCGAGCATGAAATGAAAAACGCCCCGGATGGGGCGTCTCTCGAAGGGCTGGGGTCGTGCTGTGCTCAGCCGCGATTGCCGTTGCCGTTACCCCGCGGGGTGAACAGCGCAGCCGGTTTCACGTCGCCTGCCTTGCGGCCGGTGAGGGTGACGACCGGGCGCGTGGCTTCATCCAGCGCGGCCGGGGTGCCCCGGTTGGGGTTGCCGCCCTTGAAGCCCTGTCCCTGGTTGCCGCCCCGCGAACCCTGGCCGGCAGGCTTGCCGCCACCGAAGCCCCGGTTGGGCTTGTCGAAACCGCCGCCGTTGCCATGGCGGTGGCCGCCGGCTTCCGGATCCCGGTAGTTGGAGCGGGCGCGGGGCTGGTAGTCCACCCGGTTGCCGAAATCGTCATCCACCGGCTGGCCGTCGGACTGACGGGCCGGGCGCTGGGGCTTGGGCCCCTGGCTGGGTTGCTGCAGCTTGGCCGGGCGGGCGGGCTGAGCCTGGCTGCCGTCGGCACGGGCGGCCTGCCCCTTATTCTGCCCCTGACCGCCGCCCTGACCCTTGGGTTTGCCCTGGCGCTGTCCCTGACCCTGACCCTGGCCCTGCTTCTGGCCTTGACCCTGACCCCCACCCTGGCCCTGACGGGCACGGCCGCCGTTGTGGGAGCCACGGGGTTCGCGGGGCGGGCGCTCGTCGGTATCGGGGGGCGCGGCGGAGGGCACGAAGTCGGGCACTTCCACCTTGTCGATGAGGCGCTTCATCAGGCGCTCGATGTCCTTCAGCAGCGGCAGCTCGTCCCGGTCAACCAGGGAGACGGCGGCGCCGGAGGAGCCGGCACGGCCAGTGCGGCCGATGCGGTGCACGTAGTCTTCGGAGACATTGGGCAGCTCGAAATTGACCACCTGGGGCAACTGGTCGATGTCCAGGCCGCGGGCGGCGATGTCGGTGGCCACCAGCACCTGCAGCTTGGCGTCCTTGAAGTCGGCAAGGGCACGGGTGCGGGCCGACTGGCTCTTGTTGCCGTGGATGGCTGCGGAGGGGATGTCGTGCTTGCCCAGGTACTCGGCCAGCTTGTTGGCGCCGTGCTTGGTGCGGGTGAACACCAGCACCTGGAACCACTGGTGCTTCTTGATCAGGAAAGCCAGCAGCTCGCGCTTGACCTTCTGCGGGCACAGGTGCACCGACTGGGTGACCAGCTCGGAGGCAGTGTTGCGGCGGGCCACCTCGACGAAGCTGGGGTTGTGCAGCAGGCCGTCGGCCAGGGCCTTGATTTCGTCGGAGAAGGTGGCGGAGAACAGCAGGTTCTGACGCTTCTTCGGCAGCAGGGCAAGGATCTTCTTGATGTCGCGGATGAAGCCCATGTCGAGCATGCGGTCGGCTTCGTCCAGCACCAGGATCTCCACACCGGAGAGGTCGATGGTTTTCTGGGTGCAGTGGTCGAGCAGGCGGCCGGGGGTGGCGACGAGGATATCCACCTTCTTCTTGAGCTTGGCGATCTGCGGGTTGATGGCGACGCCACCGAACATGACCATGGAGGTCAGGGGCAGATGCTTGCCGTAGGTCTGGACCGACTCCTCGACCTGGGCGGCGAGCTCGCGCGTCGGGGTCAGGATCAGGCAGCGGGGGCGCCCCGGCTTGATGTTGTGGGCGTGCTCTTCGGCGAGGAGGTGCAGGATCGGCAGCGTGAAGCCGGCGGTCTTGCCGGTGCCGGTCTGGGCGGCGGCCATCAGGTCGCCGCCGGCGAGTACCTGGGGAATGGCCTGGGCCTGGATGGGGGTCGGCGCGGTGTAGCCGGTGTCGGCAATGGCGCGCTGGATGGGCTCGCACAGGGCGAGGTCGGCAAACGTGATCGCAACCGGCGCCTGGGCGCCGGATTGGGCTTGAGTCATGGGTATGTCTGCTCCTGCGACGGCCTGAACGCTCACGGAGAGCGGCACCAATCGGGGCGGGCGCAACGAGATTTCGGGATCGCTGGGATCGGTCGAAACTGATGAAAGAGGGTGCCGGTACGCTGATTGGCAGGCGCACGGTGCGCGGATTGTACGGGGTTGGCGGCGATTGTGTTGACTTTTTTACCCGGGCGTGGGGCTTTTTCCTCGGGCCGCATCAGCGGGGCATGTGAGGGCTCAGGGAGAAGAAGCCCCGTGCCCGGGCCTGTTCCCCACGGTGAATGATGATGCGGTGGATCAGCCAGCGCCCATCGCGCAGGCGCCAGGCGCGTACGGTCTCGGCATAGGCCAGGGGGCGGCAGCGGTCCGGGTGGGCCGGGTCCGCATCTTCTTCGAGCACGTAGCAGAACGCGCAGTAGCAGGGCTGCTCGTCTTCGTCCCGGCCGAGGATGCGCGCGGCTTTGACCAGGTATTCCTTGTAGTGGTCGAAGTAAAGCGGGGCGACGACCTGGTTGCGCCATTCCGGGGGCAGACCTTCGCTCCAGCGGATGGCGGCCTCGGGGCGGCGTACGTGGCCCGGCTTGATGTCGAAATACTGATGTGTGTAGTGCCCGTCGTGCAGCATGGTGCGCCTCCTTTTGCAATTCGATGTATAGATTGGTATATATCGAAATAAGCATGCTGCGTGCCTGCTGGAAGCCTGGTTTGGCGCGTCCATGTTCTGCGCTGTCGGGCGTGATATTAAGGCGGATATGAAAAGCCTTGTACGCGTGAGGTGATTCCAGGCTTTGTATCAAACCCTTCATTTTGTAAGGGTTCGAACATCGATATGTAGTTTTGTATATAGCTGTTTTGGGAAGGGGGCTGCGTTTCGCCAGTGTGCTGGCGGATCGGCTGTAGTGGGCATGCGGGTTGCTAATCCCGCATCGGTGATGTTCTTCGATATGTCGTAATCAATACAGGCGATGCCTGGTTCCGGGGGAAGGGTGATGGAAAGGCTGATCTGCAGTTGGGTGGTGGGTGGGGTGTCGGTGCTGGCCATGGGCAGTGCCGGGGCTGCGCAGGGGGTTTTCGAGCTGGGTACGGTGGAGGTGGTGGGCAGCCCGCTGCCTTCTCCGGACCCGGCCGAATCGGTGGTCAAGGTGGAGGACCTGCGGCGCTTCAACCGGGACACCCTGGGTGCAGCGGTGGTGCTCACGCCGGGGATGAACCTGTCCCGCAACAGCCGCAACGAGGACATCGTGTACCTGCGCGGCTTCGACGTGCGCCAGGTGCCCCTGTTCATCGACGGCATTCCGGCCTATGTGCCCTATGACGGCTACGTGGACTTCGGCCGCTTCACCACCTTCGATCTGGCCGAGATCCGGGTCGCCAAGGGCGCGGCGTCATTGCTTTATGGCCCCAACACCCTGGGCGGGGCGATCAACCTGGTGAGCCGCAAGCCGCGAACGGCGCTGGAGGGTGACCTGAAGGCGGGTGTCGGCAGTGGTGGGCTGCAGACCTACGCGGTCAACGTGGGCAGCAACCAGGGGCCCTGGTATTTCCAGCTCGGGGCCAGCTATTCGGACCGCAAGTGGACGCCCCTTTCCAGTGACTACCGGCCGCGCAGTGTGCCGACCAGCGCTACCAACCCGACGCGCAACGTGCTCGAGAACGGTGGTCATCGGGAGAACTCCCAGTCGTCCGATTCGCGTCTGTCCCTGAAGATCGGCCTGACCCCCAACGCCACCGACGAATACGCCATCGGCTACGTGAAGCAGGAGGGCAGCAAGGGCAATCCGCCCTATGCCGGCGACGCGCCGGGGCAGTATCTCAACATCGGTGGCGGGGCCAACAGCCGCTTCTGGCGCTGGCCTTACTGGAACCTGGAGAGCACCTATTTCATCGGCAACATCGCCCTGGGGCGCGAGCACATGCTCAAGGCGCGGGTGTACCAGGACAACTACGACAACAAGATCCTCGCCTACACCAACGGGCGCTACACCACCCAGATTTCGAACACGACCAACTTCCCGAGCTGGTACAGCGACACCACCACCGGCGCCTCGGTGGAGCTGGCGAGCTTTGCCTTCAAGGGGCACGAGCTGGCGGTGGCGGCCCATTACAAGGAAGACAAGCACGCCGACAATGGCCTCAGCGGCACCAAGAACTACCGGGACGTGACTACCTCCCTGGCCGTCGAGGACAGCATCCAGTTGTCGGAGCGCTGGCGCATGCGCCTGGGCTTCAGCCATGACAAGCGCGACGCCCGCGAGGTGTATTACTGGCCGGTAGGCTCGACCTCGGGGAGCAACTGGCTGGTCGAGGTGGCCCGCAGTCTGGACGGTGGCCACGAGGCCTACGCCAGCGCGGCCCGCAAGACCCGCTTCCCCACCATCAAGGACCGCTACTCAGCTCGCCTCGGCGGCGCCCTGCCCAACCCCGACCTGAAGCCGGAGGCGTCCCTCAACCTCGAGGCCGGCCTGAAGGGGCGGCCCTGGGCCGGTGCCCGCGGGCATGCCGCCCTGTTCTACAGCCGCATCGACAACCTGATGCAGTCCATGAACATCGTGCCGGTGTCCCTGTGCAACCAGCCCGGCCTGTCGGCGGCCACCTCGTGCACGCAGCTGCAGAACATCGCCGAGGCCCGTCATGCCGGCATCGAGCTGTCCATCGACCAGGACCTGGGGCATGGCTGGCAGGTGGGCGGCAACTACACCTACCTGGATCGTGAGAACCGCAGCTCCGACAAGCCCCTCACCGACACGCCGCGCAACCGGCTCTTTGCCTACGCGAGCTGGAAGCCGGCCGATCGCTGGGAGCTGCTCGGCTCGGCCGAGGCCGAGAACGGCCGGATGGTGGCCTACGGCAGCGGCAATGCGGCGAGCTACGTGAAGCTCTCCGGCTACGCCCTGGCCAACCTCAAGGTGGTCTACAAGCCTGCGCCCAGCCTGGCCATCGAGGGCGGCGCCAGCAACATCCTGGACGCCAACTACGCCCTGGCCGACGGCTACCCCATGCCGGGCCGGATGTGGTTTGCCAACGCCCGCTACGCCTTCTGAGGAGCGCACCATGCACGACAGCTTCAAGCCTTCGCGCCGGGCGTTCATGCGGGGTGCCGGTGCGCTCGCAGTGGCCGGCGTCACGGCCCCCCTGGAGGCTGCGACGCGACGCGACGTGGTGGTGCTTACCGCCTATCCGGACGCCGTGGTGTCGCGCTTCGAGGCCGCCTTCGAGAAGGCCTGGCCGCGCTACCGCCTGCGCATCGTCTGGCGCATGCCCCACGATGCGCTGCCCTACTTGCGTCAGCCCGGGCAGGGCGGGGTGGATGTGTACTGGAGTGCCTCCCCCCGGACTTTCACCCAGCTCAAGGCCGAGCAGGCCCTGCGCAAGCTGCCGGTCAGTCTGGCCGGCCTGCCGGGGCGGGTGGGTAACAGCGTGATCGATGACCCGGACGGCTACTTTGCCGCGTCGGAAGTGGCGGGCTACGGCTTTGCCGTCAATCCCGGCTACCTGGCCCGCCACGGCTTGCCCGTGCCGGCGGACTGGAGCGATCTGGCCCAGCCGGCCTATGCCGGGCATGTGCTGGTGCCCGACCCGGTGGAGGTGGGTTTCGCGCCGGTGCTGGTGGACATCCCCCTGCAGGCCTATGGCTGGGACACGGGCTGGGCCTTGTGGAGCGCCATCGCCGCCAACGCCCGCTTTGTCGGGCGGGGCGGCAGCTTCGTGTCCGACGAGCTGGGCGCCGGGCGCCAGGGGGTGGGGCTGTCCATCGACTTCTTCGTCGCGTCGGCCATCGCCAATGGCGCGCCTCTGCAGTTTGTCTACCCGCGCCAGGGCGGCGTCAATCCAGCCCATGTAGCGGTGACTGCCGCCAGCCCCAACCTGGAGGGGGCCAAGGCCTTTGTCAGCTTCGTGCTGTCGGAGGCGGGCCAGCGCATTCTGGCGCATCCGGATATCCGCAAACTGCCGGTGCGGCCCGCGGTGTATGCAGGTTTGCCGGCGGGCTACCACAACCCCTTTGCGGTCGCCGCGCAGGGCGGTTACCGCTACGACAACGGGCGTGGCAAGGGGCGGGCGGCGCCGGTGGCAGCGGCCTTCGGGCAGGCGCTGGTGCGTCCGCAGGCCGGGCTGGCAGCATTGTGGACGCGGCTGCGCGCCGCCGACGCGGCCACCTGGGCGAAGGTCTGGCCGCTGCTCTCCGCCGCGCCCTGCAAGGAGTCCGAGGTGGATGACCCGGCTGTGCAACAGGCCTTCTTCGCCCGTCGAGATGATCCCGCCGCCGAGACCCGGGCGGTGGCGCTGGAGGCCGGCTGGGCCGCCGCCGCCCGGGCCCGCTACGCCAAGGCCGCTGAACTGCTGGGGGGCGCATGATCCGGCGCATCGTCGCCGGGGTGCTCATGGTTTGTGCGCTCCCGGCCCTAACGCTCGCGGCCGGAGCGCCGGCCGACGGGCTGGGGGTGGATGCCGGGCGGGATGCCTTCATGAACCCCGTCGGCGGTCTGGACGAGGCCGAGCGTGAGCGCTTCTTCCGCGGGCGCTCCCTGTTCAACCAGAGCTGGGTGGTGGCGCCGGCCAGGGACGACCGGGTGGATGGCCTGGGGCCCCTCTACAACCGGCTGGCCTGCGTGTCCTGCCACGCCCGCAATGGCCGTGGGGTGCCGCCGGAAGCGCCGGGTGAGCGCATGCAGTCGATGCTGTTGCGGCTGTCGGTGCCGGGCCGACCGGCTGTGGGCGGGGTACGCCCCCATCCTGCCTACGGTGAGCAGTTCAATGAAGAGGCCATCCCCGGCGTGCCGCCGGAAGGGCGGGCGGCGCTGGGCTGGGTGGAGACCCGCCGGCGCCTGGCGGATGGCACACTGGTCCGTCTGCGCCAGCCACGGATCCGCTTTACGGAGCTGGGCTATGGCCCCATGGGGAGGGTGCTGGTGTCGCCCCGGGTGGGGCAGCAGGTGGTGGGCATGGGCCTGCTCGATGCCGTGCCGGCCGCAACGCTGGAGGCCCTCGCTGCCGAAGCCCGGCCGGATGGGGTGCGCGGGCGGGTCAACCGGCTGGCCGGGGGCGTACCCGGGCGCTTCGGCCACAAGGCCAACATGCCGGACCTGCGGGCGCAGATCGCCGGGGCCTTCCTGGGCGATCTCGGCATCACCTCGCCCCTGCACCCCCGGGAAAGCTGCCAGCCCGTGCAGGTGGCCTGCCGCCAGGCACCCGACGGTGGCCGGCCCGAGTTGGGGGAGTCGGAGCTGGACGACGTGGAGTTCTACCTTGCTCATCTGGCTGTGCCGGCGCGGCGCAACGAGGACGTGCCGGCGGTGCGCCGGGGTGAGGCGCTGTTCTCGGCGATCGGGTGTGCGGGCTGTCACCGGCCGCAGCTCCGCACCGGGGACAGCCCGCGCTTTCCGCGGCTGGCCGGGCTGAGCATTGCCCCGTATTCCGACCTGCTCCTCCACGACATGGGCCCGGGGCTGGCCGACGGGCGTCCGGATTTCCAGGCTTCGGGGAGCGCGTGGCGAACGCCGCCCCTGTGGGGCATCGGACTGACCCGGACGGTGAGCGAAGTGGAGCGCTATCTCCATGACGGCCGGGCCCGTAGCCTGACCGAGGCGATCCTGTGGCATGACGGAGAGGCCCGCCGTGCCCGCCTGCGTTTCGAGGGCATGGGGCGGGCGGAGCGGGATGCACTGCTCGCCTTCGTCAAAAGCCTGTGAATACCGCCATCAGCCCACCATATGCGCAGAATTGGTGCGAATCGCTATATATGCGTGCATATAAAAGGGCTGGCGAAGTGGATGCTGCGGAGCCCGTGGTGCGTCAGCCGGGGGGGCTCCGCAGGATGGATGGAGGCCGGGGCAGGTGTTCAGGCGGCGACGCCGATGATCACCGATGGCGCCTTGAACACGGCGCTGGCAGGTGTGCCCACCTTGAGCCCGAGGGCGTTTGCGCCGTCGCGGGTGATGGTGGCGTAGACCGTCAGGCCGTTGGGGAGGGCAATCGCCACCTCGGTGCTGACCGGGCCTTCGGTGAGGGCGCTCACCGTGCCGCCGAGACGGTTGCGGGCCGACAGCCTGACCCCGTCTCCCTCGGTGAGAACCAGCACGGACGAGGCTTTGATCAGGGCCTTGACGGCCTTGCCGGCCGTGAGGCCGAGTTCGGCGACGCTGTCGTTCGTGACCGTGGCGACGATCTGGAGGCCACCGGGGAGGGCGATGCTCACTTCGGAATTGATGGCGCCGGGTTTGACCGCCTGGACGCTGCCGTCAAAGACATTGCGGGCACTGATCTTCATTCTGAGGCTCCTGGTTCGATGGGTGGGGTGCCTGCACTCTACCCAGGGGTGTTCACTACCCGCAACCATAGCGCAGTGCAGCATTTGTGGCCCGCTATTTGCTGAAGTACAGTACGCACCGTTGTGTATCGATCTATATAGGACAATTGATGACTACCCGACGCCCCGTTCAGCACAAGCTTGTCGGAAAGCTGACAGTCGATACCGAGTTCGGTACTTTCCTGGGCGACACCCGGATCCGCCTGCTGGAGGCCATCGACCGTTATGGCTCCATCTCCCAGGCGGCGAAGGCCGTGCCCCTGTCCTACAAGGCGGCCTGGGATGCCGTGGACGCGATGAACAACCTGGCCGAGGCGCCGCTGGTGGAGCGCTCGGTGGGCGGCAAGCATGGGGGCGGCACCAGCCTCACCGACTACGGGCGGCGGGTGATCGCCATGTATCGGGCGGTGGAGCAAGAGTACCAGCAGGCCATCGATCGCCTGTCGTCGCGGCTGGGTGAGGGGGGCGAGACCAATGTGCGCCAGTTCCAGACCCTGCTCCGGCGCATGTCGATGCGCACCAGCGCCCGCAATCAGTTCGTGGGCACCGTGTCGGGCCTGCGTGAAGGAGAGGTCAGCTTCGAGGTCCGCGTCCGCCTGGACGACGCCAACGAGGTGGTGGCGGTGATCACCCGGGCCAGCGCCGAGAACCTGGAGCTGGGTATCGGCAGCGAGGTGCACGCCTTCGTCAAGGCGCCGTCGGTGCTGATCATCACCGACCCTCAGACCCGCACCACTGCCCGCAATCACCTGTGGGGGGAGGTTACGGCCATCCACGAGGGGCCGGTGAGCTCCGAGGTGACCATCACCCTGCCCAGCGGCCGCAACATCACCTCGGTGGTGACCCACGACAGCATCGGCATTCTGGACCTCCAGGTGGGCAGCATGGCCTGCGCGGTGTTCCAGGCCACCTCGGTGATCCTCGCCGTTTTCGATTGAATTTCAACGCTTCCAGGAGCCAGACCATGCCGTTCGCCATGAAACCCGTCTTTCGTCGCCTTGCCCTCTTTGCCGTGCTCGCCGGTGCCGCCCTGACGGCCCGTGCCGAGGAGGTCTCGGTGGCGGTGGCTGCCAATTTCACCGCGCCGATGCAGAAGATCGCCGCCGAGTTCGAGAAGGCCACCGGCCACAAGGCCCAGCTGATCTTCGGCTCCACGGGCAAGTTCTACGCCCAGATCAAGTCCGGGGCGCCCTTCCAGCTGCTGCTGGCGGCCGACGACGAGACCCCGACGAAGCTGGTGAAGGAGGGCGACGGCGTGGCCGGCAGCCAGTTCACCTACGCCATCGGCAAGCTGGTGTTGTGGTCGCCGAAGCCGGGCTTTGTTGACGACAAGGGCGAGGTGCTCAAGGGCGGCAGGTTCGAGCACCTCTCCATTGCCAACCCCAAGCTGGCGCCCTACGGCCTGGCCGCCACCGAGACCCTGAAGGCGCTCGGCGTGGCGGACAGCCTGCAGTCGAAGATCGTCATGGGCGAAAGCATCACCCAGGCCCAGCAGTTCGTCACTTCGGGCAGCGCGGAGCTGGGCTTCATCGCCTTCTCCCAGATCCACAAGGACGGCAAACTGATCGATGGCTCCTACTGGCTGGTGCCGGCCCGCCATTACAGTCAGATCCGCCAGGACGCAGTGGTGCTGGCCCGGGGCAAGGGCAACCCGGCGGTAGAGGCACTGGCGGGCTTTCTCCGGTCGAAGACGGCCGCCGACATCATCAAATCCTATGGTTACGATCTCTGAGCAATGCACCTGAGCGCGGATGACTGGTCGGCGATCCGGCTGACCCTGGAACTGGCCAGCATCGTCACGGTGCTGCTGCTGATCATCGGCACGCCGATCGCTTGGTGGCTGGCGCGGAGCCGCTCTCCGCTGCGCGGTGTGGTGGGGGCGATCGTCTCCCTGCCCATCGTCCTGCCCCCCACCGTGCTGGGCTTTTACCTGCTGGTACTGATGGGGCCGCAGGGGGCCGTCGGACGTTTCACCGAGGCGCTCGGCCTGGGGCGCCTGCCCTTCACCTTCCCGGGGCTGGTGGTGGCCTCCATCCTGTATTCCCTGCCCTTTGTGGTGCAGCCGGTGCAGAACGCCTTCATGGCCATGGGGGATCGGCCCCTGGAGGTGGCGGCCACCCTGCGCGCCTCTCCGCTGCGGACATTCTTCACCGTCGCCTTGCCCCTCGCCCGGCCCGGTTTCATCACGGCGGCCATTCTGGGTTTTGCCCATACCGTCGGGGAGTTCGGCGTGGTGCTGATGATCGGCGGCAACATCCCCGACAAGACCCGGGTGATCTCCATGCAGATCTACAACCACGTGGAGGCGCTGGAGTATGGGCAGGCCCACGGGCTGGCGGCGTTGCTGCTCGGCTTCTCGTTTGTGGTGCTGCTGGCGCTGTACACGGTGGGTGGCGCCCGCAACACCCTGGGGGCCGGGCGATGAACGGCGTGCATGTGGCCTGCCGCCTGCCTCTGGCGGACTTCGTGCTGGAGGCCGATCTGACCCTGCCCGGGCGTGGTGTGACGGCGCTGTTCGGCCCCTCCGGTTCCGGCAAGACCACCCTGCTGCGCTGTGTGGCCGGGCTGGCCCGCGGAGCGGGGCGGGTGGAGATCAACGGCGAATGCTGGCAGGACGACGCCCGGCGCCTCTTCCTGCCGACGCACCGGCGTGCCCTGGGCTACGTCTTCCAGGAGGCCAGCCTGTTTGCCCATCTGTCAGTGCGGGCCAACCTGGAGTTCGGCCTGAAGCGTATCCCGGCGGCGGAGCGCAAGGTGGGCTGGGACGCGGCGCTTGAACTGCTGGGGATTGGCCACCTGCTGGAGCGGGGCACCGAAGCCCTGTCCGGTGGCGAGCGCCAGCGGGTGGCGATCGCCCGGGCCCTGCTCACCAGCCCGCGCCTGCTGCTGATGGACGAGCCCCTGGCTGCCCTCGACGCCAGGCGCAAGCACGAGATCCTGCCCTACCTCGAGCGTCTGCATGACGAGCTGGCGATTCCGGTGCTGTACGTGAGCCACTCGCCGGACGAGGTGGCCCGCCTGGCCGATCACCTGGTGCTGCTGGAGCAGGGGAAGGTGCTGGCCAGCGGCCCCACCGGCGAGGTGCTGACCCGCCTCGACCTGCCCCTGGCCCGGGACGAGGAGGCCGCCGTGCGGGTGGATGCCCATGTGCTCTCCCATGACGACGCTTACCAGCTGACCTGCCTGGGCTTTGCCGGCGGCCACATCCAGGTGACCCGCAAGGCGCTTGCCGTCGGGGCCAGGGCGCGGATCAAGATCCAGGCGCGGGACGTGAGCATCGCCCTGGCCGGCGACAACCGTTCGAGCATCGTCAATCGTCTGCCGGCGCGCATTGTGGGGTTTGGAGACGCCGCCCATCCGGCCCAGTGTCTGGTCAGCCTGGACGTCGCCGGAACCCCCCTGCTGGCGCGGATCACCCATCTTTCCCGGGATCAGCTCGGGCTGGTCGAGGGCATGACGGTCGTGGCGCAGATCAAGTCGGTGGCGCTGTTGGGTTGAGGTGTGTAACTAAAGATGTCCCCCATGGAACCGTAATCAGACGGGTGCGTTGGGTCAGCCCGGATTGGGCATGTGCGTCCGACGGTCAATCTGCGAAGGGAATTCCAAGATGGGGGCTTCAGAGAAACCCGGCCGCGGCAGTGCCGCTCCGGCCGAAGTGGCGGTCTTCGGGCCGGCTGGAAGCGACCTTGCCGGCTACATGGCAGCCATTGACCGTAGTCAGGCCATCATCGAGTTCGGGCTGGACGGCATCGTGCTTGGCGCCAACGACAATTTCCTGCGCCTGATGGGTTACACCCTGGACGAGATCCAGGGGCAGCACCATCGCCTCTTCGTGGACAAGGAAGAGGCGGTGGGCGGCGCCTACCGGGTCTTCTGGCAGAAGCTGGGAAAAGGTGAGTTCGATTCCGGGGAATACCTACGCATTGGCAAGAATGGTCGTCAGGTGTGGATCCAGGCTTCCTACAATCCGGTGCTCGATCAGGATGGAAAGCCGGTCAAGGTGATCAAGTTCGCGACCGACATCACCGAACGCAAGCTCGCCGCCATCGAGAATACGGCGCGCCTCCAGGCCGTTTATTCGAGCACTTGCGTGATGGACCTGGCCCGGGACGGCACCATCCTGCAGTGCAACGAACGCATGGAGCGTGCCCTGGGTTACGGCCGTGGCGAGCTGATCGGCCGCAACGAAAGCGAGCTGATCTTCGACGACGACAGGGCGAGCGGCCAGTACCGCAACCTGTGGGGTGAGCTGCGCGAGGGGCATTCGATCAGTATCGAGCGGCGGCGCAAGGGCGCCGACGGGCGCGAACTGTGGTTCGCTTCGACGCTCAGCCCGGTGCTGGGCATGGACGGTCAGTTGAACAAGGTGATCGTGATCACCCAGGACATCACCGAGGCCAAGCTGTCGCGCCTGGATGCGGAGGGCAAGCTCGGAGCCATCGACCGGGCCCAGGCGGTCATCGAGTTCGACCTGCAGGGGCATGTGCTCAATGCCAACGCCAACTTCCTCAACCTGATGGGCTATCGCCTGGAAGACGTGCTCGGCCAGCATCATCGCCTGTTTGTCGAACGGGAATACGCCGGAAGCACGAAGTATCAGAGCTTCTGGGAGCGCCTCGCCCGCGGCGAATACTGTACCGGCGAGTACAAGCGCATCGGCAAGGACGGCAAGGAGGTGTGGATACACGCCACCTACAACCCGATCTTCGATCCCCGGGGCAATCCGGTGAAGGTGGTGAAGTTTGCCAGCGATGTCACCTGTGCCAAGCTCCACAGCGCCGAATTTCAGGCGAAAGTGGCAGCCATCGGCCTGGGGCAGGCGGTGATCGAGTTTGACCTGGAAGGCCGCATCCTGACCGCCAACCGCAACTTCCTGGCGGCCATGGGCTACACCCTGCGGGAGATCGAGGGGCAGCATCACAGCATCTTCTGTACCGGCGACTATACCCAGAGCGAGGAGTACCGGGATTTCTGGCTGCGTCTTGGCGAGGGGCAGCACATCAGCGGGCGCTTCCACCGGATCGGCAAGTACAACCGGGATGTGTGGATCCAGGCCAGCTACAACCCCATCCTCGACCTCAACGGGCAGGTGATGAAGGTGGTCAAGTACGCCTACGACGTGACCAAGGAGGTGCAGCTCGAGCAGCGCATCTCCGCCAAGGCCACCGAGATGTCGGGCAGCGTGCGCAGCCTGGTGGAGAGTATCCGCAACATTGCCGAAAACTCCAGCGTGGCCTCCAGCATGGCCATGGAGACCTCCACCGCTGCCCGGGCCGGTTTTGAGGCGGTGCAGCAGTCGATCGCAGCCATCGACCGCATCCAGAACAGCTCGAGCCGGGTGTCGGAGATCGTGCGGGTGATCAGTGAAATCGCCAATCAGACCAATCTGCTGGCCTTCAATGCGGCCATCGAGGCGGCGCGGGCCGGCCAGCAGGGCGTGGGCTTCTCGGTGGTGGCCGCCGAGGTGCGCAAGCTGGCCGAGCGCAGCTCCACCGCCGCCCAGGAGATTGCCCGCCTGATCGACGAGTCGACCCTCAACGTGCAGCAGGGGGCCGAGGTGAGCCGCTCGGCCGCTCGCAGTTTCGAGGGTATCCTCACCGCCGTGGAGCGCACGGTGGACAGCGCCACCGAGATCGCCGGTGCCACCGAGCAGCAGCGCGACATGGCGGGGCAGGTGTCGGGGCTGATCGAGCAGCTTGCCAGTGCCGTGAGGGGATGATGGCCGCCCAGGCCGGCGACAGGCGCTTCGGCGTATTCAGCCTGGCAACGCTGCAGCTCGCCCTGCCCCTGGAGGCCCTGCGCGAGGTGGTGCCCTTGTCGGCCCTGTCGGCCCTGCCCTGTGCGGCCCCGTGCGTGATTGGCGGCATTGATCTGCGCGGGGTGCTGGTGCCGGTGGTCGACCTGCGGGTGGTCATCGGTCTGCCCGCTGCGGGCAGCGCGCCCCGCAGTATCGTGATCATGGTTTTCGAGGAACGCCTGCTCGGCCTGCTGGCGAGCGGGGTGGTGGGCGTTTTCGAGTGCCCGGAGGGAGGCTGGAGCCCGATGGTCAGCCGCAATGGTGAGCTGTCCATCTTCGGTGGTGGCTTCCGGCGCCCGGACGACGGGAGCATGGTCAGCGTGCTTTCGCCGGTCGGCCTGGCCGGGCTGAGGGATGTGCCGATGGTGGAGAACTCCGGCCGTGACCCGTCGCAACTCCCCCGAGGGGGAGAGCTGGGCGGCGGCGGGCTGACCGAGGCCTACCTGATGCTGGTGCGCACGGGCTCGGTGCCGATGGCCCTGGCGTCGGAGGCCGTTCACACCACCATCCTCCATCCCGAGATCCTCAATTCGCCGCTGACCGGTGGCTGGTGTCTGGGCATCATCGAACATGCGGGACGCAAGGTGCCGGCGGTGGACCTGCTGGCCCTGTGTGGCCTCGGCGAGATCGCCAACCCGTGGCTGACCCAGGCTTTCCTGATCCAGTACCCCCAGGGCCTGGTGGCCTTCATGGTGGACCAGATCATCGACGTGGTGCGTGCGGATGCCCGCGGTCTTGTCCCCATCCCGCCGGGCATCCTGCCCGGAGATGCGCTGTTTGCCGGCGCCCTGCCCATGGACGCCCTGCCGGGCGTGACGGCGGGGAGTGATCTGCAGGCGGCTTACTTCCTGATGCTCGATGCCGGGCAGGTGATCGGGCACCGGGATCTGTCCGGCCTGGCGCGCATGAATACCCCGGTGGAGGCCCGCGGCCTCGATGCCGGGCGGGTGCGTTCCGACGGAGAGCGACGCCTGTTGGCCGAGCGCTGCCAGGTGCTTACCTATGATCTGGGCTTCGAGGTGGCCACGCCCATCGACCAGATCGCCGAGGTCCTGCCCCAGGCGGAAGACAAGGGGATTGTTTTCGGGGCGGGTTCCCGCGCTGCCGGTCTGGTGGTGAGCCGTGGCCGCGCCATCCCGACCTTCTGCCTGAGCAGCCTGATGGGTCTGGCTGGCGCCGAGCGCTCACCGACGGCGAGCGTGCTGGTGGTGGAGACCGAGACGGGCTGCGTCGGCTTCAACGTGGCCCGCCTGATGACCATTGACGATGCCCCGCTGAACCGCCCGGATGCCCCGGGTGTGGGCCGCAGCCCGTTGCCGAGCCTGCCCGAGGGCAACGGCGCCCGCTGGTCACCGGCCATGGTCGGCTCGGGGGCTGCGGAGCGCATGCTAAGCGTGCTCGACCTGAAGCACCTCGCCCGGACTCTCAGCGCCTAGACGTCGGCCGCAGGTCGGCAGGCCTCAGTTCAGCGCAATATTGGCCTTCAGCCACAGGGTCCGGCCGGGTTCGTTCACCCGGGTGGTCTGGGTAAAGCCGCCCACCATGGCGCCGCTGCGGCTGATGTACTCCGCGTAGGTCCGGTCGAACAGGTTGTCCACCCCGGCGGTAAACAGCACACCTTTGCGCGGGCGGTAGCCGGCGTTGAGGGAGACGATGGCAAAGCCGGCCGAGGCGCCGATGTCCTGCCCCACGACGTTGCCGTAGCCAGCGTCGTAGCGCTTCTGGCCCTGGACCATGCGGAGCAGGGCGCCGGCGTTCCAGGTCTTGTCGTCGTAGCCGGCGCCGAGGCGGCCTTCGAGGGGCGGGATCTGGGACAGGGGCTTGCCGCTGCTGTCGTTCTCGCCATGCACCCAGGCCAGCGTGCCCCAGGCCTTCCAGAAATTCCCCAGGGCATAGCTCATGTCGCCTTCCAGCCCGTAGGTGGTGGCGTCGATGTTGAGGGCGTCGGTGGCGAAGGCGTTGATCTGCCGGATCTGGATGAAATCCTTGTGCTTGGCGTAGAACAGGGACGCCGAGGCGCGCAGGGGGCCAGCGGCGTAGATGGCGCCGGTGTCGAGCTGGGTGGTCTTTTCGGGTTTCAGGAAGAAGGTGCTGGCGCTGCCGCTCATCATCATCGAGGTGGCGCCGGGGGCTTTGGTGCGTTCCCAGTAGTCAGCGGCCCGTTCGCTGTGGCCCAGGCCGGCGTAAAGGGTGGTGGTGGGCGTGAAGGCGTTCTCCCAGCGCAGGAAGCCGGCCTTGAGGGTGTCCTTGTCGCTGCGCCCCGAGGTGGCCTTGCCGCTGCGCTGGTCTTCGGCCTCGCTCCAGTCCAGGCGTGCCCCGCCGATCAGGCGGTGGGCGGCGTTGAGTTCATGGGTCAGCTCGCCGAACACGCCCCAGGTGTTGAAGCGCATGTCGGGGCGGCGGCCCAGGCTGTCGTAGCTGCTCACGGCGTTGCCGCTGGCGCTGCGCAGGCTGTGGTCATTGGTCTGGAAGTCGATGCCGGTTTCCAGGGTGCTGCGGGGGCTCAGATCGAGGGTGGCGGCGAAGCGCCCGCCCTTGGTCTCCCGGTCCGGGTTGCTGACCATCTTCATGCCTGTGGTACTGCGCAGGCTGTAGTTGTCCATCACGTGATCCACGTAGTTGCGGTAGATCTGGCCTTCCAGTTTGGCGAGCAGCGGGCTGATGCGGGATTTTTCGAACTTCAGGCCCACGTTGGTCCGGTCGAAGGCGGCACCGTCCATGCTGCGATCGGCATAGGCGGCTTGGCCGTCGCTCTTGGCGAAGCTCAGCTCGAGGCGGGTGTTCTCGTCCGGAGTCAGCCCCACGGCGCCGCTCACGCTCCAGCGGTCGTAGCGGGAGTGCACCTGGCGTCCGGCGCCGTCCTTGTAGTCCTGGCTGTGGGAATGGGTGCCGGTGATCTCGCCGTAGTAGCGCTCATTGCCGACGCCGGCCTCCAGCACCTGGTCGTTGCGTCCGAAGCTGCCGGCCAGCACGCTGCCTTCGGCGTAGGCGGAGAAGGCCTTGCGGACCTTGGGCGCACGTTCGAAGAGCACCACCCCGGCGCTGTTGCCCGGGCCGTATTTCACGGTCTGCGGGCCTTTGAGCACGGTGATGCGGTCGAAGGCCTCGGGGAAGACGTAGGCAGTGGGCGGGTCCATGCGCATGCCGCAGCCCCCCAGGATCATCTCTCCGTCCAGCAGGATGCCCAGGCGCGAGGCGGCCATGCCACGGAACACCGGGTCGCCGTCGGTGCCGCCCTTGCGGATCACCGAGAAGCCGGGGATGTTCTTCAGGTAGTCGGCGCCGTCATGGGCCGGTACCGGCTGGCGCGGGGCGCGGGGGTCGGTGCTGACTGTGAGGGGCGCCTCCATGGCGGGGGCGGTGACCACGACCTCACGCAGGGTGGTGTCTGCGAAAGCCGGAAAGGCGCAGGAGATGGCGAGGGCGAGGGGCAGGCGGGCGGGCCAGTGTGATGCGGGGTGAAGCATGGAGGTGGGCTCCCTGGGTTTTCAAGAGAGCGCCACCTTAGGTTTTGCGGAAAGCGGAGGATTTGATTTGCAGCAAAAATGACGCACCAAGTTGGTGCGTCATAGTGTCGCAGCTTGAAGGTGCTTCAAACCCGGAAGCGCGAAACGCTGCCTTTCAGGCTGTCTGCGACGGTCAGTAGGCGGTGGGCGGTGCTGGCCACCGAGCCGACGGCGGCCGAGTTCTCTTCCGACATCTGGGCGATGGCTTCGACGTTGCGGGCCAGGTCGGTGGAGGCGCCACGCTGCTCGCGCAGGGCATCGGAGATGTTGCCGATGGCGCTCTGCATGGTCGAGGCGGAGTGGCAGATCCCGGCCATCGACTCGCTTGCCGTGCTCGCCGCAACCACCACCTCGTTAACCAGCGTCCGGCTCGATTGCATGCTGCTCACTGCGCCGGCAGCACCGTGCTGGATGGTGCTGATGACCGAGCTGATCTCCTGGACGGAGCTGGTGGTGCGTTCGGCCAGTTTGCGCACTTCGTCGGCCACCACCGCAAAGCCGCGGCCCTGCTCACCGGCGCGGGCAGCCTCGATGGCGGCGTTGAGCGCCAGGAGATTGGTCTGGTCGGCCACCTCGCGGATCACCACGGTGATCTTGTCGATCTGCTGGACCTGTTCGGAGAGGGCCTGCATCTGCCCGGCGGTGGTTTCGACCTGTTCCGCCACCCGGCCGATCCGCTCTGCGGCAGCATCCACACCCTTGCCGCTCACGACGGCCTGGCTGCCAGCCTCGGCGGCCCGGGCGCTGGCGTCGTCGGCGCTGGAGCCCACATGGTCGATGCTGACGGTGAGTTGCTCCACGGCCGCCGCGGCCGAGGAGGTGGCGCTGGACTGTTGTTCGCTGCTGATCGACACCTGCTGGGCCGCGCTGGACAGCTGGCTGGCCGAACTGGCCACATCGTTGGAGTTGGAGATGACTTCGGTGATGGTCCGCGCCAGCTCGCTGCGCATGGTTTCCAGGGAGCGGAGCAGGGTGCCGATCTCATCGGAACTCTGACCATGCACCGCCTGGCCGGACAGATCCCCACCGGCAATCCGGGCCGCCATCTGGTTGGCCTGGCCAAGCCGTGAGGCGATGCTGCGGATGATGGCCGCACTCATGCCGGCCATCAGCAGGCCGGTCAGTACCAGAACGCCGATGTTGATCCAGATTGCTTTGTCCTTGAGCGCTGCAGCCGCGGCTGAGCTGGAGAGGCCCAGGTCACGGTTGAATTTCATGTGTGCTTCGAGGCTCTGGTTGAACTTGACGGCCTCGGGGTCAAACTTGCCCAGCATGGTCCGCACTTCCTCGGTGCGGTTGGCGCGGGATACCGGCAGGATGGCCGCGATCAATTCGTTCAGGCGTACATACTCGGTGCGTTCAGCGTTCAGCAGACGGCGGTCTTCTTCGCTGGCGATCAGTGGCTCATAGTCTTTCAGAGATTGTTCCAGGGATTTCTGGATTTCAGCGATGGTGGTTTCAATCTGGGCCATCTCTTCGGCATCGGTTACTAGACCATGGCGATAGACCCGGATGCGCAGGCGGCCGAAGTCAATGGCAATCTTGTTGAGGATCTCGATGCTGGGGACCACGTTGACGCTGGAGAAGTTGGTCTGTTCGTAGACCTGGTTCATCTGCTGGTAATTGATGCCGGCGAGCACGAGCAGGCTAACCAGGGCTGCGCCGACAAGAAGTTGCAGGCGGTGAGCGATAGTCATCATGGATTCCCGAAAAAACGTCCCGAAGGAGCCCTGCGCATGGCGCGAGCACGGTCACAGCAGTCCGAACGGTCAGGGTTGGGCCTAGAGCACTCGGTTGTGTGCCCGGGAAAACGGCTGTTACGGGCGGAACTTGAGGAATATCCAGCGCGTTTTTGGAAGAAATGACAACCGGATGTCTGCATGTTCGCGCAATCCGGGTCGGTGCTCGGTCAGGCTGACGTGCTCCAGCTGTGTGCCTCGAGCGTGTGGCGGCACTTGGTGCAGCCCACCCAGGGCAGGCAGTCGCAGTCCAGCTTGAAGTAGCGTGCGCCGGTCTTCACGACGGATGCGGCTTCCGTCTTCCGGCCGGCTCCGGCGGAGGCCGTCGGCCTGTCACTGCCCTGGGGCAGCCAGCGTGCGAAGGGCGCCAGATCGCTCACGTTCTGTACGTACCAGAGGCGCTTGGTGGCGTCCCATCGGGCTCCCAGCGCCTTGGCCTGGTCCTTCTCGGCAAACGGTACCTGCAGGTTGGTTCTCATCGTGGTTCGTGCTTCCGTGGTTCGCCTGGAATCGGGGGGCTGATTGTATCCCCGTCCGGCAGGGGCCGGCCCGGTGCATGGATTGACCCACCCAGTATTGACGGCGATACTTTGAGCCCGATTTCTCCACTCCGGGTTGGTTCGAACATGAAGACCTTGCCTAAACTTGCCCTCGTTTCGCTGCTGGCTGTCAGCGCCGCGGCCTGTACCGTCATCGACCCGAGCTCCAGCAGCCACAGCAGTAGCAGCAGTGGCGGTGATTCAAAGAGCGCATCGCTGATGACCCGGGAGCAGCGTATTGCCCGTTTCACCGAGAACAATTTCGATCACCTGAAGCGGGACATCAGCATCGGTCAGGGTGAGTACCTGTCGTCGCTCGCCAGCCTGATGCAGATCGAAGCTGCCCAGCGGCCAGCCTTCTTTGCTTTTGCCCAAGGCAATTTCACCCGCCTGTTCCCCAATGCGCAGACCGGTGCCGCCGACATGCTGGCTGCACTCGATCGTGAAATGCGTGCCGACCCGCGCTTTGCCCAGCGCGTCGCCCTGAACTGAGGGGCGATTTCACGCCGGCCGCGCGCGTGCGCGCCGGCGCGCTGCTGGCCCTTGGCCTGATGCTGTGGGCGTCGGGCGCGAAGGCCGACCCTGCCTATCTCGTCGAACTGCAGCAGCGGGCCGCCGAGGCGCATCTGGCCGAAAGCCGGAGCTGGCAGGTGCTCCTGCATTACCGCCGCAACACCCTGGGCGGTGGCGTCACCAGTGATGCCGACGATCCGCGCTTCTTTCTTGCCCCGGGGGGCAAGACCGATCCCGCCGCCGAGCTCGCCGCAACCCTGGCCGCGTTCTTTTCGAACGCGCCCGTCGGCGCGGACCCACAGCCGGCCCAGTGCGCCTTTGTCGCCCGCTACACGTGGCTCCGCCAGGCGCTGGGATTCGACTCACTACGCCTCCCCGAACTGCCTTGCAGGGAATTCTCCCGCTGGAAGACCGAGCTGGACGCCGAGTCTGCGACGCTGGTGTTCACCTCCGCATACCTCAACAATCCCGCCTCGCTCTTCGGCCATACCCTGCTGCGCCTAGACCGGCGTGATGCCTCGGCCGGCACCCCGCTCCTGGCTTACGCGGTCAGCTACGCGGCGGACGACAGCGGCAGCACGGGCCTGATGTACGGCATAAAGGGGATCGCCGGCGGCTTCACCGGCTACTTCGACCTGCAATCCTATGATCGCCTGGTGCGCAACTACAGCGACATCGAGAACCGGGATATCTGGGAATACCGGCTCAATCTCGGCGCAGGCCAGATGGACCGGCTCATTGCCCATCTGTGGGAGCTGCGTGGGGTCAAGTTCGATTACTTCTTCTTCAGCGAGAACTGCGCCTGGCAGCTCCTGACCTTGCTGGAAGTGGCCGATCCCGCCCTGGCCTTGTCCGACCGCTTTGCCCTGTGGGTGGCGCCCCCCGACGTTCTGCGCCTGATCAATGCCGAAGCCGGGCTGGTGCAGGGCGCCACGCCGCGTCCGGCGCGGGGCAGCGCGATCCGGCGGCGCTACGCCGCTCTGGACGCTGGGGAGCGGAGGCAGGCGCAGGCCGTCCGCGCGGATCTCGACCAGGTGGGCAAGCCGGCGTTTCGCGCCCTGGCCCCGGATCGCCAGGCCTTGCTTCTCGACCTGGCCATGGATCTGCGTCAGCGGAGCGGTGGCGCCGGTCCCGGGAAGGAGGGGGCGGATGCCACCGCTCCCCCGGATGAGGGCCTCCATCGACTGCTGTCTGCCCGCAGTGCCCTGGGCCCGGGTGTTTCATCCCTCACCATTGCCCCCTACGCCGGCCGTCCGGAGGCTGGGCATGCGTCCCGTCGCAGCGGCCTGGCCGTGGGGCAGCGAGGTGGCCAGGGCTTCATCGAACTCAGTGCCCGCGCCAGTTTTCACGATCTGCTCGAGGCCGATGCCGGCTATGCGCCGGAGGCCGCCATCGAACTGCTTGGCGGCTCTCTTCACCACTCCCCCGCGACAGGCCGTACACGCCTGAATGCGCTGAGCCTGATTTCCATAGAATCACTGCCGCCCTTCAACCCCGTGCTGCCCCGCCCGGCCTGGCGGGCCCAGGCGGGGTGGGCACCCGCCCCCCGGCGGGACTGCCCGGACTGCCTGGTCTTCCGCGCCCAGGCCCAGGCCGGCCTGGCCAGCGAAACCCGTTGGCCGTGGCGCATCCTGTGGTTCGCCCTGCCGGGCCTGGAGTTCGAGGACGGAGCCGGGCACGCACAGCGCGCCGGCCCGGGCTTCAATGCCGGCCTGATCGCCGAACCCGCCGCCGGCTGGAAAGTCTCCGCCCGTCTTACCCGGACTGCCTACCGCTGGGGGGCGCACTCGGACGAGACCCGCTGGACGCTCGCCCAGCACTACACGCTGAATCGCGATCTGGCGGTGCGCGCCGCGTGGACGCAGTTTGGAGAGATCCGCGAGTTTTCGGTCGGAGTGCTGGTGTACTTCTGAAGATGCGCAATCTGGTGATCATGTGGCGAGTGGACGCTCTGCATCGAAGTGAAAGACTTTGGCGATGATTTGCCAGCGGTCGTCAACGTGGATCAAGGTCAGGATGTCGATGAAGTGGCGTGGCCTGATTGAACAACGCAGCTTGGCCAAGGCCGTCACCGGCCCGACAAATTCGATGGAGTCGATGTGGTCGGTGCGCGCCTCGTTACGTGATGCGGGAGAGGGGCGCGCATCAATGAGGGGAAAATATTCGTCCATTCGCAGGATCAGTGGCATGTCTGCACTGGCGGTTGCGTAAACGGCCTGTGGGTGGAAAACACGGCTCAGCCGATCTGTGTCGCTGTGGTGAAGGCCGTCGAAGTAGACCTGCAGAACCGCAGCAACCTCGGCATAGGCTTGGACGTGATCGTTCATCGCTTGGACTCCTGCTCGCGGGCGCGCTGGTTTAGTACGGTGACCGTTTCACCGCCAACGCCCCAGTCGCCTGTGTCGACTTCGTCGATCACCACAAAGGTGGTGGCGGGGTTCTTGTTCAGTACGCGAACCAGCAGATCCGTTGTGCCGCGGATGAGTTGGGCCTTCTGTTCGGCCGTTGCACCTTCTCGCGTGATTTGGATGTGGACGTAGGGCATGCCTTATGCTCCTTCAAAGGGGGGGAGAAGTGGAATGCAGTGCGCGAGCCGCTCAGCGAGTCGCGCTCGTCATCGCACTGCTTCCAGGGAAGCCCTCGGCTTCAGCCCGGCTCACGGCCTGTGATCAGGCGACCGCCGTTGCTGCTGGCTGTGGGAGCCAGGAGAGCGGGCTGTGTATTCCGGGCTGGGGCTGGGCAGGTGAGGGGGCTTCGGTGCTCAGGCCCGCAGGCCCTCGGTTTTCATTGCCGCACGTACGGCGGGCCGTTTGCCCACCTCCGTGACGAAGGCCTGCAGATGGGGCCAGTCGTTGAGGCCGATATTCACGAACTTGGCCCAGCCCAGCACCACGAAGAGGTATGCGTCGGCGACCGTGAAGCTCGCGCCAGTGAGATAGGGCTGGCTCGCCAACTGCGTGTTCAACCACTCCAGCTTCCTGCACAGCGTGGCAGCCAGGGTGGCCTTGGCCTCCGTAGCCAGATCGGTGCGGAAGAGGGGAGTGAACGATTTGTGCAGTTCGCTGGTGATGTAGTTCTGCCACTCCATCACGCGATAGCGGGCCAGGGTGCCGGGTGCGGGCATTAGCGAGATTGCGTGCGCCGCGTCGGCAATGAACTGAGATATCACCGGGCCTTCCGTCAGCCGGGTGCCGTCTTCCAGTTCCAGCACCGGCACCTGGCCTTTGGCGTTGATCTTGTAGAAATCCCTGCCGTCGCTGGTGATGTGGCGGGCGGTGTCGACCTGTTCGAGCGAGAAGGGCAGGCCAACCTCGTGGAGCACGATGTGCGAGGCAAGTGAGCACGCTGCGGGGGAAAAGTACAGTTTCATGGTCGTCGATCCTTTCAACAGAGATTGAGCGGTGAAAGTTTATTGACGACTTGGTTGATAATAAACGGATAGAAAATCACTTCACTGATTACATGGATATCAATAGTGAGTCGCCAGTTTGAAACCCTTCAACTGGGTAGCTTGGAGCTGTTTTGCCTGACAGCCAAACATGGTGGCTTCACCGCCGCAGCCAAAGCCACCGGCCTTACAGCGGCGGCGGTGAGCCGCTCAATTGCACGCTTGGAGGCTCGCTTGGGGGTACGCCTCTTTATGCGGACAACGCGCCAGGTGCGCTTGACCGACGCCGGTCAGCGCTTTTACGGGCAGTGTCAGCACGCGCTGGAACAATTGGTGGAGGCCGAGCGTGAGATCACGGGTGAGCAGACTGCTCCGGCTGGCGTGCTGCGGGTGAGCCTGCCTACGTCCTACGGTCACTATCGGGTGCTGCCGTTGCTGCCGGCGTTCACCCGGCAGTACCCGGCAATCGAACTCGACCTGCACCTGTCGAACCGCAATATCGACTTCACCGATGAAGGCTTTGATCTGGCGGTACGTGGGCGTACGCCACCAGACTCAGGGCTGGTGGCACGCAAACTGGAAGATGCAGAACTGGTGGTCGTCGCAGCACCGGACTATGTGCGCGCTCAGGGAGAACCGAGAACGCTCGATCATCTGTCTCAACATGAGTGCATTCAGTTCATGCTGCCAAGCACCGGGCAGCCCGTTCCGTGGCTTTTGCGGCACGAAGGTCGCATCATCGAGCATGCTCCACCGGGACGCCTGCGCTGTGCCGATGACATCCTCGGGCCGGTAACCCTGGCTCGGGCGGGGGCGGGCGTACTGCAGACCTACAGGTTCCTTGTTGAGGAAGATCTGCGAGAAGGCCGCCTTGTGGAGTTGCTTTCGAACTACGCTGGCGCATCGAGACCATTCTCGCTGCTTTACCCAGCGAGCCGGCACATGCCGCTACGCGTGCGCGTGTTGATTGACTTCCTGCTCCAGCACTTGGTGCGCTGACCCTATCGTGCCGGTCCGTCGATGCCGTCGCCCCACACTCCAGCCAGTGGGGCGGCTAGCCCCTCAATGCATGACAATGCCCGCGGATCCTGATCGACCAGAGTATCGACCCGCGGCAAGAGAAGGCCGACAAGCAGGCCGCCGTCGACACCTGCAAGGCGGCTGCCGAAGCCGAGCAGAAGGAACTGCAGCGGCAAGCCGTGACCGTTGGCGAAGCCTGGGCCGCCTACGTGGCCGCCCGCTCCCACAAGTGGGGCGACTCCCACAAGCGCGACCACGAGAAAGCCATCCTGCCCGGGGGTGAGCGGATTACCCGGGGCCGCAAGAAAGGGCAGGGGGAGTTTTCCCTGCCTGGCATGGTGCATTCCCTGCTGGCCGAACCGTTGAAGGATCTGACCCCGGAGCGCCTCACGACCTGGATGCAGGCGAACAACGCCCGCGGCGCTACCGAAGCGGCGAAGAACTTCCGCCCTGTGCGCGCCTTCCTCGGCTGGTGTGCCGAGCGGTCGGAGTATGCCGGCCTCGTCCGGGCGGACGCGTGCCGCACCAGCGAAGTGCGGGACCAGGTGCAGGCGGCCAACGCCAAAGGCGACAGCCTGCAGCGGGAGCAGTTGCCCCTGTGGTTCGAGCATGTCCGGAAGCTGGGCAACCCGGTGCACTCTGCCTACCTGCAAACCCTGCTGCTGACCGGCGCGCGCCGCGAGGAGCTGGCCGGCCTGACGTGGGATTGCGTCGACTTCCAATGGAAGTCCCTGACCATCCGGGACAAGGTAGAAGGGGAGCGCACCATCCCGCTGACGCCCTATGTGTCGGCGCTGCTGGCGGCCCTGCCACGTCGAAATGAATGGGTGTTCTCCAGCCCCTCGGCGGCATCCGGCCGCCTCCAGGAACCGCTCAAGCCCCACAAGAAGGCGATGGAGGCTGCTGGCCTGCCGCCGTTCTCCCTGCATGACCTGCGTCGTTCCTTCGGCACGTTGGCCGAGCGGGTGGAGTGCCCGGTGGGAGTGGTGGCCCAGATCCAGGGACACAAGCCGTCCGCCCTGGCCGAGAAGCACTATCGCCGCCGGCCTCTCGACCTGCTGCGCATGTGGCACGTGAAGATCGAGGCTTGGATTCTGGAGCACGCGGGCATCGAACAGCCGTGCGAAGGGCAGGTCCAGGGGCTGCGGGTCGTGGGAAACTGATAGATTGATACCGAAACGGTAACGTGCTAGATTGAGGCATGCACATCATTGCACTGCGAGCACTACGCGAATTTTGGGAGAAGCATCCGCAGGCTGAAACGCCTTTGCGTGCATGGTATGCCGAGGCAAGCCGGGCCGACTGGGCAACACCGGCGGCCATCAAGGCTGCGCACCGGAATGCCAGCTTCCTGGCAAACAACCGTGTGGTGTTCAACATCAAGGGCAATGATTACCGGCTGGTGGTGGCTGTGCGCTACACCTCCACCATGATGTTCATCCGGTTTGTCGGCACCCATGCCGAGTATGACCGGATCGACGCCGAAACCATCTAGGAGCCGCAATGGAACTGAAGCCCATCCGAACCGAAGCCGAGCACGCCGAAGCCCTGGCCGACATTGAACGTCTTTGGGACGCTCCCGAGGGCAGTGCAGATGCAGACCGGCTGGAAGTCCTTGCCATGCTGGTGGAGGCCTTTGAGAAGGCGCATTTCCCGATCGAAGCGCCCGATCCCATTTCCTACCTGGAGTACATCATGGATGTCCGGGGGCTCACCCGGAAGGACTTGGAGCAGTACATCGGGCCGCGTGGCCGGGTAGCCGACATCATGAACCGTACCCGCCCCTTGTCTGTGACGATGATCCGCCGTCTGTGTGCAGGCCTGGGCCTGCCTGCCGACGTGCTGATTCAACCTTACGCGCTTCGCGAGCCCATCGCCGCCTGACCGAGTACCACCGCCGCGCCTAGGGTGTGTGGACATTCACGCAGCCAAAATGACAGCGGCACATAGACAGATGAACGACGCAAAACGGGATGCGAGCTTGTCGTAGCGGGTTGCGATGCGCCGAAACTGTTTGACGCGGCAAAACCAGCGTTCGACCAGATTGCGGCTGCGGTAAAGGTGCTTGTCGAGAGGCCTCGGATGCTTGCGCGTAGGGTGAGAGGGAATGACGGTCGTCACCCCGCGTTCGTTCAAGGGGTCGATCAGATGGGCGGCATCGTAAGCCGTGTCGGCCATGACGGTCTGCACCGGTAGCCCCTCGAGCAGATCCGTGGCCCGTTTGACATCGCCGGCTTGTCCCGGCGTCAGTTCAAAGCGGGCCAGATGCCCCAGCCCCTCGACCAGCGCGTGGATCTTGGTGCTCAGTCCCCCGCGTGAGCGCCCGAGCGCCTGCTCCCCCTTTTTTTGGGTGCGCCTGCGGCATGCTGATGGGCGCGAACGATGGTCGTGTCCAGGAAGACCTCCTCGAAATCTGCATCCTGAGCCAGCGTCGTGAACACCTGAGCCCACACGCCGGCATCAGACCATCGCGCAAAACGTCGGAATACCGAGTTCCAGAGACCGAACTCCTCGGGCAGATCCCGCCATGGACTCCCCGTCCGGGCAATCCACAGGACGGCCTCGACGAAGCGACGGCTATCCGCAGCACTGCGGCCCCGGTCTCCCACCTTACCCGGGAGCATCCCTTCGATCCGTGCCCATTGATCATCCCGCAACCACATCCGTGCCATGCCTGTCGTGACCCAAAAGACAGGATGTAAACAGAAATCAGCCTTTGTGAACAGCCCCTTGAGCAAGCGCAGGGACTAAATGTCCACAGACTCTAGCCCCTCAATACATGACAATGCCCGCGGATCCTGATCGACCAGAGTATCGACCCGCGGCAAGAGAAGGCCGACAAGCAGGCCGCCGTCCACACCTGCAAGGCGGCTGCCGAAGCCGAGCAGAAGGAACTGCAGCGGCAAGCCGTGACCGTTGGTGAAGCCTGGGCCGCCTACGTGGCCGCCCGCTCCTACAAGCGCGACCACGAGAAAGCCATCCGGCCCGGGGGTGAGCGGATTACCCGGGGCCGCAAGAAAGGGCAGGGGGAGCTTTCCCTGCTTGGCAGGGTGCATTCCCTGCTGGCCGAGCTGCTGAAGGATCTGACCCCGGAGCGCATCAGATTTTGCCGCGTCAAACAGTTTCGGCGCATCGCAACCCGCTACGACAAGCTCGCATCCCGTTTTGCGTCGTTCATCTGTCTATGTGCCGTTGTCATTTGGGCTGCGTGAATGTCCACACACCCTAGGCAGATGTAGTCTTGTTGCCGCGACGTTGCAAGATAGGTGCATGGGCAGCCGCCGATACACGGTTCCGGGAGCGGCTGGGGAGCAATGGCTCTGAAAAGCACAAGGCCAACCCCGGAGGGTTGGCCTGAGTGTTTGAAGCATATGGTGGGCCCAACAGGACTTGAACCTGTGACCAAGCGATTATGAGTCGCCTGCTCTAACCAACTGAGCTATGGGCCCGAAAGGGGAGCACGGGGGCCGCTGGGGAGCGGCCCGGCTGCGATCAGGCTTCGTTGTCGAGGAAGCTGCGCAGGCGCTCGGAGCGGCTGGGGTGGCGCAGCTTGCGCAGGGCCTTGGCTTCGATCTGGCGGATGCGCTCGCGGGTGACATCGAACTGTTTGCCGACTTCTTCCAGGGTGTGGTCGGTGTTCATCTCGATGCCGAAACGCATGCGCAGCACCTTGGCTTCCCTCGGGGTGAGGGAGTCCAGGACTTCCTTGGTGGCATCGCGCAGGCTGGAATACAGGGCTGCCTCGGCCGGGGCCAGGGTGGCGTTGTCCTCGATGAAATCGCCCAGGTGGGAGTCGTCGTCGTCGCCGATCGGGGTCTCCATGGAGATGGGTTCCTTGGAGATCTTGAGGATCTTGCGGATCTTCTCCTCGGGCATCTCCATCTTCTCGGCCAGGGTGGCGGGATCGGGCTCGTTGCCGGTTTCCTGCAGGATCTGGCGGGAGATCCGGTTCATCTTGTTGATCGTCTCGATCATGTGCACCGGGATGCGGATGGTGCGGGCCTGGTCGGCGATCGAGCGGGTGATGGCTTGGCGGATCCACCAGGTGGCATAGGTGGAGAACTTGTAGCCGCGGCGGTATTCGAACTTGTCCACGGCCTTCATAAGGCCGATGTTGCCTTCCTGGATCAGGTCGAGGAACTGCAGGCCGCGGTTGGTGTACTTCTTGGCGATGGAGATCACCAGGCGCAGGTTGGCCTCGGTCATTTCGCGCTTGGCGCGGCGGGCCTTGGCTTCCCCGGTGGACATCTGTTTGTTGATGTCCTTGAGTTCCTTGAGAGGAATGCCGATGCGGTCCTGCAGGTCGATCAGCTTTTGCTGCTCTTCGAGCACGGCGGGCTGCATGCGCATCAGCACCGGCGCATTGTTGGGGCCGGCGGAGATCTCGGCCTTGAGCCAGTCGAGATTGGTCTCGTTGCCCGGGAAGCTCTTGATGAAGTGGGGGCGCGGCATGCCGGCCTTGTCTACGCACAGATTCAGGATCTTGCGCTCGTGGCCGCGGGCCTGGTCGACCATGTGGCGCACGGCGTCGCACAGCCGCTCGGTGGTGCGGGCGGTGAAGCGGATGTTCATGAGCTCGTTGGAGACCTGCTCCTGGAGCTTCATGTAGGTCTTGTCCTGGTAGCCCTTCTTCTGGAGGGCTGCAGCCATCTTTTCATAGAGGCCGCGCAGGGTGGCGAAGCGTTCGAGCGCGTCGGCCTTGAGCTTGATCAGCGAAGCGGACTGGGCGCCGGCACCGCCGTCGTCTTCCTCGTCGTCGCCTTCGTCGGCTTCGTCCACTTCGAGGTCATCGCTCTCGGCGAGCTCTTCGATGGCCTCGACGGCGTTGGGGTCGATCAGACCGTCGATGAGTTCGTCGATGCGCATCTCGTCGCGGCCGATCTTGTCGGCGGCCTCGAGGATCTCGGCGATGGTCGTCGGACAGGCGGAGATCGCCTGGATCATGTGCTTCAGACCTTCCTCGATACGCTTGGCGATTTCGATTTCGCCTTCGCGGGTGAGGAGCTCCACGGTGCCCATCTCGCGCATGTACATGCGCACGGGGTCGGTGGTGCGGCCGAATTCGGAGTCGACCGCGGAGAGGGTCTGCTCGGCTTCGGCTTCGGCCTGTTCGTCGTCCACCACGGTGGGGGCGACTTCCGACATGAGGAGGTCTTCAGCGGCCGGGGCCACGTCGAAGACCTGGATGCCCATGTCGTTGAAGGTGGTGATGATGGACTCGATCTGCTCGGCGTCGACGAGGTCGTCGGGCAGGTGGTCATTGATCTCGGCGTAGGTGAGGTAGCCCCGTTCCTTGCCGAGAGCGATCAGGGTCTTGAGCCGGGTGCGGCGAACTTCAGCCTCTTCCGCCGAGGGGGCCTCGGCGATCATCGGGGCGAGTTTGTCCTTGACCTTGGCTGCTCGCGGCTTGGCAGGCGCTTTGCGCGGTTGTTTGGGCTTTTCCGTGGTCATGGCTGTCCTCGATTGGTCGTCCGAGCTGTTGGCGCAAAGCTGTCGGCAGGTCTCTGTGTCTGCGTCCCTGCGTCTGCTTTGGCGCGCCGTTGCGATAGGTCTCGGCGGGCGAATTTCGCGAAACCGAAAATTATATTACGAATCCGATACTTTGGCTCGGGTTTTGAGCTTCTCTTTCAGCGAAAGCAGCTCTGCAAGCCGCCTTCGTGCTGCAGGTTCGAGGCCGCTTTCGCGGGCTCTGGCGTTCAGGGTGTTGATCTCTTTCTCGATCAGGTTGGATTCGAGTTTGTAGAGTGTGTCGTTGAACTGGGGTTCCAGCATGGCTTCGTCCAGTGGCGTATCCGCCAGTTGGCCGGAGATCCGCGACAGCACCGGCGCATGGGGCGTGTCGCGATAGTGTTCGAGCAGGGCGCCGAGTCCGTGGGTGGGCAGGTCGCCGACGCTCATGGCGTCGGTCATGGCGATCAGGGCCAGGCCTTCGGGGGTGTCGTGGGGGAGCAGGTCGATGGGCAGGCGGGCTGCCCAGACGGGGTGCTGGATCACCAGCTTGAGCAGGGTCTCGACCGGGTTGGACGGTGTCTGCCGGGGTGCCAGGCGCGGGAGTTCCTTGCCGAAGCCACGGCGCCCGCCGCGGAAGCGCCCGCCACCACTGCCGTCGCCAAAGTCGCGTGGGAAGCCGGAGTCGAACTGCCTGTCGGATTCAAAGCGCCGGGGAGGCGGGGCCGCCGACTTCAGGCCGAAGGCCGTTTCCACTTCAGCCTGGGTGAAGCCGGCTGCCTCGGCGAGCATCTTGATCACCTGCAGGCGCAGCAGCGGTGCGGCGATGCGGGTGATCAGGGGCTTGGCTTCGTGGACCAGGCGGGCGCAGCCTTCGGCGGTGCCCAGGTCGATGTCCTTGCGCAGCTCGGCGAGCAGGAATTCGGCCAGGGGTTGGGCCCGGGTCATGGCAGTGCGGAAGGCGTCGGGGCCTTCGGCGCGGACGAAGCTGTCGGGGTCGTGCTCCTCGGGCAGGAAGAGGAAGCTGACGGTCTTGTTGTCGGCCAGGTGTTCGAGGCTGACCTCGAGTGCGCGGCCGGCGGCGCGGCGGCCGGCGGCGTCGCCGTCGAAGCAGAACACCACCCGGTCGGTGAGGCGCAGGAGCTTCTGGATGTGGTGGGGCGTGGCAGCGGTGCCGAGGGTCGCGACGGCGTTGCCGACCCCGAACTGGGCCAGGCCGACCACGTCCATGTAGCCCTCGACGACCAGCACGCATTCCTGCTCGCGTACGGCCTGACGTGCCTGAACCAGGCCGTAGAGCTCCCGCCCCTTCTCGAAGATCGGTGTCTCGGGGGAGTTCAGGTATTTGGGCTCGCCCTTGCCCAGGACCCGGCCGCCGAAGCCGATGACGTTGCCGCGCTGGTCCTGGATGGGGAACATGATGCGGTCGCGGAAGCGGTCGTATCGGCGGTTCTGCTCGTTTTCGAGGACCAGGCCGCATTCGAGCAGCTGGGCTGCGCTGTAGTCGGCAAAGGCGGCCTGCAGGGCCTGCCAGCCCTCCGGGGCGTAGCCGAGACCGTAGCGGGCGGCGATCTCGCCGGTCAGGCCGCGACCCTTGAGGTAGTCGATGGCCACCGGGCTGCGTTTGAGCTGATCCTTGTAGAAGCGGGCCGCCTGGGCCATGACTTCGGTGAGGGATTGCTCCTTGGCGCGGTCGCGGTTCGGGGTGAAGTCGTCTTCCGGGACTTCCATGCCCACCGTGCCGGCGAGCTCCTTCACGGCGTCGATGAAGCCGAGGCCGCTGTATTCCATCAGGAAGCTGATGGCGCTGCCGTGCACGCCGCAGCCGAAGCAGTGATAAAACTGCTTGGTCGGGCTGACGGAAAAGGACGCCGACTTCTCGCCGTGAAAGGGGCAGCAGGCAAAATAGTTTGCCCCGCCCTTCTTGAGCGGCAGGTAGCGTTCGATGACCTCGACGATATCGACGCGGGCGAGAAGATCCTGGATGAAGGATTGCGGAATCATGATGTCCGGACGGCGCGCGAGGGCGCCATCATTCCCATGAATCCTAGTTGCCGAGGCGGGATTTGACCAGTTTGGAGACCTCGGTCATGTCGGCCTTGCCGGCAAGCTGCGGCTTGACTGCGGCCATCAGCTTTCCCATGTCGGCGGGCGTGCTGGCGCCGGTGCTGACCAAGGCTGCATCGATGATGGCGGCGATCTGTTCGAGGCTCAGGCCGGCGGGCTTGTAGGCCGTCAGCACGTCGATCTCGAAGCGCTCGGCGCTGGCCAGGTCAAAGCGCTGAGCGGCTTCGTACTGGGCGACCGAGTCCCGGCGCTGCTTGAGCATCTTGTCCACGACAGCCACGACGGCGGCATCATCAAGCTCGATCCGTTCATCCACTTCGCGCTGCTTGATGGCGGCCAGCAGCAGGCGCAGGGCGGACAGGCGTGCACTGTCCTTGGCGCGCATGGCGGCCTTCATGTCGTCGGAGATTTGAACCTTGAGGGACATGGATGGAGTTCCTGATGATGATTCGCGCGGGCCAAGTGCGGGGCCGTGCAGCGGAAAAGCACAAACGCCACGCGCTCGCGCAAAAAGCGCGCATCGCGTGGCGATCGGGAAGCGTGTACTCGGGTGTTGCTTAGTACATCTTCGGGGGCAGGGTCTGGCTGCGCAGGCGCTTGTGATGGCGCTTCACCGCGGCGGCCAGCTTGCGCTTGCGCTCGGCGGTGGGCTTTTCGTAGAACTCGCGGGAGCGGAGCTCGGGCAGCAGGCCCACTTTTTCAATGGTGCGCTTGAAGCGGCGGATGGCAACTTCAAACGGCTCGTTTTCTTTGACGCGAATACCCGGCATTGCGTGCTTCCTCGAAAATTCTTTGGACGGAAAAACGATGAGTATAACCAAGTCGTTCGGGTCTACCAAGTCCACTTTTAGCTTTGTTGGCTGCGTCAAGGTAAAATGCTGATTTTCCTGCGGAAGTGCCATGCGCGTTCTGGGTATTGAATCCTCCTGTGACGAGACGGGTGTCGCCATCTATGACACGGAAAGGGGCCTGCTCGGGCATCGCCTGCATTCCCAGATAGACCTTCATGCGGCCTACGGCGGGGTGGTGCCCGAACTGGCCTCCCGTGATCACATCCGTCGCCTGCCCCTGCTGCTGAGGGAGGTGCTGGCGGAGACGGGGCTGGCCATGGGCGACATCGACGGCATCGCCTACACGGCCGGCCCTGGCCTGGCAGGGGCGCTGCTCGTCGGTTCGAGTGTGGCGGAGGCGCTGGCGCTGGCGCTGGGGGTGCCGGCGCTGCCCGTGCATCATCTGGAAGGGCATCTGCTGTCGCCCCTGTTGTCGGCAACGCCGCCGGAGTTCCCGTTTGTGGCCCTGCTTGTTTCGGGCGGACATACCCAGCTGATGCGGGTGGCAGGGGTCGGGGATTACACCCTGCTGGGCGAGACGGTCGATGATGCGGCCGGCGAAGCCTTCGACAAGACCGCCAAGCTGATCGGGCTGCCCTATCCCGGCGGGCCGGCCCTGGCACGGCTTGCGCTGGAGGGTACGCCGGGGCGCTTCAAGCTGCCGCGGCCGATGCTTCACAGCAAGGATTTCGATTTCAGTTTCAGCGGTCTGAAGACCGCGGTCCTGACGGCGGCCGGCGCGGAGGGTTTTGGCGAAGCTGACAAGCCCGACCTGGCCGCCGAGTTTCAGGCTGCGGCAGTGGATGTGCTGGTGGCCAAATCCATGTCGGCGCTCCGCCACACGGGGCTGCGACAGCTTGTGGTGGCGGGCGGGGTCGGGGCCAACCTGGCCTTGCGTGCGGCCCTCGATGAGGCGGCGGCACGGCGGCGGGCGAAGGTTTTTTACCCGGAAATGGAGCTGTGCACCGATAACGGCGCCATGATCGCCTTTGCCGGCGCCCTGCGGTTCATGGCGGGTGCGCAGGCCGAGGTCGGCGATGGCCGGTTTGCGGTGCGGCCGCGCTGGAGCCTGCTGGACATTGCGGCGCCCCGGCCTCCGGTTGCGGCCTGATCGGCCGGCCGCTTCAGCTTTCTTTTTTCTTGCCGCCGATCCGGCTTTCCTGGCCGGCCAGCAGGCGCTTGATGTTGTCCTTGTGGCGCCAGATCAGCAGCAGGGACATTACGCTCGCCGACAGCACCCAGTAGGGATCGAGCCCGAGCAGGAAGGCCGCTCCGGGGGCTGCGATGGCGGCGCACAGGGCGGCCAGGGACGAATAGCGGGTCGTGAAGGCCACGCCCAGCCAGACGCCGAGGGTGGCCAGCCCGAGCCAGCCGCTGGCACCGAACAGGACGCCTGCTGCCGTGGCAACGCCCTTACCGCCGCGGAAGCCGAGAAAGACCGGGAACAGATGGCCCAGGAAGGCCGCCAGCGCCGCTGCGGGGGCGGCGATGCTACCGAGCCCGGCAGCAGGGGCAAGCATGTCGGCGAGAATGACCGCCAGCCAGCCCTTGAAGGCGTCGCCGAGCAGGGTGAGGACGGCAGCGAGTTTGTTGCCGCTGCGCAAGACGTTGGTGGCGCCGGGGTTGCCCGAGCCGTAGCTGCGGGGGTCGGCCATGCCGAAAAGGCGGCTGACCACCACCGCAAAGGGAATCGAGCCGATCAGGTAGGCGGCGGCGAGCAGGAGCGCGAGGGGCATGCTTTTATTGTGGCGCGAGCTAGAATGGGCGCGATTTTAGCCGGGACGGACGATGGATTTCATTTTTATCGAAGCACTGCGGGTCAAGGCCCGGGTGGGTATTTACCCGCGGGAGCGGGTGACCGAGCAGACCCTTGAGTTGAATCTCACCTTCGGTGTGCCCGACGCGGCTGCCGAACATGACGACATTGCGGACACCATTGATTACGCCAAGGTCATCGAGCGCATTCGGGAGGAGCTTGGCAATCACCAATTCAATCTGATCGAAACCCTGGGCGAATTCATCGTCAAATTGCTCTTTGAAGAATTCGGCGCTCCATGGGTGAAGCTCGCGATTGCAAAAATTGGCGTCATGAAAGATGTGCGGCGCGTGGGCGTATTCATCGAGCGGGGGCGCGATGGTGCCGAGCCCCCGGAACACGCCCCCACCGCAGGCCTGCCGCGCTGAATTGGCAGGCTTGCGCCTGAGCGTGCTCAGGCGGCAGCGACTGCGTCGGCGCGCAATTCGTCGAGGGGCTTGCCCTGTGCGAGCCAGTCGATCACCCACTGGGGCTTGCGACCGTGGCCGGTCCAGCCAATGGCGGGGTTTTCCGGGTTGCGGAACTTGATCACCGAAGCCGGCTTGGCGGCCTTCTTGGCGGCGGGCTTGGCGGCAGCCTTACGCGGGGCGGGAGCAGCCTTTTCGGCGCTTTCCTGACCGATTACTTCATTCAGGCTCATGCCGTGCTCGGCGGCAAGCTTTTGCATACGCTTGAGCAGATCCTTCTTGGCCGTGTCGGAGCGGCGCTGGATTTCGGTTTCGACCTTGCCCTTGAGGCGGCGCAATTCGGAGAGGGAGAGGGAAGAGAGTTCCATGGTGCTGTTTTCCTTGGTGATGTAGTGGCGGCACGGGTGCCTGGGCACATGCCGTGAAATCGACCGGATTGTTTCGGCCTTAATCGCGCTATTTATTTTGCCACTATAGACCGAAGATTTGGTAGGTGTTTTTATTTCAATTCATTCCAGGGCCACGCTGACCACCCCGGGTTGAAGAAGTTGCAGGATGTCATGAGGGTGAACCCCGACCAGGAAGCCCCTTTTTCCGCCGTTGATATATATCAGGGGAAGATCCAGGATGGTCTTCTCCATGAATACCGGAAGTGCCTTGCGCGTCCCGAAGGGTGAGGTTCCGCCAACCATGTAGCCCGTGTGGCGCTGGGCGACGGCCGGGTCGCAGGGGCTGATGTGCTTGCGACCGATCTGGCGGGCGAGTTCCTTGGTGGATACCTTGCGGTCGCCGTGCATTAATACGATGAGGGGTTGGCGGGCTTCGTCTTCCATCACCAGGGTTTTCACGACGGCGTGCTCCGCCACATTCAGTTCCCGGGCGGACACCTTTGTTCCGCCGTGTTCTTCGTAGGCGTAGAGGTGAGTGGAGAAAGCCGTGTGATGCTGACGGAGATATCGGGTTGCCTGGGTTTCGGGGGCGTTCTGATCTGAGCGGGACATGGCAGTCGGGAAATGGGGAGGAATAGGCCTCGATGGCCGGGTGATGCGTTCAGGAATGCGGGGTGTCGAAGAGGCCGGGAAGGAAAGCTTCGTCGGTGCCGGGGAGGGCGTTCTCGTGGAGCAATAGCCAACGTTTCGTGTCGAGAAGATAGCCGCCCCGGTCGTGGGCAAAGCCGCCGGGGCCGCGGGCTGCCACAACTCGATGGCACGGAATTACCAGGGGAAAAGGATTGTCGCCGCAGGCCTGACCCACCGCCCGTGCGGCGCTGCGGGCGTCCCGGGCCAGTTCTCCATAGTTGCGTGTGCGGCCGCGGGGAATGGCGGCAATGGCGGCCCATATGCGGCGGCGATAGGCGGTGCCGCGCAGGGCAAGGGGCAGGGTGAAAGGCGCGTCCGGGTCGTCCAGATAGCGCTCAATCTCCCTCGCAGCCTTTTCTCCGAGGGCATCGCGGGGCGGTATGGCCGGATGGGCCGGAGGCAGAAAGGCGATTTCATGGATGAATTCGCCGCTTGTAAAGACGCCGACTTTCCCGAATGGGGCGGGCAGTGCGACAGAAAGCCCGGTGATCGGGGCGGCGTTGTGTGGCAAAGTCATTCCTCGATTCTGCGCCCGCCGCCGGGCCGGTCGCAAGCCCGTCAGCGTTTTCCGAGAAGGGCGTTCTTCAGGTCTTCATCGACGGGTTTGTCGCCGATCCAGATGCGCAGCAGGGCACGGTAGAAATCTTCTCCGGCAATATCCTTGCCGCGGATTTCATTGTTGACGGAAAGTCGGGTGCCGCTCGCGGGCAGCCAGTCGATGCGCACCTGAGTGCCGCTGGGGGCAGTCTTGAGGCCGAGGAGAATGTTGCGGAATTCCTCGACCCGGCTCTGCAGGCTGGCGAATTCGGTGTCGCTGTGATTCTTCCGCATGCCGTCGATCAGTGCATTGGCGAAGTCTTCGGCGCCGAGCTCGCGGAGGGTGATGATCTGGATGCGGCGGGGGCCGCTGGCGGTGGCGAGGGGGGCTTCGCCGCGTTTGGGCAGATACAGGCCGATGGTGTAGACCTTGAGCATGAAGCGGGTACGCAGGCCGCTGCCGTTGAGAGCCAGCTCCGTGCCGGCCACGCTGGCCCTGTCGTCGATGTGGGTGCCGGCGATCTCGGCCGCGCTGGCGGGCAGGGCAAGGAACAGGGCGGCAGCGAGCAGGGGCCCGCTGAAAAATCGGTTCATGGCTGTCTCCTGATGTGTGGATGTGCAAACGCCCGTCCGTCGCCTTTGCATGCGATTTCGAACGGGCGTTTGAATCTTAGCCGGGAATCCACCCGGCGGGGAGACTTTGAGGGCTCAGGCGCGCACGTGGCCGTCGCCGAAGACGATCCATTTCTGGCTGGTCAGGCCTTCCAGGCCCACCGGGCCGCGGGCGTGGATCTTGTCGGTGGAGATGCCGATCTCGGCGCCCAGGCCGTACTCGAAGCCATCGGCGAAGCGGGTGGAGGCGTTGATCATCACCGAGGCGGAATCCACCTCGCGCAGGAAGCGCATGGCCCGGGTGTGGTTTTCGGTGACGATGGACTCGGTGTGCTGGGATGAGCAGGTGTTGATGTGCTCGATGGCTTCGTCGAGCCCGGCCACCACCTTGATGGCGATGATCGGGGCGAGGAACTCCTCGGTCCAGTCGGATTCGACCGCCGCCTTGAGCTGGGCTTCGGCGATGCCGGCCTCGCGCAGGATGGCGAGGGCGGCGGGGCAGGCGCGCAGCTCGACCCCCTTGCCAGCCAGCATGCTGCCGATGGCGGGCAGCTGGGCCTGGGCGATGGCCGCATCCACCAGCAGCGATTCGGTGGTGTTGCAGGTGCCGTAGCGCTGGGTCTTGGAGTTTTCGACGATGGCCAGGGCCTTGGCCGGATCGGCGAACTCGTCCACATAGACGTGGCAGTTGCCGTCCAGGTGCTTGATGACCGGTACCCGGGCTTCGCTGGAGATGCGTTCGATGAGGCCCTTGCCGCCGCGGGGGACGATCACGTCCACGAACTGGGGCATGGTGATGAGCTCGCCCACTGCGGCCCGGTCGGTGGTCTCGATCACCTGGATGGCGTGCTCGGGGAGCCGGGCTGCGGTCAGGCCGGCTCGCACGCAGGCGGCGATGGCCTGGTTGGAGTGCAGGGCCTCCTTGCCGCCGCGCAGGATGGCAGCGTTGCCGGACTTCAGGCACAGGGCCGCAGCGTCGGCGGTGACGTTGGGGCGGGCTTCGTAGATGATGCCGATGACGCCCAGGGGCACGCGCATCTTGCCTACCGAGATGCCCGAGGGGCGACGTTTCATGTCGGTGACCTCGCCCACCGGGTCGGGCAGGGCGGCGACCTGCTCCAGGCCCTGGGCCATGGCCTCGATGCCCTTTTCGGACAGGGTCAGGCGATCGATCATGGAGGCTTCGAGGCCGCTGGCGCGGGCCTCCTCCAGGTCGCGCTGGTTGGCGGCGAGGAGCTCGGCCTTGCGGGTGCGGATCTCGGCGGCCATGGCCAGCAGGGCGGTGTTCTTGGCGCCGGTGGTGGCTGCTGCAACCGCCCGGGAGGCGGCACGGGCCTGGCGGCCGATGCCTTGCATGTAGGTCTTGATGTCCATCGTGTGTGCTTTCGAATCGGTGGGCGGCGTTCAGCGCCGCGCCGGGGGCTGGGCCGCGCCGTGGGTCAGGCGCAGGCACAGTTGCAGGAACTCGTCCCACACGTCGCCCGTTGTCAGACCCTTGATCATCCGGTCAATTCTGGCCGCGTGCAAGATCGCAGTGCGCAGGGTGCCGCTGGTGAGGCGCTGGAGCGCGCGCTGGATGGCTTGCTTGCGACGCTCTTCGAATACGCGTTCGGCTTTGAGCAGGCCCTGCAGGGGCTGGCCGTCGTCGATGCCCATGCGCAGGCGGGCGAGGGTGCGGATCTCGTTGGCGAGGGCCCACAGGACCAGGGGCGGGGCTTCACCCTCGCCTTCCAGGCCTTCGAGCAGGCGGGCGCAGCGGGCGGGGGCGCCGTCAAGCATGGCGTTGCGCAGCTTGTCCACGTCGTAGCGGGCCACGTTGAGCACGGCGTCGCGCACCGCTTCCAGGGACAGTTCGCCCGGCGGGTGGAGCAGGCCGAGCTTGAGGATCTCCTGGTGGGCGGCCAGCAGGTTGCCTTCGATGTGGTCGGCGATGAAGGCGAGGGCGTCCGGCGAGGCCTTCTGCTGCTGGGCGGCCAGCCGTCTGGCCAGCCAGTCGGGGAGGCGCTCGCGCTCGGGGGCGTTGAGCTCGACCACAACGCCAGCTTCACTCAGGGCCACGAACCACGCCGCCTTGCGCGTGGCCCAGTCGAGCTCGGGCAGGGTGATCAGGGTGACGACGCCCTCGTCCAGGTGGCGGGCGTAGCGTTGCAGCGCCTCGCCGCCTTCGCGACCGGGCTTGCCGTTGGGGATGCGCAGATCGACCAGCTTGCTTGCCCCGAACAGGGACAGGTTGCCGGCCGCCGACTGCAGTTCGGTCCAGCGAAAGCCCTGGCCGGCAACCAGCACCTCGCGCTCGGCGTAGCCCTGCCTGCGCGCCGCCGCGCGGACGGCGTCGCCGGCCTCGAGGACCAGCAGGGGCTCGTTGCCATGCAGGACGTACAGCGGGCCGAGGGGCTTGTCGAGCTGGCTGGCGAGCTGCTCGGGGCGCAGGTTCACGGTTTGGGCGGGGCGTCGGGCATGCGGGCGGACGAGAGCCGGCGCATGAGCTGCTGCACCAAGTCGCCCTGCATGTCCCGGTAGAGCAGGATCTCTTCCTGCTCCTTCGCCAGCACCTGCGAATCGTCGAAGGCCAGGTCGCGGCGCAGCAGGATTTCGTTGGGGGCGATGATCTCCTGTCCGTTCTTGTCTACCAGCCGGAAGCTGAAGCGATGACGGAGCTGGTATTCACGTACCCGGCCCTGGGTGTTGAGGGCCAGGATGAATTTTTCCTTGGCATCTGCCAGGACCTCCAGACGCACCGCGGCGTCCTCGGGGCGGGATACGACCCGGGTGGTGCTGCCCGCCTGGATCTGCCGCCGGATGGCGGCGGCCAGTTCGGAGTATTCGTACATGCCCAGGTAGATGGTATCGAAGGGCATGGGGCGTGGCCCGCGCAGCTGGAAGCCGCAGCCTGCTGCGAGCAGGGGGGCGGCGACAAGGGTGGCGAGGGCACGTCGGCGCCCGGGCAGGTGGGCGGAACTCATTTGGGCGATTCCTCCTTGAGGCGCTGACGTTCTTTCTCGTAAGCGTCGTAGCCCGGTGGCGGGGTGTCACGGCTGACGTCGCGGCCGGGCTCATGCTGGCGCCGGGCGTTTTCCTGCCGGATGCCCTCGTAGAAGTTGCGCTCCGGTGACGCGCAGCCGGACAGGAGGACGAGGGTGGCGAGAAGGGCAAGGCGCAGCATGAGCGGGCTCCTGTGGGGGGTTAGCCGACGATGTTGACCAGGCGGCCAGGCACCACGACAACCTTCTTCGCGGCGCGGCCTTCGAGGAACTTGATGGTAGCTTCGTGGGCCAGGGCGGCGGCCTCGATGGCGTCCTTGGGGGCGTCGGCGGCAACCCGGAGGGCGCCGCGCAGCTTGCCGTTGACCTGCAGCATCAGCTCGACTTCGTCCTGCACCAGGGCGGCGTCGAGGGGCTCGGGCCAGGCGGCCTTGAGGATGTCCTCGCCGTAGCCCAGATCGCGCCACAGGGCGTGGCTGATGTGCGGGGTGAGGGGCGAGAGCACGCGCAACAGGATGCCGAAGCACTCCTCGATGGTCTCGGCGGCCAGTGCGCCCTGGCGGGGCGCCTTTTCGAGGGCGTTGAGCATCTTCATGGTGGCCGAGGCCACGGTGTTGAACTGCTGCTTGCCCAGGTCGTAGTTGGCCTGCTTGAGGAGCAGGTGGATCTCGCGGCGGAAGGCGGCGAGGTCGTCCGGCAGCTTGGCGCCGGCGAGCTGGCGCTGGGCGCCGATCTGCCCGCGGATCTCGCTGGCAAAGAGGTGGCCGAAGCTCCACACCCGGCGCAGGAAGCGGTAGGCGCCTTCAACGCCGGCGTCGGACCACTCGAGGGTCTGCTCGGGGGGCGCGGCGAACATCATGAAGAAACGGGCGGTGTCGGCGCCGTATTGCTCGATGAGCGACTGCGGGTCCACGCCGTTGTTCTTGGACTTGGACATGGTGGTGAGCTCGTGCTCCAGCACCGTGCCGTCCTTCTTGAGGGTGGCGCCGGTGATCTGGCCCTTGGCGTCCTTCTGGACGTCGAGCTCGCTCTCCCAGTAGTAGTTCTTGCCGCCGCCTTCGGGTTTGTGGAAAAAGGCGTTGTTGAGCACCATGCCCTGGGTGAGCAGGTGGGCGAAGGGCTCGCGGTAGGTGACCAGGCCCAGGTCGCGCATCACCTTGGTCCAGAAGCGGGAATACAGCAGGTGCAGGATGGCGTGCTCGATGCCGCCGATGTACTGGTCGACGGTCATCCAGTAGTTGGTCTCGTCGTCCACCATCTTGTCGGCGCCAAAGGTGGTGGCGTAGCGCGCGTAGTACCAGGACGAATCCACGAAGGTGTCCATGGTGTCGGTCTCGCGCCGCGCGGGCTTGCCGCAGCAGGGGCAGGGGACGTTGAGGAAGTCCTCACGCTTGTGCAGCGGGTTGCCGGAGCCGTCGGGCACGCAGTCTTCGGGCAGCACCACCGGCAGCTGGTCGTCGGGCACAGGCACCGAGCCGCAGCTGTCGCAGTGGATGATGGGGATGGGGCAGCCCCAGTAGCGCTGGCGCGAGATGCCCCAGTCACGCAGGCGCCACTGCACCTTCTTCTCGCCGATGCCCTGGGCGGCCAGGTCGGTGGCGATGGCATCAACGGCGGCTTCGTAGTCGAGGCCGTCGTACTTGCCGGAATTGACGCAGACGCCGTCCTTGCTGCCGTACCACTCCTGCCAGGCGTCCAGGCTGTAGGCCTTGTCGCCCACGGCCACGACCTGCTCGATGGGCAGGCTGTACTTCTTGGCAAAGGCGAAGTCGCGCTCGTCGTGGGCCGGCACGCCCATCACGGCGCCATCGCCGTAGCTCATCAGCACGTAGTTGCCGACCCATACCTCGACCTGCTTGCCGGTGAGGGGGTGGGTGACGAACAGGCCGGTGGGCAGGCCTTCCTTCTCCATGGTGGCCATGTCGGCTTCCATCACCGAGCCGTGCTTGCACTTTTCGATGAAGGCGGCGAGCTCGGCGTTGCCTTTGGCGGCGTGCAGGGCCAGCGGGTGTTCGGCGGCCACGGCGCAGAAGGTGACGCCCATGATGGTGTCGGCGCGGGTGGTGAACACCCACAGTTTGCCGTCGTTGATGGCCTGGCCGTCGTCGCCAGCGATGTCATGCTTGAAGGCGAAGCGCACGCCGGTGCTCTTGCCGATCCAGTTGGCCTGCATCAGCTTGACCCGCTCGGGCCAGCCGCCGAGCTCGTCCAGGTCGCCCAGCAGCTCGTCGGCGTAGTCGGTGATCTTGAGGTAGTAGCCGGGGATCTCGCGCTTCTCGACCACGGCGCCGGTGCGCCAGCCGCGGCCGTCGATGACCTGCTCGTTGGCCAGCACGGTCTGGTCCACCGGGTCCCAGTTCACCACCTGGGTCTTGCGCTCGGCGACGCCCTTTTCGAGCATGCGCAGGAAGATCCACTGGTTCCACTTGTAATACTCGGGGGTGCAGGTGGCCAGCTCCCGGCTCCAGTCGATGGCAAAGCCCAGCGACTTGAGCTGCTGCTTCATGTAGGCGATGTTGTCGTAGGTCCACTTGGCCGGCGGCACCTGGTTCTTGATCGCGGCGTTCTCGGCGGGCAGGCCGAAGGCATCCCAGCCCATGGGCTGCAGGACGTTGAAGCCCTTCATCTTGTGGAAGCGGGACAGCACGTCGCCGATGGTGTAGTTGCGCACATGCCCCATGTGCAGCTTGCCCGAGGGGTAGGGGAACATGGACAGGCAGTAGTACTTGGGCCGGGACGCGTCGGCGGTGACGCGGAAGGCTTCGGTGCTGTCCCAGTGCTGCTGGGCGGCGCGCTCGATGTCGGCGGGGAGATATTTGTCCTGCATGGGCGTGGCGGATCGCGGATGGAACGAAACCGCGCATTATAAACGGCTCCTGCAAACCCCGCTGTGGCGTGCTCAAGACGTTGATGTGACGAGATATTTCCCCCCTGATGGCGGCTGTGCTGCATGTCACGCAATCATCCCTCTGCTACAATCCGCCTCCCGCGTTGCAACATATTTCCATGTCCGAGCCCCTTGTCCGTCTCGAGAACGTGCGTTTCGCCTATGGCCAACGGACGATCCTGCGCGACATTTCCCTGTCGATTCCCCGTGGCCAGGTGGTCGCCATCATGGGCGGCAGCGGCAGCGGAAAGACCACCCTGCTGCGCCTGATTGGCGGGCAGGAGAAGGCCGTGGGCGGCCGTGTAACAGTGGACGGGCAGGACGTGGCCGGGCTGGGACGCGAGGCCTTGTACGCCCTGCGCCGGCGCATGGGCATGCTGTTCCAGTTCGGCGCGCTGTTCACCGACATGACGGTGTTCGACAACGTGGCCTTCCCCCTGCGGGAACACACCGACCTGCCCCCCGAGCTGATCAACGACCTGGTGATGATGAAGCTCCATGCGGTGGGCCTGCGCGGTGCCGCCCGGCTGATGCCCGGCGAGCTGTCGGGCGGCATGGCGCGGCGGGTGGCCCTGGCGCGCACCATCGCCCTCGACCCCATGCTGCTGATGTACGACGAGCCCTTCACCGGTCTCGATCCCATCTCCCTGGGCGTCATCGGGCAGCTCATCCGGCGCCTCAATGACGCGCTGGGGGCGAGCTCCGTCATCGTCACCCACGACATCCAGGAGTCCCTGCAGATCGTGGATTACATCTACTTCATCTCCGAAGGCCGGGTGGCTGCCGAGGGCACGCCCGAGGCCATCCGCAACTCCACCGATCCCTTCGTGCACCAGTTCGTGCACGCCGAGGCCGACGGCCCGGTGCCTTTTCATTACCCCGCCGGCGATTACGCCACGGCCCTGGTTGGAGGGTCGAGCTGATGGTGGGCGCGATTCGCAGGCTGGGGGCGCTGTTCATCAACGGCGTCTGGCAGCTGGGTTTCATTACCCGCTTCTTCTGGCTGATCCTGGTGTATTCGGGGCAGTCCTTCACGCGCATCCACCTCACCCTGCGCGAGCTGTATTTCAGCGGCGTGATGTCCCTGCTGATCATCCTGGTGTCGGGGTTGTTCGTGGGTCTGGTGCTGGGCCTGCAGGGCTATGAAACCCTGCAGCGCTATGGCGCGAGCGATTCCCTGGGTACCTTGGTGGCCCTGTCCCTGGTGCGCGAGCTCGGTCCGGTGGTGGCCGGCCTGCTGTTCGCCAGCCGGGCGGGTTCGGCGGTCACGGCCGAGATCGGTCTGATGAAGGTCACCGAGCAGCTCAAGGCCATGGACATGATGGCGGTCAGCCCCATCGCCCGGGTGGTGGCGCCGCGCTTCTGGGGCGGGGTCATCTCCATGCCCCTGCTGGCCGCCCTGTTCTCGGCCATGGGCGTGTTTGGCGGCTGGCTGATCGGGGTGGTGGCCATCGGCGTCGATGACGGCGCGTTCTGGTCGCAGATGCAGTCGGCCGTGGATTTTCGCTATGACGTGCTCAACGGGGTGATCAAGAGCTGCGTGTTCGGCGTGGCGGTGGCCCTGATCGCGGTGTTCGAGGGCTACGACTGCGTGCCCACCGCCGAGGGCGTGTCCCGGGCCATCACCCGAACCGTGGTGAGTTCGGCCCTGGCCATCCTGGCCCTTGATTTTGTAATGACATCCTTCATGTTCCGAGGTTAATGATGAGTCGTACCACGCTGGATCTGTGGGTAGGGGTGTTCGTGGCCATGGGGATCGCCGCGCTCCTCTTCCTGGCCCTCAAGGTGGGCAGCATCTCCGGGTCCGACATCCAGGCCCCCTATACCCTGTCGGCCCGCTTCGACAACATCGGCGGCCTCAAGGCCCGTGCGCCGGTCAAGGTGGCCGGGGTGCTGGTGGGGCGCGTGACCGAGATCCGCTACGACAATGAACGCTTCCAGGCCGAGGTGGTCTTCAGCGTGGACGGACGTTACAAGTTCCCGACCGACACCTTCGCCAACATCCTGACCTCCGGCCTGCTCGGGGAGCAGTATGTGGGCCTGGACCCGGGTGGCGAGGACAAGCTCCTGGCTCCGGGTGATGTCATCAAGAAGACCCAGTCCGCCGTTGTGCTTGAAAAGCTGATCAGCCAGTTCATGTTCAACAAGGCGGCCGAGGGCGACACCGCGCCGGCAAAGTGAGCTGCCGGACGACAGCCGCCCCTACCGAGAGCACGCGACGATGATCAAACACATGCCTGATACCGAAAGCCTGGCCGCACGCACGGCCACGCTCGGGCTGGCGCTGGCCCTGACGGCCTGTGCGAGCACCGGTGGTCACCCCAAAGACCCCTTCGAGTCCGTCAATCGGGCCACCTTCAGCTTCAACGAGACCGCTGATAAATACGTGATGCGGCCGGTGGCCCAGGTGTACGACTACGTTCCCCTGCCCATCAAGGTGGGGGTCGGCAACTTCTTCGGCAACATCGGTGACGTGTGGATCGGCGTGAACAACGTCCTCCAGGGCAAGTTCATCGATGGTCTGTCGGATGGGGGCCGGGTGCTGGTCAATAGCACCGTCGGCATCTTCGGCCTGTTCGACGTGGCCAGTGACATGGGCCTCGAGAAGCACGACGAAGATCTGGGCCAGACCCTGGGCAGCTGGGGCGTCGGCGAGGGGCCTTACATCGTGCTGCCCTTCCTGGGGCCGAGCACCGTGCGCGACAGCGTGGGCCTGATCGGCGACCTGCAGGTGGACCCGGTGTGGCAGTTCAAGGAGGTGGCCGTGCGCAACTCCCTGACCGGCCTGCGTTTTGTCCATCGCCGTGCCGCCCTGCTGGGGGCTGATACCACGGCTGATCAGGCGGCCCTCGACAAATACGGCTACATGCGCAGCTTCTACCTGCAGTATCGCCTCAATCAGGTCTATGACGGGCAACCGCCGCGGGTCAAGGATCCGGACGACGAGTGAGCCCCGGGGCCGGTGCATGATGCCGGCCACCACAGAACGCCATCAGAGAGATTTCCCATGAAAAAGATCGCTTCCCTGTTTGCCGCGCTGGCCCTCAGCGTGGGTGTCCAGTTCAATGCCTTTGCCGCCGACGCCACTGCGCCGGACGCCCTGGTCAAAAGCGTCACCGACGACGTTATCACCATCGTCCGTCAGGACAAGGCCATCCAGTCGGGCGATACCCGCAAGGCCGTCGAGCTGGTGGAGACCCGCGTGCTGCCCTACTTCGACTTCGCCCACATGACCCGCCTCGCCGTGGGCCGTGACTGGAAGACCGCCAGCCCCGAGCAGAAGACCATCCTGACCCAGGAGTTCAAGACCCTGCTGGTGCGCACCTACTCCAATGCCCTGACCCAGTACCGCAACCAGCAGATCGACTTCAAGCCCCTCAAGGCCAAGCCCGAAGACACCGACGTGGTGGTGCGCACCGAAGTGCGCCAGCCCGGTGCCAAGGCGGTGCAGATCGACTACAACCTCGAAAAGCTGCCGGAAGGCTGGAAGGTCTACGACGTGCTGGTGGCCGGCGTGAGCCTCGTCACCAACTACCGGGACGACTTCGGCAAGGAAGTCCGTGCCGGCGGCATCGACGGTCTGATCAAGTCCCTCAAGGACAAGAACAAGCAGCTCGACACCACCGCTTCGGCCAAGAGATGATCCGCTGCGAGGGCCCGCGCCTCAGCCTCTCCGGGCCGCTCACGGTGGCTACCGCCGGCGAACTCGCCAGCGCGGGGCAGGCGCACGTCACCGCCGGGGATGTGGTCGTCGACCTGTCCGGCGTGACCCAGGTGGATTCCGCCGCGCTGGCCCTGCTGCTCAGCTGGGTCCGCGCGGCCCGCAACGCCGGTCACCGGCTCACCATTGATCAGCCCCCGGCGGCGCTGGTCAGCCTCGCGTCCCTCTACGACGTCGACTCCATCCTGCCGCTGGCCCACTGAGCCGCGGTCTCCTGTCCATGATTCCAGCCATCCGCATTGCCGGCGTCACCAAGCGTTTCCGTTCCCTCCAGGCCCTGGCCGGGGTTGATCTGGAAGTGGCCCAGGGGGAGTTCTTCGGCCTCCTTGGCCCCAACGGCGCCGGCAAGACCACCCTGATCTCGTCCCTGGCCGGCCTGGCCCGGCCCGACTCGGGCACCCTTGAGGTCATGGGCCACGATGTGGTCAAGGACTACCGCGCCGCCCGACTGGCCCTGGGCGTGGTGCCCCAGGAGCTGGTCTTCGACCCCTTCTTCTCGGTGCGCGAGATGCTGCGCATCCAGTCGGGCTACTTCGGCATCCGTAACAACGACGACTGGATCGACGAGATCCTTCATCACCTCGACCTCACCGGCAAGGCCGGCGCCAACATGCGCATGCTGTCGGGGGGCATGAAGCGCCGGGCGCTGGTGGCCCAGGCGCTGGTGCACCGTCCGCCGGTTATCGTGCTCGATGAGCCCACCGCCGGCGTGGACGTGGAGCTGCGCCACGGCCTGTGGCAGTTCATCCGCAAGCTCAACCTGGATGGTCACACCATCGTGCTGACCACCCACTACCTCGAAGAGGCCGAATCCCTGTGCGGGCGCATTGCCATGCTCAAGGCGGGCCGGGTGGTGGCGCTGGACACCACCGCCAACCTGCTGCAGCGCTTTGCCACCCATACCCTCAAGCTGCAGCTCGCCGCGCCGGTGAGCCTGCCGCCGCCGTTCTCCGCCCGCATCGTCAGCCAGGCGGGCACCGAGCTGGTGCTGGGTTTCGATCACTACGACGATGTCGGACATCTGCTCGCCGGCCTGCGTGCCGCGGGGGGCGAGATCACCGACATGGCCCTCGGCAAGCCCGACATGGAGCAGGTCTTCGTCGGCATCATGAATCAGAACTGAGGCGTCCATGGAAGGTTTCAAGACCCTGCTCTACAAGGAGTGCCTGCGTTTCTGGAAGGTCGGCTTCCAGACCGTGCTGTCGCCGGTGCTCACCGCGGTGCTGTACCTGTTGATCTTCGGCCACGTGCTCGAGAATCACGTCCAGCCCTACCCGGGCGTCAGCTACACCGCCTTCCTGGTCCCCGGGCTGGTGATGATGACGGTGCTGCAGAACGCCTTTGCCAACAGCTCCTCGTCTCTCATCCAGAGCAAGATCACCGGCAACATCGTGTTCGTGCTGCTGCCGCCCATCTCCTACCAGGAGTTCTACGCCGCCTACGTGATTGCCTCGGTGCTGCGGGGCATTGCCTGCGGGGTGGGGGTGCTGCTGGTGTCCCTGCCGTTTGCTTCCTTGAGCCTGGCCGAGCCGGGCTGGGTGTTGGCCTTCACCCTGATCGGCGGCGCCTTCCTGGGCACCCTGGGGGTCATCGCCGGCATCTGGGCCGACAAGTTCGACCAGCTGGCGGCCTTTCAGAACTTCCTGATCATGCCCCTGACCATGCTCTCGGGCGTCTTCTATTCGATTCACTCCCTGCCGGCCTTCTGGCAGGGGGTGTCGCATTTCAACCCGTTTTTCTTCATGATTGACGGGTTCCGTTACGGATTTTTCGGGGTCTCCGATGTCTCGCCCTGGACGAGCATCGGAGTGGTGGCAGTCTGTTTTGTCGTGCTCGCGGTGATTACCCTGCAAATGCTTGCCAGGGGCTACAAACTGCGGGCCTGAGGATTTGAATCATGTTTCAAGCAAGTGAAATCGAACGTCTGATCGCGGTGGGCCTGGAATGCGAGTTCCTGCAGATCGAGGGCGATGACGGCACCCATTTTTCCGGCATCGTGGTCAGCCCGGCCTTCGAGGGCAAGCCCCGCGTGCGCCAGCACCAGGCCGTGTACGCCACCTTGGGCAAGCTGATGGGCAACGAGATCCACGCCCTCCAGCTGAACACCTACACACCCTCCCAGTGGGCCGAACTTCTGAAGGAACTGGGCTGAACGCCCTTTGATGCATGGACAAACTGCTGATTGAAGGCGGCGCCCGCCTGTCGGGTGAGATCGCCATTTCCGGCGCCAAGAATGCCGCCCTGCCGATCCTCTGTTCGGCGCTGCTGACCACGGAGCCGGTGACCTTCACCAATGTGCCCCGGCTCAACGACATCGGCACCCTGCTGCGCCTGCTCGAGCAGATGGGCGTCAAGGTGAGCCGCGATGGCGACGCCGTGACCCTCGATGCCTCCGGCGTGGACAACCCGGTGGCCTCCTACGAGATGGTCAAGACCATGCGGGCCTCCATCCTGGTGCTCGGCCCCCTGGTGGCGCGCTTCGGCGAGGCCCGGGTGAGCCTGCCCGGCGGCTGCGCCATCGGCGCACGCCCCGTGGACCAGCACATCAAGGGCCTGCAAGCCATGGGCGCCGATGTGAAGGTGGAGCACGGCTACGTGCACGCCAAGGTGCCCAAGCTCAAGGGCGCCCGCATCTTCACCGACATGGTGACGGTGACCGGCACCGAGAACCTGATGATGGCGGCCTGTCTGGCCGACGGCGAGACGGTGATCGAGAACGCCGCCCGCGAGCCCGAGGTGGTGGACCTGGCCAACTGTCTGGTGGCCATGGGCGCCCGTATCTCAGGTGCTGGCGGCGACGTGATCCGCATCCAGGGGGTTGCCGCCCTGCACGGCGCGACCCATCGGGTCATGCCCGACCGCATCGAGACCGGCACCTACCTGTGCGCCGCTGCCGCCACCGGTGGCGAGGTGCGCCTCACCGGCACCTCGGCCAGCTACCTGGACGCCGTCATCGACAAGCTGATGGACGCCGGCTGTGAGATCGTCGCCGAGCGCGACGCGGTGCGGCTCAAGGCCCCGGCCCGGCTCAACGCCGTGAGCCTGCGCACGGCTCCGTATCCGGCTTTCCCCACCGACATGCAGGCCCAGTTCATGGCCATCAATGCGGTGGCCGAGGGCACGGCGGTGATCCGCGAGACCATCTTCGAGAACCGTTTCATGCACGCGGTCGAGCTGCAGCGTCTGGGCGCCGACATCAAGATCGACGGCAACACGGCTTTCGTGAAGGGTGTGACCAGCCTGCAGGGCGCCACCGTGATGGCCACCGATCTGCGGGCCTCGGCCAGCCTGATCATCGCTGGCCTGGTGGCTGAAGGGCAGACCACCATCGAACGCATCTACCACCTGGATCGGGGTTACGAGAAGCTCGAAGAAAAGCTCGCCGCCCTGGGCGCGCGGGTCAGCCGTATCCGCTGAAAGGCATAGGGCGGCGGGCGCCGCCCCTGTGTTTCCCTGCCGGGGGCACTCAGGCTGCGGGCAGGACTTCCAGCACGCGGAGCTGGATGGCGTGGCCCTCGGGGGTCTGCCAGTCGATCACCTGGCCGGCGGCCAGGCCCAGCAGGGCGCTGCCGGCGGGAGAAAAAATGGAGACGCGGCCCTGGGTGGCGTCGGCCTCATGGGGCCAGGCAAGGGTCAGTTCGTATTCGCGGCCGGAATGTTCCTCACGGAAGCGGGCGCGGCGGTCGATGGCGATCACGTCGGCGGGCAGGTCGGCAGCGTCCACGACGCGGGCGCGCTCCAGCTCGTCGCGCAGGCCGTCCAGATCGCTGCGGTTGCGGGTGGGGGGCTTGGAGAGCAGGCCTTCCAGGCGCTCCAGGTCGTTGTTGGAAACGATGATTTCGGGTTTCATCACAGACTCCTCGGAATTGAACAAAAGAAAATGGCCGACACCGCGTGTTGCGGTTCAGCCATGCAGCACAGGCTATCAGAAGCTGCCGGGCAGGACAAACCTCCCGCCGCAGCCCCCGGGGCGGATCGCTTCCCGATCGGCTAGAATCGCTTTTTACGCAGACAGATCATCATCTTGAACGGCATTACGCTTGCCCTTTCGAAGGGCCGAATTTTCGAAGAGACCCTGCCGCTGCTTGCCGCCGCCGGGATCACCCCGACCGACAACCCGGAGAGCTCGCGCAAGCTCATCATCGGCACCAACCGCGAGGATGTGCGGCTGGTGATCGTGCGGGCCACCGACACCCCGACCTACGTGCAGTACGGCGCCGCCGACCTGGGCATCGCCGGCAAGGACACGCTCATCGAGCATGGCGGCGCCGGGCTCTACCAGCCCCTCGATCTGAACATCGCCAAGTGCCGCCTGTGCGTGGCCGTGCGCAAGGATTTCGACTACGCCGCCGCCGTCAAGCGTGGCGCCCGGATCCGTGTGGCCACCAAGTACGTGACCGCGGCCAAGGCCCACTTTGCCGCCAAGGGCATGCATGTGGACCTCATCAAACTATATGGTTCCATGGAGCTGGCGCCCCTGGTCGGGCTGGCTGACGCCATCGTCGACCTGGTGTCCACGGGCGGCACCCTCAAGGCCAACAATCTGATCGAGGTCGAGGACATCATGCCCATCAGTTCCCGTCTCGTCGTCAATCAGGCGTCCCTCAAGCTCAAGCGCGAGCTGATCCAGCCCGTGCTGGACGCCTTCGCCGGAGCCGTCAAACCATGAGCGAGCAGATCCGTCGCCTTTCGTCTGCCGATGCGGGCTTCACCGCGACCCTCGACGCCCTGCTGGCCTTCGAAGGCAGCACCGATGCGGCCATCGAGCAGGCCGTGGCCGACATCCTGCAGGCCGTGCGCCGGGATGGCGACCAGGCGGTGGTGGAATTCACCCGCCGGTTTGATCACCTGGATGCCGCCGACATGGCGGCCCTGGAACTTCCCCGGGCCGAGCTCGAGGCCGCCCTGGCCGGGCTCAGTGCCGAGCAGCGTCAGGCCCTCGAGGCCGCCGCCGAGCGGGTGCGCAGCTACCACGCCCGGCAGGTGCAGGAATCCTGGCAGTACGAAGATCAGGCGCCGGGAATGGCCGGCACCCGCCTGGGCCAGAAGGTCACGCCCCTCGACCGCGTCGGCCTGTATGTGCCCGGCGGTCGCGCGTCCTACCCCAGCTCGGTGCTCATGAACGCCATCCCCGCCAAGGTGGCCGGGGTGAGCGAGCTGATCATGGTGGTGCCCACCCCGCGGGGCGAGAAGAACCCCCTGGTGCTGGCCGCCGCGGCCATCACCGGTGTCGACCGGGTGTTTACCATCGGCGGCGCCCAGGCCGTGGCCGCCCTGGCCTACGGCACGGCGACCATCCCCCAGGTGGACAAGATCGTCGGCCCCGGCAACGCCTACGTGGCCAGCGCCAAGCGCCGCGTGTTCGGCACCGTTGGCATCGACATGGTGGCCGGCCCCTCCGAGGTGCTGATCATCTCCGATGGCTCCGGCAACCCCGACTGGGTGGCCATGGATCTCTTCGCCCAGGCCGAGCATGACGACCTGGCCCAGTCCATCCTGCTGTGCACCGACGCGACCTTCATTGCCCGGGTGGAGGAGAGCATCGCCCGCCTGCTGCCCGAGATGCCCCGCCGCGAGACCATCGCCACCTCCCTGAAGAACCGGGGCGCGCTGATCCTGGTGCGCGATCTGGCCGAGGCCTGCGAGATCGCCAACCGCATCGCGCCGGAGCACCTGGAACTGTCCCTGGCCGAGCCGGGCCCGTGGGTGGACCGCATCCGCCACGCCGGTGCCATCTTCATCGGTCACCACTCCGTCGAGGCCCTGGGCGACTACTGCGCCGGCCCCAACCACGTGCTGCCCACAATGCGCAGCGCGCGCTTCTCCAGCCCGCTGGGGGTCTACGACTTCCAGAAGCGCACCAGCCTGATCGACGTGTCCGAAACCGGCGCCCAGACCCTCGGCCGCATCGCCTCGGTGCTGGCCCACGGCGAAGGCCTGCAGGCCCACGCCCGCTCCGCCGAGATGCGCCTCAAGCCCTGAGCCGGGCAGGTTTTGCGTGGGGTCGAATGTATTCGACCTCCGCGCGCTGCATTATCGGTCTGCCTTTGATCGGAGTCCGCGGTCGAATGAATTCGACCCCACAGGGCTGTTTTGATCAGTCGGCGTCGGCGAGAAGCTCCAGGATGTCCTGCCCGTAGGCTTCGAGCTTGCGGTCACCCACCCCCGAGATGCTGCCCAGGTCCTCGATGCTGTCGGGGCGCTGGTGGGCGATGTCGCGCAGGGTGGCGTCGTGGAAGATCACGTAGGCCGGCACATTGCGTTCCCGGGCTGTGCTGGCCCGCCAGGCCCGCAGGCGCTCCAGCAGCGCTGCCTCGGCGCCGGTGGCTTCGGGCCACTCGCGCAGCTTGCGCGACGTATCGGCCTTGCGGCTCTTCTTCTGGGGCGTGGTGTCGATGCGCAGGGTGAAGCGGGACTCGCCGCGCAAGAGCGGCCGGGCTGCCTCGGTGAGGGTGAGGGCGCCGTAGCGTTCATGATCCACGGCCAGCGCGCCGTGGGCCACCAGCTGCCGGATCAGGGTGCGCCAGCCCTTGTCGTCAAAATCGGAGCCGATGCCGAAGGTGCTCACCTGGTCATGCTGCCATTCCTTGACCTTGTCGGTGGCCTTGCCCAGCAGCACATCCACCACATGCCCGGCGCCAAAGCGGCTGCCGGTGCGAAACACGCAGGACAGCGCCTTCTTGGCGGCCTCGGTGGCGTCCTGCACCTGGGGCGGATTCAGGCAGGTGTCGCAGTTGCCGCAGGGCGCCGAATCCTCGTCAAAATAACCCAGCAGGCGCTGGCGCCGGCAGCCGGTGGTTTCACACAGGCCCAGCAGGGCGTCGAGTTTGGCGGTGGCCACGCGCTTCACTTCGGCGTCGGCTTCGCCCTGGTCGATGAAACGGCGCTGCAGCACGAGGTCGGCCACGCTGTAGGCCATCCAGGCCTCCGAGGGCAGCCCGTCCCGGCCGGCGCGGCCGGTCTCCTGGTAGTAGCCCTCGATGGACTTGGGCAGATCCAGGTGGGCGACAAATCGCACGTCGGGCTTGTCGATGCCCATGCCGAAGGCGATGGTGGCCACCATCACGATGCCGTCCTCCCGCAGGAAGCGATCCTGGTTGGTGGCGCGCTCGTCGGCGGCCATGCCGGCATGGTAGGGCAGGGCGGCGATGCCCTTTTCCAGCAGCCAGGCCGCGGTCTCGTCCACCTTCTTGCGGGAGCTGCAGTACACGATGCCGGCTTCGCCCAGGTGCCCGTCCTTGAGAAACGCCAGCAACTGGGCGCGGGGGTTGTCCTTGGGGACGATGGTGTAGCGGATGTTGGGCCGGTCGAAGCTGGAGACGAACTCCCGGGCCTCCGTGAGGCGCAGGCGCTCGGCGATCTCGCGGCGGGTCTGGGCGTCGGCGGTGGCGGTGAGGGCGATCCGCGGCACCTGCGGGTAGCGCTCCGGCAGGATCGACAGCTGCAGGTATTCGGGCCGGAAGTCATGCCCCCACTGGGATACGCAGTGGGCTTCGTCAATGGCAAACAACGCCAGTTGGCCGGCTTCGTGGAGATGGTCGAGCAGGTCCAGGAAGCGCGGTGTGACCAGGCGCTCGGGCGCCACGTAGAGCAGGTCGAGCGCCCCGGCCAGAGTTGCCCGCTCGATCTCCATGGCCCGGTCGAAACTCAGGCTGGAGTTGAGGAAATCCGCCGCCGCGCCCACCTCCTTGAGCGCGCTGACCTGGTCCTGCATCAGGGCGATCAGGGGCGAGACCACAACGGCCACTCCGGGCCGCAGCAGGGCGGGGATCTGATAGCACAGGGACTTTCCGCCGCCGGTCGGCATCAGCACCAGCGCGTCGCCCCCGGCCGAGACGTGTTCGACGATGTCTTCCTGGGGGCCACGGAACTGGGCGTAGCCAAAGACGTGGTAGAGGGTTTCGCGGGCGCGGCTCATAGGGCCCGGATTCTACCCCGGCCGGCGTATGGGGTCAGAACAGCTTTGCCGGGCCGGAGAGGAGATCTTGAGTGACTTGGGGCAAGGTGCTTCACTTACTTGACGTGCACGTCACATAAACCTGCCTCCGCCGGCTAGAATCATGGCTTTTTCAGGGGTAAGGCCATGCAGGGACTGATCGATTTCGGGAGCGGCATCTACGCTGTGGACTCCGGCTACACGGGGCCGGATGTGGCGGCCATCCATCTGATCGAGGAGGGTGGTCGGGCGGCGCTGGTGGATACCGGCAACAACGAGTCCCTGCGCCATGTGCTGGCGGCCCTGGCCGAGACCGGCCTGTCTGCGGATGCGGTGGACTACGTGCTGCTCACCCACATCCACCTGGATCACGCCGGCGGGGCGGGTGCCTTCATGCAGGCCTTCCCCAACGCCAGGCTGGTGGTGCATCCGCGGGGTGCCCGGCACATGGCCGAGCCGTCAAAGCTGTTTGCCGGGGTGTCGGCGGTGTATGGGCCGGAGCGGGCGAAGGAACTGTATGGCGAGCTGATCCCCGTGCCCGTCGAGCGCATCATCGAGGCCGGCGACGGCCATGAGCTGAACCTGGGCGGGCGCGTCATCCGCGTCTTCGATACCCCGGGCCATGCCCGCCATCACGTGTGCTACTTCGACACGAAGAGCCGCGCCTTCTTCACTGGCGACACCTTCGGTCTGTCCTACCGGGCCTTCGATGTGGACGGGCGGCCGAGCATCTTCCCCACCACCACGCCGGTGCAGTTTGAGCCGGAGGCCATGCACGCTTCCATCCGGCGCATGGAGGCCGAGCAGCCCACCGCCATGTACCTGACCCACTACGCCCAGGTGCGCGACGTGCCGCGCCTGGCTGCGGACATGCACCGCCTGATCGACGCCCACGTGGCCATCGCCGAACGCCACGAGGCCGCCGAAGGCCGCAAGGAGCGGATCGAGCAGGACATCTGGGCGCTGGTGGGCGAGGAGGCCGCCCGGGCGGGCTGGGGCGTGCCCGAAGCCGAGTGGCGGCGCATCCTGGCTCTGGACGTGGAACTCAACGCCCAGGGGCTGGATGTGTGGCTGGACAGCCGCAAGGGCTGAGTCTGGCAAGGGCCGTTCAGCGGGCGGTGCCGAAGACCGTCTGCCACAGGGCCTGCACCCCCGCCGCCGCCTCGGCCACCTGGTCCCGTTCGACCCGCGAGGCCTGGTTGTTGAGGCGCAGGCCGTGCTGCAGGCGGCGGTATTCCCGGTACGAGTCGGCCACGGCGCTGGCCTGGTCGGTGGGGATCAGGCCGAGTTCGCCGGCCATGTGGAGCAGGGCGATGTTGCCCAGGTTGCCGCACAGGCTGGGGTGTTCATGGGCGTGGCCGAGGACCAGATACTGGACCATGAACTCCACGTCCACCAGGCCGCCCTTGTCGTGCTTGAGGTCGAACAGGTCGGTCTTGTTGGGGTGGCCGTCGGCCATGCGCTGACGCATGGCCAGCACCTCGTCGCGCAGCTTGGCCAAGTCACGCTTCTGGCGCAGCACCTCGATACGGATAGCCTCGAACTTGGCGCCGATGGCCTTGTCGCCGGCGCAGAAGCGGGCCCGGGTGAGGGCCTGGTGTTCCCACACCCAGGCGTTTTCGAGCTGGTACTGACGGAAGGATTCGAGCGACACCACCATCAGGCCGGAGTCGCCGTTGGGGCGCAGGCGCAGGTCGGTCTCGAAGAGCTGCCCGGCCGGGGTCTGGGTGGACAGCCAGGTGTTGGTGCGCTGGCCCAGGCGGGTGTACACCTCGGCGGCTTCGGGGGCGTCGTCGTCGTGGACGAAGACCATGTCCAGGTCGGAGGCATAGCCCAGCTCCTTGCCGCCCAGCTTGCCGTAGGCCAGCACGGCAAACTTCGGTTCGTCCCGGTGGCGGGTCTTGATCTTGCGCCAGCACATGGTGACGGTGAGGTCCACGATGATGTCGGCCAGGGCCGACAGGAAGTCGGCGTGGCGCTCGACGGTGAGCTTGCCGGCGATGTCCTTGGTGAGCAGGCGGAAGACCTGGGCGTGGTGCTGCTCGCGCATCAGGTCCATCTGGCGTTCCATGTCGGGCTCGATCTCGTCCAGCTGGGTGCTCAGCTCCCGGCGGAAGGCGCCCGGGTCGATCTCTTCCTCCAGCATCCGCGGATCAAGGGCTTCGTCGAGGAGGATGGGGTGGCGGTTGAGGAACTGGGCCGCCCAGGCCGAGGCGCCCACCAGCTCGGCCACCTTGTGCAGGGTCTGCGGATACTGTTGCAGCAGGGCCAGGTAGGAGCCGCGCCGGCTGATGGCGTCGAGCATGTCGAGGAGGCGCTCGAAGGTGGCGTTGGGGGCGGCGGTTTCGGCGGCGGCCTCGACCACCCGGGGGATCAGCGGGTCGAAGCGGGTCTTGATGGAGGGCGGCATCTGCAGGTAGCGGTTGCCGGCCTTGAGGGTGGCCAGGCGGCGGGCCGCCGCCGCCGGGTCGGGGTAGCCGAGGCGCTGGAACTCTTCGCCGCAGCGCTCCTCGTCGCCGGCGCAGGCCCACAGGTTGTCCAGGTCGTGGCCCTTTTCGGTGGGGTCGCCGAAGACGCCGTTGAAGTGGCGGGCAACGGCGGAGCGGTGGTCGTCAAGCTCGGCCAGCAGCGCGTCGTAGGAGCCGAAGCCCATGGCCCGGGCAACGATGGCCTGGTCGGCTTCGCCGGTGGGCAGGTTGTGGGTCTGGGCATCGTCCAGGTATTGCAGGCGGTGCTCTACCCGGCGCAGGAAGTCGTAGGCGGCGGCCAGCTCGCGCTCGGCCTCATGGGTGATGATGCCCCGCTCGGCCAGGCGGCCCAGCACCTTGAGGGTGGGCTTGATCTGCAGGGAGGTGTCGCGGCCGCCGCGGATCAGCTGGAAGACCTGGGCCAGGAACTCGATCTCGCGGATGCCGCCGGGGCCGAGCTTGACGTTATTGACCATGTCCTTGCGCGCCACTTCGCGGCGGATCTGGGCGTGCAGGTCGCGCATGGCGTTGATGGCGCCAAAGTCCAGATACTTGCGGAAGATGAAGGGCCGGGAGATGGCGTTGAGCTCGGCGCTGCGGATGCCGGTCATCACCCGGGCCTTGATCCAGGCGTAGCGCTCCCACTCGCGCCCCTGGGTGATGAAGTAGTTCTCGAGCATGTCGAAGCTGGCGACCAGGGGGCCGGATTCGCCGTTGGGGCGCAGGCGCATGTCCACCCGGAAGACCTGGCCGTCGCCGGTGAGGTCGTTGATGGCCTGGATCAGGCCGCGCCCGAGCTTGGTGAAGAACTCGAAGTTGTCGATGATCTTGGGCCCGGCGGTGCTGCCGTCTTCGGGGTAGACAAAGATCAGGTCGATGTCCGACGACACATTGAGCTCGCGTCCGCCGAGCTTGCCCATGCCGATGATGATGAATTCCTGCTCGCGCCCGTCCGCCGATACGGGTTGCCCGTGGCGGGCCACCAGCTGTTCGCGCAGCACGTCGTGGGCGGTCTCCACGGCAATGTCGGCCAGCAGGGTCATGGTCTCGGTGACTTCGCTCAGTTCGGCCAGGCGGGCGATGTCGCGCACCATCACGTGGCAGATCACCCAGGCCCGCAGCTTGCGCAACACCGTCTTGAGGGTGTTGTCGTCCACCTTCTCCTCACGCAGGTAATCGCGCAGGGCCGTGGCGTCCAGCGGGGTGGCGATGCTGGCGGCGAGCTTTTCGGCCAGCCACGGCCGGCTGTCGAGCTGGCGGCGCAGGAAGCGGGAGCAGGCGAGGGCGTGGAGGATGGGCTGGGGCAGGGCGATGGGCTGTTCGGACATGGCGTGGGCCGATTGGTAGAATACGGATTCGTTAATGTTCAACCCGTCTTATGTCTGCCGGACTGATTTTCGTCAAGCCTCATGCCGGATGCGTCTGCCTCCGCGGGTCTGTCCGGTCTTTGCGTGATGTAGCCGCCCCCGCGCGGGCATCCGCGGCCCCGATGAGCCCTCATCCTGCGCGTGGCTGAAGGCCGCCTGTCCTTTCTCCATCTGCCGCGCCTGTGCCTGCAACGTCTGGCGTGGGCGGGGGTGATCGCCTATTTCGTCTTCGGCCTGGCCTTCCTGGTCCTGCGCCATGGGGTGCTGCCCAAGGTGCCGGACTATCGGGGCGAGGTGGCCCAGATGCTGTCCCGCTCCCTCGGCCTGCCGGTGGACATTGCCAGCCTGTCGGCCGACTGGCAGGGCCTGCACCCGCGCCTGCAGATGGGCGGGCTGACGATCCGCGATGCCGCGGGGCAGGCGGCCCTGAGCCTCGACCGGGTGGATGCCGAGGTGGGCTGGAGTTCCCTGTGGCTGATGCGCCTGCGCCTGCATCGCCTGGAGATCGACTCGCCGCAGCTGGCCATCCGGCGCAATGCCGACGGCCAGGTGTTCGTGGCCGGCCTGCCGGTGGCCGCCGGTGGCGACCAGGGGGATTTCAGTAGCTGGCTGCTGGACCAGCGCCAGGTGGTGATCCGCAATGCCAGGCTGGAGTGGTCGGATGCCCTGCGGGGTGCGGAGACCCTGGTGCTCGACAAACTCGAGTTCCGTCTCGACAACCGGGGCGATCACCACCGCTTCGGCCTGCGCGCCCAGCCCCCGGCCCGCCTGGCCGCCGCCCTCGACCTGCGCGGTGATCTGCGCGGCCGTGACCCGGCTCGCCCCGCCGAGTGGCGCGGCGAGCTGTATGCCAGCCTCGACTACGCCGATCTGGGCGCCTGGCGGGTCTGGGTGGATTACCCCCTCGACGTGAGCGGAGCCGGCGGTGTCCGGGCCTGGCTGGAGTTGGCCGACGGCCGCCTGCTCGGTGCCACCGCCGACTTTGCCCTGCGCGATGCCCGCGTGCGCCTGGCCCCCGACCTGGAAGACATCGCCATGAGCGAGGCCGCCGGGCGCCTGCGGGTGCGGCGCGAGAAGGGCGGGCTGGAGGCCAGCGGCCGCAAGCTGCGCCTGCAGACCCGCGACGGCCTGGTGGTGGCCCCCACCGACTTCTTCCTGCGGGTCGACGAGGCCACCGCCACCACCCCGGCGCGGGGCGAGTTCGTGGCCAATCAGCTCGACCTGGGCGTGCTGTCGCGACTGGCCGGCCGCCTGCCCTTCGACGGGGGGCTGCGCAAGCGCCTGGCCACCCTGGCCCCGGCCGGCCGGGTCGCGCCGGTGGATCTCAAATGGAGCCTGAAGGACGAGGCGCTGGCCACCTACGCGGTGGATGCCCGCTTCGAGGGGGTCGGCATCGAGCCTCTGGGGGCCTGGCCCGGTTTTGCCGGTGTGGCGGGGCGGATCGCCGGTAACGAGAAGGGCGGGCGCTTCACCCTGAGTGGGCGGGATGCTGCCCTGGAGCTCCCCCAGGTCTTCCCCGAGTCCCACCTGCGCCTGTCCGAACTGGCCGCCGAGGGTAGCTGGAGTCACCCCGAGGGGGCCCTCGAAGTCACCCTGGCCAGCTCAAGCTTTGCCAACCACGATGCCCGCGGCACTGCCTCCGGGCGCTATCGGGCCACGCCTGACACCCCGGGCCAGATCGATCTCCAGGCCCACCTCACGGAGGCGGATGCCACCGCCGTGTGGCGCTACATTCCCCACGTGGTTGGCAAGACGGCCCGGGACTGGCTGCAGCAGGCCCTGGTGGGCGGCAAGGCGGCGGATACCCGGCTGGTGCTCAAGGGCGATCTGTCGCGCTTCCCCTTCCGCAATCCGCGGGACGGCAGCTTCCGGGTGGCGGCGCGCATCCGCGACGGGCAGCTTGATTACGCCCCGGGCTGGCCGAAGATCGAGGATGTGGCCGGCGAGCTGCTCTTCGAAGGCGCCGGCATGACGGTGAAGGCCCGCCACGGGCGCATCTTCGGCGTCGATTTGCAGGATGTCAGCGCGGTGCTGCCCGACTTCGAGAGCGACGCGGTGCTCACCGTCCGGGGGAGCGCCCATGGGGCGACCCAGGATTTCCTGCGCTTCATCGCCGAGAGCCCGGTGGCCGGCATGATCAACCACTTCACCGACCCCTTCCAGGCCGATGGGCGTGGCAAGCTCGACCTGCAGCTGGTGCTGCCCCTGCACAAGCTCAACCAGTCGCGGGTGAAGGGGGACTACCAGTTCACCCGCAACCAGCTTCAGCTCGATGCGGCCATGCCCGTCCTCACCGAGGCCACCGGGCGGGTCGAGTTCACCGAGAGCCAGCTCAATGTGCGCAGCGGCGCAGCGCGCATCTTCGGTGACCCGGTGAGCGTCTCCGGGGGCAGCCGGGCCGATGGCAGCATCCTCCTTAACGCCCAGGGCAGCCTCGGCATGCCGGCCCTGCGCAAGGAGCTGGGCCTGCCCCTGCTCGATCACCTGTCGGGCTCCGCGGCCTGGAAGGGCAGCATTACCGTCATGCCCAAGGGTGGGGTCGAGTTCGTGCTCGACAGCGGCCTGCTGGGGGTTTCGTCGAGTCTGCCCGAGCCCCTCAACAAATCGGCCACCGGAACGCTGCCCTTCCGCTTCGAGATGATCGTGCCGCCCGCCGGCGGGGTGCCCGGCGACACCCTCAAGCTGGCCGCCGGGTCGGTGTTCCAGGCCCAGTTCCAGCGCCGCCGGGAAGGCCGGCAGATGGTCATCGCCCGGGGCGGCATGGCCCTGAACGAGCCCGTCCGGCTGGCCGACAAGGGCGTGCTGGTGGCCGCTCGGGCCGACCGCCTGGATGCCGACGCCTGGCGCAAGGCCCTCGCTGGCAAGCCCGCGCCAGTGCCGGCCGACAGCGCCGAAAATGCCGACGCCGGCCACTTTCCCCTGTCCGGCCTGGCCCTGCGGGCCGGTGAGCTGCTGATCCTGGGGCAGCGTCTGGGTGACGTGAATCTGCGCGCCGTGATGGAGGAGGGCGGCTGGCAGGCCCGCCTCAGCAGCAAGGAGGCCAGCGGCGACATCCTGTGGCGCGACCAGGGCCGGGGCCGCCTGCAGGCACGTTTCAAGCAGCTTTCCATCGGCTCGGCCCAGGGCGCGCCGAAAAATGCAGAGCCGGCTGCCACCGACGAGGAGCGCCTGTCGGCGCTGCCCGGCCTCGACGTGACGGCCGACAGCTTCATCCTGCGTGGCCACGCTCTCGGGCGCCTCGATCTGAAGGCGGCCAACCGGGGGGACAACTGGCGCCTGGAGCAGCTCAGCATCGTCAGCCCGGATGGCAGCCTCAGTGGTGACGGGGTGTGGCGCCCCGGCGCGCGGGAGGAGACCCGCCTCAATTTCAAGCTCGATGTGGGCAGCGTCGAGAAGATGCTCAGCCGCCTCGGCTACCCCGAGGCCGTGCGCCGTGGCCAGGGCAATCTGGAGGGCCAGCTGGTGTGGAAGGGGCCGCCGACGGCCCTGCACCTGCCCAGCCTGGGAGGGCGGATGAACGTGCGGGTCGAGAGCGGCCAGTTCACCCAGCTCGAGCCCGGTGTCGGGCGCCTCCTCGGGGTGCTCAACCTGCAGGCCCTGCCCCGGCGCATCACCCTCGACTTTCGTGACGTGTTCTCCGAAGGATTCGCCTTCGACCGCATTTCCGGTAGCATCCGGCTCGATAGCGGCGTGCTGCGCACCGACGATCTCGAGATCTTCGGACCGGCGGCGCGAGTCTTCATGAGCGGCGAGGCCGACGCGGCGCGCGAAACCCAGAACCTGCGGGTCAAGGTGCAGCCGACCCTCTCCGAATCCATCGCGGTGGGCTCCGCCATCGCCACCACTGGCGCCATCAACCCGGCCCTGGGCCTGGCGGCCTACCTGGTCCAGAAGGCCCTGCGTGACCCTGTGGAAAAACTCTTCAGTTTCGAATACGCCGTGACCGGAGGCTGGTCCGACCCCAAGGTGGAGAAACTTTCGGACCTTCCCGTGGCCTCACCTCAACCTGCCGTGCCGTCAAGGACTTCTCCATGAACACACCGGTGTGCAGAATCGCCGCCATCCAGATGGTTTCCGGCCCGGACGTGGACCGCAACCTGGCCGAGGCGGACCGCCTGATCGGTGAAGCCGCCGCCGCGGGCGCGCGCCTCGCCGTGCTGCCCGAATACTTTCCCCTGATCACCAGCGACGAAACCGCCAAGGTGCGCATCCGCGAGCAGGAGGGTGACGGCCCGCTGCAGAACTTCCTGCGGGACGCGGCACGACGCCACAGGCTGTGGCTGATCGGCGGCTCCTGCCCCATGGAGGCCGGCAGCCCCGACAAGGTCAAGAACTCGACTCTGGTCTTCGACGATGAAGGCCGGCGGGTGGCCCGCTACGACAAGGTGCACCTCTTCGGCTTCCGCAAGGGCGACGAGTGTTACGACGAATCCGCGACCATCGAGGCCGGCAACGAGGTGGTCGCCTTCGAGGGGCCCTGCGGCCAGATCGGCCTGTCGATCTGCTACGACCTGCGCTTCCCGGAGCTCTTCCGCGCCATGGGCGAGGTGGACCTGATTGTCCTGCCCGCCGCCTTCACCTGGACCACCGGCCAGGCCCACTGGGAAGTCCTGCTGCGCGCCCGGGCCATCGAAAACCAGTGCTACGTGCTGGCCAGCGCCCAGGGCGGACGCCACCCCAGCGGCCGGCGCACCTGGGGCGACAGCATGATCATCGACCCCTGGGGCGAGGTGCTGGCGCGCCTGCCCGAGGGCCCCGGCGTGGTTGTGGCCGACCTGGACCCGGCTCGCATCGCCGACGTCCGCGCCAGCCTGCCTGCGCTGCGCCACCGCAAGATCAGTTAAACAAACCGAATTCACCCCGAGAGATCATGAGCAAGAATCCTCCCCCCAATCCCCTGAAGATCGCCAGCAAGCTGCTGCTCAAGCCTTACGACCTGGACTTCGAGGATCTCGACAAGGTCTTCGGCAAGCTCTTCCGCCACAAGCTCGACTACGCCGACCTGTACTTCCAGTACCACCGCTCCGAGGCCTGGAGCCTGGAAGAGGGCATCGTCAAGTCGGGCAGCTTCAACATCGAACAGGGTGTCGGCGTGCGCGCCATCACCGGCGAGAAGACCGCCTTCGCCTACTCCGACGACATCAGCCTGAAGGCCCTCAAGGACGCCGCCGACGCCACCCGGGCGATTGCCGACAGCGGGCGCCGCAAGACCCACAAGGTCGAGGCCGCCAAGAAGTCGCCGGCCGCCCTCTACATCCCCGACAACCCCCAGGGGTCCCTCGACGACGTCAGCAAGGTCAAGCTGCTGGAGCGCCTCGAAGCCATGGCCCGGGCCGAGGATCCGCGGGTCAAGGAGGTCATGGCCAGCCTGGTCGGCTCCTGGGAGGTGGTCATGGTGGCCCGCAGCGACGGCCACCTGGCCGCCGACGTGCGCCCCCTGGTGCGGGTCTCGGTGACGGTGATCATGGAAGAGAACGGCCGCCGCGAGCAGGGTTCCGGCGGTGGTGGCGGGCGCTACGACTACAGCTACTTCAGCGACGAGGTGCTCACCGGCTTCGCCCGCGCCGCCGTGCACCAGGCCCGGGTCAACCTGGGCGCCGGCCCGGCACCGGCCGGCCTGATGACCGTGGTGCTCGGCAACGGCTGGCCCGGCATCCTGCTGCACGAAGCCATCGGCCACGGCCTGGAGGGTGACTTCAACCGCAAGGAGAGCTCCGCCTTCGCCGGCCGCATCGGCGAGCGGGTGGCGGCCAAGGGCGTCACCGTGGTGGACGACGGCACCCTGCCGGACCGCCGTGGTTCCCTGACCATCGACGACGAGGGCAACCCCACCCAGCGCACCGTGCTGATCGAGGACGGCATCCTCACCGGCTACATGCAGGACACCCTCAATGCCCGGCTGATGGGCGTCAAGCCCACCGGCAACGGCCGCCGCGAATCCTTCGCCCACCTGCCCCTGCCGCGCATGACCAACACCATCATGCTGGCTGGCCAGCACGAGCCCGCCGAGATCATCGCCTCGGTGAAGAACGGCCTTTATGCCGCCAACTTCGGCGGTGGCCAGGTGGACATCACCTCCGGCAAGTTCGTCTTCTCCACCTCCGAGTGCTACCTCATCGAGGACGGCAAGGTGACCCGCCCCGTCAAGGGCGCCACCCTGATCGGCAACGGCCCCGACTGCCTCACCCGGGTGTCCATGATCGGCAACGACATGGCCCTGGACCCGGGCGTCGGCACCTGCGGCAAGGACGGCCAGAGCGTGCCGGTGGGGGTCGGCCAGCCGACCCTGCGCATCGACGGCCTGACCGTCGGCGGCACCGGAGGCTGACATGGAGCGGCGCGCCTTCCTGGCCTTGGCGGGTGGATGGTGTGCACAGCCCCTGGCAGAAGCCTGGGCTGCCCCGGCGGCGACGCCTGGTGGCCTGTCCCTGCCGGCGGCGATCAACAAGGCCGGGCGTCAGCGCATGCTCTCCCAGCGCACGGCCAAGGCCTGGCTGATGCTGGTGATGGGGGTCTTTCCGGAGCGTGCCAAGGCCATCCTGGGCCAGTCATCCTCCCTCTTCGAGGCCCAGCTGGCGGAGCTCAAGACCCTGCTGCCCAGCGACGAGCTGCACACCCTGCACCTGCAGCTGGAGCACGACTGGGGGCGCTTGCGCCCCCAGCTGGCGGATATCCGCAGCGACGCCAAGGCCATCTGGACAAACAGCGAGGCGGTGCTCGCCAGCGCCCAGAAGCTGACGCTCGCTTACGAGAAGGCCGCGGGCTCCTCGGCCGGGCGTCTCGTCAATGTGTCGGGCCGGCAGCGCATGCTGTCCCAGCGCATGGCCAAGGCCTACTATTTCCGGCAGATGGACATCAACGCCGCGCCAGCGGGCGAGATGCTCGACACCGCCATGAAGGAGTTCGCCAAGGCCCACGAGGAGCTCAAGGCTGCGGCGGTCAACACGCCGCAGATCAAGTCCGAACTGGCCCTGGTGGAGCAGCAGTGGTTCTTCTTCCAGAACGCGCTGAGCATGCGCGATGCAGGGGGGCAGCGCAAGGCCGCGGCGGATGTGGGCACCACCAGCGAGCGAATCCTGGAGCAGATGGACCTGGTGGTGGGCCACTACGAAAAGCTCGCCACCGCCGCCGAGCGTTGATGGAGCGGACGAGCATGAACCTGCGTTACCCCCTGATCGCCATCCTGGCCGTGCTCGGCGCGGCCTGCGCCACGCCCCCGTCCGCCGACCCCCGGGCGGTGCGCCGGCTTGATCCGGCCGAGAGCGCCCGCATCGACGCGGCGCGCCCGGGCCAGCCCCTCAGCCTCGACGAGGTGGTGCGTCTCTCCCGGCAGGGCACTCCTACCGCCACCCTGCTCGAAACCCTGCGCAGCACCGGCACCCACCATGCCCTGAGCCCTTCAGAAGTCCTGCGTTTGCGTGAGCAGGGCGTGGCGCCGGAAGTGCTCGATGCCCTGGCCGAAGCCCAGGCCCGCTGGGAGCAGGACAATGCGGCCGCAGCCAGGGCGCGCCAGCAGACCGAGCAGGCTGCCGCCGTCGACCGGGCCCGGGCCGAGGCCTATCGCCGCGGCGCCTGGGACGCCTACCCGGTGTACCCCTACGGCTCGATCTACTACGGCCAGCCCTTCCGCTCCTACGGTCGCCCTGGCCACCCCTGGGGGCGTGGCGGCATCAACTGGGGCATCCGCATCGGCCGCTGAACGCCGACGGTTCTTGGCAGGCGGACAGGGAGCCCTCCCTCCGCGCCGCCAAGCTCAGTGAAGTGCAGAAGCATCTGGCTGTCACCCGTCACGTTTACACCCCAAGTCCCTGGTCTTCAGCAAGAAGCTGTGGGACAGCCTGAGCGCCGACGAGAAGAAACTGATCGGTGACGCCGCCGCCTACCAGCGCCAGGTGTCCCGCCAGCAGGCCAACGAGGCGCTGGAGGATCCGAAGAAGGCCGGCATGCAGGTGAGTGAGTTCGCCAAGGTTCGCAAGTAAGCCACTGAAGGGAAGGGCGGCCCCGCTGCCCGACCCGCTGGAAGGAAAGAAGCATGCAAGAGTTCGTGTTTGACCATGCCTTCTGGATCGCCCTGATCCAGATCATCGGCATCGACATCGTCCTGTCCGGGGACAACGCCGTGGTGATCGCCCTGGCCGCCCGCGCCCTGCCCGAGGCCGAGCGCCGCAAGGCGGTGATGTGGGGCAGCAGCGCCGCGGTGGTGATGCGGGTCGTGCTGACCATCGTGGCCGCGGAGCTGCTCCGTCTGCCGCTCCTGAAGGTGGTCGGCGCCGTGCTCCTGCTGTGGATCGCCGTCCAGCTGCTGGTGCCCGAGAGCGAGGACGAAGGGGCTGGGGCCGGCCCGATCAGCGGCGGCTTCATCGCCGCCATCAAGACCATCATGCTGGCCGACCTGGTGATGAGCATGGACAACGTGGTGGCGATTGCCGGCGCCTCCAAGGGCAGCGTGCTGCTGCTGGTCTTCGGGCTGGGGCTGAGCATTCCGCTGGTGGTCTTCTCCAGCACCTACCTGATGAAGGTGATGGAGCGCTTCCCGGTAGTGATCACCGCCGGCGCCGCACTGCTCGGCTACGTGGCCGGGGAGATGTTCGTCAGCGACCTCTTCCTCGGGCCGTGGATCGACGCCAACGCTGCCTGGCTGCACCGGGCCCTGCCGATCGCCGGCGCGGTCTTCGTGGTGGGGGTCGGCAAGCTGATGGCTGCCCGCCAGGCGCGCCAGGCCGCCGTCGAGATCCCCCTGGGCGAGAGCGCCCCGCACAGCAGCACCCCGCGCTGAAGGAGAGATGACCATGCCCACCCTGTTGATGCCCATCGATGGTTCCGAAGCCTCCGCCCGCGTCGCTGATGTCCTGGCGGCCCGGCTTGCCCTGTACCGGGCGCCGGCCGTGCTCCACCTGGTCAATGTCCAGCACCCCGTCGGCCATGACGTGGGGCAGTTCGTCGGCCACGACACGCTGCAGGACTACCACCGGGAGGAGGGCCTCAAGGCCCTGGAAAGTGTGCGCGCGACCCTGCAGGCCGTCGGCCACAGCCCGCAGCTCCACGTGCTGGTGGGCGAGGACCCCGCCGCGGCGATTGCCGGCCTGGCCACCCGCCTGGCCTGCGACGAGATCCTGATGACCACCCACGGCCGTGGCGCGCTGACCAAGCTGTTCCTCGGATCGGTGGCCTCCGAGGTGGTCCGCCTGGCCGACGTGCCGGTCACGCTGCTCAAGTGACGATGCCGGCCGACCGAACCCTTTCACTGCAAGGAGGCATTTCCATGGGGGCAGTCCAGACCTGTATCGCCGGCGCCAGCAGCGACTGAGGCAGGCCGGGGCTCAGCCCGGAGGCGGTGATCCGCTCGCGGCGGAGTCCTCGTCGGGGGCGTCCGGAAGGCTCACGCTGAAGCACGTTCCGCCGTGTGTGCCCGGCTGGCAGGCCACCCGGCCGTGGTGGGCCTGCACGATGGCCCTTACCACGGCCAGCCCCAGGCCCGTGCCGCCGCTCTGGCGCGAGCGGGATTCCTCGCCCCGCACGAAGGCCTCGAAGATGTGCGCCGCCAGCTCTTCGGAAATCCCCGGGCCGGCGTCTTCCACGCGCAGCACGAACTCGGCGTTGATGTGCGCCGTGCTGATCCGCAGCGGGCCGGGGGAGGCGTGGCGCCGGGCGTTTTCCAGCAGGGCCAGCACCACCTGGCGCAGGCGCGCGGCGTCGCAGTGGAGCGGGCCGGCCTCCAGCGCGAGCTGTACCTCAAGCCCGGCGGCCCGCAGCTCCGGCGCCATCAGATCTACGATGGCGCGGATCTCGGCGGCCATGTCCACCCGGGTCCGGTGCAGGCTGAGGTGGCCGCTGTCGGCCAGGCTCAGGGTGCGCAGATCGTCGATGAGCCGGGACAGGCCTTCCACCTGGGCCAGCAGGCTGCGGAACAGGGCTTCATCAGGCTCGAAGACCCCTTCGGCGAGGCCCTGCAGGCGCCCCCGCAGGATGGTGACCGGTGTGCGGAGTTCGTGGGCGATGGCGGCATTCCAGGTGACGAGCTCCCGCGTCATGCGCTCAAGGCGTTCGGCCATGGAGTTGAAGTCATCCACCAGGCCCACGGCTTCGCCCAGGCTGCGGTCTTCGGTGCTGGCGCGCACCGACAGATCGCCCCGGGCCAGCTGGCGGGCACCTTGGGCCACCGAGTTGAGGGGCTGCAGGATGCGGCGGGACAGGCGCAGGGCGGTGTTCACCGCCAGAAACAGGCCGAGCACCGTCAGGGTGGCGATGAGCGCCCACTCCGACGGTGTGGGCGGCCAGCTATCCATCGTGGGGGACACCAGGGCGGGATTGACCCGCATCACGATGGCGTAGAACAGGTAGAAGCCCGCGTGCAGCAGCAGCATGACCCCCAGTACCATACCCGACAGGGACAGCGCCAGCTGCCGGCTGAGGCCGGTGGTGCGCATCAGGCCACCTCCTCGAGCCGATAGCCGACGCCGCGCAGGCTGACCGGCACACCGGGCAGGCCGGCGTCTTCGAGCTTCTTGCGCAGCTTGCTCATGTGGCTGTCCACGGTGCGCTCCAGCACGTCCCCCTCGGATGACAGGCAGGCGGTGATCAGCTCGCCGCGGCTGAACACCCGCCGCGGCGCCCGGGCCAGGTGGGCGAGCAGGCGGAACTCGGTGAGGGTCAGCGGCAGCGGGTGCTGGACTCCGGCATCGTTGATCCGGGCGTGGAAGGCTTCCAGGTCAATCTCGAGCTTGCCGATCCGCAGGACGTCGGCGGGCGTCTCGTCCTTGCCCCGGCTGCGGCGTAGCACGGCCTGCACCCGGGCGGCGACCTCCGCCGGGTTGAAGGGCTTGACCACGTAATCGTCGGCGCCCACCCGCAGGGCCATCAGCTTGTCGATGTCCTGGTCGTGGGCCGTGACCATGATCACCGGCGTGGTGGCGCGGGTGCGTACTTCGGAAAGCACCCGCCAGCCGTCCACCAGGGGCATCTGCACGTCCAGCAGCAGCAGGTCGGGCTTGAGGGCCTGGTGCATGTCGAGGGCGGCCCTGCCGTCGGCGGCCCAGGCGGTGCGCAGGCCCTCCCGGTGCAGGTAGGCCTTGAGGATGTCCACGATCTCGGGTTCGTCCTCGGCGATCAGGACCAGTGCTGCGTTGTTCATGGGGTGTGCTCTTGCCTCGGGTTGGGGCTCCATCGAATCTCCATCTTCCGCCCGCGAAGGCCCAACACGCGGGGGGTAGGCTCGGGCCATTGCATTGATGTTGCTGCGCAGCATGCGCGGCCAAGCCCGAAATGACCAAGCCTGATTTCTTGCCCGCTCTTCTGCCACCCTCTGCGGCGGCGCTTCTTGTGTGCCTGCTGGCGGCGTGTTCCGCCCAGGAGGCGCCTCCGCCGGTGGCCGAGGCGCCGCTGGTGTCCACCCTCCGCGTGCAGCCCCGCACGCTGCAGACCGATGACGACCTGCCCGGCCGGGTGGCGGCGGTGCGTACCGCGGAGATCCGTCCTCAGGTCGGGGGCATCGTGCAGCGCCGGCTCTTCGAGCAGGGGGCGGAGGTGAAGGCCGGGCAGGTATTGTTCCAGATCAACCCGGCGCCCTTCAAGGCAGAGGTGGACAACGCCGAGGCCAGCCTGAAGCGCGCGGTCGCCGCCCTGGAGCGGGCCCGTCAGCAGACCCAGCGGCTGGAGCCGCTGGTGGATGCCGACGCGGTGAGCCGCCAGCTCTACGACGATGCCCTGTCCCAGCGCAACCAGGCCGCCGCCGAGGTGGATCAGGCCCGTGCCCAGCTTGCCCGGCGGCGCCTCGACCTGGAGTTCGCCACCGTCCGCGCGCCCATCGGCGGGCGCATCGGCGAGGAGATGGTGACCGAGGGGGCGCTGGTGGCGAGCAATGACGCCACGCCCATGGCCCGCATCCAGCAGATCGATCAGGTGTATGTGGACGTGCGCCAGCCTGCCTCCATGCTCGACGCCATCCGGGCGTCGGCCGGGCGGGAGGGCGAGGCCCCGGGCCGGGTGAGCATCCTGGATGCCCAGGGCCGGCCCTACCCGGTGGGCGGCCGTGTCCTGTTCTCCGGCGTCAATGTGGATGTGGGGACGGGGGATGTGGTGCTGCGGATTCGCGTGGATAACCCGGCGCGGCACCTGCTGCCGGGCATGTTCGTGCGGGCCCAGGTGCCCCGGGGCGGGCCGGTGGAGGGCATCTCGGTGCCCCAGCAGGCGGTGGTGCGGGCCGGCGACGGCCAGCCCCGGGTGTGGACGCTGGACGCCGCGGGCAAGGCACGCCAGCACATCGTGCGGGTGGGCAAGGTGAAGGCCGGCGAGTACCCGGTCGAATCCGGCCTGGCGGCGGGCGACACGCTGGTGGTGGAGGGGCAGGATCGGCTTCGCGTCGGTGAGCCCGCCCGGGCGCAGGCCTGGTCCGACGGGGCCGCCAAAGCGGCGACCGCCGCGCGCTGAGGAGGATCGCCCATGCCCCGTTTTTTCATCGACCGGCCGATCTTTGCCTGGGTGGTGGCCCTGTTCATCATCCTGCTGGGCCTCATCGCCATTCCCCAACTGCCCATCGCCCGCTACCCCACCGTCGCTCCGCCGACGGTGAGCATCTACGCCACCTACCCCGGGGCCACCCCCCGCACCATGAACGATGCGGTGGTGGGGCTCATCGAGCGGGAGCTGTCCAGCGTCCGCAATCTGCTGTACTTCGAGTCCTCGACGGACACCTCCGGTGCGGCCGAGATCCGCGCCACCTTCAAGCCCGGCACCAACCCGGAAATGGCCCAGGTGGACGTGCAGAACCGCATCAAGGCCATTGAGCCGCGCCTGCCGGTGGTGGTGCGCCAGAACGGCCTCCGGCTGGAGTCCGCCGCGTCGTCCTTCCTGATGATCGTGGGCGTCAAGTCGGTGGACGGGCAGTTCGACGAGGTGGCCCTCAGCGACTACCTGGCCCGCAACGTGGTGGAGGAATTGCGGCGCATCGAGGGGGTCGGCCGGGTGCAGCTGTTTGGCGCCGAGCGGGCCATGCGGATCTGGGTCGATCCGGCCCGGCTGCTCTCCTACAAGCTCTCCATGAGTGACCTGAGCGACGCGGTGGGCCGCCAGAACGTGCAGATCGCCCCGGGCCGGGTGGGGGGCGCGCCCACCGTCGAAGGCCAGCGGGTGACCGTGCCGGTGACGGTGCAGGGGCAGCTGCGCACGCCGGAGGAATTCGCCGCCATCGTGCTCAAGGCCAATCCGGACGGGTCCAAGGTGGTGATGGGCGATGTGGCCCGGGTGGAGCTGGGTGCCCAGTCCTACGCCGAGACCATCCGCGAGAACGGCCAGCCGGCCTCGGCGCTGGCGGTGCAGCTGGCCCCCGGTGCGAACGCGGTGCGCACCGCGGCGGCAGTGCATGCGCGCATGGCCGAGCTGTCCCGCGCCATGCCCGCGGGCATCAGCTATTCCGTGCCCTTCGACACGGCGCCCTTCGTGCAGATCTCCATCGAGAAGGTGGCGCAGACCCTGCTCGAGGCCATGGTGCTGGTGTTCCTGGTGATGTACCTGTTCCTGCAGAACGTCCGCTACACGCTGATCCCGGCCATCGTCGCGCCCATCGCGCTGCTGGGCACCTTTGCGGTGATGCTGGTGGCGGGTTTCTCGATCAACGTGCTCACCATGTTCGGCATGGTGCTGGCCATCGGCATCATCGTGGACGACGCCATCGTGGTAGTGGAGAACGTGGAGCGCCTGATGGCCTCGGAAGGGCTGGGGCCGCGGGAGGCCACGCTCAAGGCGATGAAGGAAATCACCGGCGCGGTGATCGGCATCACCCTGGTGCTGATCGCGGTGTTCATTCCGATGGCCTTCGCCAGCGGGTCGGTGGGGGTCATCTACCGCCAGTTCACCCTGTCCATGGCGGTGGCGATCCTGTTCTCGGCCTTCCTGGCCTTGAGCCTGACCCCGGCCCTGTGCGCCACGCTGCTCCATCCCCACGCGGGGCATGCTGCCCAGCGGGGTTTCTTCGGCTGGTTCAACCAGGGCTTTGCGCGCATGGAGCGTCGCTACGCGGGCGGCGTGCAGGGGCTGCTGCTGCGCAGCGGCCGGGTCATGCTGGTGTTTGCCGCCCTGGTGGGGGCCCTGTCCTTCGGGCTGGGGGCGCTGCCCTCCGCCTTTCTGCCGGAGGAGGATCAGGGGTATTTCATGACCTCCATCCAGCTGCCCTCCGACGCCACGACCGAGCGTACCCTGGAGGTGGTCAGGACCTTCGAGGCCCACGCCTCGACGCGTCCGGGCATTGCCTCCGAGCAGGCCGTGCTGGGCTTCAGCTTCTCGGGTTCGGGCCCCAACGCGGCCATCGTGTTCTCCAACATGAAGCCCTGGGGCGAGCGCAACGGCGCCACCGCCGCCGAAGAGGTGGCCCTGGCCCAGGGCGCCATGGCCGGCACGCCGGAGGGCATGGTGATGAACCTCATGCCGCCCGCCATCGAAGAGCTGGGCACCTCGTCGGGCTTCGCCATGCGTCTGCAGGACCGGGCCAACCAGGGCTTCGACGCCCTCATGAAGGCCCAGGAGACCCTGCTCGGCCTGGCCGCGGAGAGCCCGGTGTTTGGCATGGTGTATCCGGAAGGCCTGCCCCCGGGCAGCAGCGTCCGGCTCGACATCGACCGCCAGAAGGCGGAGGCGCTGGGTGTGTCCTTTGCCGCGATCAGCGACACCCTGTCCATCGCCATGGGCTCCCTCTACGTGAATGACTTTCCCAACGCCGGGCGCATGCAGCAGGTCATCGTCCAGGCGGACGCCCGGGCCCGGATGCAGGTGGATGACATTCTCAAGCTCTACGTGCGCAATGCGGCGGGGGGCATGGTGCCCCTGGGTGAGGTGGTGAACCCCGTCTGGGCGGACGCGCCGCTGCAGATGCTGCGCTACCAGGGCTATCCCGCCGTGCGCATCTCCGGCGCGGCGGCCCCCGGGGTGTCGAGCGGTGAGGCCATGGCCGAGATGGAGCGGCTAGCGGCCAGGCTGCCGCCGGGCTTCGCCATCGAATGGACCGGGCAGTCGCTGCAGGAGCGCCAGTCCGCCGCCCAGGCGCCGGTGTTGATGGCCCTGTCGATGCTGGTCGTCTTCCTGGTGCTGGCGGCGCTCTACGAGAGCTGGGCGATTCCCCTGGCCGTGATGCTGGTGGTGCCCCTGGGGCTGATCGGCGCCGTGCTGGCGGTGGGCGTGCGCGGCCTGCCCAATGACGTGTTCTTCAAGGTGGGCATGATCACCGTGATCGGTCTGTCGGCCAAGAACGCCATCCTCATCATCGAGTTCGCCAAGCAGCTGCGGGAGCAGGGCATGGGCCTGGTGGAGGCCGCCGTGCAGGCGTCCCGCCTGCGGCTGCGGCCCATCCTGATGACGTCCCTCGCCTTTGCGCTGGGGGTGGTGCCGCTGATGCTGGCCACCGGCGCCAGTGCCGAAACCCAGCATGCCATCGGTACGGGCGTGTTTGGCGGGATGGTCAGCGCCACGGTGCTGGCGGTGTTCTTCGTGCCGGTCTTCTTTGTGTTTGTCCTCGGTCTGCACGGGCGCCTCCAGCGTCTGTTCCGGCGCGGGGCTGTCGTGGAGCGCTGAATGATGCGTCTGCTTCCCCTGAGTCTTGTCCTGGCGCTGGCGGGGTGTTCCCTGGTGCCGCCCCTGCCGGCGCAGGAGGCCGGCTTGCCCGCCACCTACGCCGACGCGCCCCTGCACGACGGCCATGGCGCCGATCTCGGCTGGCGGGAAATGTTTGGCGACCTGCGCCTGCAGGCCCTGGTGCGTCTGGCCCTCGCCAACAACCGCGATCTGCGGGTCGCCGTTGCCAATGTCGAGGCCGCGCGCGCCCTGTACGGCATCGAGCGCAGCGCCTTGCTGCCGCGGGTGGATGCCCGCAGCACCCTGGGCCGGGAGCGGGTGGCCGCCACCGGGAGTGGCCCCGCGGTGGTGCAGGGCAGCGATGCCGCCGGCCTCGTCCTGAGCGCCTTCGAGATTGACCTGTTCGGTCGGGTGAGGGCCTTGTCCGACGCCGCCCAGGCACGCTATCTGGCCAGTGCGGAGGGCTCCCGGGCGGTCCGCATCAGCCTGGTGGCAGCCGTGGCGGATGCGTACCTGGAGGAGCGGCTGGCCGTGGAGCAGCTCCACCTCACCGAGACCACCCTTGCGGACTGGCAGCAGTCCCTGTCCCTGGCGCGCCTGCTCAAGGACGCCAAGCAGAACAGCGGCCTCGACGTGGCCCAGGCCGAAGGGCAGGTGGCTTCCGCCGAGGCCGATCTGGAAAGCCGCCGCCGGGATCTGGCCCAGGCCCGCAACGCGTTGACCCTGCTGCTGGGGGCCGCGCCGCCGGATGATCTGCCGGCCGGGCGGCCGCTGGCGGAGCAGCCCATCCGCACCCTCCTGCCGGCGGGCCTGCCGTCCGACCTGCTGCTGCGCCGGCCCGATCTGCGTCAGGCCGAGCAGGCCCTGCGGGCGGCCAATGCGGATCTCGGCGCGGCCCGGGCGGCGTTCTTTCCCACCCTGTCGTTGACGGCCAGCCTGGGCTACGCCAGCCCGGCGCTGGGCAGTCTGTTCAAGGGCAGCCAGCTGGCCTGGGGATTCACCCCCCAGCTCACCCAGCCGCTCTTCACCAACGGCCGCCTCTCCGCCGGGCGGGATCTGGCCGAGGCCCGCCGGACGGCGGCGGTGGCCGAGTACGAAAAGACCATCCAGACGGCCTTCAGGGAGGTGTCCGACGGTCTCTCCGCCAGTTCCACTCTCGATGCCCAGCTGCGGGCGCAGGTGCGGGTGGTGGCCAGCGCCGAGCGTCGTCGGGATCTGTCCAATCTCCGCTACCGTGCCGGGCAGGATAGCCGGCTGGAGCTCCTCGACGCCCAGCGGCAGGCCTACGCGGCCCGGCAGGGCGTGCTCACCCTGCGCCGCGCGGTGTTCAAGAACGCGCTGTCCCTCTACAAGGCGCTGGGGGGCGGGCTGTCGGAGGGCTGACGGAAATTCCCCCATTTGTGGCAGCGGTCAGAAGTCGATCTGGTTGGAGGTGCTGACTTCTGTTTCGGGGGCGTGCCGCCAGGCACTACGCCGGGCCGCTGTTCATCTACACCGGGATGCGCTGGGGCAGGAACGACCGCGATAGCGGCGTTTACGCCTTTTTTATGGAAGCGGTGCAACAATTTCCCCGTGCTCCTCCGAGGGGCTGTCCCATGGGGAGAGTTGATGTCGTCGTCCATCCTGCTGACTGAAGACCGCAAGCGCTCCGCGGGGGGGCGCTATGGGCTGGCGGTGCTGGCCTGCGGGGTGGTGGTGCTGGGCCTGCTGCCCTTCCGCACCCATCTCGATCTGCCCAACACGGTGATGTTCTTTCTGCTGACCGTGGTGGTGGTGGCCTTGATGGCCGGGCGCGGGCCGGCCGTGCTGGCTTCGGTGCTCGGCGTGGCCCTGTTCGATTTCCTGTTCGTGCCGCCGCGCTTCTCCTTCGAGGTCAGCCACGCGCCGCATCTGCTCACCTTTGCCGTGATGCTGGTGGTCTCGCTGATCGTCGGTCAGCTCACCGCCGGCCTGCGCGCCCAGGCCCGCGAGGCGGCGCGCCGGGAGCGGGTGGCGCGGGGGCTGTACGGCCTGGCCCGGGAGCTGGCCGGCGCCATGGTGGTGGAGCAGGTGGATGAGTCGGTGGCGCGCTTTCTGCAGGATCAGTGGCAGGCCCCCTGTCGTCTGCTGTTGCCGGCGCCGGACGAGGGGCTGCGGGCGGTGGGGGAGCGCAGTGGCCCCTTCCTGGACGCCGGCTCGGCGCTGCTGACCCAGGCCCGTAGTGGCCTGCGTCCCCTGCGGGTGCCCGCCGGGGGTGGCTCCGGCCATCTGCATGCCCTGCCTCTGGCCGGCGCCACCCGCAACCGGGGCGTGCTGATGGTGGTGCTGGAGGAGGACGACGACGACATCGGGCCCCTGCTGGCGGTGCTGGCCGCCCTGGTGAGCACGGCGGTGGAACGCCTGCATTTTGTCGAGGTGGCCCAGGCGGCCCAGCTGGAGGCCGAATCGGCGCGCCTGCGCAGCTCCATCCTGTCGGCCCTGTCCCACGACGTGCGTACCCCGCTGACCGCGCTTTATGGGCTGGCCGATTCCCTGGTGGTGGGGCCACCGCCCCTGCCCGACGAGGCCCGGGACATCGCCGGGGCCATCCGCGACCAGGCCCTGCGGGTCAATGGCATGGTCGGCAACCTTCTCGACATGGCCCGCCTGCAGAGCGGGCCGGTCCGCCTGCGCAAGGAGTGGCAGCCGGTGGAGGAGGTGGTGGGGGCCAGCCTGCAGCTGCTCGGCCGAGCCCTGGACGGGCACCCGCTGCGGGTGCTGGGGTTGGCGACGCTGCCGCTGCTGGAGTTTGATGCGGTGCTGATCGAGCGGGTCTTCTGCAATCTGCTGGAGAACGCCGCCAAGTATTCACCGCCGGGTTCGCCCATCGTCCTCTCGGCCATCGCCGGCCCGTCCATGGTGGAGCTGCAGGTGGCGAGCGGGGGCGATGGCTTTCCGCCGGACAAGCTGGACAAGGTGTTCGGGCTGTTCGAGCGCGGTCAGCCCGAGACGGCGGTACCCGGCATGGGCATCGGGCTGGCCATCTGCCGGGCCATCGTCGAGGCCCACGGGGGCCGCATCCGCGCCTTCAATCCCGCAGAGGGCGGGGGCTGCGTGGCCTTCTGCCTGCCCCTGGGCAACCCGCCGCCCATCGAGTCCGAAATGCTGGAACCCGAGACCCTGCCGGTGCAAGGGGAGGGGACATGAAGGACGCGATGATCCTGCTCATCGAGGATGAGCGCCAGATCCGCCGCTTTGTGCGCGGTGCCCTGGAGAAGGAGAGCCTGCGGGTGAGCGAGGCGGAGACCCTGCGCGAAGGCCTGCTCGAGGCCGGGCGCTGTCAGCCCGAGCTGGTGATCCTGGACCTGGGCCTGCCCGATGGGGACGGCAGCCGGTTCGTGGCGGATTTCCGGGCTTGGTCGTCGGCGCCGGTGCTGGTGCTGTCGGCCCGGTCCACCGAGCACGACAAGATCGGGGTGCTCGACGCGGGGGCGGACGACTACCTGACCAAGCCCTTCTCCATCGGCGAACTCCTGGCCCGGGTGCGGGCGCTGCTGCGGCGCGGCCGGGGGCGGCCCGACACCGAGGCCGCCCGGGTGGTGTTCGGCGAGGTGGAGGTGGATTTCTCCCTGCATAGGGTGCAGCGCCGGGGCGAGGCGGTGCGCCTCACCCCCCTCGAATACCGCCTGCTGGCGGTGCTGGCCGCCAATGCCGGCAAGGTCATGACCCACCGCCAGCTGCTCCAGGCGGTGTGGGGCCAGGCCACGGGCGACAACAGCCACTACCTGCGCATCTACGTGGGCCATCTGCGCCACAAGCTCGAAGACGATCCGGCGCAGCCGCGCCACTTCCTCACCGAGACCGGGGTCGGCTACCGGTTTCAACTCTAGTCGTACGGTCTCCCGCGGAGTCACTCATGCACAACCCGAACACGGATTCCCGAAGCAGCACGGCGGCGCTCGCCCTGGCCGCCCTGGGGGTGGTCTATGGCGACATCGGCACCAGCCCCCTTTACGCCTTCAAGGAGGCCTTCGCCGGCGCCCATGGCATCGACCCCAGCGAGGCCAACGTGCTGGCCACCCTGTCGGCCTTCTTCTGGGCAGTGCTGGTGATCGTCTCCCTGAAATACGTGTGGGTGGTGCTGCGCTTTGACAACGAGGGGGAGGGCGGCGTGCTGGCCCTCACGGCCCGGGCCCACCGGGACGCCCCGACGCCGCTGTGGGCGAAGCTCGCGGTGGGGGCCGGGATCTTCGCCGCGGCCCTGTTCTACGGCGACGCCATCATCACCCCGGCCATCTCGGTGCTGTCGGCGGTGGAGGGGGTGAGCGTGGCCATGCCGCACCTGGAGCATTACGTGGTGCCCATCACGGTGGGCATCCTGGTGTGGCTGTTCATGATCCAGAAGCACGGCACCGGGCAGGTCGGGCGTTATTTCGGGCCGATCACCGTGCTGTGGTTCGCCACCCTGGCCATTCTCGGTGTGGCCAGCATCGTGCAGACCCCGGAGGTGCTGCGGGCGGTGGACCCGCGCTACGCCCTCAGCTTTGCCATCGACAAGCCCCATGTGGCCTTCATCCTGCTCGCCGCGGTGTTCCTGGCCCTGACCGGTGGCGAGGCCCTGTACGCCGACATGGGGCATTTCGGGCCCCGGCCGGTGCGGCTGGCCTGGTATGGGCTGGTGTGGCCGGCGCTGATGCTCAACTACTTCGGCCAGGGCGCGCTGGTGCTGCGGGCCCCGGTGTCCATCGAGAACCCCTTCTACCTGCTGGCGCCGGACTGGTTCCTGCTGCCCCTGGTGGGCCTCGCCACCCTGGCCACGGTGATCGCCTCCCAGGCCACCATCACCGGCGCCTACTCCATGACCCTGCAGGCCACCCGGCTGGGCTACCTGCCGCGCCTGCGCATCCTGCACACCTCCGACACCGAGCGGGGGCAGATCTACGTGCCCATCGTGAACTGGCTGATGCTGGTGTCGGTGATCATCCTGGTGCTGGAGTTCCGCTCCTCCGGGGCCCTGGCGGCGGCCTACGGCATCGCCGTGTCGGGCACGATGATCATCACCACCCTGCTCACGGTGTTCATCCTGCTGGTGTCGGATGTGCGCGGGCGCATCCGGCTGCTGGCGGCGATGGCGGTGTTCGGCGCCCTCGAACTGCTGTTCTTCAGCTCCAACCTGACCAAGCTCGGCGAGGGCGGCTGGATGCCCATGGCCCTGGGCGCGGGCATCTTCCTGATGCTCACCACCTGGAAGGAGGGCAGTCGCCTGCTGGCCGAGCAGCGGGGCTGCATCGACGTGCCCATGGCGGGCTTCATCAAGGGGCCCCTGCCGGATGTGCCCCATGTCTTCGGCACGGCGGTGTATCTCACTTCGGAGCCTTCTCTGGTGCCCAGCGCCCTGTTCCACAACCTCAAGCACTACAAGGTCATGCACGAGCGCACCGTGTTCCTGCATGTGGTGAACGAGGAGGTGCCGCGCATCGACGACCGGGAGCGGGTCACGGTGACCCAGCTCGCCGAGGGCATCTACAACGTGGATGCGCGCTTCGGTTTTCGCGAGGAGCCCGACGTACCCGCCGCCCTGGCCCTGGCCGCGCCCCTGGGCCTGGAGCTCGAGCCCATGACCACCACCTACTTCGTCGCCCGTTCGAGCATCGTGGACGGCCCCGGCAAGATGCCGGCGTGGCGCTGCGGGCTCTTCGCCTGGATGATGCGCCAGTCGGAAGGAGCGGCCACCTACTTCAAGCTGCCCTCCAACCAGGTGGTGGAGCTGGGCACCCAGGTGATGCTCTAGGGTGACGGCAGGTGTCCTGGCCTGCCCGGCATGGCCTCGGGCCGGGGCCATGGGCTAGAATCATCGACTCACTCAAAAGCAGCCGACAGGATTGACCATGCACGCCTCATCGAAAGTCCATATCGACGATGTCCGGATCAAGGACATCAAGGAACTGGCCCCGCCCATCCACATGCTGCGGGAATTCCCGGCCACCCCCAAGGCGGCCGAGACGGCTTTCGAGGCGCGCACCGCCATTCACCGCGTCCTGTTTGGCGCCGACGACCGCCTGCTGGTGGTCATCGGCCCGTGCTCCATCCACGACACCGACGCGGCCATGGAATACGCCCGCCGCCTCAAGGCCGAGGCCGACCGCCTGAAGGACGACCTGCTGGTGGTGATGCGCGTGTATTTCGAGAAGCCCCGCACCACCGTGGGCTGGAAGGGCCTGATCAACGACCCCTTCATGGACAACAGCTTCCGCATCAACGACGGCCTGCGCATCGCCCGCAAGCTGCTGTGGGAGGTGAACGAGCTGGGTCTGCCCGCCGGCACCGAGTTCCTCGACATGATCACCCCCCAGTATATTGCCGACCTGATCTCCTGGGGCGCCATCGGCGCCCGCACCACCGAGAGCCAGGTGCACCGCGAGCTGGCCTCCGGCCTGTCGTGCCCGGTGGGCTTCAAGAACGGCACCGACGGCAACATCCGCATCGCCGTGGATGCCATCAAGGCGGCCCAGTCGCCCCACCATTTCCTGTCGGTGACCAAGGCCGGGCATTCGGCCATCGTGTCCACCGGCGGCAACGAGGACTGCCACCTGATCCTGCGCGGCGGCAAGGGCCCCAACTACGACGCCGCCAGCGTCGACGCCGCCTGCAAGGAGCTCGCTGCTTCGGGCGTGACCGCCAAGCTGATGGTGGACTTCTCCCACGCCAACAGCCGCAAGCAGCACAAGCTGCAGGTGGACGTGGCCCGGGACGTGGGCGGCCAACTGGCCAACGGTGAAGACCGCATCATCGGCGTGATGGTCGAGTCCCACCTCAAGGAAGGCCGCCAGGACCTCAAGCCCGGCGTGGAGCTGGAATACGGCAAGAGCATCACCGATGCCTGCATCGGCTGGGAAGACAGCCTGGAAGTGCTGGAGATCCTCGCCGAGGCGGTGCGTCAGCGCCGCGTGAAGCGCGCCGACCTGGAGTAAGCGGGGCGCGTTGGCGACCAGGAAAGGGCGGCTTCGGCCGCCCTTTTTGCTGCTCCGTACGATCAGGTGGCCGCCAGCCCCAGCCCGGCTGGGTGGCTGTACACCACCAGGCGCTCGCCCCGGGCAAAGCCGGCCAGGGTGAGGCCGGCTTCGGTGGCGAGCTTGACTGCCAGGGCAGTGGGGGCGGAGACGGCAACCAGGCAGCCGATGCCGCGCACGGCCACTTTCTGCACCATCTCGTAGCTGGCCCGGCTGGAGACCAGCGCGAAGCCGCTCTGCGTATCGGTGCCCGTCCGGGCCAGGTGGCCGAGGAGCTTGTCCAGGGCGTTGTGGCGGCCCACGTCCTCGCGCAGGGCGCGGATATGCCCGTCGGCATCCACCCAGGCCGCCGCATGCACGGCGCCGGTGAGTTGGCGCAGGCCCTGCCAGCCGGGCAGCTCGGCCAGGGCGGTGGCCACCGCCGCGGTGTCGAGTGCCGGGTGGGGCGGCACCGGGGCGAGCGGCCGGGCCAGGGCGTCCAGGCTCTCCACCCCGCACAGCCCGCAGCCGGTGCGGCCGGCCAGGTTGCGCCGACGTGCCTTGAGGCTGGCAAAGCGGCTTGAGGCGATCTCCAGGCGCAGCTCGATGCCCTGGGGCCCCGCGAAGCACTCCAGGTCGTAGAGCTCGCTGCGTTCCGCCAGGATGCCCTCACTCAGGCTGAAGCCCAGGGCCAGGTCCTCCAGATCGGTCGGCGTGGCCAGCAGCACGGCGTGGGAGATGCCGTTGAAGACCAGGGCCACGGGGACTTCCTCGATCACTTCATCAATGCCGGCGTGCGTCTGCGTGCCGTCCACCCGGTACACCGGCAGAGGGCGATGGGCAGGCAGGGGCGCGTCGGCATCGGCGGCGTGCAGCGGGGCTGAAGGGCAGGAGGAGGCGGGGGCGTGGGGCATGGACGAGGGCGATGCAAGGGCGGGGGCCCGCTAGTGTAGCGGGGTGAGCGGGCAGGTCGCAGTTCTGTGGGGTCGAATTCATTCGACCTCGAATCGTTGAGCCATGCGGGCTGGCTTTCCGTTGTTTTGCGTTACGTTGGCCGGGTCTCGGCCCGGCGGCCGACCTTCTTCTTTGTTGTACGACAAAGAAGAAGGCAAGAAAACGTACCCCGCTGTCGCGCCCCCTGCGGGGGTTCCCTCCTTCCGGCAATGCCGGGCGGGGTCTGCGCAAACTCGCCCTGCGGGCTCAGACATGCGCAGCCCTTTTTCGCCCGGCATTACCTCCAGTCGGCGTGCCAGAGGGGAAAGGAGATGCAGGTGATCAACGGCCAGTACCCGACTTGATGTCCGCAGGGGCTCGGTGCCTCCGAAAAGCCCGTTCCGCCCCGCCGGGGCGAAATCCCGGCCAAGGTCACGCAAAACAACGGAACGCAAGCCAGTAACGGCACGGACTCCGGCGTTTCAGCCTTGCCGCAGGGAGTCCGAGGGCAGCTCGCCGAACAGGCGTTTGTAGTCCCGGGCGAACTGGCTCATGTGGGTGAAGCCCCAGTCGTAGGCGATGCACGAGATGGGGCGCAGGCCGTCGCCGTAGCGCAGGGCCCGGCGTACGGCGTTGAGGCGCAGGCTGCGCATGTAGGCCAGGGGCGGCATGCCGGTCACGTCCTCGAAGCAGTTCTGCAGGGCGCGCCGGCTCAGGTGCAGGTGGGCGCACAGTTCGGGGATGGTGGGGGGCTGCTCCGGGTGGTTGAGGACATACTGGCGCACCTTGTCCACGGCCTGCTGGTGCAGCAGGCGGCTGCGGCTGAGGGCTGCCGGGGCGCTGTCGCGTTCCTCGAACATGCCGGCCAGGGCGCCGAAGATGCGCAGCTGCAGGGCGTCGGCGCTGGCCGGGGCGGCGGGGGTGCCGGCGTCGGCCAGGATGTCGGCCAGGGTGGCGATGAGGGTCTCCTTGCGGCCGGGGGCCAGGTGCAGCACGTCGCCCTGCAGCAGCAGGCGGTCCAGGTCCTGGTGGCTGCGGCGGTCCAGGTAGTCGGCAAAGGCCAGGCGGTCCACCACCACGCCGAAGAGGTTGAAGTCGGGGGCGGTGAGCAGGTCGAACTCGGCGCCGCCGTCACGGACGCACACGGCGCGGGATGACAGGGGTTTGCCCCCCAGGCACATCATGCCGTCCCGGGCGGCGGGGATGCCGAACCACACCGAGCGCGGCCAGGCGGCGCAGGTCTGGCGCAGCCGGCGGTTGGCCGTCTCGACGAAGACCTGGGTGCGGGGCAGCCACAGCTCGGTCACCGCGCCCTCGAAGCTGCCCGGCGTGAGCTGGTCGTAGCGCTGGTCCCACTGGGACAGGTTGTGGGCATGCTCATCCGCGTCCCGGGAGCGGGTCACCCGGCGCAGGGGGTGGGTCTGGGCGGGTGGAGGAGGGGAGATGGCGCTCATGGGGGTTTCCTGTACGGAAAATGTGTGTACGGGTTTAGCAAGCGCCGTACCGTCGTCGGCGTGCCGGGGCAGTGCGCCCTGAGCGGGGGTGGGCGGGTCGCCCGGTGCCGCCTTCCGGCCCCGTCGCGGTGCAGGTCGATGGCTGCAGGCACTGGGCTGGTGCAGGATTTTGTCGCTGTGTTGCAGGCATCCTGCAGCGGTGCCGAAAATTGCTATTGCGGTGCTGAAACTTGATAGATGCGCCGGGGCGGTGTGGGCGACGATTCACCCATCAATTTTCCTGGAGTGAATCATGAGTGCGAACACGCAATCCGCCCATGGCCTGTCGGCCAGCCTGGGCACCTGGCAGCTGTGGGGCATCGCCGTGGGGCTGGTGATCTCGGGCGAGTACTTTGGCTGGAGCTTCGGCTGGGCCTCGGCGGGCACCCTGGGCTTTCTGGTCACCACCGTGATGGTGGCCGTGATGTACGGCACCTTCATCTTCAGCTTCACCGAACTCACCGCCAGCATCCCTCACGCCGGCGGCCCCTTTGCCTACAGCTACCATGCCTTCGGCCCCACCGGCGGCTACGTGGCGGGCATGGCCACCCTGATCGAGTTCGTGTTTGCGCCGCCGGCCATTGCCCTGGCCATCGGTGCCTACCTCAACGTGCAGTACCCGGCCCTCGATCCCAAGATCGCGGCGGTGGGCGCCTATATTGTGTTCATGGGGCTCAACATCGTCGGGGTGACCATCGCGGCTACCTTCGAACTCTTCGTGACCCTGCTCGCCATCTTCGAGCTGCTGGTGTTCATGGGGGTGGTGGCGCCGGGCTTCTCGCTGGCCAACTTCACCAAGGGCGGCTGGGGCGGCGCGGACGAGTTCTCCCTGGCCGCCGTACCGGGCATCTTCGCCGCCATCCCGTTCGCCATCTGGTTCTTCCTGGCCATCGAGGGCGTCGCCATGGCCGCCGAGGAGGCCAAGGACCCGAAGCGCTCCATCCCCATCGCCTACACCGGCGGCATCCTCACGCTGGTGGTGCTGGCCGTGGGCGTGATGGTGTTTGCCGGCGGCGTGGGCGACTGGACCAAGCTGGCCAACATCAACGATCCGCTGCCCCAGGCCATGAAGACCATCGTCGGCGAGTCCAGCGGCTGGCTGCACATGCTGGTGTGGCTGGGCCTGTTCGGGCTGGTGGCGTCCTTCCACGGCATCATCCTGGGCTACTCCCGCCAGATCTACGCCCAGGCCCGTTCCGGCTACCTGCCGGCCTGGTTCGGCGTGGTCCATCCGCGCTTCAAGACGCCCCACCGGGCCATCCTGGCCGGCGGCGTGGTGGGCATCGCCGCCATCTTCAGCGATGAGCTGCTGTCCTTCGGCGGGCAGAGCCTGACCGCCAACATCGTCACCATGGCGGTGCTCGGCGCCCTGCTGATGTACGTGCTGAGCATGGCGGCCCTGTTCAAGCTGCGCGCCACCGAGCCCCGCCTGGCGCGGCCCTACAAGGTGCCCTTCTACCCGGTCTTCCCGGCCGTGGCCCTGGTGGGGGCGCTGATCTGCCTGGCCACGGTGGCCTGGTTCAACCCGCTCCTCACCGGCGTCTTCGTGGCGATCCTGGCCCTGGGCTACGGCTACTTCCAGCTGACCCACAAGCAGCGCGAGGAGCTGCCCTTTGCCGAGCTGGCCCGGGCCGAGGGCTGATTGCTGGCACAGAACCTGCAAATGCGATCCGGCGCCCGCCAGCTCGGGGGCCGGCGCGATGCAGATGCAGGATGACCACAGACGAAGAACAAGACCATGACCTACGCCTGCACCCTCGGACTCCGTCGCCATGTGTTTGGCGACCTCAAGACCCTCCTCGCCAAGGCCAGCCCGGCCCGCTCGGGCGACATGCTGGCCGGCGTCGCCGCCGCCTCGGAAGAGGAGCGCATGGCCGCCCGCATCGTGCTGGCCGACCTGCCCCTTGGCCGCTTCCTGCAGGAGGCGGTGGTGCCCTACGAGGACGACGAGGTGACCCGCCTGATCATCGACGGGCATGACGCCGCGGCCTTTGCGCCGGTGGCCGGTCTCACCGTGGGCGAGTTCCGTGACTGGCTGCTCTCGGATGCCGCCGATGCGGCCAGCCTGCAGGCCCTGGCGCCGGGCCTGACCCCCGAGATGGTGGCTGCGGTGAGCAAGCTCATGCGCAACCAGGACCTGATTCTGGTGGCCGCCAAGTGCCGGGTGGTCACGCGCTTTCGCAACACCCTCGGCCTGCCCGGCCGGCTGGCTGTGCGCCTGCAGCCCAATCACCCCACCGACGACCCCCGGGGTATCGCCGCGTCGATGCTCGACGGCCTGCTCTATGGCGTGGGCGATGCGGTGATCGGCATCAACCCGGCCACCGACAGCCTGCCCGCCATCACCACCCTGCTGCGCCTGATCGACGATTTTCGCGAGCAGTACGAGGTGCCCACCCAGAGCTGCGTGCTGACCCACGTCACCAACACGATTCGCGCCATAGACAAGGGCGCCCCGGTGGACCTGGTGTTCCAGTCGATTGGCGGTACCGAGGCGGTGAACCGCAGCTTCGGCGTCAGCGCCGCCCTGCTGGACGAAGCCAACACCGCCGCCCTGGCCCTGGGCCGCGGCAGCGTAGGCAACAACGTGATGTATTTCGAGACGGGGCAGGGCAGCGCCCTGTCCGCCAATGCCCACCACGGCGCCGACCAGCAGACCCTGGAAGCCCGCGCCTACGGCCTGGCCCGGCGCTACCGGCCGCTGCTGGTGAATACCGTGGTCGGCTTCATCGGCCCGGAATACCTCTACGACGGCAAGCAGATCATCCGCGCCGGGCTGGAGGACCACTTCTGCGGCAAGCTGCTGGGCCTGCCCATGGGCTGCGACATCTGCTACACCAACCACGCCGAGGCCGACCAGGACGATATGGATACCCTGCTGACCCTGCTCGGGGTGGCGGGCATCAACTTCATCATCGGGGTGCCGGGGGCCGACGACATCATGCTCAACTACCAGAGCACGTCCTTCCACGATGCGCTTTACGTGCGCAAGGTGCTCGACCGCCGCCGGGCCCCCGAATTCGAGGACTGGCTGGAGCGCATGGGCATCGCCGATTTTCGCGGCAATCTGCTGCCCCAGGGTGAGCAGCAGGCCCTGCTGGCCCTGGCCGCCACGCTGTGAGGGGAGATCGACCATGAGCAAACCCGCCATCGTCACCCCCGACCCCTGGCTGCGCCTGCAGGGCCTGACCCGCGCCCGGGTGGCCCTGGGCCGCGCCGGGGTGAGCCTGCCGACCCGAGAGGTCTTGCGCTTTGGCACCGCCCACGCCCAGGCCCGCGATGCCGTGCACCAGGCCCTCGACGTGGCCAGCCTGCAGGCCGACCTTCAGGACGCCGGCTTCGCCAGCCTGGCCGTGCATAGCCAGGCCGCCGACCGCAGCATGTATCTGCGCCGCCCCGACCGGGGGCGCAGCCTGACCCCGGAGAGCCTGGCCCTGCTGGCCAGGCAAGGCCCCCGGCTGTGGGCCGCACGGCCCCGGCTGGCGGTGGTGCTGGCCGACGGGCTGTCGTCCCTGGCCGTGGCCCGTCACGGCCTGCCCCTGCTGCAGGCCCTGCAGCCGTATTTCCCCGAACTGCCCACCCTCCCGGTGGTGATCGCCAGTGAGGCCCGCGTGGCCCTGGGCGACGAGATCGGCCAGGCCCTGGGCGCCGAGCAGGTGGTGGTCATGATCGGCGAGCGGCCGGGGCTGTCATCCCCCGACAGCCTGGGGCTTTATCTCACGGCCCGGCCCCGGCCAGGCCTCACCGATGCCCAGCGCAACTGCATCTCCAATGTGCGCCCGGAAGGGCTGAATTACCCCGAAGCAGCGCGAAAACTCGCCTTCCTGATCGCCGGCGCCCTCAAGCTTGGGCGTACCGGTGTCGATCTGAAGGACGACAGTGACGCTGCCCTGCCCGATGCCGCCAGACCCGCCGCGGGGCTGGCCCCCTAGATCCACAACCCGACCTTTCAGCTCGTCATTCACTTAACGGAGAACCCCCAATGTCCCACTCTTCCCTGCGTGCTTCGGCCGCCCTGTGCCTCGCCTGTGCCAGCCTTGGCGCCACCACCCCGGCCCTGGCGGCCGACGAATCCGCCTGGACCGTACCGGTCAGCCTCGGCTTCGTCAGCGACTACATCTTCCGCGGCCAGACCCAGACCTGGGGCAAGCCGGCCCTGCAGTTCAGTGTCGAGGCGGCCCACACCTCCGGTGTCTACGCGGGCTTCTTCGCCTCCAACGTGTCCGACCACTGGCTGCCCGGTGCGGCGGTGGAGATGGACTTCTATGGTGGCTACCGGGGCAAGATCGCCGACACCGTGGGCTATGACGCGGGCCTGATCTACTACACCTACCCGGGCGGCAACTGGACGGATTCGGCTTTTGCCGGCTACAACCGCTCCAACAGTCTCAACACCATGGAGGCCTACATTGCCCTGAGCTACGAGTGGCTCACCTTCAAGACCGGCCGCAACCTCACCGAGTACTTCGGCTGGAGCACCAACAACTCGCCCACCAATGGCGGCTTCTTCGGCGACGCCAGCGCCGGCGTCACCGGTAACACCCGCGGCTCGCACTTCTACGAGCTCAACGCCGCCTACGACATCGCCGAGGGCTGGAACCTCAGTGGCCAGATCGGCCGCCAGGTCATCGCCCATGCCACTGGCTTGGATATCAGCTACTACAAGGTCGGCATCACCAAGGCCCTGCCCGATGGCTGGAGCGCCGGCGCCTTCTTCTCGGCCACCAGCGAGCCCGACGCCTACCGCAGCTACTACAGCCTCAACAACGGCACCTCCAAGCACGACATCGCCAAGGAAAAGTTCTTCGTGAGCGTCACCAAGGCCTTCTGAGCGCGGCAATGAAAAAGCCGGGGCGTGCCCTTTGCGGCACGCCCCGGCTTTTGCCTGTGCAGGGAGCGGGTGCTTACTTCTCGATGAAGGCGTGCTCGATCACGTAGTCGGCCGGATCGCCGATGCGCTTGGACATGCGGAAGCCGCGCTTGTCCAGCATGGCCCGGCTGTCCTTGAGCATGGCGGCGCTGCCGCAGATCATGGCCCGGTCAACGGCCGGGTCGAGGGGCGGCAGGCCGATGTCCTCGAAGAGCTTGCCGCTCTCCACCAGGTCGGTCAGGCGGCCCTGGTTGCGGAAGGGCTCGCGGGTCACGGTGGGGTAGTAGATCAGCTTTTCGGAGATGGCCTCGCCCAGGTATTCGTGGTGGGGCAGCTCCTTGGTGATGTAGTCGTGATAGGCCAGCTCGCTCACCTGGCGCACGCCGTGGATCAGGATCACCTTTTCGAAGCGCTCGTACACGTCCAGGTCGCGGATCACGCTCATGAAGGCCGCCATGCCGGTGCCCGTGGAGAACAGGTACAGGTGCCGGCCCGGCAGCAGGTCGGAGAGCAGCAGGGTGCCGGTGGGCTTGCGCGACACCAGCAGGTCGTCACCCGGCTGCAGATGCTGCAGGCGCGAGGTGAGGGGGCCGTTCTGCACCTTGATGCTGAAGAATTCCAGGGTCTCTTCGTAGTTGGCGCTGGCGATCGAGTAAGCCCGCACCAGGGGCCGGCCTTCGACTTCCAGGCCGATCATCACGAACTGGCCGTTTTCAAAGCGGATCGAGCGATCCCGCGTGGTGGTGAAGGAAAACAGAGTCTCGTTCCAGTGATGGACGCTGAGGACTTTTTCGGTGATGTAGGCAGCCATGTCAAAAAGCGGAAGATCGGAGGTGCAGCATTATCCTCCGTCGCTCCCCAGGTTCGCAGCAAATTTTCCTTCATATTCTTATCACAGGTCAGGAATCCGGCAGCGCATCCGCGTTTGCGCCCCCTGTGATGATCTGTGCCAGAGCCGGGCCTTAACTGTGTCGCAAATGTCAAATAAGGCGACCGATTCCAGTGAACTGGTCCATAGAGCCGGCGTGAACGCCTGTGCCACCATCGGGCGACACACTTTCCTGTCTCGCGCCCGCCCCCGTCCCCGCCGGCCCGTGAGAGAACATGCTCACCGACCCCTCCCATGCGCATCGAAGGCACCATCGCCAAATGGAACAATGACCGCGGCTTTGGCTTCATCGCCCCCGCCCAGGGCGGCCCCGACGTTTTCGTCCATATTTCCGCCTTTCCCCAGGATGGCATCCGCCCCAGCCTGGGCGACCGCTTCAGCTTCGAGATCGACCTGGACCCGGATGGCAAGCGGCGTGGAGTGAGGCTGTTGCGCTGCCGGCGGGCCGTGGTCCGGGAGCCGCCCCCGGACATTGCGCCCCGGGCGAAAGCCGGCGCCGGCCGTGCCGGCAAGCTGATCTTCCTGCTGCTCGTTGCAGGCCTGGCCTGGTATGGATTCGGCGAATACAGCCGCTACCGGGGGGCGCAGCAGCAGGGCGTGGCGGCACCCGTAGCACCACCGCCAGCCCCGGAGGGCGGCACAGCAGGAGGCCGCGAGCAGGCAAGGCCATTGCGCTAAAATGGTTTTTCCCGTTTCCTGGAGCGGTCATGCCCCTGGTCCAACTGATTTACGTGAGCTCTGCCTGCAAGGAGCTGTCCGACGACGAGCTGGACCGCATTCTCGAATCCTCCATCCGCCACAATGCGCAGCAGGGCATCACCGGGGTGCTCCTGTACCTGAACGGCAACTTCATGCAGGTCATCGAAGGTGAAGAGGCGGCCATCGATGAGACCTACAGCCGGATTCGTGACGATGAGCGCCACAAGGGCCTCTTCGTGCTCGCCAGGGACGTCATCCCCGAGCGGGACTTCCCCGGCTGGAGCATGGGTTTCCGGCGCCTCACGAAAAGGGATGTCGAGCATCACCCGGCCTTTGCGCCCTTCCTGCTGGGGGGCTTCGATGCCGCCACCATCGGGGCCCGGCCGGGGGCCGTGACCGAGATGTTGCGGCAGTTCAGCAGGGTCTGAGCGCGCCCGCCGGGGGCGCCGGGGTTCAGCCCATCTTCTCCCGGTACATGCCGCCATCGGCATGCTTCAGCAGCGCTTCGGCATTGGTGCCGTTCTCCGGGTAGATGGCGATGCCGATGCTGGCTTCGGTGCGCAGCAGGCTGTCGTCGATGCGGATGTAGTTCCGCAGGGCGCTGCGGATCTTGTCGGCGACCTCCCGGGCATCGTCGGGGCCGTGCACTTCTTCCAGGATCACCACGAATTCGTCGCCGCCCAGGCGGGCCACGGTGTCGGCCTTGCGCACGCAGCCTTCGAGGCGGCGGGCGATGTGCTGCAGGAGCAGATCGCCGGCGGCATGGCCGAGGGTGTCGTTCACGTGCTTGAAGTCGTCGATGTCGATGTAGAGCAGGGCCATGCCGCACGGCCTGCGTCTGCTGCGGGCCAGGGCGGTGTTGAGGCGGTCGTGGAAGAGGCGCCGGTTGGGGAGGCTGGTCAGCTCGTCATACCGGGCGGCCCGCAGCAGCTCGGCCTTGAGCTGGCCGTGCTCGATGGCGGTGGCCACCTGGGCGGAGACGAAGTGCAGCAGCTCCCGGTCGGCGTCATCGTAGCGGGCGCCGGCGGGGGCCTGCAGGGCCAGGGCGCCGATGGCTTCCTGGCGGGTGACCAGGGGCAGGATGAGCCACGAGGCGTAACGCGGGCTCTGGCCGGCAGAGGCCAGCTCGAGTGTGTCGGTGCTGAGGTGCAGCGCCGTGCCCTCGGCCATGACCCGGGTGCACAGGGCGTGGGCCCGGGCTTCGTCGAGGATGGGCGAGGCGCCTCCCTCGCCCCGTTGGTAGGGAAAGCTCAGCTCGCCACGGGGGGCGCGGATGGCCACGGCCAGCCCCGCCAGGGGCACCTGCCCGGCAATGATGGCGTGGATCCATTCGAAGAGGCTGTCCAGGTCGGTGGCCTGATGGGCGGCTTCGGAGACGGCGTAGGTGGCGATCTGGATGGCCTCGGCGCGCTTCTGCCGGGTCACGTCCCGGGCCACACCGATGCGCAGGCGGTCGGCCTCGGACCAGCGCGCCGACCACATGATGTGCACGGTGTGCCCGTCCTTGTGAACATAGCGGTTCTCGAAGCCGACGCGGCCATGGCCGGCCATCACCTGGGCCGATTCCCGCGCGGTCAGGGGGCGGTCGTCGGGGAGGATGAAGTCGGCCATCGACCGGCCGATCATCTCGGCCGGCGTGTAGCCGAGGATGCCCTGACAGGCGGAATTGACGTAGACGATGTGCCCGTCTTCGTCCACGAGAAAGACAGCGTCGAGGAGCAGGTCGACGCATTTGAGAAGCCGGTTTTCGAGTTGCCGTTCCATGCTGCCGGGGGTTCCTTCGGTGGCGCTTCGAGGGTGGCGCCTGGAGCGTAGAGTGGCTGATTCCAGGTGGCCGCCGCAAGCGTGTCGAGCGGTGGATGGCGCTTCGTGTGCGCTCCATCACGGCCCGCCGGGGTGGACGCAAAAAAACGGCGACCGGATCACCGGCCGCCGTTGAGGCTCCCAGGGGACGCATCATCCCCGTACTGAAGAGAGAACGGGATGGATCAGGGGATCATCCAGGTGAACACGTAGGCCTGCAGGGTGGTGATGATGCCCACCATGGTGGCGAACATCAGGCTGTGCTTGACGGTGAAGCGGAACAGGTCCGACTCCTTGCCCACCAGGCCGACCGCGGCGCAGGCCACGGCAATGGACTGGGGCGAGATCATCTTGCCGGTCACGCCACCGGTGGTGTTAGCCGCCACCAGCAGGGTGTCGGACACGCCCACCTGGTGCGCCGTGGTGGCCTGCAGGGAGCAGAACAGGGCGTTGGACGAGGTGTCGGAGCCGGTCAGGAACACGCCCAGCCAGCCCAGGAAGGGCGAGAAGAACGGGAACAGCACGCCGGTGCCGGCGAGCAGCAGGGCCAGGGTGGCGGACAGGCCGGAGTAGTTGGCCACGAAGGCGAAGGCCAGCACCATGCCGATGGAGTAGATCGGGCGCTTGAGCTCGACCACGGTTTCCTTGAAGGCCTTGGCGGCATCGCCGCTGCGCATGCCCAGCACGATCATGCTGATCAGCGCCGACAGGAAGATGGCGGTGCCGGTGGCGGAGAGCAGGTCGAGCTTGTACACGGCCGCGTAGGGAGTGGCCTTGGCGACGATGGGCTCCATCTTGATGACCAGCTTGTCGAGCATGGGCACCGGGAACTGGAACACCAGCGAATACAGCGGGCCGTCCTTGGCGAACAGGGCCTTGAAGGGCTTCAGGCTCCAGATGGTGACCATGATGGTCAGGATGACGAAGGGCGACCAGGCCTTGGCGATCTTGCCGAAGCTGTGCTGTTCGTCGGCACCCTGCACGGCGCTGGGCTGGTTGTCGAAGCGGAAGATGCGCTTGGGCTTCCAGTTCTTCAGGAAGACGGTGAGGCAGATCAGGCTGACCAGGGCGGAGGTGATGTCCGGCAGTTCCGGTCCGATGTAGTTGGCGGTGAAGAACTGGGTGACGGCGAAGCTCAGGCCGGCCACCAGGATGGCGGGCCAGGTTTCCTTGATGCCGCGCCAGCCGTCCATCATGGCCACCAGCCAGAACGGGACGATGACGGACAGCAGCGGCAGCTGGCGGCCGGCCATCTGGCCGATCTTGAAGGGGTCGATGCCGGTGACCTGGCCGCCGACGATGATGGGGATGCCCATGGCGCCGAAGGCCACCGGGGCGGTGTTGGCGATCAGGCACAGGCCAGCGGCGTAGAGGGGGTTGAAGCCCAGGCCCACCAGCAGGGCGGCGGTGATGGCCACCGGGGCGCCGAAGCCCGCTGCACCTTCCAGGAAGGCGCCGAAGGAGAAGCCCACCAGCAGCATCTGCAGGCGCTGGTCATCGGTGATGGAGACCACCGAGGCGCGGATGATGTCGAACTGGCCGGTCTTGACGGTGATCTTGTAGAGGAACACCGCGGCGATGATGATCCAGGCGATGGGCCACAAACCGTAGAGGAAACCGTAGCCGGCCGAGGCGAGGGCCATCTCGACGGGCATCTTGTAGAAGAAGATGGCCACGGCCAGGGCGATGGCCACGGTGATGGTGCCGGCCACATGCCCCTTCAGGCGCAGGACGGCCAGCGCGACGAAGAAGAAAATGATCGGTAGCGCGGCGACCAGCGAGGACAACCAGAGGTTGCCCAAGGGGTCGTAAATCTGCATCCAGGGTTGCATTCGTGTTTCCTCCTTGGTGAATGCGGGGTGGGTATCGCCGAGAGTCGGTGTCGTCTTTACTGCTGTTTGTATTGCTTTTTTGTGGGGGCGACTTCAGTCGCCCCTGCGGGTGGTCTGGCTTGTTCAGCAGGTGGCCAGGCGGGCAGCCTCCTCGCTGCACTCGTCGAGCAGATGCACGATGGAGCGGTAGGGCAGGCCGGTGGCGTTGGTGAGGCCGATCTCGCAGGTCTGGTTGCTGGAGTAGCCGCCGCAGCAGCCGGCGGGCACGTCGGCGTGGAGCTTGCGCAGGGCGTGGGCGTTGAGTTCGGGCACCACGAAGCCCCGGTCGCCGCCAAAGCCGCAGCACTTCACCTCGGCGGGCAGGATGCTGCGGGTGGCGCAGGCGTCGGCGAGCTTCCGGAGCTTGGCTTCGGCGCCCATGCGGCGGGCGGAGCAGTTGAGGTGGATGAGCACCGGCTCCTCCTTCTTGTGCAGCATCAGGCGCGGCAGCAGGGCGTCGTGGGCGAATTCCACCAGGTCGTGCACCGTGAGCCGCTCGGCCAGGAAGGTCTTCATGCGCAGGGAGCAGGCGCTGGCGTCGAGCACCACCGGGTATTCGCCGTTGTTGCTGGCCTTCATCAGGGCGGCTTCGAGCTGGGCCGACTTGCGGTCGGCGTCGGCTTCCAGGCCCTTGCTGGCAAAGGACTGGCCGCAGCACAGGCTGTTGACGTCCTCGGGGATGATGGGGGCGTAGCCGGCCCGCTCCAGTACCCGGATGACGGTGGCCGAGAGGGCTTGTTCCGGGCTGTCGGCGCCGAACATGCGGCCGGCGCAGGTGGGGAAGTACACCACCTTGTCGCCCTGCTGGCGGGTGGCCCGGCCGAGGGGCTGGGGCGTGGGCATGCCTTCCTTCCAGGCGCCGCCGGTGAGGCGTGACAGGGCCTTGGTGCCGACGATGCTCTCGGCCAGGTGGCCGGCCTTGAGGGCGGTGCGGGCCAGGGCCTGGGTGGCGCCAAAGTGGTTGGCCGCCACCTGGCCCAGGCTGCGGGCCACGCTGGACAGCTTCTCGCCGCGCACGGCACGGGTCAGGGCGCCGGTCTCGATACCCACCGGGCAGGCGGTGGAGCACAGGCCGCAGGTGGCGCAGGTGTCCAGGCCCATGTAGAGGTAGTCCTCGCCGAGCTGGCCGGGGGCCTCGCCGGCGGCCTGGCGGCGCGACAGCTCGCGCCAGCCGACGATGCGCTGGCGGGGTGACAGGGTGAGGCCGTGGGACGGGCACTGGGGCTCGCAGAAGCCGCATTCGATGCAGCGGTCCACCGGGGCGTAGAGCTGGCCGGCGGCGGGCATGGGCTTGAGGTGCTTGAGGTGGGCCTCGGCGTCGTCGTTGATGATCACGCCGGGGTTGAGCAGGTCTTCGGGGTCGAAGAGCTGCTTGATCTCCAGCATCAGGCCGTAGGCCTGGGTGCCCCATTCCAGCTCGACGAAGGGGGCCATGTTGCGGCCGGTGCCGTGCTCGGCCTTGAGGGAGGCGTCGTACTTCTTCACCAGCAGGGTGCACAGCTCGTCCATGAAGGCGGCGTAGCGGGCCACCTCGGTGTCGATGCCGAAGTCCTGGGTGAACACGAAGTGGACGTTGCCCTCCAGGGCGTGGCCGAAGATGATGGCCTCGTGATAACCGTGCTTGGCGAACAGGTGCTGGAGATCCAGGCAGGCGGCGGCCAGGTCGGGCACGGCCACGGCCACGTCCTCGATGATCACGGTGGTGCCGGGCTTGCGCACGGCGCCGACGGCCGGGAAGGTGCCCTTGCGCACGTTCCACAGGCGCTCGATCTCGGTGGCGTCGGTGGTGAAGGCGGGGGCTTCGATCAGGGTGTAGGCAGCCAGCTCTTCGAGTACCGAGTCGATGCGCTGCTGCAGCTCCACGGCCGAGGGCGCGCGGGTTTCGATGAGCAGGGCGGTGGCGCCGTCGGGCAGGGTCTTGAGCAGGGGCGGCATGCCGGGCTTGTGGGCGACGCAGCGCAGGGAGGCCCGGTCGAGGAGCTCCACCGCGTCCACCGGCCGTTCCTTGAGGCCCACCACGGCCCGGCAGGCGCTTTCCATGTCCTCGAAGAAGGCCAGGGCGCTGGCCTTGTGGGCGTATTCGGGGACGGTCTGGTAGGTGATGCGGGAGATGAAGCCGAGGGTGCCCTCGGAACCGATCATCAGGTGGGCCAGGATGTCCACCGGGTCGCTGTAGTCCACCAGGGCGTTGAGGCTGTAGCCGGTGGTGTTCTTGATCTTGTACTTGCTGCGGATGCGCTGGGCCAGGGCCTTGTCGGCCCGCACCTGGTCGGCCAGGCCGGCAAGGCGGTCGAGCAGGCTCTTGTGGCTGATCCGGAAGGCGGCGACGCTGGCCGGCTCGCCGGTGTCGAGCAGGGTGCCGTCGGCCAGCAGCACGCGGATCGAGGCCAGGGTGTTGTAGCTGTTCTGGGCGGTGCCGCAGCACATGCCGGAGCTGTTGTTGGCGGCCATGCCGCCGATCTTGGCGGCGTTGATGGAGGCCGGGTCGGGGCCGATCTTGCGGCCCAGGGGGGCGAGGCGGCGATTCACCTCGGCACCGATCATGGCCGTGCCCACCTCCACGCTCTGGCCGTCGGCGGCGATGCGGCAGGTGGCCAGGCCTTCGCCCAGCAGCACCAGCACCCCGTCGGTAACGGCCTGGCCGCACAGGCTGGTGCCGGCGGCCCGGAAGGTGACCGGACGCCCGTGCTGGCGGGCCAGATCCACCACCTTGCGCACCTCGCCTTCGTCGTTGACCACGGCCACCACCTCGGGGATCAGGCGGTAGAAGCTGCCGTCGGTGCCGTAGGCGAGGCGGCGGAGTTCGTCCGTGATGACACGGTCGGTGGAGAGGGTGTTGCGCAGGGCGTCGATGAGTGCGGACATGACGGGTCCTCCCGGGCAGGGATTGGGTTGGGGTTTGAGGGGGGCATGTAGGGGCGACTTCAGTCGCCCATCCGCGCGTAGATCACAGGCATGTGCCGTTGATCGGGATCAGTGGGCGACTGAAGTCGCCCCTACACACGAAGCGCTAGCGTCGGTCTTTGACCATGTCTCGGAGCCTTCGCGGGGCGGGTTGCAGGGGGGTGCGGGCCGCCGTCCAGCCGCCTTGCCGCTTGGGCGTGAAGGCGCGGAAGCGGGTGGCCAGCCAGCTGAAGGCCCGGTAGCTGCCGGGGCGGGCATGGACCCGCGCCCACATGCGCCACACGAAGCTCGTCAGCGCATTGTGCCCGGCGCCCTGACCCACCATGGCCGGGTTGGCGTGGGGTTCGCTGTTGGCTTCGCCGCGCAGGCGGATCAGCAGTTCGGGGATGGGGATCTTCACCGGGCAGACTTCGCCGCAGGCACCGCACAAGCTGGAGGCGGTAGGCAGCAGGTGGGTCTGCTCAAGCCCCATCATGTGGGGCGAGACGATCTTGCCGATGGGGCCGGGGTAGGTGGTCCCGTAAGCGTGACCGCCGATCCGGGTGTAGACCGGGCAGTGGTTCATGCAGGCGCCGCAGCGGATGCATTGCAGCGTCTTGCGCAGTTGTTCGTCGGCGTAGGCCTGGCTGCGGCCGTTGTCCAGGAGCACCAGGTGCACCTCTTCGGGGCCGTCCTTGTCTTCGCCCCGGCGCGGGCCGGAGATCATGTTGAAGTAGGTGGACACGGCCTGGCCGGTGGCCGAGCGGGTAAGGATGGAGAACAGCGGGGCGACGTGCTCCAGCTTCTCCACCACCTTCTCGATGCCGGTGATGGCGATATGCACCTTGGGCACGGTGGTGCACATGCGGCCGTTGCCTTCGTTCTCGACGAGGCACAGGGTGCCGGTCTCGGCCACGGCAAAGTTCACGCCGGAGAGGCCGATGTCGGCGATCTCGAACTTCTCGCGCAGCACCCGGCGGCCGATCTGGATGAGGGCGTCCACGTTGTCGGTGTAGCTGACGCCGGGGATGTGCTCGGCGAACAGCTTGGCGATCTGCTGCTTGGTCTGGTGGATCGCCGGCATGATGATGTGGGAGGGCTTCTCGCCGGCGAGCTGGACGATGTATTCGCCCATGTCGGATTCGAGGGCGCCCACGCCGGCGGCTTCCATGGCGTGGTTGAACTCAATCTCCTCGCTGACCATGGACTTGCCCTTGACGATCAGCTTGGCCGCATGACGCTGGGCGATGCCCAGCATGATGGCGTTGGCTTCGTCGGGGGTTTCGGCCCAATGCACCTGCACGCCGTTGTGGGTCAGGTTGGCCTCGAGTTGTTCGAGCAGGTCGGGCAGCTTGGACAGGCTGTACTGGCGGATGGCCTCGGACAGGCTGCGCAGGGAGTCCAGCTCGTCCGTATCGGGGAACTGGGCGGCGCGCTTGGCCATGAGAAAGTCCATGGCGCCGCGGAAGCTCTGGCGCAGGTGCGGATCATTCACTGCGTCGTGCATGCGCTCGCGCAGGGCCTGGGCCGAGACGAAGGCGATGGGCTTGCCGGCGTCCTTGCCGCCGGTACTGGTCTGCTGGTGGGCGCTCATTGCACGTCTCCTTCGGCGTTGATGACCAGCACGATCAGCTCCTTCGGGCCGTGGGCGCCGTAGGCCAGGGTCTGCTGGATGTCGGCGGTCTTGGACGGGCCGGAGATCAGCAGGGCGTTGGTGGGCAGCCCGGCCGCCCAGTTCTCGCTCACCAGGGCGTCGTAGAAGGTGGGGTGGATGCGGGCGGCGTCGAGCAGGGCGAAGTGGATGGGCGGCACCAGGGACAGGGTGCGCGGCTCGTCGGCGGACGACCACAGGATCAGGCTGCCGGTTTCGGCGATGGCGCCGCGGGTCTGGGTGAAGCCGGCGTCCACCCGGTGGAACAGGTCGGCCTTGATGTCTTCCACCTGGCCGGCCCAGGGGCGCAGGCTGATGTCGCCGAAGGTGTCGGCCTGCAGGCGCTGGCCGGCCGGGGTGTTGGCGCCGAACATCAGGGTGCCCACCTGCTTGTCGCGGCACAGCTTGGCCAGCAGCGCGGGCCAGTCGGCTTCGGTGGTGACATGCACGTCGGCGTGGAAGCCTTCGATGCCGGTGCGGAAACGGGCCAGGCGCTCGGCCTTCGATTCATTGCGGGCCCGGGTGGCGTAGTGGGGCGCCGGGTCGGGGTGGGGCAGGGGCTCGGCGGGCCGGGCTCCGCGCAGCTTGGCGAGGATGCGGTCGCGGGCGCTCATGCGTGTTCTCCACTGGGCTTTCCGCCGGTGCGCTTGAGCAGGAAGGTGGCCAGGTGCTCGCCGGGCAGGGACGGCGCGGCGCGGCCGGCGTCCAGGTCTTCCCGGGCGGCGCGGCGGGTGATGTTGAGCATGCAGCCGCAGTCGGCGGTGACCATCTGGCCGGCGCCGGTGGCCTTGAGGGAGGCGACCTTGTCGCTGACCATGGCCGTGGAGACGTCCGGGTGCTTCAGCGAGAAGGTGCCGCCGAAGCCGCAGCATTCGGATTCGTGATCGTGGATGGCGAGGGTGACATTGCCGAGTCGGGCCAGCAGCTCGCGGCCCACAAGCAGGGTGCCCATCTCGCGGCGGGCCGAGCACGAGGTGTGCAGGGCCACGGTGAGCGCCGGGCCCTGGTCGGGGCGCTTGAAGTCCAGCACATGGACCAGGAACTCGGCCAGCTCGAAGGTGCGTTCGGCGATGGCGGCGGCCCGGGCCTTGAGGGCCGGGTCGTTGGCGACGACCTTCTCCCAGTTCCAGCGGATCATGCCGCCGCAGGAGCCGGAGGGCACCACGATGGGGTAGTCGCCGGGGAAGAGATCAAGCTGGGATTCGACCACCTGGCGGGCTTCGTCGGGGAAGCCGCTGGTGTAGGCAGGCTGGCCGCAGCAGGTCTGGTTGTCGGGGAAGATGACGCGCACACCTTCCCGCTCGAGGAGGGTGATGGCGTCCATGCCGGCTTCGGGGACGAACATGTCCACGAGGCAGGTTGCGTAGAAATACACCGCCTCGGGGCGCGGGGGGTAGCTGCGCGCGCCGTGACTGGCGCCTGCCGTTTGGGGGGTCTTGCTCATGTCTCCTCCAGTTCTGCCGGTGCGCGACGGGCCGTGTCGCTGCGGGTCTGGCTGTCTGTGGTTTTGGATGCTCCGGTAAATTGGTAAGACCAATTGATCGGATGTACGGAAATGTACGCTTCGACGCTCCCCGAGTCAATTGGGGGTCGCACTCAACGGATTGATTTCATGGGGTTATAGGGGTAAACCTATAAATTTGGGGCAAGGCGCCGGCGGTGGCGTTTTGTAGTCTGGCTTGTGGTCCATCAAGGTGCGACCTAGAATTTTGGTCTGACCAATCAAGGTGGCATCTACATGGCCAATGGCAAACTGGCGGTCCAGCGCCTTTCCGACACCATCGCCCACGAGTTCGAGCGGCGCATCCTGGACGGAGCCCTCAAACCCGGCGACCGCCTTCAGCCCGAACGGGAGATGGCGGCCGAGCTTGGCGTGTCGCGCCCGTCCCTGCGCGAGGCGCTCCAGAAACTGGTGTCCAAGGGCCTGCTGCACAGCCGGCAGGGGGGCGGCACCTACGTCACCGATCGGCTCGACGTGGGGTTTACCGACCCCTGGCACGACATGCTCGCCCAGCACCCCAACATCCAGGCCGATCTGCTCGAGTTTCGCGGCATGCTGGAGTGTGAGGCTGCGTCTATGGCGGCCCAGCGGGCCACCGAGGCCGATCTGCAGCGCATCGGCGATACCTTCGCCGTGGTGGAGTCGCTGTTCGCCCAGGGCACCTCGCCGGAGGTGCTGGAGCGGCAGGTGAAGGCCGACTTGGCCTTTCATCAGGCCATTGCCGAGGCGGCCCACAACGTGATGTTCGGCCACCTGACGGCGAGCCTGTTCCGGGTCATCAACGATCACATCGACCGCAATCTGCGCCACCTGCGGCGCCAGGACGGAGACTGGCTGAAGCTGCGCGATCAGCACCGGGCCATCTGGGAGGGCATCCGCAACCGCGATCCCGGCGCAGCCTCGGCCGCCGTGCGGGCGCACATCAACTTCGTTCACGAGAGCATGGCAGAGCGGGCGCGTCATGAAGAACGGGAGTCCAGGGCTCGTGCGGCGCGGCGACTGGCCAAGCCCGAGGCGGGCGTCGAGGTGAGCGAGAGCGATGCCGGCGCACGCTAGGATCAAGTCCTGTCTGCCGCGCTGATTGCCCGATGAATACCCTGGATGAACTGCGCGCCGGACGCCTGCACGGCGCTCGTGAGCTGCGCCTGTCTTTTGGTCTGACCAATTTTCCCGAAGAGATCTTCGAGCTTGCCGACAGCCTGGAGGTGCTCGATCTGTCGGGCAATCAGCTGGAGAGCCTGCCCGATATGCTGCCACGCCTGCATCGTCTGCGGGTGCTGTTCTGCTCTGGCAACCCCTTTCGCGTCCTCCCGGAGGTCCTCGGGCGCTGTCCGCAGCTGGAGATGGTCGGCTTCAAATCGTGCCGCATCGAAAGCGTGCCCGCCGAAGCGCTGCCGCCCCGTCTGCGCTGGCTGATCCTCACCGACAACCGCATCGGGCGGCTGCCTGCCGCTATCGGACGCTGCGGCCGGCTGCAGAAGCTGATGCTGGCCGGCAATCTCCTTGATACGCTTCCGGCGGAGCTGGCCCGGTGTACCCGCCTCGAGCTGCTGCGCATTGCCGCCAACCGCCTTGTTGCCTTGCCCGGCTGGCTCCTGAAGATGCCGCGCCTGAGCTGGCTGGCCTATGCCGGCAATCCCTTCTGCTTAGGTCTGGAGGTGGATCGCAAGGCCCGCATCCGGGTGCCCGATGTGTCCTGGGGCGGGCTGGAGATGGAGCGGGTGCTGGGTGAGGGTGCCTCGGGGGTGATCCATCAGGCCCGCTGGGGTGCCGATGGCGCCGGGCGGGACGTGGCTGTGAAGTGCTTCAAGGGCGCGGTGACCAGCGACGGCCTGCCCGGCAACGAGATGGCGGTCTGTCTCGACAGCGGCCGGCATCCCGGCCTCATTCCGGTGCTGGGGCGTCTGGGGGATCACCCCGAGGGCGTGGCGGGCCTGGTGATGGAGCGGATCGACCCGGCCTTCCGTACCCTGGCCGGGCCGCCCAGCCGGGCGTCGTGTACCCGGGACGTGTATGCGCCGGACCAGTGCCTGCCCGCTCGGGCGGTACTGCGTCTGGCGGCCGACATGGCCGGTGCGGCCGCCCATCTGCACGCGCGGCACATCCTCCATGGCGACCTCTACGCCCACAACATCCTGTATCGGCCGGATGACGGCCGGGCGCTGCTGGGGGATTTCGGCGCCGCATCCTTCATTCCGCCGGATGATCCGGAGCTGGCCGAGGCGCTGCAGCGTCTCGAGGTACGCGCTTTTGGCTGTCTGCTGGAGGAGCTCGTCGAGCACTGTGACGGCAGTGATCCGAGCGGCACCATCACGCCGGCACTCGTCACCCTGCGCGACCGCTGTCTGCAGCCCGATCCGGCGGCCCGGCCGCGCTTTGCCGAGTTGGTCGAGGCCCTGCAGGCTGTGGGAGATGCGCCATGAAGACCGGCCTCCTCCTGTGGGTCCGGCAGCGCTTTGCGCGTCCTCGCCCGCTGACGGACATCGAGCGGGCCCGGCAGCTGATCGATGCCATCGACCGGGGCGGCATCCCTCTCAACCCCGCGCGGGTGAACGCCATTGCCCGGGACCTGGGACTGGAAGTGTCGAGGAAGGCGCCGGTGGAGGAGACCGTGGAGCGCATCCGCGGCTGCGTGCTGCGGCATCGGGAGTGGGACTAGCGGCAGGCAGGGCGAACGGTGAAAAGCAAAAAGGCCAACCCTCGCGGATTGGCCTTTTTGCTTGAATCGGGTGGTGGTGATGGGCGGAGTCGAACCGCCGACCTATGGGTTATGAATCCATCGCTCTAACCATCTGAGCTACATCACCAACCGAAGCCCGCTATAATAGGGGTTTGATGGTTCTTGGTCAACACGTGATGAAAAAGCTTTATATCCGCACCTTCGGTTGTCAGATGAACGAGTACGACTCGGACAAGATGGCGGATGTGCTGGGGGCGGCCGACGGGCTGGAGAAGACGGACAACCCCGAAGAGGCGGATGTGATCCTCTTCAATACGTGTTCGGTGCGCGAGAAGGCCCAGGAAAAGGTCTTCCACGATCTGGGGCGGGTCAAGCATCTGAAACAGAAGAACCCCAATCTGATCATCGGCGTGGGGGGGTGCGTAGCCAGCCAGGAGGGCGAGGCCATTGTGGCGCGGGCGCCGTATGTGGATCTGGTGTTCGGCCCCCAGACCCTGCACCGCCTGCCCAAGCTGATCGCCGAGCGCAAGGCGTCGGGGCGTTCGCAGGTGGATATCTCCTTCCCCGAGATCGAGAAGTTCGACAATCTGCCGCCGGCGCGGGTGGAGGGGGCGAGCGCGTTCGTGTCGATCATGGAGGGCTGCTCCAAGTACTGCACCTTCTGCATCGTGCCCTACACCCGGGGTGACGAGATCTACCGCCCGCTGGCCGACGTGCTGGCCGAGGTGGCGGGGCTGGTGGCCCAGGGCGTCAAGGAAGTGACCCTGCTCGGCCAGAACGTGAACGCCTGGCGTGCCCCCGTGGATGGTGATGGCGGTGAGATGGCCGACTTTGCCTTCCTGCTGGAGTGTGTGCATGACATCCCCGGTATCGAACGCATCCGCTACACCACCTCCCACCCCCGTGAGATGACCCAGCGTGTGGTGGACGCCTACGCGCGCCTGCCCAAGCTCGTGTCGCACCTGCATCTGCCCGTGCAGGCCGGCTCCGACCGGGTGCTGGCGGCCATGAAGCGGGGCTATACGGTGATCGAGTACAAGTCTCTGGTGCGCAAGCTGCGGGCGGCGCGGCCGGACATCTCCCTGTCGTCCGACTTCATCGTTGGCTTCCCGGGTGAGACCGAGGCCGACTTCGAGGCGACCATGAAGCTCATCGAGGATCTGGGCTTCGATACGTCCTTCAGCTTTGTTTACAGCTCCCGCCCGGGCACGCCGGCCGCCGATCTCGCCGACGACACGCCCCAGGACGTCAAGCTGGCGCGCCTGGCCCGGCTGCAGAAGCGCATCGAGGCGCATGCCGCCACGATCAGCGCCGGCATGGTCGGTTCGGTGCAGCGCATCCTCGTTGAAGGGCCGTCGAAGAAGGATCCGAACGAGCTGGCCGGCCGCACCGACAACAACCGGGTGGTCAACTTTGCCGGCAACCCGCGCCTGATCGGGCACTTCGTGGATGTGAGCATCGTTTCGGCGCTGCCCCATTCCCTGCGCGGCGAGATCGTGACGCGGGATTGACGAATTTGATGGTTTTCCCTTCCCCGGCGGGCTTCAGTCTGGCAGCATGCGGCCAATGAAGCCCACGGAAATCGTCCTGCATCCCCTCGACAACGTGCGCCTCGCCAATCTGTGCGGGGCGCTTGACGAGAACATCCGTCAGATCGAGACCGCCTTTGACGTCACCATCGCCCGCCGCAGTGAGCGTTTCACCCTGCATGGCGCTGCCCCCCAGATGCATCACGCGGCGCGCGCCCTGCGCCACTTCTACGAGAAGTCCGACGAGGCCCTGTCGGTGGATGACATCCAGCTGGGCCTGATCGAGGTGGTCAAGCTGGGGGAGGGCAGCGGCCCGGCGCCGGTGCTGATGACCCGCAAGAGCGAGCTGCACGGCCGCACGCCCCGGCAGGTGGATTACATCCGCCAGATCCAGGAACACGACATCACCTTCGGCATTGGCCCGGCCGGCACCGGCAAGACCTATCTGGCCGTGGCCAGCGCCGTGGACGCCTTCGAACGTGAGCACGTCGAGCGCATCGTCCTCACCCGCCCGGCGGTGGAGGCGGGCGAGCGCCTGGGTTTTCTGCCTGGCGATCTGGCCCAGAAGGTGGACCCCTATCTGCGGCCTCTGTATGACGCCCTTTATGACCTGATGGGCTTCGAGCGGGTGGCCAAGCTCTTCGAGCGCGGCTGCATAGAGATCGCCCCCCTGGCCTTCATGCGCGGCCGCACCCTGTCCCGGGCCTTCATCATCCTCGACGAAGCCCAGAACACCTCGCCGGAGCAGATGAAGATGTTCCTCACCCGCATCGGGATCGGCTCCCGGGCGGTGATCACCGGCGACCTGACCCAGGTGGACCTGCCCCGGGGCCAGAAGAGCGGCCTGGCCGAGGCCGCACAGGTGCTGGCCGATGTCCGTGGAGTGGCCTTCACCCGCTTCCTCAAGGAAGACGTGGTGCGCCACCCGCTGGTGGCCCGCATCGTCGATGCCTACGAGAAGCATGGTCAGCGCAGCGCGGCAGTGGTGGCACCCCAGCATCACAACCAGCAACAGCAGACCCAGCAACAATGAGCGACATCAAGCTTCCCCGCCGCCTCGACCTGTCCGTGCAATACGCGTGTAATCGCGACGGCGTACCGTCCCGGGTCGAATTCCGCCGCTGGTTGCGGGCCGCCGAGCCCGGCGCAGCCCGCGTCACCGTCCGGATCGTGGATGAGGACGAAGGGCGCGAGCTGAACCGGGACTACCGGGGCAAGGATTACGCCACCAATGTGCTGACCTTCGCCTATGGTGAAGGAGATGACATGCCCCTGCCCGAGGGCCTGCCCCTGATGGGCGATCTGGTGCTGTGCCGGCAGGTGGTGGAGCGCGAGGCGGCCGAGCAGGGCAAGGCCCTGGATGCGCATTACGCCCACTTATCCGTGCATGGTATGCTGCATTTACAGGGTTTTGACCACCTGGAAGACGCAGAAGCCGATGAAATGGAAGCCCGGGAGCGCCAGATTCTGGCCGGTCTGGGCTACGCCGACCCGTACGCGGGGGAGCGCTGAGTGGTGAGGTGAGCAATGCGCCATGGGCGATGGAAGGACGTGAAGCCGCTCTCCATCGCCCATGGCCCATTTCTCATCCACCTTTTTTATGGAACCCTCCAGTAGTAAACCGTCCTTGCTTGAACGGCTCTCCGCCCTCCTGACCCGGGAGCCGGAAGACCGGGAAGAGTTGCTGCACCTCCTGCATTCCGCCCACGACCGCAACCTGTTCGACGCGGATGCGCTGGCGATCATCGAAGGTGCCCTGCAGGTTTCCGAGATGCAGGTGCGGGACGTGATGGTCCCGCGGGCGCAGATGGACGTTGTCTGCCTTGACGATTCGGTCGAGGACATCACCCGCTTTGCCATCGGTGCGGCCCACTCCCGTTTCCCCGTGATCGGCGAGAACAAGGACGACGTGGCCGGCATCCTCCTTGCCAAGGATCTCCTGCGCGTCTTTGCCGGCGAGTCCTTCAATCTGCGCGACATGCTGCGCCCGGCCGTCTTCGTGCCGGAATCCAAGCGCCTCAACGTGCTGCTGCGGGATTTCCGGGTCAGCCGCAATCACATGGCCATCGTGGTGGACGAGTACGGCGGTGTGGCCGGTCTGGTGACCATCGAAGACGTGCTCGAGCAGATCGTCGGCGACATAGAGGACGAGTACGACTTCGACGAAACCGCCGACAACATCCGCCTCGACCAGGCCGGGCGTTATCGGGTCAAGGCGGCGACCGAGATCGAAGACTTCAACGAAGCCTTCGCCACCACCTTCAGCGATGCCGAATACGACACCGTCGGCGGCCTGCTGATCCGCAAGCTCGGGCGTCTGCCCAAGCGCAACGAGATCGTCGAGCTCGAAGGCCTGCGCTTCCAGGTGCTGCGGGCCGACAGCCGGCGCGTCCATTCCCTCCTCGTCGAACGCATGCCCGACCCTGAGGCGATCGGCGGCTGATGGCTTTCTGGCGACAGGGCCTGGCCCTGCTGGCGGGGGGCGCGTCGGTGCTGGCCTACGCCCCGTTCGAACTCTTTCCCCTGGCACTTCTGAGCCTGGCCGTACTCTACGGCCTGCTCGCCCCGCTGCTGCCAGTGGGGCTGGCAGACGCGCCCCGTTCGCGCCGGGCGCGATATGGGTTTTCCATCGGCTTTGCCTGGGGGCTGGGGGCGCTGCTGGCCGGGGTGTCCTGGGTTTACGTCGCCCTCCATCGCTTTGGTGGCATGCCCATGCCCCTGGCGGCATTTGCCATCCTGCTCTTCTGCGCCGGCATGGCCCTGTATGCCGGTCTGGCCGGTGCGCTGTTTGCCACTTTGCGGCAGGGCCGGGCATGGCGCGATGCCGCCCTGTTTGCCGCCCTGTGGCTGCTCACCGAATGGCTGCGGGGCTGGATGTTCACCGGTTTTCCGTGGCTGGTCAGCGGTTACAGCCAGAGCCCGCCCAGCCCCCTGGCCGGTTTTGCGCCGGTGTTTGGCGTCTTCGGAGTGGGCGGGCTGCTGGCCCTGACGGCGGCCTGGACATGCCAGGCTGTGTTCGGGCGCCGGCGCGGGCCGCTGCTGGCCGTGCTCGCGGTGCTCGCCGCCGGGGCGGGTCTGCGTCAGCTTGCATGGACGGAAGCCGTCGGTGCGCCGGTGAAGATTGCCCTGCTGCAGACCAACATCGAGCAAAGCCTCAAATGGCGACCCGAGATGCTGCAGCGCTGGCTCGACGTCAATCTGGATCTGCTCCGCAGCCACCCGGCCGATATCGCCGTCCTCCCCGAGACCACCCTGCCCTTGCTGGTGGAGCATCTGCCACCGGGCTATCTGGATGAGCTCCGGCGCATCGCCGACAGCAACGGGGGCGACGTGATCCTCGGCACTTTCACCCGTGATGGCGCCGGGCGCATCTACAACGCGGCGATCAGCCTCGGCCGTTCGCCGGCGGGGCATTATGCCAAGCAGCACCTGGTGCCCTTCGGTGAATACTCGCCGCCGCTGTTCCAGTGGTTCTACAGCCTGGTGAACATCCCCATGGCCGACCAGACCCGGGGCGCCGAGCGTCAGCCGCCCCTGGCCCTGGCCGGGCAGAAGGTGGCGGTGAATATCTGCTACGAGGATGTGTTTGGTGAGGAGCTGATCCGCAGCCTGCCGGAGGCCACGCTGATGCTCAACCTCTCCAACCTGGCCTGGTATGGTGATTCCTTTGCCCAGCCCCAGCACCTGCAGATCGCCCGCATGCGGGCCCTCGAGACGGGGCGGCCGATGCTGCGCTCCACCAATACCGGGATGACCGCACTGGTGATGCCCGATGGCGCGGTGACCGCAGTGCTGCCGGCCTTCCAGGCCGGGGGGCTAGTGGTGGAAGTGCGTGGCCACCAGGGCCTGACGCCCTACGCCCGCTGGGGCAACTGGGCGGCGGTGGGGCTGGCGGCCCTGGCGCTGCTGTCGTGTGCCCGGTGGCGGCGGAGCTGAGGCGGACGGCGTATCATCGCGCTTCGCCCATTCAAAGACAGAACACCCCGAACCATGCGCTCCTATCCTACGAACAGCCCCGAAGCCCTCGCCCGTCTGGTTGCCATGGCGATTCTCGCCGATGGCCGCCTGGACAACCGGGAAGTGGACTGGATCAAGCACAACGACACCGCTGCCCTGCTCGGCGTCGACCGGGACACCCTGATCCAGGTCCTGCTGGACTGTTGCCGTGACGTGATCAACGAAGCCGAGCAGGAGCGCGTCTTCCTGCTGGAGGATCACCGCCTTGCCCGCCTCGCCGACGACCTCACCGATCCGGCCCTGCAGAAGGTGGCCCTGTCCGCCATGCTGATCCTGGCCAAGAGCGACGGCAGCGTGAGCGAGGGCGAAGAGACCCTGCTGCGCTTCCTGATGAGCCGCTGGAGCCTCGCTCTCGAGGATCTGGCTGCTGCCTGACCTGTGCGGGCGGCGCTGATCCGCCTGCCCCGCTTTCTGCTTTCGAACCATAAAACCAAGACGATTGAGGAGGATAGCCATGAGCGACCAGATCAAGTATCTGCTCGACGAATCCCGCATGCCCAAGGCCTGGTACAACATCGCCGCCGACCTGCCGGTACCCCTGCCGCCGCCGCTGCACCCGGGCACCCTGCAGCCCCTCGGCCCGTCCGATCTGGCGCCGATCTTCCCGAATGCGATCATTGCCCAGGAAATGTCCACCGAGCGCTGGATCGACATCCCCGAGCCGGTCCGCGACGTGCTGACCCAGTGGCGCCCGAGCCCCCTGTTCCGCGCCCGCCGGCTGGAGAAGCTCCTCGGTACGCCGGCAAAGATCTACTACAAGTACGAAGGCGTGTCCCCCGCTGGCAGCCACAAGCCCAACTCCGCCGTGCCCCAGGCCTGGTACAACGCCCAGGAGGGTGTCAAGCGCCTGTCCACCGAGACCGGTGCCGGCCAGTGGGGTTCGTCTCTGGCTTACGCGGGCGGTCTTTTCGGGCTGGACGTGACGGTGTTCCAGGTGCGCGTTTCCTACGATCAGAAGCCTTACCGGCGTGCGCTGATGGAAACCTGGGGTGCACGCTGCATCGCCTCCCCGTCGGCCGAGACCGAGTACGGTCGGGCGGTGATGGCCGAGTACCCGGACCACATCGGCTCCCTCGGCATCGCCATTTCCGAGGCGGTCGAGGTGGCGGCGAAGAATGACGATACCAAGTACGCCCTGGGCTCGGTGCTCAACCACGTGCTGCTGCACCAGACCATCGTAGGCGAGGAAGCCATCCTGCAGATGGAGATGGCCGGTGACGACCCGGACGTGGTGGTGGGCTGCGTGGGCGGTGGTTCCAACTTCGCCGGTATCGCCTTCCCCTTCATCGGCCTGCAGCTGCGTGGCGGCCCCAACGCCAAGAAACGCCGCATCGTGGCCGTGGAGCCGTCGGCCTGTCCGTCCCTCAGCCGGGGCAAGTACGCCTACGACTTCGGCGACACGGCGCACCTGACGCCGCTGGTCAAGATGCACACTCTGGGCAGTGACTTCACGCCTCCCGGACTGCACGCCGGTGGCCTGCGCTACCACGGCATGGCGCCGCTGGTCAGCCACGTGAAGGAGCTGGGCCTGATTGAGGCCAAGGGTGTGCACCAGACCGCCTGTTTCGAGGCCGGGGTGATGTTTGCGCGCAGCGAGGGCATCGTCCCCGCGCCGGAATCCACCCACGCCATCCGTGGCGCCATCGACGAGGCCCTGCGCTGCAAGGCGGAAGGCAAGAGCGAGACCATCCTGTTCTGCCTGTCGGGGCACGGCCATTTCGACATGACCTCCTACACCAACTACCTGTCGGGCAAACTCACCGACCAGCCCTACGACGAGCAGGCTCTGGCCCTGGCTCTGGCGGGGCTGCCGAAGGTTGAAGCCTGATACGCAACGCTTTCCGGTGAACGAAGAAGGGGGCCGCGAGGCCCCCTTCTGCATCTTGTCGTCCGGCTTGCGCCGGCGTGCTTCCGCCTAAACCCGGAAGCGCGCGATCTGGTCCTTCAGGCTGACGGCGATGCGCTCCAGGCCGACAGCGGCATCCGCGGCGCCGCGGATGTTCTCGGAGGTGCTCTCCACCATGTTCGAGATCTCCTCGACGCGCTGGGCGATGGAGGTGCTGGCGGCGCTCTGTTCCCGGGTGGCATCGGCGATCTCGCGGACCCGCGACAGGGTCTGACGGGCTCCCGCCTCGATGGCCTGGAGGGCTTCGGCGGCCGAGGCTGCGAGGGCGACGCCCTGGTCCACCTCGGGCAGGGCCGCGTTCATGGCATCGACGGCGCTGCTGGTGTCGCCCTGGATGCCGGAAATCATCTGCTCGATCTCCGTGGTGGCCGACGAGGTGCGCTCGGCCAGCTTGCGTACTTCGTCCGCCACCACCGCAAAGCCGCGGCCCTGCTCGCCGGCCCGGGCGGCCTCGATGGCGGCATTGAGGGCCAGCAGGTTGGTCTGCCCGGCGATCTCCTTGATCACGTTGGCAATGGACGAGACCTGACCGATGCGCTCCTCGAGGGCCAGGATGCGCCCCGATGCGCTGGTGACGGTCTCGGACATCTTGCGGATCGCCTCGGACGCCTGGCCGACGCGCTCGCTGCCTTCGGCGGCAAGGCGCATGGCCTCCTGGGAGTTCTGTTCGGTTTCCAGGGCGCTTGAGGAGATGTGGCTGGAGCTGACGGTCAGCTCCTCCATGGCGGCGGCCATGGCGGCGGTGGCGTCCGACTGGCGCACGGCGGCATCAGCCACTTCGGCGGACACCCGGGTGATGTGATCGGCGTTGCTGACCAGCTGGTTGGCGCCGCTGTTGATCTCGCCCATCATCGAGCGCAGGGCACCCACCATGCTGGCCAGGGCCTTGAGCATGCTGCCCTCCCGGGCGTCCCCGAGGGCGGCGGTGAGGTCGCCGGCCGCGGCCTGCTGCATTACCGCCGTGGCTTGCCGGGGTTCCCCGCCGAGCTGAGTGGTGACGCTGGCGCTGATCCGCCAGCCAGCCAGGCCAAGCACGACCAGCATGACGGCGGAGATGCCGCCGAGGAGCAGAGCGATGTTGTGGAACTCGCGGTCCACGTCATCGATATAGATGCCGGTGCCGAGGATCCAGCCCCAGGGGGCAAAGGGCAGGGCGTAGGACAGCTTGGGCTGGGGTGCGCTCTCCCCGGCCTTCGGGAACCAGTAATCCACGAAGCCGCCGCCAGCGCTGCCGGCTTTGACCAGCTCGACGATGATGCTCTTGCCGTTGGTGTCCTTGAGACCGCTGGCATCGGTGCCCTCCCGCTCGGGTTTGGGGGGCATCAGCACGTAGTAGCTGCGCTGATCGACCACGAACAGGTAATTGGTCTTGTCATAGCGCATGGTGCGCAGGGTTTCGGTGGCGCCCTTCCTGGCATCGGCCTCGCTCATCGCGCCGGCCTGGAACTGCTTGTAGAAGTGCTCGATGACCCCGCTGCCGTTCTCGACAAGGAGCCTGGTCTGGAGCTTTCGGTCTTCCATCATGCTGGTGTGAAGGTGGGCAAGGCTCACTGCGCATAATAGGGAGAGGCCCACTAGGGCAAGGGCGACGAGCAGTCGCATACGCGTGGCGACGCGAAGATTGTCGAGACTCATGGCGGGTCCTCAGCAACAGGCGGGGCTCTGGATGGATCACCGGTCGCCGGGGCACCGGTGTTTATTATGTGTGGCTTATTTACGGTCGCCTGTTCATTTCCTTTACAGATTTCGTCGCCGGACGGGCCGGCCCCGTTCTGAAGGGCTTTGCCGCCCCGCGCACCATCAGGCATTCAAAGTCGGTGGAAACCCAGTAAAATCCGCGTTTTGCCCAAATTCGCGCGGCCTGTGCCGCGGAGCGCCCATGTCCGTCCAAAAACCGACTTTCCAGCAGATCATCCTGCGCCTCTCGAACTTCTGGGCCGAGCACGGCTGCACCCTGCTCCAGCCCTATGACATCGAAGTCGGCGCCGGCACCTTCCACACGGCCACCTTCCTGCGGTCCATCGGGCCCGAGCACTGGAACGCCGCCTACGTGCAGCCGTCCCGCCGCCCCAAGGATGGCCGCTATGGCGAGAACCCCAACCGCCTGCAGCACTATTACCAGTATCAGGTGGTGCTCAAGCCGTCGCCGGTGAATATCCAGGAACTCTACATCGACAGCCTGCGGGCGCTGGGCATCGACCCCAACGCCCACGACATCCGCTTCGTCGAGGACGACTGGGAATCCCCCACCCTGGGCGCCTGGGGTCTGGGCTGGGAGGTCTGGCTGGATGGTATGGAGGTCACCCAGTTCACCTACTTTCAGGAGGTCGGCTCCCTCTCCTGCAAGCCTGTGCTGGGCGAGATCACCTACGGCCTCGAGCGTCTGGCCATGTATCTGCAGGGCGTCGAGAACGTCTACGACCTGGTGTGGTCCATCGGTCCCGACGGCATGCCGGTCACCTACGGCAACGTCTATCACCAGAATGAGGTGGAACAATCCACCTACAACTTCGAGCATTCCAACGTCGAGTGGCTGTTCCGCCTGTTCGGCGAGTATGAAGCCGAGGCCAAGCGCCTGATGGCCGTGCCCCTGGTGCTGCCGGCCTTCGAGATGGTCATGAAGTGCTCCCACACCTTCAACCTGCTCGACGCCCGTGGCGCCATCTCCGTGACCGAGCGCGCCGCCTACATCGGCCGCGTGCGTGCCCTGGCCCGTGAAGTGGCCCAGGCCTATTACAACTCCCGCGAAGCCCTCGGCTTCCCGATGCTGAAGAAGGAGGCCGCGTGATGACCAGCGCGACCCTGCTCGTAGAACTGCTGACCGAAGAACTCCCGCCCAAGGCCCTGCCCAAGCTGGGCCAGGCTTTTTCCAATGGCATCGTCGCCGGTCTCCGCGCGCGCGGGCTAGTGGTGGCCGATGGCGCCTTCCGCTGGTTTGCCACGCCGCGTCGCCTTGCGGTGACCATCTCCAACGTGGTCTCCGAGGCCACCGCCAAGGACGTGACCGAGAAGATCATGCCGGTCTCCGTGGCCCTCACCGCCGACGGTCAGCCCACCCCGGCCCTGAGCAAAAAGCTCGAGGCCAAGGGCATTCCCCTGTCGGCCGTGGCCAGCTTCGAGCGGCGCATGGACGGCAAGGCCGAAGCCCTGTTCTACACCTCCACGGTGGCCGGCGCGAAGCTGGCCGACGTGCTCGGCGGCATCGTCCAGGACGCCCTCAAGCAGCTGCCCATCCCCAAGGTCATGCGCTGGGGCGACGGCGACGCCACCTTCGTGCGCCCGGCCCACAAGCTGACCCTGCTGCATGGCGCCGACGTGGTGCCGGGGTCGGTGCTCGACATCCAGTCTGGCCGCACCACCAAGGGCCACCGCTTCATGAGCCGCGGCGACATCCAGATCGCCACCGCCGACGCCTACGAGCCGACCCTGCTGGCCGAAGGCAAGGTCATCCCCGACTTCGCCGAGCGTCGCGCCAACATCGAGAAGCAGCTCGTCACCGAGGCCGGCCGTCAGGAAGCCACCCTGGGAGAGTACGCCGACCTGCTGGATGAAGTGACTGCCCTGGTCGAGCACCCCACCGTGTACGTGGGCGAGTTCGAAGCCGAGTTCCTGGCCGTGCCCCAGGAGTGCCTGATCCTCACCATGCGGGCCAACCAGAAGTACTTCCCCCTGTTCGATGCTGACGGCAAGCTGCTCAACCGCTTCCTGATCGTCTCCAACATGGAGCTGGCCGATCCGTCCAACATCATCACCGGCAACCAGCGCGTGGTGCGCCCGCGCCTGTCCGACGCCCGCTTCTTCTTCGAGCAGGACATCAAGGCGGGCCTCACCTCCCGCGTGGTCAAGCTGGATGCGGTGGTCTATCACAACAAGCTCGGCTCCCTGGGCGACCGGGTGCAGCGCCTGTCCATCGTGGCCCGCAAGGTCGCCGGCCTGCTCGGCGCCGACGAGAACCTGGCCAACCGCGCGGCACTGCTGTCCAAGGCCGACCTGCTCACCGACATGGTCGGCGAGTTTCCCGAGCTGCAGGGCACCATGGGCCGTTACTACGCCCTCGCCGAAGGCGCTGCGCCGGTGGTCGCCGAGGCCATCGAGCAGCACTATCGCCCGCGTTTTGCCGGCGATGCCCTGCCCGACAGCAACATCGGCCGGGCCCTGGCCCTGGCCGACAAGCTCGACTCCCTGAGCGGCTTCTTCGGCATCGGCCAGATTCCGACCGGTGACAAGGACCCGTTCGGCCTGCGTCGCGCAGCCCTGGGCGTGCTGCGCATCCTCATGGAAGGGCCGCTGCCCCTCGACCTGGCCGAGCTGATCGCCGAGTCTGCCGCCAGCTTCCCGCCGGGGCGCCTCAGCGCCGAGGTGGCCGGGCCGCTCTACGACTTCATGCTTGAACGCCTGCGCAACACCCTGCGCGACGCCGGACATGCCCAGGACGTCGTGGACGCGGTGCTGGCCCTCAAGCCGACCCGCATCGACCTCGTGGTGCCCAAGCTCGACGCCGTGCTGGCCTTTCAGCAGCTGCCCGAAGCCGCCGCGCTGGCGGCTGCCAACAAGCGCATCGTCAATATCCTCAAGAAGGCCGAGGGCGAGATCGGCGAGCCCGACCTGGCCCTGCTGGTCGAGGACGCCGAGAAGGCCCTGTTCCACGCCATCACCGACGTGGCTCCGCTGGCCCGATCCCACTTCCAGAACGAGGCCTACACCGACGCCCTGCGCGTGCTGGCCGGCCTGCGTGCTGCGGTGGACCGCTTCTTCGACGAGGTGATGGTGATGGCCGAAGAGCCGCTGATCCGTCAGAACCGCCTGGCGCTGCTCAAGCAGCTGGCCGGCCTGATGAACCAGGTGGCCGACATCTCCCGTCTGTCCGCCTGAGGGCCCGCCATGAAGATCATCGTGCTCGACCGGGATGGGGTCATCAACTTCGACTCCGACCAGTTCATCAAGTCGCCGGACGAATGGAAGCCGATCCCCGGCTCCCTCGAAGCCATTGCCCGCCTCAACGAGGCGGGCTGGCGGGTGGTGGTGGCTTCCAACCAGTCCGGGGTCGGGCGCGGTCTCTTCGACATGGACACCCTCAATGCCATCAACGAGAAGATGACCAAGGCCCTCGGCCAGGTGAGCGGGCGGCTGGATGCCATCTTCTTCTGCCCTCACGCGGCCGATTCAACCTGCTCCTGCCGCAAGCCCAAGCCGGGCATGTTCGTCGAGATCGCCGAGCGCTTCAACGTCGATCTCAAGGGCATGCCGGTGGTCGGTGACAGCCTGCGTGACCTGCAGGCGGGCATGGCGGTCGGTTGCAAACCCTATCTGGTGAAGACCGGCAAGGGCAGCAAGACCCTGCTCGACCCTGAACTGCCCGAAGGCACCGAGATCTTCCCCGACCTGGCGGCCGTGGTCGCGCACCTAACCGCCTGAGAGAAACCCGTGGTCCTGATCCGCAACATCCTGTTCATGGTGGCCCTGGCCATCTTCACGCCGCTGTATGCCCTGATCGGCATGGCCACCTTTCCCTTCGGTCCCAAGACCCGCCACAAGCTGATCCGCGGCTGGCCGCGCATCATGGCGTGGGTCATCAAGCATGTGCTGGGCATTCCGTATCGGCTGATCGGCAGCGAGAACATTCCGGCCGGCCCGGCCATCATCATCTCCAAGCACATGTCGGCCTGGGAAACCATCATGCTCCAGGACATCTTTCCGCCCATGGTCTTCGTGATGAAGCGGGAGATCCACAAGGTGCCCTTCTTCGGCTGGGGGATCTCGCAGATGCCGATGATCGCCATCGACCGCACCGCCGGCAAGGACGCCCTGGCCCAGGTGGAGTCCCAGGGGCGTGATCGCCTGGCCCAAGGTTTCTGGGTGACCATCTTTCCCGAGGGCACCCGGGTGGCACCCGGCAGCAAGAAGCGCTACAAGGCAGGCGCCTCGTGGCTGGCCGCCCAGACCGGAACCCCCGTTGTGCCGGTGGCCCATAACGCTGGCGAGTTCTGGCCCCGCAATGCCTTCTTCAAGACACCGGGGGAAGTGGTGGTGAGTATCGGGCCGGTGATCGACACCACCGGCCTGAATGCCGAGCAGATCAACGCCAAGGCCGAAGCCTGGGTCGAGGCCGAGATGCGGCGGCTCTTCCCTCACCACTATCGCGAGCTGCGCAACAAGGAGACCGCGGCGGCGTGAGCACGGCTGCGGAGGCCCGCGAGATCGTTCTGGGCGGTCAGCGGGTGTCTTACCTGTTGCGTCGGAGTGCTCGCAAGACGCTCGGCCTGCGCATCGACCACCGTGGGCTGATTGTGGGTGTGCCGCTGCGCGCGCGCCTCGGCGACGCGGAGGCCTTCATGCGCAGCCACGCCGCCTGGATCATCGAGAAGCTGGAGGCCCGCGCCCGTTCCCCCCAGGCCGTGACGCCGCGGTTCCAGGCAGATGGGGGGGCCGTGCTGCCCTATCTGGGGCAGCCCTGCCGCCTGCGTCTGGGGCAAGGCAACAACCAGATCCGCTGGCACGAGGCCGGAGACGTGCCGACGCTGGAGCTGGCTCTGCGCGCCGGTGCCGAGCCCCGTCTGCTGCTGCTCAAGGCCCTGCAGCAGCGTGCCCTGCTGCTGTTCGTCAATCGAGTTGAAGAGTTCTGTGCGCGGCTGGGGCGGCCGGCGCCGCCAGTCGGGCTGTCCAATGCGCGAACCCGCTGGGGCAGCTGCAGCAGTCGCAGCGGCATCCGCCTGCACTGGCGCCTGATACACCTGCCTCTGTCCTTGATCGATTACGTGGTGGCCCACGAGGTGGCACATCTGATTGAAATGAACCACTCTCCACGATTCTGGTCCGTTGTTGAGTCACTGTATCCCGGGCATATGGCGGCCCGCCGCGCTCTTCGGGATGCCGCCGTCGCTCTTCCTCTCATCTGAATCCAAGGATTACAGCCATGCGTCTGCTCCACACCATGCTTCGCGTCGGTGATCTTGATCGCGCCATTGCTTTTTATACTGAGGTCCTCGGAATGCGCCTGTTGCGCCGCCAGGACTATCCCGAGGGCAAGTTCACCCTGGCCTTCGTGGGGTATCAGGACGAGTCTGAGGCCGCGGTGCTGGAGCTCACGCACAACTGGGGGGTGGATGGCTATGAACTCGGGACGGCCTACGGTCATATCGCCCTGGAGGTGCCTGACGCCTACGCAGCCTGTGAGGCGATCCGTGTCCGTGGAGGCAAGGTCGTGCGGGAAGCCGGGCCCATGAAGCATGGCACCACGGTGATCGCCTTCGTCGAGGACCCGGACGGCTACAAGGTCGAGTTGATCCAGGCACGGTCTGATTCGCCGGCTCACTGAGATCGGCTCCCTGGGGCGAGGGGCCTCCGCCCCGCCTGCCATTCTGACTAACCCTCTTGATTTCTTGTTCAATGCCGGCTGTTGTTCTCGTCCTCCTTCCTTTTCTCGGTAGTCTGCTGGCGGCACTGATGCCCCAGGACGCGCGCAATCGCGAATCCTGGCTGGGAATCGGTGTTTCGGTCGGTGGGCTGGTGATCTGTGGCCTGATGTTGCCGCAGATCGCCAGTGGCGAGGTTCTGCGGGCCGAGTTCGCGTGGTTGCCTGCAATCGGGCTGGATCTCGTGTTTCGGGTGGATGGGCTGGCCTGGATATTTTCGGTCCTGGTACTGGCGATCGGGGCGCTGGTAGTGCTGTACGCGCGCTACTACATGTCACCGGACGATCCGGTTCCGCGTTTCTTTTCGTTCCTGCTGGCCTTCATGGGGTCGATGCTGGGCGTGGTGCTGTCCGGGAATCTGGTGCAACTGGTCGTATTCTGGGAGCTGACCAGCCTCACCTCCTTCCTGCTGATTGGCTACTGGCATCATCGGGCCGATGCGCGCCGGGGCGCGCGGATGGCGTTTACCGTGACTGCGGCCGGGGGGCTGGCACTGTTCTTCGGGGTAGTGATACTGGGCAACATCGTGGGTAGCTACGATCTGGACTTAATACTTGCGTCCGGCGATCAGATCCGTGGTCATGCCTTGTACCTCCCTGCACTTGTGCTGATCGCACTGGGGGCGCTCACCAAAAGTGCGCAGTTTCCCTTCCATTTCTGGTTGCCCCATGCCATGGCTGCACCCACGCCGGTGTCGTCCTACCTGCATTCGGCCACAATGGTGAAGGCGGGGGTGTTCCTCCTGATTCGACTCTGGCCGGCGCTGGCGGGTACCCCCGAATGGACGTGGATCGTGGGGGGGGCCGGCGTGTGTACGATGTTGCTCGGGGCCTTCATCGCCATCTTCCAGCATGATCTGAAAGGTCTGCTGGCCTACTCGACGATCAGCCACCTCGGGCTGATCACCGTACTGATCGGCATTGGTGCCCCCATGGCCATCGTCGCGGCGATCTTCCACATCCTGAATCATGCGGTCTTCAAAGCATCCCTGTTCATGACCGCAGGCATCATTGACCATGAGACGGGCACCCGTGATCTGCGTGTGCTGCGTGGGCTGCGTCATTCTCTGCCGGTCACCGCGACCCTGGCCATCGTGGCCAGCGGCGCGATGGCGGGTGTGCCGCTGCTCAACGGTTTCTTGTCCAAGGAGATGTTCTTTGCAGAGACCATCCACGTAGGGGGCGACCGCCACTGGTGGATGTCGATTGCCGCCGTGGCGATGGGGATGTTCAGCGTGGCCTATTCGCTACGGTTCATATCCGTGTTTTTTGGAGAACCCAGTCAGGGGCTGCCGCGAGTGCCCCATGAACCGCCGCGGTGGATGCGCTTCCCGGTGGAACTGCTGGTGCTGACGTGCCTGGTTGTCGGCATCGCACCAGGCCTGAGTATCGAACCCTTGTTGCATCTCGCCGTGGTCGCGACGCTGGGGCCGGCGGCGCCCGCTTACGATCTGGCCCTGTGGCATGGCGTCAACCTGGCGCTCTTGATGAGTGTGCTGGCGCTTGTCGGTGGCTTGTTGGTTTATGTGGTGCTGCGTCGTTACTTCGGTTTGCAGCAGAGGCAGTTGGTGCCGGTGATCTACCGGTTCAACGGAGCCCAGACCTACGAGACCATCATGGCGCAGCTTACCCGTGGTGCGGCATGGCTCCTGCGCCGAGTCGGAACGCAGCGTCAGCAGCCCCAGCTCCTGCTGCTCATGCTGCTGTTGTTGCTGGTTCCTTTGATCCTCGCCGGTCCTCCACCTGAATGGACGGTCATTCCTGAACAGGCATTTGATCCGCTGTTTGCGCTCATGTGGCTAGTGGGCGCCGGTTCGGCGGTGGCTGGGGCATGGATGGCGAAGTATCACCGTCTGGCAGCGCTTGCCCTGGTCGGCGGGACAGGCATTGTCACCGCGGCAACCTTTCTGTGGCTGTCGGCGCCCGACTTGGCGCTGACGCAGTTGATGGTGGAAACGGTGACCACCGTGCTGATCCTGCTGGGGCTGCGTTGGTTGCCGCCGCGGCTGGAGTCGATCTCGGCCCCGGAGGAGGCTTCCTGGCGGGTATGGACGCGCCGGTCCACCGATCTTGCGATTGCCTTGGGGGGCGGGCTTGGCCTGGCCGCGCTGACGTACGCCGTCCTATTGCACCCTGCGTCGGACTCCATTGCCGACTTTTTCCTGAGCAATGCGCTCACCGGTGGGGGAGGGAGCAACGTGGTCAACGTGCTGCTGGTGGACTTCCGCAGCTTTGACACTTTGGGTGAGATTACCGTGCTCACTGTGGTGGCGCTGACCGTTTACGCGTTGTTACGCCGTTTTCGCCCGGCGCCCGAGAGCGCAGGCGTTCCGCCGCAGCAGCGTTTCCTGGAGGATCCGGCTAACGGGCAGAGCCCGGCGGATCAGGCCAATACGGGCTATCTGCTGGTGCCCGGCGTTTATCTCCGACTGCTCCTGCCTTTCATGGGGGTGATCGCCGTTTACTTCTTCATGCGCGGCCACAATCTTCCGGGAGGGGGGTTTGTCGCCGGGCTCATCTTTGCTGTCGCCATTCTGGTTCAGTACATGTTGGCCGGCACCACCTGGGTCGAGAATCACATCAACCTGAGACCGCACCGCTGGTTGGGTCTCGGCCTGTTGCTGGCCTGCTTGACGGGCCTGGGGGCGTGGGTCTTCGGCCATCCTTTCCTGACGACCCACACTGCGCATGTGGAATGGCCGGTGGTGGGAGCACTTCATGTCCCGAGTGCCTTTGTTTTCGATCTTGGCGTGTTTGCGGTGGTGGTAGGTACCACCATGCTGATGTTGGTTGCCCTTGCCCACCAGTCGGTGCGCGCCCATCGTCAGCCCGGTGAGTCGGCTGCGGAGGAGCAGACTGAAGGTATGAAAGGTAAGGTGAGCTGATGGAACTGGTGCTGGCGATTTCGGTGGGCGTGGTGTTCGGTTCAGGCATCTGGCTGATCCTGCGTCCCCGTACCTTTCAGCTCATCACTGGGTTGATGTTGATGTCCTACGCGGTGAACCTGTTTATCTTCGCCATGGGTCGTCTGTGGGTGGGCAAGCCCCCGATCACGCCGACGCCCGATGTGGATCCGTCCCTGTTCGCGGATCCGCTGCCCCAAGGGCTGGTATTGACGGCGATAGTGATTGGCTTTGCCACCACGGCCCTCTATCTGGTGATGATGATTGGCGCACGTGGACTTTCCGGCAGCGACCATGTGGATGGTGAGGAGCCTCGCCAGTGAATTCCCTACATTGGTCGCAGCACCTCCTGGTGGTCCCCGTGCTGCTGCCGCTGATCGTGGGGGCCTTGCTGATTCCGGTCAATCAGAAGCGTTACGTGCTCAAGTTTTCCCTGGGCTTGGCCAGTTGCGTGATGCTGTGGGCCGTTGCCGTTGCTCTCCTGCTGATGGCGGACGGCGGCCATTGGCCTGCAGGCATTGGTGTTTACCTGGCGGCCAACTGGGTTGCGCCCTTCGGCATCGCCCTTGTCGTCGACCGGCTGACCGCGCTGATGCTGGTGCTTACCGCGACCATCGCCCTGGCGGTCCTCGTGTTCTCGGCGCGGCGCTGGGATCGGGTCGGGGTGAGTTTCCACTCGCTGTTCCAGTTCATGCTGATGGGGCTTAACGGTGCCTTTCTGACCAACGACCTCTTCAATCTGTTCGTCTTCTTCGAGGTCATGCTCGCGGCTTCCTATGGCCTGGTGCTGCATGGCTACAATCTTCGTCGCATCCAGGCGGGCATGCAGTACATCGCCATCAACCTGGCTGCTTCGTTGCTGTTCCTGATCGGGGTGTCGCTGATTTATGCCGCCACCGGGACGCTCAATCTTGCCGATCTTTCTGGACGGGTAGCGTCGCTCGGGCCACAGGATGCCTGGTTGTTGCAGATCGGCGCGACGGTGCTGGCCTTGGCCTTCCTGACCAAGGGGGCAATGTGGCCACTGGGCTTCTGGCTGCCCACTACGTATGCATCGGCTTCCGCTCCCGTCGGTGCGATGCTGGTCCTGATGACCAAGGTGGGGGTGTATGCACTTTTGAGGGTCTGGTTGGCACTTTTTGGCGAGGGGGCCGGCGCCCTCGGGCAGTTCGGGTTTTTCGCTCTGACCCTGGGTGGAATGGCGACCCTGCTGTTTGGTGCCATCGGCATGTGGGCCAGCCAGGATGGGGGGCGCATGGCTGGTTTTGGCGCTGTCATCTCCTCGGGCACGCTCCTGGCCGTGATCGGTCACTCTGGTAGCGGCGTGCTGGCTTCGGGTCTGTATTATCTTCTGGGCTCCACCCTGGCGATGGCGGCCTTCATGCTGCTGATTGAGCTCATTGAGCGCATCCGGCCGCCGGGTGCTGCGTTATTGGCGATCACCATGGAGGCCTTTGCCATCGAGGATAAGCCGGAAGACCCCGTCGGGGTGGGAATCCCCGGCACGCTGGCCTTTCTCGGTCTGAGTTTCGCTGCCTGTGCGCTGGTGATCGCCGGGATGCCGCCGCTGGCGGGTTTCGTCGCCAAGTTCAGTCTCTTTCACGCCTTGCTGGCGGCAGCGCCCGGGCCCGTGCCGGCGACAACCTGGCTGTTGATGGGGCTGATGGTGGCTGGCGGTCTGGCTGCAATCATTTCGCTGATGCGTCTTGGGGTTCGGACATTTTGGGCCGCTGGCGTGACGATGCCCCGGCTGCAATTCACTGAAGCCATATCGATCGGTTCGCTGGTAATGCTATGTGTACTCCTGACGATGCAGGCGGGTAGCGTGTTCGACTATCTGAACCGTGCGACGGAAGGGCTGCTGCGCAGCAAGGACTACACTCAGCGCGTACTGGGCGAACCTCCTGTGCAGCGGGTGCCGGGCGCGGAGCTGCGGCCATGAAGCGCTGGTTGCCTTCGCCTGCTCTCAGCGTGAGTCTGATGCTGATGTGGCTGATGCTCAATGGAAGCGTGGAACCTGCCCACTGGCTGTTGGGCGGCGTTCTGGGCATCGTCGCTCCCCTTCTGTCCCGCCCCTTGCAGCCCCACGGCTATGCCGTGCTGCGCAAGCCCATGGCCTTGGTGCGCTTGCTGTGTTTTTCAGCGATCGAGATCGTTCGTTCCTGTATCAATGTAAGCCAGATTATCCTGATGCGCCGGGCTGTCCGGGTCAATTCCCAGTTCATCCGCGTGCCCCTTGATCTGAGGAGTCCTCATGGATTGGCCCTGCTGTCGTGCCTGATCAACACTACGCCGGGCACGGTGTGGGTGGATCTGCTGCCTGCGAAGCATGAACTGCTGCTTCATGTCTTCGATCTGCATAGTGAGGCTTGGTGGGTGGAGACCATCAAGACACGCTACGAACGCCCCATCATGGAGGTGTTCGAGCACCCTGTTTCCCGAGGAGAACTGTCATGACGACGGTCGCGCTGCTGTCGGCCGCGGTCTTTGTTGCCATGGCGTGCGTCGTGCTGGCCATGCTGCTCTGCACCGTGCGTCTGTTGCTCGGGCCGACCGCCCAGGACCGGGTTCTTGCGCTCGATACCCTGTGGATGTGTGTGATGCTCTTGAGTCTGGTTCTGGGCATCAGGGATGCCAGCCAGATTTATTTCGAGGCGGCCCTGATGATTGCCCTGGTTGGGTTTGTTTCCACCATGGCCATGGCCAAGTTTTTGCTGCGCGGTGAGGTCATCGAATGACGGGTGCCGAGAGCCTTTCCTGGTGGGCTGCGGTTCCGATCGCCCTCTTGCTGGTCTTGGGAGGTCTGGTCACGGTGATCGGGGCCCTTGGCCTCGTGCGACTACAGGATTTTTATCAGCGTATCCACGGGCCAGCTATCGCCATCACCCTGGGGGCGGGCTGCATCCTGCTGGCTTCCATGCTCTACTTCACGCTGTCCCAGTCGCGCCTGGTGATTCATGAGGTCTTGATCAGCCTTTTCGTGCTGATGACTGCGCCCGTCGTGGCCATGTTGATCATGCGCGCCGGTGTTTACCGGGATCTGCGTAACCGATCGGAGCGTGCCGGGACTGGCGACACGTCCGCACCAGACTGAGGTCGGATCCGTGCGGGCGGTCAGCCTTCGGCGAAGGCGACCCGCAGAGAGCTCAGTTCCTGCTTGAGTTCGGCGAGAGCAGCGCTTGCTCCGTCCATGTTCTTCTCCCGGCCCATGCGTTCGAGCTGCTGGGCCTTGGCCTGGGAGCGGCTGGCGCAGAAGTTGGATACGGCGCCCTTCAGGGCATGGGCGGTACCGTAGAGTGCCTCGGCGTCACCGGCGGCCACCGCTGCTTCCACGTCGGCCAGCAGACGGGGTTCGTCCTCGCTGTACATGACCATCAGCTGGGCCAGCAGATCTTCATCATCGCCCAGGTTGGCCAGTACTTGCTCCCGGTCGAATATCGGGCCGCCTGCAGGGGCGGATTCGGTGACGGGAGCCGGCGCCGGGTCGTTGTGGCCGGTATGGTGAATCAGCACTTCGACCAGATCCGGGGCGTGGACCGGTTTGGACAGGTAGCCGTCCATGCCGGCCTGCAGGCAGCGCTCCCGGTCGCCCTTCATGGCGTGGGCGGTCATGGCGATGATCGGGGTGCGGGGCATGCCCGCCGCTTCCCGCCTGCGGATCTCGGCGGTGGCTTCAAAGCCACCCATCACCGGCATCTGCACGTCCATCAGGATGGCATCGAAACGCCCTGCCGCATGGAGGGCGAGGGCTTCCTCACCGTTGTTCGCGACCTCCACGTGATGTCCCAGCTTGGCCAGCAGGCGCATGGCCAGGGTCTGGTTGACCACGTTGTCCTCGGCCAGCAGGATGCGCAGCTGGCGGCGCTGTTCGCGCAGGGTGTGGCGGGTGATCAGCGGGCGTTCATCGATCGGGTCGACCGACAGCAGGATGGCGTTGAGCAGGTCGGAGGCCTCGACCGGCATCGGCAGGTAGGCGGCGATGCCCAGGTCCCGGCAGCGGGCCCCGTCGCCCCGCCGGCCTTCACCGGCAAGCATGATGACGCAGGGTTGGGGGATGCCGGACTGGGGAATCGTCTCGGCCAGGGCGAAACCCTCGGCATCGGGCAGCTGTGTTCCGAGGACGACAACCCGGTAGGGCAGGCCGTTGCTGGCTGCCTGGGTCAGCTCACGCAGGCAGGTGTTGGCGTCAGGGGCGCAGGTGGGAGTCATCCGCCACTGACTCAGGAGTTCGATGAGGGTGCTGCGCTCGGTGGGGTTGTCCACGGCGATGAGCACCGGCAGGCCTTCCAGGTGGGCGCGCTCCTCGGTGCTCGCAGTGCACTGGCCCCGTTCGAAGCGGGCGGTGAAACGGAAAGTGCTTCCCACGCCGGGTGTGCTGTCCACGCTGATCTGACCGCCCATGGCCTGGACCAACTGGGCGCTGATGGTGAGCCCCAGGCCGGTGCCGCCGTAGCGCCGCGTCGTGGATGTATCTGCCTGGGAGAAGGCCTCGAAGATCAGCCCCTGCTTTTCGGCAGGAATCCCCATCCCGGTGTCCTGCACGCTGAATTCGATGGAAACACCGTTTTCAATCGCCGGACCCGCCTGCACGATGACACTGACGCTGCCCTCGGCGGTGAACTTGATCCCGTTGGAGATCATGTTGATCAGGACCTGGCGCAGCCGGTGGGGGTCGCCGATCAGGCTGTCGGGGACTTCGGGTGCAACCTGGACGCTGAGCAGCAGGTCCTTTTCGGCAGCCCTTTGCTGGAGGGTCCGGGCAGCCAGGGCAACGCAGTCCCGCAGGCTGAAATCGATGTGCTCGAAATCGAGCTTGCCGGCCTCGATCTTCGAGAAGTCTAGGATGTCGTTGATGATGCCGAGCAGCGAGTTGGCGGAGCTCTTCACCAGGGTCAGGTACTCCTTCTGTTCTTCATCCAGCTCCGTCTCCAGGGCCAGATCGGTCATCCCCAGGATGGCGTTCATGGGGGTGCGGATCTCGTGGCTCATGTTGGCCAGGAAGTCGCTCTTGGAGCGGCTGTTGGCCTCGGCCGATTCCTTGGCCTGGCGCATGATCCGCTCCGTCTCCTTGCGCTCGCCGATGTCACGCAGGTAGGCGGTGATCAGGCGGCTGCCACCGCCATCCACGGTGACCAGGGCCATTTCCACCGGGAACTCCTCGCCGTTGTAGCGTCGGGCCAGGGTTTCGATACGCTGCTGCTGGGTGTCGGAGGGCGGGTGTTCGAGGAGCTCGCGGAGCCTGGCGGAGTGGGTGTCACGCAGTTGCTCGGGAAACAGGAGTTCGGAGACTGACTGATGCAGGGCGTCAGCGCGGGAGATTCCGAAGGTGCGCTCGGCGGCGGGGTTGAATTCGAGGATGCGCCCGAGGGCATCGACGGTGATGATGCAGTCGAGGGCAGCTTCGGCGATGGCTCGGTTGCGGAGCTCACTGGCGGCCAGCGCCGACTGGCCGTCGAAGAGGCGGATGGAGGTCCAGTTGAGCGCATCCACGAGTTTGCGGATTTCGACGACCGAGGTGGGTTCGTTGAGGGTGTCTCCCTGGCAGTTCTCCATGGCTTCGGCAAAGGTCGTGGCCCGCTCCAGGCTGCGCAGGGTGGGGCGCAGGAAGATCAGGATGGCCATGGTGCCGACCAGCAGTGTCAGCAGGCCGGCCAGGACGCTGTCCTTGAGGATGTGGTGCAGGCTGTCGTTGGCTGCGGCCGGATGGATCTCGCTGCGCAACCAGCCCATGGGTGCCTTTTCACCGATCCCCACCCAGGCAACGATCATCGAGCTGCCGGCCTGGGCCTCGACGCTGCCAGCCTGACGCCCTTGATCCGGCAGGGGAACGGGGGTGTCGCTGTCCGGCTCCGCGCTCAGGGGGGCGGTGTCGGTGGCGCGATGCACGCTGGCCAACGGATTGCCCTGGCGGTCGGTGACGGTGAGGCGCTGGATGGCCATGTTGCTGGAGATTTCCAGCAGATGCTCGGTGATGCCACGGCGGTCATTGCTGGCGACGTGGGGCTCAAGCACCGCGGCCAGGTGCTGGGTCAGCTCGTCGGCGTGCGTGCGCTCGAGACGTTCGACGTAGTTGGCCTGATCGAAACCGGTGTAAAGGGAGTAGGCGGAGACCGACAGGGTCAGCAGCAGGGCGAACAGCAGGGTGAGTTGCTGGCCGAGGGAGTGGAGCCCCACACGGTCTGCCAGGCGATGCAGGAGGCCGATCATTCCTCTTCGTCCTGAAAGCGTTCCCGTACGGCCAGCACGCCGGCCCATTGGTCGAGGAAGGCGTCGACGCAGTCGGGGTCGAAGTGCTGCCCGCGTTCCGTCTTCAGGAAGTCGACCGCCCGCTCGATCTCCCAGGCCGGCTTGTAGGGGCGTGCGGAGGTGAGGGCGTCGAAGACATCGGCCACGGCGACGATGCGCCCCACCAGGGGAATCGCCTCCCCGGCGAGCCCGGAGGGGTAGCCGCTGCCGTTGAATTTCTCGTGATGGCTGAGGGCGATCTCGGCGGCCAGCTGGATCATCGGAGAGGAGGAGCCCTTGAGGATGTCGTAGCCGATGGTGGCGTGGCGCCGCATGATGGCCATTTCCTCGTCGGTGAGGCGCCCGGGCTTGAGGAGGATGTGGTCGGGCGTGCCGACCTTGCCGACGTCGTGCATGGGGGCTGCGCTCAGGAGGCGCTCGCACAGCTCAGGGTCGAGGCCCAGGCGTTGGGCGATGAGCTCGGAGTAGTGGGCCATGCGCAGGATGTGGGCGCCGGTTTCCGGGTCGCGGAACTCGGCGGCGCGGGCCAGGCGGGCGATGGTTTCGCGCTCGCGGGCAACGATGTCGGCGGTCTGGCGGCGGACTTCGGTCTGGAGGTCGTCGTTCCAGGTACGCAGGCGAGTGTGGCTGCTGCGCAGGGCCAGCATGGTACGCACCCGGGGGTCGAACTCGTGGCGGTCGATGGGCTTGGTCAGGAAGTCATTGGCCCCGGCGGTGAGGCTCTGGTAGCGGACTTCCTTCTCATGGGCCGCGGTGACCATCAGGATGGGCACCACGTCGGCCGGATGCAGCTGGCGCACGGCGTTGATGAACTCGATGCCGTTGAGGTCGGGCATCATGTAATCGACGATGATCAGATCGGGCTCATGGCTTTCGCACCATTTGAGCCCCTCGAGCGGTGACGTGAAGCACACGATCTCGGTGCCGGCCGGCGTGAGCTTGCGAACCAGCGCCTGGATCAGGGTCAGGTTGAGGGGGGTGTCATCAACGATGGCTATGGCCATGGGGGCTCCGGTGGGACGGGGCGCAAAGGCCTGTCCCGGTGACTTGGGCGATGTCAGATTATCGGCCCGAAGTCCTCGAAGTTAAGTGGGGGCCGGTCATGAACCGGAATGGCCATGGCGTTTTCGTGGGCGCCGTCCGCCGGGGCCGTGAAAGGCAGTAGCAGGGTGAAGCGGGTGCCGGTGCCGGGTGTACTCTGGACGTCTATCTGCCCCCCCAGGGTGCGGGTGACGAGGTTGTACACGATGTACAGGCCGAGTCCGCTGCCCCCCTTGCCGAGGCGGGTTGTGAAGAAGGGGTCGAAGATGCGCTGCAGGCTGGCGCTGTCTATCCCGTTGCCGTTGTCGGTGATGCGGATGCGCACGTTGTCGGGGCCGGCCTGGGTGGTGACGGTGATGTGGCCGTCGGGGCGTTCGGCAAAGGCATGGGTCAGGGCATTGCTGACCAGGTTGGTGAGGATCTGACCGAGGGCGCCGGGGTAGCTGTCCATCTGGAGCGCTTCTGCCGGGGCGATGTCGAGGGTGCAGTGGGTGCCTTTGAGCATGGGGCCGAGGGTGACCGCGATCTCGTGGAGCATTTCGCCCAGCTCAAAGGAGCGGCGGTTCTCGCTGCTCTGGTCGACGGCCACCTGCTTGAAGCTGCGAACCAGTTCCTGGGCGCGTTGCAGGCTGCGCATCAGCAGCTCGCCGGCCTCCCGGGCATTCTCCATGTAGGCATCGAAACTGCTGCGACGCAGCCCGCCGGAGGCGAATTCCCGGGTCATCTCTTCGGTGCGGGCGGCGAGGGTGGTAGCGACGGTGACGCTGTTGCCGATGGGGGTGTTGAGTTCGTGGGCGATGCCGGCCACGAGGGCGCCGAGGGCGGCCAGTTTTTCGCTGCGCACCAGCCCGTCCCGGGCCTGGTGCAGGGTTTCGAGGGCGCTCTGCAGTTCGGCGGTGCGCTCCTCCACCCGCCGTTCCAGCCCCTCGTTGAGTTCTTCGATGTGCCCCTGGACCCGTCGCAGCTCCGAGATATCCACCAGGGACCACAGCCCGCAGTCCTCGCCATTGATGCGCAGGCGACACCCGGACACCAGGCAGGTGGCGATCTCGTCGCGGCCCCGGGGGCGGATGCGGACTTCCCGCTGGGCCACGATCTCGTCCCGGGCAATGCGGGCGTAGAGATCGTCGTAGACCTCGGAGTCCACCCAGAAGCCGAGCTCGCCAGTGCTCCGGGTGAGTACGGCGCTGCGTTCGAGCCCGAACAGGTTCTCCCAGGCAGGGTTGGCGTCCACGTGGGTACGGTCGGCCAGCCGGGTCACGGACGTGGCCACGGGAGCCGAGGCGAAAATGCGCGAGAACTTGGCCTGGCTCTCCTGCAGGGCCTCGTCGGCAGCTTTCTGCTCGGATACGTCGCGGACGATGGCGATGAGGCAGGTCTGGCCTTCGATGACCACGGTGGAGGCATTGAGCAGGCAGTGACGCCGCAGCCCCTCGCGGGTGCCGATGGTGCAGGGAAAGTTGCGCAGGGCGCCGTGCTGGCTGACCAGCTCCACCACGGCCGCCCGCTCTTCGGGGATGGGCCACAGGCCGAGGTTCAGGGAGGTGGTGCCGATGGACTCTTCCCGCGACCAGCCGACCAGCTGGATGAAGGCCTGGTTGACCTCGAGGATGGTGCCGTCGGAAAGGCGGCTGATGGTGATGTAGTCGGGGCTGCAGTGGAAGGCCGCGGAGAACATGGCCTCGGAGATGCGCTGGGCTTCGGCGGCGGAGCGTTCGGCGCGTTCGAGACGCATCTGCTCGCTGATGTCACGGAACACGGTGAGGATGCAGGCCTGCTTGCCGATGGACAGCAGCCGCGCCCGGGCCAGGGTTTCCAGGGTGTGTCCGTCCCGGTTGCGCAGGGTCACGGGGCGGTTGTGGACGACTTCACCGGCACGCAGCAGGGTGTCCATCTCGATCTCGTCTTCCGGCCGGGCCCACAGGCCGAAATCCCGCCCGCGCTGGCCGAGCCCCTGTTCCCGGGTGTAGCCCAGCAGGGTGCTCCAGTTGTGGTTCATGTCGATCAGGCGCGCGTCGTCGAGGCGGGTCAGGGTGACGAGATCGGGCAGAAAGCGGAACACCGCGGAAAAGCGATCATGTGCAGCGTCGAGGGCTTCTTCGGCACTGCAGCGGCGCGCCTGCTCGGTCTGCAGGGCGGTGGCCAGATCGGCCGCGGAACGCCTGGCCGCGCTCAGCTGTCGCCAGCCGAGGCCAAGCCCGATGAGCGCGAGCAGGCTGGTGGCGAGCAGCGCGGTGACGGCCACGGAGATCATCGTGCCCCCGGGGGGGCCTGGTGAAGGGTGCGGAGGATACTCGCCATGGTGTCGAAACCCATGTCGTAGAAGCGTTGCAGCAAGGGCGCCATATGCCCGAGGGCAAGCAGCAGCACGACGAAGCCGACCGTCATGGTGATGGGAAAGCCGATGGCGAAGAGGTTCAGCTGCGGCGCGGCGCGGGTCAGGATGCCCAGGGCGATGTTGGTGATGAGCAGGGCGGTGACCACCGGCAGGGCCATCAGCAGACCGGAGGCGAAGATCGTGGCCCCGGAATGCACCAGCACCATCCAGCCTTCCTGGTGCAGGTCACCATTGCCGATCGGCAGCCATTCGAAGCTCCGGGCCAGGGTGTCGAGCATTACCAGGTGACCATTCAGGGAGAGGAATACGAGGGTCGCCAGCAGGGCCAGCAGCTCGGCCACGACCGCCGTCTGTCCGCCGGCCATGGGGTCGAAGAAGGTGGCAAAGGAGAGGCCCATCTGCAGGCTGATGAGTTCGCCCATCAGGTCGAGGGCCGCAAACACCACGCGCATGGCCAGGCCCATGGCGATGCCGATCAGGGTCTGCTCAAGGAGGATGAGCAGCCCGGCCCAGGAGTCGAGGGCAACATTGACCGTCACCGGGAAGGCCGGCGCGACGCCGAGGCCCACGGCCAGCCCGACCACCAGCTTGATGCGTCGGGGAAGGGCGTTGTTGCCGAACACGGGCCCCGCGCTGATCAGGCCGAGGACCCGGGCCAGGGGAAAGGCGAAAAGGGCCAGCCAGGCGTCGAGCTGGGCCGCGGTGACGGTGAGCATGGGGTGGCCAGGCTCAGCCGATCATGGCGGGGATGTTCTCGAAGAGACGCCGGATGAAGTCGGTCATCATGGTGATCATCCAAGGCCCGGCCAGCACCAGGGTGATGAAGGTGGCGATCAGCTTGGGCACGAAGGACAGGGTCTGCTCGTTGATCTGGGTGGCGGCCTGGAAGATGGAGATGATCAGGCCGGTGGCGAGGGCGGCGATGAACAGGGGCGCCGAGACGAGCAGGGTGAGCTCGAGGGCCTGACGGCCCAGGTCGATGACGGTAGTGGGGGTCACGGGGCGCTCCTATCCGAAACTCTGCACGAGGGAGGCGATCAGCAGATTCCAGCCATCCACCAGCACGAAAAGCATGATCTTGAAGGGCAGGGCGACGATGGCCGGGCTCATCATCATCATGCCCATGGACATCAGCACCGAGGCCACGACCATGTCGATGATCAGGAAGGGGATGAAGACGATGAAGCCGATCTGGAAGGCGGTCTTCAGCTCGGAGGTGACGAAGGCCGGGATGACTACCCGCATGGGCAGGTCTTCGGCCTTGTCGACCCGGGGCGTCTTGGCGAGCTTGGAGAACAGGTTGAGATCGGGCTCGCGGACCTGTTTGAGCATGAAGGCCTTGACCGGTACGGTGGCCCGGTCGAGGGCTTCGTTGAAGGTGATGCGGTTCTCCGACAGGGGTTGCCAGGCCTCGGTGTAAACCTTGTCGATCACCGGGGACATGATGAAGAAGGTGAGGAACAGGGACAGGCCGACGATGACCTGATTGGGGGGCGAGGTCTGGGTGCCCATGGCGTGGCGCAGCAGGGACATGACGATGATGATCCGGGTGAAGCTGGTCGTCATCAGCACCAGGGCCGGCAGGAAGCTCAGGGAGGTGAGCAGCAGCAGGGTCTGGATGGACAGGCTGTACTGGGTGCCACCACCACCCGTGGGTGTGGTGGTGAGGGCGGGCATGGCCTGGGCCAGAACGGGTAGGGGCGCCAGCAGAAGCAGCGGGCCAAGGCGCCGGAGCAGGAGGGAGAGGTGGTTCATCGGGTGCGGCGTTCGAGGGTCTGCTTGAGCCAGGTCTGGAAGTCCTTGCCGCCAGGCATGGGGCTGCTGTTGCCGGGCGAGGGAAGATCGGTGGTGTCGAGGGTGTGGAGGGCGTTCACCCGCCCCGGGGCGACCCCGAGGACGAGGATCTTGTCGCCCACCTCCACCAGCACGACACGCTCCCGGGGGCCGACCGCCGTTGCGCCCCGCACCTTCAGCAGGGCGGCGCCCTGGGCGTTGCCTCCCCCTATCCGGCGGAGAACATGCAGGCTGGCGTAGAGCAGGCCGATCACCAGGCCCAGCCCGAGCAGCATCTGGACAACGCTCCCGGTGGTGTCGAAGGTGCCGCCGTCCGCGGCGAAGGCGGAACCGGTCAGAAAGAGCAGGCCGGCAGCAGGAAGCGGGAAAGACATGGGGGGCGGAAACCGTGGGGAGCCTGCCGCCAGCTTATCCGTGAGGGCCATCACGGAATGGGTCGATTAGGCATGCAAAAGGGGCATATTTTTGTGCTTTGCGCCTTTTGCCGATGAACTGCATGATGTGCTATCAATCAAAGCAGTGTCGGGTTCAGGAGGTGTGATCATGTTGCTGTGGCATCGTGACATCCAGCCGGCGGCTGGCGCGTCTGAAGACAAGTTGCCGGAGGCGGCGTCCGGCAATGCTTATGAGGCCAAGCGTCAGCGGGCCCTGCAGATTCTCGGGGAACGCTGGTTGCTGCACCGGGCCAACGCTCCTGATCGGCAGCCGAACCGTTCGGTGCTGATGCGCCCAAGGGCTGGCGAAGCCGCCCCTGCGCGCTGAGGGCTGGGTGCCTGCCACCCGCGGCTTGGTGGCAGGTTCAGTTGCGGAGTTTGCGGATGCGTTCGGCCGGCGTGATGATGTCGGTCAGGCGGATCCCGAACTTGTCGTTGACCACTACCACTTCACCCTGGGCGATCAGGGTGCCATTCACCAGTACATCCATCGGCTCGCCGGCCAGGCCGTCGAGTTCCACCACCGATCCATGGGCCAGCTGCAGCAGGTTGCGGATGGCGATCTTGGTGCGTCCCAGTTCCACGGTGAGCTGCACCGGGATGTCCAGGATCATGTCGTAGTCGTTGATCGAGCCGCCTTTGGCGCCGGCCTGGCCGAAATCGGGAAAGAGCTGGCTGGCGGGCTTCGCCTGGTAGGGGGAGCCATCGTCCTCGGCAGGCTCCGCCGGGTCGGTGAGCCCTTCCGCGGCCGCCTGCTCCTGCATGGCCGCAGCCCAGTCGTCGTCGCTGATCTGGTTTTCGTCGGGGGTGTCGGTTTCTGACATGGTGTGCTCCTAGCCCTTGGCCGCGGTTTCTTCTTCCTGGGCCAGGAAGCGTTCGACCTTGAGGGCGTATTGACCGCGCTGGACGCCGTAGCGGCATTCCATGAACGGGATTCCGTCCACTTCCGCCTGTACGGTTTCCGGGATGTTGAGGGGAATCACGTCGCCCGGCTTCATCTGGACGATATCCCGCAGGGTGACCTTGGCGGTGCCCAGACGGGCCACCAGGGTGACTTCGGCGGTCTGCAGCTGTTTGCCCATCATGTTCACCCAGCGGTTGTCCTGGGTGATGTGGTCGCTCTGCATGGTCGAGTAGAGCGTCTCGCGGATCGGCTCCAGCATCGAGTAGGGGAAGCAGAAGTGCATCTCCGCCTGAGAGCCGCCGAACTCCAGCGTGAACGAGGCCGCCACGACGATTTCGCTGGGCGTGGCGATGTTGGCGAACTGGGGGTTCATCTCCGAGCGGACGTACTCGAACTCCAGCTTCTGCACGGGGGCCCAGGCCTTGGCGTACTCGTCGAAGGTGACCTTCAGCAGACCCTGGATGATGCGTTGTTCGGTGGGGGTGAAGTCGCGGCCTTCGACCCGGGTGTGGAAGCGGCCGTCGCCACCGAACAGGTTGTCCACCACCAGGAACACCAGGTTCGGGTCGAGAACGATGAGCCCCGTGCCACGCAGGGGCTTGGCGATGAACAGGTTGAGGTTGGTGGGTACGACCAGGTTGCGCACGAACTCGCTGAATTTCTGGACCTTGATGGGCCCCACCGAGACTTCGACGTTGCGGTGCATGTAAGTAAACATGCCGATGCGCAGATAGCGGGCGAAGCGCTCGTTGATGAGCTCCATGGTGGGCATGCGCCCACGCACGATGCGCTCCTGGGTGGCCAGGTTGTAGTCCCGGACCCCGCTGGTGTTCTCTTCTGCGTGCTCTGTGTCGTCACTCTCCCCGGTGACGCCCTTGAGCAGGGCATCCACCTCTTCCTGGGAGAGAAAGTCCTGGGCCATGACTAAACCCCGTTATTGCACGATGAACTGGTTGAACAGCACGGCAAGCACCGGCCCGTCGTCTTCGGGGCGGCTGCGCTTGTTTTTCTTCTTCGGGTTGGGGGCATAGCCGAGCACGTCGTTGGCTTCCTCCTTGATCTCGTCGGCAAGCTCCTCGCGGCCTTCCGAGCTGACCAAATCGGAGGGCTTCTTGGACGACAGCAGCATGATGATGCGGTGCTTCAGCTCGGGCATGTAGAGCTTCAGGGAGTCGCCCACCTTGGCGTCGGCAACCCGCAGGACCATGGTGGATTGCAGGAAGTGCTCACCCTCCTCGGGGGCCAGGTTGACGGTGAATTGCTCGAGCTGCACGAAGACCGGCGGCTTGGACGGATCCACCTTGACCTTGGGCGGCTCATGGGCGGCGGGCTCTTCTTCCGCGTCCTCACCTTCGGCGTGCTTCTTCTTGCCCATCATCATGAAAGCACCCGCGCCGGCAATTGCCAGCACCAGAACTGCCACGATGATGATGATCATCTTCTTCTTGCCACCCTTGGCGGGGGCTTCGCCTTCGGCGCTTTCAGCCTTGGCCGGTGCTTTCGACATGCTGGATCACTCCTTGTTTGCATCCATTGTTATCCACCACGGCTGCCCGGCAAGCGTTGAATAGGGGCATCACGGCCCGCCATTTGTGCCACTTCAGGCAAACGTGTCAACCAAACCTTCGCCGCGCCTGGCCCATTGGGCCGGCACTGCGTTTGTTGCAAGTCCTTCATCGGCGCTGCCACCACCCCGCCACTGGCTGCCGCGGGGGCTGCGTTCCGGGTCGCCGGGCTGGCCGGAGGTGCCCACATCGGTCTGCCCGAGGCTGATACCGCTCTGTTCAAGGATTTCCCGCAGGCGGGGCAGGCTCTGCTCGATCAGCTCGCGGGCAGCCGGGGTTGCGGCCACGAACTGGGCACTGGTCTGGTCGCCGCTGACGGTGATCGAGACCTCCACCTTGCCCAGCTGGGGCGGGGTGAGGGTGAGCTCGGCGTGGCTCTCCGCCTGTCCGACCATCCAGCTGACCCGGTTGCCGACCTCCTCGGGCCAGCCGGGGCTGCCGGCCGGGGTGGCCACGTGCATGGGCACAGGCGCCGGGGCTTGGGGAGGGGCGGCTCCCTGGAGGTTGGCCAGTGCGGCAGCGTGTATGGCGGCGAAGCTGTTGGTCGGGGGGGCTGCGACCGGGGGCTCGGCCGCCCGCAAAGGGGCGTCGGCCAAGGCTGTCGGCGCACCATGGGGGGCGATGTCTTCGCCTTTGCCGGGTGTGGCGGCAAAGTTTGCCGGAGCGCCGACGGCGCTCTCTGCCGTTTTCTGTTCCGCATTGCCGCCAGTGCTCCGGGATATGGCCTCCGGTGTAAGCGCGGTGGGCAGGGCGAAGAGGCCGCCGCCGGGCAGGGTGCTGGTGTCAGCCGAGATTGGCGCGGTGTCGCCCTCCCCGGAGGCGGCCGGGGCCGGTTCTGCCGGGGGAAGGGCGGCGGCGGGGAGGAGGCCGCCCAGCAGCGCAGCCAGTTCGGGCTGGGCCGGTGGTTGGGCCTGTGCCGCGGCCTCGGCCCGGGCCGCTGCATCGGAGTCGGTATCGGTATCAGACGCGGATTTGGAACCCTGCCCGTCGTCCGGAGGCGGACTGCCCTTCATCTGGCGCTGCAGCTCGGAGGCGAAGCCGGTACCGCCCTTGTCCGGTTCGGACGGGGCGGCAGCATCCGGGCTGGAGGCATCCAGGCCTTTCGGCGGGGCCGCGGGGGCGATGCTGGCGATGGGGTTCAAGGCCGGTCCGGACATGATGGTGTTCCTGGTAAGGATGCAGACAACTCCGTATCAGCAAGCCACGTGCCAGCACTGGCTGGCGCTACCTTCATTCTTCGTTGCCGCGGTCCCGGAACTGCTTGGCGGCGTGTTCGTCGGTGAGCCGCTGCTCCTGCTTGGCTTCCTTGCGGGCCTGCAGGGTCTGGTGACGGTGGGACAGGGTGTCGAAGGCCTTCACCTTGTTGCGCTGGTCCACCCATTCCTGCTGGCCTTGTTCGACGCGTCGCTTGGATTCGGTGACCACGCCCTGCTGGTGGGCGATGGCTTCGTCGAGCTTGGCGAGGAAGGCGCTGTAATTGCGCCAGGCATCGGGGCCGATTCCGTTGCGGGCGGTTTCCACAAAGCGGGCCTGATACTCCCGGCGATACTCCACGAGGAGGGCGAGCTTCTCTTCAACCGCACGATCACTGGCAATCAGCTCGCCGAGCCGCCGCGCCGCGTCGTCCATGCGGGTGTTGGCGAGATCCAGCAAAGGCTGTAGCGGAAACTGCTCGGTCATCGTCTGTTTCTCTCGGCGTTATCGGACGGGGGGCGGGAATCTTTAGGGGCAGGGTCTGATGGCCTTGCTGGCCGGCGTGCGTGTCATGGGGTGGCGCCAAACAGTGCGTGGAGCTTCTCCACCGCGGATTCGTAAGGCTCGCTCTCCTCGATGCGCTGCTGCAGGAAGGCCTCCAGTCGCGGGTACATGGCGACGGCCTGGTCGAGGACGGGGTCGGAGCCGGCGTGGTAGGCCCCCACCGCGATCAGGTCGCGGGAGCGCTGGTAGCGGGAAAAGAGCTGTTTGAAGCGCCGCACCATGTCGAAGTGCTGGCTCTTGACCAGGTTGTGCATGGCCCGGGAGATGGATTGCTCGATGTCGATCGCCGGGTAGTGGCCCTGGTCGGCCAGGTTGCGGGACAGCACGATGTGGCCGTCGAGGATGGCCCGGGCCGAGTCGGCGATGGGGTCCTGCTGGTCATCGCCCTCGGCCAGCACGGTGTAGAAGGCGGTGATCGAGCCGCCGCCCTCGGGGCCGTTGCCGGCCCGTTCGACCAGGGCTGGCAGGCGCGCGAACACCGATGGCGGGTAGCCGCGGGTCACCGGTGGCTCGCCGATGGCCAGGGCGATCTCCCGCTGGGCCATGGCGTAGCGGGTGAGGGAGTCCATGATCAGCAGCACCTGCTTGCCTTGGTCGCGGAAATATTCGGCCACGGTGGTGGCGTAGGAGGCGCCCTGCAGGCGCATCAGCGGGCTGCAGTCGGCGGGGGCGGCGATGACCGCCGAGCGGGCCAGGCCCTCGGGGCCCAGGTTGTGCTCGATGAATTCCTTCACCTCGCGGCCGCGCTCGCCGATCAGCCCGACCACGATCACGTCGGCAGCGGTGTAGCGGGCCATCATGCCGATGAGCACCGATTTACCCACGCCGGAGCCGGCGAAGAGGCCCATGCGCTGGCCGCGCCCCACCGTGAGCAGGGCATTGATGGCACGGATGCCCACGTCCAGGGACTGGCTGATGGGGGCGCGCTGCAGGGGGTTGATGGGCCGGGCCTGGAGAGGCCGGGAATGGCGGACGGCCAGGGGGCCGAGCCCGTCCAGCGGCCGGCCGGCGCCGTCCACCACCCGGCCGAGGAGCTCGTCACCCATGGGCAGGTGCTTGGCCCGGTCGGAGGCGCGGCGGCGGGGCTCGATGCGCTCGCCGGCGATCAGCGGGGGCTGGGTGGGCTCCACCGGCAGCACCTGGGCGCCGGGCGCCAGGCCAAAGACGTCGTCGGTGGGCATCAGGAAGATCTTCTCGCCGTGAAAGCCCACCACTTCGGCCTCCACCGAGCTGCCGCCGGGGATGATGATGCGGCAGCCCGAGCCGAGGGGGAGCTTGAGCCCGGAGGCCTCCATCACCAGCCCGTTGATGCGGGTCAGGCGGCCCGACATCTGGTAAGGCGGTGTGGCGCCGACGAGCTTGCGGCCGTCGGCGAGAAAGGACTTCCAGGTCTCGATGCCGTGTTCCATCAGGGCGCGTCTCCGTCCCAGGGGATGTTGCGGCTGAGGTTGTCCATGACCCGGCGCCAGCGGGTTTGCACCGTGGCGTCGATCTGGCTGCCGGCCGCTTCGATGCGCACGCCGCCGCGGGTGATGGTGGCGTCGTCGATCAGCCGGTGACCGGCGTGGGAGAGCTGCTCACCCAGGTATTCCTTGGCCATGGCCAGGTCTTCCGGGTTGATGTGGATGAGGGCGTGGGCCTGGGGTAGCTGCAGCAGGGCTTCGCGGATCAGCTCCACGACCGATTCGGGGCGCACGGTGAGGGTCTGGCGCACCATCTGGCGGGCCAGTTCGGTGGCCAGGGCCAGAATTTCGTCGGCCACCTCCTGGTCGAGGAGGGTGAGGGAGTTCTCCAGGGTTTCGACGAGGCCATGGAACTGCATCGCCTCGATGCGACCGCGGGCCGTGCCCTCTTCGTAGCCGGCTGCGTAGCCATCCTTGCGAGCCTCCTCGTGGATGCGCTCGATGTCCTCTGCGGTGGGCAGGTGGATGTCCGGCTCGGGGTCGATGCCGGTCGTGGGCAAGGGCTCCGGCTCGACGGGCGGAGGGGGCGGCGGCGCGGCGACGATCTCCGGGAGTGCTTCGGCGCCACTTTCGATGGGCTCAGGGGGGACCGGCTGCGGTGCCGCCGGCGCGTCGAAGGACGGGAGGTCCCAGCGCTGGTAGGCGCCGACGGCCTGGTGACGATTCATGGACATGGTGGGGGGCGGTGTTTAGACGAAGGCGTCGTCGCCACCGCCACTGGAAAGGGCGATCTGGCCCTCTTCGGCCAGACGACGGGCGGTCTTGAGGATCTCCTTCTGTTCGGCCTCCACCTCCGACAGGCGCACCGGCCCACGGGATTCGAGGTCTTCCCGCAACATCTCGGCGGCGCGCTGGGACATGTTCTTGAAGATCTTCTCGCGCATCTCGGGCGGCGCGCCCTTCAGGGCGATGACCAGGGAGTCGCTCTGGACTTCGCGCAGCAGGGTCTGGATGCCCCGGTCGTCGAGTTCCATGAGGTTCTCGAACACGAACATCTCGTCGAGGATCTTCTGGGCCAGGTCGGGATCGTATTCGCGCACGTTGTCGAGGATCGCGGTCTCGGCCGCCGAACCGACGAAGTTGAGAATGTCGGCGGCGTGGCGCACGCCACCCATGGCGGTCTTCTTGATGGTGGATGCGCCGGCCAGCATGCGCGTGAGGGCTTCGTTGAGTTCGCGCAGGGCGACGGGCTGCACCCCGTCCAGGGTGGCAATACGCAGCAGCACGTCGTTGCGCAGGCGGTCGGTGAAGTGCTTGAGGATCTCGCCGGCCTGGTCGAACTCCAGGTGTACCAGGATGGTGGCGATGATCTGGGGATGTTCGTTCTTGATCATGTCGGCGGCGGTCGGGGCGTCCATCCACTTCAGGCTCTCGATGCCGGCGGTGTCGGAGCCCTGCAGCACGCGGCTGATCAGGTGGGTGGCCCGCTCGTCGCCGAGGGCCTTGGTGAGCATCGCCTTGATGTGCTCGTGATCGGCCTCGATGGGCGTGCCTTTCTCGGCAAAGGCGATCAGCTCGTCGAGGATGATCTCGACCTTCTCCCGCGGCTGGGAGGGCATGCCGGCCATGGCGGCACCGAGTTTCTGGACCTCCTTCGGGCCCAGCTGCTTCAACACTTCGGCGGCTTCGTCGGCACCCAGGGTCATCAACAGCAGGGCGCTCTTTTCCTGGCCCTCATCGTTGCTGCTCATTGCTTCCCATCCATTCCTTGATCAGGTTGGCGACCACGCGCGGGTTGTTCTTGGCGATCTCGTGTACTTTGGCGAGTTTTTCGTCATAGGCCAGGCGAGCTGCGGCTTCCGGCGACAGGGCCACTTGGGCGCCCTCGTCGTCCTCGCCTTCCTCACCTTCTTCGCCCTCTTCTCCGTCGGCACGGCCGGAGGCGGCGTCTGCGTCTTCGTCCTTCTCTTCGGGCGGGGGCGGCATGACCTGCTTCATCAGCGGCCGGATGACCCCGAAGGCCACAAAGGCGATCACGCCGGCAATGACCAGGTATTTGAGGAGCTCCTTGAACAGGGCGACGTTGTCCGGGTCCTTCCAGATCGGGGTTTCGAAGGCGTCCTTGTCGGAAGCGACGAAGGCACTGCTGGCGACGTTGATGGTGTCGCCCCGGTCCTTGCTGTAGCCGACGGCTTCGCGCACGAGGTCTTCAACCTGCTTGCGCTCGTCATCGCTGAGGGGAACGGTCTTGACGTTGCCGTTCTTGTCCTTTTCTTCCTTGTGGTTGATGGCCACCGCCACCGACAGGCGCTTGATCTGGCCGAGGGCCTTGCGCGTGTGCTGGATGGTCTTGTCCACCTCGTAGTTGATGGTGGCGCTCTTGCTGGTGGTAAGGGGGGGCTGGCCGCTGGCGCCGGTCGTTCCCGGCACTGCCGGCGTGGTCACCGGCGCCGTGGCGGGGACGGGGGGCTGATTGCTGAGGGCGCCCGGCACACCTTGCGGCCCCTGGTCGCGGGTCTGGCTCTCGTTGCTCTGCTGGCTGCGGATGGCCTGCTCGGGGGATGGGTTGGGGCGGTAGGTCTCGGCGGTCTGTTCGGTCTGATTGAAGTCCACGTCTGCGGAAACCTGGGCGCGGAAATTGCCCTTGCCGAAGAGTGGCGTGAGGATGGCGTTGATGCGCTCGATGTAGCCTTCCTCCAGCTCGCGGGTGTATTTGATCTGGGTGGCGTCGAGGGAGGTGCGCAGGGGGTCGGGCTTCTTGGTGAGCAGACTGCCGTCCTGGTCGATGACGCTCACGTTGTCGTTGGACAGGTTGGGTACGCTGGAGGAGATCAGGTGCACGATGCCGGCGATCTGGGCCTGGTCGAGGCTGCGGCCGGTGTGCAGATTCACCATCACCGAGGCGGTGGGCTTCTGTTCGTCGCGCAGGAAGGCGGTCTGCTTGGGAATGGCCAGATGCACCCGCGCCCCTGCGACGCTGGCAATCGAGGAGATCGTGCGGGACAGCTCGCCTTCCAGGGCGCGCTGGTAGTTCACCTGCTCGTGGAACTGGGACAGGCCGAGCTTCTGGGTCTCCATCAGCTCAAAGCCCACCAGGCCGCCCTTCGGGATGCCCTGGGCGGCGAGGCGCAGGCGCAGGTCATGGACCTGGGTGGCCGGCACCAGGATGGCGTTACCGTTGTCCGAGAATTTGTAGGGGACGTTCTGCTGCTGGAGGCTGGCAACGACGGCGCCGCCGTCCTTCTCGGCGAGATTGGAGAACAGCACGGCGTAGTCGGGCTGGCGGCTCCACAGCAGCACGCCGACGATCAGGGCGATGCCGAACGCCAGCGCAGCGCCGGCAGCAAGCTTCTGGCGCTGGGACAGGTTGCGGATGTTCTCCTGCACCTGGGCAAATGGTGAGGCGGGCGGGGCCGGAGCGGCGGCCTCTTCTGCTGCCATGGAAACATTCCCCCTATTTCGGATGCTCGCATTCTGGCGCGTTGCCGGGGTTTTCTACGGTGGGATTAGCGGCGCTTTTTGCCGCCTATTTGCCGCCTTGCCGGGGCGTCGGCAGGCCTAAGCTGCGAACCGGTGAATTTCGTCTCCGCCCATCCATGACCGACCCTGCTACCGAAGACCGTCTCGATGCCCGCCAGCTGGCCGATGCCTTCCGCCAGTTCAGCCAGGCATCCGAGGCGCTGACCGGCGCCTACGCCGGGCTGCAGACCCAGGTCGGCCAGCTGACCGAGCGCCTGAGCGTGTTGATGGGGGCGCTGCCGGCCGGTGTCGTCGTCCTTGACCGGGACGCCCGGGTGGTCCAGGCCAACAAGGCCGTGGAGGGGATGTTCGGCGAGCCCCTGGCGGGCGTGGACTGGATGGCGTTTTGCGCCACCCGCTTGGCGGGCACCGAAACGCCGGGTGAGTGGCAGGTGGACCACGCCGGCGAAACCCGGCGCGTGACCCGGGTGGATGCGCCGCTGGAGTCCGGCGAAGGGCATATCGTGCTGCTGACCGATGTCACCGAAGCCCATCACATGCGCCTGGCTGCCGAGCGCAACGAGCGCCTCGCCGCGATGGGCGAGATGGTTGCCGGCCTGGCCCATCAGCTGCGCACGCCCCTGTCGGCAGCGCTGCTGTACACCGCTACCCTGGTGCAGCAGGACATGGCCCCGGCCGACAAGGAGCGTGTTGGCACCCGGGCCCTGGAACGTCTGCGTCATCTGGAAAAGCTCATTCGCGACATGCTGTTGTTCGCCCGGGGCGAGACCCTCGGGCGTGAACCTTTTGCCATCTGTGATCTGGTGGCCGAGCTGGCCCAGACCCTCGAGCCGGTCGCCCGGGCTCGCGGACTGGGCTTCGAGGCGACGTGTGCCTGTGGCGACACCCGTGTGGTGGGCGATCGCAAGGCGATCGCGGGAGCGCTGACCAATCTGCTTGAGAACGCCGTCCAGGCCCTGGAGGCAGGCGGCTCCGTCCGCTTTCATGCCGAGCAGGACGGTGTGCGGGCCTGTTTCCGGGTCACCGATGACGGCCGCGGTATCGACCCCGCCCTACAGTCACGGCTTTTCGAGCCGTTCTTTACCACCCGCCCCGACGGAACCGGTCTGGGGCTGGCGATCGCCCGGGGGGTAGCCCGCGCCCACGGAGGCGACATCGGTATCGAGTCGGAGCCCGGTCGTGGTTCCACCTTCACCCTGACCCTCGCCATGGGCGGCTGACGCCCCGTTGCACCCGAGTTCTAGAGAGATCCCCATGCCAGAAGCCCTTCACATCCTGGTTGTCGAAGACGACGCGCCCCTGCGGGACGCGGTGTGCCTGACCCTCGAGCTGGCCGGCCATGCCGTCACCGGGGTCGGCGATGGCCCGGCCGCGCTGGCGGAAGTGGACCGGCAGGCCTTCAATCTGGTCCTGTCCGACCTGAAGATGCAGCCGATGGATGGTCTGCAGCTCCTGGCCGAACTGCGCCAGCGCCTGCCCCAGCTGCCCGTCCTGTTGATGACCGCCTTTGGTGACGTGGAGAAGGCCGTGGATGCCATGCGTGGCGGAGCCTGTGATTTTCTGATGAAGCCCTTTGAACCCGCGGTGCTGCTCGAACATGTGCAGCGCTATGCCGTGACCCGTCAGGCCGACGGCATGATCGCCGCCGACCCCCATACCCGCAATCTGCTTGCCCTGGCCGACAAGGTGGCGGAGACCGATGCCACGGTGCTGCTCAACGGAGAGTCCGGCACCGGCAAGGAAGTCTTTGCCCGCTATCTCCACGAACACTCCCTGCGGCGCAGTGGACCCTTTGTGGCCATCAACTGTGCGGCAATCCCCGACACGCTCCTCGAGGCCACCCTGTTTGGTCACGAAAAGGGCGCATTCACCGGTGCTGCCACTTCCCAGGCCGGCAAGTTCGAGCAGGCGGAGGGCGGAACCCTGCTGCTCGACGAGATTTCGGAAATGCCCCTGGGTCTGCAGGCCAAGCTGCTGCGGGTGCTGCAGGAACGGGAGGTGGAGCGGGTGGGCGGAAAGAAGGCCATTCCCCTGGATATCCGCGTGCTGGCGACGACCAACCGCGATATGACGAAGGAGGTGGCGGCAGGACGTTTCCGGGAGGATCTTTTCTATCGGCTGAACGTGTTTCCGCTGGCCATCCCATCCCTGCGCGAGCGCCCGGGTGACATTGTGCCGCTGGCACGGCATTTTGCGCTGATGCACGGAGCACGTCTGAAGCGGGCTGGCCGACTCTCGCCGGAGGCAGAGGCCGTGCTGGTGACCTACCACTGGCCAGGCAATGTCCGCGAGCTCGAGAACACGGTGCAGCGCGCCCTGATCCTGAGCGGCAGTGAGGCCGTGTCGGCGGAGACGATCCGTCTGTGCCTGCCCCACTGGAATGGCGAACCCGTGCGCCTGCCGGTTTCGACGCTTGCCGTTTCGGCAAATTTTGCCGCAGATCCGGTAGTTTCTGCCGGAGAGGTCGGTGAGGGGAGCAAGGACGGGGGGCGTCCGGCCAACATGAAGGATCTGGAGCGTGAGCACATCCTGCAGGTGCTGAAAGAGGTGGGCGGGTCGCGAAAGCGGGCCGTGGCGCAGCTTGGCATCTCCGAGCGGACCCTCCGTTACAAGCTCCAGCAGTACCGCGAGGAGGGGCTCTTCTCCGGCTGATGGCCTCTTGTGCTGCTTGGCACGTGCTTTGCTCTGCTATAGTCAGGAAAAAGGAGCAGGATCATGGATACCCGCGGAATCGATCAAATGCTGTCAGAGCTGCGCGCCACGTCACAGGTGGCGTCGGGCAAGGCTGCGCAGGCCGCAACCGCTGCCGGTGAGACCGATTTCGGACAGGTCCTGCAAAGCGCCATTGCCGATGTGAGTTCGGCGCAGATGCAGGCCCAGGAGATGGCCAGGGGTTTCTCGGCTGGTGATCCCAACGTGAATCTGCAGGATGTGATGGTCAATCTGCAGAAAGCCAGCCTGTCCTTCCAGCAGATGGTCCAGGTGCGCAACAAGCTGGTCACTGCCTACCAGGACATCATGAACATGTCCGTGTAGTTGAACGTCAGCCTGCCTTCCTCGGGCTGACGCCTATCGCACAAACATAAAAGCCGGCATTGCCGGCTTTTTGTTCAATGGCGTGAGCATCAACGGATGCGTTCCCGGGCGTTGCGTTCGCGTTCGGCACGCAGGATGTAGCGCTGGATGGAGGAGGCCATGCTTGCCGACAGGTTCATGAACTCGCACCCTGCCCTCAGCATCACACTGCCATCCCGGTTGGTGATGCGGAAGAGATTGCGCACCCGCAGGGAGGTCGCAATGGGGCCCACCTCCGGAAGCATAAGCCGGCAATCGGCAAACTCCATGTCGGGCTCGAAAATGATCCCGTTGGGCGGAACCGTGATGGCCAGCCCGCCGCCGCTGATGTCCACGACATCGGCCTCGACGCTGATCACCTTGTTTTCGCCACCCACCACGATGGGGATCTGGCAGCTCAGGCTGTGGGGGCTGGGCGCGGTGAGGCGGTAGTACTCCCGTCGCTGCAGGCGCAGCAGGACGTCGGGGAGGGCGATCCTGAAGGCCTCATGACCCTCGTGGGGAAAGCGCTCGATGCCCTGGGCGGCAAACTGGATCTTGATCTTGTCGAGTTGCGTGACACAGATCAGCTGCTCGGCTCCTTCAACCCGCTGATTGATGGCTTCATCACTGGCTGCGTCGAGGATGAGGTGGCGTTCGTCCGGGGTGATGGCCAGGATCGCACTCAGGAAGGAGTCGGCGCTTGCGTCGATGAAGGCGCTTAGCATGGCCCGCTTTTGCATCAGGGCCCGGAGGTTGTAGAGGATGTCGGTTTTATCCCGCAGCAGGTAGCGGGAATAGTCGTCGGCCTGCAGGAGTTCGAACTTGAGCGGCATGGTGGCGATGGCGTCCGGCAATCGGATGATGGACGGGATTCTAGCAGCCCTGAATGGGCTCCCGGAGCCGCTGCGGGCCCCATGCCGGACGGGAAGGCGAGGAATCGCCTGAAAATAACCGGAGCGCCCTGGGGCGCTCCGGGAGAACGTGAAGTCAGCGGGTGGCTTCGCGTTCGATTTCCTCAAGGCTGGTGTGGCGGACGTCGCGGCCCTTGACCATATAGACCACGTATTCAGCGATGTTCTTTGCGTGATCGCCGATACGCTCTACCGACTTGGCCACGAACATCAGCTCGATGGACTGGGAGATGGTGCGGGGGTCTTCCATCATGTAGGTGATGAGCTGGCGCATGATGCCCTTGAACTCGGCATCGACCTCCTTGTCCTGGCGGACCACCTGGGCAGCCGAGATGGTGTCCAGGCGGGCGTAGGCGTCGAGGGAAGTGCGGAGCATGTCCACCACGGCGTCGGCGATGTGGGCGAGACGGATCTGCGGGGTAAAGGACGAACCGGTGGTGTGCAGCTGCTTGGCCGTCTTGGCGATCTTCTTGGCCTCATCACCGATCCGTTCGAGATCGGTGATGGTCTTCTGCACCGTGCTGATCATGCGCAGATCCACAGCGGTGGGCTGGCGCTTGGCGATGACCTGATTGCAGGCCTCGTCCAGCTCGATTTCCAGGTGATTCACCCGGTTGTCGTTCTCGATGACCTGGTCGATCAGCAGCAGATCCCCGTCTGACAGGCCTTCCATGGCCTTCACGATCTGCAGTTCGACCATGCCGCCCATCTGCAGGACACGCGTCCGGATGCCTTCCAGTTCGGCGTCAAACTTCTTGGATGTGTGTTCGTTCATGGGAAATCCTGTTGGGGGTGATATGTAATCATCGAAGACTAGCAGTGCAACATGACGTTTTTGTTTCAACTCCGCTCGAAGGTGACCACGCCATCGGCAGTTGCGAGCAGCAGTACGTCGGCTCCGCGCTTGGCGAAAAGGCCGCTGGTGACCACCCCGACGATGCCGTCGATGGTGACCTCAAGGCTCGCCGGATCATTGATGACAAGGCCATGCACGTCAAGGATCAGGTTGCCGTTATCGGTGGTGAAACCTTCCCGCAGCACCGGTTGGCCACCCAGTTGAGTGAGGGCCCGGGCGACCTGGGCGCGGGCCATCGGAATGACCTCGACGGGGAGGGGGAAGCGCCCCAGTTGCGCCACCTTCTTGGTGGCGTCGCAGATGCAGACGAACTTGCGGGCCACCGCGGCGACGATCTTCTCCCGGGTCTGGGCGCCACCACCACCCTTGATCATGGCCAGCGAGGCGTCGATCTCGTCGGCACCGTCGATGTAAACCGGCAGCTCATCCACGTCGTTCATGTCGAGCAGGCGGATGCCATGACCGGCAAGGCGGCGTGCGGAAACCTCCGAGGATGCGACGGCTCCGGCGATGCGGTCCTTCATCGTGGCCAGGCCATCGATGAAGAAGTTGGCGGTGGAACCGGTGCCGACGCCGACGATGGCGCCTTCGATCACGTAGTCCAGCGCGCGCAGCGCGGCCTGTTGCTTGAGTTCGTCCTGGGTCATGGTGTTTCTGCCTGCGGCCAAAAGACCAAATTCTAACCGGCCCGGGCAAAGAGGTCAGATTCTGCAAACCGTCATGGTGTGACCGCGGGTTGAGGGTAGAGTGTGAAAACCATGCGACACTCGTTTCGGAGTGTGGCGGGTTGGGGGGGCGGATGCAGCAGGCATGGGAACAGGCGTGCGGCCGACCCGGTCTACCCCATTCATCTTTTGACTGGAGGCAGTGTATGGGTTTGCTCGATCAACTTGCAGGACAGGTTCTGGGTTCCCTGGCAGGAGGCGCACAGGGCGGCGGGCAGTCGCCCCTGATCCAGCTGGTGCTGAACCTCATTCAGAACAGTGAGGGCGGGCTTGGTGGTCTTCTGGCCAAGTTCAACCAGGCCGGGCTGGGCGACCAGGTGGCGTCCTGGGTGGGAACGGGCCAGAACCTGCCTGTCAGTGCAGACCAGCTCGGGCAGGTGCTCGGTGGCGCCGGTGGTCTGGGGAATATCGCCGCCCAGCTCGGCCTGCCTCCGGACCAGCTGGCAGGTCAGCTTGCGCAGCTGCTGCCCCAGGTGATTGACGGCCTCACCCCGAATGGTCAGGTGCCCGATGCCGGCGCCGATCTTCTGGGGCAAGGCCTTTCGGCCTTGGGCGGCCTGCTGGGCAAGGTCTGATTTTCAGGGGGCCGGGGCGGCTCCCCTCAACCCGGGCCGGTTGCTACCGGCCGGCTTGGGTCCGCACACCATTCGCTCCATGAACCCGCATACAAACGCGCGCCGTCGAGGCCCGCGGCTTCCATTGCAAGCAGGTTGTGGCAGGCGGTCACGCCGGATCCGCATTGGAGGACGGCGGTGTGGGCGTCTCCTCCCTTCAGGATCCGCCCGTATTCCTCCTGCAGCTCCGATGCCTGTTTGAAGCATCCGTCGGGGCCGAGGTTGTCTTTGAAGAACCGATTGATGGCCCCTGGAATGTGCCCACCCACCGGGTCCAGGGTTTCGTTCTCGCCCCGGTAGCGATCAGGGGCGCGGGCATCGATGAGCAGCATTTCGGGGGTACCCAGGTGATGCTGAACATGATCGGCATCCACCTTCATGCCGTTCTGCAGTCTCAGGATGAAAACCGCGGCACGGGCTTCGGGCGTGTCGGTGCTGAGGGGGTGCCCCCCTGATACCCAGGCCTGCAGGCCGCCGTTGAGCACGGCGACCTGACTGTGCCCCAGCCAGCGCAGCAGCCACCAAAGGCGCGCGGCAAACATGCCTCCGGCGTCGTCATAGGCCACCACCTGGGTCTCGTCGCCGATGCCGAGGCTGCCGAGTTTGTCGGCCAGCAGGCTTGGTGCGGGCAGGGGGTGGCGACCGTTGCGGCCGGTGACGGGGCCTGAAAGGTCTTCTTCCAGGTCGAGAAAGAATGCGCCGGGAAGATGACCTGCAGCGTAGGCATGACGCCCGAAAAGCGGGTCGGCGAGACTGAAGCGGCAATCGATGATGCGCCACGCTGGAGTGGCCAATCGATCAAGGTCGTTGGTGCTGATAAGGGTGGTGAAGGGTACGGACACGGTCTGGGCTCTTCAGGCGGGGGTTTCAATGCCATCCAGCCAGGCCTCGGCATCATCGGTGTTGTCGAAGACGCGGACATCCGCATCCACGAACATCTGCGACAGCCAGGCGCTCCACGTGACCCATTGATCCTTGGTGAGAATGGCGATCTGGGCGAAGTCATGGGCGTGAGCCCGGGCAAAGCGGATTTCCTCGAGGGCCATGTCGACGGTGAAGCCGTCCATCTCCCTGAGGTCGAAGAGCAGATCCACCGGGCCCTCGAACTGCACCTTGTAATTGACGACTTCTTCGAACTCCTTGTAGTCGGCCAGGGTGAACTCGCCGAAGACAGTTACGTTGACCCGGTTTTCCTTGTGGTCGGTGGTGATCATCGCCTGCTTCCTTTCTGGGCTGACTGGACGGCACCAGTGTAGCCCCCCGCTGCCTGCTCTTCAATCGGACTCTAGAGCTGGCGTGGGTTTCCGCGATGCGATGGAGACCAGCACGCCGCTGGCGATGATGATCACGATGGCCAGAAGCGAGGTCCAGGGCAGGTGCTCGTCCCATAGGATGACGCCGAAGAGGCTAGAAAAAATAACCGTGGTGTAGGCCAAGTTGGCCGACACGATGGTCTTGCCGTAGCGGTAGGCGCGGGTCATGGCGAGTTGGGCGCATCCGCCGAAGCCGCCGACGCCCAGGAGGATGGCGGCTTCCGTCGGGCTGATGGTGTGGATGCTGCCGGATGACAGGGCCCAGGGCAGTCCGAAGGCGGCGGTGATGAGGGAGAACCACAGCACGGTGCGGGCCTCGGGCTCGCCTGCACGCCCCAGTTCGCGCACATTGACGTAGGCAAGGCTGGCGATCAGGCCCGAGGCCAGCCCGCCCAGGGCGCCGGACCACTGCTCGGCCTGGAGGGTGGGCTTCAGGAGCAGCACGACGCCGATGAAACCCAATCCGACCGCCGCGAAGAGGGACTTGCCGACCCGCTCCCGGAACCACCAGGCCAGCAGGATGGCGACGAACAGGGGGGAGGTGTAGTTGAGGGTGACCGCAGTGGCCAGGGGAAGAATGCCGAGCGCGAAGAAATAGCACATCAGGGCGATGGTGCCCGAGACGCCCCTGGACAGCTGCAGCCGCCAATGGGGCGTGGCGTAGGAGGTGCCCTGCAGGCGCAGCAGCGCAGCCATCATCAGCAGGCCGACGAAACCCCGGTAGAACACCAGCTCCCCGGTACTGAAGTGGGCCGAGCCGAGCTTCACACAGACGCCCATGCAGGCGAACAGCAGACTGGCAACGATCATCCACAGGGATTGCATGGTGCAGTGCCGCAGGCGAAAAGCCGCCATTCTACTGGAGGTGCCTGCATGCTGCGTCGAGCACGAAAAAGCCCCCGCAGGTTTGCACCTGCGGGGGCTCATCAACCAGGCGTGCCGGTGAGGGTTACCGGCGATCCGGGTCTTAGTGGAACTGTTCTTCTTCGGTGGAGCCGGTCAGGGCGGTCACGGAGGACTTGCCACCCTGGATCACGGTGGTCACATCGTCGAAGTAACCGGTGCCCACTTCCTGCTGGTGGGACACGAAGGTGTAGCCACGGTCGCGGGCAGCGAATTCCGGCTCCTGAACCTTCTCGACGTAGGCAGACATGCCGCGGGCAGCGTAGTCCTGGGCCAGATCGAACATGTTGTACCACATGGAGTGGATGCCAGCCAGGGTGATGAACTGGTACTTGTAGCCCATGGCGCCCAGCTCCTTCTGGAACTTGGCGATGGTGGCATCGTCCAGGTTCTTCTTCCAGTTGAAGGACGGGGAGCAGTTGTAGGCCAGCATCTTGCCCGGGTGAACCTTATGCACGGCTTCAGCGAACTTGCGGGCAAATTCCAGATCCGGCGTGCCGGTTTCACACCACACCAGGTCGGCGTACTCAGCGTAGGCGATGGCGCGGGAGATGGCCTGGTCCAGACCCTTCTTGGTCTTGTAGAAGCCTTCGGCGGTGCGCTCGCCGGTCAGGAAGGGCTTGTCGTTCTCGTCGTAGTCGGAGGTCAGCAGGTCGGCAGCCTCGGCATCGGTACGGGCGATGACCAGGGTCGGCACGCCGTAGACGTCGGCAGCCATACGGGCAGCGATCAGCTTCTGACAGGCTTCGGTGGTCGGAACCAGCACCTTGCCGCCCATGTGGCCGCACTTCTTGACGGAGGCCAGCTGGTCTTCCCAGTGCACGCCGGCAGCGCCAGCGCGGATCATGGCCTTCATCAGTTCGTAGGCGTTCAGCACGCCGCCGAAGCCGGCTTCAGCGTCAGCCACGATCGGCAGGTGGTATTCAACGTGGCCGGCGTCGCCAGCGTTGATGTTCTTGGACCACTGGATTTCGTCAGCGCGGTTGAAGGCATTGTTGATGCGCTCGACAACCTTCGGCACGGAGTCAACCGGGTACAGGGACTGATCCGGGTACATGGCGGCGTACTCGTTGTTGTCGGCAGCAACTTGCCAGCCGGACAGGTAGATGGCCTTGATGCCGGCCTTGGCTTGCTGAACGGCCTGACCGCCGGTCAGGGCGCCCAGACAGTTGACGTAAGGCTGGTTGTTGACCAGATCCCACAGCTTCTCGGCACCACGACGGGCCAGGGTGTGCTCAACCTGGAAGGAGCCGCGCAGGCGGACGACGTCAGCGGCGGAGTAACCGCGCTTGATGCCTTTCCAGCGGGGGTTTTCGGCCCAGTCTTTTTCGAGGGCGGCGATTTGCTGTTCGCGAGTCAGAGACATACGACATCCTTTACTAACATTGAAGGGGAGGGGAAGCCTGAGGGCAGGTCCGGCCCGGGGAGGGTGATCGGACTTGCGCCTGTCCATTTTCCGGAGCTTCGGGGGCCGCTTTTTGCGATCTCCGGGAGCCCGGTCAGTGGATGAGAGTATAGGCAGGATTTTGCACGGCAGCAACAAGTCTTATATAAGATATAAGAAATTAATTTTCCATAAAAAACAGGGGCTTGAGCCCCTGTTTTTATATTGCGAAACGGCGATGGCGATTATGAAACAAAAAACCGCTGCGCCGCGTCGTTTCCGGCCCCGCTTATAGCAGCGGGGCCTCGGAAACGATGACTCCATCCTCGTCAGCGTACACGTATTGGCCGGTGATAAAAGTCACGCCACCGAAGCTCACCGGGATGTCCAGATCGCCAGCACCCTTCTTGACGCTCTTCATGGGGTGGGTGCCGAGCGCGAAAACACCCAGGTCCATGCCGCTGATCGGGCCCGAATCCCGGATGCAGCCATACATGATCACGCCAGCCCAACCGTTCTTGACGCCGAGGAGGGCGAGCTGGTCGCCGAGCATGGCGCAGCGCATCGAGCCGCCGGCATCGACGACCAGAACCGCGCCCTGGCCCGGGGTGTCGAGGGTCGAGCGCACCAGGGCATTGTCTTCGAAGACCTTGAGGGTGCGGATCGGGCCGGCAAAGCGGGTCTTGCCGCCGAAGCTGCGGAACATCGGGGCGACGGCGCGCACCTTGCCTTCGTTGGCATCGCAAAGATCGGTAGTCTGGAATTCCATGGTTACTCCATCGGGTTGAAAGGCGGAACAATGCAAACGGGCGGCCGAAGCCGCCCGCAGGGGATCATGTTTGCGGTTGCGAAAACTATACCGCAGCTTCCGCCAACTCTTCGAACACGAGCCGGACCCTGTCACTGTCGTCCAGGTCAATGGTGACGGTGCCACCACTGGACAGACGCCCGAACAACAACTCGTCCGCCAGCGCCGAGCGGATGGTGTCCTGGATCAGGCGAGCCATCGGCCGGGCCCCCATCAGCGGATCGAAGCCCTTCTTGCCCAGCCATTCCTTGAGCCGGTCGGTGAAGTGGGCTTCCACCTTCTTCTCGTGGAGTTGCGCCTCGAGCTGCATCAGGAACTTCTCGACCACCCGGGTGATGATGTCTTGGTCCAGCCCCTTGAAAGAGATGATGGCATCAAGGCGGTTGCGGAACTCCGGCGAGAACAGGCGCTTGATGTCAGACATCTCGTCACCCTGCTCGCGCTTGGCCGAGAAGCCGATGATGGCCTTCTGCATGGCTTCGGCGCCGGCGTTGGTGGTCATGATGATGATCGTGTTGCGGAAGTCCGCCTGGCGTCCGTTGTTATCGGTCAGCGTGCCGTGGTCCATCACCTGGAGCAGGATGTTGTAGATGTCCGGGTGGGCTTTTTCGATCTCGTCCAGGAGAAGCACGCAGTGGGGCTTCTTGGTGACCTGTTCGGTAAGCAGGCCGCCCTGATCGAAGCCGACATAGCCCGGCGGTGCGCCGATCAGCCGGGATACGGCGTGGCGCTCCATGTACTCGGACATGTCGAAACGCACCAGCTCGATACCCAGCGTGTAGGCGAGCTGCCGTGCCACCTCGGTCTTGCCCACGCCGGTGGGGCCGCTGAAGAGGAAGGAGCCAATGGGCTTGTGGGGATTGCCCAGGCCCGAGCGGGACATCTTGATGGCTTTGCCCAGTGCCTCGATGGCGGCGTCCTGGCCAAATACGACGTTTCTCAGGTCGCGTTCCAGGGTCTTCAGGGCGGCCTTGTCGTCATTCGAGACGCTGCGCGGCGGGATGCGGGCGATCTTGGCGACGATCTCCTCGATCTCCGTCTTGCCGATGAGCTTCTTCTGGCGGGACTTGGGCAGGATGCGCTGGGCGGCGCCAGCTTCGTCGATCACGTCGATGGCCTTGTCCGGCAGGTGGCGGTCATTGATGTAGCGGGCCGACAGCTCTGCCGCACTCGACAGGGCCGAGGCTGAATACTTGATGCCGTGGTGCTGTTCGAAGCGCGACTTGAGGCCCTTGAGGATCTCGACTGTCTCGGAAACCGACGGCTCCACCACATCCACCTTCTGGAAGCGGCGGGAGAGGGCGTGGTCCTTCTCGAAGATCTGGCGGAACTCGGTGTAGGTGGTGGCCCCGATGCACTTCATCTGCCCTGAGGACAGGGCCGGTTTGAGCAGATTGGAGGCGTCCAGCGTGCCGCCCGACGCTGCACCAGCGCCGATCAGCGTGTGGATCTCGTCGATGAACAGGATGGCATTCGGGTGGTCGGCGAGCTGCTTCAGAACCGCCTTCAGGCGCTGCTCGAAGTCGCCCCGATATTTGGTGCCGGCCAGCAGCGCACCCATGTCGAGGGCGTAGACCTGGGCGTCGGCGAGGATTTCGGGAACGCGGCCTTCGACAATGCGCCGGGCCAGTCCTTCAGCGATCGCAGTCTTTCCGACGCCTGCTTCACCGACCAGCAGGGGGTTGTTCTTGCGACGCCGGCAGAGGGTCTGGATGACGCGTTCGACCTCCTTCTCGCGACCGATGAGGGGATCGATCTTGCCGAGAAGTGCCTGCTGGTTGAGATTCTGGGTGTAGTTGTCGAGCGCGCCGCCGGCCTGGTTGCCTTCCTGCTCCTGCTCGCCCTGTTCGGATTCGCCGCTGGGGCGGGAGGCCGCCGGGTTTGCACCTTGCTGGGGCGTCTTGGTGATGCCGTGGGAGATGAAATTCACCACATCCAGGCGGGAGATGTTCTGGCGTTGCAGGAAGTAAACCGCGTGGGAGTCCTTCTCTCCGAAGATGGCGACCAGCACGTTGGCGCCGGTGACCTCCTTCTTGCCGGAGGACTGGACGTGGAGGATGGCCCGCTGGATGACCCGTTGAAAACCCAGGGTAGGCTGGGTGTCGATATCTTCCGTGCCTTCAACCTTGGGCGTGTGCTCATTCACGAAGTTCGTGAGCTCCTTGCGCAGCTCGTCGGTCTTGGCTGCGCAGGCCCGCAGCACTTCGGCGGCGGAAGGGTTGTCGAGGAGCGCAAGCAGGAGGTGCTCCACGGTGATGAACTCATGGCGCTTCTGCCGTGCTTCGACAAAGGCCATGTGCAGACTGACTTCAAGCTCTTGCGCGATCATTTCAGTTTTCCTCCATGACGCATGCCAGGGGATGCTGGTACTGGCGTGCGTACGCGATGACCTGCTCGACTTTGGTGGCAGCGATGTCCCGTGGAAAGACCCCGCACACACCAACGCCCTCTCTGTGCACTTTGAGCATGATTCGCGTCGCTTGTTCGCGGTCCTTGCCAAAGTATTTCTCTATCACGGCCACCACGAAATCCATGGGGGTGAAATCGTCGTTAAGGAGCATGACCTTGAAAAGTGGTGGCGGTTTGACCCGTGTCACCGATGTTTCAAGTACAGACTCTTCCTGCTTTTTGATGACCATGCGACCCATTCTAAACAACCCCGATGATTGTGCAAGAGTGACTTGGCACACTTGGCGGGGCTTTCCAAAGCGGTGCACTTGCCCCCTCATGGTGCGTCGCAAGCGGGGCAAAAGCCGCGTTGAAATGTCGGGTTTTGTTGGAAAACACACAAAAACACGACATTTATCCGCTGCTTTCGTGTTGTGGTGCAACATTTGTGCCGGATTACAAATGCGTTGACGACGCCAATCAAGTCACGTAAAAGCAGGGCTGTGTTCGTGCTGAGCCAGGGGCGACGGGGTTTGCGTTGCGTGTTCGAAGAAATGCCCTCGAAAGTCCTGCCCTTGCCTTGACCCGATCGCATGCCGGAAGTCCGGATCGTATTACTGAAATCAAGAAGGAATGAGCAATATGGCAACTGGTACTGTTAAGTGGTTCAACGACGCCAAGGGTTTCGGCTTCATCACGCCGGATGACGGCAGTGAAGACCTGTTCGCGCACTTCTCTGCGATCAATATGAACGGGTTCAAGTCGCTGAAGGAGGGGGAGAAGGTTCAGTTCGAGGTCACCCAAGGTCCGAAGGGCAAGCAAGCGTCGAACATCCAGCGCGCTTGATCCATTCCGATCCATCGGGGCTCGCTGCCCTGATGCAGTGATCCAGACCGCCGGCCTGCGCAAGCTTGCCGGCGGTTTTGTTTTTGTGCGTCTGGTTGTGCTTTGGATGCGTTTGCGGGTTTGGCGCGGATGCAATGCGTGGATTTTGCGGTGAAGGCTACGCCGTCGCGGTGGAGAGTGCCGGGGCAGAATGCAGAAAACCCGCCATTGGGCGGGTTTTCAGGTGCAACAAGCGGTAATCGCGTGCCGGAAGCAATTACTTGAGTTTGACTTCCTTGTACGGCACGTGCTTGCGAGCAACGGGATCGTACTTGCTGAACTCAAGCTTGTTCGGGGTGGTGCGCTTGTTCTTGGAGGTGGTGTAAAAATGCCCGGTGCCAGCAGTGGACTCGAGCTTGATCTTTTCGCGGCCGCCTTTTGCCATGTCGATTTATCTCCGGTGGTGAAAAGGCTCAGACTTTTTCGCCGCGAGCGCGAAGCTCGGCGACGATGGTGTCGATGCCCTTCTTGTCAATGGTGCGCAGGGCCGCATTGGATACGCGCAGGCGCACCCAGCGATTCTCGGCTTCGCTCCAGAACTTGCGATTCTGCAGGTTCGGCAGGAAGCGGCGCTTGGTTTTGTTGTTCGCGTGGGAAACGTTGTTACCCACCATCGGTGCTTTTCCGGTCACTTGGCAAACGCGAGCCATTTGTTGCTCCAAACTGGTTTTGATTCGATAAGACTCTCGATTATAAGCGACGAAGTTCACTCGAATCAATACTTTGGTGCGTTTCAAATCGTGAATATGTACCTTGCTGCCTTCGAAACCTAGAGCAGGCCCCGTTCGGCAAAGGAGACGGGAGGTGCATTGCCGGCAACGATGAAGTGATCGAGAACCCTGACATCGATCAGGGCCAGCGCCTGGATGAGGCTTTTGGTGAGGGATTGATCGGCTGTGCTCGGTTCGCCGACCCCCGAAGGGTGGTTGTGGGCCAGGATGACGGCTGCGGCATTACGCTCCAGAACCAGCTTGACCACTTCCCGGGGATAGACAGAGGTCTGGGTAAGCGTGCCGCGAAACAGTTCCACGTTACCCATGACCCGGTTCTGGGCGTCGAGGAGCAGGATCATGAAGACTTCGTGGGGGAGCTGGGCCAGCTTGAGGCGCAGCCAGTCGCGTACGGCACGAGGTGAGTCGAGTACGTCACGGCGGGCCATCTCCTCGACGAGGGCACGCCGGGCCAGTTCGAGCACAGCCTGGAGCTGGGCGTACTTGGCGGGGCCCATGCCCGGAATCGCCGAGAAGGCTGTTGCCGTTGCCGTGCACAGGGCGGACAGTCCGCCGAAATGGGCAAGGAGGTCGCGGGCGAGATCGACCGCGCTCTTGCCGCGGATGCCGACCCGAAGGAACAGGGCCAGGAGTTCCGCGTCCGACAGGGCACTGGCGCCCAGGCTGAGGAGGCGCTCCCGCGGGCGTTCGTCGGCAGGCCAGTCGGTGATTGCCATGGCGTGTACAATTCCAGCTTCTGAAGGACTCGGATAATACCATTGGCATGAGCGAGCTCAAGGGCAGGAAACTGGTGTTGGGTGTCACAGGCGGCGTGGCGGCCTACAAGGCGGCGGAGCTGGTGCGGCTGCTCGGCAAGGCTGGGGCGGACGTCCACGTGGTGTTGACGGAAGGCGGTGCGCGCTTCGTGACGGCAGTCACTTTCCAGGCGCTTTCCGGCAACCGGGTGTGGACCGATCTGTGGGATCCGCGCATGGACAACAATATGGCCCACATCGATCTCACCCGTGATGCGGACGCGATCCTGATTGCGCCGGCTACAGCCGATGTGATGGCCAAGCTCACTCATGGCTTGGCCGATGATCTGCTGACCACATTGTGCCTGGCCCGGGACTGTCCTCTGTTGGTCGCGCCGGCCATGAACCGCCAGATGTGGGAGCACCCCGCCACCAAGCGCAATGCTGCGCAGTTGATCGCCGATGGGGTCACGTTGTTCGGGCCGGCGGCGGGCGAACAGGCCTGCGGAGAGGTCGGGCTGGGGCGCATGCTGGAGCCGGAGGCGCTGTGCGAGGCGCTTATCGGCTTCTTTCAGCCCCGCGTGCTTGCCGGGCGGCGGGTAGTGATGACGGCCGGGCCGACCTTCGAGGCGATTGACCCCGTGCGCGGTATCACCAACTCCAGCTCCGGCAAGATGGCTTACGGCCTGGCGCGGGCGTGCGTCCAGGCAGGGGCCGAGGTGGTTCTGGTCAGTGGCCCTGTTTCCCTGCCGATGCCTGCGGGCGCCCGCCGGGTGAGCGTGCGCAGTGCGCTGGAAATGCGTGAGGCCGTGTTTGCCGCCCTGCCGGGAGCCGATGTCTTCATCGGCGTGGCCGCGGTGGCGGACTATCGGCCGGCCGCGTCGGCGGAGCACAAGATCAAGAAGTCGGGTGCCGAACTGTCCATCACCCTGACGCCCAACCCGGACATCCTCGCGGATGTGGCGGGTTTGCCAAACCCGCCATTCTGTGTGGGCTTTGCTGCCGAGAGTCGCAACCTGGACGAATACGCGGAAGGCAAGCGCAAGGCCAAGAAGCTGCCCCTGATCGTCGGCAACCTGGTGCAGGACGGGCTGGGTGGTGACGACAACCTGGTGGTGCTGTATGACGATGCCGGCCGTCACCCCCTGCCGAAGGCTGCCAAGCCCGAGCTTGCCCGGGCCATCGTGGCCCATCTGGCGGGCCTGTTGCCCAAAGTCTGAACCTAGCCCTGAACGATTGGATTGCCATGCATCGGATTGACATCAAGATTCTCGACGAGCGCCTGCAGAGCCAGCCGCCCGCGTATGCAACCGGCGGTTCGGCCGGCCTCGACCTGCGCGCCTGCATCGACGCGCCGATCAACCTTGCTCCCGGGCAGACGACGTTGGTGCCGACGGGCCTGGCGATCCACCTGGCCGATCCGGGCCTGGCCGCGATGATCCTTCCCCGCTCGGGGCTGGGGCACAAGCACGGGATCGTGCTGGGCAATCTGGTCGGCCTGATCGATTCGGACTACCAGGGCCAGATCTTCGTATCGGTCTGGAATCGTGGGCATGAGCACTTCACGGTGCAGCCGATGGAGCGTATTGCCCAACTGGTGGTGGTGCCGGTGCTGCAGGTGGCCTTCAATGTGGTGGATGATTTTGACGCCAGCGAGCGGGGTGCCGGCGGGTTTGGCAGCACCGGCAAGCATTGATGCGGCATCCGGGCATCCCCACTGGCGTCCACGTCCTGCTTGAGTGGGACGGGCGGGTGCTGTTGATGCGCAGGGCCGGGACGGGGTTCTTCGACGGTCTGTACAGCCTGCCGGGCGGCCACGTGGAGGAGGGGGAGTCGGTGGTGGCAACGGCTGTTCGCGAGATGGCCGAGGAGGTTGGGGTCGTGCTCGCGGCGGACAGTGTGGATGTGCTGGGCGTGGTGCATCGTCGCTCGGATACGAACCGGATCGATTTTTTCGTCCGGGCCCGATCCTGGTGCGGTGAGCCGCATATTGCCGAGCCTGACAAGTGTGATGCGCTGGATTGGTTTCCCCTGGACAACTTGCCCGAAGCTGTGGTGCCCTACATCCGCGAGGCGCTTGCGGAGGGGCCGGGCCCGTGGATACGGGAGTCCGGCTGGCGCTGAAATGAAAAACCCCGGTCTGTCAGAACCGGGGTTTTTTTCGTTCAGGAGACGCCTTACTCGGGAACGTTCACCGTGCCGCCTGTGTAGCTGATGGTGTCCGCTGCTGCCGGGTTGCCGGCAATCGGCGGCAGGTTGCTGGCCGTGAGGGCCGGCGCCGAGCCTGCCGTGCCGCCGCGCGGTGTGGTCCGGATCACCTGGGAGTTAGGCAGTGCGGTGCCATTCTTCAGGTGGGCATACATGATGTCCAGGCCCCGGTTGAAGTACACATGCAGGGGTACAAGGTTGCTGTCGTAGCCGGGGAGCAGGCCGTTGTCGATGAAGGCGTCGAAGTGCTGGGCGTTGGTGACCTCGTAGTAGCGCAGCTTGCTGCTCGCGCCATCGATCTTCCGGTTTGCGCCGTAGTAGGCCCGGGACGCGTGATTGACGGGAATCAGGGTGTCTGAACGGCCGGACACGATGACCGTCGGCTTGCCATTGAGCGCCCCGCTGGCTTGTACCTCGGCAATGCCCTGGCGTACGCGCTCGGATTGGGCAAGGAGGGTGCCGGTCAGCTTGCTGCCGGTCACGGTGTCGGTGCCGGTGACCAGCGAGCGGGCGCACAGGGCCCCGTCAAGCGCGCCGTCAGCGAGCCCGGTGGAGGGCGATACGGCAAGGACGTCCCGTTTGGCGCCGCCGCTGGCATCGTTGTAGACCAGGTTGATGCCGCTGGTGGGTGGGACGCCATTGCCGCTCGCAAAAATGCCGGCCTGAACCAGGGCGCTGGTGGCGGTGACGTTGCCCAGAGTGGCACCTGCCGTGGCCACGGTGCTGCCGAAGCTGAAGCCGCAGACGTTGTCGGCCACGCTGAAACGCCCGAGGGTGTTCAGGTAGGTGACGACGATGGAGGGGGTGGCGAGGGCGTGGTGGGAGGCGTGGTACAGGTCGTGCTCGCTGCTCCAGCCGTAGCTGCGCAGCTTCTGGAGAGCCTCGTCGGCCTGGGCCTGAAGCGTAGTGCCGGCCAGGAGGCCCTTGGCCTTGAGCGCCGTGCAGCGATTGCTGGCATAGCCGGCGATGAAGGCGGCACCCGGTGAGCCGGTGGCTGCGGTCGAGAGCGCTGCGCAGGGCTGATAGAGGTTGGCGTAGGTGAAGTAGTCGATCAGCGGCTTACCGATGGTGCTGACGGTGGCGGTGCCCTGCTTGATGCCGATGCCACTCACGTCTTTGGGCTGGATCTGGGGTTCGCTGACGGCGACGCCATCGATCAGGCCCAGGCTGTCCTGTTCGGCGGCGAGGAGCGCGGCGCCCGCGCCGTTGGAGGCGGATGAGGCGATCACCAGGGTGTTGGCCGGGCGGATGGCCCGCGGCTTCTTGCCGCTGGCGTCGGCCGTGCCGAATTTTTCGTTGAGTACGTAGAAAGCGAAACCCACCGCGTCGAGGGTGTTGCGCCCCCAGTCCTTCTCGGGGTTCTGGCGGGAGTGGGCGTGCTTGTAGGCGATCCGGTTGGGGAAAGCCGTATTGAAGGCGTCGAGCTGGCTCTTGCTCAGGTCGGCCGCGAAATGGGCCCGTTTGCCGGCGGCGCTGGCGCTGGAGACAGTGCCGTCAATCAGGTTGACGGTGTCCTTGGCAAGGTCGTGCATGCCGTTGCCGCTGCCCTTGTCGGTGTAGGCCACGGCGCAGCCATGCTTGAGGCCCCATTCGCCGGCGGTACCGATGGCGCCATATATGCCCCGCGAGCCGGATGAGGTGGCGGTGACGATGCAGGGTTGAGCGGCGTTGAAGCTGGCAGGAATCTGCACCATGACGGTGACCAGACGTGTTCCGCTTTCGTCACCGGAGAAGGCAATGGCCTCGGTGCCGGCGATCTTGCCTTCGCCCAGGGTGTCACCGCCCTGGGTGTCGATGTTGGGGCCGTAGAGGGTGCCGTAGCCGCCACTGGGCTTGTTGGCGTCCACCAGGGCGCGGTAGTTGTTGTAGATGGCGTTGCGGCGCAGCTCGGCGACGGTGGGGGCGGCAGCGTTGGTATAGGCGGGGGCGGTGGCGCTGCCGAGCCCGGTCTTGCCGAGCCCGGCGGTGAGGAGGTCGTCGCTGCTGCCGTCGTAATCCTGGATGCGGTAGGAGTCGGCGCGGATGCGCTCGGGGCGGCGATTGTAGGCAATGAAACCGGTGCCGGATGGGCGCAGGTCCACGAGGGTCAGCAGGCGGTCGGTTTCGTCGCCGTCCGTGCTGGCGGTGCCGGGCTGGAATTTCGCGTGGCGCAGGGAGGCCGGGCGCTTGCCGAGCTCGGCTTCGAGGGCGTCGAGCAGTTTGGCGTCGGCACTGGCCACGCTGGCAGCCCCGACCTGGCTGAACGTGCCCGTCGCAAAGGCGGAGCGCAAGGCGGCATCGGAGCTGAGCCCCAGTGCCAACTGGGCAATGCTGTTGGTTGCGTTGTTGATGTTGGCGGATTTGCCGGCATCGTCTTCGGTGATCAGGGCATGCCATACGCCCTGGCTGCCGGTGATCTGGAGCATCAGCGGGTAAGTCAGTCCGATGGTCTGAACCGTGTAGTTGCCGTTGCTGTCGGTGGTGGCGCTGCGGGTCTGGCCCGTCTTGTCCTTGATGGTGACCGTGCCGTTGGCGATGGCCAGGCCTTCAGCGGCGATGCCACTCAGCTGTATGCCTTTATCGCTGCCGTTGCCGCTTCCTCCACAAGCGCTCAGGAGCAGCGCTCCGCTGACCGCCAGCACCACAGCCTTCAATCGAAACCGGTATTCCATGTGTCTCCTCCTTTATTGGTTATGGAAGTCATCATCACGTGACGGCTTCATAGCCATGGTGGTGCCTGGCGGCGGACTTCGACACTGGGGTTTACCTGAACTTCATGCAAAAAGCGCTGGCCGCATCGGAGCGCAGGGCGCGGTGAATCAGGCGATATGCGGGGGGGCGGTGGCCTCGGCAGGGCCAAAGGCGTTGCAGAAGCGCAGCGCCTGGGGATAGGGGTAAAAGTCCTCCACGTGGCCATCGCGGATGAGGGCTTGTGCCTCCTGCCAGAAGCGCGGGTCGAGGAGCCGGCGGTGGTGCTTGAGAAAAGCCTTGCGGATCTTGACCTGGCCGAGCAGGAAAGTGGCGAACTCCTCCGGGAAGATGTCGTGGGGGCCGGCGGAGTACCAGGGTTCGCCGGACATCTCCATGTCTTCGTTGGGGGCCGGGGGGATCTTGCGGAAGTTGCAGTCGGTCATGTACTCGATCTCGTCGTAGTCGTAGAACACGACGCGGCCGTAGCGGGTCACCCCGAAGTTCTTCCACAGCATGTCGCCGGGGAAGATGTTGGCGATGGCCAGTTCGCTGATCGCTTGCCCGTACTCGCGGACGGCCTCGTCCACCTGCTCGTCGCTGGCTTTGTCCAGGTAGAGGTTGAGGGGGGTCATGCGGCGTTCGATGTAGAGATGCTTGATCACCAGGGTGTCGCCATCCTCCTCGATCACCGAGGGGGCGAGTTCCTTTAGTTGCAGGATCAGGTCGGGGTGGAAGCGGCTGCGGGGCAGGGCCACGTTGGAGAACTCCAGGGTGTCGGCCATGCGCCCCACCCGGTCCACCTGGCGTACCAGCAGGTATTTCCGTTTCACCGTGGCCCGGTCCATGTTCTTGGAGCTCCCGAAGACGTCTTTGATGATCTTGAACACGTAGGGGTAGGAGGGCAGGGTGAATACCAGCATCACCAGGCCGCGGATGCCGGGCGCCTCGATGAACTGGTCGTTGGAGTGGCGCAGGTGGGCGATGAGGTCGCGGAAGAAGTTGGTCTTGCCCTGTTTGCCCAGGCCGAGCATGGTGTACAGCTCGGAGCGGGGTTTGTTGGGCATGATGCTGCGCAGGAACTGCACATAGCCCGAGGGGACTTCCATGTCCACCAGGAAGTAGGCCCGGGACAGGGAAAACAGCAGGGAGATGCGCCAGGTGTCGAGCAGGATGGTGTCCAGGTGGAGCATGCCGGAGGCGCCGTGGCGGACGGCGATGACGAAGGGGCATTCCTGGTAGCCGTTGATGCCCTTGCCGATGATGTAGGCGGTCTTGTTGCGGTAGAAGGCCGAATACAAAACCTGGATCTGGCAGTTCACCTCCATCTTGGGCCAGCTGCCGAGATGCTTCTCGACACTGCGCATCACGTAATCCACGTCCCGTTCCAGGTTCTCGAAAGGGCGTTGCCAGTCAAAGTCCTCGATAAGGCGCAGGATGGTGGCCCGCAGCCCTTCATCCTGGGGGTAGTAGCTGGAATAGGTGGGCGGGAAGGACTCGATGTAGTCGGTGGAGATGGCCGGCCGGGTAAAGATGTAGGCGTTGCTGAAGTAGTCCCGGTGCAGGATCTTGGTGGTCACCGAGTTGAAGAAGGTCTCGGCCAGCTCGGGTTGCTTGTGGTTGATCAGCAGGCCGATGTAGTGGAGCTTGACGGCCTGCCAGGTGGCATCGTCGATGGACTCGGCGTTGAATTCCTCGTGGAGGCGCTGCACGGTCTCGTTGACCCGGTCATCGTAAAACTGAACCCGGTCACGCACGGCCGAGAGCTGCTCCTGCCAGGCCGCGGCCTCGTAACTTTCCTTGGCGCGTCGGGAGGTCTCCCGAAAGATCCGGTAGTGCTTGTTGAAGCCCTCGATCAAGGCCTGGGCGATGGCGAGTGCAACCGGATTTTCGTTGTGTGCAGCGTCCACTTCTGTCTCCTCCAGCAGGTTGGCCGGCACGCTGCCGCGGTGGCGCCTCGGCGACGGCCACGTGCGCGTGTCCAGCCTTCAAATAGTAGCACTCCCCAATCCCCGCCCTGGCCGGAGCACGCCGTCTGGCGCGGGTTTCGGGGCGGTGTGCAGTGGGCGGTGCAGCATTGACCCGGCCGGGTTTTGGTCCATAATCGGTGCAGTTTGTCCCCGCGTGAGGGGCAGGCAGGGAGTCGGTCGAGGCGTACAGCTGGCCGGTGTTTTGCCGGCCGGTCGTTGTCAGGAGACTGACCCGTCCACACGATATAAAACCTTTGCGAGGGCGTTGGTATGAGTACTTCTCTGATCAAGGTGCCGGCTGGCGGGCAAAAAATCGTTCCGGGCCAGACCGTTCCCGACAATCCCATCATCCCCTACATCGAGGGGGACGGCATCGGCGTCGACATCACCCCGGTGATGATCAAGGTCATCGATGCCGCGGTGAACAAGGCCTACGCCGGCAAGAAGCAGATCCACTGGATGGAGGTTTACGCGGGCGAAAAATCCACCCAGCTGTATGGGCCGGACGAGTGGTTCCCCAAGGAAACCTTCGATGCTCTCAAGGAATACTCGGTGTCCATCAAGGGGCCGATGACCACCCCGGTGGGCGGCGGTATCCGCTCTCTCAACGTGGCCCTGCGCCAGGAGCTCGACCTTTACCAGTGCGTCCGTCCGGTGCAGTACTTCCAGGGGGTCCCGTCGCCCCTGAAGCGGCCGGACCTGGTCAATATGGTCATCTTCCGGGAGAACACCGAAGACATCTATGCCGGTGTCGAGTGGGCCGCCCAGTCCGAGGCGGTGAAGAAGGTCATCAAGTTCCTGACCGAGGAGATGGGCGTCAAGAAAATCCGTTTCCCGGAAACATCAGGCATCGGCATCAAGCCGGTGTCCATCGAGGGCACCACCCGCCTGGTCCGTGCGGCCATCAAGTACGCGATCGAGAACGACCGCAAGTCGGTGACCATCGTGCACAAGGGCAACATCATGAAGTTCACCGAGGGCCTGTTCCGCGACACGGGTTACAAGGTGGCCCAGGAAGAGTTCGGTGCCCAGCCCATCGATGGCGGTCCGTGGTGCAAATTTGCCAACCCGAAGACCGGGCGCGAGATCATCGTCAAGGATGCGATCGCCGACGCCTTCCTGCAGCAGATCCTGCTGCGCCCGGCGGAGTACGACGTGATCGCCACCTGCAACCTCAACGGCGACTACATCTCCGATGCCCTGGCGGCCCAGGTGGGGGGCATCGGCATTGCGCCGGGGGCCAACATCTCCGACCAGTACGCCTGCTTCGAGGCCACCCACGGTACGGCGCCCAAGTACGCCGGGCTCGACAAGGTGAACCCGGGTTCCATCATCCTCTCGGCCGAGATGATGCTGCGGCATCTGGGCTGGACCGAGGCGGCTGATCTGGTGATCCGGTCGATGGAGGCGGCTATCGGCGACAAGATCGTGACCTACGATTTTGCCCGCCTGATGGACGGAGCGACCGAGGTGTCGTGCTCGGAGTTCGGTGACGCGATGATCGCGCGCATGTAACAGCCTGCGCGTGCCTGGCGGTGTGCCGGGCCATCAAAAAAACAAAACCCCCGTGGTTTCCACGGGGGTTTTGTTTTTTGACCCCTGCTCCGCCCGCAGGCGGCGCAGGGAACTACCGTCAGGCGCGGGCGGCGCGCAGGGCGGCGTTCAGGGTCGGGCTGGGACGCATCACGGCCTTGCACTTTTCGGCATCGGCCTTGTAGTAGCCACCGATATCCACGGCCTTGCCCTGTACGGTCTTCAGCTCGGCCACGATCTGGCCTTCGCTGTCGGTCAGGGTCTTGGCCAGGTTGGCGAACTGGGCGGCCAGCTCTGCGTCTTCCGTCTGGTTGGCCAGCTCCTGGGCCCAGTACATGGCCAGGTAGAACTGGGAGCCCCGGTTGTCCAGCTCGCCGGTCTTGGGCGACGGAGACTTGCGGTTATCCAGCAGTTTGCCCGTGGCGGCGTCGAGGGTCTTGGCCAGCAGCACGGCACGCTTGTTGCCGGTCTTGATGCCCAGGTCCTCGAGGGACACGGCCAGGGCCAGGAACTCGCCCAGGGAATCCCAGCGGAGGTGGTTCTCTTCGGTGAGCTGCTGCACGTGCTTCGGTGCGGAGCCGCCGGCACCCGTTTCGTACATGCCGCCGCCGGCCATCAGCGGGACGATGGACAGCATCTTGGCTGAGGTGCCGAGTTCCATGATGGGGAACAGGTCGGTCAGGTAGTCGCGCAGGATGTTGCCGGTCACGGAGATGGTGTCGAGGCCACGGATCACGCGCTCCAGGGTGAAGCGCATGGCGCGGACCTGGGACATGATGTAGATCTCGAGGCCGCTGGTGTCGTGATCCTTCAGGTAGGTCTGGACCTTCTTGATCAGCTCGGCTTCGTGGGGACGGTAGGAGTCAAGCCAGAACACCGCCGGGGTGTTGGAGTTACGGGCGCGGGTGACGGCCAGCTTGACCCAGTCACGGATCGGAGCGTCCTTGACCTGGCACATGCGCCAGATGTCGCCGGCTTCGACGTTTTGGGTGAGCAGCACTTCACCGGTGTCGATGTCGACGATGTTGGCGATGCCGTCTTCGGCGATCTCGAAGGTCTTGTCGTGGGAACCGTATTCCTCGGCCTTCTGGGCCATCAGGCCGACGTTGGGCACGGTGCCCATGGTCTTCGGGTCGAAGTTGCCGTTGGTCTTGCAGAAGTTGATCATCTCCTGGTAGATCCGGGCAAAAGTCGATTCCGGCATGACGCACTTGCTGTCGTACTGCTTGCCGTCCGCACCCCACATCTTGCCGCCCTGGCGGATCATCGCCGGCATGGAGGCGTCGACGATCACGTCGTTGGGGGAGTGGAAGTTGGTGATGCCCTTGGCCGAGTCGACCATGGCCAGCTTGGGGCGGTGTTCCTGACAGGCGTGCAGGTCGCGGATGATCTCATCGCGCTTGGACTCGGGCAGGGTCTTGATCTTCTCGTAGAGGTCGACCATGCCGTTGTTGACGTTGATGCCGAGCTCGTTGAACAGGGCGCCGTGCTTCTCGAAGGCTTCCTTGTAGAAGATCTTGACGCAGTGGCCGAACACGATGGGGTGGGACACCTTCATCATCGTGGCCTTCACGTGCAGGGAGAAGAGGATGCCGGACTCACGGCAGTCTTCCAGTTCCTTCTCGTAGAAGTCGCACAGGGCCTTCTTGCTCATGAACATGGAGTCGATGATCTCGCCTTCCTTGAGCGCGACCTTCGGCTTCAGCACGGTGATCTTGCCGCCCTTGGCGATCAGCTCCATGCGCACGTTGCGAGCCTTGTCCAGGGTCATGGACTTTTCGCCGTGGTAGAAGTCACCGTGGTGCATGTGGGACACGTGAGTCCGCGACCAGGGCTTCCATTCACCCATGGAGTGGGGGTTCTTGCGGGCGTAGTTCTTGACGGCCAGCGGAGCACGGCGGTCGGAGTTGCCTTCACGCAGAACCGGGTTCACCGCGGAGCCCAGGCACTTGCCGTAGCGGGCAACGATCGCCTTTTCCTCGTCGGTGGAAGGCACTTCCGGGTAGTCGGGAACAGCGTAGCCTTTGGCCTGGAGTTCCTTGATGCAGGCCTTCAGCTGTGCCACGGAGGCACTGATGTTGGGCAGCTTGATGATGTTGGCGTCGGCTTCGAGGGTCTTCTTGCCCAGTTCGGCCAGGGTGTCGGGCACACGCTGTTCTTCGGGGAGTACGTCAGAGAACTCGGCCAGAACGCGGGCGGACACGGAGATGTCGGCCTTTTCGACGTCGATGCCAGCCGGACCGGTGAAGGTCCGGATGATGGGAAGAAACGCACAGGTGGCCAGCAGCGGAGCTTCGTCCGTCAGCGTGTAGATGATCTTAGATTTCCCAGTAACCATTTATCTTCCCTCGATATTTGATTTTATTGACGACGAGCCCTTCAGGCCCCCCAGTCGCCGTTGAAACCGGCGGACGACGCTTTTTGCAGTCGGCGGGGAAAATATCACGTATCCCGCGCGCCTGCATTGAAACCGGCAAACCTTGCCTCTGCAGGCCCGATCTGCCAAATGACAAGGGCCGCCAAGTGGCAGCCCTTTGCATTCAGATGAGGCTCAGACGACAGCCTCTTCCTTGTCCTTCTTTACCTGCATGAACTGCTCCCGGGATACGCCCAGCCACATGACCAGGGGGCTGGCCACGAGGACGGAGGAGTAGATGCCGAAGCAGATCCCGATGGTCAGGGCCAGGGAGAAGTAGTAGAGAGTTTCACCGCCGAACAGCAGCATGGACAGCACCATGATCTGGGTACTGCCGTGGGTGATGATGGTTCGGCTGATGGTGCTGGTGATGGCGTGGTCGAGCACCTCGGGGGTGGATAGGCCGCGCTTCTTCTTGAAGGTCTCGCGGACCCGGTCGAACACCACCACCGACTCATTCACCGAGTAGCCCAGTACGGCCAGGGTGGCCGCCAGTACCGGCAGGGAGAACTCCCACTGGAACAGGGCGAAGAAGCCGAGAATGATGATCACGTCATGGAGGTTGGCGATGATCGCGGAGACGGCAAAGCGCCACTCGAAGCGCATCGCCAGATAGGCGACGATGCCGCCGATCACCAGCAGCAGGGCCATGGCGCCATCGGATGCGAGCTCCTTGCCGACCTGAGGGCCGACAAATTCGACACGGCGCATCTCGGCCTTGGGGCCTTCGAGGGTGGCGAGGTTGGCCATGACCTTCTCGCTGACCTTGCCGGTCTCCATGCCGTCCCGGTTCGGCAGGCGGATCAGGACGTCACGGGCGCTGCCGAAGTTCTGCACCTGGGCGTCCTGGTAACCGTCCTTGGCGAGGGATTCACGCAGCTTTTCGAGGTTGGGGGGCTCGCTGTAGCTCACCTCCATGAGAGTGCCGCCGGTGAACTCGACGCTGAAATGCAGGCCTTTGGTGGCCAGGAAAGTGACCGCGAGCAGGAAGGTGACCAACGAAATGACGTTGAACACCAGCGCATGCTTCATGAACGGGATGTCTTTGCGGATGCGGAAAAATTCCATTTTTGCGGGTCCGTTTCTTTATTGATGCAGGCTTCAGCTGCCCGGCTTCCAGACCTGGCCGATGGACAGCTTGTCGAGCTTGCGCTTCTTGCCGTAGATCAGGTTGACCAGGCCACGGGAGACCAGGATGGCGCTGAACATGGAGGTCAGGATGCCGAGGCAGTGGACCACCGCGAAGCCGCGTACCGGACCGGAGCCGAAGACCAGCAGGGCGATGCCGGCGATGAGGGTGGTGACGTTGGAGTCGAGAATGGTGTCGAAGGCCCGGTCGTAGCCGGCGGTGATCGCCGCCTGGGGGCTGGAGCCGTTGCGCAGCTCTTCCCGGATGCGTTCGTTGATCAGCACGTTGGCGTCGATGGCCATGCCCAGGGTCAGGGCGATGGCGGCAATGCCGGGCAGCGTGAGGGTGGCCTGGAGCAGGGACAGCAAGGCGATCAGCAGCAGCAGGTTGGAGGCCAGGGCCACCACTGATACAAAGCCGAAAAGCATGTAGTAGGCACACATGAAGATGCCGATGGCCACGAAGCCCCACAGGGTGGAGTGGAAGCCCTTGCTGATGTTCTCGGCGCCAAGGCTCGGGCCGATGGTGCGTTCCTCGATGATCTCCATGGGGGCGGCCAGGGAGCCGGCACGCAGCAGCAGCGCCGTGTCGGTGGCTTCTTCCGAGCTCATCTTGCCGGAGATCTGCACGCGGCCGCCGCCAATCTCGCCGCGGATCACCGGTGCGGTGACGACTTCACCCTTGCCCTTCTCGATCAGCAGGATGGCCATACGCTTGTTGATGTTCTCGCGGGTCACGTCCTTGAAGATGCGGGCACCAGCAGAGTCCAGGGTCAGGTGCACGGCGGCTTCGTGGGTCTGGCCGTCAAAGCCGGGCTGGGCGTCGGTCAGGCGCTCGCCGGTGAGCACAACCTGCTTCTTTACGAGCAGGGGACGGCCTTCCCGGTCGTTGTAAACCTCGGTGCCCGGGGGGATCGCGCCGCCTACGGCAGCCTCAAGGGCGCCCGGGGTGTCGTCCACCATGCGGATCTCGAGGGTGGCCGTCCGGCCGAGGATGTCCTTGGCCTTGGCCACGTCCTGCACGCCGGGCAGCTGCACGACGATGCGGTCGACGCCTTGCTGCTGGATCACGGGCTCGGCAACGCCCAGCTCGTTGATGCGGTTGTGCAGGGTGGTGATGTTCTGCTTGAGGGCAAACTCCTGGATGGACTTCTGGGCCAGGGGCGTGAGCGTGGCAGTGATCTTGAAGTCGGCGCCGTCCTGGCCTTCCGTCAGCTGCAGATCGTTGGTGCCTGCCGTGATCACGGCCCGGGCGCGGGTCTGGGATTCCGTATCGCGGAACCGGATGACCACGCTCTGGTTTTCACGGGTGATGCCCGCATGGCGGACGTTCTTGTCGCGCAGCAGGGTGCGCAGGTCGCCGGTGGTGGCATCAAGGCGCTTGGTGACGGCCCCCTTCATGTCCACCTGGAGCAGGAAGTGCACGCCGCCGCGCAGATCCAGGCCCAGGTACATGGGCAGGGCGCCGATGCTGGTGAGCCATTGGGGGCTGGCGGAGAGCAGGTTGAGGGCGACCACGTAGGCGGGGTCGGCCGCATCCGGGTTGAAGGCCTTCTCGATGGCGTCCTTGGCCTTGAGCTGGGTGTCCGTGTCGCGGAAACGGGCGCGCACGCTGTTGAAATCGGAGAACAGGCCGTCGTGCTGGATGCCGGCTGCAGCCAGGCTTTCCTCGACGCGCTTCTGGGTGGCGCTGGCATCCAGCTTGAGGGTGGCCTTGCCGCTGGAGACCTGGACGGCGGGCACCTCCCCGTAAAAGTTCGGCAGGGTGTAGATCAGGCCCCACAGCAGGACGAGCCCGATGAGGAGGTTTTTCCAGAGAGGGTAGCGATTCATGGTCTGGCGGGAAGGAGAGGGAACGGGCGCTGCGACTGGCGACGGCCGGTGCCGGGCACCGGCCCGTCGGCCGTTCAGATCGACTTGAGGGTGCCCTTGGGCAGCACGGCGCCAATGGCCTGCTTCTGTACGACGATCTGGGTGTTGGCCGCGACTTCCACGGTGACGTAGGCGTCGCTGATGGCCACGACCTTGCCGACAATGCCGCCGCCGGTCAGGACTTCGTCGTTCTTCTGCAGACCTTCGAGCAGCGCTTTATGTTCCTTGGCACGCTTCATCTGGGGGCGAATCATCAGGAACCAAAGCACCCCGAACATGAAAATCATCGGCAGGATGCCGGTCAGACCGCCCAGGGGGTCTTGCGCGGCAGCCGGCGCGGCTTGGGCAAAGGCGTTGGAAATCAGCACATTGAACTCCGGAGTCAAGATACAAAGCTTCGGATTATAGCAGTACCCGGCGGGTGGCCCTCGAGCGGCTGTTGCGGGTGGACAGGGCAAAAAAAAGCGGCGTCTGCCTTGCGACAGACGCCGTCAAATCTCCAAAAAGGAGAGGAGGGAGAAAAACCCGGTTGAGCCGGCGCAGGGCGCCGGCGGGCGCACTCAGGCAGCCTTGTTCATCTGGTTGCAGAATCGCTGCCAGTTGGCAGACATCGCGGAAAACATTTGCTCTGCGGCGAGCAGGGGCATCAGACCCATGCGGTGCTGGGTGCGCATGAAGGTTTCGACATGGGGCGTGCACAGTGTGCTTTGCTCTTCGGCAAGCAGCTCCAGAAAGCGTGCTTCCGCTGCGCCCCAGAATTCGGAGGTGCCCACCCAGCCGGTATCGGCTGTGGCTTCACGAAGGGCCTTGCGCCAGAGGGCTTCGGCGCGTTCGACAGGAACGCCGGCTTTGCGGGCGTGCCAATGTAGTAGTTTAGGTGCTTTCATTTGCTGTTACTCCTGTATTTGGGGGCATCAAACAAGCGGGCTGATCTCTGTAGCGCTTCAAGACGGTTTTGACGCGATGCAAAATTGTCTTTTTAAGCGTTTTTTCCGATGTTTATTCGGTTTTGTCAGCCTCTAGTCAGCCTTGTTTGTTGCATTGCACAATTTCAGTTTAGGTACTTGCGCTGTTGACTGCAAGACCCTTTTCAATTTCTTTCACGTAATCCGTCACGGCTGCGCAGCGTTTTCGCAACAGTCGCTTCCGGCGCTTCAGGGTCATCTGATCCCGGGTGCTGGCGGTAGAATGTGGGGCTTCGCCGCATTCCGTCTCACCCATGTCCCAGCTCCTCGATCACCTCAATCCCGAACAGCTCGCTGCTGTGACCTTGCCGCCCCGGCACGCACTGATCCTCGCCGGGGCCGGCTCCGGCAAAACCCGGGTGCTCATCACCCGCATCGCCTGGTTGCTGCAAAACGGCTACTGCAGTCCCCAGGGCATTCTGGCGGTCACCTTTACCAACAAGGCGGCCAAGGAAATGCTCACGCGGCTTTCGGCCTTGTTTCCGGTCAACACCCGCGGCATGTGGATCGGCACCTTTCATGGCCTGTGCAACCGCTTTCTGCGCGCCCATCACCGCGAGGCCGGGTTGCCCCAGCTGTTCCAGATCCTGGATACCGGCGATCAGCTTGCATCGATCAAGCGTTTGCTGAAGGCGCTGAACGTGGACGACGAGAAATTCCCGCCCCGTGATCTGCAGCACTTCATCAACGGCCAAAAAGAAGCCGGCTTGAGGCCCGCAGCGGTGGAGGCCTGGGACGACTACAGCCGCCGCCGGGTCGAGCTTTACATGGAGTATGAGGCACAGTGCCAGCGGGAGGCAGTTGTGGATTTCCCCGAGTTGTTGCTGCGCAGCTACGAGCTGCTCGAGCGCAACGAGCCTATTCGCCGGCACTACCAGGCGCGTTTCCGCCACATTTTGGTGGACGAGTTTCAGGACACCAACGTGCTCCAGTACCGCTGGCTGGGCCTGTTGGCCGGCAAGGGCGAGGAGGGCGGCGCCAGCCTGTTCTGCGTCGGTGACGATGACCAGTCCATCTATCGCTTCCGGGGGGCGGAGGTCGGCAACATGCGGGATTTCGAGCGGGATTTCCACGTGGAGAGCGTGATCCGCCTCGAGCAGAACTACCGTTCCCACGGCAACATCCTCGATGCGGCGAATGCGCTGATCACCCACAACAGCAAGCGCCTGGGCAAGAACCTGTGGACCGACCGGGGGGCCGGGGAGCCGATCCGTGTCTATGAGGCGTTCACGGATACCGACGAGGCCCGCTGGATTGTCGAGGAGATCCAGTCCCTGGTGAGGGACGGCGCGAGCCGTGCCGATATCGCCCTGTTGTACCGCTCAAATGCGCAGTCGCGGGTGCTCGAGCATCAGCTCTTTTCCAGCGGCATTGCCTACCGTGTTTACGGGGGGCTGCGCTTCTTCGAGCGTCAGGAGGTCAAGCATGCCCTGGCCTACCTGCGCCTGATTGCCAATCCGGACGATGACACGGCCTTCACCCGGGTCGTCAATTTTCCTACCCGTGGCATTGGTGCCCGCTCTCTGGAGGCCTTGCAGGACGCTGCCCGTACCTGGAACACGCCCCTTTACCAGACCGTGCCCCATCTCTCCGGCAAGCCGGGCTCATCCTTGGCCCAGTTCGTGGTTCTGATCGAGCGACTACGCGGCGAAACGCGAGAGCTGCCGCTGCATGAGATGGTGGAGCACGTGATCGAGGTGTCCGGCCTGCGCGCCCACTACAAGGCGGAGAAGGAAGGGCAGGAGCGGCTCGAGAACCTGGATGAGCTGATCAACGCCGCGGCCAATTTCAGCGCCGAGGTTGGTGCCGGTCAGGTGCCTGGCGATCTGCCCTCGGCGGGTGAGTCGGTGCTGGCGGAGTTCCTGGCCCACGCGTCCCTGGAGGCCGGCGATCATCAGGCCGATGCGGGTACCGAGGCCGTCCAGTTGATGACCGTGCATGCCGCCAAGGGGCTGGAGTTTGACGTGGTCTTCCTGTCCGGTCTGGAGGAGGGCTTGTTCCCCCATGAGAACAGCGCCCAGGAGGCCGACGGGCTGGAGGAGGAGCGGCGCCTGATGTACGTGGCGGTAACCCGCGCCCGTCAGCGTCTCTACCTGAGCTTCACCCAGAGCCGCATGCTCCATGGCCAGGTGCGTTACAACCTGCGCTCGAGGTTCCTGGAGGAGATCCCGGAGGGGCTGACCAAGTGGCTGACACCGCCCAATCCGCGCCGCAGTTTCGTGTCCGAGCCCTCCGCACGCTATTACAACCCGGGTGCGGCCAAGCCGGCAGCGGCCAGCCAGCCGCCTGCTCCACCGATGAAATCCCGCGATCTGGGGGGGCTGCGGATTGGTCAGAGCGTTCAGCATGCCCGTTTTGGCGATGGTGTCATCATCGCCGCGGAGGGCAGCGGCAACGACGCGCGGGTGCACGTCAAGTTTGCCGAGGCGGGCAGCAAGTGGCTGATGCTGGCGGTGGCGAAGCTGACGCCGGTCTGATGAGCCCTCGGTGCGGAGTGGTCCGGGGCGTTATCTGGTTACCGGGCTGTCATGGCCCTGTGAGCGGTCGTTGCCGATCCACTCGGCGAGCAGCCAGCCGCAGCACATGACGACAAAAGGCATTACCGGGTAGTGGAAGCGGGACTGGCCTGAAAACACCATCGCTATGAGCGTTGGATACAGGGCTATGGCGTAGGGCAGAAGCCACCAGTCTATCCGCATGGGGGAGAGCGGGCGGCGACGGGTCACCAGCAGGAAGCCGGCAACGCCAAAGCCCAGCATCAGAAGAGTGTAGTAGGCCTGGTTGGCGTAGCGCAGGGTGCGAAAAGCTGCTGCGTGATCGGCGTACAAGGGGGAGCCGAGCTGGTACAGCCACTCGGCCTCGCCGTCTGGCGCCCACAGCCGAAAGGCTTTCAATGGCATCAGCGCAGCAAAGCGCGCCGGGTTTTCCTTGATCCACGCCATTCCGCGCCGGCGGGCTTCCTTGTCCACCTCGAGCTGGTTTTCCACTGTCCGTGTGATGCTCGTGACCAGAGGATCGTCGGGCGTGTAGTCGCCGTTGGCGCTCGGGTTGTTGCCGGTCAGCAGGGTGAGGCCGCCGTTCGTGGAGACCATCACCCATTCACCAAAGACCGTGTGGTTGCGATAGCTCCAGGGCATCACCACCAGCAGTGCGGTCAGGATCACGACTCCAGCCTTTGTCATGGCGATCAGGATGTTCCTGACGTTGACTGCATCGCGAAGGAGCGCGACGCCGAAAATCAGCGGAATGACCAGGAGCGACTGGGCCTTGATGAGCATGGCGGCACCGAACAGGATGCCGGCGATGGGGAGTATCCGGTGGCGTTGGTCCGCAATCAGCAAGCGGCAGCCGCCAAGAAGCAGGGTGGTGTAGAAGATCTCGGTGGCGACCAGGGGGATGTAGCCGATGTTGTTGGGGTAGATCGCGAGCAGCAGCAGGGCCAGTCTGCCCGCAGCCTCCGACTTGAAGAGCCGCTTGCCCAGATCAAGGGTCAGCCAGCCCGTGAGCAGCGAGCACAGCAGATTGAAGATCTGTACGGTCAGCAGTGAGGCATCGAAAAAGCGGAACAGAACGGCCAGGGTCATGGGCCAGCCCGGTGGCCAGAACGCGGTCGGCACGCCATCTTCCATATAGCCCAGCCCCTGGGACATCTCCACGGCACGGGCGAGGTACCACTCTCCGTCGGACGTGGCCTCCACGGGAACAAACAGGATGGCAATCCGTGGTGCCAGGTAGAGCAGGAAAAGGGCCGGCAAGGCCGCTGGCGAGGTAAACCAGGTCAGGAGTTGCTTGAGTGCTTTCACAGGCGTGTCCCGGTGGCAGGGGCAAGGTAGTGGCAGGGCATGAGATCGATCTCGCCTGGGGAAAATCGGTGGCCTCAGGAGGGCGTGTCCTCGACGTGTTTGAAGGTCCAGTAGGAGTTGAGGAAATAGTTGGCCAGGGTGGCCGGAACGATGCCCGCGAACTGATGGAGCTGGGGCGGATATTCCGGGAGCAGCACGGACAGGAGGACGAATGTCGAATAGCTCAGGCCCAGGGACAGCAGGGAGACGGCGTTGAACTTGATGCCGCGAGTCCGCATGCGATCCTTGGTTTTCCGCCAGCGGAAGGTCCACCCGTTGTTGAGGAAGAAATTCGTGATGATCGACAGCTCGATGGCAATGGGCGAGGCCGCGTATTTGTTGAGACCTTGCGCCAGCAGCAGCGTGAATGCGCCCAGATTGACGACGACCCCCGAGGCCCCCACGATCAGGAACTTGATGAAGGTCTTCGAGCTGTCAAACCGGATCCACCAGGCATTGAGGATGAATTCGATGATGTCGCGCAGGCCGAGCTTTGATTCGCCGTGGGTGCGGTCGATGAAGTTGACCGGGATCTCCACGATCTTCGCCTTGTTGGTCTTTGCCGCATGCAGCAACGCGACCTGGAACGCGTAGCCCTGAACGCGCAGCTTGTCGAAATCGATGCGTCGCAGGACGGAAGTCCGGATCGCCCGGAAACCGGCGGTGCAGTCGCGCACGGAGTAGATGCCCGCCAGGTAGCGGGCGACGATGTTCCCGAAACGCGAGTTCAGGCGGCGATACAGGCCCCATTCCTCGGGGATGGTGCCTCCCGGAACATAGCGACTGCCGATCACGAAATCGGCGCCCTCGTCTATGGCTGCCAGCAGGCGGGGGACGTCTTCCGGCTTGTGGGAGAAGTCCGCGTCCATTTCGAAAACGACATCCGCCTGCAGCTCCTGCATGGCGTGGCGCATGCCACGGATGTAGGCGACGCCCAGGCCCTGTTTCTGGCCGTTCAGCAGTTGGAGATTGGGGTGACTTGTCTGGAGGGTGCGGACGACGTCCGCGGTGCCATCGGGCGAATTGTCATCCACGACCAGGATGTGCATGTCGTGCTCTAGCTGCAGGAACTGCTCCTGAAGTGCATCGACCAACGCAGCGATATTGCTCTTCTCGTTGTAGGTCGGGACGATGATGACGGTCTTCAGGGGTTTGGCATTCATGCGGAATTGTTTCGTGAATGACGTTGTGATGGCGTCAAAAAAAGCCAAAAATCAATGCGTTGCTCTTTTCGATGGTTAAGTTTCCAGGATGAATGTTAATGAAATTCTTGCGGCGCACAAGTCAGCGCCGCCTTCGTCCGTTAAATTCTTAGCGTCATGGGAACGGTTTCGATGGTGTGCGAGTGTCGGCACTCAGGTGCCGCGCAGCTCAGCATGCAGGGCCACGAACTCCTGGGCCAGCTTGTGCTTGGGGTCCAGGTGGATCATGGGCTTGGCCTGTTCATGGCTTTCGCGGATCTTGATGGAGCTCGACAGGTAAGTCTTGAAGATTGGCAGGCCTTCGGCGATCAGCTCCTGGACCAGCTTCTGGGGCAGGCTGGCGCGGGGCTGGAACTGGTTTACCACGATGCCCTCCACCTCCAGATCCCGATTGTGGTCGGCCCGGATTTCCTGCACGTTCTCCATCAGCGCGTACAGCGCGCGGCGGGAGAAGTCATCGCAGTCGAAGGGGATCAGGCACAGGCGGGTGGCGATCAGGGCCGAGCGGGTATAGAAGTTGAGGGCCGGCGGGGTGTCGATGAACACCGCGTCGTAGTCATCGGCCAGCTCGTCCAGGGCGTCCCGCAGCTTGAAGATCTTGTAGCGGGATTCCAGCTTCCCCTGGAGTTCTTCCAGATTGGGGTGCGAGGGCATGATCGACAGGTTGGCGAAGGGGGTCGGGTGGACGAACTCCTCGGTCTTCTTGGGGCTGAACTTGAAGGACAGGGTCTGCTCGAAGAGTCCGGCCAGGGTGTCGTCCTGGTTCTCCGCCGCGTCCCCCAACAGGTAGTGGGTGGAGTTGCCCTGGGGGTCGAGGTCGACAACCAGGGTGCGCAGGCCATTATGGGCGCTGATCGCTGCCAGATTGCAGGTGATCGTGGACTTGCCCACCCCTCCTTTTTGATTGAATACAACGCGTCGCATCGCTTCTCCCCTGATTTTCTGGTGCTGTTTGGATGCGCGCGATTGTGCCACGCATTGGGGAGCGGCCTGAAATTACCGAGGATGCGAAAAAGGCCGGGGTCGGGTAAACTCGTATGCAAACAATAAAGCAATCAACATGAAGTCTTCGTGCCCCCCTCCCGGGCGCGGAACTCCGGTCGGGCGGCAGGGTGACCACCGCACGGCTGTCATACGGGGCACACGCTCGCCTCAGGGTACCCAGGACACATCCAGATTTCCGGCCAGACCATCGGTGATATCCCCCGCCAGCGGCATCCCGTTGCCCTGGCTTGCGGGGGTCGGACCATTTTGAGAGAAGAGAGAACATGGACAAGGATTTCATTGCAGCCGCCCTCGATTACCACCGCAGCCCGACGCGCGGCAAGATCGCGGTGGTGCCCACCAAGGGCCTGACCAACCAGCGGGACCTGGCCCTGGCCTACTCCCCCGGCGTGGCCGCGGCTTGTGACGCCATCGTGGCCGATCCGGCCGATGCCCAGGAGTACACCTCCCGCGGCAACCTGGTGGCGGTGATCACCAACGGCACCGCGGTGCTGGGCCTTGGCAACATCGGCCCCCTGGCTGCCAAGCCGGTGATGGAGGGCAAGGGCTGCCTGTTCAAGAAGTTTGCCAACATCGACGTGTTCGATATCGAGCTGGCCGAGAACGATCCGGACAAGCTGATCGACATGATCGCGGCGCTGGAGCCCACCCTGGGCGGCGTCAACCTGGAAGACATCAAGGCACCCGAGTGCTTCTACATCGAGCAGCAGCTGCGTGAGCGGATGAACATTCCGGTCTTCCACGACGACCAGCACGGTACCGCCATCATCTCCGCCGCCGCCATGCTCAACGGCCTCAAGGTGGTCGGCAAGAAGATCGAAGAGGTGAAGGTGGTCTGCTCCGGTGCCGGTGCGGCGGCCATTGCCTGCCTCGACCTGTGGTGCGGCCTCGGCATCCGTCGCGAGAACGTGTTCGTCTGCGACTCCAAGGGCGTGATCTGGGTGGGGCGTGAAGAAAACATGGAGGCCAACAAGGCCCGTTACGCCCAGAAGACCGAGTTCCGCACCCTGGGCGACGCCCTGGTCGGCGCCGATATCTTCCTGGGCCTGTCCACCGCCGGCGTGCTCAAGCCCGAGATGGTCAAGACCATGGCTGACAAGCCCCTGATCTTCGCCCTCGCCAACCCGACCCCGGAAATCCTGCCGGAGCTGGCCAAGGAAGTGCGTCCCGACGCCATCATCGCCACCGGCCGTTCGGACTACCCGAACCAGGTCAACAACGTGCTGTGCTTCCCCTTCATCTTCCGTGGTGCGCTGGATGCCGGCGCCACCAAGATCAACGAGGAGATGAAGCTGGCCTGCGTGAAGGCCATCGCCGAGCTGGCCGAGGCGGAACAATCCGATGTGGTGGCCCAGGCCTATGGTGGTGCCGACCTGTCCTTCGGCCCGAACTACCTGATCCCCAAGCCCTTCGATCCGCGCCTGATCGTCAAGATCGCCCCCGCCGTGGCCCAGGCCGCCATCGATTCCGGCGTGGCCACCCGCAAGGTGGACATGGACGCTTACGTCCAGAGTCTCAACGAATTCGTGTACCAGTCCGGCATCATCATGAAGCCGGTGTTCACCAAGGCCAAGGCGGTTCCCGCCGACAAAAAGCGCGTGCTCTATGCGGAAGGTGAGAGCGAGCGCGTCCTGCGCGCCGTTCGTGCCGTGGTGGACGAAAACCTGGCGCGTCCGATCCTCATCGGTCGTCCGGCGGTCATCGACATGCGCATCGAGAAGTTCGGCCTCAACCTCGTGGCCGGCCGTGATTTCGACGTGGTCAACGTGGAGTCCGACGGTCGCTACCGCGAACTGTGGCAGGAGTACTACCGTCTGATGGGCCGCGATGGCGTGACGCCCGACTCCGCCCGCGAAGCCATGCGCGCCGACAGTACCCTGATCGGCTGCATGCTGCTGCGTCGTGGCGATGCCGATGCCCTCGTCTGCGGCACGACCGGTGGCTATGATCACCACTTCAATCACGTCCAGAACCTGATCGGTCTGAAGAACGGCGCCAGCCTGTATGCGGCAATGAACATCCTGCTGCTGCCCCAGCGCGTCCTGGCCATTACCGACACTTACGTGAACGAGATGCCCAGCGCCGAGGAAACTGCCGAGATCGCCCTGATGGCGGCGGACGAGCTGAAGCGTTTCGGTATCGAGCCCAAGGTAGCCCTGCTGTCCCATTCCAATTTCGGCAGCGCCCGCAGCGCCTCGTCCCGGCGCATGCGTGATGCCCGCGACATCCTGCGGGTGAAGGCACCGGATCTGCAGTGTGACGGTGAGATGCACGGTGACTCGGCCCTGTCGCCCGAGATTCGCGACCGTCTCCACCCGGACTCCAGCCTCCACGGCGAGGCCAACCTGCTGGTGATGCCCAACCTGGATGCTGCCAACATTGCCTTCAATCTGCTCAAGGTTGCCAATGGCGATGGCGTTTCGGTCGGCCCCATCCTGCTGGGCAGCGCCCGTGCGGTGCATATCCTGACGCCCTCGGCATCGGTGCGCCGGCTGGTCAACATCACCGCCCTGGCCGTGGTGGATGCTGCCGAGCAGCGTGAAGAATTGCCGGTCTGAACCCGGATTACCCCGCCCCGTGACCCGGGGCGGGGTGCTTCCGTCCGCTATTTGAAATCGCCCTCCGGTACAATCGGGGACAATGTTCCGCGAGGTGAGGCCATGTCCCGTTTGATCCGTTTTGAGCGTACCGGCGGTCCCGAGGTCCTGCAGTGGGTCGAGGCTGACCTGGCCCCGCCGGCTCCTGGCGAGGCCCAGCTCCGGCACCATGCTGTCGGCCTGAACTACATCGATACCTATCATCGCTCCGGCCTGTATCCGGTTCCGCTGCCTTCGGGCATCGGGCTCGAGGCTGCCGGCGTGGTCGAGGCGGTGGGCGAGGGGGTGACCGATCTGCGGCCCGGCGATCGGGTTGCCTATGCCGGTGGTCCCCTTGGTGCCTATGCCGAGCGCCGCAACATTCCCGCCGACCGTCTGGTCCGCCTGCCCGATGCCCTGAGTTTCGAGCAGGGAGCCTCCATGATGCTGCAGGGGCTTACCGCCCAGTATCTGCTGCGTCGCACTTACCGGGTCCAGCCCGGTGACACCATCCTCATCCACGCTGCCGCCGGTGGCGTCGGCCTGATCGTCTGCCAGTGGGCCAAGGCCCTGGGCGCCACCGTGATCGGCACGGTGGGTTCCGACGAGAAGGCGGCGCTGGCGCGCCAGTACGGCTGCGACCACACCATTGTGTATACCCGCGAGAGCGTTTCCGGCCGCGTCCGGGAGCTCACGGGCGGAGAGGGGGTGGCGGTGGTGTACGACTCCATCGGTCAGGACACCTTCATGGATTCCCTGGCCTGTCTGCGCCCCCTCGGCATGATGGTGACCTTCGGCAACGCGTCCGGCCCGGTGGCGCCGTTTGATCCCGGCTTGCTCGGCAAGATGGGGTCGCTGTTCCTGACCCGTCCCAGCCTGTTCGCCTATTCGGCGCGTCGCGACGATCTGCTGGCCATGGCTGAAGATCTCTTTGCCGTGGTGCTGTCAGGGCAGGTGCGTCTGTCCATCAATCAACGTTTTCCGCTGCAGGACGCAGCCACGGCGCACCGTGAGCTCGAGGCACGGCGGACGACGGGTTCCACGGTGCTGGTTCCCTGAGCCTGATCATGAAACATCCCTGTTCCTGCGTTGTGCTGGCGGCCCTGGCCCTGGGGGCCGCCCTTGCCCTTCCGGCGGCGGCTGCGCCGGCGCCGCCGCCCGTGGTTCTGACGCCGGTTCAGGCCGCCTTCATCCAGGCGGAAACGCGTCGCATCGATGAGGGCTTTGTGCAGAAAGTCATGAGCATCACCGGTGCCCGCCGGGAGCAGGTGCTACGGGCCATTCCGGCCAAGGGGCGGCTCACCGAGCGGCTGGCGCGCATCTACAGTTCCCTTGAGCGTGACCTGGGAGCGCCCCTCAGCGACGAACAGAAGGCCCTGATCTTTGCTGCGGACGGAGAGCGCAAACAGGCCCTCAAGGATCTGCCGGCCCAGGCCGCGACGCGCTAGGCTGGCTGCGCGCTAGAACAGCTCGATGTCGCTGTCGGGTGCTTCGCGGGCAGAGACCTGACCGCAGGCCAGGAGCGTCTCGTAGCTGCGCACTTGGTTGCGGCCATTGTCCTTGGCCACGTAAAGGGCGTCGTCAGCCCGGCCAACGATGTCGGGGATGGTGTCACTGGAGTGGATGCCGGTGTAGCCGATGCTCACCGTCACCGTGCCGACCTGCGGGAAGGTGTGGGCTTCGACGCCAGCACGCAGGCGTTCAAGCGCAACAGACACCTCGTGGTCGGAGGATGCCCGCAGAATGACCACGAACTCCTCGCCCCCGAATCGGAACAGGCGATCCTGATGCCGGAAGCTCTCCTGCATGATCCGGGCAAGCAGCAGCAGCACCTCGTCACCATACAGGTGCCCGAACTGGTCGTTCACTCGCTTGAAGTGATCCACGTCCACCACGGCCAGCCAGTAGCTGCCGTCTTCATGCTGGCGCCGGCGATGGGGCGGGGTGGCATCCCGGTTCAGGCCTGACTCGCCAGGTGCGAGCCCCTGGAGGATCTTGCCCAGGTTTTCGTCGAAGGTCTTGCGGTTGAGCAGCCCGGTCAGGGTGTCCCGCTCGCTGTAGTCGAGCAGGCTGAGATAGTTCCGGTAGAGGCCCAGAAAACCCTCGGCAGTGCCCAGATCTTCCGTCGAGAGCGGGGTGTTGCAGACGACTTCGAGCACGCCCAGCACGCGGCGGTCGACGCTGATTGGAAAGCAGTGCACGTAGCCGCTGTGCTCACTGTCGTGGCGTCGCACGATCTGGGTCTGCTCCACGCAGGCCACCATTTCCGGGCGCTGAGTCAGGGGGATGGCCTCGCCGCCCTCGTCGAACTCCGACTGCACGTAGCGCACCCCGTCCTGGCCGACGTGGGTGACACGGGCAAGGAAGCTGTCGGTGCCGTGCTGGCTGACCTTGTAAAGGTTCACCTCCCGGGCCTTCACAAGTTCGAACAGGGCTGAGGCGACACCCAACTCCAGCAGGGTGCGATCCCGGTGCTGGGTGATGGATTCGACATGCTTGAGAACGTGGATCATGGGCCCGATAGGAGGCTTTCAACCCTTGATTCTATCCCAGGGACTTGGTGTTTTTCACGTCTTTGATGACTTCGTTCCGGTAGTCTGTCACGTCCTGTGGCGTGCCGTTTCACGTTGCCAGGGATCCTCAAGGTCGTCATCCGGCCATGCGTATAATCGGACGGTCTTCCCGCTGCGCCACCCCTCCCTTGAACTACGACACCTTCGCCAACCTCCTCTTTTCACGCGTTCGCCGGGCCGATGTCACCCTCGCCATCGTGGTCGTCAATGTTCTTGTCTTTGCGCTGCTCGCGGTGGTTTCCCGGAGCCCGATGCAGTTTCCGTCCGAGCTGTTGATCCGGGCGGGGGGCAACTTCGCGCCCCTGATCCAGAAGGGGGAGCCCTGGCGGCTGCTGTCGGCCCTGTTCCTGCATGGGGGGCTGCTCCACGTGGGGCTCAACATGCTGGCGCTCTACCAGGCGGGGCAGGTGGTCGAGCGTCTGTTCGGCCGGGCCGGGTTCATCGTGATCTACATCGGCGCCGGGCTGATCGGCAACCTGGCCAGCCTGTGGTGGAAGCAGGGGGGCGTCAGTGTTGGCGCCTCGGGGGCGATCTTTGGCGTGTACGGTGCCTTGCTGGCCTACCTGCTGCTGCAACGAGGCTCGGTGCCCGGCGAGGTGTTCAGGGAGATGCGTTCCGGCACCCTGGGTTTCATCGGCTACTCCCTGTTTGCCGGCTTTTCACTGCCGGGCATCGACAACGCGGCCCACCTGGGCGGGCTGGCGGGCGGGGCGCTGCTGGGCCTGGCGCTGGCCGAGCCCATCGTCTCGCCGCGGCCGGTGCAGTGGCTGACCGGCCGGGCCCTGGGGGGCATGCTCGCTGTGGTGGCCATCGGCGGTGTGCTGTGGCAGCAGACGCCCGAGGTGGTCCGGCGCTACGAGGTTGACTCGGCCTACCAGCAGACCCTCCAGCATTTCGCCCTCGAAGAGCAGGACCTGCTGCGCGAACAGGCTGCCCTGATGGATTCCCTGCGCCAGCGCCGCATCACCGAGGCCGCAGCCCTGGATGTGCTGGAGCACGATTTCATCCCGCGCTGGGAGCGGCAGGTCAATCAGCTGTCGTGGACCGAAGCGCCGGCGGCCGGCGACTGGCAACGCCGCGAGCTGATCAACTATGCCAGCACCCGGCGGGACGCCCTGAAGGCGCTTGCCCAGGCTTTTGAAACCCGGCAGACGGTATGGGTGGAGCGCTCCCGGGCGCTCCAGGTGCAGGCCGACAACATCCTGCTCCAGATGCGTCTGCGCAAGTCGGTGGAGGCAGGGGCCCGCTGAGCGTCGCCCCGGGCCGAGCGCGTCATGGATTTCTTCCAGCATATCCTCCTCATCCTGCTCCTGGTCGGCATCAGCGCCTTCTTCTCGATTGCCGAGATTTCGGTGGCGGCGTCGCGCAAGTCGCGGCTGGCGGTGCTGGCCGAGAACGGCAGCGAGGGCGCGGCACGAGTGCTGGCCCTGCAGGCCCGGCCGGGGCCCTTCTTCACCCTGGTGCAGATCGGGCTCAATGCAGTGGCCATCATGGGCGGCATTGTCGGCGAGGGTGCCTTCTCGCCGTGGCTGGCGGGCCTGCTGGCGGCGCTGGTGCCGGCGGCCTACGTGGACACACTGGCCTTCGCCCTGTCCTTCATGGTGGTCACCTCCCTGTTCATCCTGTTTGCCGACCTGATGCCCAAGCGTCTGGGCATGGCTGCGCCGGAGCGCATGGCGATGGCGGTGGCCGCGCCCATGAGTGTGCTGATCCGCTGGTTGCGTCCCTTGTTGTGGCTTTACAACGAGGCCGCCGACCTGCTGTTCCGCCTCCTCGGGGTGGCCACCACCCGCAACGATACGGTAACGCCGGACGAGATCATCGCTGTAGTTGAGGCCGGGGCGCAGGCGGGGGTGCTGGCCGAGCAGGAGCATGCGCTGATCGAGAACGTGTTTGGCCTGGAGGTGCGCAGCGCCCCGTCGGCCATGACCACCCGTGACAGCGTGGTGTTCTTCACCCTGCAGGAGGGGGAGGACAGCATCCGCCAGAAGATCGCCGGGCGGCCCTTCAACCGTTTTCCGGTGTGCGACGGCGGTATCGACAAGGTGGTGGGCTATGTGGATGCCAAGGATCTCCTCAACCGGGTGCTGGCGGGCCAGTCCCTGTCCATGAAGGCCGATGCCCCGATCAATCCGCTGCTGGCCCTGCCTGACACCCTGACCCTGTCCGAGGTGCTCGAGCGCTTTCGCGAGGCCCGGGAGGATTTTGCGGTGATCATCAACGAGTACGCCCTGGTGGTGGGGGTGATCACCCTCAATGACATCTTCCGGGCCCTGGTCGGGGACGACGTCGAGCAGGTCCAGGAAGAGCAGATCGTGCGCCGGGACGATAGCTCCTGGCTGGTGGATGGGGCCACTGCGGCGGCTGACGTGATGCGCGTGCTCGACATCGACGATGGCGACGGCAGCGAGCACTACGAAACGATTGCCGGCTTCATGATGTATCACCTGCGCAAGATCCCCCGCCGTACCGACCGGGTGGATTTTGGCGGCTACCGCTTCGAGGTCATCGATGTGGATAGCCACCGCATCGATCAGCTGCTGGTCAGCCGGCTGGTGCCGCCCGCCGGAGAAATCTCTACCGAAGGGTGAAACCGATGCGGGCGGGCGGGTAAAATTGCGGGATGCCTGAATCCCACGCCCCCCGCTACATCCATCTGCGCCTCCATACCGAGTATTCGATCTCCGACGGGATCGTGCAGGTGGACTCCGCCATTGCCCGCGCCGCTGCCGACGGCATGCCGGCCCTTGGTATCTCCGATCTGGCCAACCTGTTCGGGATGGTCAAGTTCTACAAGGGTGCCCGCGGCAAGGGCATCAAGCCGGTCATCGGCGCCGATTGCTGGATCACCAACGACATCGAGCGCGACAAGCCGACCCGGGTCCTGCTGATCTGCCGCAATCGCAAGGGCTATGGCCAGTTGTGCGAGCTCCTGACCCGGGCCTTCATCGAGAACAAATACCGGGGGCGGGCCGAGTTGCGCCGCGACTGGCTGGACGCCGGGACCGCCAGCGACCTGCTGTGCCTGTCCGGCGCCCGGGATGGCGATATGGGCCAGGCCCTGGCCAACGGCAATGTGGCCCTGGCCGAGAAGCTGGCGGCAGACTGGGCGGAACGCTTTCCGGGCGCCTTCTACGTCGAGATCCAGCGTGCAGGGCATCCGGGCACCGAGGCCTACATCCGCGACGCCCTGCAGATCGCCTCGCGCCTCGACCTGCCGGTGGTGGCCACTCACCCGATCCAGTTCACCCGGCCCGAGGACTTCAAGGCCCACGAGGCCCGCGTGTGCATTGCCCAGGGCAATGTGCTGGCCGACAAGCGCCGCCCGAAGGATTTCACGCCCGAGCAGTACTTCAAGACCCAGGACGAGATGTGTGCGCTGTTTGCCGACATCCCCGAGGCCCTTGAGAACAGCGTCGAGATCGCCCGGCGTTGCTCCCTGACCGTGCAGCTGGGCAAGAACTTCCTGCCCCAGTTCCCGACCCCCGAGGGCATGACCCTCGATGACTTCCTGGTGGCGGAGGCCCGCTCCGGCCTGGAGGTGCGCCTCAAGGAGCTCTTCCCCAACGAGGTGGAGCGGGAGCAGAAACGCGAGGAGTACGAAGCCCGGCTCAAGTTCGAGACCGACACCATCATCCAGATGGGCTTCCCCGGCTACTTCCTGATCGTGGCCGACTTCATCAACTGGGCCAAGCACAACGGGGTGCCGGTGGGCCCGGGGCGGGGGTCGGGTGCCGGCTCGCTGGTGGCCTACAGCCTGCGCATCACCGACATCGATCCGCTGGCCTACGCCCTGCTGTTCGAGCGCTTCCTCAACCCGGAGCGGGTGTCCATGCCCGACTTCGACATCGACTTCTGCCAGGACAACCGCTACAAGGTCATCGAGTACGTGCGCGCCCACTACGGCGCCGACGCGGTGAGCCAGATTGCCACTTTCGGCACCATGGCCTCGAAGGCCGTGGTGCGGGACGTAGGCCGGGTGCTCGACCTGCCTTACGGCCTGTGTGATCGCCTGTCCAAGCTGATCCCGGTGGTGCAGAACAAGCCCCTGTCCCTGGCCGAGGCCCGGGAGCAGGAGCCGCAGATCAACGAACTGATGGTCGACGGCAACGATGGCGAATCCGTGCAGGAGCTGTGGAGCCTGGCTGAGCCCCTCGAAGGCCTCACCCGCGGGGTCGGCATGCACGCCGGGGGCGTGCTCATCGCGCCGGGCAAACTCACTGATTTCTGCCCGCTGTACATCGCCGACGGCGACGACGCCACGCCGGTATCCCAGTTCGACAAGGACGACGTGGAGGCGGTGGGCCTGGTCAAGTTCGACTTCCTGGGCCTGCGCAACCTCACCATCATCGAGCTTGCCCTCGAATACGTGAAGCGCCTCACCGGTGAGCGGCCCGACCTGATGAGCCTGGGCTTCGAAGACCAGGCGGCCTACCAGATCCTCCGCGAAGCCAACACCACGGCGATCTTCCAGGTGGAGTCGGACGGCATGAAGAAGCTTCTCAAGAAGCTCGCCCCCGACCGCTTCGAAGACATCATCGCCGTGCTGGCCCTCTACCGGCCGGGCCCGCTGGGCTCGGGCATGGTGGACGACTTCATCCTGCGCAAGAAGGGCCAGCAGGCCATCGACTACTTCCACCCGGACCTCACCGCCTGCCTGTCACCCACCTACGGGGTGATCGTGTACCAGGAACAGGTGATGCAGATCTCCCAGATCATCGGCGGCTACACCCTCGGTGGCGCCGACATGCTGCGCCGGGCGATGGGCAAGAAGAAGGCCGACGAGATGGCCAAGCACCGGGAGACCATCGCCGACGGTGCCCGCCAGAAGGGCTATGACCCGGCCCTGGCCGAGCAGCTCTTCGACCTGATGACCAAGTTTGCCGAGTACGGCTTCAACAAGTCGCACACGGCGGCCTACGCGGTGGTCACCTACCATACCGCCTGGCTGAAGGCCTATCACTGCTCGGCCTTCATGGCGGCCACCATGTCGTCGGACCTGGACAACACCGACACGATCAAGATCTTCTACGAAGACACGATCGCCAACCGCATCGTGGTGCTGCCGCCGGACGTGAACCAGTCCGACTACCGTTTCGTGCCCACCGACGCCAAGACCATCCGCTATGGCCTGGGGGCAGTCAAGGGCGTGGGCGAGCCGGCCGTGCGGGCCATCCTGGCCGCGCGGGAGTCCGGCCCCTTCAAGGATCTCTTCGACTTCTGCTGCCGGGTGGACAAGCGCATGGCCAACCGGCGGGTCATCGAGGCGCTGGTGCGGGCCGGTGCCTTCGACACCCTAGACCCGGTGCAGCCGGCCGACCGCCACAAGCTGCTGGCCAGCGTGGGCATCGCCATGGAGGCCGCCGAGCAGATTGCCGCCAACGCGTTGCAGGGCGGCCTGTTCGACATCCCCGGCGAAGCGGCCGCGCCGATGGTCGACTATGTGAAGGTGCGCCCCTGGGGCGAGCGGGAGAAACTCAAGGAGGAGAAGCTGGCCATCGGCTTCTTCCTCTCCGGCCATCCGTTCAATGCCTTCAAGGAAGAAGTGCGGCGCTTCGTGCGGCGGCCCCTGACTCAGGTCGAACCGTCCCGCGATCTCGTCACCATGGCCGGTGTGGTCATGGAGGTGCGCGCCAAGATGACGGCCCGGGGCAAGATCGCCTTCGTGCTGCTGGATGACGGCACCACCCCGCGGGAGGTCTCGGTGTTCTCCGAGGTCTTCGACAACAACCGCCAGCGCATCGTGGTGGATGAAGTGCTGATCGTCGAGGCCAAGGTCAGCAATGACGAGTTCTCGGGTGGTTACCGCATCGTCGCCGACAAGCTGATGACCCTCGGTGAGGCGCGGGGGCGTTACGCCCGGGCGCTTCAGTTGCGGCTCAATGGTGAGGTCGGGGAAACGGGCGGCGCTGTCGCCGCGGCCGAGCGCCTGCAGAGCGTGCTGACCCCCTTCCGTGACGGGGAGTGTGCGGTCCGCGTGCGTTACCGCAATGGGGTGGCCGAGGGCGATCTGCCCTTCGGTGCGGCCTGGCGGGTGCGTCCCGACGACAGTCTGCTGGAGAGCCTGCGCGAGTGGCTGCCGGCCGACGCGGTCGAGGTCATCTACCCCTGACGCGCCCCGGGGAGCCCGGGCTCAGTCCGAGATGATCAGGCTGCCCGGCAGCACGCCGATGCGCAGCAGATCGTTGAGCGCCTCCGCCGGCAGCGGCGGGCTGAAGACAAAGCCCTGGGCGGCAAAGCAGCCTTCGGCGCGCAGGACGTCGAGCTGCTCGGGGGTCTCTGTGCCCTCGGCAATCACCTCCAGGCGCAGGCTGCGCCCGAGCTGGATCACCGCCCGCACGATGGCGGCATCGTCCGGGTCGTCGATGAGGTCGCGTACGAAGCTCTGATCGATCTTCAGGCAGTCCACAGGAAAGCGCTTGAGATAGGCCAGGCTCGAATAGCCGGTGCCAAAATCGTCGATGGACATGCGCACCCCCAGGGCCTTGAGCCCGGCAAGGGTGCGTTCGACTTCGGTCCCTGATTGCATCAGCAGGGATTCGGTGAGCTCCAGCTCCAGCCATCGGGGCGCCAGTCCGCTGGCCTCGAGGGCTTCGCGCACGGTGGCCACCATGTCGGCCCGGCGGAACTGCAGAGCCGACAGGTTGACTGCCACGGGGATGGGCTCGAAGCCCTGCTCCTGCCACAGCACGGCCTGCCGGCAGGCCTGATGGAGCACCCAGCGCCCGATGGGCACGATGAGCCCGCATTCTTCGGCAAGGGGAATGAAGGACGCGGGCGACACGCCACCCAGGGCGCCGCTGAACCAGCGCAGCAAAGCCTCCACACCGATGATGCGGCCGCTCGCCAGGCTCACCTGGGGTTGGTAATAGAGGCTGAATTCCTGCTGCTCGAGGGCCTGGCGCAGGGCGTTTTCCATGTGCAGGCGCTCAAGGGCATTGACGTTCATGAGCTCGTCAAAGAAGCGGTAGGTGTTCCGGCCGCACTCCTTGGCGTGGTACATGGCGGTGTCGGCATTCTTCATCAGGCTGTCGGCACAGCTTCCGTCCTCGGGATAGAGGGCGATCCCGATGGAGAAGGAGGTGGCCAGCTGCTGGCCGTCGATGTCGAAGGGCGGACGCAGCTGGTCGAGGATCTTCTCGGCCACCCGGGCCGCGTCGTCGGGCCCCTCCACATCGGTGAGGACAATCAGGAATTCGTCGCCCCCCTGGCGGCTGATGGTGTCGGTCTCCCGGGTGCACGCCGACAGGCGCAGGGCCACGCCCTGGAGCAGCCGGTCACCGGTCATGTGGCCGAGGGAGTCGTTGATGGTCTTGAAGCGGTCCAGATCGAGAAACAGCAGGGCGATGCGGCTGTTGTGGCGAACGGCGCTGGCCAGGGCCTGGTCGAGGCGGTCCTGGAGCAGGGCGCGGTTGGGCAGGCCGGTCAGGGGGTCGTGCTGGGCCAGGTAGGCAATGCGGGCTTCCGAGGCCTTGCGCTCGGTGATGTCCGAAAACACCGCCACGTAATGGGTGATGCGCTCCAGCTTGTCGCGCACCACGCTGATGGACAGGGCGGAGGGGTAGAGGGTGCCGTTCTTGCGCCGGTCATAAACCTCGCCCTGCCAGAAACCATGCTCCTGGATGTCGCGCCACATGGCAGCGTAGAAGTCCGGGCCGTGGTGGCCGGACTGGAGCATGCGGGGGGTCTTGCCGATGGCGTCCTCGGCGCTGTAGCCGGTGACTTCGCTGAACGCGCGATTGACCGACAGGATGCGTTCCTGGGCATCGGTGACGATGATCGCCTCGACGCTGTTGCGGAAGACGGTCAGCGCCAGGCGCAGTTGTTCCTCGTCTTCCCGTCGTGCGGTGATGTCGGCGATGGTGGTGACCACTCCGCAGGGGGTGGTGGCGTCGTTATCGTCGAACAGGGGGATCGAATTGGTCCACAGCCAGCGTCGGCGTCCGTCCCGGCGGTCCAGCCCGAGCAAGCCGGCCCTGGGCTGACCCGTGGCGATCACCTGCATGGCCGGGATCTGATCGGGGGGGATGGGTTCGCCGTCTTCGTTGAGGTAGGTGAGGAGCCCGCCGTGCACATCCCAGCCCTGCATGGCCTTGGCGCTGAGCCCGAGGATCTGTTCGGCGCTGCTGTTGTGCAGCAGCAGCATTCCCTGGGCGTCGCGCATGACCACCCCTTCGCCCATGGAGGCGAGCAGGGTGCTCAGGCGGTTCTCGCGCTCGCGCAGTTCGGCTTCGGTGTTGCGGCGGTCGGTGATGTCGAGACAGGAACCGATGTAACCCGCAAACTCGCCAGCCTTGTCGTAGAGGGGGCGGCCGGTGTCGATGATCCAGCGGTACTGCCCGTCACGGCGCCGCAGGCGGTACTCCATCTCGAACGGGGTGCGGACCGCGAAGTGCTCCAGATAGGTGCCGACGCAGCGATCGAAGTCTTCGGGGTGGACGCCATGGGTCCAGCCGTCACCGACTTCCTGGTCGAGGCTGCGGCCGGTGAAGTCAAGCCAGGTCTGATTGAAGTAACTGCACCTGGCGTCAGTGCCCGCACGCCAGATCAGGGTGGGAAAGTGCTCGAACGGGGACAGGGAAAAGTCCCAGATGTCGTGGCCTTCAGGGTGGGCGGAGTGGGGCACGGCGAGGGTCGGGTCGCGGGTTGGTGAAGGCGCCAGAAAATGCCCTTATTCTATCCCGATTGGCACCTACCCCAGTATGGGTATGGTGGTTGAAGTGCTTTTTTGCGGGCGCTTCCGGTGGCCCGGGGGGCGGCCGGCCGGGCTGACCCACCCCGGCGCTGCCCGTCGGGTTGCGGGCTCAGAGGTTGTCTTCATCCATGAACCTCGGCAGCAGATCACGGGCACGGGCCAGGGCGCCGTAGATGTCGCCGCAGATGTTGTTGATGCCTACTTCATCCGCGAAGCCCGAGCGATGGATCAGGGAGGCGGGCTGGTTGTTCAGGCTGCTCAGGATCAAGGCACAGCCCTTCTTGTGGAGGTTCTTGCACAGGCTCTCCAGGCCCTCGAGCCCGGTGGTGTCCAGGTTGACCAGGTGGTGCATGTCGAGGATCACCACCTCGGGGTGGCGCTGGGCTGGGTCGAGCAGGGTCTCGAGCTTGTGGATGGCGCCGAAGAAGAGGGTGCCGTAGAGCGAGTAGGCGACGGCCCGGGGTGATCCGTCGGGGTAGAGGAAGCCGGGCAGCATCGACAGCTCGGTCAGCGGCAGGCGCTCGACCCGGGTGAGATCGGACATGCGGTAGATGAAGAACAGGCTGGCCAGCACCATGCCCAGTTCCACCGCCAGGGTCAGGTCGAAGAAGACGGTGACGAAGAAGGTGCTCAGCAGGGTGGTGCGGTAGTTGACCGAGAAGCGCGTGAGGCCGCGGAATTCGTGCCATTCGCCCATGTTGATGGCCACCACCACCACGATGGCCGACAGGGTGGCCAGGGGGATGTGTTTGGCAAAGGGCGCGAACACCAGCACCACGGCCAGCAGCACCAGTGCATGGACGATGCCTGCCACCGGGCTGCGGCCGCCGGTGCGCACGTTGGTGGCGGTGCGGGCGATGGCGCCGGTGGCCGCAAACCCGCCGAACAGCGGCGCGGCGAGGTTGGCCAGGCCCTGGGCGATGAGTTCCTGGTTGGGGTCGTGACGGTCCTCGATGGCTGCATCGGCCACCCGCGCCGACAGCAGCGATTCGATTGCACCGAGCAGGGCGATGGTGAGGGCCGGGGAGATCAGCTTGCCGAGGGTCTCGAGGGACAGCTGGGGCAGGGCGAAGGCGGGCAGATCCTGGGGGATGCCGTTGAAGCGGGTGCCGATGGTTTCCACTGGCAGCTGCAGCAGGGCATTGGCGGCGGTGGCGACGATCAGCACGCCCAGGGGACCGGGCAGCCGGGCAAGCGGCTTGAAGCGCCGGGCCAGCCGGTTCCACGACAGGAGCACGATGATGGAGGCGACCGACAGGGCCACAGTGGGCAGGTCGATGGTGTCCAGGTGGGTGACCAGGGCTTTGACCTTGCCAAAGAACTCGCCAGGCAGGTGGTCGATCCGCAGGCCCAGGAAATCCTTTATCTGGGCCAGGAAGATGACCACCGCGATGCCGTTGGTGAAGCCGATCACCACCGTCTTGGGGATGAAGCGGATCAGGTTGCCGAGGCGGAACACGCCCATGGCCACCAGTATGGCACCGGCCAGCATGGTGGCCACCAGCAGGTTCTGTACGCCGTACTCGACGACGATGCCGTAGATGATGGGGATGAAGGCGCCGGTGGGGCCGCCGATCTGCACCCGGGAGCCGCCGAGGGCGGAAATCAGGAAGCCGGCGACGATGGCCGTCCAGATGCCGGCGGTGGGCGACATGCCGGAGGCGATGGCAAAGGCCATGGCCAGGGGCAGGGCAAGGACGCCGACCGTCAGGCCGGCGGAGGCGTCACGACCGAACTGCGCGCCGTTGTAGCCGGGCAGGGTGTCGAGAAGCTTGGGGTGGAAAACGATTTTCATGCAGCCTCCGCAATCGAGGGAAAGTCGGGTGTGCGCCATGGGGCGCGCCTTGCGGAGCTGCGATGCCTGGCCCGGTGCGATGCTGGACGATCCATCGCTTGCAGGCGGTCAGGGGCATGGTGGGTGGGGGTGACTCAGGAAAAGTGGCTGTCGTTGGCCGCCTTGTTGCCGGCGGAAGCGCTGTGCATGACTTCCACCAGCATCTTCACTGCGGCCACGAAGACGGTGGCGATGCCGCCGCCCATGCATAGCCAGGCCTGCAGGCTGTTGGCCGGAAAACCGGGCAGCAGCGAGGCCCGGCCTTCCATCAGGTAGGCCGCCCCGAGGGCCAGGACCAGCACCCCGACCATGTCGAGGGCGGCCCAGCCCCAGAAGGCTGGGGTCAGGCGGGGCAAGGGGGAACGCTTGGTGTTCATCGCGCAGGAGCTTAAGGCGGGTGGCTGACAGGGGGCTTACTTGACGCGCATCCCGGGGGTGGCGCCGGCGTCGGGCGACAGGATGAACAGCCCCGGGGTCTCGCCGGAGGCGTCGGACGCGGCCAGAACCATGCCCTCGGACATGCCGAACTTCATCTTGCGCGGGGCCAGGTTGGCCACCATTACCGTCATGCGGCCGACCAGGGTGGCCGGGTCGTAGGCCGACTTGATGCCGGCAAAGACCTGGCGCGGCTTCTCTTCACCGATGTCGAGCTGCAGGCGCAGCAGCTTGGCGGCACCTTCCACGTGTTCGGCGGAGACGATCTTCGCGATGCGCAGGTCGACCTTGCCAAAGTCGTCGATGGAGATGAAGGGCTCGAACTCGCTGGTCGCAGCGGCCTCGGCAGTGGCGGCGTGGGCCTGGTGCTGGGCGTGCCGCTGCTCGGAGTGGGCGGCCTTGTCGTCCTTGCCCTTGGCAGGCTGGGCTTCGGTGACGGCGGGCGCCAGGGATTCCCGGTTGGCCTCCAGCAGGGCATCCACCTGCTTGCGCTCGATGCGGGTCATCAGGTGGCTGTAGGTGTTGATGGTGTGGCCGGCCGGCAGCGGGGCGAGGAGGTTGTTCCAGTCCAGCGCGTCGATGGCGAGAAAGGATTCGACCTGGCTGGCGAGGGTCGGCAGCACCGGCTTGAGCAGGCCGGTGAGGGCCTTGAAGATGTTGATGGCGGTGGTGCACACCACGTGCAGGCGGGCTTCCTGGCCCTCCTGTTTGGCCAGCTCCCAGGGCTTGTTGTCGTTGACGTAGCCGTTGGCCTGGTCGGCGAACTCCATGATCTTGCGCAGGGCCCGGCTGAAGTCGCGGGTCTCGAAGGCGGCGCTGACCTCGTCCAGGTTCCAGTCGAGGGCGGCGGTGGCGTCGTGCTCGCCGAGCTTGCCATCAAAGCGCTTGGCGATGAACCCCGCGCAGCGGCTGGCGATGTTGACGAACTTGCCCACCAGGTCGGAATTGACCTTGGCGATCATGTCGTCGAGGTTGAGGTCCACGTCCTCCATGGTGCCGTTGGACTTGCCGGCGAAGTAGTAGCGCAGCCACTCGGGGTTGAGCTTCTGCTCGGTGTAGGAGCGGGCGGTGATGAAGGTGCCGCGGCTCTTGCTCATCTTGGCGCCGTCCACGGTGAGGAAGCCGTTGACGCACAGCTGGGTGGGGGCGCGGTAGCCGGCGAAGTGCAGCATGGCCGGCCAGAACAGGGCGTGGAAATACAGGATGTCCTTGCCGATGAAGTGGATCAGCTCGGTGCCGGTGGCGGCGGCCGGGCCGGCCTCGGTGAAGGCGGCCACGTCGATGTCGGGCCTGCGGGCGGCGAGGTTCTTGAAGCTGGCGAAGTAGCCGATGGGGGCGTCAAGCCACACGTAGAAATACTTGCCCGGCGCGTCGGGGATCTGGAAGCCGAAGTAAGGCGCGTCGCGGGAGATGTCCCAGTCGGAGAGCTTGTTCTCGCCAGCGTCGCCCAGCCACTCCTTCATCTTGTTGGCGGCTTCGAGCTGCAGGCGGCGCGAACCGTCGGGCGTGGTGCCCTGGGTCCAGTCCCGCAGGAACTCGACGGCGCGGGGGTCGGAGAGGCGGAAGAAGTAGTGCTCGGAGGTCTTGAGCACCGGCTTGGCGCCGGATACGGCCGAGTAGGGGTTCTTGAGCTCGGTGGGGGCGTAGGCCGCGCCGCACACCTCGCAGTTGTCGCCGTACTGGTCGGCTGCGCCACACTTGGGGCACTCGCCCTTGATGAAGCGGTCCGGCAGGAACATCTCCTTGACCGGATCGTAGAACTGCTCGATGGCCCGGGTGTCGATGAGCCGGGCGGTGTCGCGCAGGCGGGTGTAGATGTCTTCGGCGTACCAGCGGTTCTCGTCGCTGTGGGTGGAATGGTAGTTGTCGAAGGCCACGCCGAAATCACGGAAGTCGCGGCTGTGCTCGCCGTGCACCCGGTTGATGAGCTGCTCGGGCGTCAGGCCTTCCTTTTCGGCGCGGAGCATGACCGGGGTGCCGTGGGTGTCGTCCGCACACACGTAGTGCACCGTGTTGCCGCGCATGCGCTGGTAGCGCACCCAGATGTCGGCCTGGATGTAGCCCACCAGGTGACCGAGGTGGATGTCGCCGTTGGCGTAGGGCAGGGCATTGGTGACGAGGATCGTGCGCGGGGAGGTCATGGGCGGCATGCTGCGAGTGAATTCGGAATCCGGCATTCTATCAAAGGGCTTCCCCCATCGCGGCCGGGGCGGGATTTCGGTAAACTGGAGTAAATTACTCGGGTTTGCTTGCTGCCAACCCCCCGGACCCATGTTTTCATTCTTTCGCCGCAAACCGGCCTCCGACACCATGAGCCTGACTGAACAAAGCGTCCTCGACAGCCTCCGGCAGTATGCCGATCCGAATACCGGCAAGGACTATGTAGCGTCCCGCTGGGTCAAGAACCTGCGCATCAGTGGCACCGATGTGTCCTTCGACATCGAGCTCGGCTACCCGGCGAAGAGCCAGGTGGACGGTATCCGCCAGGCCCTGATCGCCCAGGTCCGCTCCGTGCCGGGTGTGGGCAACGTGAGTGCCAACGTGTTCAGCAAGATCGTGGCCCATGCGGTTCAGCAGGGCGCCAAGCTGATGCCCGGGGTCAAGAACATCATCGCCGTAGCCTCCGGCAAGGGCGGTGTGGGCAAGAGCACCACGTCGGTGAACCTGGCCCTGGCCCTGGCTGCCGAGGGGGCGACGGTGGGCATCCTCGATGCCGACATCTACGGTCCGTCCCAGCCCCAGATGCTGGGCATCGGCGATCTCAAGCCCGAGTCGGTGGATGGCAAGTCGATGGAGCCCCTGGAGGCCCATGGCCTGCAGGTCATGTCCATCGGCTTTCTGGTCGACGTGGAAACCCCGATGGTGTGGCGCGGCCCGATGGCCACCCAGGCCCTCAACCAGCTGCTCAAGGAGACCAACTGGCGCGACCTGGATTACCTGATCATCGACATGCCCCCGGGTACCGGTGACATCCAGCTGACCCTGTCCCAGAGCGTTCCGGTGACCGGCGCCGTGATCGTCACCACGCCCCAGGACATCGCCCTGCTGGACGCCCGCAAGGGGCTCAAGATGTTCGAGAAGGTCGGTGTGCCCATCATCGGTATCGTCGAGAACATGAGCCTCCACATCTGTTCCAAGTGTGGTCACGAGGAGCATATCTTCGGCACCGGAGGTGGCGAGACCCTGTGCAAGGATTACGGCGTGCCCTTCCTCGGCGCGTTGCCCCTCGACATCCAGATCCGCCGCGAGGTGGATAGCGGCGTGCCCACCGTAGTGGCCGACCCCGACGGCCGTGTGGCGGAGCTCTACAAGGGCATCGCCCGTCAGGTGGCCATCGCCATTGCGGAGAAGCAGAAGGACATGAGCCACAAGTTCCCGAACATCGTGGTGCAGAACACCTGATCGGAAGGGGTCTGCAGCAGCCATCGCTTGCTGCAGATCCCCGGCGATCAACGCCCACGGCTGACCGTGCATGTGTACAATCCGCGTTTTTTGCAGGGGCTGCCCGTGAGCATCAAATCGGACCACTGGATTCGCCGCATGTCGGAAGGCGAAGCGAAGATGATCGAACCCTTCGCTCCCGAACTGGTGCGCCACAATGAAGGCGGCAAGATCGTTTCCTACGGCACCTCGAGCTACGGCTACGACGTGCGGGTGGCCAACGAGTTCAAGATTTTCACCAACATCAACTCCACCATCGTGGACCCGAAGAACTTCGACGAGCGCAATTTCGTCGATTTCGTCGGTGATGTGTGCATCATCCCGCCGAACTCCTTCGCCCTGGCCCGCACCGTGGAGTACTTCCGCATCCCGCGCAGCGTGTTGACCGTGTGTCTGGGCAAGTCCACCTATGCCCGCTGCGGCATCATCGTCAACGTGACGCCCCTCGAGCCCGAGTGGGAAGGCCACGTGACGCTGGAGTTTTCCAATACCACGCCGCTGCCGGCCAAGATCTACGCCAACGAGGGCGTGGCCCAGATGCTCTTCTTCGAATCCGACGAGGTGTGCGCCACCTCCTACAAGGACCGGGGTGGTAAATATCTGGGTCAGACCGGCGTGACCCTGCCGAAAATCTGAAATACTTGTCAGCTACAGTTTGAACGACGGGCGGACCATGCGCAGCCACGCAGGTCCGCCCAAAGCTTTTTGTTGATCCGCCCGCACTGAATAACGGGCATCGAGGAGTCGAGCATGCGCTTCAATTTTCCGGTCATCGTCATTGATGAGGACTTCCGTTCGGAAAACACGTCCGGGCTGGGTATTCGCGCCCTGGCGGAAGCCATCGAGAAGGAGGGCCTGCAGGTGCTTGGGGTGACCAGCTACGGTGACATGGCCTCCTTTGCCCAGCAGCAGAGCCGCGGCTCGGCCTTCATCCTGTCCATCGATGACGAGGAGTTTTCGTCGCCTGAGGCAGCGGAGAAGGCCATCGCCGATCTGCGCGCCTTCGTCAGCGAGATCCGCGCCCGCAATGCCGACATCCCCATCTTCCTGCACGGTGAAACCCGTACCTCGCGTCACATCCCCAACGATGTGCTGCGCGAACTGCACGGTTTCATCCACATGTACGAGGACACGCCCGAGTTCATCGCCCGCAACGTGGTGCGCGAGGCCAAGGCCTATCTCGAATCCCTGCCGCCGCCCTTCTTCCGCGCGCTGACCCATTACGCCTCCGACGGTTCCTACTCCTGGCACTGCCCCGGCCACTCCGGTGGCGTGGCCTTCCTGAAGAGCCCGGTCGGCCAGATGTTCCACCAGTTCTTCGGTGAGAACATGCTCCGCGCCGACGTCTGCAACGCCGTCGAAGAACTCGGCCAGCTGCTTGACCACACCGGCCCGGTGGCCGCCTCCGAGCGCAACGCCGCACGAATCTTCAACTGCGACCACCTGTACTTCGTCACCAACGGCACCTCCACCTCCAACAAGATCGTCTGGCATTCCACCGTGGCCCCGGGCGACATCGTGGTGGTGGACCGCAACTGCCACAAGTCGGTGCTCCACGCCATCATGATGACCGGCGCGATCCCGGTCTTCCTGATGCCCACCCGCAACAACTTCGGCATCATCGGCCCCATTCCCCGCAGCGAGTTCGACTGGGAAAGCATCCAGCGCAAGATCGCCGCCAACCCCTTCATCGCCGACAAGACGGCCAAGCCGCGGGTGCTGACCATTACCCAGTCCACCTACGACGGGGTGCTCTACAACGTCGAGGCGATCAAGGAAGAGCTGGATGGCAAGATCGACACCCTGCACTTCGACGAAGCCTGGCTGCCCCACGCGGCCTTCCATGATTTCTATGGCGACTACCACGCCATCGGCGCCGACCGCCCGCGCTGCAAGGAGTCGATGATCTTCTCGACCCAGTCCACCCACAAGCTGCTGGCCGGGCTGTCCCAGGCCTCGCAGATCCTGGTGCAGGACGCCGAGAACAGTCACCTGGACCGGGATGTGTTCAATGAGGCCTACCTCATGCACACCTCCACCAGCCCCCAGTACTCGATCATCGCGTCCTGCGATGTGGCGGCGGCGATGATGGAAGAGCCCGGCGGCACCGCGCTGGTGGAAGAGTCCATCGCCGAAGCCCTCGATTTCCGCCGCGCCATGCGCAAGGTGGACGAGGAGTGGGGGGCCGACTGGTGGTTCAAGGTGTGGGGCCCGGACGATCTTTCCGAGGAAGGCATCGAGGAGCGCGATGCGTGGATGCTCAAGCCCGGCGACCGTTGGCATGGCTTCGGCCAGCTCGCCGACGGCTTCAACATGCTCGACCCGATCAAGGCCACCATCATCACTCCGGGCCTCGACGTGGACGGCGAGTTTGCCGAGCGCGGCATTCCGGCCGCCATCGTCACCAAATACCTGGCCGAGCACGGCGTGATCGTCGAGAAGTGCGGCCTCTACAGCTTCTTCATCATGTTCACCATCGGCATCACCAAGGGCCGCTGGAACAGCATGGTGACCGAGCTGCAGCAGTTCAAGGACGACTACGACAAGAACCAGCCCCTGTGGAAGGTGCTGCCTGAATTCGTGCAGAAGAACCCGCGCTACGAGCGCGTCGGCCTGCGCGACCTGTGCCGTGACATCCACGCCGTTTACCGCAGCAACGATGTGGCCCGCCTGACCACCGAGATGTACCTGTCGGACATGGTGCCCGCCATGAAGCCGGCCGATGCCTTTGCCAAGATGGCCCACCGCAAGATCGAGCGGGTGGCCATTGACGAGCTCGAAGGCCGGGTCACCAGCGTGCTGCTCACCCCCTACCCGCCGGGTATCCCGCTGTTGATTCCGGGCGAGCGGTTCAACAAGACGGTGATGCGTTATCTGCAGTTCGCCCGGGAGTTCAACGAGCGCTTCCCGGGCTTCGAGACCGACGTGCACGGTCTGGTGAAGGAAGTGCGTGACGGGCGCATCCACTACTTCGTGGATTGCGTGAAGGACTGAAGCGCGCTGCGGCGCCTGAAGCAAAAAACGCCGCGGATTTGCGGCGTTTTTTGTTGCCAGTGCCCGCAGGCAAAGGCATCAGCGCCGCCGTTCGTAGGTGACGAAGGCGAAGGGCAGGCCGGTGGCAGAAATCTGGGGCTTACGGCTGGCTTCGACCCACTCGTCCGGGCTGAAGGCCGGGAAGAAGGCGTCGCCCGGGTAGTCCTGGTCGATCTCGGTGAGAATCAGTCGGTCTGCCAGCGGCAAGGCCTGGCTGAAAAGCTCGGCACCCCCGATCACGAAGGCAATCTCCGCATCGCTGGCGGCGTTCAGTGCCGCCTGCAGGCTGCCGACGACGCGCCCGCCTGCCGCCTGGTAATCCCCGTTGCGGCTGACCACGATGTTGAGCCGGCCCGGCAGCGGCCGGAAGGCGTCGGGCAAGGATTCCCAGGTCTTGCGCCCCATGATCACCGGCTTGCCGCGGGTGGTCTCGCGGAAGAATTTCATGTCTTCCGGCAGGTGCCAGGGCAGCTGGTTGTCGATACCGATCACCCGGCCATGGCCACAGGCTGCGATCAGCGCCAGCACGGGCCCGCTCATACCGCCACCGGAGCGGAGATGTGGGGATGCGGGTCGTAGCCTTCGAGGGTGAAGTCGTCGATGGTGAAGGCAAAGATGTCCTTCACCTCCGGGTTGATGCACATCGTCGGCAGGGCGCGTGGCTCGCGGGAGAGCTGCAGCTGCGTCTGCTCCAGGTGGTTCACGTAGAGGTGGCAGTCGCCACCGGTCCACACGAAATCGCCGGCTTCGTAGCCGCACACCTGGGCCACCATCATGGTGAACAGGGCATAGGAGGCAATGTTGAAGGGCACGCCGAGGAAGATGTCGGCGCTGCGCTGATACAGCTGGCACGACAGCTTGCCGCCGGCCACGTAGAACTGGAACAGGGCGTGGCAGGGCGGCAGCGCCATGCCCTCGATCTCGCCCGGGTTCCAGGCTGAGACGATGTGGCGGCGCGAGTCCGGGTTCTTCTTCAGGGCCTCGATGAGCTGGGCGATCTGGTCGATGCTGCGGCCGTCCGCGGTTTCCCAGCGGCGCCACTGCTTGCCGTAGACGGGGCCGAGTTCGCCGTTCTCGTCGGCCCACTCATCCCAGATCGAGACCTTGTTGTCCTTGAGATACTGGATGTTGGTCTCGCCGCGCAGAAACCACAGCAGCTCGTGGATGATGGAGCGGGTGTGGAGCTTCTTGGTGGTGAGCAGGGGGAAGCCTTCGGCGAGGTCGAAGCGCATCTGCCAGCCGAAAACCGAAAGGGTGCCGGTGCCGGTGCGGTCGTCCTTGCGGTGGCCGCGCTCCGCCACGTGGCGCATGAGTTCAAGGTACTGTCGCATGGAGGCTCGCAGGCAAAGACTCCAGTTTACCCGATCAAGGGCTGTCCGGCTTCCGCGGGGGCTGCAGCCGGATTGTGTCGGGCGTGTTTCTAGGGCCGGGTGGCCCGAAGAGATCAATAGCCCTTTGTGCTAACATCGCCCGGCGTAAAAATTCGTTTCAATCAGCTTGTCTTGGAGGCTCGAGGTTCGTCATGGGGGGAGGCACGGTGGTCCACAATGCGCATCCGCTCCTGCATCCCGACACCCTGGGCAAGACGCTCAACGAGATCGCCACCAACGCGGCACCGACCGCCATCGTCGAGCTGATCCGCTGGCTGGATTCCTTCCACTACGAGGCCGAACTCTCCGTTGCCGAGCTGGCCCGGCTGGTGGTCATCCTCGATGAAGCCGCCCAGCCCCAGCTGCGTCAGGCGGCGGGCCTCTACCTCTCCAATGCCTTTGGTTCCCGCAGTGTCCGTTACAAGGCGCTGGGGCGGGATTTCTACGCCAGCCTCGGGCGTGCCTACGATCTGGTGTTGGCCGGGCTGGCGCTCGATACCACCCTTTCTCCGGCGACGGGCCTGCATACGGAGATCCTGCTGCGCACCGTGCGTAGCGCCGCAGGGGAGATGAAATGGGCGGCCTTTGATTACCAGGGGCTGGCGCCGGAAGTGTGGCTGCGGGCTGGTGGTGCCTTCCGTTCAGCCAGTGCCAGCGGTGCCCTCAACACGCCGGTGTCGATCCGCGAGGGGCGTGAGACCCGCTCCACCATCAGCCGCGAGTTCGTGCGCCTGGTGGCCTTGCAGTGTGCCAGCCTCGATCAGCTGTCGCCGGAGCGCATCGAGGCGACAGACAAGCTGGTGCGCTATCTGCAGCATTCCCTGGAGCTGAGCAGCGAGCCGGCCCGGGGCGGGCTGTTCTCCATCGATCTGGAAACCCTGGCGCCGCCGCGGCGCTGCCTCAGCCTGCCTGAAGCCCCGTCGGCGGCGCTGCGTTTCTTCCGGCCGGCGGACGCCGTGCCCATGCTCGAGGAGCTGCAGCAGACCCTCGTCGAGGCGTCGGGGGCGCCGGCCTTCGCCGGGCTCAGCCTGCCTTCGGTGACGGCCACCATTCGTCACCTGTCGCGGCAGTGGGGCGCGCAGCCGCCCATGCGTCAGTATCGGCGGCACCATGTTCAGGGGCAGCTGGCGCTGGCCACCGGGCTGGGTTTCATCCGCTCGCTGCTGTCGGGCGATGCGCAGCTGCGGCCGGCTGCCGCATGGATGCTGATGGACGCGAGCCGCAATGGTTTCGGGGTGTCTTCGTCGATGATGGATCCGGAGGTGTGCCGCGTCGGTGCCCTGGTGGGGGCCCATGTGGGCGAAACCGGGCGTTGGGTGCTGGCCCTGGTGCGACGTGTCCGTTACTGCGATCAGGCCGGGGTTTCAGTCGGTTTGCAGACCATCTCCAGTGACCCCCAGCATGTCGTTCTGGATGACGGGAGCCGCAGCTGGAGCGGCATCCTGTGTGATCCGGTGGTACGCGGCCGGAGTGTCCGGGTGGCGTGCGAACCGGGGTTCATGCGTGCCGAAGGGCAGGTGTTTGCCAGGCTCGGCGCCCGCATGGTGAAGCTCGAGCCAGGGCGGGTGCTGATGGGCGGGCCGGGCTACCAGATCATCGCCTGCCAGGTGCCATAGATCGGTGTTATCGCATCAATGGTTTGACGCCGCGCCATCGACCTGCTAATTTCTGTCCATGAGCTCCAGGCAACAGACCACGCTTCTCTCCCTACTGGCCCTCTCCGGGCTGGGTCTGCTGCTGCCCTAACGGGCACATCTTTTCTCCCCCTTCCTGTTGTCGTATCCCGTCGCCGCTCACAGGCGAATTGCGTCTTCGCACGCGTTTTGAACGGAGCTTCACCATGACCACGCTGAACCTTTCCCTGCTGTCCCTACGACTGCGCCCCGGTTGCCAGGCCACGAGCCCGCGGCAGTCTGGCAGCCCTGCGTCCGCATCCGAACACCCGAACCGTATCCGACGAAAGCAAAGGACAAGATCATCATGTTGAAGAATCCGAACACCAAGTATTCCGCCTTCCCCCCGGTCGCCCTCGCCGACCGCCAGTGGCCCGGCCGCACGATCACCCATCCGCCGATCTGGATGAGCACCGATCTCCGTGACGGCAACCAGGCCCTCTTCGAGCCCATGAACCCCGCCCGCAAGTTGCAGATGTTCCGCAAGCTCGTGGCCATCGGCTTCAAGGAAATCGAAGTTGCCTTTCCCTCGGCCTCCCAGACCGATTTCGACTTCGTCCGCAAGCTCATCGAGGAAAACGAGATTCCCGATGATGTGGCCATCGAAGTCCTCAGCCAGGCCCGCGAGCACCTCATCCGCCGCACCATGGAGTCCCTCAAGGGCGCCCGTCGCGCCATCGTGCACATCTACAACGCCACCTCGCCGGTGTTCCGGGAGACGGTGTTCGGCATGAGCAAGGACGAGGTCAAGGCCCTCGCCGTTGCCAGCGTGACGCTCGTCAAGGAGCTTGCTGCCCAGCAGCCTGAGACCGAGTGGGTGCTTGAGTACAGCCCCGAGACCTTCACCGCCACCGAGCTTGAGTTTGCCAAGGAGGTCTGCGACGCGGTGGTGGACGCCTGGGATCCGCAGGCAGGCGAAAAGGTCATCATCAACCTCCCGTCCACGGTGGAGGTCGCTGGCCCGAATGTGTACGCGGACCAGATCGAGTGGATGAATCGCCATCTCGCCCGGCGCGATCAGATCGTTCTCAGCCTCCACCCCCACAATGATCGGGGCACGGCGGTGGCGGCCGCAGAGCTTGGCATGCTCGCCGGGGCGGACCGGGTCGAGGGCTGCCTCTTTGGCAACGGGGAGCGCACCGGCAACGTGGATATCGTGACCCTCGCCCTCAACATGTACACCCAGGGCATCCACCCGGGCCTCGACTTCTCCGACATCAACGACGTGGCGCGGGTGGCCGAGGAATGCACCCAGTTGCCCATCCATCCGCGTCACCCTTATGTGGGCGATCTCGTGTTCACGGCCTTCTCGGGCTCCCACCAGGACGCCATCAAGAAAGGCTTCGAGGTGCAGCAGCCGGGGGCGCAATGGGCGGTGCCCTACATGCCCATCGACCCCCTCGACGTGGGGCGCACCTACGACTCGGTGATCCGGGTTAACAGCCAGTCCGGCAAGGGGGGGGTGGCCCATTTGCTCCAGGCCCATTACGGCCTCGTGATGCCGCGGCGGATGCAGGTGGAGTTCAGCGCCGCCGTGCAGCGCCTCACCGACGAGACCGGCCAGGAAGTGGATGCCCACCAGTTGTGGACCCTCTTTAGCCGCGAATACCTCGAGGCGGACGCGCCGATCCGCTATGTGGCCCACCACCTCTTCGAGGCGGGCAGTCGCCAGGGCATCCGCATCGAGGCCGAGGTGAATGGCCGGACGGTGGAGTTCGTCGGCGAAGGCAACGGCCCGGTGGAGGCCGCGGTGGCCGCCATCGGCGTGCCGATCCGTGTGCAGAGCTTCGAGGAGCGTTCGATGGGAGAGGGCGCGGATGCAGCGGCGATGTGCATCGTCGAGGTGGCGATGGAGGGCATGGCGGGCAGCCGCTTCGGCGCGGGCATGCACCGCAACACGGTGACGGCATCGGTGCAGGCGATCATCAGCGCGGCGAACCGTGCCGGCGCGCATGTCGTGCCGGTGGCCGAGGAAGATGCGGAGGGTTGCGCAGCCTGACTTCCGGTCGGGGCCTGAAATGAAAAACGCCGGATGAAAGTCCGGCGTTTTTCTTTACGTGCGCTCGATCAGTCAGACTGCGGCGAGAGCCTGATCCAGGTCGGCGAGGATATCGTCGATATGCTCGATGCCGATGGACAGGCGCACCATGTCTTCCGATACGCCGGCCTTCTTCATCTCTTCCGGAGACAGCTGGCGGTGGGTGGTGGACGCCGGGTGGCAGGCCAGGCTCTTGCTGTCACCGATGTTCACCAGGCGCGTCACCAGCTTGAGCGCATCCTGGAAGCGGCCGCCGGCAGCCTGGCCGTTACCGTCGGCGCTCTTCACGCCGAAGTTGAGGATGCCCGAGGCGCGACCGCCCATGTACTTCTGCACCAGGGCGTGGTCGGGGTGGTCGGGCAGGCCGGCGTAGTTCACCCAGGCCACCTTGGCGTGTCCCTTCAGGAACTCGGCCACCTTCAGGGTGCTTTCACAGATCCGGTCCATGCGCAGGGCCAGGGTCTCGACGCCCTGCAGGATCAGGAAGGCGTTGAAGGGGCTGATGGCGGCGCCCATGTTGCGCAGGGGCACCACGCGGGCGCGGGCGATGTAGGCCGCCGGGCCGAGGGCTTCGGTGTAGACCACGCCGTGGTAGGACACGTCCGGCTCGTTCAGGCGGCGGAAGCGCTCCTTGTGCTCGGCCCAGGGAAACTTGCCGCTGTCGACGATGATGCCGCCGATGGAGGTGCCGTGGCCGCCGATGTACTTGGTCAGCGAGTGCACGACGATGTCGGCGCCATGCTCGATGGGGCGGCACAGGTAGGGCGAGGGCACGGTGTTGTCCACGATCAGCGGAATGCCGTGAGCGTGGGCGATGGCCGCCAGGGCTTCGAAATCGGTGATGTTGCCCAGGGGGTTGCCCACCGACTCGCAGAAGATGGCCTTGGTGCGGGCATCGATCAGCGGGGCGAAGGAGGCCGGGTCGCGGTGGTCGGCAAAGCGCACCTGGATGCCGATCTGCGGCAGGGTGTGGGCAAACAGGTTGTAGGTGCCGCCGTACAGGGTGGATGCCGAAACAATGTTGTCGCCGGCTTCGGCGATGGTCTGGATCGAGTAGGTGATGGCGGCCATGCCGGAAGCCAGGGCCAGGCCGGCGATGCCGCCCTCCATGGCCGCCACGCGGGCCTCAAGCACGGCCTGGGTGGGGTTCATGATACGGGTGTAGATGTTGCCGGCCACCTTCAGGTCGAACAGATCGGCGCCATGCTGGGTGTCGTCGAAGGCGTAGGACGTGGTCTGGTAGATCGGCACGGCCACGGCCTTGGTGGTCGGGTCAGGGCTGTAGCCACCGTGGACGGCGAGTGTCTCGATTTTCATTGTGTTTTTCTCCGGTTGAAAGCGTGTACGAGGGCAGGCATCGGGCCGTGGATTGCCGGGGTAGCCCGGATTTTCTGCCATCAATTATTCCCATACCCATAGCTGGGTTATTTGTCGATAATACTCATAGTGTCGCGGAAGACGCCCGGATTTTGGCGTTTTCGAGCAGACACAGCAAAAATAATGGAGGGGACAAATGGAACTCAAGGGACGCAACGCGACCTGGCTCGAACTCGCCGTGGCGCCGCTATGGCGCCTCGGGCAGACCCGGGTACGCATCCACACACTCAAAGGCGGGCGTGACTGCTGTGTGGGCATCACGGTGGATGAGCGCTGGCTGTGCGCCAATGACGGGCGGCTCACCGTCTTCGGCTGTCGCGATTCGGCCATCCGCTTTCTGGAGCTGTTGCGCATCGAGCACATGGAAGAAGGGTGCCCGACGGACATGGGGGCCCATTGCGGTGGCGGTGAGGTGCAGTGCCTGCGCCTGGGCACCCGCGGACTGCGGGAGTGTGACGGCGCCGGGGTGCGTCCGCGGCGCGGCGACGGGGCGCAGCAGATCGTCATCCAGTCGGCGCCACGACGGCCATCCTTCCGAACCGATTTCCTGCGTTGACACGCGCTTCTTCAGCCTGGTTTCTTCTGACGCCCCGGTCTTTGTCCGGGGCGTTTTGCCTCATGCGCTCCACATTCGTACCTGTCCGTGCCGGTGGTGGAGTGTTCCGCCCAGCCTGGCCGTCAATGTTCGCCCGTTGAGCGCAGCTTGTGTTTGCGGTGGTCTTGGGTAAAAATAATACGGTATTACCTAATGGAGGTTCCGTGGCAAGAGCCAAGGTGGTGACCGTGCTGTCCCAGAAGGGTGGTGCGGGAAAGTCGACCCTCACGATGCAGCTGGCCGGCGGCCTGGTGCGGAGCGGGCAACGGGTGGTCGTGATCGATCTCGACCCCCAGGAGACGGCCTTGCGCTGGTCCCATGCGGCGCCGGAGGCAACGCCCTTTCCGGCCAAGGTGCTGCGGCCCGACGGGCCCGCGGAAGGCCTGCAGGCCTGCTTGCGGCGGCTCGGGCGCGAGGCGGGCATGGTGTTGCTGGACTGCCCGCCATCCATCGAGCACCCGATGACGCTGGCCGCCCTGGCCGAGGCCGACGTGGCCCTGGTGCCCGTGGTGCCCAGCCCGGCTGATCTGTGGTCCACGAAGGCGGTGGAACGACTGATTCTCCAGGCCCAGGCAGCTCGCAAGGGCCTGCGCGCGGCCCTGGTGCCCAACCGCGTGTTGCGGACCAATCTTGCCTGGGATGTGCTCGAGGTGATGCGCGACTTTTCCTTGCCGGTCCTCGGTGCGGCGTTGTCCCAGCGCAACGCCTTTGCCCAGAGCGCAGTTATTGGCGGCACGGTGTATCAACTGGGCCGCAGCGGGGCCGAGGCGGCCCGGGAAGTGGACAAACTGGTTGTGGAAGTATTGAAACTGACAGGAGAAAAAGTATGAACAGCAAGACCAAGTCTGCCCTGCGTTCGACGCTGCAGAAGGAAAATGAAGCCCTGGCGGTACGCCTGCCTGATCCGGCTCAGGATGCACCAGCGCAGCCTGCCGAGCCTACCGCTCCGGTGGCCGAGGTGCCGGTCAATGTAGTGGCAGATGAGGCGGTGCCGGTGGCCGCTGTCGTTGCACCTGCTGTTCCCGAGGTGGTCGCCGCGCCGGTGGCGCCGGTGAAGGCCCCGGTCCGGGCTGCCGCAGCCAAGCCGACGGCGCCCGCCAAGGTGGTCAAGGCGGCGAAGCCGGTGAAGGTCGCAGCCCCGGCGAAGGCCAAGATACCGGCTCCGGCCAAGCCGGCAAAGGCCGCAACGCCGGCCGTGGAGGCGCCCGCCAAGCCGGTTGCCGCTGCCAAGAAGGCGGTGCCCGTCAAGGCTGAAGCCGCCGTGAAGGCACCCAAGACCGAGAAGCCGAAGGCCGTCAAGGCGGAGAAGCCGGTGAAGGAGAAGGCCGTCAAGGCAGAGAAGCCGGTCAAGGCCAGCCGCGAGAAGGTGGTGCGTGACTCCTTCTCGATGCCCAAGAGCGAGCATGCCCAGCTCAAGCAGCTGCGTGAGTCCCTGGCCAAGGCCGGGCGGATCTGCACCAAATCGGAGTTGCTGCGTGCGGGTGTGCAGCTGCTGTTGAAGGAAGACGCCGCCAGCGCCAAGGCCCTCGTCGAGCGCCTGGTGGTGGTGCCGAAGGGCAAGGGCGCCAAGTAAGGCCGGGGCCTTTCAGGCCAGGCTTGCCTGCTCCGCGCTCTCCAGCTGTACGCGGAGCAGGCCTCGCAGGCCATTGCCCATGAAGATGGCCTCTGCGTCGCGGAGGTCGTCCAGGCTCAGTTGGGCTTCCCTGGCCTTTCCTTCGCTGAGCAGACGCTGGCGCAGGACACCGTTCAACACCCCGGCGTCCAGCGGCGGGGTCAGCAGGATGCCACCCCTCTCCACGAAGAGATTGCTGCGGGCGCCTTCGGTCAGTTGGCCCTTTTCATTCAGGAACAGGGCGTCGAAGTGCCCCAGGCCCATGACCCGCGCCAGCTCTGCATCGTAGAGGGCGCGGGCGGTGGTCTTGTGGCGGAAGAGAAGATCGTGGCTGGAGGTACGCCGAGGGGACAGCACGATGCTCGGGTTTGCCGCCGGGGCGCCCGTGCCCAGGCCGGTCTGCTCCAGGGTGAAGTCGCCGTCGGGCCCCAGGGTGATGCGGACGCGCAGGGCCTCCCCGGCGTTCACGCTGTCGAGCAATTGCTGGAAGGCCGCTTCGTCGAAGGGAAAGCCAAAGGTCTGTGCCGAGCCCTTCAGCCGCGCCCGGTGTTCGTGCACGAAGGGGAAGGGGTTTTCTCCCGGCGTGTAACGCAGGGTCTCGATCAGGCGCAGGCCCTTTGGCAAGGCGGTCAGAAAGCGTGATTTCAGATGGCACTCGGCCCATTCCGCGGCCGGGATGGAGTCATACACCACGCCGCTGCCCACGTTCAGGCGGGCTTCACCGGTCTGGTCCATCAGAAGGCTGCGGATCGGGACGCTGAAACGGAAGTCGCCGCCGGGGCGTATCCAGCCGAGGGCGCCGCAATACAGCCCGCGGGCCTCCACTTCCAGTTCCCGGATGATCTCCATGGCCCGGATCTTTGGGGCGCCGGTGATTGAACCGCAGGGGAAGAGGGCGCTGAAGATCTTGCCGAGATCGGCCGTGACCGGTTCGGCAATGACCCGGGAGGTCATCTGCCAGACGGTGGGGTAGGGGTCGATACGGAAGAGATCCTCGACCCGCACGCCGCCAGGAGGGGCCAGGCGCCCCATGTCGTTGCGAATCAGGTCGACGATCATGATGTTCTCGGCCCTGTCCTTCTCGGAGGCGGCGAGGGCCTCTGGCGGGGTATGGCGTGCCGCCGTGCCCTTCATGGGCTGACTGCTCAGGGTGTGGCCCTGGCGTTCGAGAAAGAGCTCCGGGGAGCGGGACAGGATGGCGCCGTCGGGGTGGCTGATGAAGGCACCGTAGCGTACCGGCTGGGCCCGACGCAGGGCGCGATAGAGGCTGGCGGGGGCACCGAAGGCCTGGCCGGACAGGGGGAAGGTGAAATTGACCTGGTAGCAGTCACCCTCGGCGATGTATTCGCGGATGCGGGCGATGCTTGCCAGGTAGGCGTCCTCCTGGATGAGCGCGTTCAGCTGGCTGGTGCCGCCAGCGGGCGATGTGGCCTGCCTGGCGAGCCAGGTGTCGCAGGCCTCGTCACTGAGCCATTGACCCTGTTCGAAGATCCAGCCCGTGAGAAGCGGGGTGTCGCCAGGGGGGAGAAGGGGGCGCAGGCGTGTTTCGATCAAATAGCCGAGTTCGTAACTGGCGGCCAGCGCCACCCATGCGCCGCGTCGGGCGGCGTCCTCAAGGCGCAGCAGGGCGGCCTGCCAGTCGTCCGTGGGCCGGCATTCCACGACCTCTCTCAGATCGGTGAGAAGCCAGGCGCCGCGCGCATCGGCGGCATCCAGATTGTTGTCGAACAGGGCGAAGGTGGGGGTGGGGGGCTGGGCGTTCACGCGCCGCAGTTTAACCGCTCGTCACGGATTGGCGTAGTGGAAGGCCTGGAAGTCAGTTGCACCCATCGATCGGCGGCAGGCCGCCTGATCGATGGCGTGCAGGCTTTTACAGCAAGGGGCTGCCGGCGTGCTCACCACGTTCATACACCACGTGGGCACGGCCGACCAGCAGGGGGTCGAGGGGGCCGATGTGGTCCATGTCCTTGTTGGTGTAGGGGAGCTTGTGCAGGATGTAGCGCATGGCGTTGAGGCGTGCGCGCTTCTTGCAGTCCGACTTGATCACCGTCCAGGGGGCGTCGGCGGTGTCGGTGTGGAAGAACATGGCCTCCTTGGCCTTGGTGTAGTCATCCCACTTGTCGAGGGAGGCCAGGTCGATGGGGCTGAGTTTCCACTGCTTGAGGGGATGGGCCTCCCGCTCCTTGAAGCGGCGGCGTTGTTCCTCACGGCTGACGGAGAACCAGAACTTGATGATGTGTACACCGCTGCGTACCAGCTGACGCTCGAATTCGGGCGTCTGGCGCATGAATTCAAGGTATTCGTCGGGCGAGCAGAAGCCCATGACCCGTTCGACGCCGGCCCGGTTGTACCAGGATCGGTCGAACAGGGTGATTTCGCCAGCGGTGGGGAGGTGCTGCACGTAGCGCTGAAAGTACCACTGGCCGCGTTCGGTCTCGGTGGGCTTTTCCAGGGCGACGACACGTGCGCCCCGCGGGTTGAGATGCTCCATGAAGCGCTTGATGGTGCCTCCCTTGCCCGCCGCGTCACGGCCTTCAAACAGGATCACCACGCGCTGGCCGGTTTCCTTGACCCAGGCCTGGAGCTTCAGCAGTTCCACCTGAAGGCGGTACTTCTGTTTCTCATAGGCCTTGCGGGACATCAGGTTCTTGTAGGGATAGCCGCCTTCACGCCAGCCGTCGGCGAGCTCCTCGTCCGGATGGGAGGGCAGCTTCTTGTAAACGGCCTCATCTTCGGCCAGCAGGGCATTGCGCAGAATGGCTGCGTCGTCGGGGGACGCGCCGGCCATGATGGCCTGCAGGGTTTCGGCAATGCTGTGGGTGTCGTGGCGGGCGAGGGTGGCGACGATGTCGCTGACCGCGGAGAGCTTGGCATCCCGGGCGGCCTCCACGGCTTCGTCGACCACGTAGTCCTCAAGGGCTTCGGGGGTGTTCCGGGGGGCGATGTCCCCGGCGCTGCTGGGGCGCGGGGCAGATGCCTTTCGCGGGGGCTTGGCGGTGTTGCGGGGGGTAGCGTCCTGTTTTGCGCTCATGGCCTGGCTTCCTTCTTCTTGGTGACTGCGATAGGCAGGAGCTCGTCACGGCGAAGGGGAATGATCGGCGCTGGCGAGCAAGAGGTGTTCTCCCGTCATTTTCTGGGAAGCTGCAATTCCCTGCAATGGGTATGGTCTTCTAGAGTGCCGAGCGGGAGGCTCGCCGGGCGCAGCGTTCGGTGTAGGCACGGCAGCGTTCGATGTACTCGTTGGCACTCTTGGGCATGGGGGTGCGTGCCCGCGTGATGTAGCTGACCAGGTCGCGCCCCTGCTGGATGAGCAGGCGTCCGTCGGCCACCAGGTGCTGTTCTTCGAGGTTGACCGGCATGGCTTCGGCGTTGAAGTGGCCGCACATGCGCTCGGCGGCGGTGACGAAGCTGGTCCAGATGTCGAAGATGTCCGGGTCGGTGCGCAGGGTTTCGGTCTTGATCTTGGCGGCGTTGGCGAACTCGTGGATGTGGGGCTCGACACCCTTGAAACAGGGGAGCGCCTCGAAGGTGGCAATCATGGCTTCCGCGAGCTGGTCGATGTCGCGCAGGGTCATGGCGATCTTGACGTAGCGGCTCTCGTAGAAGTCTTCGAGGGGAATCGAAAACGCCTTGAAGGGTTCGCCCCACAATTCGTCGATGCCTTCTTCACCGGAGCGGTGCAGGACCAGCCGCCCGAGGCCCAGGGCTTCCTGCAGGCAGCGGCCACACTCGCGCATCAGGGCATTGTCCGACTGGATCTCGATGCCCACACTCTGCAGTTCCACCAGCTTGGTGAAGATGTCGGCCGCCCGGTTGAACAGGGCGCCAGCCAGCATGGCGCCCTTTACCCTCCGGCGGTCGGCGTCGCTCTCGTCCTCATAGCTCTTGCGGGCTTCGTTGAGGCGGCTGCCCGGGATGTTGAGGCCGTGCTCGACGTGGTTGAAAAGTCGGCGGGTAAGGGCACCGATCAGCTTGCGCTTGGCTTGGAGGGTGTCTTCGGGAACCGTATAGGTCTTGACCCAGTATCCTGAGTAAAAAACCCGTTCACGCCCATCGATGATCTGCTTGGTGCCTTCCGGGACGTCGTTGTTCATGATCCGCTCTTGCTAGGGTTGGGGGGCGGCTTGGCCAGTTGATGGCTTCGTATGTTTTGTTGCAGCACGAAATTTTGCACCATAACGGGCCTGTCGACGTAGTCGACCAACAAATTCACCCGAAAACTATGCACCCCGTCACAGCGCTGGCGTGGTGCTCCCACGTGCCAGGGGCGGCGCTCAGCCTCCGATGTAGGACATCTCGATCTTGCGCAGGGAGGCGGTTTCGGCGCTGCGGATCTCGGAATAGCGGTCGCTGCGCCGGTGCCAGATCTGGCGGATGGCGGCTGACAGTTCGGCGTCACTGCGGCCCTCCCGCATCAGGCTGCGCAGATCGTGGCCGCTTTGGGCGAAGAGGCAGGTGTAGAGGCTGCCCTCGGTGGAAAGACGGGCGCGGGTACAGGTGGAACAGAAGGCCTGGGTGACCGACGAGATGACGCCAATCTCGCCGGCTCCGTCGGCAAAGCGCCAGCGTTCGGCGACTTCGCCGGAGTAGTTGGGGTCGATCTGCACCAGGGGGTGGTGCTCATGGATGCGTCGCACGACTTCGGCTGACGGTACTACGTCGTCCATCCGCCAGCCGTTGGAGCTGCCCACGTCCATGAACTCGATGAAGCGCAGGATGTGGCCGGTGCCGCGGAAGCGCTCGACCATGGGCAGGATCTCCTGGTCGTTGAGGCCACGTTTGACCACCATGTTGATCTTGATCGGCCCGAGCCCGGCCGCCTCTGCTGCCGCAATACCCTTGAGCACGTCGGTGACCGGCACGTCCATGTCATTCATGGCGCGGAAGATGGTGTCGTCGAGGGAGTCGAGGCTGACCGTCACGCGTTGCAGGCCGGCCGCCTTCAGAGCGGCAGCCTTCCTGGGGAGCAGGACGCCATTGGTGGTCAGGGTGACTTCCATGCCGGGAATGTTCACCAGTTGGCTGATCAGCTGCTCCAGATTGCGGCGCAGCAGGGGTTCGCCGCCGGTCAGGCGGACCTTGGTGACACCGTGGGCGGAAAACAGCCTGGCCAGCCGGGTGATCTCCTCGAAGGAGAGCAGGGAGTTGCGCGGCAGGAAGGCATAGTCCTTGTCGAACACCGACTTGGGCATGCAGTAGACGCAGCGGAAATTGCAGCGGTCGGTGACCGAGATGCGCAGATCCTTTACCGGGCGCCCGCGGCTGTCGAGCAGCGTACCGCTGGCGGGGCTCAGGTCTGCCGGAATGGCGGGCAGCTGCCGGAGCTGCCGCTCGTCGGCAAGAGGGATCACTCGCTGGTTCATCGCGTTGTCGGGGGTGGGAGGCGCGGCCGCCTTTTATAGGTCGATGGGCTTGGGCACGCCTTGTCTCGTGCTAAGAAACCCCTGTGTTTCAAAAATTATGGAGCCTGGCGGAGGGCAGGGCAAGGTGGAAGAGGCGCTTCGCCTTGCTGCCGGGCGCGCGAATGCGGACGACAGAAAGCAGAAAGCCAGCCCCGAAGGACTGGCTTTCTGCTTGAATCTTGGCTCCTCGACCTGGGCTCGAACCAGGGACCTACGGATTAACAGTCCGGCGCTCTACCGACTGAGCTATCGAGGAATTGAGCTCGATAGTCTAAGCGTAAGATGGCTGGGTGTCAACGGTGCCTGGCTTGCTACATGGGTTCGGTACGGGGGAAGCTCACGTATGGGGGGCTTTCCGTGCCACGCTGTCCTTGAGCTGCCGGATGACATCCACCACGCGCCGTGCCTCTTCGCGGATGCGCTGGATGGCTTCGCCGGCGCTGTTGGCGAGGCGGACGCCTTCGGCGACCTGGCTGAGGTTGGCGTTCATGTTGGCGGTGACGGCCTTGTTCTCGGTCTGGATGGCGAGCACCATGCGGGTGATCTCTTCGGTGGATCGGGCGGTGCGCTCGGCGAGTTTGCGGACCTCGTCGGCGACCACGGCAAAGCCTCGTCCGGATTCACCCGCCCGCGCAGCCTCGATGGCTGCGTTCAGAGCGAGCAGATTGGTTTGATCGGCAATCTCCTTGATGGTGCTGGTGATCAGGGAGATGTCGGTCGTGCGCCGGCCCAGGGAGTCCACCTGGATGGCGGCTTCGTCGACGGCGCGGGAGATCGACTGGATTCTGGTCACCGTTTCCAGGATGACGGCCTCTCCGTGGGCCGAGATCCGCTCCGTTTCCTGGGCTGCCGCGGCAGCGGTGGCAGTGCTCTCCTGCTCGGCATGGTAGCGGCGTACCTGGGCGGAGACATCGGACGCCGTTTTCACGATCCGGACCACCTGCCCGTCTTCGTCCAGTACGGGGTTGTAGCTGGCCTCGAGCCAGACGGGCATGCCGTGCTTGTCGAGGCGGCAGAACTGGCCCCTGACGTGGCGGCCAGCCCTCAGGTCGCGCCAGAAGCTCTCATACTCGCCGCTGTTCGCGAAGTCGGTCGGGCAAAACAGGCGGTGGTGCTTTCCGATCACCTCGCCGGCGCTGTAGCCCATGGTCTGGAGAAAGTTGTCGTTGGCGCGCAGGACGGTGCCGTCGGGGGCGAACTCGATGACGGCCATGGCGCGTTCGATGGCGGTGATGAGGGCTGCCGCCCGCGCGGCTTCCTCCACGCGCTCGGTGATGTCCGTGGCGAACTTGATGACCCGGGTGATGTGACCGCTCTGCGGATCGAAGACCGGATTGTAGGTGGCTTCAAGCCAGACTGCCCGGCCGGAGCGGTGGCGTCGCCGAAAGCACCCCTGGAAGAACTTTCCCGCGCGCAGGTCGGACCAGAATTGCTGATAGGCATGGCTGGCCGTATAGGCTGGATCGCAGAGGCTGGCGTGCTTCTGCCCGACGATCTCGGTCTGCCGGGCACCCATGGTGGCGCAGAAGTTCTCATTGGCGGTGAGCACGGTGCCGTCCGGGCCCAATTCGACGATGGAAAGGGAGCGATCCAGGGCTTGTTGTGTGGTGGCGTGCTCTGCGAGCCGGGTCTCGAGTTCTGATACCTGACGTTTCAATCCGCTGCCAAACATGAACCCATCCTTCCGTTGATGCCCGGGCTCGACGTGCCGTCGTACGTTCCGGGGGGGTATTTTTTCGCCGTGCCTGTATCTGGAGTAAATCGACCGTCAGGCGGCGTTCTTTAGGAAGGTGTGTCGCAGATTGCAAAATGAGCGATGCAAAGCAAAAAAGCCAACCCGAGTGGATTGGCTTTTTTGCTTGAATCTTTGGCTCCTCGACCTGGGCTCGAACCAGGGACCTACGGATTAACAGTCCGGCGCTCTACCGACTGAGCTATCGAGGAGCAGAGGCCCGCATTCTAGTTGGCGAATTCAGGTAAGTCAAGAATTTGCCGCCGTGGAAGCGTGAATTTTTGCCTCCATCCCGAGGGTGAAGGCAAAAGACAACATCAAGCCTTGATGACGGCAGCGATGGCGTCGGCCACGTAGTCGAGGTTCTTGCTGTTCAGTGCGGCCAGGCAGATGCGGCCGGTGCCGACAGCGTAGATGCCGAACTCGTCCTTCATGCGGTCCACCTGGGCGGTGGTGAGGCCGGTGTAGGAGAACATGCCGCGCTGCTTGATCACGAAGGAGAAGTCCTGGTCAACCTTGCGGGCGGCCAGCTGCTCGACCAGGCCGGTGCGCATGGCGCGGATGCGGTCACGCATGCCGGCCAGCTCGGCTTCCCACTCGGCGCGCAGGGCGGGGGTGGACAGCACGGCGGCAACCACGGCGCCGCCATGGATCGGCGGGTTGGAGTAGTTGGTGCGGATCACGCGCTTGAGCTGGGACAGCACGCGGGCGGACTCGTCCTTGCTTTGGGTGACGACGGACAGGGCGCCAACACGCTCGCCGTAGAGCGAGAAGCTCTTGGAGAAGGAGCTGGAGACGAAGAAGGACAGGCCGGAGGCGGAGAACAGATTGACCGCGACGGCGTCGGGCTCGATGCCGTCGGCAAAGCCCTGGTAGGCCATGTCGAGGAAGGGGATCAGGCCGCGGTTGGCACAGGCCTTGACCACTTCGGCCCACTGGGCTTCGGTGAGATCGGCGCCGGTGGGGTTGTGGCAACAGGCGTGGAGCACGATCACCGAGCCGGCCGGCAGGGTGTTGAGCTTGGCGATCATCGCCTCAGCGTTGGCACCGCGGGTTTCCGGGTTGTAGTACGGGTAGGTGTCCACCGGGAAGCCGGCGGCCTCGAACAGGGCGCGGTGGTTTTCCCAGGAGGGATCGGAGATGTAGACGGTGGCGCCCGGCACCACGCGCTTGATCAGGTCGCCGCCGATGCGCAGGGCGCCGGTGCCGCCGAGGGCCTGGGCGGTGACGACGCGGCCGTCGGCGATGAGCTTGCTGTCAGCGCCGAAGAGCAGGTTCTGCACCGCGTTGGCGTAGGCGACCGGGCCCTCGATGGGCTGGTAGCCGCGGGGCGGGGCGGCTTCGAGGCGGGCCTTTTCGGCGGTCTTGACGGCGCCGAGCAGGGGGATCTTGCCGTTGTCGTCGAAATAGACGCCAACGCCGAGGTTGACCTTGGTGCTGCGGGTATCCGCGTTGAAGGCTTCGTTCAGACCGAGAATCGGATCGCGGGGGGCCATTTCCACCGCAGCAAAGATCGACGAGCTCATGGGTTCTCCAAATGGGGCGAAGGGTGCGGGGCACGGGGTGCCGGCCGCTGGGCGATAATGCGGACTTGTCCGGAGGCTTCCGGGCAGTGCCGACTGACTTCAACCTGAAATTTTATCATGGCCGATCAATCCGATAGTGGGCGTGTGGTGGTTTTCGACGGGAGCCCCTTCCGGCTCCACCAACCTTTTGCCCCGGGCGGAGATCAGCCGGAGGCGATCCGCCAGCTTGTCGAAGGGATCGGGGATGGCCTGATGTTCCAGACCCTGCTGGGGGTGACCGGTTCGGGCAAGACCTACACGATGGCCAACGTGATTGCCCGCTGCGGCCGGCCGGCCCTGGTGCTGGCCCACAACAAGACCCTGGCCGCCCAGCTGTATTCGGAGTTCCGGGAGTTCTTTCCGGAAAATGCCGTGGAGTATTTCGTCAGCTACTACGACTACTACCAGCCGGAGGCCTATGTGCCGTCCCGGGATCTCTTCATCGAGAAGGACTCGGCGATCAACGAACACATCGAGCAGATGCGCCTGTCGGCCACCAAGAGCCTGATGGAGCGTCGCGACGTGGTGATCGTGGCCTCCGTGTCGTGCATCTACGGTATTGGCGACCCGGGGGACTACCACAGCATGGTGCTGCACCTGCGCGAGGGGGAGCAGGTGGTGCACCGGGATCTGGTGCAGCGCCTCGTGGCCATGCAGTATTCCCGCGCCGACGTGGATTTCAAGCGCGGAACCTTCCGCGTGCGCGGTGACGTGATCGATATCTACCCGGCCGAAAGTGCCGAGCACGCCCTGCGGGTGGAGATGTTCGACGACGAGATCGAACACCTGACCCTGTTCGATCCGCTCACCGGTCACCTCAAGCAGAAGCTGGCGCGCTTCACCGTGTATCCGTCCAGCCACTATGTAACGCCCCGGGCCACCGTGCTGCGGGCGGTGGAGGCGATCAAGGACGAGCTGCGGGAGCGCATCAAGACCTTTCAGAAGGCGGGCAAGCTGGTCGAGGCCCAGCGCATCGAGCAGCGCACCCGCTTCGACCTGGAGATGCTCAATGAGCTGGGCTTCTGCAAGGGCATCGAGAACTACTCGCGGCACATGTCGGGCCGTAGTGCCGGCGATGCGCCGCCCACCCTGATCGACTACCTGCCCAAGGACGGGTTGATGTTCATCGATGAGTCCCATGTGTCCATCGGGCAGGTGGGGGCGATGTACAAGGGCGACCGCTCCCGCAAGGAGAACCTGGTGGAGTACGGTTTCCGCCTGCCTTCGGCCCTGGACAACCGGCCCCTCAAGTTCGAGGAGTTCGAGCGTCTGCTGCCCCAGACGGTCTTCGTCTCGGCAACCCCGGCGGCCTACGAGAAGGCCAATCAGGGGCAGGTGGTGGAGCAGGTGGTGCGCCCGACCGGGCTGGTGGATCCGATCATCGTCGTTAAGCCGGCCACCACTCAGGTGGACGACCTGCTGGGCGAGATCAAACAGCGACTGGTGGCTCAGGAGCGTGTGCTGGTCACCGTGCTGACCAAGCGTCTGGCCGAGGATCTCACCGAGTATCTGGCCGAGAACGGCATCCGGGTGCGCTACCTGCACTCGGATATCGATACCGTCGAACGGGTGGAGATCATCCGTGACCTGCGCCTTGGGGAGTTCGATGTGCTGGTGGGCATCAACCTGCTGCGGGAGGGGCTGGATATCCCGGAGGTGTCGCTGGTGGCCATCCTGGATGCGGACAAGGAGGGCTTCCTGCGTTCCGAGCGTTCCCTGATTCAGACCATCGGCCGGGCAGCCCGGCATCTGCACGGCACCGCGATCCTTTACGCCGACCGCATCACCGACTCGATGAAGGCGGCGATCGGCGAAACGGAGCGCCGCCGGGAAAAACAGCTGGCCTTCAACGCAGCTAACGGAATTACACCCAAGTCCGTGACAAAACGCATAAAGGACATCATTGACGGTGTCTATGATGCAGGCTCAGGGGATGCCACCGTCAACGCCGCCGAGACCCGTGCCGAGTACGGAGTCCTGGATGAAAAGGCGCTGGCCAAGACCATCCGTCAGCTCGAGAAGGAAATGCAGGAGCACGCCCGCAACCTCGAATTCGAGAAAGCAGCGGCTGCGCGTGACCGGCTTTTTCGCCTGCGTCAGCAGGCTTTCGGGGCTGAGGGACATGACGCATCCGCTTCACCCGACGCCGCTGGCTGAGAGAATCTGAAGAAATTGGTCCTTGAGCTTGTACGTTCCGCCCGCCGACTGCTTAAATTACCGGTAGGAGGGACACCCATAATGAAAATACTGTTCGTGTGTACCGGCAATATCTGCCGGTCACCTACGGCGGAAGGTGTGGCACGCCGCTGGTTGGCCATGGCGGGGCTTGAGGACGTGGTTGGCGTGGATTCAGCGGGCACCCAGGGCTATCACTCTGGCGAGGCGCCGGATCCGCGGGCCCAGACGGCGGCCCTGCGTCGGGGCTACGATCTTTCCCGCCTCCGGGCGCGCAAGGTTCAACCCAAGGATTACGCCGATTTCGACCTGGTGCTGGCCATGGACCGGGACCACTTCAACTACCTGCGGGACAGGGCACCCGATGGCTGCAAGCACAAGGTGCGCATGTTCATGAGCTTTGCCCGCAGCTCCCGTCGCGACGATGTGCCCGATCCCTACTATGGTGGGGCGAAGGGGTTCGACGCTGTCCTCGATTTGTGTGAGGACGCGGTGCAGGGGCTGATCGAGGATATTCTTCCGGAAGTGAATCGACGGCGTCAGTCCGTGAGTTGAAGCACCTGATCCTGGCAGGGGTGCAGTAAACGCAAAAGGCCAGTCCCTCGGGACTGGCCTTTTGCTTGTCGTGCTGCTGATTACTTCTGGGTTTCCACCTGGACCAGCGCTTCCTCTACGACCGGTGCGGCACTGCGGGTGCGACGACGGCCGAGGGCTTGGGCTGGCTCGGCAGGGATCGCTGCCTGGGCGCTCACCGAGCCGGCCCGGGTTTCGATCATCACCAGACCGCTGGCTTCGAGATCGGGCAGTTCGATGGCGACGGGCGTCGCCTGGGTGGCGATCTCGACGATGTTGACCACCGCAGGCTCTGCCGGGGCCGCGGGCGCCACCACATCGGCGGGGGTTTCGATGGCGACCGGTTCTGCTGCTGCGGCGGTAACGACCTCCACGCTGGGCGCGACCACCTCGACCGGCGCTTCGACGGCTTCCGGGGCTGCCGGGGCGACGGGGGCTTCGGCAGCCAGTTCGACGGCGGGCTGACGGCTGACCGCCACGGCCTGCTCGATCAGGTCAAGATCTGCGCCTTGTGCAGCGACGGGCGGGGCGACGACCGCTTCTGCAGCGACGGGGGCCTCGTCGACCTGTGCGACTGAGGGAGTTGCTGCAGGTGCCGGCTCCGCTGCGACGGTTGCCACGGCTTCCGTCGTCTCGGGAGCGGCCGGAGCCGGAGTGGCTTCGGTCGCGGCAACGACCGCTTCCACTGCTGCGGTGCTGACCGCCACTGCCGCGGTGGATTCCGCGATCTGGGCCTGCTCACCGATCTCCAGTTCGCCCTGGGCGGCGTTTTCGTTGGTGCCGGCTTCCTCGTTGCGACGGCCGCCACGACGGCCACGACGGCTGCGACGGCTGCGCTCCGCACCCGCTTCGCCTTCGATGGCCGCTGCTGCCTCAGGGGCGGCGACGGCTGCAGAGACAGCAACGGCGCTCAGCTGCTCGGTGGCGACGAGGGCTTCGGTCTCGGCCGGCTTCGGGGTCTGGGCGTTGCGGTTGCGACCGCGCTCGCCACGCTCACTCCGCTCACCGCGTTCGGCGCGCTCGGTACGTTCACCGTTGCGGCCTTCCCGTTCCTGGCGTTCGCCACGCTGACGCTGGGGCTTCTCCCGGGCTTCTGCCTGGGCTTCGGGGGCGTTGTTGCGATTGTTGTCCCGAGCTTCACGGCTGTCGCTGCGCTCGCCGCGTTCTTCACGCTGGCCGTCGCGGCGACCGCGACCTTCGCGGCCCTCGCGGCCTTCACGACGACCGCGCTCGTTGCGCGGGCGGGATTCGCGACGGGGTGCTTCCGGCTGGACGACCACCGGTGCGGGTTCGGGCTGCTTTTCGCCGCGGAAGAAGGCGAAGATGCGGGACAGCAGGCCGGGCTGGCTTTCGGGCACGGGGGCGGGCGCCGGCGCAGCCTTTGCCTCGACGATGGGGGCGGGCTGGTCCGGGGTGATGCCCTTGACCGCGGCTTCCTGACGCACCGGGCGATCGGTATTGGCCGACGGCGGAGAGTAGGACTCGTCGGCCGGCTTGGTGGCCATGCGATAGCTCGGCAGGGCGCTGTCTTCCTGGTTGAGCTGGTCGTGGCGCAGGCGGACGATCTCGTGCTGCGGCGTCTCGAGGTGGCGGTTCGGGATCAACACCAGGCCGACCTTGTGGCGAACCTCGATCTTGGCGATGTCGTCGCGCTTCTCGTTGAGCAGGAAGGTGGCCACGTCCACCGGAACCTGACAGTGCAGGGCGCCGGTGTTGTCCTTCATGGCCTCTTCTTCGAGGATGCGCAGGATGTGCAGGGCCGAGGATTCGGTGCTGCGGATGTGACCGGTGCCGTTGCAGCGCGGGCAGGGGATGTAGCTGGTCTCGGCGAGGGCCGGGCGCAGGCGCTGGCGGGACAGTTCGAGCAGGCCGAAGCGGCTGATCTTGCCGGTCTGGACGCGGGCGCGGTCATAGCGCAGGGCGTCGCGCAGACGGTTCTCGACCTCACGCTGGTTCTTTTGCGACTCCATGTCGATGAAGTCGATGACGATCAGGCCGCCCAGGTCGCGCAGACGCAGCTGGCGGGCCACTTCGTCGGCGGCTTCGCAGTTGGTCTTGAAGGCGGTTTCCTCGATGTCTGCGCCACGGGTGGCGCGGCCGGAGTTCACGTCCACGGAGACCAGGGCCTCGGTGTGGTCGATCACGATGGCGCCGCCGGAGGGCAGGCTGACCTGGCGGGAGTAGGCGGACTCGATCTGGTGTTCGATCTGGAAGCGCGAGAACAGCGGCACGTCGTCGTGGTAACGCTTCACGCGGTTCACGTTCTGCGGCATCACGTGGGCCATGAACTGGCGGGCCTGTTCGTACACGTCGTCGGTGTCGATCAGGATCTCGCCGATGTCGGGCTGGAAGTAGTCACGGATGGCACGGATGACCAGACTGCCTTCCTGGTAGATCAGGAAGGCGCCGTCCTGGGACTGGGCGGCACCGTCGATGGCGCGCCACAGTTGCAGGAGGTAGTTCAAGTCCCATTGCAGCTCTTCGGCATTGCGGCCGATGGCGGCAGTGCGGGCGATCAGGCTCATGCCGCCAGGCACTTCGAGTTGATCCATGACGTCACGCAGTTCGGCGCGCTCGTCACCCTCGACACGGCGGGACACGCCACCGCCACGGGGGTTGTTGGGCATCAGCACCAGGTAGCGGCCAGCCAGGGAAACGAAGGTGGTCAGGGCGGCGCCCTTGTTGCCACGCTCGTCCTTCTCGACCTGGACGATCAGCTCCTGGCCTTCCTTGAGGGCTTCCTTGATGGAGGCGCGGCTGGCTTCCACGCCGGGCTGGAAGTAGGAGCGGGAGATTTCCTTGAACGGCAGGAAGCCGTGGCGCTCGGCGCCATAGTCGACAAACGCGGCTTCGAGGCTGGGCTCGATGCGCGTGATGACGGCTTTGTAGATGTTGCTCTTACGTTGTTCCTTGGCGGCCGACTCAATGTCGAGGTCAATCAGCTTCTGACCGTCGACAATGGCAACGCGGAGTTCCTCGGCCTGCGTTGCGTTGAAGAGCATGCGCTTCATTCGTCTTCTTCTCCCGCGCGGCACACGGGCAGGACGAAGCGCGCCACCCGCTTAACTGCGGTGACTTAGTTTGGCGTTTTCGCGACTATCCTTCATCGGGGGGAAACAAACTAAAGTGGGTGGCGGGATTCGTCTTTTGCACCCTGAACCCGCGATATACGCTGGGGGGCTGCGAAGCGCCGGCTGCGTCGCCTGGTCTCGCCATTCCGGGACGGGGCGTACTCACGGGTACGACGGCGTCTCTCGTTGCGACCTCGGGCCTGCTTGCCTGGTGTGCTTCGCGACCCCCGGTTTCAGGGCCGTCAATCTGCGTGTGCGCCTGCGCGCAATTGATACAAGTTTATTGTCGAATACAGTACCATCGCCCTCTTTTTGTCCGGCGATGGACCTTCCTGTGGTTTGTTCGGGAGCGGTGAAGGCGCTGGAAAACCAGGCGTTGAGTCGCTCTGGGACGACGCGGGCCGGTGTCGAAATCCGACAGCACAGCGACATACAGCTGCAGGCGGGCGCGACGCATCAGTACCGAAAAAACCGTTAATTAGTATATTTCAAAAAGATGGCCTTGAGTAAAGCTCCCGCTGTAAGCCATGTCCGCGTGGATGACGGCAGCGCCGGACAGCGCATCGACAACTTCCTGGTGAGGGTGTGCAAGGGGGTGCCCAAGAGCCACATCTATCGCATCCTGCGCAGCGGCGAAGTGCGGGTGAATAGTCGGCGCGTCGACCAGACCTACCGACTGCAGGAGGGGGACGAATTGCGCATCCCGCCGATCCGCCTGGCGGACAAGCCTGCGGCAGCCCCGGTGCCGGTGGGCAAGGCCTTCGACATCGTTTTTGAGGATGAAGCCCTGCTGGTGCTCGACAAGCCCGCTGGCCTGGCGGTGCACGGGGGAAGTGGTGTCAGTTTCGGTGTCATCGAGCAACTCCGCCGGCAGCGGCCGGAGGCAAAGTTTCTGGAACTGGTGCATCGCCTCGACCGGGAAACTTCGGGCCTGCTGATCGTTGCCAAGAAGCGCAGCGCGCTCACGGTACTCCACGACATGATGCGTGACGGCAAGGTACAGAAGCGCTACCTGACCATGGTGGCGGGGCGCTGGCTTAATCTGCAGCAGCACGTAAAGCTGCCATTGCACAAATACCTTCTGGACAACGGCGAGCGTCGCGTCAGCGTGAACCCGGAGGGAAAGCCGGCGCACAGCATCGTCCGGCTGGTGAAGCGCTGGAGCGGCTATAGCCTGGTCGAGGTGGAACTGAAGACGGGGCGGACTCACCAGATCCGCGTTCATCTGAGTCACCTGGGCTTTCCCTTGTGCGGTGACGACAAGTACGGGGATTTCGCGCTCAACAAGCAACTCGAGAAGGAGGGGCTGAAGCGGATGTTCCTGCACGCGGCGAAGCTGGCCTTCCGGCATCCGCTGACCGACCAGGCGATTGAACTCTCGGCGCCCCTGCCGGCCGAACTGGAAGGCTTTGTGGCCTTCGTCGAACAGACCCGGGAGAGGGAGCATGGCTAAGCGTTTCGAGCTGATTGTCTTTGACTGGGATGGCACGCTGATGGATTCCGCGGCGGCCATCGTGCGCGCCATCCAGGCTGCCAGCGCCGACCTCGGGCTGCCGGTGCCGCCGGATGCGCGGGCGCGCTACGTCATCGGCCTGGGTCTGGTGGATGCGCTGCGCCACGCGGTTCCGGAGCTTGCGGAGAAGGACTATCCCGCGATGGTGGAGCGCTATCGCCATCACTATCTGTCGGGTGATCATGAGCTCGAGCTCTTTGAGGGCACGCATTCGCTGATCGAGTCGCTCCACGGGCGAGGCCACAGCCTGGCGGTGGCGACCGGCAAGAGCCGCAAGGGGCTGGCCCGTGCGCTTGAGTTTTCCGGGCTGGGCCGTTTCTTCCATGCCACGCGCTGTGCGGACGAGTGTTTCTCCAAGCCCCATCCAGCCATGCTCCATGAGCTGATGGAGGAATTGGCGGTGGGGCCGGATGCCTGTCTGATGATCGGCGATACCACCCACGATCTGCAGATGGCCAGGAATGCCGGGGTGGCGGGGCTGGCGGTCAGTTTTGGTGCTCATCCGGCAGCGCAGTTGCTGGCGGAGGCCCCTCTGGCCTGCGTGCATACGCCTGCCGAGCTCCGCGCCTGGCTCGAGGAGCAGGCATGATCTGCAGTTCGGAGGCGGTGCGCGAGGGTGAGGATGGGGTGCGCTTCAGCGTGACGCGCGTGACCGGCCAGGAGCCGGCCTTCGTGGTGCGCTTTCAGGGGCGGGTTCATGCTTACATCAACCGCTGCGCCCACGTGCCGGTGGAGCTCGACTGGCTGCCCGGCAAGTTCTTCGATGATTCCCGGCTGTATGTGATCTGTGCGACCCATGGCGCCCTGTACGAGCCGGAGACCGGATACTGCGTCTCGGGCCCTTGCCGTGGTGCGCGTCTTGTGCCGCTGCGTGTCGAGGAGCGGGGCGGCGGAATCTATCTGGTCGAGTGAGCCGGCGCCTGCCTGCCGGCCTTGCTCAGGCGGTGAGGATCAGGAAGACGGTGGGGCGCCTGGCAAGGTCGGGCGCCGGAGCACGCTTCCAGTCGGCGATGCTGTGGGTGGTGATCCACTCGCTTTCGAGGGTCAGGTCACGCGCCACGCACAAACGGGTGTCTGGCCGGCAGGTGCTGCGCAGGGCCTCGAACATGCGCTCGTTGCGGTAAGGCGTTTCGATGAACAGCTGGGTGCGGGCGTATCGCGCCGATTCCGTTTCCAGCTCGCGAATGCGCTTGTTGCGGGCCTCTTCATCGACGGGCAGGTAGCCGTGAAAGGCGAAGCTCTGTCCGTTGAGCCCTGAAGCCATCAGGGCCAGCAGCAGGGAGGAGGGGCCGACCAGCGGAACGACCGTGATGCCTTTTTCGTGGGCGCGGCGGACGAGGAGGGCGCCGGGGTCGGCGACCGCAGGGCAGCCGGCCTCTGACATCAGGCCGGCATCCTGGCCGGCCAGCAGTGGGGCCAGCAAACCATCCAGGTCTGCGGTGCCGGGCTTTTCGGGAAGTTCCCGGATGTCCAGGTCGCGCAGTTGGGCGGGGTGCTCCAGGCGCTTGAGTTCGGCGCGGGCCGTCTTGGCGTTTTCGACGACGAAATAGCCCAGTTGGTGTGCCCGGGTTGCGACGTCTGCCGGGGTTGTGAGGCTGCTGGGGCTCGGGCCCAGGCTGACGGGGATCAGGTAGAGCGTGCCTTTGTGCATCGTCAGGGCAGGGCCAGACCCTGGTTGCGGAGCATGCGCGCCAGGGCGATCAGCGGCAGGCCGACCAGTGCGTTCGGGTCGTCGCCGCTCAGGGCGTCGAGCAGGGTGATGCCGAGCCCCTCGGATTTTGCGCTGCCGGCGCAGTCCAGGGGGCGCTCCCGTTCCACGTAGCGAACGATTTCGTCGTCGGACAGGGGGCGGAAGCGGACTTCGGTGGGGACGGTTTCTATCTGGAGATGGCCGCTGCGGGTGTTGAATACGGCCAGGGCCGTGTCGAAGATCACTGTGCGTCCGCTCATGGCACGGAGCTGCGCCACGGCGCGCTCGATCGTGCCGGGTTTGCCGAAGCGCTGACTGCCCATGCTGGCCACCTGGTCGCTGCCGATGATCAGCGCGTCGTCGAACTGCCCGGCAACGGCCTTCGCCTTGCCGATGGCCAAACGCTCTGCGGTGGCGCGGGGCGGTTCGTCGGGCAAGGGGGATTCGTCGATGTCCGGGCGGGCGATTTCGAAGGGCAGGCCGAAGCGGCTGAGCAGCTCCCGGCGGTAGGCCGAAGTGGAGGCGAGGACGAGTTTCATGATCGGGGTCCGGCGGTGCCGGCGTACTTGGCGCGGGCTTTGCAGAGTTTTGACACAGGCAGCCGAAAATAATATCATGCCGCGCTTATGTCGCAAGAAAGCTTCGTGATTGACCTGCGGGCGTTGGCCAAAGACGGACGTCGCGTGCAGAGCGCGGTGCCGGTGGAGCGTCTCGGCCGTTTGGCCGGATCCCTGCTGGAGCCGGTGGGTTCGGTGGAGTTCGAGTTTCAGGGCGAGCGGGACGACGAAGGCAAGCTTTACGTCGAATTGCTGGTCCGGGCAGAGCTGGTGTTGCAGTGTCAGCGCTGTCTCGAAGCTCTGGTGTGGCCGTGTGAGGTCAGGAATCGTCTACTTTTGCTGCGCGCCGGTGAAGCACTGCCGGATGACGAGCTCGAGAATGACGAGGTGGACGCCCTTGAGGTGGAACCGCTGACCGACCTGCTGGCCCTGGTGGAGGACGAGGTGTTGCTGTCCCTGCCCCTGGTTCCGCGTCACGATGATTGCGAACCGCCGGTGAAGACCGGCGATGATGAAGAGATTTCGCCCTTCGCCGTTCTGCGCCAGTTGCGCGGCAAGGTTTAAGTATTCCTCTAGGAGTGTTTCATGGCTGTCCAACAGAACAAAAAGTCCCCGTCCAAGCGCGGTATGCACCGTTCCCACGATTTCCTGGTTGCGCCCCCGCTGGCCGTCGAGCCGACCACCGGTGAAGTGCACCTGCGTCACCACGTTTCGCCCTCCGGCGTTTATCGTGGCAAGAAGGTTGCAAAGGCCAAGGGCGAGTAATCCCCCCGGTCTGGAAGCGGCGCGGCGCCTTCGGGCGCTCGCGCCGTTTTTACACATGTCTCCATATCACTGCGCCGAATGACTGTCACCCTGTCGATTGACTGCATGGGGGGCGATCACGGCCCCTCGGTGACCGTCCCCGCTGCCCTGCATTTCATGCGGAGCGACCGCGATACCCGGATTGTGCTGGTCGGGCGGTCGGAGGCCATCGAGCCTCATCTGGGGACGGCCCTGGCCGAGTTCGGCGAGCGTCTGCGCATCCAGCGTGCCTCTGAGGTGGTGGGCATGGATGAGCCGCCCGCGCTGGCCATGCGCAACAAAAAAGATTCGTCGATGCGGGTTGCGGTGGATCTCGTCAAGTCTGGCGAGGCCCAGGCTGCCGTGTCTGCGGGCAATACGGGGGCGCTGATGGCGATCTCCCGCTTTGTTCTCAAGACTCTGCCCGGAATCGATCGGCCGGCGATCTGCAGCACCCTGCCCACCCTGCGTGGTCAGACCCATGTCCTCGACCTGGGGGCCAACGTGGATTGCTCGCCCGAACACCTGCTGCAGTTCGGCATCATGGGCGCCATGCTGGTGGCGGCTGTCGAACACAACGAACGTCCGAGCGTCGGTCTGCTCAACATCGGCGAAGAAGAGATCAAGGGCAACGAGACGGTCAAGCAGGCCGGTGAATTGCTGCGCAAGAGTGGGCTCAACTTCTACGGCAATGTTGAAGGCAACGACATCTACAAGGGTACGGTCGATGTGGTCGTCTGCGACGGCTTTGTCGGCAACGTGGCCTTGAAGACGTCCGAAGGTCTTGCCCAGATGATGGCGACCTTCCTGCGCGAGCAGTTCTCCCGCAACTGGCTGACCAAGCTGGCCGCGGTCTTTGCTATGTCCGCTCTCAAGGGCTTCAAGCACAAGCTCGATTCCCGCCGTTACAACGGCGCGGCGCTCCTCGGTTTGCGCGGGGTGGTCGTCAAGAGCCATGGTGCGGCCGACTCCTTTGCTTTCGAGCAGGCTATCTGGCGGGCTGCCGAGGCTGCCCGCAATCGACTCATCGAGCGCATCAGCGAGCGCATGGAACGCGAAAGGTCTGCCGCATGATCTATGCACGAGTGGCCGGTACGGGGAGCTACCTCCCCGGCAATCCTGTTACCAACGATGACCTGGTCGCCCGCGGCATCGAGACCTCCGACGAGTGGATCGTCGAGCGCACCGGGATCCGGTCCCGCTATCTGGCGGCACCGGATGTCACCTCCAGCCAGCTGGCCTATGAGGCCAGTCTGCGGGCCATCGAGGCGGCGGGGTGCAAGCCGGGCGATATCGACCTGATCATCGTCGCCACCTCGACGCCCGATTTCATCTTCCCGAGTACCGCAACCCTGCTTCAGGCGCGCCTGGGCATCGTCAATGGCAGCCCGGCCTTCGACCTGCAGGCGGTGTGCGCCGGCTTTGCCTACGCCATCAGCACGGCCGAGAAGTTCATCCGCTCCGGCGGCACCCGGCGTGCGCTGGTCGTGGGGGCGGAGGTCTTCTCCCGCATCCTCGACTGGAATGATCGCGGCACCTGTGTGCTCTTTGGCGATGGTGCCGGCGCGGTGGTGCTCGAAGCCTCGGAGGCCCCCGGCATCCTCGCGTCGGCGATCCATGCGGATGGCAGCCACAATCCCATTCTCTGCGTGCCGGGGCAGATCAATCGCGGTGAGGTCACCGGCGATCCCTTCCTGCGCATGGACGGGCAGGCAGTGTTCAAGTTTGCGGTCAAGGTGCTGGCCGATGTGGCCCGCGAGGTTGCCGATCTCGGGGGCGTGTCCCTCGATGAGGTGGACTGGCTGATTCCCCACCAGGCCAACATCCGCATCATCCAGGCCACCGGAAAGCGTCTCGGCCTCTCCATGGACAAGGTCATTGCCACGGTCTCCCGGCATGGCAACACCTCGGCGGCATCCATTCCCCTGGCCCTCGACGAGGCTGTGCGGGATGGCCGCATCCAGCGCGGGCAGAAGGTCATTCTCGAAGGCATCGGTGGTGGCTTCGCCTGGGGCGCCACGCTCCTCCAGTTCTAAGCAGTTCAACCCGCTTCGCTTAGCAAGCCAATTCAAAGGTAGGGAACGATGAATTTTGCTTTCGTGTTTCCGGGGCAGGGCTCCCAGTCGGTCGGCATGATGGCCGCCTATGGTGAGTCCGCCGTGATTCGTCAGGCCTTCGCGGAGGCCTCCGATGCCCTGGGGCAGGATCTCTGGCAGATGGTGGCTGAAGGCCCCGCCGAGGTGCTGGCCCAGACCGTCAATACCCAGCCGCTGATGCTTACCGCCGGTATCGCCGTTTATCGCGAGTGGATCGCCCGGGGAGGCGCTGTTCCGGCCCTGGTTGCCGGTCATAGCCTGGGCGAGTATTCCGCCCTGGTGGCCGCTGGTGCCCTGGATTTTGCCGAAGCCGTCAAGCTGGTGCGCCTGCGCGCCCAAGCCATGCAGGAGGCAGTGCCGGCCGGTGAAGGTGCCATGGCGGCCCTGCTCGGGCTGGATGAAGCCGCTGCTGCCGAAGCCTGCGCCGAAGCGGCTCAGGGCGAGGTTGTCTCCGCTGCCAACCTCAACAGCCCGGGGCAGATCGTCATTGCCGGCGCCAAGGCCGCCGTGGAGCGTGCCATTACGGCGGCCAAGGCACGGGGCGCCAAGCGCGCTGTGCTGCTGCCGGTGAGCGCGCCTTTCCATTGCGCCCTGATGAAGCCCGCTGCCGAGCGTCTGGCCCAGCGGCTTGCCGAGATCGAGTTGCGGGTGCCGGGCATCCCGGTGCTCAACAACGTGGATGTGGCGGTCGAGGATCAGCCCGCCCGGATCAAGGATGCGCTGGTGCGCCAGGCTTATTCGCCGGTGCGCTGGATCGAGACCGTTCAGGCGATTGCCGGCCGGGGTGTCACCCACGTCTTCGAGTGCGGTCCCGGCAAGGTGCTGGCCGGCATGACGAAGCGCATCGAGGGTAGCCTGCTCGGCGGCGCCATTGCCGATGCGGCCACTCTGGAAGAAACGCTGAAGACCACGGGGGAAGCATGAGTCAGGTTCTGGAAGGTCAGATTGCGCTGGTTACCGGCGCGTCCCGCGGCATTGGCCGCGCCATTGCCCTGGAGCTTGGGCGCCTGGGGGCGACCGTCATTGGAACGGCCACCTCCGAGTCCGGTGCAGCCGACATCCAGGCTGGGCTTGAAGCTGCCGGTGTGGCCGGGCGCGGCCTGGCGCTGGATGTGACCAGTGCGGAGGCCTGTGAGGCCGTCCTCGGCGAGATCGAGAAGGCTTTCGGTGCCGTGGGCATTCTGGTCAATAACGCCGGCATCACCCGCGACAACCTCTCGATGCGCATGAAGGATGCCGAGTGGGACGCTGTCATCGATACCAACCTGAAGGCTGTCTTCCGCATGTCCAAGCTGGTGATGCGCGGCATGATGAAGGCCCGTACCGGCCGCATCATCAACATCACGTCGGTGGTGGGGAGCTCGGGTAATGCCGGTCAGGCCAACTATGCTGCCGCCAAGGCGGGTGTTGCAGGCATGACCCGGGCCCTGGCCCAGGAGCTCGGCAGCCGCAACATCACGGTCAATTGCGTGGCGCCGGGCTTCATCGATACCGACATGACCAAGGATCTGCCGGAGGCCCAGCGCAAGGAGCTGGCCGGCAAGATTGCCCTCGGCCGTCTTGGCAAACCCGAAGAGATTGCAGGCGTGGTGGGCTTTCTGGCCTCTCCCGCCGCTGCCTACGTGACGGGCGCGACCCTGCACGTCAATGGCGGCATGTATATGGCGTAAATCTCGCCGTGCTGGCGGGGGTGCGCGTTTTTGGTAGAATGCGGGGGTTTTTGAATTCACCCTCCAAACTGGGAAGGAGTTACACACATGGAAAACATCGAACAGCGCGTCAAGAAGATTGTTGCCGAACAACTCGGCGTGAATGAGTCCGAAATCAAGAACGAATCCTCCTTCGTGGACGATCTGGGCGCCGACTCCCTCGACACCGTCGAGCTGGTGATGGCCCTTGAAGAAGAGTTCGAGTGCGAGATCCCCGACGAAGAAGCTGAGAAGATCACCAGCGTCCAGCAGGCGATCGACTACGTCACCGCTCACCTCAAGAAGTAATTCCCCGGAGCCTGCCTTGACCCGTCGCAGAGTCGTCGTCACCGGCCTTGGCGTTGTTTCGCCGGTCGGTAATACCGTGTCTGAAGCCTGGGATGCCATTACCAACGGGCGTTCCGGCATCGGTGAGATTACCCGTTTTGATACCTCGTCCTTTCCGGTGAAGATTGCCGGTGAAGTGAAGGGGTTTGATCTTGCGGCTTATCTCTCGCCGAAGGAAGCGCGTCGTATGGATGGTTTCATCCACTACGGCCTCGCTGCGGGCATTCAGGCTTTCCGTGATTCCGGAATCGAAGTCACCGAGGCCAACGCTGAACGGATCGGTGTCAATATCGGTTCGGGCATCGGCGGACTTCCGATGATCGAAGGGACCCACGACGATTTCCTCGCCGGTGGTCCGCGCAAGATTTCCCCCTTCTTCATTCCGGGCACGATCATCAACATGATCTCCGGCAACCTGTCGATCATGTTTGGTCTGAAGGGGCCGAACATCGCGGTGGTGACGGCCTGTACCACGGGTCTGCACGCCATTGGCACCAGTGCCCGCATGATCGAATACGGGGATGCGGATGTGATGGTCTGCGGTGGCGCCGAATCTACGGTCACGCCGCTGGCAGTCGGTGGGTTCGCATCGGCCAAGGCCCTTTCCACCCGCAATGACGATCCTGCTACCGCAAGCCGTCCGTGGGACAAGGATCGGGATGGTTTTGTCCTTGGCGAAGGTGCCGGTGTGCTGGTGCTGGAAGAGTACGAGCATGCAGTGAAGCGCGGTGCGCGCATCTATGCCGAGCTGGCTGGTTTCGGCATGAGTGGCGATGCCTATCACATGACTGCCCCGGATACCGATGGCCCGCGGCGGAGCATGGTCAATGCCCTCCGTAATGCCGGCATCAATGGCGATCAGGTGCAGTACCTCAATGCCCACGGCACCTCCACGCCGCTGGGTGACAAGAACGAGACCGAGGCCATCAAGCTGGCTTTTGGTGCGGATGTGGCCAAGTCCCTGGTGGTTAACTCCACCAAGTCCATGACCGGGCACCTGCTTGGCGGGGCCGGCGGGCTTGAGTCGGTTCTCACGACCCTGGCGGTGTATCACCAGGTTTCCCCCCCGACCATCAACATCTTCGAGCAGGATCCGGAGTGTGATCTGGACTACTGCGCAAACGTGGCCCGTCCGATGAAGATCGATGTGGCCATGAAGAACAATTTTGGTTTTGGTGGCACCAACGGCACGCTGGTGTTTCGCAAGATCTGACTGCCGGGAGGGCACGGGAGGCCGTGCATCTTGAACGTCATTGAAGTCAGGCCGTCACGGCGCCTTGTTCTGCTTCTGGCAGGCGGGCATGCCCTGGCGGCTTTTTCATGTCTGTTTCTCCCGCAATACTGGCAGAGCTGGACGGGCTTCGGGCTTGTCGCCGTGTCGCTGCTCGGCGTCCTCCGCGCGAATCGAGGAGGACTGCCCCGGATAGGGCTTGGGGACGATGGGCACCTGCAGTTCGCGCCAGGTCTTGCCAGCGATGAGGACATGGTCGCGATACTGCCCGCTACCGTGGTGAGTCATTCTGCGGTGTGGCTGGTGTGGCGCGAGGTGCAAGGCGGCCACGGTAGGGCGCTCCTGCTCCTGGAGGATCAGATGGCCCCGGCCGCGTGGCGCGAGTTCCAGGTGTGGTTGCGTCTTCGGGTTGCCGGGGCGATGTCGGTCTCCGGCGATCCGTGAATCTCAGTTGCGGACCTTGCCCGGGCGAATCACGGTGTCCCTGGCCTTGGGCTGGGTTGCCGGATAATCCCGGCTGAAATGCAGGCCGCGGCTTTCCTTGCGTTTCAATGCGCTGCGGACGATGAGGTCTGCGGTGACGACAAGGTTGCGCAGTTCGATCAGGTCGTTCGAGATGCGGAAATGGCTGTAGAACTCGTCGATTTCCCTGGCGAGCAGGCGGATGCGGTGCTGGGCGCGCTGGAGGCGCTTGTTGGTACGCACGATGCCCACGTAGTCCCACATGAAGCGACGCAATTCATCCCAGTTGTGGGAGATCACGATGGCTTCATCGGCATCCGTAACCCGGCTTTCGTCCCACTGGGGCAGGCTGTCCGGGCAGCGGCGGGGATTGTCCAGAATGTCGGCGGCGGCAGCCTCGCTGAAGACCAGGCATTCCAGCAGCGAATTGCTGGCCAGTCGATTGGCGCCGTGCAGGCCCGTACAGGCTGATTCGCCGACGGCATGCAGCCCGGGTACGTCGGTACGTGCCTGCAGATCGGTGACGATCCCGCCGCAGGAGTAGTGGGCGGCGGGGACGACAGGGATCGGCTGGCGGGTGATGTCGATGCCCAGTTCGGCGCAACGGGCCAGGATGTTCGGGAAGTGGGCTTCCAGAAAATCGGCCGGTTTGTGGCTGATGTCCAGGAAGACGCAGTCAAGACCGTGCTTCTTCATCTCGAAGTCGATCGCCCGGGCCACGACGTCCCGGGGGGCCAGTTCTTCCCGGGGGTCGTGTTCCGGCATGAAGCGCGAACCGTCGGGGCGGCGCAGCAGGCCGCCTTCGCCTCGAACGGCTTCAGAGATCAGGAAGGACTTGGCCTGGGGGTGATACAGACAGGTGGGGTGGAACTGGATGAACTCCATGTTCGCCACCCGGCATCCCGCGCGCCAGGCCATGGCAACCCCGTCGCCGGTGGCGGTGTCCGGGTTGGTGGTGTAGAGATAGACCTTGCCGGTGCCGCCGGTGGCGAGCACCGTGTGGGGGGCGGCAAAAGTACGGACCTCGTCGCTGGCGATGTCCAGCACATAGGCGCCAAGGCAGCCATCACCGGGTCTGCCGATCTTGTCGCCGACGATCAGGTCGACCGCAATGTGCTGCTCGAAAATCGAAATGTTCGGATGGGCCCGGACCTGCTCGGTCAGGGTGGCTTGTACCGCGGCCCCCGTGGCATCGGCCACATGAATGACCCGGCGCTGGCCATGGCCACCCTCCCGGGTGAGGTGATAGCCGATCGAGGAGTTGGCGTCGGGGGTGAAGGGGACGCCGTGATCAATCAGCCAGCGTATCGCCTTGGGGCCGTTCTCGACGACGAAGCGGGTGGCCTTGTCGGAACATAGCCCGGCACCCGCGGTGTGCGTGTCGGCCACGTGGGCTTCGGTGCTGTCGGCCGGGTCGAGGACGGCGGCGATGCCTCCCTGGGCCCAGGCGCTGGCGCTGTCCTCCAGGGTTCGCTTGGTGATGAGGGCTACCTTGAGCTTGTCGGCAAGACGCAATGCGAGGGACTGTCCGGCAAGGCCGCTGCCCAGGATGAGGACATCGAAAGCGATCACTTCTGGAGTTGCCGCGAAGGGCGATATTACGGAGGGCCGACTATAGCATGGGCACTCCGCCGCGCTGAACGCCCAAGACCCTGCGTGTGACTGAACTATACGTGCGCCCTGCAGTCTAGCGATTACTTCGGCGAGGAATGAGGATGTCTCGCGGTATACTCCGCGGTCGGTGACCGTCCCGGTCACGACTACGAAGGATCACGTTCCCCGACCATGAGTGATCGCGAAATTGACCAGTTGCTGGTCGAGCGAGTGCAGCGTGGAGACAAGCAGGCGTTTGGGCTGCTCGTCTCCAAGTACCAGCGCAAGCTCGGCCGTCTGCTGTCGAGATTGATCCGGGATCCCGCCGAAGTGGAGGATGTTGCCCAGGAAACGTTCATCAAGGCCTACCGGGCCTTGCCGGCGTTCCGTGGTGACAGTGCTTTCTACACATGGCTGTACCGGATCGGGATCAACACTGCAAAGAATTACCTCGTGTCCCAAGGGCGCAGAGCCCCTACGTCCACGGATTTCGATTCCGAGGAGGCCGAAACCTTCGAGGAGGGCGATCAGCTTCGCGATATCAATACGCCTGAACGGTTGCTGATGACAAAGCAGATCGGCGATACGGTGAATGTGGCCATGGAGGCCCTGCCCGAGGAGCTGAGGACTGCGATCGTGCTGCGAGAGATCGAAGGTTTGAGCTACGAAGAGATCGCCACGATCATGGAGTGCCCGATAGGCACGGTGCGTTCGCGGATTTTCCGCGCACGTGAAGCAATTTCAGAAAAGCTCAAGCCGTTGCTCGATACGGCTCCGAACAAGAGGTGGTAAGACGATGAAAGAGAAAGTTTCTGCCCTGCTGGATGGCGCCCTCGACGAGGCGGCATCTGCCCGCATGCTGGACTCCCTGAAACGGGATGGTGGCTTGCGGCGGGAATGGGATCACTACAGTCTTATCGGAGATGTGTTGCGGGATGAGCCGGTGATGTCGGCAGATTTTACGAGCCGCCTCATGCTGCGGCTGGACGATGAGCCTACCGTGCTGGCTCCGGCCCGCGTCGAGCCCCGTTCCGGCTGGGCTCGTCACTTCATGCCGATCGCCGCGTCGGTGATGGGCGTGGCTGCCGTCGGCTGGGTGGCCATGACGCTCAATGCGCCCGGGTCGGCATCGACTCCGCTGGCTGCGCTCAAGAAGCCGGTTCCCGCCGTTGCGGTTGCCGATGCATCGAAGTCGGCCCGGCTTGTGGCCGCCGAGCCTTCCGAGCGTGAATACCTGATCGCCCACCAGGCGATGGCGCCCTCCGCCGCCATGCCGGGGGTCGCGTTGTATGTGCGCTCCGTTTCCGATACGCGAGTGGCCGGCGAGTGATGACGCGCTTCCTGTGCGCCCTGGCGCTTGTTTTTGCCGGTTGCGGACCGGCGCTGGCCCAGGTGCCCAATGATCCCCTGAGCTGGCTCGGACGGATTTCCAGCGCGGCGCACAAACTCAACTACACGGGTACCTTCACCTATCAGAGCGGCAAGCACATGGAAACGTCGCGCATCACCCATCTGGTGGATGCCAATGGCGAGTACGAGAAGCTTGAGGCGCTGGATGGCAGCCCGCGGGAGGTGGTGCGCAACAATGACGAGGTCCAGTGCTTTCTCCCGGAACAGAAGCTGCTGATCGTCGATCAGTTTGGTGCCCGGCGCAGCTTTCCAGCACGTCTGCCCCAGTCTCCCAGCGCGCTCGCCGAGAACTACCGGATCCGCAAGGGTGAGGTTTCGCGAATTGCCGGGATGGAAAGCCAGCAGATCATTCTGGAGCCCCGGGACGACATGCGCTTTGGCCATCACCTGTGGGCCGACGTGGCGACGGGGCTGTTGCTGCGTGCCCGCCTGATGAGTGAGAAAGGCGACAGCATTGAGCAGTTCGTGTTCACCGAGGTGCAGATCGGTGCGCCCTTCGACAAGGAGAAAGTCCGCTCCCGCTTTACCCGTTCCGCAGACTGGAAGGTGGTGAATGCCCGGGGGAGCGATGTCAGGATCGAGGACATCGGCTGGGTCTTCAAACACTCCATTCCAGGCTTCCGGCAGGTCGTTTCGGTGGCGCGCCAGGCGCGCAAGGAGCGGGGGGAGGCGTATCACGTCGTGTTCTCCGACGGGCTCGCCGCCATCTCGGTGTTCATCGAGCCGGAGTCGGGCAAGGGGGTGGCCCAGAGTGGCCTGAGCGCGTCCGGCTCCTTCAACATCTTCCGGCGTACCGTCGCGGATCACCGGATAACGGCACTCGGCGAGGTTCCCGCCCAGGCACTGGTGCGGATCGCCGACGGCGTGGAAATGCGGAAGCGGTGATGCGTGCGCAGGGCGTGGTGAGTCGTGTCGAGGGTGATCATGTGTGGGTCGAGGTTTCTGTCTCCGGTGGTTGCGGGCGCTGTCATGAGGCTGGTGGCTGCGGTGGCGTGAATATCGCCCGGCCCTTAGGCAAGGCGCTCCGCGAGTTGCGGCTACGTAATGATGTCGATGCCCTGCCCGGTGATCGGGTGAGCGTCATCGTGGATGACGCTGTTCCCCTCAGGGCTGCTTTGCTTACCTACGGAGCGCCCGTTGTCGGGGTGCTCGTGGGCGCCGCGCTGGGTACTTCGCTGGCGGCGGATGGCAATCCTGATCTATTGGCAGCGCTGGGCGCGGGTGCGGGCGGTGTGCTGATGTATCTCTTTGGGCGTGCCCGCAGCGGGGGGGGCGGAGCTGTCCCCATGAAGATCGAGCGCGTTGCCGGCCCGTCGGCCGGAGGTTGTGGCCGATGATCGCTTCCCTGTTTGTGCGAGTGGCCTCACGCGGCCTGACGGTGCTCTTCTGTGTGGCCTTGTCTGCGCCGGTCGCTGCACGGGATCTTCCCGATTTTGCCGGGCTGGCCGAGCGCCAGGGGGCAGCAGTGGTCAATATCAGCACCACCCAGGCCATGCGGCAGGCACGTCCGGGTATCCCCAGCCTGGAAGAGGACGACCCCATGTTCGACTTCTTCCGCCGCTTTGTGCCGCGTCATCCGGGGGCTCCCCGGGGGAGCGAGCCGGATAACCGCTCCCTGGGGTCGGGCTTCATCGTGTCTGCCGATGGCCACATCCTGACCAATGCCCACGTGGTGGACGGTGCCGACGAGATCATCGTCAAACTGACCGACAAGCGGGAGTTTCGGGCGCGGGTCATGGGAACCGATGCCCGTACCGATCTGGCCCTGCTGAAGATCGAGGCGACAGGCTTGCCCCGAGTGAGCCTGGGGGATCCATCGAAGCTGCGTGTGGGGGACTGGGTGGTGGCCATCGGCTCGCCCTTCGGTTTCGAGAATTCAGTGACTGCAGGGATTGTCAGTGCCAAGGGGCGCTCCCTGCCTCAGGAGAATTTCGTCCCCTTCATTCAGACTGACGTGGCCATCAACCCCGGAAACTCCGGCGGCCCCCTCTTCAACATGAAGGGGGAGGTGGTGGGGATCAATTCCCAGATCTACAGTCGCACGGGGGGCTTCATGGGCCTGTCCTTTGCGATCCCCATTGATGTGGCGATGAACGTGCAGGAGCAGCTCCGGGTTGCGGGCCGCGTCCAGCGTGGCCGGGTGGGCGTGGTCATCCAGGAGGTTTCCCGTGATCTGGCGGACAGCTTCAGGTTGGGCAAGCCCGCTGGTGCGCTGGTCAGTTCCGTCGAGAAGGGCAGTCCGGCGGACAAGGCGGGCTTCGAGCAGGGCGATATCGTTTTGAGTTTTGATGGCCGTGCAGTGGATGTGTCGGCTGATCTTCCGCGGCTGGTTGGCGGGACGCGCCCGGGAAGCAAGGTGCCGGTTCAGGTCTGGCGCAAGGGAGGGGTCAAGACCCTGACCGTGCTCGTGGCCGAACTGCCCGAGGAGAAGCCGCGCAAGGTGGCAGCACGCCTGCCCAAGCCGGAGCCGGCATCGCCCAACAAGCTCGGGATCACGGTGGTTGAGCCCAACGCCGAACAGCGTCGGGATGGGCGTTTTGCGGCGGGCGGAGTGGTGGTGGAGGCCCTGCGCAGCGCTTCGGCCCGGGCCTCCGAGATCCAGACAGGTGACGGGATTCTCGCTCTGGTCAGCAAGGGGGTGCGTATCGAGACCCGCTCCGTGGAGCAGTTCAATCGGGCTGTGGCGGGCCTGGATGCCGGTCAGGCGGTAACCCTGCTGGTCGTGCGCGGCGACGTACAGACTTTCGTGCCGGTGCGTTCCCTTGAGCGCTGATCGTGAACTCACCGTGTTGAGCCGGGAGTGGTGCCATTTGTGCCACGAACTGCTCGATGCCCTCAGGCCCCTGCAGGACGAGCTGGGTTTTCGGGTGACTGTGGTGGACGTGGATGCCCACGAGGCACTTGAGGCTCGATGGAGCGAGTGGGTGCCGGTGGTGCTCGATGGCGAGACCGAGATCTGCCACCACTTCCTTGATGAATCTGCCGTTCGTGCTCATTTCCAGCGTATCGGTTAGAATGCAAGTCTTTGCCAGGCAAACAAAATTTATCAGGGTGCCCTCCGGCACCCTTTTTCATGGCCCACATGCAACACATCAGAAACTTCTCGATCATTGCCCATATCGACCACGGTAAATCCACCCTGGCCGACCGGATCATCCAGCTGTGTGGCGGCCTCTCCGCCCGGGAGATGGAGAGTCAGGTTCTCGACTCGATGGATATCGAGCGTGAGCGTGGCATCACCATCAAGGCCCAGACGGCAGCGTTGAGCTACCGCGCCAAGGATGGTCAGATCTATAACCTCAACCTCATCGACACCCCGGGGCACGTGGACTTTTCGTATGAAGTCTCCCGCTCCCTTGCCGCCTGCGAAGGCGGGTTGCTGGTGGTGGATGCCTCTCAGGGCGTTGAGGCCCAGACCGTGGCCAACTGCTACACGGCGCTGGAGCAGGGCGTGGAGGTGGTGCCGGTCCTGAACAAGATGGACCTGCCCCAGGCCAACCCGGACGGCGCCAAGCAGGAGATCGAGGACGTGATCGGGATCGACGCGACCGATGCGATTCCGTGTTCGGCCAAGACCGGCATGGGCGTCGAGGACATCCTTGAGGCTGTGATTGCCCGCATCCCGCCGCCCAAGGGGGATCCGGAAGCACCTCTCAAGGCCCTGATCATCGACTCGTGGTTCGACAACTACGTGGGTGTGGTGATGCTGGTGCGGGTGGTCGATGGCGTGCTCAAGCCCAAGGACAAGATTCTCTTCATGTCCAACGGCAACCAGCACCTGTGCGAGCAGGTTGGCGTGTTTACCCCCAAGTCCTTGCAGCGCGACTCGCTGTCCGCCGGCCAGGTGGGCTTCATCATCGCCGGCATCAAGGAGCTGAAGTCCGCCAAGGTGGGTGACACCATCACCCTGGCCAACCGCAAGGCCGAGCAGCCGCTGGCCGGCTTCAAGGAGATCAAGCCGCAGGTGTTCGCCGGTCTGTATCCGGTGGAGTCGAACGAATACGACCAGCTGCGCGAATCGCTTGAAAAGCTGCGTCTCAACGACGCGTCCCTGCAGTTCGAGCCCGAAGTTTCCCAGGCCCTGGGTTTCGGTTTCCGCTGTGGCTTCCTTGGCCTGCTCCACATGGAGATCGTCCAGGAGCGCCTGGAGCGGGAGTTCGACATGAACCTCATCACCACGGCGCCCACCGTGGTCTACGAGGTGCTCATGAAGGACGGCACGGTCGAGCAGATCTCCAACCCGTCGCGACTGCCGGATCTCTCCAAGGTCGAGGAGGTGCGGGAGCCGATCATCAAGGCGATCATCTTCCTGCCCCAGGAGTACGTGGGTTCGGTGATCACCCTGTGCAACCAGAAGCGCGGTGCCCAGGTGGACATGCTCTACCACGGTCGGCAGGTGCAGCTGATCTACGACATGCCGATGAACGAAGTCGTGATGGACTTCTTCGACAAGCTGAAGTCCGTGTCGCGGGGCTATGCCTCCCTCGACTATGAGTTCAAGGAATATCGCGCTGCCGATCTGGTCAAGCTCGATGTGCTGGTGTCCAGCGAGAAGGTGGATGCGCTGTCCATCATCGTGCACCGGGCCAACTCCCAGTATCGTGGCCGCGAGCTGGTGGCCAAGCTGCGCGAGCTGATCCCGCGCCAGATGTTCGACGTGGCCATCCAGGCAGCCATCGGCTCGAACATCGTGGCCCGCGAGACCATCAAGGCGCTGCGCAAGAACGTGCTGGCCAAGTGCTATGGCGGTGACATCACGCGGAAGAAGAAGCTCCTCGAGAAGCAGAAAGAGGGCAAGAAGCGGATGAAGCAGGTGGGTAACGTGGAGATTCCGCAGGAAGCCTTCCTGGCTGTGCTGCGGGTCGACGAAGGTAAATAAGCCGGAGTATCCGGCAGCAGGAGTGCGTGCGTGAATTTCGCCCTGATTCTTTTCGGCTTGCTGGTCGTGAGTGGCGCCCTGTGGGCCTTAGACCGATTTGTTGCAAGCAAGCGGCGTTCGGTGGGCGCCAAGTCGCCCTGGTGGGTGGAGTACGGAGCCAGCTTTTTTCCGGTGATCCTGGTGGTCTTCTGTCTGCGCTCGTTTGTCGTCGAGCCCTTCAAGATTCCTTCCGGCTCGATGATTCCGACCCTGCTGGTGGGCGACTTCATCCTCGTCAACAAATGGACTTACGGCATCCGCCTGCCGGTCATCAACAAGAAGGTCATCGAGGTGAATCAGCCCAAGCGTGGCGACGTCATGGTCTTCCGCTTTCCGGCCGATCCGTCCCTCGACTACATCAAGCGTGTGGTCGGCCTGCCCGGCGACAAGGTCGAGTACATCGACAAGAAGCTCAGCGTGAATGGTGTGGCCATGACCCAGCGCGAGGAGGGCGATTACCTCCACGCCGATCGCCTCTACTATTCGCCGCGCCGGGCCGAGAAGCTGGGTGAGGTCGAGCACAGCATCATCGTGGAAAATGACGCACCTGCCTTCGTTTCGCAGATTACCCAGTACGCTTACCGCGACAACTGCACCTATACTAGCCGTGGCGTGAGCTGCACGGTGCCCGACGGCCATTACTTCATGATGGGTGACAACCGGGACGGGAGCTTCGACAGCCGTGGCTGGGGCTTTGTACCCGAGCAGAATATCGTCGGTAAGGCATTTTTCATCTGGTTCAATTTCAGCGACCTGAAACGCATCGGCAGCTTCCATTGATCATGACGCGAAAAAGTCAGTCTGGCCTCAGCCTCATTGGTGTGATGTTTGTAGGCGCCATAGTCGGTTCGCTCCTCCTCGTGGGCCTGAAGTTGGTGCCGGTATTGACCGAGTATTACGGTGTGAAGCGCTCAATATATGCGGTCGCCAGCGAAGCGGACCCGCAAAACGCCAGCGTACCCCAGTTGCGCAATGCGTTTACCAAGCGTGCCACCGTGGACGACATCACCAGCATTTCGGCTTCCGACCTCGACATTACCAAGGAAGATGGCCGGATCGTGATTTCAGTCGATTACTCCCGCAAGGTCCACCTGTTTTCCAACGTGAGCCTGGTCATCGATTTCTCAGCGACCACCGGGTCTTCCCGTTGATCCGACCGACATGAAGCTGGAAGGTTTGCAGCGGGCCATCGGCCATCGCTTTGCCCGCCCCGAGCTGCTTGAGCAGGCCGTGACCCATCGCAGTTTCGGGTCGCCCCACAACGAGCGGCTCGAGTTTCTGGGAGACAGTGTCCTCAACTGTGTCACCGCCCTGGCCCTGTTTGGGCGTTTTGGCGAGTTGCGTGAAGGCGACTTGTCCCGTCTGCGGGCCAATCTCGTGCGCCAGGAAGCGCTGCACCGGCTTGCCGACGGCCTGAATCTCGGTGAATACCTGCGTCTGGGCGAAGGTGAGCTGAAGAGCGGTGGTCACCGGCGCCCGTCGATTCTCGCCGATGCCCTGGAGGCCATCTTTGCGGCGGTGTACATCGACGCGGGTTTCGAGGCTGCCAAGGCCGTCATCGATCGGCTCTACGAATCCTCACTCGCCGCGCTTGACCCGGCCCGTGCCCTGAAAGATCCCAAGACCGCCCTGCAGGAATGGCTGCAGGGACGGCGTATGGCGCTGCCCCGTTATTCCCTCGCCGATACCCGCGGCGAGGCCCATCAGCAGGAATTCGAGGTCGAGTGCGAGATCGCCGGCCTCGGCCTCAAGACCCGGGGCGTAGGCGTCAGCCGCCGCGCTGCCGAACAGCAGTCCGCCCAGCGGGCGCTGGAACTTCTCCCCAAGCAATGACCGACACCCAATCTGCCGCCGACCAAGCCTTTCGCACGGGCTTCGTTGCCATCGTCGGACGCCCCAACGTGGGCAAGTCCACCCTGCTCAACCGCCTGATCGGCCAGAAGATCAGCATCGTCTCGCGCAAGGCCCAGACCACCCGTCACCGGGTGACCGGGGTGCTGACCGAAGGGGCGACGCAGTTCATCTTTGTCGACACGCCGGGTTTCCAGACCCGCCACAAGAACGCCCTCAACCGGGCCATGAACCGCACCGTCACCCAGGTGCTGGCAGACGTGGACCTGGTGCTCTTCGTCATCGAGAGCGGCCGCTATGGCCCCGATGACGAACAGGTCGTGAAGTTGCTGCCCGAGGGGGCAAAGGTCATTCTGGTGGTCAACAAGGTCGATCTGCTCGAGGACAAGGCCCGCATGCTGCCTTTCCTGCAGAAGATGAGTGCGGTCTATCCCTTCGCCGAGATCGTCCCGGTGAGCGCCGAGAAGGGCCGCAATACCGATCAGCTCGTCAAGGCTGCCCGGCCCTACCTGCCCGAAGCAGATCCGATCTTCGATGCGGACGACATCACCGACCGCAGTGAGCGCTTCCTGGCGGCTGAGTTCCTGCGCGAGAAGCTGTTCCGTCAGCTTGGCGAGGAGCTGCCCTATGGCATGACCGTCGAGATCGAGAAGTTCGAGGCCGAGCCCGGCCTGCGTCGCATCCATGCAGCCATCATCGTCGATAAGTCCGCCCATAAGGCCATGGTGATCGGAAAGGGCGGCGAGCGCCTCAAGCGCATCGGCACCGAAGCCCGGCTCGAGATGGAAAAGCTCTTCGACTCAAAGGTTTTCCTGGAGGTCTGGGTCAAGGTCAAGAGCGGCTGGGCCGACGACGAGCGGGCCCTCAAGAGCCTCGGCTACGAATAAACCTCTCCGGAACTGCCCGCCGTGAGCGCCAGGCAGCGCATCGACCAGCAGCCCGGTTTCGTGCTGCACAGCTATCCCTACCGGGAAACCAGCCTGATCGTCGAGGTGTTCAGCCGCGACCACGGCCGCATCGGCCTGGTGGCCAAGGGCGCCCGGCGCCCCATGTCGCAGCTCCGCGGTGTGCTGATGGCCTTCCAGCCCCTGTTCATCGATTGGAGTGGTGGTGGCGAGATGAAGACTCTCGTTCGGGCCGAGTGGCAGGGGGGGCAACCCCTTCTTGGCGGCCAGGCCTTGCTGTGTGCCTACTACCTGAACGAACTCCTGCTGCGGCTGATGCCCCGGGAGGATGCCCATCCAGCCCTCTATCAGGCCTACGGTGAAGCTCTGCGGGCGCTGGCCGTGGGAGATCCCCAGGAAGTGGTGCTCCGGCGTTTCGAGCTGGCCTTACTGCAGGAGCTGGGCTACGGCCTCGAGCTCGAGTCGGATTGCGACGGCCTGCCCGTCCGGCCCGACAGCCACTACGCCTATATAATCGAGCGCGGCGCGGTGGCGCTGGACGAACACGGGATTGACGATCCGGCGGTGGTCCGCGGCAAGACCCTCATCGACATGGCCCACCAGGATCTGCGCGATCCCGAAACCCTGGCCCAGAGCAAGGCCCTGATGCGCCGGCTCATCCAGCATTACCTCGGCGGGCAGGTGCTCCAGTCCCGCCGTGTATTCACCGAACTGTTTGCCTATCCCGGAGACCCCTCTTGATCGAACTCGGCGTCAATATCGACCACGTGGCCACCCTGCGTCAGGCCCGCCGCACCTGGGAGCCTGACCCCTGCTGGGCAGCCATGGAGGCCCACCTGGGTGGGGCGGACGGCATCACCGTGCATCTGCGCGAGGATCGTCGCCACATCCAGGATGCCGATGTGCGCAAGCTCGGCGAGCTCACCCAGATCAAGCTCAATCTCGAGATGGCGGCGACCGACGAGATGGTCGGCATCGCCTGTGCCCTGAAGCCCCAGATGGCCATGTTCGTGCCCGAGGGGCGCCATGAGGTGACCACGGAGGGCGGCCTCGACATCGTCTCCCAAGAAGCCCGGCTGAAGGATGCGGTGGCGCGCCTGGCCGAGCAGGGCATCATCGTCAGTGTCTTCATCGATGCCGAGATCGCCCAGGTGGAAGCTGCCGCGCGCATCGGTGCCAAGGTCTGCGAGATCCACACCGGTCCTTACGCCCATGTCTTCCACAGCGCCGGGCGCGACGCGGAGAGCCCTGCCGTGCTCGCCGAGATCGACAAGATCCGCCAGGCCGGCGCCGCCATAAGGGGGCTCGGGCTGCGTTTCAATGCGGGGCATGCCCTCAACTACTACAACGTCCAGCCCATCGCCCGCCTGCCGGGGATCCGGGAGCTGCACATCGGCCACGCCATCGTCAGCCGCTCGGTGTTCACCGGTCTGCGTGAGGCCGTGCGCGAGATGAAGCGCCTCATGCGGGAAGCCGCCGAGCGCGGCGAATCGGTGTGATTTACGGGGTTGGCACCGACATCGTGCGAGTGGCCCGCATGGCCGACGCGCTGACCCGGCACGGGGCGCGTTTTGCCGAGCGCATCCTGGATGTCTCGGAGCTGCCCGCCTTTCATTCGGCCGCTGCCCCTGAGCGCTTTCTGGCCAAGCGTTTTGCGGCCAAGGAGGCCTTCGGCAAGGCCCTCGGTACCGGTGTTGCCGTGCCGGCCACGCTGCACGCCCTGCGGGTCGGTCACGATGCGCTGGGCAAGCCCCACTTCGAGTATTCACCCAGCCTTGCCGATTACATGGCGGAGCGGGGCCTCAGCGCCCATCTCAGCTTGTCCGACGAGGCCGAGTATGTTGTCGCCTTTGCCGTCATCGAAAGATCATGAAGTCCTCTCCTGCCTTGCCCGGCCCCGTCATGCTCGACGTGGCGGCCCACGAAATCACTGCTGAAGAACGGGAGATCCTGCAGCATCCCCTCGTGGGGGGCGTGATCCTTTTTGCCCGCAACTATGCCGAGCCGGAGCAGTTGCGCACCCTTACCGGCGCCATCCGTGCGGCGCGGCCGGAACTGGTGATCTCCGTTGATCACGAGGGGGGGCGCGTGCAGCGTTTCCGGGAAGGTTTCACCCGGCTTCCGGCGATGCGCCGCCTGGGGGAGGCCAGGGCGGCCGATCCGGCGGTCGGCAGGGCCTGTGCCCGCCAGGCCGGCTTTGTGCTCGCCGCCGAGCTGCGCGCCCACGGTGTGGACCTCAGCTATGCCCCGGTGCTCGATCTGGATTACGGCATCAGCAGCGTGATCGGTGATCGGGCCTTTCATCGCGATCCCCAGGTGGCGGCCGAACTGGCTGGCGAAGTCGTGGCCGGCCTGGCCGATGCCGGGTTGTGTGCGGTGGGCAAGCATTTCCCCGGACATGGTGCCGTCGAGGCGGATTCCCATGTGGCGATACCGGTGGATGGGCGCAGCTTCGAGGCCGTCTGGGCGGAGGACATCGTGCCTTTCCGCCTGCTCGCTCCCCGGTTGGGGGGCGTCATGCCGGCCCACGTCATCTTCGAGAACATCGACGCCCGTCCGGCGGGCTTTTCCCGCTTCTGGCTGCAGGACATCCTGCGCGACAGGCTGGGTTTTCAGGGCGTGATCTTCAGCGACGACCTGACCATGGAAGGGGCCAGCGTGGCGGGTGGTATCGTGGCCCGGGCCGAGGCGGCGCACTCTGCCGGGTGCGACATGGTGCTGGTGTGCAACCGCCCGGACATGGCCGTAGACCTCCTCGACAACTGGCGTCCCCAGGCTCGTACGGGCAGTTGTGAGCGCATCGTAGCCCTGCGACCCAGGCCGGGTACGGCGCCGGCCGACCCCGTCACCCTTGCCGGCTGGGCGCCTTACTGCGTGGCCCGCGACAGCGTGCTGGCCCTCGGCTGAGCGGGAGTTCGCAGCCGTGGCCTTCGACGCCAAAGCCTTCCTGCGCACCCTCACCGAGGAGCCCGGCGTCTATCGCATGATCGGGGCCGACGATGTGGTGCTGTACGTGGGCAAGGCCAAGAACCTCAAGCGCCGGGTGTCCTCGTACTTCCAGCGCACCCAGCTCAGCCCCCGCATCGCCATCATGGTGGGGCAGGTGCAGCGGGTGGACATCACCGCCACCCGCTCCGAGGCCGAGGCCCTGATCCTCGAGAACAACCTCATCAAGAGTCTCGGGCCGAAGTACAACATCCTCTTCCGGGACGACAAGTCCTACCCCTACATCGCCCTGTCGGGGGGCGACTTTCCGCAGATCTACTATCACCGGGGTGGCTTCCGGAAGGGCGTGCGCTATTTCGGGCCCTTTCCCAACAGCTGGGCGGTGCGCGAAAGCCTGCACCTGATGCAGAAGATCTTCCGTCTGCGCACCTGTGAGGACAGCACTTTCAGCAACCGTTCGCGGCCCTGCCTGCTGCACCAGATCCAGCGCTGCACCGGGCCCTGTGTCGGCCTGATCGACAAGGACGCTTACGCCGCCGACGTGCAGCTCGCCAGCCTGTTCCTCAACGGGCGTCATGGGGACGTGGTGGACGATCTGTCCCGGCGCATGCAGGAGGCCTCCGACGCGCTGGCCTTCGAGAAGGCCGTCGTCTATCGCGACCAGATCCGCAACCTGCAGGCGGTACTCCACAAGCAGTTCGTCGAAAGCGCCCGGGCCGAGGACGTGGACGTGCTGGCTTCGGTGGAGCGGGGAGGGCTGGTGTGCGTCAACCTCGCCATGATCCGCGGCGGGCGCCACCTGGGTGATCGGCCGCTGTTCCCCAGCAATGCCCAGGGCTGCACGCCCCTGGACGCGCTGGTGGCTTTCGTCGAGCAGCACTACCTGGATCACCCCCTGCCGGGCAAGATTCTCGTCAACGTAGACCCGGCTGCCATCAAGGAGGCCCTCGACGAGGTGGTTGAGGGCAAGGTCGGCGTGATGGCTGCCCGTTACGAGAACGAACGGGCGTGGATGGGCATGGCCGAGAACAATGCCGGCCTGGCCCTGATGGTGAGGGAGCAGGAGTCCAGCCGCGGCGAGCAGCGCCTCGAGGCGCTGCGGGACGCCCTCGGCCTGGCCGACACGCCGAACCGCATCGAATGTTTTGACATCTCCCACACCATGGGTGAGTCCACTGTGGCCTCCTGTGTGGTGTGGGACGGCAAGGCCATGAAGAAATCGGAGTACCGGCGCTACAACATCGCCGGCATTACCGCCGGTGATGACTACGCCGCCATGCGCCAGGCCCTGACCCGGCGCTACGAGAAGGTGGCCGCGGGGGAGGGGGTGCGTCCCGACCTGATCCTCATCGATGGTGGCAAGGGGCAGATGGGCGTGGCTCGGGAGGTGCTGGCAGAGCTGGGGCTGGAGGCCATCACCATGTTTGGTGTGGCCAAGGGCGAGAGCCGCAAACCGGGGCTGGAAGAGCTGGTCTTTCCCGACGGGCGCGAGCCGGTGCACATGCGTCCCGATGCACCGGCCCTGCATCTGATCCAGGAGATCCGTGACGAAGCGCACCGCTTTGCCATCACCGGCCACCGGGCCCGGCGGGCCAAGACCCGCAACACCTCGCGCCTGGAGGACATCGCCGGGGTCGGGCCGACGCGGCGGAAAAAGCTGCTGGCGGCCTTTGGCGGCATCGACGGTGTGCGAAAGGCCACGATCGAGGACCTGTGCCGGGTGGAAGGCATCAACCGGCACCTTGCCGAACAGATATACAATGCGATGCGATAGCCCGCAAACGCCGACATGCTTTTCAATATCCCCAACTCCCTGACCTGGGCGCGCATCGCCCTGATCCCCTTTTTCGTCGGCATCTACTACCTTCCGGACTCCACCATTTCTGCGGAAGACAAGAACCTGGTGGCCACGCTGACCTTCATCGCCGCCGCGGTGACCGACTGGTTTGATGGCTACCTTGCGCGCACCCTCGGTCAGACCTCGGCCTTCGGCGCCTTCCTCGATCCGGTGGCCGACAAGCTGATGGTGGCCGCCGCCCTGATCGTGCTGGTGCACCTGGGCCGGGTGGATTCCCTGATTGCGCTGGTCATCATCGGTCGCGAAATCACCATCTCGGCCCTGCGTGAGTGGATGGCCAAGGTCGGGGCGGCGGGCAGCGTGGCCGTGGCCTTTGTCGGCAAGCTCAAGACGGCGGCCCAGATGTCGGCGATTCCCCTGCTGCTCTATCAGGCGCCGGTGTTCGGTTTTGACGGGATGGCCCTTGGCACCGTGCTGATCTACGTGGCTGCAGTGCTGACCCTGTGGTCCATGGGTTACTACATGCGCTGTGCCTGGCCCGAGCTGATGAAGCGCAGCCGTTGAAAGCGGCAATCCGGATTTGACATCCCGAAATTTTTGCCTATAATGGCGGTCTGTCGAGCGGCAGTAGCTCAGTTGGTAGAGCGCAACCTTGCCAAGGTTGAGGTCGAGAGTTCGAGACTCTTCTGCCGCTCCAAAGAATTCCCGGGGAAGCCTAGCTTCCCCGTTTAGATTTACGGCGCGATAGCAAAGCGGTTATGCACCGGATTGCAAATCCGTGTAGGTCGGTTCGACTCCGGCTCGCGCCTCCAGGTGTAGATCCAAGCGGCAGTAGCTCAGTTGGTAGAGCGCAACCTTGCCAAGGTTGAGGTCGAGAGTTCGAGACTCTTCTGCCGCTCCAAAGAATTCCCGGGGAAGCCTAGCTTCCCCGTTTAGATTTACGGCGCGATAGCAAAGCGGTTATGCACCGGATTGCAAATCCGTGTAGGTCGGTTCGACTCCGGCTCGCGCCTCCAGGTGTAGATCCAAGCGGCAGTAGCTCAGTTGGTAGAGCGCAACCTTGCCAAGGTTGAGGTCGAGAGTTCGAGACTCTTCTGCCGCTCCAGAATGCGACGGGGAAAACGATGATTCGAAAGAATCCGTTTTCCCCGTTTTGTTTTTCCGGCCCATCTGCCCTTCCCTGGTGTGACGGTTCCGTTTTCGCTTCTGTTCGTTCTCTTCGCGCACCGCCCCGGGTGTCCGAATCCCGTTCCCCCGCGGTGTAGCCTGCGTGACAAGCTGTTGTCGTCAGCGTGTCACGGTGCTGACTCAGGATTGGCCCCGTCGACAGTGATGTCGGCCCACCCTGGGCCGGACCGACGGGAGATCCGGATGAAGCAAGTTCTCGATGCGCTCGCCAGAAAGCTGTGCCACACCGCCTTTGGTCCGGAGGTGACGGCTTTTCTCATGGATGGTCAGTGGCAGGCTCCCCTGTTTGTGCCGGATACCTTGGACGCGGCGGAGCGTGGTGTGCTTGAACTCCCCGAAATTGTCGCTGGCACGCCGGAGTTTCTCCGCTGCTGAGGCCCGCGGCAGGCGTCTTTCTGCTCCTCCCTTCTCTCAAGCCTGGGTCATTGATCTGTCCGGCTGGCCTGCCCGGCTCGGGCCGGGTGTGACTGTTCCGGCTGCTTTCTAGTACCATTCAACGGTTTACGCCGATGTCCGCATCGGTCTGGCCCGATTCCCGAGGGGATCGGGCCTTTACGCGTTCTCCGCGTCGGCGCGGGGCTGGCAGGGTTGAAAGGTCTGGTTTGAGCGGTACGGAATTCTCGGTTCTGATGGCGACCTATGGGCGCGACGATGCGACGCATCTCGAGCAGGCTCTGGCGAGTCTGGCCAGCCAGACCCTCGCGGCTTCGGAAGTGGTGCTGGTTGAAGACGGCCCGATCGGCGAGGCGGCGCGGGCCGTGATCGAGCGCTACCGTGCCGCGCTCAACATCCAGTCAGTGGTGATGCCCCGCAATGTCGGCCTGGCGACCTCCCTCAACGCCGGGCTGCAGCGCTGCCGTCACGAGCTTGTGTTTCGCTTTGATAGTGACGACCTGGCACTGCCGGAACGCTTCGCCCGACAGATCGCCGCCTTCGCTGCCAGTCCGGCGGTGGATGTCGTGGGCGGCTTTGCCCAGGAGATGGACAGCACTGGCAGGATGGGGCGGATCCGTTCGATGCCGGTGTCCCACGAGGACATTCTCGCCAAGCTGTGGGCCTGTCCCGTCATTCACCCCACGGTGGCCTACCGGCGTAGCCGGATTCTGGCCATTGGCGGCTACCGCACCGATCTGCGGCGCAGTGAGGACTACGATCTGTGGTTTCGCTGCGCCAAGGCCGGCATGCGCTTCGGCAATCTGCCGGAGGCGCTGATCCTCCATCGTTTCGATGAAACCAGCCACCTGCGCCATGCTTTCCGGGATGCCCTGGAGCGGGCCTTGAGCGGCTACCGGGGAGCCTGTCTGCTCGGTATGCCCCTCTGGAAGCGCCTGGCCTGCTTTGTGCCATTGATCCGTGCGGTGCTGCCCACGCCTCTGCGCCACCCGGTCTATCGTCTGCTGTCGCGCTTTGACCCCCGGCGCTCCGGCTCGCCGGATTAGCCCCTGCGGGCCGCAGGCTTCAGTGCATGTCGTCCTTGTCCGGGGGAACCGGCAGGATGGGAATGCCCTCGTCGATCAGCTCGATCATCTCCTCCCGGCCGGCTTTGCCCCGGATGGCCCTTTCCTCGCTGTCGCCGTAGTGGATGCGGCGGGCTTCCTCCGCGAAGCGCTCCCCCACGTCTTCGGATCTGGCAGCGGCGCTGCGCAGGGCTTCCATCAGGCGGGTGGCAATGGCCTGCGGGTCGGGAGATGCGGGGGCGGCAGGGGCGGAATGGGACGAGGTTTGCACGTAAGGGGCTGAGGGCAGGCGCCGTATGTCGCTGCTGCCGCAATGGGGGCAGGTCACCAGGTGGGTGGAGCGCTGGGTTTCGAAGGCTTCGCTGGAGGCAAACCAGGCTTCGAAGCGGTGCTCCCTGTCACAGCACAGGTCGAGGACGATCATGGTGAAGAGCTTGCATCGTTCAGCTGGGCATGGAATGAAGGCGAGGGCGCGCGTATTGCCAATACTGGCCCGGCGGGCCGCAGGATCGTATGGAAATCGATGCGCGTCGTGAATGCTATGAAATCTGAAGCGGATATGTTATCAATCCAGCCTCACAAGCAGGCCTGCGGCCGCCTGCAAAAGTGTAGTCTGTTTTCTTTTGATCCAAGATATTCTTTCCCCTTTCCTGCTTTCAGAGGAAAGGTCTTGACGACGATTCTTTGCCCAATCCGGGTGATGGGGCGGTGGGGGTGAGTGTGAATCTGGACGTATTGCTGGAACCCACGCCGGGCGATCTGCCTTGTGGTCCGAATCTGGAATACGACGACGATTTTCGTGAGCTGGAGAAGGCCGCGAATGGCACCCCCGAACTGGAGTTCGGTGCCGGCAACGGTGATGGTGTCACCCGAATCGAGGGCGTGGGGCCGGATTGGGCCAAGGTGCGCAAGCTGTCGGAGGCGCTCTTCTCCCGCAGCAAGGATCTCCGCGTTGCCGTCTTCCTGACCCGGGCGCTGACGCATTCTGACGGCCTGGCCGGTCTGGAGACCGGGCTGCAGCTCACTCTCTCCCTCCTCGAGCGTTTCTGGGACCACGTTCACCCCATGCTTGATCGGGATGACAACGACGACCCCACCGAGCGGATCAACGCCCTGGCCGGGTTGGCCTCTGAGGGCATGGTGGGTGCCGTTCGCGATGCCTGGGTGCTGCGCTCCCGCCAGATCGGCACGCTTGCCGTCCGTGACGTGGAGGTGGCCGCGGGGCGGCTGCAGCCGAGGAGCGGTACCGAGGCCCTTTCAGAGGGGCAGGTCATCGGGCTGATCACGGCCGGCCTGGGGGAGGACCCCGGGCTTGCTTTCCGGGTACGGAGCGTCGAAGGCCTGCTCAAGAGCATCGACGTGCTTGTCTCCGAGCGGGTTGGCGCGGGTGAGGGCATCGATTTCAAGCCGCTTCAGACCGTCCTGTACCCGGTCCGGCAGTTCGTCGAGCGTTGCACGGGGGGCGTTCAAGACAACGCCACACCCATCGATGATGCACTACCCGACGCTGCTGTCCCCGGCGCGGGGCCACTCAAGGCGTCAGCCGCTCCAGGCGAAATCAGCTCCCGTGCCGACGTGCTCCAGACGCTCGACCGGCTATGCGATTTCCTGGCCCGTACCGAACCGGGCAGCCCGGTTCCAATGGTCTTGCGGCGGGCCCAAAAAATGATGAACATGAATTTCCTCGAGCTCATGAATGATCTTGCGCCTGATGGCCTGAGCCAGGCAGAAAAGGTCGTCGGAGCGCGTTTCGAATATCCGGAGTCGTGATATCGGCGAATTGCGCAGTGCAATATCGCCACCCCCACAAGGAGGCACAAGATGGCAGACAGCAGTCAGAAGTTCATTGCCCGTAATCGGGCGCCGCGGGTTCAGATCGAATACGACGTGGAGCTGTATGGTGCCGAGAAGAAGATCCAGCTGCCTTTCGTCATGGGGGTGCTGTCGGATTTGTCCGGTAACCCCGCCGAGCCCCAGGCGCCGATTGCCGAGCGCAAGTTTCTCGAGATCGATGTGGATAATTTCGACAGCCGCATGAAGTCGATGAAGCCACGGGCGGCTTTCCAGGTTCCCAATACCCTGACGGGCGAGGGCAATCTCAATGTCGAGCTGACTTTTGAAAGCATGGACGACTTTACGCCGGCGGCCATTGCCCGCAAGGTCGATGCGCTTAACAAGCTGCTTGAGGCCCGTCAGCAATTGTCCAACCTGATCACCTACATGGACGGCAAGACCGGCGCGGAAGAGCTGGTGGGGCGCTTGCTCAACGACCCTGCCTTGTTGCAGACCCTTGCCTCGGCGCCCAAGCCTTCCGAAGGCTGAGCGGGTGACAACCCCGCCGCGCGTCACTACCAATAACAACCGGAGAATATGAGCATGGTCGATCCGCAACTTCAGGCCGACGCCAAGGGCGTTGCCGGGGCAGAAGGCAGCGAGTTCTCATCGCTGCTGCAGAAGGAATTCAAGCCGAAGTCCGAAGAAGCACGGGATGCCGTCGTCAAGGCCGTCGAGACCCTCGCGAAACAGGCGCTCTCCCAGACCCAACTGGTGGGCAACGATGTCGTCAAGTCCATCGAGGCGATGATTGCCCAGCTCGACAAGAAGCTCTCGGAACAGATCAACCTGATCATGCACAACCCCAGCTTCCAGAAGCTCGAGGGGGCATGGCGCGGGCTTCATTACCTCGTCAATAACACCGAAACCGACGAGATGCTGAAGATCCGGGTGATGAACATCACCAAGTCGGAACTGCATAAAAACCTGAAGCGCTTCAAGGGTACGGCCTGGGACCAGAGTCCGGTGTTCAAGCGCATTTATGAAGAAGAGTACGGTCAGTTTGGCGGTGAGCCCTTTGGCTGCCTGGTCGGCGATTACTATTTCGACCAGACGCCGCCCGATGTGGAGCTGCTCGGGGAAATGGCCAAGATCTCGGCGTCCGCCCACGCCCCCTTCATCGCCGCTGCCAGCCCGGCATTGATGCAGATGGATTCGTGGCAGGAGCTGGCCAACCCCCGGGATCTCACCAAGATCTTCGGCACCCCCGAATATGCCGCCTGGCGCTCCCTGCGCGAAAGTGACGACGCACGCTACATCGGCCTTGCCGCGCCCCGTTTCCTGGCCCGGGTGCCTTATGGCGCACGGACCAATCCGGTGGACGAGTTCGCCTTCGAGGAAGATACCGGGGCCGCCGATCACAGCAAGTACACCTGGGCCAATTCGGCGTATGCCATGGCGGTCAATATCAACCGCTCGTTCAAGTACTACGGCTGGTGTTCGCGGATCCGCGGCATCGAGTCCGGTGGGGCGGTCGAGGGCTTGCCGGTGCATTCCTTCCCCACCGATGACGGCGGCGTGGACATGAAGTGCCCCACCGAGATCGCCATCAGCGACCGGCGCGAAGCGGAGCTGGCCAAGAACGGCTTCATGCCGCTGGTGCACAAGAAGAATTCCGACTTTGCCGCCTTCATTGGCGCCCAGTCGTTGCACAAGCCGGCCGAATACGACGATCCCGATGCCACGGCCAACGCCAATCTGGCGGCGCGTCTTCCCTATCTGTTCGCCTGCTGTCGCTTTGCCCACTATCTGAAGTGCATCGTGCGCGACAAGATCGGTTCGTTCAAGGAGCGCGACGACATGGAGCGCTGGCTGAAGGACTGGATCATGAATTACGTGGATGGCGATCCGGCCCATTCGTCGGAGGAGACCAAGGCCCGGCGCCCCCTGGCTGCGGCGGAGATCGTGGTGGAGGAGGTGGAGGGCAATCCGGGTTACTACACCTCTAAGTTCTTCCTCCGTCCGCATTACCAGCTGGAAGGCCTGACCGTATCCCTCAGGCTGGTGTCCAAGCTGCCCTCACAAAAGGCGGCTTGACCGAACTCGAGAGGCGGGGGCGTCCCCGCCCAAGGGGTGAAGCGAGAGGCGGATGCCGGATCGGGCGGAAAGCGGGTTCCGTCTGCATCCTGGCTTTTTGTGGATCACAATTTAGCGGAGCGCGGAGGTAGATCATGGCAGTTGATATGTTTTTCAAACTCACTGGCATCGAGGGTGAGTCCAAGGATTCCAAGCACGAGAAGGAAATCGACGTGCTGGCATGGAGTTGGGGCCTTTCCCAGAGTGGCAACACCCATGTGAGTACCGGCAGCGGTGCCGGCAAGGTGAATGTACAGAACCTGAGCTTCACCAAATGGGTGGACTCGGCATCCACGCCGCTCATCATTTCCTGCTGCAAGGGCACTCACATCACGGAAGCCAAGCTTACGGTGCGCAAGGCGGGGGATCAGCCCCTCGAGTACATCAAGATCACCCTCAATGATGTGCTGGTGTCTTCCGTGCAGACGGGAGGCAGCGGTGGAGAAGACCGTCTGACCGAAAACGTGACCTTGAACTTCGGCAAGTTCAAGGTTGAATACACTCCGCAGGATGCCAAGGGCGGCGGCGGAAGCACCAAGACAGCGGCCTGGGACATCCCCGCCAACAAGCCGGTTGGTTGATCGGGTTGCCCCGGTTCAATCTGATCCGGGGCTCGACCGGCGGTCATTGCGGCCGCTCCATAGCTTCAGTAGTCAGACCAGAGTGTGGGAGCGGCCATGGCCATCTGCGACATGTTCTTGAAGGTCGAGTCTGCCCGTCAGGGGCCGATCAAGGGTGAAAGCGGCGACTCGAAGCACGCTGGAGAGATCGAGGTGATCGCCTGGTCCTGGGGCATGGAGTGCGAGGGGGACTGGTACCAGAACAAGGCTTCCCGGGAAGGGGGGCGTACAACCATCCATGAGCTGCAGATCACCAAGCGCGTGGATACGGCTTCCACCGGCCTGATGGCCGCCCTGCGCAAGAACGATCCGATCAAGAAGGCGGTGCTGAGCGTGCGCAAGGCATCCGGCGAAACCGGCCTGGATTACCTCACCGTCACCATCGAGCGGGGGCGTGTCACTTCGCACCGGATTGTCGGCTCCGGCTCGCCGGAGCTGATTGAAGAGGTCCGCTTCGCCTTTCAGAAGGTCAATGTGGAATACCGGCAGCAGGATCGCGGCGGCTCCGGCAAGGGGACCTGCACCTTCGAAACCGAGATCGACCAGGCCTGAGCCTGCCTGGAGGCTCGGTTTTCTGCCGACGTCATCGTTCATATTTCAGGAGCGCCTCAATGAATGCAGTCAAGAATGCCGAGAGTGCTCTTCATCAGGGAGAGCCGGCACAGGCGCTCAAGTTGTTGCAGGACGGTGTCCGCGCCAATCCTGCCGACCCGCGCCTGCGTGTTTTCCTGTTTCAGCTCCTGTCCGTTCTCGGGCAGTGGGAGCGGGCGCTCAATCAGCTGAGCGTGGCGGCCGAGCTGGATGCGGCGGCCTTGCCCATGGCCCAGACCTACCGGGAGGCCATCCAGTGCGAGTCCTTGCGCAACGAGGTGTTCGCGGGGCGAAAGGTGCCGATGATCTTCGGCCAGCCCGATACCTGGCTGGCACTGCTGATCGAATCCCTGCTCACCGCCGGCAAGGGGGATCAGGCGGGGGCCGAGCGCTTGCGGCAACAGGCGTTTGACGCCGCACCGGCGAGTGCGGGCAGCCTTGATGGTGAGGCTTTCAGCTGGCTGGCCGATGCCGACATGCGGCTGGGGCCGGTGTGCGAGGCCGTCATCAATGGCCGCTATTACTGGCTGCCCTTTGCCAATCTTCGGCGCATCCAGTTCGAGGCACCGGCCGACCTGCGTGACGTGGTGTGGACGCCGGTTCATTTCGAGTTCGTCAATGGCGGCGAAAGCGTCGGTCTGATCCCGACCCGCTACCCGGGCAGTGAATTGTCCGCCGAGCCCCTCGTCCAGCTTGCCCGTCGCACCGAATGGATTGAAGCCCTGCCGGGCGTGTTCCATGGCAGCGGTCAGCGCATCCTGAGCACCGATGGCGGTGACAAGGCCCTGATGGATGTGCGCCTGATCGAGTTTGCGGCCGTGCCGGAAGAGGGTGCGGAGCCGGCGGATGACTGAACTGGTTCCGCGGGAGCGGCTCCAGCCGTCCTTGCTGGATCGACTGAGCGATGACGATCCGGGGAACGCACAGGAGCCGGTCGAGCGCCGTGTGCTGAGCAGAAGCCAGATGCGTGCGGCCGTCCTGCGGGATCTGACGGCGCTGTTGAATTGCACCCGCCTGAGCGACAAGGACAAGCTTCTCGCCGCTGCGCCCCATGCCGGGAACTCGGTACTCAACTACGGCGTGCCTTCGTTCTCCGGAGAAACGGCGGCCTCCATTGAGGTCAGTGACATTGAACGGGCCGTCAGGGACGCCATTGTCCGTTTCGAGCCGCGCATCCTGCCGGACTCCCTGTCGGTCACGGCGATTCTCGACGACAACATGCTCGACTGGCACAACCTCGTCAGCCTGAAGATTTCGGGTCTCCTGTGGGCCCAGCCCGTCCCCCTCGAGATGCTCATCAGGACCACGCTGGATCTGGAAACCGGACAGGTTGAACTGTTCGAACTGAGCAAATGAAGTCCGCATGAATCCTCGCCTGCTGCATCTCTACAATCAGGAACTCCGGCATCTGCGGGAGATGGGAAGCGAGTTCGCGGAGGAATTCCCGAAGATTGCCAGCCGTCTGTCGATGGATGGCATCGAGGTTGCAGACCCTTACGTCGAGCGCCTGCTCGAAGGGGCGGCCTTCCTTGCCGCGCGTGTCCAGCTCAAGCTGGAGGCTGAATTTCCGCGTTTCACCCATCACCTGCTGGAGATGGTGCATCCGCATTTCCTGTCGCCGACGCCGGCCATGGCGATTGCCCAGTTCCAGCCTATCCTGTCCGACGCGAATCTGGCCGAGGGCTTCGTCATCAAGCGGGGGAGTGCGCTGCAGACCGCCTCGGCCGCACGGGATGGCAGCGCCTGTACGTTCACCACGGCCCAGGATGTCAGCCTGTGGCCCATCGAGGTGGCGGAGGCACGCTATTTCAGTGCCGCCACCGACTTGCCCCTGGCATCCCCGGATATCGCCCGCAAGTTCCGCGGCGGTGTGCGCCTCCGCCTGCGCTGCACCGCCGGCCTGCGCTTCGATCAGCTTGGGGTGGAGCGCCTGCGTTTCTGTCTGGGCGGCACCGACGAAACGGCCTACCGGCTCCTGGAGTGCATCGGAGGCAAGCCGCTGGGCGTCATGGTCACGGGCGTCGACCGCCCCATCCGCACCCGCCATTTTCTGCCGGGCTCCTGTATCACCCTGGCGGGTTACGCAGACGATGAAGCCCTGCTGCCCTCGACGCCCAGGGGCTTCAGCGGTCATCGCCTGATCCACGAATATTTCGCCTTCCCCCAGCGCTTCCTGTTCTTCGATATCTCGGGCCTTGCCGCGGTGCTGTCACGCATGCCGGTGAGCGAACTGGAGCTGCACCTGCTCTTCTCGAAGGGGGATGCCTCCCTCGAAAGCCAGGTCGATGCCGGCCATTTCCTGCTCAACGCCACGCCGGTCATCAATCTCTTCAAGCGGCGGGCCGACCGGATTCATGTCACCACGGGTGAATACGAGTTCCATGTGGTGCCCGATCGGACCCGGGCCATGGATTTCGAGGTCTACGACGTGCTGTCGCTCACCGGTTACAGCTCCGGTGCGGAAAGGGAGCAGAACTTCGTCAGCTTCTACGAAAGCCATCATGGCTGGGAGGCGGGCACCCAGGGCTATTTCACCCTCCGGCGCGAGCCACGGCTGCTGTCCGAGCGGCAGCGCCGCATTGGCACCCGGACCCGCTATACGGGCAGCGAGACCTTCGTTTCCATCGTCGACTCCGCCGAAGCGCCCTACAGTCCGGATCTGCGCCAGCTGGCGGCGAGCATCCTGTGTACCAACCGGGATCTGCCCATCCTGCTGAACCTGGGTGGGCAGGCCAGCGATTTCGCCCTGGACGTGTCGGCCCCCATCGAGGGCGTGCGCTGCGTGCGCGGGCCGTCCATGCCCACCGCGCCGGTGGCCGACGGGGCCCGGGCCTGGAAGTGCATCAGTCTGCTCTCCCTCAATTACCTTTCTCTGCTGGACAGCGACAGCGCCCAGGGCGCGGCAGCCCTGCGGGAGATGCTCGGGCTGTACGGCGGCAGCCACGATCTCAGCGTCCGCCGGCAGATCGAGGGGTTGCGCTCGGTGCAGGCCGTGCCTTTTTCCACACGGCTCCCGATGGCCGGGCCGCCCTGTTTCGGGCGGGGCATCGACATCTCCGTCGAGGTGGATGAACTGGCCTTCGAGGGCGGCAGCGCCTTCCTGCTGGGCTCGGTGCTTGAGCATTTCTTTGCCCGATACGTATCCATCAACAGCTTCACGCGGACCAGGCTGCGAACTCTGACCCGTGGTGAGGTCATGAGCTGGGAGGTCCGATGCGGGCTTCGCCCGATCTTCTGACCCTGCTGGAGTCCATGACCCGGGAGCCCTGGGCGTGGGATTTCTACCAGGCGCTGCGCCGTCTCGATGCGGCCAATGGAGACGCGCCACGCATCGGCCTCGGGCGCAGCCCCGCCGACGAGCCGATACGCCTGGGGCAGGACCCCGACCTCAGCTTTGCGCCCGCGTCGCTGGCGGCGGTGGCCCCGCCCAAGGGGCGGCGGCCGAATCGTCTGGAGGTGCGGTTTTTCGGCATGCTCGGCCCCAATGGCCCCCTGCCGCGACACCTCACCGAGCACGCCCGCAACCGTCTGCTGCACGGTGGTGATGCGAGCTTCGCGCGTTTCCTGGACGTCTTCCATCACCGCTTCCTGAGCCTTTTCTACCGCGCCTGGGCGCAGGCCCAGCCCACCGTCAGCCTCGACCGGCCCGACGACGACCCCTTCGGGCGTTACCTCGGCGCCCTGGCCGGTATCGGCCTGTCCGAACTGCGCGACCGGGATGCGCTGCCCGACTTTGCCAAGCTGGCCCATACCGGCCACCTGAGTCGCCAGATCCGCAACGCCGAAGGGCTGGCCAAGCTGGTGGCGGCCTACTTCCGCTGCGAGGTGCAGGTCGAGCAGTTCGTCGGCCACTGGATCGTGCTCGAGGAGGGCGATCGACTGTCCCTCGGCGCCGGGCGCCAGGCCCTTGGCCGCGGTGCAGTGGTGGGCTGCCGAGTGTGGGACAGGCAGCACAAGTTTCGCCTGCGCATCGGCCCGCTGACCGGTGAGGTTTACGGATCGCTGCTGCCCGCCGGTAACGGCATCCGGGCGCTGGCGGCCTGTGTGCACAACTACGTGAATCTGGAGTTTTTCTGGGATGTCCGCCTGGTGCTCGCCGCCGCGGACGTCCCGCAAGCGCAGCTCGATGGTCGGGTGCGTCTGGGCTACACGGCCTGGCTGGGCGGACGGGACACCTCCCGCGATGCCGACGACCTCGTGCTGGACGTGGAGCGGGTGCTGGGGCGCCCCGCTTCGCCGTCCGGTGGCAGCAGTCCACGCAGTGCCGCCACCGATCGAATCCCTGCAGCCCAGTCAGCCTAATTGAAAGGTCGGTATGAGCGAGATCAGTCGTGTTGCGCTATTCGGCAAACTCAACAGCGTGGCCTACAAGGCCATCGAGGGTGCCACCGTGTTTTGCAAGCTGCGGGGCAACCCCTACGTGGAGCTCGTGCACTGGATCGCCCAGATCGTCCAGGCGGAAAACACCGACATCCACTGCATCGTGCGCCACTTCGAGATCGATGCGTCGCGCCTGTCGGCGGACATCACCGCGGCCCTGGACAAGCTGCCGCGGGGGGCGACCGCCATTTCGGATCTCTCCGAACACGTGATGGACATCTGCGAGCGGGGCTGGGTCTATGGCTCGCTGATGTACGGTGAAGGCGCCATCCGCACCGGCCATTTGATCGTCGGTGCCCTCAAGACGCCGCGCCTGTTCAACGTGCTGCTGGGCATCTCGCGCCAGTTCGAGCGCATCCGCGCCGACACCCTGGCCGAGGAGTTCGCCGCCATCGTCGCGTCCTCTGCCGAGGAGGCCCTGTCCGTGTCCGGCAGCACGGGTCAGCCCGGCGAGGCCAGCGACGCCCTGGCGCCGGCCTCCATGGGCAAGCAGGAGGCCCTCAAGCGCTTCACCACCGACCTCACCGCCCAGGCGCGGGAGGCCAAGATGGACCCCATCGTCGGGCGTGACGAGGAGATCCGCCAGCTCATCGACATCCTGATGCGGCGGCGCCAGAACAACCCCATCCTGGTCGGCGAGGCCGGTGTGGGCAAGACCGCGGTGGTGGAGGGCTTCGCCCAGCGCATCGTGCGTGGCGACGTGCCGCCGTCCCTCAAGGACGTGGAGCTGCGTGCCCTCGACGTGGGCCTGCTGCAGGCCGGCGCCAGCATGAAGGGCGAGTTCGAGCAGCGCCTGCGGGCGGTGATCGACGAAGTCCAGGCCAGCCCCAAGGCCATCATCCTGTTCATCGACGAGACCCACACGCTGGTCGGCGCCGGGGGCGCGGCGGGCACCGGCGATGCGGCCAACCTGCTCAAGCCGGCCCTGGCCCGTGGCCAGCTGCGCACCATCGGTGCCACCACCTGGGCCGAGTACAAGAAATACATCGAGAAAGACCCGGCCCTGACCCGGCGTTTCCAGGCCGTGCAGGTGGACGAGCCGGATGAGCGCCGCGCCATCCTGATGATGCGCGGGGTCGCCTCCACCATGGAGAAGCACCACAAGGTGCAGATCCTCGACGAGGCCCTGGAGGCGGCGGTGCGCCTGTCCCATCGCTACATTCCGGCGCGGCAGCTGCCCGACAAGTCGGTCAGCCTGCTGGATACCGCCTGTGCCCGAGTGGCGATCAGCCTGCACGCCACGCCCGCCGAGGTGGACGACTGCCGCAAGCGTATCGAGGCCCTCGAAACCGAGGCGCAGATCATCGGCCGGGAGAAGGCCGTGGGCATCGAGGTGGGCCTGCGCGAAGCGGACGTGAATGGTGCCCTCGAGACGGAGCGGGCGCGTCTGGGGGAACTGGAAGCACGCTGGGCCCGCGAGAAAGCTTTGGTGGACGAGCTGCTGGCCCTGCGCGCCCGTCTGCGCGGAGGCGCCCAGCCGGTCGAAGGCACCGGCAGCGCCCTGGAGGCGGCAGCCGGCGAAGTGGCCGACGCCGATCCGGCGGCCCAGGCCGGTGCGCCGGACGAGGCCGAGCGGGGCGAGCTGCTGGCGCGGCTCGGCGAAGTGCAGACCGCCCTGGCCGAGGTACAGGGCGAAAATCCGCTGATCCTCGCCACTGTCGACTACCAGGCCACCGCCAGCGTGGTTGGTGACTGGACGGGCATCCCGGTCGGGCGCATGGCCCGCAACGAGGTCGAGACCATCCTCAAGCTGGCCTCCGCCCTGGGCGAACGGGTGGTCGGCCAGGATCACGCCATGGAGATGATCGCCAAGCGCATCCAGACCTCCCGCGCCGGGCTCGACAACCCGAGCAAGCCGATCGGTGTCTTCATGCTCGCCGGCACCTCCGGGGTCGGCAAGACCGAAACCGCGCTGGCCCTGGCCGAGGCCCTGTACGGCGGCGAGCAGAACCTCATCACCATCAACATGAGCGAGTACCAGGAGGCGCATACCGTCTCCACCCTCAAGGGCGCGCCGCCGGGCTACGTGGGCTACGGCGAGGGCGGCGTCCTCACCGAGGCGGTGCGGCGCAAACCTTATTCGGTGGTGCTGTTGGACGAGGTGGAGAAAGCCCACCCGGACGTGCACGAGATCTTCTTCCAGGTCTTCGACAAGGGCTTCATGGAAGACGGGGAGGGGCGCTTCATCGATTTCAAGAACACCCTGATCCTGCTCACCACCAACGCCGGCACCGAGCTGATCGCATCCATGTGCCGCGATCCGGAACTGATGCCCGAGCCCGACGGCCTGGCCAAGAGCCTCCGTGAGCCACTGCTCAAGATCTTCCCGCCGGCCCTGCTCGGCCGCCTGGTCGTGATTCCCTACTACCCCTTGTCGGACGAAATGCTCGGGCGCATCGTCAGCCTGCAGCTCAAGCGCATCAAGGCCCGGGTCGAGGCGCGCTACAAGATCCCCTTCGAGTACACCGACGAGGTGCGCAAGCTGGTGGTGTCGCGCTGCACCGAGAGCGAGTCGGGCGGCCGCATGATCGATGCCATCCTCACCAACACACTGTTGCCCGACCTGAGCCGGGAATTCCTGACCCGCACCATGGAAGGCCGCCCCGTGGCGGCCGTGCGGATCGGGGTGGCGGATGGTGGCTTCAGTTACGCGTTTGAATGAACACCTGCGAGCGTGAATCCGGAGAACCATGACTGACGACATTCAGACGGCGCTGGAGGAGACCCCCGAGCTGAGCCTGGGTGAGGCCTTGGGCCTCGCCCTGCAGCTGCATCGGGAGAAAGCCCATGAGGGGGCCGAGGCGCTGTATCGGCGCATCATCGAGGCGGCTCCCGACATGGCGGATGCCTATCATTTCCTTGGCGTGCTGTGCCATGAGCGTGGTCGCAGCGCCGAGGGGGTGGCCATGATCCGGCGGGCGATCGAGCTGGTGCCCGACTTCCCTGGGTTCTACAACAACCTCGGCAACATCCATGTCCAGTGCGGGCAGTTGGGTGAGGCCACGGCCTGCTACGGGCGTGCCATCGAGCTCGCTCCGGATGACGCCAACCTCCACAACAACTACGGTGCGTTGCTCAAGGCCGAGGGGCGCTTCGAAGAGGCTGCCGCCCGCTTTCGGCATTCCATGGCCCTCGATCCGCACAATGCCCGGGCCTACAACAACATGGGGCTGCTGCACGCTGCCCTGGGGCAGACCGCGGAAGCGATCCGCTATTACTGCGAGTCGATCAACCGGATTCCGGGGCACCCGGAAGCGCACAAGCTGCTGGGCCTGACCTACTACTCCCTCGGCCGTCACGAGGAAGCGGCCGAAGTGTTCCGGCAGTGGGTCGAGGTGGCGCCCGACCATCCGGTGGCGCGGCACCTGCATGCGGCGTGTTCGGGGCAGGGGGTGCCGGATCGCGCTGCCGACGACTACGTGGAATACACCTTCGACCGCTTCGCTTCGAGTTTCGAGGAGCAGCTCAATCTCAAACTGTCTTACCAGGCCCCCCAGCTGTGTGCCGCGGCGCTGAGCCGTCACGTGGGGGCTCGTCGCGGCCTGGATCTGCTTGATGCGGGCTGCGGTACCGGCCTGTGCGGCCCCTTGGTTGCGCCCCTGTGTGCTCGTCTGGCCGGTGTGGACCTCTCCGGCGGCATGCTGGATCTGGCCGCCACCAAGGGCGTTTATACCGAGCTGGAAAAGGCCGAGCTGACCCAGTTCCTGCTCGGGCAGGCAGCGGTGTGGGACGTGATCATGTCGGCCGACACCCTGTGCTATTTCGGCGACCTGCAGCAGGTTGCCGCGGCCGCCGCGGGGGCGCTGAAGAAAGAGGGATTGCTGGTGTTCACCGTCGAGCAGGCGGACGATGAGGCCGCGCCCGACGGCTTCCGCATCAATCCCCATGGCCGCTACAGCCATACCCGCAGGCACGTGCAGGAAGTGATCCGGGCCGCCGGGCTCGATCTGCTCGAGGCGGGCGAGGATAGCCTGCGGACCGAAGGAGGCAAGCCGGTGCGGGGGCTGGTCGTGGTGGCCCGCAAGCCTTGAGGGAGATGTCATGGAACAACTGATGGAGATCACGTCCCCCTTCGGGGACGCCGTGCGCTTCGAGACGATGCAGGCCCGGGAAGAGCTGGGGCGTCTGGCGGAGTACGACATCACGGTGCTGTCCGCCAAGGAAACCCTGCTGCCCAAGGACATCCTCGGGCAGGGCGTGACGGTGATCCACAACGGCCTGGAGGCCGGTCCGCGGCATTTCAATGCCTGCGTGACCCGCTTCGGGCTGGTTGGTGTGGAAGGGCGCTATTTCCGTTACCGCATCGTGGCCCATGCCTGGCTGTGGTTGCTGACGCGCAGCGCCGACTGCCGGATCTTCCAGAACAAGTCGGTGCCCGATATCGTCAAGGAGATCTTCGGCAAGTACCCGGATGCGAGCTTCGAGCTTCGCCTGACCGGCAGTTACGCGCCGCTGGAGTACTGCGTCCAGTACCGGGAGAGCGATTTCGATTTCGTCAGCCGGCTGCTGGAAACCGAGGGCATCTATTATTTTCTCAAGCACGCGCCGGGCAAGCACACGGTGGTGCTGTGTGACTCCATCAGCGCCCACAAGCCGGTCGTCGGGCACCCGTCCATCCGCTTCCTGCCCGAAGGTGGCCGGGGGCGGGCCGAGAACAAGACCATCGGCCAGTGGATGAGCGCGCGCGAGATCCGCACCGGCATGACCGAGCTGGATGACTATGATTTCGAGCGTCCTTCCCTGGACCTGAAAAAGTCCAGCAAGGTGTCCTCCAGCGACGGGGGCGCGAAGTTCGAGGTCTACGACTACCCGGGCGACTATCTGCGCACCGCCGATGGCGAGCGCTATGTGAAGACCCGCCTGGAGGCGCTGCGCGTCCCCTACGAGCTGATGGAGGGGCGTAGCGGCGTGGTGGAGATCGCCAGTGGCGCCACCTTTACGCTGCAGGAGCACCCCCGCGATGACCAGAACCGGGAATACCTGGTGGTGTCGGCGGAGTACGACATGGTGCACGGGGGCCACGAAACCGGCCCGGGGCGTGGCTCAAGCCATAGCTGCCGCTTCACCGTGATGCCCACCGCCGAAGTCTTCCGCCCGGAGCGCCGGACGCCCCGGGCCATCGTGCGGGGGCCCCAGACCGCGGTGGTGGTGGGGCCGGCCGGCGAGGAGATCTACACCGACAAGTACGGGCGGGTGAAGGTCCAGTTCCACTGGGACCGCCTTGGCCGCAAGGACGAGAACGCCTCCTGCTGGGTGCGGGTGTCCCACCCCTGGGCGGGCAAGAACTGGGGCATGGTGGCGCTGCCGCGCATCGGCCAGGAGGTCATCGTGGACTTCCTGGAGGGCAACCCGGACCGGCCGATCATCACCGGCCGGGTCTACAACGCGGAGCAGATGCCGCCCTACGCCCTGCCGGCCAACATGACCCAGACCGGTATCAAGACCCGCTCCAGCAAGGGCGGCTCCCCGGCCAACTTCAACGAGCTGCGCTTCGAGGACAAGAAGGGCGAGGAGCAGGTCTATGTGCACGCCGAGCGCAATTTCGACGGCGTCATCGAGAACTGCGAGACGCGCTCCATCGGGGTGGACCGGTCCAAGACCGTCGGCCATGACGAGACCGTGTCGGTGGGCCACGACCGCAGCGAGTCGGTGCAGAACAACGAATCCATCACCATCGGCGTCAATCGGGATCTGACTGTGGGGGCCGATTCCAGCACCGCCGTGGGCTCCAACCGCAGCATCACCGTGGGGGCCAACGAGAGCCATGATGTGGGCGGGCGCCGCACCCGCAGCGTGGGCGGGGACGAGCGCGTGGATATCGGCGCCAATCTCAACGAGACCATCAGCAAGAGCGTCACCCTCAGCATCGGCGAGAACCAGTCGGTTACGGTGGGCAAGGACGGGCGGGTCCAGCTCGGCAAGACCTATTACCTCGAGGCCGCCGACGCCATCACCTTCAAGACCGGTGATGCCTCCATCACCCTCAAGAAAGACGGCACCATCACCATCCAGGGGCGCGACATCACGCTCAAGGGCAGTGGCAAGGTGAGCGTCAAGGCCTCGGGCGATGTGGTCCTCAAGGGTTCGAAGATCGCCAGCAACTGAGCCCGATGCTCCAGGTCGTCAATACCACTCCCTATCCGGCCACGCTGGCGGTCTTTCCCTCGCCGAGCGGGGTCGAGTGCGCCTACGCCGCGGTGAAGATCAGCTACGACCTGTCCACCGGCGTGCCGCAGCTGGCCGCCAGCCAGGCCATGTTCCTCGCCAGTGACGTGTATTGGGGCGATCCGGCCAGCACGTCCCTGCGCGCCGCGGCGGATCTGACCCTGCTCAAGCCCTCCACCGACGTGCTGCTGCTTGGCCGCGCGGTGGCGCCCGCCGGGCCGGTGCCGTCCATGGAGGTGGCCTTGCGCGTCGGTACGTTGAGCCGGCGCCTGCGCATCTTTGGCGAGCGCACCTGGCAGCGGGAGGGGGAAGGCTGGCGGCCCAGCGCACCCCAGCCCTTCGAACGCCTGCCCCTGCGCTGGGAGCTGGCCTTCGGCGGGACGTCCCGGGCCCATCCCGAACACCCACCCGAATGCGAGCAGCGCAACCCGGTGGGGCGCGGCTTTGTGGCGAGCTGGGACACCGATCCGGCAGGCCTGCCGCTGCCCTGCATCGAAGACCCGGACGCCCTGCTGCGCCACCCCCATGAGCGCCCCGAGCCGGCCGGCATGGCGCCGGTGGCGGCGGGCTGGCTGGGCCGCGCCCGCCATGCCGGCACCTACGATGCCGCCTGGCAGAAAACGCGGGCCCCCTATCTTCCCCTCGACTTCGACCCCCGCTTCTTCCAGGTCGCGCCGCCCGGGCTGGTTGCGCCGGTGCGCCTGACCGGGGGCGAGGATGTCGAACTGGAGGGGGTGACCGGAGGAGGGCGGGTCGGCTTTGCCTTGCCTCGCCCCGATCTCCAGATGGCCTTCGATTTTGCCGGGCGTCACATGGCGGCCGCGCCGCTGCTGGATACGGTTCTCATCGAGCCGGACATGGCCCGCCTGCAGATGGTGTGGCGGGCGGAGCTGGCGGTGGACAAGCACCTGCTCAAGCTGCGTGCCCTGCATGTGTCCGGCCACGGGGAGCAGGCCCCGTGAGCGCCGTCATCGCCGCCGCCGGACTGGTATGCCCGGCAGGTCTCGGGCTGGCGGAGAGTACGGCCGGTGCCCGGGCCAGGCTGTCGGCCCTGCGTGAGATCGACTGGTGCGACCGGCGCCTGGAGCGCTTCATCGTCGGCAGCGTGCCCGACCAGGGCTTGCCGGTCCTCGCGCCGGCGCTGGCTGCTGCACCCCTGCAGGCCCGGGAGGGGCGCATGCTGCGCCTGGCCCATGCCGCCCTGGCCGATATGTACGCGGGGCTGCCCGCCGATCTGCCCGCGCCGCCGTTGCTCCTTGGCCTGCCCGAACACCACACCACCCGGCCGATCGATCCCGAACGCTTTCTCAAGCTGCTGGCCAATCAGGCGGGGGCGTGCTTCGACCCGGCGCTCAGCATCGCCGCGCCCCGCGGTCGGGCCAGCGGTCTGATGGCCTTGTCCCAGGCGGCGGCGCGGATTGCCGCGGGGGAGGCCGGCCTGATCCTGGTGGGCGGGCTGGATTCCCTGGTCGATCTTTACGTACTGGCGGCGCTGGACCGAGCCGGGCGGGTCCGTGGGGAGACGGTCAGTGATGGCTTCAGCCCGGCGGAGGGCGCCGCCTTCCTGCTGGTGGCCAGTGAATCGGAGGCCCGTCGCCATGGCCTGCCCGTGCTGGCGCGGGTTGCGGCGACGGGGATCGGCTTCGAGCCGGGGCATCTGTATGCCGATGAGCCCTACCTCGGGGACGGCCTGGCGGGCGTGGTCTCGGCCTGCCTCGACAGCGCCGGTCTGGCCGCGCCGCTGCAGAGCGTTTATTGCAGTTTCAACGGCGAGCGTTATTGGGCGCGGGAGTTTGGCGTTGCACGCATCCGCAATGCGGCGGCCTTTGCCGACGAGGCCCGGATGGAGCATCCGGCCGAGTGCTTTGGCGATCTCGGGGCGGCCCACGGCGTGGCGCTGGCGGCGCTGGCCTGTCACGGCCTGGCCGGGGGCTATCGACCCGGCCCGGCTTTGGTCTATGCTTCCTCCGACAAGGGAGACCGGGCCGCGGTCATCTTCGAGCGCAGCACCTGAGGGTCGATCGATGCCATGCAGTGTTCATAATATTGCCGGATTTGCGCACAAGACCAGCGGCGGCATGAGCATGGTCTTTCCCGATGTCTGCAAGACTCCGGTGCCGTCGGCGCCGCCGGTGCCCATTCCCTATCCGAACATCGGCAAGTCGTCCGACACCATCTCCGGCACCACCACGGTCAAGGCCGACGGCTCGATGGTGATGGTGAAGGGGGCCAAGTACATGATGAGCTCGGGGGACGAGCCGGGGACGCTGGGAGGGGTCATCAGCAGCACTTTCAAGCAGGAGTGCGAGTTTCTGATGTACTCCTTCAATGTGATGCTCGACGGGAAGAACGTCTGCCGTCTTGGCGACCCCCTCTGGCACAACAAGAAGAACATCCTCGGGTGAGGGCATGACCGAGCTCGCAGAATCCGTGATGATCGGCCTGATTGCCGATGGCGGCGATGTGCCTTGCCCCTTCGATCACGATGCCCCCGCCCCCGAGAAGGTGAATAACCAGCTGGTCGGCAACGGCGGCACCCTCGGTGACTGCATGGAGGCGGGGACAGGCACGGCCCTGTATCCACCGCTGAAGCGCAAGCTCAGGCCCGTGCCCTATCCCGAGCAGGCGGAGCGGGAGGTCACGGTCGGCGAGCACAGCTATCCGGTATGGTGCGCGGCCCATCACCTCATCCCGGCCCAAGCCTCCCTCAAGAAAGCCACCCAGCTCAAGCGCCTCATGCAGAAGGGGAGTGGCGCCAGCAAGCTGTGGAGCGATATCGGCTACGACGTTAACGGGCTGCAGAACGGCGTCTGGCTGCCGGGCAACTATGCCGTGGGCGGCATGGGCACGGGGGACTGGGTGGGCGCGCCCAGCGCCATGGACGGGGATTCCGAAGAAGCCAGCGTGCGCCGCCGGGCGGCCCGCCGCAGCGCGTCGAGCACCAAGCTCGACGGCCTGCGCCACGAGATCGATCCGGACAACCGCAAGTGGCTTTACGTGGACAAGGCGACGCGCCTCGTGAATGCCCAGTTCCACGACGCCCACGTGGATTACAACAAGTTCGTGCTGGGCATCCTCAACAAGATTGGCGCGTCCCTGCAGGAGCGCAAGAAGAAGAACGTTGATGGTCTCTCCTGCCACAAATGTGCCAAGCGCGAGGAGAAGATCGCCGAATATGGCATCCCCCCACCCTTCAGCCTGATCAAGCGCCTGGATGGCGTGTCGGCGCGCCTGCGGTCCTACCTGAAGGGCCGGCGTGGGCATGCAATGGTGTTCACGTCGCGCTGGGGAAAGCTGATTGGCAAACGCTGAGTCACCATATCCGGAGACGCCGATGACCGAAGCCTCCGCTGCGTATTTCATGCTGGCCTGTTACAGCCCCGATGAGGGCGACCATGCCCAATACACCTACGAGCCCGATGACGAGGAGCGCAGCTGGATCATCGGCCTGCCCTTCGAGCAGCCGCCTCCCGTGCCGGTGCCGGTGAGCATCGAGCGCGGTGAGGAAGGCCTGCAGCCGGAGCTGACCGACGTGCCGCTGCCCCTCATGTCGCGCCGGCTGGCCGAATGCCTGACGGCGGCGGGGGTGTCCAACATCGACTTCTACCCCGCCCGGGTGACCGAGCAGGCCAGCGGGCGCAGCCACGACGGGCTGCTGGCCTTCAACCTCATCGGCCTGGTGGCCGCGGCGGATTTGTCCCGCTCCACCTTCTCGGCGCCAGACGGCCCGCTGCTGTCGGTGGATTTTGACGGCCTGGCCATCGACCCCGCCAGGGTGGGGGCGGCCGACATGTTTCGCCTCGCCGAGTCGGTGAATGGCATCGTGGTGAGCCGGCGTGTCCGGCAGGCGATCCTCGATGCCGGCATCACCACCCTGGAGTTCATTCTGCCGGAGGACTGGGTCGGTTGAGCCTGGCTCATCGGCCCGTATCCGTTTTGCTGTCTGGAGTTGCCCATGTCTGAAGCCGCACGTGTCCTGGCCTTGCCCCATGAAGTCGACCCGCAGCCCCAGCGGGCCGAAGTGGCCGCCCTGCTGGAAGGGGGGCTGATACGGGTGCGCCTGTCGGGGGGGCGCGAATGGGATGCGGCCTGGCTCCAGGCGGGCAGCAACGGCTCGGTGGCGCTGGCAGTCCATGACTGGGTCATCGTGCTACCCCCCGCCGGCGGGCATCCCGCCGTGGTGATGGGGCGCATCGGCCCCTACAGCCCTCCGGCGCCGCCGGCGCGGCTGTGTCTTGAGGCAACCGAGGTGCTGACCCTCAAGTGCGGCGATGCCGTGCTTGATCTGCGCGCCGATGGCAAGGCCGTGCTGCGCGGGGAGGACGTGCTGATCCGTGCCCGGGGCCTGCAACGCATCAAGGCCGGCAGCGTTTCCATCAATTAGGCGATGCCCGCCGTCGCTCCTCTCACCCGCGCCTGGCGCTTCATCCCGGAGCGGGCCCTCATCCATCTGGAAGAGCTGGCCTACCTGTGGCAACGGCGCCGCGCGTCGCTGCGCTCCGACAGCCTGACCCTGCAGGATTTCGCCTACCTCACCGAGAGAATCGAGGCGCATGGGCAGGGGGCCATGGTGGCCGGCGATGCCCTCGATGACATTGCCGGGGGCGGGCTGGAGTCCGCTGACCGGGACGAGGTCTTTGCCATTGCGTGGGCGCTCCTGCGCTGCGCCGCCGATCACCAGGTCGCCCGCGTGCTCGAGGCCTTTCAGCAGGCCAGGGGGCCTGCCCTGGCCGGGCTCGGGGAGGCTCTCACCCTCGTGCCCCTGGCGTCGACGGAGGCCGCCTTGCGCGCCGCGCTCTCCCACGGGAATGCACACCAGATGGCGTGGGCCAACCTTGCCCTGGCCCAGCAAGGGCGCCTTGACGCCGATGCGGCCGGGCTGGCCGGCCTGCTGGTCCATGACCAGGGCGGCGTGGCCGAAGTGGCCTGGCGGGCGGTCCGGTGTGTCGACACCCGTCATGCGGCAAGGCCGCGGCCCTATGCCGAGGCGCTCCGCCACGCGGACCCGGGTGTGGTCGAGGCGGCTGTCGAAGCGGCCATCTGGACCGGGCAGCCCTGGGTGCTGGACTCACTCTGGCGTCTCGCCGAGGTGCCGGAGCGACAGCCCTGGGCCTTGGGCTGGCTTGCGGCGCTGGCGCCCGCCGAGGGGCAGGCGGCCGTGCTTGCCCGGATCGGCGCGCAGCCCGCCGTGCAGCGGGGCCCGCTGGCGGCACGCCTGGGTTCCTGGCCGGCGCTGGAGAGTGTGCACGCCTGGATGGCGTCGGACGACCCCGTGCTGGCCGCGTCGGCCCTGCGCGGGTGGAGCCGGATGACGGGCCTGAGTGCGGATGGCACCCGGATCACCGCCCCCGCCGCCGGAGGGGACGATCCGGCCTTGGAGGATCTCCGCGAGGAACTCGTCCTGCCCGACCTTGCCAGGGTCCGCCAGCACCGGGACGAGCACGGCAAACGCTGGCAGGGTGGAGTACGCTGGTGCCGGGGGCACGACATCCGGGACAGCCTGAGCCGTGAGGCCCAGCGCTGGATCGACCTCGAAGCCCGCTGGGATTTTGGTGCCCGGGCCGCACTGGCAGGGCAGGGGGTCATTCCGCCGCCGCCGTCTGTCTGACACAATCGGATCTATCAGGATTAATCGAGCATTTGCTTATGCGCATCGTCGTGACGACTTTCAAGGGCGCTCCGCTGGCTGAGCCCATCCAGGCGGAGTTCGGTGCCGGCGGCGGAACCATCGGGCGCGAGGCGGGGAACCGTCTCATGCTGCCTGACCCCGAGCGCCACATCTCCCGGGTCCAGGCGCGGGTTCTCGTCGAAGGCGGGAGCTACATGCTGGAGGATCTGGGGGGCAATCCGACCCTCGTCAATGATCGCCCCGTGGGGCGTGGAACCCGTGTGCGGCTCAACGATGGTGACCGGGTCTGCGTCGGGCAGTATGAGATGCGCGTTGATCAGAGCCGTGCCCAACAGGCTGCAGCCGGCGAGGGCGTCCGGTCTGCCGGCAGCGACCCGCTCGGGCTGTTTGGCGGGGCTTCGTCGGGTGGCCTGGACCCCTTCGGGGCGCCGCCCCGCAGCCCGTCCCTGATGCCTCCTCCGGCCGAGGATCCGTTCGGGGTGTTCTTCAATGCGGCGGCAGCCCCGCCCGAGCCGCCGCGGTCCGCTGCGTCCCTGCCCGATCCCTTTGCCCCGGCGCCACGTCCGGTGGCCCCGCCTCCTGCCGTGATGGGGAGCGTGCCCGGGCTGGATGCGAGCGTCGACACCCTGTTCGGCATCCGCACGGGAGAGGGCGGCAAGGACCCTTTCGCGGGCACCTCCCTTTCGGGCAATGCTGCGCCGTCCCTGGGTCAGGCGTCCGTCGTCGATGATCCCCTGGCGCTTTTTGGTGGTGCGGTCCGGGAAGCAGTACCCAACCCGGTGCGCGACGATGCGTCGCTGCTCGCCGAGAACATCGGGCTGCCCCGGCCCCTTGCCACGCCGGTGTCGCCTCCGGCTCCCGAGCGGGTTGCGGAAGTGCCGCCTGCGCCGGCCCAGGCCCCTGCGGCAGTGACGCTCTCGCCCGAGCCGCCGGTGCGTGATGTGGCCGGCGCCACGCCACCGGGGGCGGGCATCGTGCTGTCCTGGTCCGCCAGTGAAGGCGCCAATGGCGCACCTGCACCGGCCCGGGAGATGGGGGCGCTGCCCCAGACGGAGATCTACGAGCGCCGCAAGGATGCGCCGCCCTCGACGCCCCGCCCGCCGCGGGCTGCCGGTGCGCAGGCCTTTGACGTGGTCCTCACGCCGCCGCCGTCCCTGTCGCCGGCCGCCGCGCCCACTGATCCGATACCCGAGCCGGCTGCGCCCGCTGCTGCCGCGCCCGTTGCGCCCGCCGCACCGGATATCCAGGCGGCGCTGCTGGCCGCCTTCCAGCGCGGTCTGGGCATGCCGATCTACGCCCACGGGGGGCTGACCCCCGAGCGCATGGAGCAACTGGGGGTGGTGGTGCGGGAGTCCGTGGCCGGCACCATGGGCCTGCTCAAGGCCAGGGCCCTGACCAAACGCGAGTTCCGGGCCGACATGACGATGATCGTCAGCCGCGAGAACAACCCCCTCAAGTTCGCGCCGGACCTGGAGTTCGCCTTGTTCCAGCTGCTCGAGCCCAAGGGCGGCGGCTTCCTGGCGGCGGAGCCGGCGATGCGCGACGCCTATCTCGACCTGCGTTCCCATCAGTTCGGCTTTCTGGCCGGCATGCGGGCGGCGATCGGCGGGCTGATCGAGCGCTTCAAGCCCGAGGTGCTGGAGAAGCGCATCAGCCATGGCGGCTTCCTGGCCAGCGTGCTGCCGGGGGCGCGCAAGGCCCGCCTGTGGGATCTCTACGAGCAGCACTATGCGGCGATTTCCCAGGAGGCCGAGGACGATTTCGATGCGCTGTTCGGACGGGAGTTTCTGAAGGCCTACGAGGCGCAGATCGAGCGTCTCAGGGACGAGGCGGAGGAGCAGTGATGGACCGGTCTATCGCCCTCGAAACGGCCTATCTCTCGAAGCCCGGCGGCAGGGGCTATAACGAGGATGCCTGCGGCTTCTGGAGCAACGACAGTGCGGCTTGCTGGGTCGTCTCGGATGGGGCGGGGGGGCATGGCAGCGGTGACATCGCGTCGCGGCTGGTGGTCAGCAGCATCCTCGAGGCGTTCTCCGCCAACCCGTCGGTCAGTTCGGACCGGGCCATCGAGCTCCTGCGCCACGCCAATGACGCGGTGATCAACGCCAAGCAGAGCGGCGTGACCAAGGACGACATGCACGCCACGGTGGCCCTGCTGATGGTGGATCGGGCCACGGAATCGGCGATCTGGGGGCACGTGGGGGATACCCGGATCTACCTGTTCCGCGACGGCGACATTGCCTACCGCACCCGTGACCACAGCCTGGTGCAGAGTTTCATCGATGCGGGCTACAGCAGCCCGAGCGATCTCCGCACCCATCCCCAGCGCAGTCTGCTCACCTCCGCCATCGGCTCCGCCGAGACCATCGAGCTGTCGGTGGCCGGGTCGCTGGTGGGGCTGAAGCAGGGCGACGCCTTCCTGATCTGCACCGATGGATGGTGGGAGTATGTGGACGAGAACTGCATGCTGTCCCAGCTGGCGGGGTCGATCGAGGCCAATGACTGGCTGGTGAGCATGGCCCTGCAGGTGGAGCGGGTTGCCAAGGCCGAGAACGACAACTTCAGTGCGGTGGGGGTGTTCTACGGAGCCCGGCCTGCCACCACCACCGTCATCCGGCCCTATCCTTCGGGCCAGTGAGCGGCGGCCTGCGCGTGGCCTTGAGGGCGCGGCCGGTCAGGCTCCGCCACTGCCCTGGAGCATGTCCACGAAGGCCGGACCGGATGGCAGATGGGTGTGGGCGATGGCCTGTTGTCCGTCACTGTCCCACCACAGGCTGTACCCCCCCAGCAGTTCATTGAGCGCTTCGCCGGCCAGCCCGTCCAGGGCCGGCGCCTGGCCCGGGTGGCGGGGCAGCGGGCAGGCCCGGTTGCGGGCCTTCAGCATGGCGAGGGCTGCGCCGCCGGCGGGGGAGGGCCCCAGGTCGAGGGGGCCGGCCGCCGTCAGGGCGGCCTCGAAGCCCGCCACCGTGGCCTCGTGGGTCAGGCAGGCCCGGGCGGCATCCTCAAGGCGGTTCAGCCACGCGTCCAGCGCCGCTGCGTGGGGTGCGGACCAGCTGAAGGGTGGGAGTGCTGTGCATACCGTGAGCGGAAAGTAGCGCCCGACCCGATCCACGGAGGGGAGCAGGATGCCGCTCCAGCTGCGGCCGTCCACCACCCCCGGGGCGAGCACGAAACGCCAGACCGGCGCCCGCAGGTAGGCGGACAGCCAGTTTCCTCCCAGTGCGCGCTGACTGTCGACGATCACCCCCTGCAGCCAGGTGTCCCAGCCGGTGATGAATTCCTGTTCCAGCCGGCGCTGGGCAAAATCACCCAGCGCGGGCAGCTTCCCGTACCAGCCTGCGGTCATCGTCGGGCTCCTGTGTGACGGTTCCGGTTATCCCGCCCCTGCGGGGCTAGAGGCCCCCGGGGCAGCGGAACTCGGCGAGCTCGCGCAGCCGGAAGGGGTTCTGGACACTCCCCGCGGTGACTTCGAAACTTGCGCTGCGGCCGTCCACGTCGAAGCTCACGCGGAATTTCTCCGGCGCCCCCAGGCTTTCGATGCGGGCCTTGTCGAAGAGCCGGAACAGCGCCCACGGGCCTTCGGTGGAGAAGCCGGAGTTGCCTCCGGCAGAGGGCGGATTGACCTGCACCCGGGCGCTGAGGCCGCCCTTGGCGCCGGGCCACTGCACCGACTGGAGCACCTGCGGGCCGTGGGCGTAGCGGATCAGCTGGCCATCCACGTCGAGGGTGATCTGGGTGAGCGCCGGGTCCATCTCGAGGGGCTTGAAGTCGAGGCGCAGGGTGCCGCCGCTGCGGAAGAACACGTCCCGGATGACGGCTGCCCGCTGGAACTGCACCAGGCTGCCCGGGTCGCCCAGGGACTGTTCCTGGACCTTCTTGAAGGTCCATTGGCGGGTGGAGGTGTCCACGTACTGGGCCAGGTTCTTCTGGAAGAAGTCGTCGATGACGCCGCCGGGGGCGAACAGGCGGGCGAAGTCTTCCCGGGTGACATCGCGGCTGCTGCCCCGGGTGAAGGGGTAGCGGCCCTCGATAGCGCGCTGGCAGAACTGGCCGACCTGGCCGCCCACATTGGCCGACAGGTTTTCGCGGGTGGCCGAGAGGGCCTGGCTGACACCGGCGCTGGAGATCTGCTGCAGCATCGAGCGCAGGGGCTCGGGCATGCGCGCGCCTTCGGCCTTCACCTTGGCGGCGGTGCCGCCCGGCGGTGGCGCCACCTTGTCGCGCAGGGCGGTCTCGGTGGCGGTGAGATTGACGTAGACCTCGTTGAGCAGGGCCATCACGCCGTCGATGGGGGCGGTCTTGCCGTCGCCGCTGTCCACCAGGTTGCGGATCGGCGCGAAGTGCTCGTCCACCATGCTCTCCTGGGACGGGCCCTGGGGGCCGCGCACGCTGGCGACGGGGTCGAAGCCGAGGATCTTGCCCAGCTCCTGGCGGGCGCCGGAGATCTTCTCCTTGGCGGCGTCCACCACGGTCTTGTCCTCGGGCTTGCGGCTCAGGGAGGTCTCCCGGGCCACCGCCTTCAGGAAGCGCGGCAGGGGCGAGTCCGGGGCCGACAGGGTGCGGGCCTGCTGGATGCTCTGTTGCAGGCTGGCGGAGCGGATCAGGGTCACGTCCCGCAGATACTCGTCCCACACCGCGATGTAGTCCGCCAGGTAGAGCCGGCGGACGTCCTCGATGAGGCGGGCGGCGTCGGGCGGGGTGCCCGCAGCGCTGCCCAGTACCCAGGTCTCCTCGCCGGCCAGCTGCTTGGTGACGCGTCCGACTTCCCGGTCGAAGCCCTTGTAGTAGCCGTCGTGGGTGTACAGGCCGGCGATGCCCTTGGTCAGGGGCTGGCCGCTCTTGCGCACGAAGACCAGCGCGGCGGACGGCCCGGCGGCCCGGTCGAGGGCGAAGTCGGGGATGTCCCGGCCAACGCCCTGGCGCTTGAGGCGGCTATACACGCGCGCCGGCAGCGAGAAACGCAGCAGCTGGTTGCGGGCCTGGGCGACCAGGGCACTGTCGGTGGCCACCGGCGAATTGACGGCGCCATCGGCGAACAGATTGTCCAGGTGCTGGTTGAGGGCGCTGCGCTGGTCGGTGGTGGCGCCGGCGGGGAGGGTCCGCTCCCAGTCACTGGTGATCCAGGCCTTCAGCGCCTCGGCGTTGAAGCGGGCCGGGTCCTGGAGCATGAGGTAGGCCTTGAGGGCTTCGTAGGTGAACTCCAGGTTGCCCCGGGACAGGCTGTCGCGCAGCTGGGTGTCAATGCGTTGGGCGATGCGGGGCATCAGCGCGTCCCGCAGGAGGTTGTGATAGGCCTGCCCGGCCGCCGCATCAAGCTTTTCATCCTGGGCCAGGCCGAAGCCCAGGGATATGGGCGTGTTGCCATTGGGGCGGGCGGCGGTGACGGACACGCCCTGCACCGCATCGATCACCGGCAGCAGTCCGAGCAGATCGTCGAGGGGTAGGTCCGAGGCCTGGACCGTGACGGGCTTCAGCTCGGCCACCCGGGCATTCACCTCGTCGATGTAGCCGCGGTTGCCGATGTAGGAGAGGGTCCAGGCCAGCAGCAGCCCCACCGACACCAGGCCGATGGCGGCAAAGGCGGCCAGGCGGATCAGCCCGCGGCGGCGCTCCCAGGCGAGGTTGGCCTTGCCGATGCCCTGCTCGGCAAAGATCACCTCGCGCAGCAGGCGCGTCATGAAGAAGCTCTTGCCCGAGCCGAACTGGGGCGGAAGGACACGCCGCTCCAGGCTGAAGGCGCCGCCCAGGGTGGCCAGCACGCGGTCGATGGGGCTGCCTTCCTGGGTGCCGCTGGTGAAATAGACGCCGCGCACGAGGGCGTCGTGCTTGAAGCCCGACGAGGCGAAGATCTGCTCGATGAAGCTGCCGAGCAGGCGGGTGGCGCCGGCAAACTGGTGGGGAAAGGCGGCAATGGCCTCGCGCCGGGACAGGTCGCGCTCGGTCTGCAGGCGCTCCAGCAGCTGGCCATCGATGCGTGCCTGGAGGCCGGCAAAGCGCGCACCCAGGCCGGCCAGGGGCTTGGCGTCATCGTCCAGGGGCAGGGTGGTGCCCCATACCTGGTCGCGGGCGTCCTTGCCCAGGTTGCCGAAGAACTCCTGGAAGCCGGCGATCAGGTCGGACTTGGTGACCAGCACGTAGATCGGCAGGCGCACGCCGAGCTCGGTGTAGAGCTCGTGGATGCGCTCGCGCAGGGCGGCGGCGTGGGCGCTGGCGGCGGCTTCGTTCTGGGTGAGCAGGTCGCTCAGGGAGATGGTCAGCAGGACACCGTTGAGGGGCTGGCGGGGGCGGGATTTTTTGAGCAGGGCCAGGAATTCACGCCACGCCCCCTTGTCGGTCTCCCGGTCGGAGTCCTGGGTGGTGTAGCGGCCGGCGGTGTCCAGCAGCACGGCTTCGTCGGAAAACCACCAGTCGCAGTTGCGGGTGCCGCCCACGCCCTTGACCTGATGCCCGCCGCTGCCTTCGGCCAGGGGAAAGCGCAGGCCGGAGTTGATCAGCGCGGTGGTCTTGCCGGAGCCGGGGGCGCCGATGAAGACGTACCAGGGCAGCTCGTAGAGATAGCGGCTCGAGCCCATGGCGGCGAGCTTGTCGAGAGCGCCGCCCTTGGTTTCGCCGCCCATCCGGCGCTGCTTGAGCACGGCGGTGCCGTCGGCAAAGCGCTGGCGCAGGATCTGCAGCTCCGGGGATTCTTCCTTCTGGGCGGGCTTGCCGGCGATGCCGTCGATCAGTTCGGCGTTCTTCTTGCGCGCTTTCCAGCCCCGGTAGGCCAGGTGGCCGACGATGGCCAGCACGCACAGCACGATGAGCACCAGCCGGGCGGTGTCCGACTCGAGGGGGGCATGGCCGGCGATGGCGATGAGGGGCCCCACGTACCAGATCACCAGGCTTAGGGCGATGAGGCCGACGATGGTGATGGCGACGGGGTGAAGGAGGGCCTTGAAAAAGCTTTTCATGGGGGTGTCCAGCGGATCAGTTGCCCGGAGCCGGGGGGAACACGACGATCTCGACGCGCCGGTTGCGGGCGCGCCCTTCGGGCGAGTCGTTGGAGGCGACCGGCACGCTCTCGGCCATGCCCTCGGCCTTGATGCCGCCGTTGCCCGGCAGGCGCGCGGCCAGCAGGGCCGCCACTGCGTCGGCGCGGGCCTTGGAGAGGTGCCAGTTGGACGGGAAGCGCGCCGAGCGGATCGGCTGGTTGTCGGTGTGGCCGCGGACCACCACGCTGCCGCCCAGCTTGCCGATGGCGGTGCCGATGTGGTCGAGCAGTTCGATGAAGGTGGCCGAGGGGGTGGCGCTGCCCGGGTCGAAGAGCCCGTCGCCTTGGGTGAGCACGATGCTCCGGTCGGCCAGGTCCTGCACCACCAGGCGGCCCGAGCGCACATCGGCGGCCAGCTGGCCGGCCAGCCGGTCGGGGGCCGGGGCGGTGGGCGGCGGCGCCTTGGCGACGGCGCTGCGGGGCGTCACGGTGAGGGCCAGGATGTCGGAGAAGGTCGGGTCGGACTGGCGGTTGAGGGCGAAGGAGGCGCCGACATACACCAGGCCGGTGAGCGCTGCGGCCACGGCCGCCACCGCCCACACGGGCAGGCTGTCGCGCAGGGGTTTGCGCTGGCTGGCGCTGGTGCGCCAGTCGGGGGAGAGCTCCCGGTCGGGTTCGCTGCGCACCCGGCTGAGCATGGCGTAAAGGCGCTCGCGCACCTGTTCGAGCTGGGCCGCGCCGTTCTGCAGGACGCGGTAACGGCCCTCGAAGCCGAGGCTGATGATGAGATAGAAGAGCTCCAGCAGGTGGCGGTGGGTGTCGGGCTGCTCGGCCACCTTGCCCATCAGCTGGAAGAATTTTTCACCGCCCCAGGCTTCGTTGTGGAACTGGATCAGCAGGCTGTTCTGGGCCCAGATCCGTTCGCCCCAGGGGGTGTTGGCGGCGGCTTCGTCGAGAAAGGTGCACAGGGCGTAGCGGGCTGCCACCACGTGCTCGTTGGGGCTGCCGGAGGCGCGGGCGCGCCGCTCGAATTCCTGTACCGCCTGGGCCAGGGTGGTGCGCAGGCCGCTGGGGTCGGGCGGGGCCACCTGGCGCAGCTGGGGGGCGAGGTTGAGCAGGGGGCTGGCGGCTGCGACGAGGGGGTTGAGCCCGGTTTCCCAGTCGAGGGCGCTCAGGTCGGTGTGTTCGAAGCGCCCTCCGCCGGGCGGCGGCGGGGGCGAGCCGGCCTGGGGGGCCGGGCGGGCGCCCGGGGACGGAATGATCAGGGTGCGATCGGCGGGCATCTGCCCGAACGGATCATCGTGTGCCATGGGGCAAACCTCTCAATGGCACCCCCGCGCCGGCGGGAGTGGAACGATTGCGCCGGGGCCCGCGCCTAGGCGCGGATGGCCCACAGGGAAAGATCAAGGCCGGGAAAGTCGCCGGTGACATAGATGCCGAGGGCGCCGGAGGCATCCAGCTGCTGCCAGAGGTCGCCGGTGTTGTCGAGTTCGAAGTAGGAGAAACCCGCGTGGTAGGGGATCTGCCGCGGGGCCACCGGCAGCGGACGCAGGGCGATGCCGGGCAGCTGCAGGTTGACCAGGTCGCGCATGCGCTCCAGCGGGCCGAGCTTGGCCTGGGCCGGGAAGCGGGTGCGCAGCATCTCGCCGGGGAGCTGGGCATTGACGGCCAGGATGAAGCCGGCGTTGCGCAGCAGGCTGCGGTCGATGATGTGGCCCACGTAGCGCCCCTGCTTGTGGTCCTGCAGGTCGATGGCGATGGCGTTCTGGTCGAGCAGGGTGGTGAGCCCCAGGCGGATGGCGCGGATCAGGGGCAGGAAGCACAGGTCGAGTTCGTCGTGGCAATACACCGGGAAATCCCCGGGACGGCGCTCGGTGGTGGCGAGGGTGGACAGCTCGCCGGCCACTTCGAGCAGGCGCTCGAACAGGTGGTGGGGGTGCAGCGGGCGGTCGGAGCGGAACTGGTCGAACAGCGGCTGGTAGCGGTTGACGGTCATCAGGAACAGGAAATCGGCCACCTCGGCCACGCCACCGGCGCCCGGATGGGCCAGTCGCGAGGCCAGGGCGTCGCCGCGCTGGTGGAGCAGGGCGCTGACTTCCTTGATGTAGCCCTCGAGCACCGGTGAGGTGGCGCTGTCGAGTACCGGGGGGATGTAGCCCCGGTCGAGGAGCAGGCTGTTGTCGGCGCGCTTTTCGGTGACACGGACCACGCCGATCCGGGTGTAGGCATCGGTGAGCGGGTCGCTCAGGGCCAGGCGCAGCTTGGGCTGCCCCACCTGGATGCCGACGGTGCCGCCTTTTTCGGTGTGGGCGTCGCTGAGTTCGAAATCCACCGGCTCATAGCGGGCCAGGCGGGCGGTGGCGTCGGCGGAATCGGGGCTGACCTCGAGGCCCTGGGCCCGTCGCAGGGGCAGCGCCAGGCAGACGATCTGGTCCTTGGCGTCCTTGGGGAAATCCAGTGCCGGCGGCGGGAGGTCGATGCCCGGAATGTCGAAGGGGGTGCCGTCGGGCAGCACGCCCCGGGCTTCGACGATGGCGAGCTTGCCGGCCAGCAGGGCGGCCTCGTCGATGACCAGGTGGGAGAAGCCCCAATGGTTGCCGAACAGGGGCGCCACGCGGGATTCGACCCACCAGGCGGCGTGGCGGTCCTGCTGCTGAAAATGCTGGGGTTGGAGAAACAGGCCTTCCGACCAGACAACCCGACTGAACCAAGACATTGTGATGATCTCCAGGGCCGGAGGCCGGTCAGCGTTGGGGAGCGATGCTGACCGTATCCCGCCCGACTTTCGCCTGCAGGGTATTGAGCGTGTTTCGCTGGATGGGGGCCACGGCCCGCCAGACTGTTCGATTGGGGTCACGGTAGGCCACGAAGACACCGATGGACTTGACCTCGGCGCCTGGTCGCAGGAGCGTCTTGACGCTCTCACCCGGCCGCAGGGTGATCTCCTCCCGCTGCACGCTGGTGGCGCCGAGGGTCTTCTCGTCGGCATCGAAGAGCGAGAAGAAATCGGCCGCCTCGAAGGAGGCCGGGTGGGACAGCAGGTAGTAGCGCACCACCACCGGGGTGGAGCGGCCGCGGCTGTCCTGATTGACGGTCGTATCTGCCTGGAGTGTCAGCTGAACCAGCGTGGGCGGAAGCTCCGGAACTTGCGGCTTGCTGCCGCCACAGGCGGCCAGCGCAATGCACAGGCCTGCCCAGCAACTGGTCTTGAATGGCTTCCACATGAATCGGGGTCCGCGAGTCGACGACCGCAGCAGTTTATCCTGTAACCACAGCGCTTGAGCGCCGGATAAAAGGCCACGAAGCATTATCATTTTTGCTAAGGTGAGCGAATAAGGACGTCGGCGCGCGGTGCCCTCCCAGGGTTGGGCGCGACCAGGCATCAAGCCACAACGTCATCACCGCAGAGGGAGCCTCACATGCGCGTTTCGCTTGTCTCGAAAGTGTCCGTCGCGTCTGTTGTCTGCTCGTTTGTCATGGTGCTTGTTGCCGGCTGCGGCGGTTCGGGCAGCGCCGATGGTGTCAAGAAAGGCACGGGCGCAACGCTCACCTCCCTGCAGGTGGAGGGGCGCGACGGGGATGGCGACAGCCTGAACTACCAGTGGCGGGTGACGGCCGGCAGCATCGACAACCGCAATGCCAGCGCCACCACCTGGACCCTTCCCGACGGCCCCGGCATGCACTTCGCCTATGTGCTGGTCGGCGATGGCAAAGGGGGCTACGTCGAGCAGCAATACGCCGTCTCCAGCGATGCCTTCCGCATCCCCGCCCCGCAGGCTGCGCCGGCAAGCTATACCGCGCCGGCCGTGGCGGCCAGTGATGAGGTGAAGGGCGGAACCGTGCGGCTCCGCTTCATCGCGGATTTCGACACCACCTTCCACGACGGGGCCGCTTCGGGGGCCCGTAACGTCTATCTGCCCGACGTTCGGGTGAGCGTGACCAGGGCCGGCACGGGTGAGGCGGTGTATTCCGGTACCAGCAACCTCGGCGGCGAGCTGACGCTTCCGGCCCTGAACGGGGGCGAGCAATTCAACATCGTCTGCAGCGGCCCCCAGGGAAACATCCTCGAGGGCTGCAGCACGCTGACGGGCGCGGCGGTCTCGCAAGGGCTGCAACTGGCCGTCAAGGCGCCGTCGAACGTGCACAACCTGCGCCTGTACGGGCATGTCGGGCTGGCGGATGGTGGCCTCTGCGGCGTGGACAACGCGTTTTTCGGGGCCCAGTCCACCGCCACCGTCCAGGCACTGCAGGCGGATGGCAGCAGCATCACCGCGCCGGTCCGGGTGAACCGCTTTGGTGACTACGTGCTGGACGCTGCGGTGCTGGTGAATGCCCGCCTCAAGCTCCGCATCCGCTGCGAGGCTTACTCGGCGACCCTCGACCTGCCCACCCCGACGGGGGGCTATCTGGGCAATGCCATCGAGTTCTCCCACGTCATTCCCAACAGCCGGCCGGCCATGGTCAGGATGCTGGCCAACGGCCCGGACGGCAATGTGCGGGGCCAGATGGTGGTGCCGGTGGCGGGGGCCTTTTCGGTGGCACAGCCCCGTTCCGACCACTTCCTGACCTACAAGGGCGCCGACAGCCGGGTAGGGGCCTGCAACTATTACCGGGCCTTCGGGGCGGTGAAGGACTGTGACGCCCAGGGCAACATGGTGGGCGCCATCACCCTGGAGGACTGGAAGCGCGAGAACAGGATAGGCAGCTACCGGGCCGGCAACGAGGAGGTCTCGGCCACCTATGTGAATCAGCGCGACCTCAACCTGGTCCGGCGCATGGTGGCCACGCAGAGCGCCCCGGACCGGATCGCCTTTGTCGTCTGCAACCACCCCGGCCCGGACGGTGACACCCAGCGCGAGACCAATGAGGTGATCGACACGGCCCTTGCCGACGAGAAGCAGGTTGCCTGCGTCGCCATGGAGTATTCGCCGGCCGCGGGGCGGAGCGATGGCAAGCCCTTCACCAAGTTCCTGACCTTCGGCCCTGACGGCAAGCTGGTGTTGTCGGTCAATCTGGACGGGCGCGGCGAGAAATACATGCCTGGCGCCTGCGTGGCTTGCCACGGTGGGGCAAATTACCTGGGGCGCTTCCCGGAAGCGGGGCATCCCAGCCCGGACCTGAAAGCGAACTTCCTGCCCTTCGATACGGGCAACTACCTGTTCTCGACCCGCCGGGGTTTTTCCGAGGCCGAGCAGGCCGCCGCCATCCGCAAGCTCAACGATCTGGTCGTCGCAACCCAGCCCGCCACCGCCACCCGCAAGCTGGTCCAGGGCTGGTACGCCAAGTCGGCCCTGAACCTGGACAAGGCTTACGTGCCGCCGGCCTGGGTCAGCTACGACACGGTCAGGCCCGGTGCCGCGCGCTTCTACCGGGAAGTGGTGGGCACCTCATGCCGGACTTGCCACGCCTCCATGCAGGACGACTTCGACTGGGATTCAGGGGCGGCCCAACCCCTGCTGCTGAGCCGCGTGGCCCTGCCCCATGTCTGCGGCGGCAAGGCCGACTTGTATGCAAACGCCTCCATGCCGAACGCCCTGATGTCCCTGGACAAGCTCCAGGCCCACATCCAGGCCGACCCCTCCCTGGCGACGCTGGTGAAGGATTTCCTGGGCTGCATCACCCCCGCCCCGGATCCGGTCTATCCCCGTCGCTGATCCCCGAACATCCCGCCGGACCCCAGGAAAACCCGATGAAATCATCCACCCCCACCCTCAAGATCCTGACCGCGCTGCTGCTGAGCGTGGGGCTCGCCGCGTGCAGCAGCGTCAAGGGGCCCGCCGCTGCGGGCGGTGCCCGTAACGCTCCGGAGGCGGCCCAGGGCGCAGCCGGCGGTGGCGATCCGGACTACACCGCAGAGCTTGCCCCGCAATCGACCCCCCGGTCTCCGCGCAAGCCCCTGGTCGCACCGTCACCGATCAAGTTCGAGGACGCCATCACCCGGGCTGGCGACAAGCTCTTCGAGGATGCCCTGGCCGAGGTGGGCAGCGGCAAGCGGGCCGTGGTCATCGACCCCCTGATCGATGCCAATACCGGTGCCCAGACCGTCAGCACGGTCAAGATGGGGCAGCAGCTCCAGGCCCTGCTCAAGCAGCGCCGCTACAACAATTTCACCGTCAAGCCGCTGACCCGGCAGACCCTGGCGGAGCAGCCCCTGCTGCTGATCGGCACCCTCACGCCGGTCAATGTCGAGCGGGCCGTCGACACGCCTCCCGATGCGTTCCGGGTCTGGCTCACGGTCATCGACCTTAAGACCCGGCGGGTGGTCGCCAAGCAGATCGACCGGGCCACCGTGGGCTCGGTGAATCCCGAGCCGCTGCCTTACTTCCGTGACAGCCCCAGCTGGCACAAGGACAAGACGGTGATGGGCTACATCAACTCCTGCCAGGTCAATACCCAGGTTGGCGACCCGGCAGACCCGGACTACCTGTCCCGCCTGCCCGCCGCCGCCGTCATCAACGAAGCCATGCTGGCCTACAACGACGGCAAGATCGGCGATGCCAACGCCCTCTACAAGGAGGCATCCCAACTGGCCGACCGGGGTGACCTGCGCGTCCTCAACGGCCTTTACCTGACCAGCTGGCAGCTGGGCCAGCGGGACGCGGCGCAGGACGCCTTCGGCCGGCTGGTGGCCTCGGGTCTGGAGGCCAAGCGCCTGCCCATGAAGCTGCTTTTCAAGCCCGGCACGGTCAACTTCAACGACCTGGGCGACCTTCCCACCCAGTACCAGCTGTGGCTCGCCACCATGGCCAGGGAAGCCGGCAAGACGCCCGCCTGCATGAAGGTGGTCGGGCATACCAGCCGTACCGGCAGTGCCAGTGCCAACGAGCGTCTGTCCCTGCGCCGTGCCGAGGCGGTGAGCAAGCTGCTGGAAGGGCGTGACCGTTCGCTGCGGTCCCGGCTGTCGGTAGGCGGCGTCGGCTCCCGGGAGGCCCTGATCGGGCTGGGTACGGACGATCAGCGGGATGCACTGGACAGGCGGGTGGAGTTTCGGGTCGTCGACTGCATCTAGGCGTCGGTCTCACAGCCGGCCCGGCAAGGGCCGGATACGCGCATTCTTGGGGGGCACATCGGCATGTTCAGGAATCTTCGGAATGCAGGACGGGTCGCGCTGGCCTTGTCCGGACTTGCCATGGCGGGTGCGGCCCTGTCCGCAGGCACCCCAAGCTCGGCACTCTGGACGACCGTCTGCCAGACCTGCCACCAGGGGAAGGACCACCCCGGCTTTGTGTCCACGCCGTCGAACCCTCCCTTGACGGTCACCTACCCGCCGATCCTCAACTCGGCCGATCGACTTGACTATACCTGGCTGGATTCGCTGGCCGGCTTGCAGGCCCACATCGCGAGTGTCGCCACGTCGACCTCCACCATGAAGTCGTATTACGACACCTACATCGTTGGTGGCACGACCGATGTGGATGAGTTGCGTGTCTTCCTGCTGGCCGCCCTGGATGGCGCCTTCGACAAGATGGGTGTCAGTTTCGGCAGCAGTGACATCAATGTTGCAAAGACCGACAGCGTCACCATTACGAACCTGCGGGCAAGCAATCTGGTGGTCAATACGGGGTCGGTCAGCGTGACTGACGCGACGAATTACCTGATCAATCCGGCGTCGAGCACCTGCTTTAGTCAGCCGAGCCTGAATCCGGGCGACTCATGCACCCTTTCGGTTTCCTTCAAACCGGCGAGCGCCGGCCTGAAATCCGCCACCCTCGAGGTTCCGCTCACCCCAGCCGGTGGTGACCCCACCCCGAAGGTGGCAAGCATTGCGTTGTCGGGGACGGGGAGCGCGCCGCCGCCGATCCCTGTCCCCATCCTCAGCTCCGGCAACATTGCCGCGCTGATGGATCGTCCGGTGGGGGAGAGCAGCACCGCAGATCTGACACTGGCCAATGTCGGTAACGCTCCGGTCACCCAACTGGCCGTCGCCATCCAGGGGGCTGCCGCGGCCGATTACACCTTCACCGAAGACTGCTCCACGAATCCTCCGGCGCCCGGTGGTGTCCAGACCTGCGCGGTCCACATCAGTTTCAAGCCCACAGCCCTGGGGGTTCGGGAGGGCTCCGTGGTGGTCAGCTACTCGGGCGGTACGCCGACGCAGAATTTCTCCCTGCCGGTGGTGATGAACTTCAGGGGCATCGTCCCGCCGAAGCCCACGGCCACTTTCACCGCGTCCACCGACTTCGGCAGCCAGGGGGTTGGTAACGTGTATCCGCCCCGGCGGCTCACCTACACCAACTCCGGAGTGGTCACGATCGCCAATGTTGCCGTGTCGATCTCCGGCGAGGGCTTCTCGGTGCTCAGCCCCGCCTGCCCGGCCACGCTGGCGCCGGGGGCCAAGTGCAATATCGACGTGCAGTTCATGCCTGCGCTGGCGGACAGCAGCTACGCGGGTGTGGTGAGCGTGGCGAGTAACGCCGACGGCGCGCCCCACAAGGCCACCCTGAGCGGTCGCGGGGTGAATGAGCCGACCCCCGTGCTGGCCTGGTCTGCCGCCGGTGGCGCGGTCGATTTCGGCGCTGTTGCGGTCGGCGCGAGCCGCGATCTGGAGGTGACGCTCACCAACCCGGGGCCGGCGGCGGTGATACTCCGGGTCGCCAACATCCTTGGTGCACAGGCTCAGTCCTTCCTCGTGGTGCCGGTCTCGTGCCAGTTCGGCGACTATCTCACCGCAGGGCAGTCCTGCAAGTTCAGGCTCAGCTTCAAGCCCGGTTCGTCCGGCACCAAGGTCGCCGATGTCCAGGCCGGCACGACGGGGAGCGCACCGGGCCTGCTGACGGTCACGGGCATCGGGCTCAGCGGGCCGGAGCCCCGGGCCGCGCTCTCTGCGACGGCCTTGAGCTATACGGCGGTCCGGGTCGGCTCCAGTTCGGCACCGCAGCTCATCACCCTGCGCAGCAATGGCTCGGCGTCCCTGCAGATCAACGATATTGCGGTCAGCGGTGCCTTCGTGATCAGCGCGCAGACCTGTGCGGCACCGCCTTTCAGCCTGGAACCGGGCTTCGAGTGCACCCTCTCGGTGAGCTTCAAGCCCACCACGGAAGGCGTGCTTGCGGGAAGCGTGAAGATCGCCTCCAACGCGGCAGACCCTGCGGAATGGCAGGTCAGCCTGAGCGGCACGGCCGACCCGGCGCCCAAGACCTCGGGGGGCGGCGGCTGCTCCCTGGCGCAGGGCGATTCACCCGTCGATCCGACCCTGTGGCTGCTGGCCGCTGCCGCCCTGGGCGTGCTGTGGTGGCGTGGGCGCAGGGCATGAGCCGCTTGCCAGACCTTGCCGTCCGGCCGGCAGCGGGCCTGCTGCTGCAGTCTGCCGCGGTGCTCGCCCTGGCCGTCGGTGCCGCGGGCCTGAGCGGCACGGCGTGGCGGGGGCTTGTCCTGCTGCTGTTTGCCCCCGTGGTCGAGGAGATCATCTTCCGCCGGGGGCTGCAGGAGGCGCTGTTGTCGCGCCGCTGGCCCCGCTGGCAGGCCAACCTGGCCGTGGCGCTGCTGTTTGCCCTGGCCCACTGGGCCCTGAGGGGCCAGGTGGAAGCCGTTGCCGTGGTGCTTCCGGCCCTGCTGCTTGGCGCCCTCTACGGGCGGTGGCGGCGGCTGGCACCCTGCGTGCTGGCCCATGCCCTGATGAATGGCATCTGGCTGCTGGCTGTACCGACCCTCCCTTGAATCGACCCCAGGCATTGCGTCCCGCCGACACTCAGGAGCAGACACAGGCTGAACACCATGAAAAAGACATCCACGATCCTGACGGCAGTCCTGGGCGGCCTGCTCTTCATCGGGGCCGACGCGGCCCGGGCCCAGGTGGATTACAGCGTCTATGGCGTTGCCGATCTCTCTTACGGCGCCTTCGGGCAGAGCGGGCTGGCCAGGGATGTGCGCTTCAACAGCAACTCCCTGTCGCCGAGCTTTGTCGGCTTCACCGGCAGCTACGGCTTTGAAGAGGGGTGGAGCGTGGCGGCGGTGGCCGAGACCTTCATCCGTTTCCATGATTTCAAGACCGGCCGGCGTGACTCCGACCCCCTGCTGTCGAGGAACGCCTTCATCGCCCTGCGCAACAATGACTACGGCGCCCTGCGCTTCGGCCGCCTGCAGACCCTGATCTTCGACACCACCAACCGCTTCAACGCGCTGGGCAATTCGCCCCTGTCACCGGCGATCCGCCAGCTTTTCTTCAGCGGCAACATCGAAGGGGTGGACGGGGATTTCTACTGGGACAACGCCGTCGGCTACACCAGCCCCAACTTCGACGGACTGAGCTTCAACCTGATGCACGCAGTCCAGAAGCACGACGAACGGGGCAGCTACCAGGGGGGCAGCGTGGTGTGGTCCGTGGGCCTGCTGTCCCTTGAGGCGGCGGCCCAGAACGTGCATGTGAATGACGGCATCAAGGACCCGACCAGGGAGACCACCTGGCAGCTGGGGAGCAGCTACAACTTCGGCTTTGCCCGGGTGTTCGGCCTTTACTCCCAGGTGCGGGACCGTGCCCTGGATGCCAGAAGCAAGCTGGCCTCGGCGGGGGTCAGTCTGCCCCTGGGCCCGGGCTCACTGCTGTTCCAGGTCGGGTCGTCCACCACCGAAGGGGCTGCGATCGACCGCAAGCACACCACCATCAGCTCGGCCTACCTGTATGAATACGACAGCACGACGGATGTCTACGTGATCGGCATGGACGACCGGGTCCGCGGTCAGTCCAGCGGGCAGTCGGTGGCCCTGGGGGTGCGTTTCAAGTTCTGACGGGGCGGGCGGCCCCAGGGGAGCAGAGATGACGGCATTGAACAGCTGTTACGTGGATCAGGGCGTTTGGGAGCATGCCGAACGTGGCATGCGTGTCGAGGGGGTGAACGATTTTTCGCCCGGTACGGTGCTCTTCCGGTTCGTCCAGCGGGCGGATGTGGCTGATGAGAGGATCGCTGACCAGGAAAGCGGTCAGCGTCATCTCCCGCACCAAGATGAAGCACAGTGAGGCCCTGGCGGACGGAGAAATCGAGGTCTTCCTGCGCAGCGTGGCGGCTTCCTGAAGCGGGCTGCAGGCCGTCATCCTGGCTTGATGGGTGCCCTCGCCCGGGGGCGAATTCACTCGACCTCGGACTTTGGTTGGCGTCGGCGTGTGGGGCTAGCGGCAGCGCGCCTTGTCGAAGCGGGCCAGGAGTTCGGGTGAGCTCTCGCCGAGGGAGATGCGCTGCAGGATGCTGGCGCACTCGGCGGAGCGGGGGGCGGCCGCTTTTTCGGGTTTGGCCGGTTTGGCGGTTGTCGTGGCTGCGGTTTCGACCGGTGCCTTGCGCACGGGGGCGGGCGTGGCCGGTGTCTCTCTGGGAGCGGGGCGGGCGACCGGGGCCGGGGATGGTGCTGCCCCTGGAGCGATGGTCGGGGGCGTCGATGGGGTGACTGACGGGGCCGGTTTTGCCGCTGCTTCGGTTGGCTCCGGGCGTGAAGGCGGGGGTGCGGCTTCTTGTGCTGCGGATGGGGTGGGGCGCGCTGCAGTGGGGGGCGTCGCTTCCACCGGACGTTCCCTGGTGCTCAGCCACCAGGCTGCCGCCATGGCACAGGCGAGGGCCAGACCGCCCGCCAGCGCGATGGGGGAGGCACGGCGTGGGGATGCCGCAGTGGCCTCGGCCGGCAGCGGGCTGACGCCGGGCGCGGGCGGGCTGCCCGGGGGCGGGGCGCTGGCCTTGTCCGGGTGCGATGATCGCCGTTCCAGGTCGTGGACGAGGTCGGCGATGGTCTGGGTACGGGCCTCGGGTCGGGCAGCCAGGGCCCGGTCGATGGCTTCCAGGAAGCCCGCGCTGAAGCCCGCCGGCGCACGCTCCGCCAGAGGGCGGTACTGGTCATTGAGCAGCCGACCCACCGAGGGCGGCGGGGTGCTGCCGGTGATGGCCCAGTGCATGGTGGCTGCCAGGGCGTAGATGTCGGTCCACGGCCCCTGCTTCATGTCGGGCAGTTCGGCGTATTGCTCGACCGGCGCGTAACCGGGCTTGAGGATGACGGTGAGGGCCTGGGTCATGTCGCCGATCACCCGGCGGGCCGCCCCGAAGTCGAGCAGCAGGGGGCGGCCAGTGCCTTCCAGCAGGATGATGTTGTCCGGGGCGATGTCCCGGTGGAAGCACTGTTCGCCGTGAATGAGCCGGAGGGCGTCACACAGGGGGGTGAGGATCCCGGTCAGCCAGGCCTCGCTGACCTTGGTCCGGCCTGCCTGGATGTGGTCCTTGAGGGTCTCCCCTTCGTAGAGGGGCATGACCATGTAGGCCGTGCCGTTTGCCTCCCAGAAGCGATACACCTTGACCAGCGAGGGATGGTCGAACTGGGCCAGGAGCTTTGCTTCATTCACGAAGCTCCGGAGGCCGGCCTCATAGGTGCCCCGATGGCGCTCGGAGCGGGGCGCCACGGTTGCCGGGCCCTTGCGCGAGGCGATCGAGGCGGGCATGTACTCCTTGAGCGCCACCTTGCGCTCCAGGGAGTGATCCCAGGCCAGATAGACGATACTGAAGCCGCCTTCACCGATTTTCGCCCGCAACTCGAATTCGCCGATCAGGGTGCCCGCAGGCAGCGCCTGCCCGTCCCCTTCATCGTTGATCCGCGGGGCACCCCCCGGTGTGGCCGAGGTGTCATCGCCGGCAGCAGAGAGAATGGTGCGGTCGTCTTCTTCCGGTGCGTTGCTCATGGCCGATCAGGGGGCTGGGAAATGCGTCAGTCTTGTGCGTTCGGGCGAGGGAAGGTGGCGGCTGAACGGTGCGGGGGCCACACCCGAACCATCGTAGCATGCCCGGGTGGTGGCTTCGGTGCCTGTCCGTCTCTCCGCCGGAAAAGCAAACACCCTGCATCCGGAGAGTGCAGGGTGTTGATTTTCAGTGCTTTCTGGTGCCCGGAGCGGGACTTGAACCCGCAAGGCTTGCGCCGGCGGATTTTAAGTCCGTTTCAAGGTCTGCCATTGTTGCCCTTTGTTGGTCAGATCAATGGCTTAGGGTTGTAACGTTTCAAATCTTGATGATGGTGTCGCTGTAGAGCGCCACAAGGGGATCGTGGGTCATCAGCCGCATGGGCTCGACAAGCGCCTGAGCCACCAAGATGCGGTCAAATGGGTCCTGGTGGTGCGCAGCGATGTCTTCAACCGCCATTGCATGTTCTGCCTCGATTGCCAGGAAGCGATAGCCGGACTCGCCGAAGTAGCGCACGGCGTCCTGGCTGGATACGGGCATGTCGCCCCGGCCTAACGCGTGCTTGATTGCGATTTCCCACACGCTGGCGGCGCTGATCCAGACGGTCGTCTTCGGAGACTGGATCAGTTCCCGTGCCTTCTGCGGCAGTTTCGGGCTGTCTGTGATCGCCCACAGGGCAACATGGGTGTCCAGCAGCAGGTTCAAGATTGCTCCCCGCCCATGAACAGCCGTGCCACTTCTTCGTTATGGGCGTCGATGGTATCCGGCACCTCGAACTTGCCCTTGGCAACCCCGATGCGCTGCCCGACCGGCACCGTATCTATTGGAACCAGCTTGGCGGCGGGACGACCATTGCGGGCAATGACGATTTCACGCTCCTGACCTTGCTCGATGGCTTCCACCAAACGGGACAGCGAGGACTTGGCTTGCAGCATATTGACAGATTGCATGGCATGCTCCAGAAACAGTGTAGTTAGCCTAGTCTAGCTAACTGCCAAGGACAAGCAAAGGGGGCTTCCATCCAAGAGCAGGTGAAGGTCAAGAAGAAAAGGCCGAAGTTCGAGGATGTGGCGATGCGGCGGATGGTGTTGTCACCCCCTCACCACCAAAGAAAAACGCCCTGCGGTCAGTGATCGCAGAGCGTTGTTTTCTAATAGCTATTTCTGGTGCCCGGAGCGGGACTTGAACCCGCAAGGCTTGCGCCGGCGGATTTTAAGTCCGCTGTGTATACCGATTTCACCATCCGGGCGGGGAGGGCTTCAGCGCTGGGGCTGCTCCGGCAGGGTGATGTTGACCTCGAGGATCTCGCAGTTGTCCTGCTTTTCGAGCTGGACCTTGATGTCGTCGGGGCCGACATTGACGTACTTGGAGATCACGGCGATCAGTTCGCGCTGCAGCTCGGGCAGGAAATCCGGTGCCCGGTTGGTGCCGCGCTCGTGGGCGATGATCAGGGACAGGCGTTCCTTGGCGACGGAGGCAGTCTTCTGCTTGGAGCCGAAGAAGTAGGAGAGGAGGGACATCTCACTTGCCTCCGAAGATGCGCTTCAGCAGGCCGGGCTTTTCGTAGTTGACGAAGCGCAGGGGCCGTTCTTCTTCGAGAAAGCGGGCAATGACGTCCTGGTAGGCGGTGGCCACGTCGCTGTCCTTCAGGTGGATGGCCGGGGTGCCCTGGTTGGAGGCCTGGAGCACGTCGTCGGATTCGGGGATGACGCCGATCAGGGGCACGCGCAGCAGTTCCTGGACGTCCTTGTAGGAGAGCATCTCGCCGTCTTCGACACGCTTGGGGGCGTAGCGGGTGACCAGCAGGTGTTCCTTGACCGGCTCGCGGCCTTCCATGGCGCGACGGCTCTTGCTTTGCAGGATGCCGAGGATGCGGTCGGAGTCGCGTACGGAGGAGACTTCGGGGTTGGAGACCACGATGGCCTCGTCGGCGAAGGTGAGGGCCATCACGGCGCCCCGTTCGATGCCGGCGGGGGAGTCGCAGATGACGTAGTCGAAGCCCATGTGCTCGAGCTCCTTGAGCACCTTCTCGACGCCTTCTTCGGTCAGCGCGTCCTTGTCGCGGGTCTGGGAGGCCGGCAGGATGAAGAGGTTCTCGCAGTGCTTGTCCTTGATCAGGGCCTGGTGCAGGTTGGCTTCACCGTTCACCACGTTGATCAGGTCGTACACCACGCGGCGCTCGCAGCCCATGATGAGGTCGAGGTTGCGCAGGCCCACGTCGAAGTCGATGACGGCGGTCTTGTAGCCACGCAGGGCCAGACCGGTGGAAATGCTTGCGCTGGTGGTGGTCTTGCCGACGCCACCCTTGCCGGACGTTACTACGATGACGCGTGCCACGATGTCCCCTTAAGTCTGTGAGTCGCTGCTTCAGTCGTTCTGAAGCGGCATGATTTCGAGAGTGTGCAGGTTGTCCGAGCCGCTCAGCCGCACCTGGGCGCTGCGCCCGGCGACGGCCTGCGGGATGCCCCGTTCGAAGGTGCGGTACACCCCGGCGATGGAGACCAGCTCGGGTCCGAAATTGGTGCTGAAGATGCGGGCGCTGGTGTCGCCCCGGGCGCCGGCGAGGGCGCGGCCGCGCAGGGGGCCATAGCAATGGATGCAGCCGTCGGCGATGACCTCGGAACCCGGGCTCATGCCGGCCAGCAGCACCAGGTCACCACCCTTGGCATAGACCTGCTGGCCGGAACGCAGGGGGCGCTCGACGACCATGGTGGAGGGGGGGGCTGTGCTTGCTGCCGCGGCCGGCTGGGGTGCCGGTGCAGCTTCGGCAGGAGCGGGCGGCGGCGGGGTCTGGGGCTTGGGCGGGGCGATGGGGCGCTCGGCGGAGATGCCCTCCGGGCCGAGGATGGCCAGGTTGGCCCGGCGGGCACCGTCGTGCAGGTAGTCCGGCAGGTTGCGCACGCCGATGGGCTGCACCTGGTAGCGGCGCAGCAGGCTGATGATGGCGGTCCAGTCCACCCGGTCCGGGGTGCTGGCGAGCTGGGCGAAGTCGAGCACGGCGGGTTCGCCGGCGAAGAAGTCCGGCATGCCGCCCAGCATCATGTGCAGGGCATCGGCGAGACGCACGGCTTCGGTTTCACGGACGTGGGCGGTCATTACCGCCAGGCTGGCGCCTTTGAACTCGATCAGTTTGCCCTGCAGGGAAGCGTCGGCCATGGATATCGGGTGAGGGGTTAGCGGACTAAAACCGGTGAAGTCTACTTTTCAGCAGGGTTTCGGGCAAGTCCGCGTGCCAAATGCCTGAAGATCAGTGCAGGGTGCGGGGTTCGGCGGGGGGCTCGGCGAACAGGGCGGCCACGTCGTCGGCATCGAAGCGGTATTCGTGGTTCGACAGGTCGTCGTGGATCAGGATCTCGCCGTGCTCGGCCAGCATGGCGTCGAGCTCGGCCCGGCCCAGGGAGCGCAGCATGTCGCGCACCTTGTCCCAGTCCTGGGGCCACTCGTGGGTCACCTCGCGGGCATCCAGGAGGCGCACGGTCTCCTGGTGGAACAGGCGGATCAGGATGTCTTCGGCAGAGAGCCCAAGGAGTTCATCCTCGCGGATCGTGGCGGCCAGGCGGGTGATCCGGTCCCAGCCGTCCGGGTCCTTGCGGTCGGCGTCGGGGAGCTTCTGCAGGAACAGGCAGGCGGCGCCGTGGGACGAGGCTGCGGTGTGCAGGGCGGCGGGCTGTTGCTCGGACTGGGTGAGGTAGTGCTCGAAGACTTCGGCCACGGAGTTGCCTTCGATGGGCACGTAGCTCTGGTAGGGCTGGCGCAGGCCAGGCATGTCCAGGGTCAGGAGGAGCTGGCCGTCACCCACCAGGTCGGCGATGCCGGCCTTGCCGGCGGCTTCGACGCTGGCCTTGGCGTAGCCGCGCAGGTTGAGGCCCTCGGTGACATCCACCACCAGCAGGCTCACCGGGCCGTGGCCCTGGAGCTGGATGGTGAGGCGGCCGGACTGCTTGAGGTTGCCGCCGATGACGCTGGCCACGGCGCTCATGGCGCCCAGCATGTCGCGCACCGGGGCGGGGTAGTCACGATTGACGAGCAGGGCCTGCCAGACGTCGTCGAGGCGCACGATGGCGCCGCGGATGTCGAGGTCTTCAAGGAGGAAGCGCTGGATTGTGGAGGTGCTCATTCTGTCGTCCCCGCAGGGCTGAGAAAGCTGGTGTAGAGGGCGGTGTCGAGGCCGACCAGCAGTTGTCCGCTGTCCGTCTCGATGACCGGCCGGCGGATCACGCTGGGGAATTCCTGCATCAGCTGTACGGCGGCGCTCTGGGTGTCGATGGCCTGGCGCTCGGCGGGCAGCTTGCGCCAGGTGGTGCCGCGGGTGTTGATCAGGCTCTTCCAGCCGATGGCCTTGCTCCAGGCGTGCAGGCGGGCGGAGTCGATGCCGGATTTCTTGTAGTCGTGGAAGGTGAAGGCGACGCCGTGCTCGTCGAGCCAGGCGAAGGCCTTCTTCATGGTGTCGCAGTTCTTGATGCCGTAAATCGTCGTCATGGGGCTGGAAGCAGCGCGACGCCCCGGGAGGCGTCGCTGGAAAATCAAGGAGATGGGGCGGATTTTAGCCGCCCGTGGGTGTCCCCGGGCTTATTTCTTGAGCGCCTTGGCGAAGGCCGAGGCCAGGGAGCCCGCCATGGCCGGCTCCCGGTTCGGCTTGGCGGCGGCGGGGCGTGCATTGCTCCGGGGGGCATCGCGGCGCTCCCCGGCCGGCTTGCCACCGCCCTGGGGCTGGTCGCCCATGCGCATGGTCAGGGCGATGCGCTTGCGCGGCAGGTCCACTTCGATGACCTTCACCTTGACCACCTGGCCGGCCTTCACGACGCTGTGCGGGTCTTTCACGAAGCGGTCGGCCAGGGCCGAGACGTGGACCAGGCCGTCCTGGTGCACGCCGATGTCCACGAAAGCGCCGAAGTTGGTGACGTTGGTGACCACCCCCTCGAGGATCATGCCGACCTCCAGATCCTTCAGCTGCTCGACGCCGTCCTTGAAGCTGGCCGTCTTGAATTCCGGGCGCGGGTCGCGGCCGGGTTTGTCGAGTTCCTTGAGGATGTCCTGCACGGTGGGCAGGCCGAAGCGCTCGTCGGTGTAGCGCTCGGCCTTGAGCTGGCCGATGGTGCGGGAGTCGCCCATCACCTCGCGGGCGTCCTTGCGGATGTCGGCGAGGATGCGTTCCACCAGCGGGTAGGCTTCCGGGTGCACGGCCGAGGCGTCCAGGGGGTTGCTACCGTTGCTGATGCGCAGGAAGCCGGCGGCCTGTTCGAAGGTCTTGGGGCCGAGGCGGGGGACATCGAGCAGCGCCTCGCGGCTCGGGAAGGGGCCGTTGGCGTCCCGGTGGGCGACGATGTTGGCGGCCAGGGTGGGGTTGAGGCCGGAGATGCGGGTGAGCAGGGCGGCGGAGGCCATGTTCACATCCACACCGACGGCGTTCACGCAGTCTTCGACCACCGAATCCAGGGCCCGGGCCAGGCGGGTCTGGTTGACGTCGTGCTGGTACTGACCGACGCCGATGGACTTGGGGTCGATCTTGACCAGTTCGGCCAGCGGGTCCTGCAGGCGGCGGGCGATGGACACGGCACCGCGCAGGCTCACGTCCAGATCCGGGAATTCCTTTGCCGCCAGCTCCGAGGCCGAATACACCGAGGCGCCAGCTTCGGAGACGACGATCTTGGTCATGTGCAGCTCGGGGCGCAGCTTGATCAGATCGGCGGCGAGCTTGTCGGTTTCGCGGCTGGCGGTGCCGTTGCCGATGGCGATCAGCGACACGTTGTGCTTCTCGCACATCTTCGCCAGCGCATGCAGGCTGCCGTCCCAGTCGCGGCGGGGCTCGTGGGGGTAGATCACGCCGGTGTCGAGGAGCTTGCCCGTCTGGTCCACCACGGCCACCTTGACGCCGGTACGCAGGCCCGGGTCGAGGCCCAGGGTGGCGCGGGGGCCGGCAGGGGCGGCGAGGAGCAGATCCTTCAGGTTGCGGCCGAATACGCGGATGGCCTCTTCCTCGGCCTTCTCGCGCAGCTGGCCGAGAAGCTCCAGTTCGAGGTGCAGGGAGATCTTGACGCTCCAGGCCCAGCGCACGGTTTCGCGCAGCCAGGTGTCGGCGCCGCGCCCTTCGTCACGGATGCCGAAGTGGCCGGCGATACGCCCCTCGCAGGGGTTGGGGCCGGGGGCGCTGCCGTCGGTGGGGTCGGAGTCCAGCCCCAGCTGCAGGCGCAGGAAGCCTTCGTTGCGGCCGCGGAACAGGGCCAGGGCGCGGTGGGAGGGTACGGTCTCGATGGATTCGCGGAAATCGAACCAGTCGCGGAACTTGGCTGCGGCGGGATCGTTCTCTTTCTCGGCGATCACGGTGGAGGCGACGACGCCGTGGTCGGCCAGGTAGTCGCGCAGTTTGCCGATCAGCTCGGCATCCTCGGCAAAGCGCTCCATCAGGATCTGGCGTGCGCCATCCAGCACCGCTCGGGTGTCGGCAAAGCCGGCGTCGACGTTGAGGTAGGCGCCGGCTTCGGTCTCGGGGACAAGGTTCGGGTTGGCCAGCAGGGCATTGGCGAGGGGCTCGATGCCGGCCTCCCGGGCGATCTGGGCCTTGGTGCGGCGTTTCTGCTTGAAGGGCAGGTAGAGGTCCTCGAGGCGCTGCTTGGTCTCGGCGTTCTCGATGGCCTCGCGCAGGGGCGCGTCGAGCTTGCCCTGCTCGGCAATGCTGGCGATCACGGCGGCGCGGCGGTCTTCCAGCTCACGCAGGTAGCCGAGGCGCTCTTCGAGGTTGCGCAGCTGGGTGTCGTCCAGGCCGCCGGTGACCTCCTTGCGGTAGCGGGCAACAAAGGGCACCGTGGCGCCTTCGTCGAGAAGCTGCACGGCAGCGGAAACTTGACGGGGCTGTACACCCAATTCGGCGGCAATGCGTTGTTCGATCGGCAGAAGCATGGACGGGCTGGCGCAAAAAAGGCCGCATGGTGCAGAAAGCTGGCCGCGCCTGCAAGCCCGTGGCCGACCCGGTTTCCGGTAAAATCAATCAATTGTCCGTGTCGCGATGCGGTCTGATTCCGCGCACATCCAGCCTGGCCGCCATTCTCGGCGAGTCCGGCCCAGCAGGAGATAACACCGAATGAATCCATTTTTCGCTGCGTTGGCAGCGGTGGCGTTTGGCTTGACCGTGGTCGGGGCAGATGTCTCGGCGGCGCCCCAGCCATCCCATCCCGCTCCGGCCCGCAAGGCAGCACCGGCGGCCAAGGCGGCCGCCAAGCCCGTTTCGAAGCCTGTTTCAAAGCCCGCTGCCAAGGCGGCACCCAAGGCTGCGCCTGCCCGTGCCGCGGCGCCGGCCAAGGCCCCTGCGCCCAAGGCGGTCGTGATCAAGGGGGGCGCCACCAAGTCGATCCCGGCAAAGCCGGCGCCGGCGAAGGCCGCGGCTGCAATCGGCAAGCAGTCTGCCGGCAAGATGGCCGCCACCGGCAAGGCCGGACGCGGTGCCAAGGCTGTTGTGCAGGCGGCGCCTGTCGAGGTGGTGACCCGGGGCCGCAAGGGCCGGGCCGAGCCCGTCGTGGCGGCTGTCCGCGAACCTCGCGCCCAACGGCGTGGCCGGGGCGAGCCGCCGGCTCCCGCACCAGTGGTGGAGCGCCAGCCCGTGGTCAGGGGCGGGGCCGCCCCCATCGGGCGTGAGGCCTTCGTTCCGAGTTCACCCCCGATCTCCCGTGCCGAGGCGGTGCGCCAGCTGCAGGGCAGGGTCGCTGCGCCGGCCGCGGCGCCTGTCGCTCCGCGTGCGGCCCTGACCATCCCGCCCCCGGCGGTGGAGGTCTCCCGGGCTGCATCCCGTTCGGCTGCTGCTGCGGAGGCGCCCCTGCAGGCGACCAGCGAGCTGCAGAGGCCGGTGGCACCGGTGGCCCGCTATACGCCGGCGACCTCCGAGTTGTCCGGCCCCGAGGCGGCTGCCGCAGCGGCGGCTGCCCTGAATACCTCACGCGCCGCCGAAGCGGCCCGTCCGGCTGCTCCTCCGCCGGCAGCGCCGGCGCCGGTTGAGCGCACCGTGGTGCCGGCCAGTCCGGCCGTCGTGCCCGCGCAGCCTGCCGCAGCGCCGGTGGCGGTGCCGGCTCAACCCCAGTCCCGTCCGGGGCGCGGGGTGGCGCGGGCGTATGCGATGGATGGGGCAACCTTCTATCAGAGTGGTCGCAAGATCCGCGTCCAGGGGCTGGATGCCCGTGAGCCGGGGATGAGCTCCGAGCATGCCACCCAGCGCCTGCAACGGGCGCTGGATGCGGGCAGCGTGTCGGTGGAGCCGGTGGAGGTGGATGGTTCCGGCCACACCGTGGCGGTGGTGCGGGTGAACGGCCGGAACGTGGCCGATGCCGTGCGGGCATCGACCAACTGATTCCGGTTTACATCGCTACCAGGGTCTGCCGGCCCCACCAGGAGGCGCCGGCAGCCAGTTCCACAGGCTGACGCACGGCGGCGGCTTCCACGCAGAGCATGCGCCGGAAGCCGTCGGCGGGCATGTCGGCCAGCTGGCGACACTTCTCTTCCCAGGGGTTCCAGATCACCACGTCGGGAAAGTTCTCGGCGTGGATGCCCATCGCCCGGTGGTCTTCGCGCACCAGCAGGGTGGGGGGGGTGCCGTGGTAGATGCGGTCGGTCTCGTCCTCGATGAGCACGCCGACGCCGCTTTCCTTCTTGATCCTGTTGTCGTCCGCCGAGTCCCGGTAGTCGAGCCCGCGCAGACCTTCGATGCGCAGGGCTTCCACTTCGCGCACCTTGAGGTAGGTGTGCAGGGCAGCCGTGAAGCTGAAGGGGGCGTCGCCGGTATTGGTGACTTCCAGCTCCATGTCCAGGCGTCCGCCGCCGATGGAAATGCTCATCTCCGCGGCAAAGGCGTGGGGCCACAGGGCGCGGGTGTCGGCGTCATCCACGAGCTGCAGGGTGGTGACGGCGAAATCCTTGCCGGCGCGGCTGCCGCTGACTGCCCACTGTTTGTTGCGGGCGAAGCCGTGCTTGGGCAGGGGGCCTTCGCCGGCAAACTGGGGAAAGCACAGGGGGACGCCACCACGAATGGCCGTTTGGCCATCGAAGACGGCTTTCGGGCTGAGGTAGAGGCGGTCTTCGCCGCCGGCCGGTGTCCATGACAGCAGCTGGGCGCCGAACAGGCTGATCAGGGCGACGGCGCCGTCGGGGGTTTGCAGTTTGATGACGGGCTGGCCGTGCAGCTCGGCCATTTCGATCTGGTCGGTCATGATTCCGGAGGGGGCGGGGTTACAGAGGGCGCGATGATAGCGCGGTCACTTCCCGATGGCGGAAACAGTCGATGGTGTGGTCGTTCACCAGGCCGGCGGCCTGCATGAAGGCATAGCAGATGGTGCTGCCGACGAAGCGGAAACCACGCTTCTTGAGGGCCTTGCTGAGCGCGTCGGAGAGGGGCGTGCTGGCCTGGGCGTCGGCCAGGCTGCGCAGGCTGTTGTGAATAGGCTGACCACCGACGAACTGCCACAGCCAGGCATCGAAACTGCCGAACTCCGCCTGGATGGCCAGGAAGGCGCGGGCGTTGTCGATGGTGGAGGAGATTTTGAGGCGGTTGCGGACGATGCCCGGGTTCTGCATCAGCGTGGCCTGGTCGGCCTCGGTGAAGGTGGCGACGACGGCCGGGTCGAAGCCGGCAAAGGCCTGCCGATAGGTTTCGCGCTTGCGCAGCACGGTGATCCACGACAGCCCGGCCTGGGCGCCTTCGAGGGTCAGGAGCTCGAACAGCGCCCGGTCGTCGTGGAGCGGCACGCCCCACTCGGTGTCATGGTAGGCCTGGTACAGGGGGTCATCCCCGCACCAGGCGCAGCGCACGGCCTTGCTGGGTGTGTCGTTCATCATCAGCCCTGCAGCATCAGGGCGCCGTGCTTGATGGTGTTGTCTTCCGGGTCGTTGGTGAGCACGAAGCCCAGGCTCTGGACGAACTTGAGCATGCGGTCGTTGTTGGACAGGAAGATGCCGGTCATGGCGTGGAGGCCGCGGTTGCGCGCGGTTTCGATGAGCACGCCCATCAGCCGGCGGGCGAGGCCCCGGTGCTGCCAGTCTTCGGCCACGACGATGGCGAACTCACAGGTCTCCCCGTCGGGATTGACCGCATAGCGGGCCACCCCGATCTCCACCTCGGCGCCTTCCTCCTCGATGGTCGCCACGAAGGCCATCTCCCGGTCGTAGTCGATCTGGGTGAGGCGGGCGACCATGGCGGGCGGCAGCTCGCGCATGGTGTTCATGAAGCGCAGGTACTTGGTTTCGGGCGACAGCTTGCGCACGAACTCGATTTCCAGGTCCGCATCCTCGGGCTTGATCGGGCGGATGACGATCTCGCCCTCGGGCATCGAGATCTTGGTGATCAGGTGCGACGGGTAGGGGTGGATCGCCATGTGGTCGTAGCGGTCCGCCGTGGGGGCGATGTTGTCTACCACGATGCGGGCATCCACGGCCACGGCGCCGTGTTCGTCCACGATCAGCGGATTGATGTCCATCTCGCGGATCCACGGCAGCTCGCAGACCATCTCGGAGATGCGCAGCAGCACGAACTCCAGGGACTCCATGTTGATCGGCGGCATGTTGCGGTATTCGCCGAGCAGGGTGGCCACGCGGGTGGACTTGATCAGATCCTGCACCAGGTAGTTGTTGAGGGGCGGCAGGGCCACCGCGCGGTCCTTCTGGATCTCCACGTGGGCGCCGCCCTCGCCGAAGGTGATCACCGGGCCGAAGACCGGGTCGCGGAAGGCGCCGACCATCAGCTCGCGGCCGTAGGGCTTGATGATCATCGGCTCGATGGCGACACCGTTGATGATGGCGTCGGGGCGCTTCTTCTTCACCTCTTCCAGGATCTCCTGGTAGGCGGAGCGCACCGCGGCGAGGCCGCGCAGGTTGAGGCGAACGCCGCCCAGCTCGGCCTTGTGGGTGATGGAGGGGGAGTCGATCTTCATGGCCACCGGCAGGCCGAGCTCTTCGGCCAGCACCATGGCCTCGGTGGCGGAGCGGGCCACCACGGTCTGCGCGATGGGGATGCGGAAGGCCGCCAGCAGGGCCTTGGACTCCATCTCGTTGAGGTTCTTGCGGCGCTCGGAGAGGGCGGTCTCGATGACCAGGCGGGCGCTCTCGACCGACGGGGGGTTCAGGTCGGAGGACAGGGAGCTGGGGGTTTGCACCAGCAGCTTCTGGTTGCGGTAGTAGGCCGAGATGTGACCGAAGAGCTCGACGGCCGGCTCGGTGGTGCGGAAGGTGGGGATGCCGGCCGCTTCGAAGAGCTTGCGCCCCTCGCGGACCTGCTCCTCACCCATCCAGCAGGTGAACACCGGCTTGTCGGCGGCGCGTTCGATTTCGATGACCTTCTGGGCTACCTCGGTGGGCCGGGTCATGGCCTGGGGTGTCAGTACGGTGAGCACGCCTTCCACGTTCTCGTCGGCGAGGACGATCTCGAGGGCCTTGCCATAGCGCTCCGGATCGGCGTCGCCAATGATGTCGATCGGGTTGCAGTGGGACCAGTTGGGCGGGAGGATCTCGTTGAGCTTGGCGACGGTGCCGTCGGTGAGCTGGGCCATGGGGATGCGCAGGTCGGCGGCACGGTCGGCGGCCATCACGCCGGGCCCGCCACCGTTGGTGATCACGGCCAGGCGGTTGCCCCGGGGGCGGAAGTGGGAGAACAGGGCGTTGGCGGCGGCAAACAGCTGGCCCATGTTGTACAGGCGGATCACGCCGGCACGGCGCAGGGCGGCGTCGAACACCGCGTCCTCACCCACCATGGCGCCGGAGTGGAGCAGGGCGGCCTGGGAACCGGCCGGGTGACGGCCCACCTTGATCAGCAGCACCGGCTTGACCCGGGCCGCGGCGCGCAGGGCGCTGACGAAGCGCCGGGCGTCCTTGATGCCTTCCACATACAGGAAGATACTCTCGGTGCGGGAGTCCGAGACCATGTATTCGAGGACTTCGCCGAAGTCGATATCCACCGAGGTGCCCAGGGACACCACCGACGAGAAGCCCACGTTGTTGGGGCGGGCCCAGTCGAGGATGGCCGAACAGAGGGCGCCGGACTGGGAGATCAGGCCGATGGAGCCCTTGATGGCGCCGCCGTCGGCAAAGCTGGCGTTGAGGCCGAGCTCGGGGCGGAGCACGCCCAGACAGTTGGGGCCGAGCAGGCGAATGCGGTGGCGGCGGGCGTTCTCGAAAGTGTTCTTTTCGAGCATGCGGCCTCTCGGGCCGGCGTCGGAGAAGCCGGAGGGCAGTACCACCACCGACTTGGTGCCGGCGCGGCCACAGGCGTCGACAATGGCCGGGACCCGGTCGGCCTTGGTGGTGATGACCGCCAGATCAAGCCGTTGGGGGATTTCTTCGACGCTCTTGTAACAGGGGACACCCAGTACCTGTTCGTACTTGGGATTCACGGCGAACAGCTTGCCCTTGAATCCTGCCTCCAGCATGTTGCGGACGAGGATGTTGCCCAGGGACATTTCCCTTTCGCTGGCGCCGATGATGGCCACTGAGCGGGGCTCGAAGAGGGGCGTGAGGTAATGCTGTTCGTTCATGATGGGTACTCGGCTGAGTGCATTCGTGCGGCTATTTTTCTGCCGTTGTCACGGGGACGTCGATCGATTTGGGGTCGGGGCGGATTTTACCCTGAGGGCCTTGCCTGCGTGTCGGGAAGAGTACTGACGTATTGCGATGCACAATCCCCGCTGTGACATATATCAAGGCTTTTTAATTCAAAGTGTTGCACGGCAGCAACGGTTTGGTGCGGGCACAACGGATCAGTGGCTGAGCGTGAAGAAAAAGCTGGCGCCTTCATCCGGAGTGGATTCCGCCCAGACCTTGCCTTCATGGCGCTGGATGACCCGCTGGACGGTGGCCAGCCCGATGCCGGTGCCATCGAACTCGCTGATGCCGTGCAGGCGATGGAAGGGCAGGAACAGCTTGGAGGCGAAGCTCATGTCGAAGCCGGCGCCGTTGTCTGACACGCAGTAGACGATCTGCCGGTCGCGCATCTCGGCATGGAAGCGGATCTGGGCCACCTCCCGGCGGTTGGTGAACTTCCAGGCATTGCGCAGCAGGTTGTCTAGGGCCACCCGCATCAGCGCCCGGTCGGCGGCCACGACGAGGTCGGGTTCGACGCTGGTCTCCACATTGCGCTCCGGGTCTTCCTGGCGCAGCTCGCCGAGGATCTGCTCCACCAGCTGGCTGAGGTTCACCGACTCCCGCCGCATGCTCTGGCGGGTCAGGCGTGCCAGGTCGATCAGATCGTCGATCAGGCGCGCCATGCGCTGGGTGGCCACGCGGATGCGCTGCAGGTATTCACGGCCGATGTCGTCCAGGCGCGGGGCGTAGTCTTCGGCGACGATCTGGGCAAAGCCGTCGATGGCCCGCAGGGGCGCGCGCAGGTCGTGGGAGACGGAGTAGGAGAAGGCCTCGAGCTCACGGTTGGAGGCCTCCAGCTCGGCGGTGCGGACCCGCACCCGGGACTCCAGCTCCCGGTTGAGGTTGCGCTGGGTCTGCTCGGTTTCCTTGCGGGCCGTGATGTCGTCGAGGGTGCCGGAGCTGCCCACGATGCGCTCGTAAGTGTCCCGCAGGGGGCGGATTGTGGCTTCGACCCAGCGTGGGCCGCTGGCCTGGGTGCGCAGGCGGAACTCGAACTGGCCGATCTCTTCGTAACCTTCGCGGATCGCTCCGAGGCAATGGCCCACCCGGCCCCGGTCATCCTCCGCCACGAAATCGAGCAGGTTCTGGCCGATGCTCAGGCGGGTGTCGAAGCCGGTGGTGTTGCGCCAGGCCCGGTTGAGGAAGGTGAGGCGGCCCTCTGCATCGGTCTGGAAGAGGATCTCATTGACCGATTCGACCACGTCCCGGTACATGGCCTGGCTCTCGCGCAGCACCTGTTCGGCGAGCAGCCAGCGGGCCACGTCGCGGAGCACATAGAGCATGGCCGGGCGGCCTTCGAAGTCGAGTCGTACGCCGGTGGCCTCGGCATTGATCGTCTCGCCGTCGAGCCGGCGGTAGCGCAGGGGGAGCGGTGCCAGGCGCTGCTGCCGGGGCGCTGCATCGAAATCCGCGAGACGCGCGGCCTCCATGGCCCGATCATCCGGGTGGATCAGGTTGAGGAGTTCGACCCCCTCCAGCTCGGCGGGCCTGTCGCCGCCGAACAGCTGCCGGCAGGCGGCATTGACCAGCCGGATCTGCCCGCCAACCACCACCAGGGTGGCCTCGGGGGAGTGTTCAAAGAGCGCCTGGTGGCGCTTTCCGGCGGCCTCCCGATTGGCGAGGGCTGCACGCAAGGGGGTGATGTCCTGGCGCACGAGCAACAGGCTCGGCGGGCCGCCGTCCGGGGCGTCGATGCGCCGTACCGTGTCGAGGCTCCAGCCTTGGCTGCCATCGGCGCGCCGATAGGGGGTTTCGCGGGAGAACTCTGCCATCTCGCCAGCCAGACAGCGCTGGCGCAGGGACTGGCTGGCTGCCGCGTCGTCCTCCGCCAGGGCAGTGGCGACAGGCTGCATGATCAGCTCGGTGGCCGGCCGCCCCAGCATGGCCGCCAGGGCCGGATTGGCCTGCACGAGATGACCGTCGGCGGAGATCCGGCCGATGCCGACCGGCGCCTCGGCGAACAGGCTGCGGAAGAGGGCTTCGTCACTGTGGAGCTGGTGCCGGGATTCGATCTCAGCGGTCACGTTGCGGGTGGTGCCGCAGTAGCCTGCAAACACGCCTCGCCGGTCGAACACCGGGATGCCCGACTCCTTCAGCCACACCGGGCGCCCCTGGGGGCCGGGGCGGCAGAACAGGAAGTCCGAGAAGGGTTCGATCTGGCGCAGCCGCGCGATGTGGGCGGCCCAGGGGGGCGCCGTGGGGGACACGCCGGGCAGGTCCCAGCGCCGGCTGCCGATGGCGTCCTCGGCGGCCAGGTCGGCGAGATGCCCGGAACTGGCCGTGAGGGTGGTGTAGCGCAGGTCTGCGTCCTGTTCCCAGTAGCCGTCGTGACCATAGGCGATCAGTGCGGCGATGCGCTCTTCGCTGCGTTCGAGGTCGGCAGCAAGACGTGCCCGTTCGGTGACTTCGCGGCCAATCCCCCGATAGCCGGAAAAATGGCCGTCCGCATCGAACGTCGGTCGGCCCTTCAGTTCCAGGTGGCGCGTCTCGCTGCCCGGAGTGCGACGCGGTAAGGTGGCAGCAAGGGGGCCGTGACGCGCCATGGTCTCTTCCAGGGCCACGGCAAAGTCGGCGGGCAGCTCCGGCAGGATCACATCCTTCCAGTGGCGGCCGATCACGTCCTGCGGCGCAATGCTGGGTGCCGGGGGAGCGTCGGGAATGGCGACGAAGCGCAGTTCGGAATCGGTCTCCCAGAGCCAGTCGCCCGAGATCTCGATGAAATCCCGCCACAGGGGTTCTGCGGCCGCTCGGGCGATGCCGTGCGTCTGGGGCGGGTGCAGCAGACGCCTGAACATCAGTCCCGCTGCCAGGCCACCCACCCCGCCAAGCAGGTAGGGGGCGAGCGCCGCGTCGATCAGGCTGCCCAGGTCGGGGCCTGCCAGCGCGCCAAGGGGCGCGCAGATACCGCCCGCGAAAAGCATGCATGCGAGAACGGTCCGGCGCGGCCGCGAGGAGGTAGGGCGAGGAAGCATCGAATCCTATTATCGTTCGAGCCGATGGATTTGGTGCAGGGTCAACGGTGCCGACCATGTGCCATGACACGGAGACAACAAGAATATGTTCCTGTGCCCGGTTTTTCGAGGGCAAGTAAAAATTGTTGCGATCTTGTTTGACGAGATCGAAAGGGCTATGTATTATTCGCGCCTCTCGGGGTGTAGCGCAGTCCGGTAGCGCGCTTGCTTTGGGAGCAAGATGTCGGGAGTTCGAATCTCTCCACCCCGACCAAAGCTTGACCCCGGTGCCCGCGGCAATCTGCCCGTAGCTCAACTGGATAGAGCACCGGCCTTCTAAGCCGGGGGTTACAGGTTCGATTCCTGTCGGGCAGGCTCTGAAAAATTTGGTTTATAGGTTGGCGATGAAAATCGATGACCTGCAGTGGCGGCATTAGCTCAGTTGGTAGAGCACTGGATTGTGATTCCAGTGGTCACCGGTTCGAACCCGGTATGTCGCCCCAAGCACTACAGCAGAAAGCCCTGAGAAATCAGGGCTTTCTGCATTTCTGCCTTACCCCTGTTCAATGTTCATGGGCTTCGTCGCCGGCCTCCACCGGCTGTGCGCTGGCCGCGTCGCGTCTTTCGGCGATGGCGAAGCGGGGGTAGACCGTTGTTATCACCAGCTCTCCAAGCGCAGTCTTTTCCACCCCCAGGGTTTCCCCGTCGCTGCTGAGTACTGGGCGAGGGGCCGGTTTGAAGGCGGAGAAGGTGTCGCCGGCGCTGAGGCCCTGCTCGGCGCCCGAGTCCAGATAGATGCGTTCACCCTCGACCTTGAGCACCCGCGCGGAAAAAGGCAGGCAGCTGATGCTGCGCCGGGTCCACTCGGCCATCTCGTCGAGGGCGGCCGCGTAGGCCTGCCCGAACGCGCTGGCGTAATGGCCGGGGCTGCCGAACACCGTGCTCTCGGGAACGCGAACCCGGCCCCGGGCGCTGTGGGTGAAGCGCCTTCGAGCCACGCAGCTTCCGGTGGATGCGTCGAGGATCTGCACGTCGAGGTCAAGCTCGCGCCGGGTTTCGTCGGCGCTCGCGGACAGGGAGCGGAAATGGCCGGTGATCAGGTACTGGGCCCGGTGCTTCCGCGCCGCCTGGCGGATCAGGTGCCAGGCCTGCTGCTCGGGTGGCGGAGCTGTGCCCACCCGCTCCGGTGCGCTGCTTCCGAGCATCAGATCGCCGTCGTGGTCGGCGAGCAGTTTGCCACCGTAAAGGCGACGGGCCAGCTCGCCGGCGGTCAGTTGGGCATAGCCGGACAGCTCGTTGAATTTGAGGTGTTCGGGGTGACTGACCGGAAAGCCGATGATCAGCACGCGCTTGGCGTGGCTTTCGCGACAGGCGGGTTGGTCGAAGGGCGAGGGGGCGTCGCTGGCGAGTTCCACCCCCAGGGTGACCTGGTAGTGGTCACCCTGCACACCTTCCTGCAGGATGCGATGCTGCTGAACGCGTCCGGAAGATCTCACCATGACCTGATCGAAGGCCATGGCCTGGCCGGATGTTCCGAGGCGGGCTTCGACCTGAAGCGCGGACTGTCGGCTGGCGTCCGCCAGGGCATTGCGGATCGCCTCCTCGCGGGCAGCGGCGGTGCGCTCGCCATGGATCGGCGCCGAGCCTGTTGTGATCACGGGCTCGGCGGAGACGCCCGCGGCCGCCAGCAGCAGGGCGAAGACGGGCAGGTGGTGGAGGAGGTGTCGTCCCATGCCTTATTGCGGGGAGTAGTAATAGGCGCTGGGCTGAACGCAGCCGGAGACGCCGCAGTAGCCTTCGCTGGCAACGGGTGGGGCGCACGGCGACTGTCCGGCACTGGCGATGCAGGAGAAGAAATGCGGGGTGAGGTCGAGTTCCACGGTGGCTTCGAAGTTGCCATCGGCGACGGCCGTCATGTTCACCAGGCGTGCGCCCCGGATGAAGGCGTCAACGTAGGTCCGGATGTTGTCGTTCTGGGTGGCAAAGGACGATACCGCCGTGTTGCCCCACACGCGGAAGCCATACACTTGCTCGGCCAGCGCCCGGTAGGCATCCACCCGGGCAGCCCGCATCGCCATGAGCTTTTGCTGGCCGAGGGTGTATTGGGAGGAGGTGCTGCCCAGGGCGCCGTAGCCGACGGCGAGGACCTTCTGCGGAGCCATGACGGCGGAGCGGGGGGCGACCGGGGTGCAGCACGGCGCGGTGACAGTGGTGCAGCCGCCCAGCAGAACAGACAGGGTGAGGCCAAGCGTGGCGAGTTTCAGGTGCGACATCACTACTCTCCTTTGAATTTGTCGATTTTAATGATTTCGACAATAAAAAATAATTCTTTAGAGAATTTGATGTATTTGCCTGGCGGACTGCCGCGAGGGCTGGCGTCCGCCTGCAATGCGGCCTAAGCTGAGACAGAGTGATCAGATAAGTCAGATGTCATGATGTGCGCCAATGTCAGTGCGAATGAAACGGGAAATCGAAGCTTCGTCCAGCCTCGCGGGTGGCGCTTGTTGGCCTGCGTGGGGCTTTTCATGGCGGCCGGACACGCGGCCGCAGTGAATAAGTGCATTGGTGCCGATGGCCGGATCACCTACACCGATGGGCCTTGCGGTGGCGCCGTGCGTGCCGAGCGGATCGAGACCCCGCCTCCCCTGAGCCGGGCCGAGCAGGCGGCAGCCATGTGGCGGAGCGAGCGCCTGGTGGGCGAGGCGCGGGCGCTGGACGCCCGGCGTGCCCGGGAGCAGGAGTTGCGGAGGCTGCAGGACGAGGAACTGCGCCAGCAGGAGGCGATGCGCCAGCGGCAGATCGAGCGTGAAGAGACCGAGCACGCTGCCCGCATGGCTGCCGTGCCCATGTATGCCGCACCGATTTATCCGGTGTACCCCAGATATCGGCCGCCGATTGTTGTGCCGGTGCCGCTGAGGCCGCAAGCACCCCCCCCGGCGCCAGCCCAGATGCGGCCCTATCCCTTCCGTTAAGCCGGCAGATCTTCTTCCAGCACGATCACACGTATCGCGTGTTCGGTACGGACGGCCGCGCCGGTCAGTGCCTCCAGCGTCGCGCTGGCCCGCGGGGCCGGGAGGTGCTGCAGCACGATGAGGGTGGGGCGCCTGGGCTGCCAGGCTCGCAGGGAAGCCAGCCGGGCATCGTCCACCTCTTCCAGCCAGGCGTCGTCCCAGGGCGTGTTGCTGTTTGCGCCTGTCTCGCTGGGCACAAACCATAGAACCGGTCTGAACTGCACGCCGACGCGATAGGCCAGCCCGCCCAGGCGGCTGCGATCATCCAACTGGTGATAGCCCGCCAGCCGGTAGCCGAAGTGGCGCACGGCGGGGGCCTGGCTGGCTGGCAGGTGAAGCGTGGTGAGGGGCTTCGGCGGGCGCGGCAGTTGCCACGGCAGGATGCTCGCGCCATTGCCGGCCCCATCGTGCACCCAGGCGTGGAGGCGGGGTGTCAGGGCCGGATCGGGGCTGTCGCCCGGTTGCAGGCGCAAGGGGCTGAGGGCTGCGTCGTCATAGCGCCGGCGCAGCCGTGACAGGCGTGGCCACAAGGCCACGAGGGACAGCCCGGCGAGCCCCGCCAGGGCGGCGCCTAACATGCGAAGCGGCTCCGCAGTTCGGCGAGGTTGAGTTCATCCAGGATGGCTTCGATGCGCTCCATGGCGTTCTTGCGGGGCTGGCCGGTGCGGCGGGCGATGATCAGCTCGTTCTTCATGGAGTGCTCCCAGCCCACCAGCTCGGTCACCGTCACCTGGTAACCGTGGGCCTCCAGCTGCAGGCAGCGCAGGGCATTGGTGAGCTGGCTGCCGAACTCCCGGGTGTGGATGGGGTGGCGCCAGATCTCCGACAGCGGGGTCTTGCCGAAGCTGGCGTTCTTGTTCTGGCGCAGTACGCTGGCCACTTCGGCCTGGCAGCAGGGCACCAGCACCACGAAGCGGGCGTCCTTGGCAAAGGCAAACTGGATCGCGTCGTCGGTGGCGGTGTTGCAGGCGTGCAGCGCCGTGACCACGTCGAAGCGCTCGGGCAGCACCTCGGAGCGGGTCGATTCTTCAACGCTCACATCGAGAAAGCGCATGCGCGGAAACTCCAGCCGCTCGGCCAGCTCGCGGGAGCGCTGCACCAGCTCGGCCCGGGTCTCGATGCCGTAGAGGGTGCCGGCCTGCTTGTCCTTCAGGAACAGGTCGTAGAGGATGAAGCCCAGGTAGGACTTGCCAGCGCCGTGGTCGGCCAGGGTCAGATCGCCGGTGTCGGCCAGCACCTCGGCGAGCAGGGGCTCGATGAACTGGTAGAGGTGATAGACCTGCTTGAGCTTGCGCCGGCTGTCCTGGTTGAGCTGGCCGTCCCGGGTGAGGATGTGCAGCGCCTTGAGGAGCTCGATGGACTGGCCGGGGCGGATGTCGGGATGGACGGCGGGCTTGTCGGTGGGGTGGGCCCCGGCGGGGGGCTTATTCTTCGCCATGCTTCTTGCCGGCACCGGACTCCGACAGGCCCAGGGCCTTCCAGCCGGCAATGCCGAGCTTCTGCAGGGTTTCCATGTTGCGCTCGTAGATGTCCTCTGCCTCGGGGAAGGCCTCCACGGCCCGGTCGATGCTCGCTTCGCGGATCAGGTGGAGCGTGGGGTAGGGGGAGCGGTTGGTGTAGTTGGTGATGTCGTCCGGCTCGGTGCCCTCGAACTGGAAGTCCGGGTGGAAGCTGGCGATCTGCAGCACGCCCTCCAGCTCATGCTCGGTGATGGCCTCGTCGGCAATCTCGAGCACGTCGTTGAAGAGCAGGAAGTCGGGGAAGAGGGTGGGGTGCACCAGCAGGGTGGTGTCGGTGACCTCGGGATCGACCTCGGCCAGGTGGTCGAGCTCCCGGTCCAGGTCTTCCAGGAAGCCGTCCAGGTGGCGGGCGTCGCTGACCACGATGCGGACCTGGTTCTTGACGTAGACCGATTTGGCAAAGGGGCACAGGTTGAGGCCGATGACGGCCTTTTCGACCCATTCGCGGGTGGCGGCGATGACTTCTTCGTGATCCATGGTGCGGGGTTTCCGGCAGAGTTTCCTTCAAGAGGGCGACATTTTGCCCTGATAATGGCGGGCTTACATTGATTCAGCGCACGCCCATGTCCATCCAGTGGTTTCCCGGTCACATGACTTCCGCCCGCAAGAAGGCGGCGGAGAGCATGGAGCGGATCGACGTCGTCATCGAGGTGCTCGATGCCCGCCTGCCCGAGGCCAGTTGCAACCCGATGATCCGGGAGCTGCGGGTGCATCGCCAGCGCCCCTGCCTGAAGATCCTCAACAAGGCCGACCTGGCCGATCCGGCGGTCACGGCCCAGTGGCTGGCCCACTTCAACGCCCAGAAAGGCGTGCATGCGGTGGCCTTGTCGTGCAAGAAGCAGGGCGACGTGGCCAAGGTGGTGGGCTTGTGCCGCCCTCTGGCGCCCCACCGCAACGATCGCCTCAAGCCCCTGCGCATGATGATCATGGGCATCCCCAACGTGGGCAAATCCACCCTGATGAACGCCCTGCTCAAGAAGCGGGTGGCCAAGGTGGGTGACGAGCCCGCCGTGACCAAGAGCCAGCAGGTGCTGGACCTGTCGCCCACGGCAACCCTCATCGATACCCCGGGCATGATGTGGCCCAAGATCGCCCATGACTCCGACGGCTACATGCTGGCGGCCAGCCACGCCATCGGCCGCAATGCGGTGATCGACGAGGCGGTGGCGAACTTCCTGGGGGACGTGCTGCTGGCCCGCTACCCGGCGTTGCTGGCGGCGCGCTACAAGACCCCGGTGGAGGGGCTGGACGGGCCGGGGCTGGTCGAGGCGATTGCCCGGCGCCGGGGCTGTCTGCTGAAGGGTGGCGGGCTCGATATCGAGAAGGCCTCGCTCATCCTGCTCCAGGACTACCGGGACGGCGCCATCGGCCGGGTCAGCCTGGAGACGCCCGACAGCCGGGCCGCCATGCTGCTGGCCCACGCCGAAGCCGAGGCCGCAAAGCTCGCCGCCCGGGAGGCCGGGCTGGAAGAAGACCGGGAGAGCGACGCCGAGCGGGAGGAGTAAGGGCGGCCCTTACACCCGCAGCAGCAGCGTCTTCAGGGGCGGGTTGCCGTCGCTGCTGGGGAAGTCCTCTTCAGGGGTGATCCACTCCAGCTCCCGCACTTCCCGGCCCGCTTTTTTGGCGCTGCGCACCAGCTGGTCTGACCACGCGTCGCGGCTCACCTGCGCCACGTTGTTGCAGCACACGAGGGTGCCGCCTTCACTGGTGCACAGCAGGGCGGGCTTGAACAGGGCCGGGTAGTCGTTGACCAGATCCACCACGCCAAAGGCGCTCTTGGCATAACGCGGCGGATCAAGAAAGACCAGGTCGAAGCTGTGCTTCTCGAGGGGCGGGAAGGGCGGCAGGTGCTTGCCGCGCACCATCTTCGGCTGGCCGATGCCGGACAGCTGGCGCATGGCGGCAAAGGCGTCGCTCTTCACGAAGCGGGGCCGCGTGGCCAGGGTGTTGAGCCGGGCGTTGGCCTTGCCCACCGACAGGCTGGACTCGGCGAAGTCCACGTTCACCACATGCCGCGCGCCTGCCTTGGCTGCGGCGATACCCACGCCGCAAGTGTACGCAAAGACGTTCAGCAAGGACTTGCCCGGCGCCTCGGCCATGATGCGCCGGCGGGCGGCGCGCAGATCCAGGAAGAGCCACGGGTCTTGCCCGGCGTGGCGGGCCTGGACGTTGAACTTCACCCCCATCTCGGAGAACTCCCGCAGGGCTTCCGCCTTGGCCAGCTGTTCGGGGGGCAGCGGGTTGCTGACCCGGGAGTTGGCGTGGCTGCGGTCGTTGTAGACCACGTCGGTGCCGGCAAAGGCACCCTGGTAGAAGGCCTCCACGGCGCTTTCGTCAGCCGCGGCCAGGGGGCCGTGGAAGCTCTGCACCAGGATCAGGCTGCCGTAACGGTCCACGGTCAGGCCCGGGCGGCCCTCGACGGTGCCATGGAACAGCCGGTAGGCGTCGGTGTCTTCGGCGTGGAGCCGGGCGATCAGGCCCTGGCGGGCCTCAAGGGCGCGGCCCAGGGCGGTGATCAGGGTGGGGGTGTCGGACATGTGCGGGTGTGCTTTCGTGAAGGGGCGGGCTTACAGCCCGAAGAATTCGCGGATCTTCTTGCCCAGGGCGGCCACTTCGGAGCCCGGGCTGGTGGATGGGGTGGCGCGGCCCTCGGCGTGGCCCCGTTCCAGGGCCTGGAAGTGGGCGAGGCGCTGCTCCAGGATGGCCGAGATGCCCTCGGCCAGCTCCGGGCGGGCACGGATGATGTGCTCGAAGCCGGCCTTGTCGAGCCGGTAGGCCTCCACGTCGGTGACGGCGATCACGGTGGCCCGGCGCGGGGCGCCGGTCATCAGGCCCAGTTCGCCAAAGACGCTGCCGGGGCCGCGTTTTTCCAGCAGGCGCTGGGGGCTGCCGTCGGGAGGCTGCCACCAAGCTTCGGCCTCGCCGCTGACGATGATGTAGAGCCAGTGGGCAATGGCGCCCTGGCGGGTGACGATGTCGCCGCGCGCAAAGGGGGCGTTGACCAGGCGGCCGGCCAGCTCGAGCTGCTCGGCCTCGGACAGGCGTGAGAACAGGTCGATCTGGGCGATGGCCTGCAGGCGGCGGTTGAGCTCCCGGGCGCGGACCTCGCCCCGGTGGGTTTCCCCTTCCTGGACCAGGTGGATGGTCTGGTCGCTGACAGCCAGGCGGATGCCTTCCCGCTGCAGGGCGGCCAGTACGTGATGGCGTACGTCGGAGTCGGTGGCTTCGTCGGGGCCGGGGTCGAGCAGCCAGTAGCGCAGCTGGTAACGCGCAAAGCCCGGGCCGAAGTCCACCAGCAGGCACTGGGGCGGGGGCTGGATGCTGACGTTGGGGATCTGTGCGGTCTGGATGTCGTGGAGCACGGCGGTGCTCACCCGGGCCGGGGGCACCGACAGGTCCACGTTGAAGGCGATGGTCCGGCGCTGGTTGGGCACCGCCTGACGGCTGTTGCAGATGACGGCGTAGCGGTTCTTCATCAGGTGGCTGTTGGGGATCACCACCCGCTCGCCGCTGCGGGTGACGATGGCGGTGTAGCGCCACTGGATGTCGCTGACCCGCCCGCCGATGTCGCCCATCTGGATCCAGTCGCCGATCTCCAGGGAGTTGTCCATCTGCAGCGCAAGCCCGCCCAGCAGGTTGCCCAGGGTGTCCTGCATCGAAATGGCCACCACGGCGGTGAGCACGGCCGAGGTGGCAAAGAGGTGGGAAAACTCCACCCCGGCCAGGTTGAGGCGCAGGAAGGCCCAGGCGATGTAGCCGACGATCACCAGGATGTCGGCGAGGATGCCCGAGATGTACACCCGCATGCGCGGCAGCACCACGTTGAAGAGGGCCAGCCCCAGGTAGCGGATGACCGCCAGCCCTTCGCCGAACACGGCCATCTCGCGCAGCCAGCGCAGGGCGGCGGGCTGGACCTCGCCGGCCAGCACCCCGGCGAGCAGATCGCCCAGCAGGCAGGCGCTGAAGAACACGCCGGTATTCATCAGGGAGCGGCGCCAGGCCTGCAGGGGGCGCAGGATGAGGGCGCCACTCACGATCATCAGCAGGATGGCGAAGGGCGCTTCTGGGCTGAGCAGGCTCATGACGGATCGGGCAGGCGGGCGGACTGCCGGCGAGTGAGGGTAATACCCTTAACGGACGGTGCCCGCCCGGATGAAGGGGCGGGCAGCGGCGCGGATTGCCGGCGGATCAGAGCGCGGCGCGCAGGCGCTCGGCCATGGCGTCGAGGGCTTCGCGGCCGGGGGAGCTGGCGGGCCAGAAGGGCAGCAGCTTGTCGTCGGTGAAGCGCGGCAGCACGTGGATGTGGAAGTGGAAGACGGTCTGGCCACCGGCCACTTCGTTGGCCTGGAACAGAGTGACGCCGTCGCAGCCGGTGGCGGCCTTGACGGCCTTGGCGACCCGGGTGGTGGCCTGGAAGACCGCGGCGGCCTGGGTTTCGTCCAGATCGTAGATGTTGGCGACGTGGGCCTTGACGATGACCAGCGCGTGGCCCGGGTGGGCGGCGACGATGTTGAGGAAGGACAGGGTGTGTTCGTCCTCGTGGATCTTCGAGGCGGGCAGTTCGCCGCGTACGATGCGGCAGAAAACGCAGTCATCCATGGGTGTGTCTCCTTATTGTTGTCAGGTGTGGCGGGCGGCCAGGGCGCGCCGCAGGTTGCGTTCGGTCTGCCAGCGCTGGCGCTCGGGGTCGGACCCGGCATGGTAGCGGCTCTCGTCCGGCGTCTGGGCATGAAAATTTTCCAGGGTCCGGCGCAGGATGTCGTGATGGGGCAGCAGGGTGCCGAAGAACAGCACGCTGTCGTGGCGCTGGATGAGCAGGGTGGGGAAGTTCTCCACGTCGTAGTCATCCACCAGCTCGGCGTCGTCCTCGATGTCCAGCCACAGGAAGCGGGCCTTCGGAAACTGGGCGGCCATGGCGTCGAAGCCGGCCCGGTAGTCCCGGCAGGTGCCGCACCAGGCGGCGCACAGGCAGGCGACGAGAAACTCTGAGGTGTCGGGGGTCATGGTGCAGTGGGAGCAGGCGGAGCAGAGGCATCCGCGACAGGGGCCGGGCGCGCCAGGGCCACCCAGATGACCCACTGGCCGCAGGCATTGCGGGGGCCCCGGCGCAGGGAGTTGTGCCAGGGGCCGTCCTGGCACAGGCCGCGGTCATTGTCTTTGTCGTAGTCCACGGTGTCGGGCTCGGCTCCCGGGGTGCGCTCGCCGCCCCAGCGGTTGCAGCTCAGGCAGCGACGCCGCTCGACCGACTGGGTGGCCATGGGGTCAGTGCCGGAGCGGGGCCCGCAGGCTGTCGAAGCGCGCCGGAGCGACGTACTGGAAGAGCTCGCGTCCCTTGCTGTCGAGGACCACGTCCAGCCCCTTGGTGGGGTAGAGGAAGTGTTCCAGGTTTTCGCCGACGCGGATGCGTTCGGCGGGCTGGCCGAAACGTTCCAGGATTACGGCCTCGTCGAGCTGGGCGCTGGGGATGAAGGCGATGGCGCGGATGGGCGCGGCCAGGGCCCGGGCCCGATCGGCTTCGGCCAGGGTGGCCTTGCGGGTGGTGCTCTGCATGTATTCGGTCTTGGGGGCGCGTTCGCGCATGCCCTCGATGACGTCCTGGGGCAGGTCGGCGGTGACGATCATCTTGCCGGCCACGAAGCCCAGGGTGAGGGTTTCGTAGTAGCCCTCGACGTTGCCGGCCTCGGTGGGGGTGGCGACGATGGCCAGCTCCATCTCCCGGCCAAAGCGGGCGCGGGCGTCGGTGAGGGTGCTCTTGCCCAGGGTCAGGTCGAACACCCGGGATTCTCCCCCGGGCAGGGTCTCGATCTGCCAGGGCAGGCCGGAGGTGGGCACGGCCTTGGGGTCGAAGTTGAGGAACTGCCAGACGACGGGCCCGACCAGCACGGCGAGGCCGAGCAGGGTGATGGCGATGGCTTTTTTCATCAGGTCAATGGGGAGCGTGGAAGTGGTCGGGGACCTTGGCGTGGAAGGTCACCGGCTGGGCGGGCATGTCCAGCACCGACTGGCGGATGCGGCCCACCACGTGCATCTCGCAGCGCTTGCAGTCGAAGCGCAGGGTGAGCTTTTCCTTGCCGTTGATCAGGGTCATGGGGTCGGGCTTGATGCCCTTCACTTCCTTGGGACACAGGTTGAAGCTGTAGCGCAGGCAGTGCTTGGTGATCATCAGCGAGGCGTCGTCGGTGTGCTCGTTGGCCTCGTAGGCCGCTTCGATCAGGTCGACGCCGTGGCGGTGATAGAAATCCCGGGCCTTCTGGTTGAGGACGTTGGCGAGGTAGGAGAGCTCGGTCTGCGGGTAGGGCACGGGGGGCTCGACGGCGGTGCGGGGCAGGAGCGGCGGAAGGGCTGCGATCCGGGCTGCCTCCAGGCGTTCGGCGGCGTCGCGGCGCAGGGCGTTGACGGCGCCGGCCGGCAGAAACCAGGCCTGGCTGAGCTGCAGCTCGACCTTGCGGGCGTTGAAAATGGTGGCGCCGAGCTTGGCCAGGTTGTCACGCAGGCCGCCGAGGGCCCGCTCGGTGTCCTTGGCGGCTTCCCGGGCGTGGGTGAGCTCGGCCGAGGCCGAGATGCCGGTCTCGTCGGTGAGGGTCAGGCGGAAGCCGTCGGGGGTCTCGGTGAGCAGGGCGTCCACGTCGATACGGCGCTCGGCGGACTTCTTCTCGAGCATCTTCTCGAACTCGTGGTCCCGGTTGCGGGACAGGCCGGTGCCGGGGAAGAGGTCGGCGGGCAGGGGGTCGGCGGTGTGGATGCGGAAATCCTCACCGATCTTTTCGGCCCGGTTGACCCGCAGGCCCACCAGCTCGCCCTTGCGGTCGTAGAAGCTGAGGCCGTCACCGTTGTGCAGCTCGACGGCGCTGGTGGTGTCGAAATGGCGGCGCTGCTTGCCGTCCAGGCGGATCACGCTGCCCACGGGCTCGCCGACGAACTTGGGCGAATCGAAGGCGCCGATGTCGGCGGTCCGGCCATTGACGAAGTAGTCGGTGGCACCCCGGTTGAAGGTCTTGTCGGCCAGGGGCGTGAACAGGAAGGTGCTGCGCCCGGCGGAGGTGCGGGAATATTCGGGGGCATCGTCCATGATGCCGTCGAGGATCTGGCGGTAGTGGGCGGTGATGTTCTTGACGTAGGCCATGTCCTTGTAGCGGCCTTCGATCTTGAAGCTGGAAATGCCCGCGTCGGCCAGGGCGCGGATGTTGGCGCTCTGGTTGTTGTCCTTCATGGACAGCAGGTGCTGGTTGCTGGCCACCAGGTTGCCGTCCTTGTCCGACAGGTCGTAGGGCAGGCGGCAGGCCTGGGAGCACTCGCCCCGGTTGGCGCTGCGGCCGGTGTGGGCGTGGCTGATGTAGCACTGGCCGGAGAAGGCCACGCACAGGGCGCCGTGGATGAAGAACTCGAGGGTGCAGTCGGTGGCGGCGGCCACCTTCTTGATCTCGGTGAGGGTCATCTCCCGGGCCAGCACGATCTGGGAGAAGCCCACGTCCTGCAGGAAGCGCGCCTTTTCGGGGTGGCGGATGTCGGTCTGGGTGCTGGCGTGGAGCTGGATGGGCGGCAGGTCGAGCTCGAGCAGGCCCATGTCCTGCACGATCAGGGCGTCGGCACCGGCTTCGTGGAGCTGGCGGATGAGCTGCACGGCGCTGTCGATCTCGGCGTCGTGCAGGATGGTGTTGCAGGTGACGAAGACCCGCGCCCCGAAGCGGTGGGCGTGGCGCGCGAGGCGCTCGATGTCGGCCACCGTGTTCTCGGCGTTGGCCCGGGCGCCAAAGGCGGGGCCGCCGATATACACGGCGTCGGCGCCGTGATTGACCGCCTCGATGCCGATGTCCGCGTTGCGGGCGGGCGCGAGGAGTTCAAGTTGCTTGCGGGAATGGCTCATGGTGATGCTCTCGGGGGTGGGTGTGCGGCTCGGTCGGCCGCTTGCAACCCTGCATTATCCCCGGTCGCGGGGGGAGCGTCGACCATGGCCGGCAAAGCAAGGCCTGGCGCGGGGCGGAGGCGTGGGACAATCGGGGTCTTACTCATACATGGGCCGAAACATGGAATCCCGACTGATGGAAATCGAGATCAAGCTTGCCCTGACCGAAGACCTGGTGGATACCCTCAACCTCACGGTGCACCGCCAGCAGGAGCAGATCGACGCCCTGCAGCGCCAGCTGCTGGCCCTGGCGCGGCAGGTTCAGGCCGCCTCGCCAGCGGCGGAATCCCGCGATCTGCGGGATGAGATCCCGCCCCACTATTGAGCGGGGCGGGGCTCAGGCGGCCTTTGTGCCGCGTCGTTGGCTGGCCGGGGCGACGCCCAGAATGCGCGGGCTGCGCAGCTGATACACGGGAACGTAGCCCTTGCCCTTGAGCAGCAGCAGCAGGGGGCTGGCAAAGACGAAGCGGTTGCGCAGGCGCTCGAACATCTGCCCGTCGCACTGGATGACGCTGGGCTCGCCTTCGGTACAGAGGCGATAGGCCAGGTTGACGGTGTCGCCCCACAGGTCGTAGATGAACTTCCCCCGTCCCACCACGCCGGCCACCACCGGGCCGGAGGCGATGCCGATGCGCAGTTCGAGGGCCAGGCCGTCGGTGATGGCCGGGTCACGCAGGGTGGATTGCATGGCAATGGCCAGGGACGCGGCCGCGGCGTGAGGCTCCCGCGGGTGGGCGTTGAGCCCGCCGGCCACCATGTAGCCGTCGCCGATGGTCTTGATGCGCTCCAGGCCGCGCTCCTCGGTGAGTTCGTCGAAACGGCAGAAGATCCGGTTGAGCAGCGCGAAGACCTTCTTCGGCGGCATGTCGCTGGCGATGCGGGTGTAATTGACGATGTCGGCGAACATCACCACCACTTCGGGGTGTCCGTCGGCAATCGTTCCGGATTGCTCCTTCAGGCGTGCGGCGATGGGGGCTGGCAGGATGTTGAGGAGCAGGCGCTCGGAGCGCTCCTGCTCGCGGCGCAGCTGGCGGTGGGCGGCGGCCAGACGGGCGCGGGTCTTGCCCCGTTGGCGTAACGCAAAACGCAGCAGCGGGTACAGCACGCCGGACACCAGGGTGACGTGGAGCGCCATGAACACGGGGCTGCCGGCCTGCGGGCCGACGCCGGCAGACAGGGCGGTGAGCCCCAGAAAGCCGATGAACCACAGGTTGGAGGCGGCATTGCCGACGGTGAGCAAGGCACAGGCCGGGGCAATGACTGCCCACAGGGCCAGGCCCGAGGTGGCCGGCGTGGGGGGCAGGCTGACCAGGTTGAGCAGCGGAAACACCAGCATCAGCCCGAGCTGGCTGCTCCGGTAGCGGGCGAAGCGCCGATGCCGGGGGAAGAGCGCGTAGTTGAGTAGGACCAGCAGCGGTACAGGGGTGGCGGGCGCGGCGGAGAAGGCGTTGTCGAGTTGATGGCCGATGAAGAGCCAGAGCAGGGCGGCGGGCCCGAACAGCAGGCTGGCCAGATTGAGCAGCGAGAGGCGCAGGCGCCGCTCTTCATCGTCCTCCGGGCGTACGCCGGCATGGATCAGGCGGCTGAGGAGGGCAAGGGACCGGATGACCGGCATGGCATGACACGCGGTGATTGAACCGGCCCGAGTGTCATGCCCCCGGGCGACGGGGGTCAAGGCTGGCTGGCACCCGGTGTGTGGAAATTTGTGTCTTCAGGGCAGGCGCCCGGCGCCGATCAGGCGGTGGGCGATGAGGTTGGGGGAGATCCAGCTGACCCGGTCGTCAAAGGCACCGCCCGGTGCGCCGGGGTTTTCGGACAGGCCCCGGCTGACGAACAGGCGGGCGCCGGCGTCGGTGTTGCGGGCTTCGTCGCTGCCGGGCACGGGTGGGGGCTGCAGGCTGCCATCGGCTGCGACCGCGCCCAGACCATTGGGACCGTGGGACAGGATGACCACCGGGGTGAGGCCGCCGGTGGTGGTGAGCTTGAGCTCCGTACCGTCCAGATTGCGGGTGACGAGTTCGATGCTGCCGTCGTCCACGCTGGTGATGCTGCGGGTGTAGGCGGGGGTGATGGCGTAGCGCAGGCGGTGGGACCATCCATCCACGCCGTGGATGCCGAGGGTGGCCCAGGGCAGCAGGCCCGCATGCCGGGCACAGCTGCCGCCACTGCGATCTTCGGTGCCATCCTGCGGACCTTTGGCGGGGCAGGGAAAGTGGCCCTTGCGCAGGGCATAGCCGAGCAGGGTGTCACGGGCTTCGTCGAGGGCGTCGTCGGTGGCCCGCTCGGCCCGCCGGGCAAGGTGGCTGGACAATCCGGTGGCAAGGCTGCCGGCAAGCAGGCTGAGGATGAGCAGTACCACCGCCATTTCGATGAGGGTGAAGCCGGGGCTGGCACGGGAGGGCAGGTCTGGACTCTTCGGCATCGCAGGCTCGAGGCAGATTCAGGGCAGATTCAGGGCAAACAAAGGGCCACGTCAGCGGCGGCCGGCTGGCGGCGGGCGGCAAAGGGGAGGGTGATCTGCGTCGGCAACGCACCGAGTTGGCCGGTGCTGAGGGCGGCCAGGGTGCTGTCTTCGAGGTAGGCGTCGATGCCCTGCTGCTCAGGGGGGCCGAGCCGGCGCTGGGTGGGCTGGCGTTCCCCGGCAAAGATGAGGGCGCCGCGGCAGCGTTGACCGGCCCCCGCCAGGCAGGCGGTGCCGCTGCTGCAGCGGGCATAGCGCACCATCCCGGCCCAGTTGGCGGCGGGATCGCGCAGATCGGCGTTGCGACAGGGGCCTTGCAGCCTGTCGAGGGCGGGCAGGCGCCCCAGGTCGACGGGGCCGTGGACCTGGCTGCCGATCGGGCTGGGCAGCTTGCTGGTGAGCGCGCAGTCGGCCAGGGACTGGAAGACCTTCTGCAGATGTGAGGCGTAGCTGGCGCGGCCTTTCAGCTGGAGATAGATGTCCGCGGTATCGATGGCCACCATGCGATCGTTGCCGTCGGGGGAACTGGTGGCGACGTCGATGGGCCCGGTGCCGGCGGTGGTGACGATGCTCTCGAGGTAGGCGTCGATGCGGCGGGCTTCCGGGTCACCGCCGCAGCGCCCGGGGCCAGGGCTGCGCTGCTGGCCGGCGAGGGGGCGGCCGGGGGCGATGATCAGGGCGGCAGCCAGGCCGGCCTGGTCACCGGGCAGGGCGATCACCCGGGCGTCGCCGTCCAGCAGGCGGAAGCTGCCGGTGTTGTCCCAGGTGACGGTGTCGGCCTTGGGATTGTTCTTGAACGCCCCGGATACGGCGTACCACAGGCACTCGCCGCTGCCGTCGCGCAGGTCGGGCAGGTTGAGGGTGAGGTAGGGCAGACGGCCGACGCTGACCTGCCCCTGGCCGCCGCAGGTTTCCGACGAGCCGTCGCCATCCAGATCGGGGCAGGGCAGGTAGCCGAAGTCGGCGTTGGGGTGTTCCTTGTTGCGGTAGTTGGCGGCAAAGCCGAGCAGGGCCTCCCGTGCCACCTGCAGGGCCTGGTCGGTGCGGCGGTCGGCGGCGAGCTGGCGGGCGGCCCGGTCGGCTGGGCTGTCCTGCCCTGAGAGCAGCCAGCCCAGCCCGCCCAGGGAGAGCAGCAGGACGAGGGCGGGCAGGATCATGCCCCGCTGACGGTGGCGGGTGGTCACGGTGCGTCGGGGGGCGGGATGCCTACCCGAAGGCGGTGTCGGCGGCCGTCAGCGCCCCGCACCAGGGCGCTCGCGTCCTCGATGCGGACCTGTTCGGGCCGGGCGATGGTGGCCTGCCCGTCAAGGAACAGGGTGGGTGCGCCGGCGCTGCGGGTAATGATGCCGTCGAGCCGTGGCGGCGGTGACGGCGGAGGGGTGTCGACTGGCTTCTGGTTCGTAGGGATGCGCTCGGCCGGGGCGAAGAAGAGCCGACCCAGAGGGGCGGCCTGCAGCGCAGTGGCCACAGGGAAGCTGAGCAGGACGAGGCCTGTCCGTATCGATTTGAATGTCATTTCGATACGAATTTAGCATAAACAGGCTCCCCCGGGCCGGGGTGTTCAGGGGGCGGAGATAACCCGGTTCTTGCCGGAGCGTTTGGCGATGTACATGGCCTTGTCAGCCCGGTCGATGGCGTCTTCGGGTGTTTCGCTGTCACGCAACTCGGCCACGCCGGCGCTGAAGGTGATCAGCAGCTTCTGCTGGCGGGCCATGAAGAAGCGCTTGGTGAGGGCCCGCTGGAGTCGAACCATGGTGGCGACGGCGCTGTCGAGGCCCGTGTCGGGAAGCAGGATGACGAACTCTTCACCGCCGTAACGCGCCACCGAATCCTGGGGCCGGACGTTGTCGCGGACGACCTCGACCAGGTGCTGGAGGGCTTCGTCACCGGTCTGGTGGCCGTGGTTGTCGTTGATCTGCTTGAAGTTGTCCACGTCGAGCAGACCCAGGCACAGGCCGGTGCCCCGGCGCCGGGCCAGGGCTGTCTCGCGGGACAGGGCTTCGTCCAGCCCCTTGCGGTTGAGAACGCCGGTGAGGGGGTCGTGGCGGATCAGCTCGCTGGTCTGCTCGAGTTCGGACTGCAGTCTGCTGATCTCGCTGTTGGCATCGTGGACCCGGGCCTGCAGCTCATGGAGCTGTTCGCGGGAGCGCCGGGTGGATTCCTGCACGGTGCGGGTTTCGCGCATGACTTCCGCAATCACGTCGGTCAGCTCGGTGATGTCGGCTGCGCCGACGATGCGTTCGGCGCACTTCTCGATCTTGTCGTGATAATCCCCGGTGGATTCCGAGAAATCGCCCAGGCGGTCCACGAAGCGGGCCAGCATTTCCTTCAGGCGGGCCTGGGCATCGCTGAGCTCGGACTTGAGGGCTCCCTGCCGGCTGATCACGTCGCGCAGTCTGCTCTCGAGTTCGCCGAGGATGCGCACATCCAGGGGGTGGTCAAACATCTCTCCCATCAGCACGATCTGGCCGTGCAGCCAGCGGTCGTCCACCACGAGCTCGCTGATGTTCTCGAGGATCAGGTGCAGTACCCGCTGCAAGGCCTCACGCAGGGCATGCTGATCTTCCGCGGCCCAGTCGAGGCTGGCACGCAGGCGGTCGAGGCGCTCGCGCAGGGGCGCGGGCATCTGGCTGGAGCGGATCGCATCGGCCAGGGCTTCGGCTTCGCCGGCGAGTTCGGGGTCGCTGGTCCGGATCTGGGCGGCAAGGCTGGCCAGCAGCGTGGCCAGCATGTCGGCAAAGGCATGATCGACGCTGGCGTTGCCAGCGGTAGCACTGGTCTCGGTGGCTTCGGCAGGGGCCGCGGTGGGCGCGTTGCCGGGAAGCTCCTCTTCACTGTTGCGGGACCAGGCGCGGAGCAGGCCCTGCAGGCGTTCATGGAGTTTCTCCGGGTTGTTGCCGGAGGCGCTGAGGACGCGATCGAGCATGTCCCGTTTGCGGGCCTGGGTCAGGCCAGCCTGGCGTCGGTCCCACTCGGCGATCAGGTCGCGCAGCAGCGTTCCCCAGTTGAGATCCAGCTGCTCGCTGCGGGTGAAGCCGTCGGCGAGCACGCTGCGCAGCCCGGCCCAGTCGGACTGGGCGACGGCGCTTTCGAAGTCGCGGACGAGGCGCAGGGATTCGTGGTTGTTGCGGGGCAGGGCGGCGGCGATCAGCTTGAGCGCGCGTTCGGGAAAGACGTCTTCGGCCACCGAGCCGGCAATCTCGTGGTAGAGCGCACGATAGTTGTCCGGGGTCGGCGCGATCCGCCGCAGCGCGAGCTGGCGCAGGGTTTCGCGTGCGACTTCCGAAGGCTGGCTGGTGTCGGTCATTTTGGGGCGGCGCGGGGCTGGGAAGCGTTGAATCATCCGGCGTCCTGCTGTGAAACGATGCCGTGCAGGCTCACAAACGGCTCTTGGGAAAATCCTTCTGGATATCGGCGATTCGGCTCCCGGCTTGAGCCCCACGGCCGGCCAAAGCGGAAAAAAATGCCTGGTACGCATTGCAGGGGGAAGAGGCCCCGGCGAGGAAGTGTCCGGTGGGGCCTACTCGGCAAGGCCGTGCTTGAGACCGTAATGGGTCAGCTCGGCGTTGTTGCGCAGGTGCATCTTTTCGAGCAGCCGGGCGCGATAGACGCTGACCGTCTTGACGCTCAGGTTCAGGGCCTCGGCGATCTCGGTGGGCGTCTTGCCCGAGGCGATCATGCACAGGGTCTGGTATTCCCGGTCGGAGAGCTTCTCGTGGGCCGGGCGCTCGGTGTCCTCGCCGATGGCATTGGCCAGCTCCTCGGCCAGGGAGGGGCTGACGTATTTCTTGCCGCTGGCCACCTGGCGGATGGCGGTGACGAGCAGGTCGGGGGCGCTCTGCTTGGTCAGATAGCCCGCCGCGCCGGCCTTGAGGGCGCGGATGGCGTACTGTTCCTCGGGGTACATGCTGAGGATCAGCACGGGCAGGCGCGGGAATTCCTTCTTGATCAGCTTGAGGGCGTCGATGCCGTTGCGGTCGGGCATGGAGACGTCCATCAATACCACGTCCCATTCGCCGCCGCGCACCATCTGGACGGCCTGGACGCCGTTCTCGGCCTCGCCGGAGACGGTAAGGTCGGGGGTGTCGGAGAGGATCTGGCGCAGGCCCTGCCGGACGATGGCGTGGTCGTCGGCGATCAGGACGCGGATGGGCTTGCTCATCGTGGGCTACTCCTGTTGTTGTTATAAGGCTCTTCGGCCTGGGCCGGCAGAACCGGCGCACGTAGCATGAGCCGGGTACCGTGGGGTTCGACCGGGCTCAGCTCCAGGCGTCCGCTCAGGCTGCTCATGCGCTCCCGGATTCCCCTGAGGCCGAAGGAGCGGGGCTTCTGCAGGTCGGCGGCAGCCAGGCCGCAACCATCGTCGGCAATCTCCAGCACCACCTCGTCGCCCTCCTGCATCAGCCGCACATTCACCTCGCTTGCCCGGGCATGCTTGCTGACATTGGTCAGGGCTTCCTGAAAGATGCGGAACAGGGCCAGAGCCGTATCGTAGTCCGGGTCGAGGTCGTGATCGGTGCAGAGAATGTTACAAGTGATGCCGGTGCGCTGGGCGAAGTCCTCCCCCTGGCTTTCGATCGCCGCGGCAAGGCCGAAATCCTTGAGGATGCCGGGGCGCAGTTCGCGGGTCACGCGGCCGACGGTGGCAATGGCATCGTCCACCATGCGACCCACGTTGCGGGCCCGCTCCCGGGCCTGGGCGAGCTGGGTGTCGAGCTTGGATTCGAGCAGGGACATCTCGAACTTCATGGCCACCAGGGTGCCGCCGAGCACATCGTGAACGTCCCGGGCGATGCGCTCCCGCTCGTCCTCCTTGATGCGCTGCAGGTGGTTGGAGAGGGCCGCCAGCTGGCTGCGGGATTCACGCAAGTCGGCCTCCACGTGCTTGCTGTGGGTGATGTTCCACATCACGCCTTCCCACACCACCTTGCCGCACTCGGACAGGCGGGGAGAGCTGCGCAGGTTGATCCATTTCTGCTCGCCGGTGGGCAGCTGGATGCGCCCTTCCCAGTTGAGGGTGGACAGGTTGTCGGCCGAGCTGGTGGCCGCATCGATGAAGCCGGGCAGGTCCTCGTCGAGCAGCCAGGTGAGCCAGCCGGCCGAGCCGCCGATGAGCTCCTCGGCCGGCGCGCCGAAGAGCATCGCTGCGGCTTCGCTGAGATACTGGAAACCCAGGGTGCGCTCCGGGGTGTAACCCATCTGGAAGACCACCCCGGGAATGTTGTCGGTGAGCGCCCGCAGGCGCGCCTCGCTCTGGCGCAGGGTGTGTTCGGCGCGGCGTTTCTCGCGGCGGTTGCAGACTTCACGCAGCTCCCGCTCTACGGCCGGGATCAGGCGCTCCAGCTTGTTCTTGCTGAGGTAGTCGTGGGCGCCGGCACGCATGGCTGCGATCGCCTCGTCTTCCTGCATGACCCCCGAGACAATGATGAAGGGCAGGTCGAGGGCCAGCTCACGGGTCAGGCAAAGGGCACCCTGGGCGCTGAAACCCGGCAGATTGTGATCGCACAGGATCAGATCCCAGGGCTCCCGCTCCAGCGCTTCGCGCATATCGGCCGCGGAGGCCACCCGACGGAAGGTGGGCGCATAGCCCGCATTGCGGAAGTGATGCAGGATCAACAGGACATCGTTCTCCGAGTCCTCGATGAAAAGCAGGCGGATCGGCGGTTTGCCGGGGCTTTCCGGGCTCTCCAGGGGGGCGTCCGGCTTGATGGCAGGGGGCATGCGCGTCAGGAAGGCTGCGTGAAAGGGTCGGTTTGTTTATAATCCGGCCCTCGCTCGGGCCTGCGCCTCCTTCAAGGATAGTGCAGGCAAGCCTTTTCCGTCCATGCGCATGCATCACGTCAAAGGCCGCCAGCACCCCGGCAAGGCCCCCTTAGTTAAGTGGTATAACAGTTGACTTGTAATCATCAGTTGGCGGTTCGATTCCGTCAGGGGGCACCAGAATGATCAGCATGAGGGCCAACCCGCAAGGGTTGGCCCTCATGCTTTGAGTGTCTGCAGCCGGATCCGAAAAAAGAGCTTGGTGTTTCTGCAAATTGCGCATAGTATTCGCCCCCTCCAGACGCGGGGTGGAGCAGTCTGGCAGCTCGTCGGGCTCATAACCCGAAGGTCGCAGGTTCAAATCCTGCCCCCGCAACCAGATTCAGAAAAAAGGCCCGATCACTCAGGTGATCGGGCCTTTTTTCCTCTGCGCCCAGCATGGGCGCACGCCGGCAAGTGCTCAGCGCATCCCGCGAACCGCCGCCACGCCGGTGGCCGGGAAGTCGGTGAACACGCCGTCGATACCCAGGCGCATGTAGTACTGCATCTCCTCCTTCGGGTCCTTGAAGCCGTAGCCGCTGGCGTCGTCGCGGAAGGTCCAGGTATGCACCAGCAGGCCTTTCTGGTGGGCCAGTTCGATGACGCCGGTGCTGCCGTCCACCCGGCGGTCGTTGATGCTCAGGGTGGTGTCGCCGGTGCGCTCGACATTGTCATTCACGGTCTTCACCAGGTAGGGCTTCCACGGGCCGACTGCGTCGGCGTAGGTCTTGATGAAATCCAGGCCCGAGGAGGTGAGCAGGTCGGCGAAGCTGCGGCTGTCGTTCTTGAGCACGAAGTCGTAGGGCTTGTGGTACGGGGCGACCAGGGACATGCTGCCGTCGTTCTTGACGTCGTCGGCGTCGATCAGCTGGACCAGCTTGATGTTGGTTTTGGTGTTGAGGTATTGCAGGTTGCTGACCTCGAAGGACTGGATGAACACCGGGGCGCTGGCCACGTTGCCATAGGCGGCGTGGAGGGTGGTGAGCAGCTTGTTTTCGAACACGTTGGCGCCGAACTGCAGTTCGTTGGCGTGGAAGCTGGAGTGCTTGATCTCCGGGTAGATGCCGACGCTGCGGCCCAGTCGGCTGCCCTCTGTCTTGGTCAGGGCTATGACCTCGTCCAGGGTCGGGATGCCGAACAAGCCGTTGTAGGCCTGGGAGCGGTCGGCGCGGGCCTGGACGGCGCGCAGGGTTCGGATCTCGGCCAGGGTGAAGTCGCTGGCGAAGAACGCGGTGGTGGGTATGCCGTCCACGTTGCGGGTTGTCTTGCGGGATTCGGGGAACTTGATGGCCACGTCGGTGGTGCCGTCGAGCATGGGCTCGTGGCGGGCGATCATCACGCCGTCCCTGGTCAGCACCAGGTCGGGCTCGATGTAGTCGGCGCCCTGTTCGATGGCGGCCTTGTAGGATTCCAGGGTGTGTTCGGGCAGGGTGCCCGATGAGCCCCGGTGCCCGATCACCAGCGGGGCGTCGCCGGACAGGGTCTTGAATGCGGGGTCGTCGTTGTCGCTGCCGCCGCAGGCCTGGAGGAGGGCGAGCGACAGCAGCGGGACGAGGGCTTTGATCTTCATGGAGGGCTCCAGGGAAAGAATGCGGGTGGCGTGTTGCGGAATGCCCCGCACTGTATTCCCCGGCCATTAAGCTGGCATGACCGTTCCTGGAGGGTTTCAGGCCTGTTCAAGGGCCCGGGCGATCACCATGCGCTGGATGTCGGAGGTCCCCTCGTAGATCTGGCAGACCCGCACGTCCCGGTAGAGGCGCTCCACCGGGTAGTCGGCGATGTAGCCAGCACCGCCGTGGATCTGGATGGCGTCGGAGCACACCTTCTCGGCCATCTCGGTGGCGAACAGCTTGGCCATCGACGCTTCCTTCAGGCAGGGCTGTCCGGCGTCCTTCAGGCTAGCGGCGTGCAGCGTGAGCTGGCGGGCGGCTTCGACGCGGGTGGCCATGTCGGCCAGACGGAAGGCCACTGCCTGGTGTTCGATCAGGGCCTGGCCGAAGGACTGGCGCTCCTTTGCATAGGCAGTGGCTGCCTCCAGTGCAGCCCGGGCCATGCCGATGGCCTGGGCGGCGACGCCGATGCGTCCGGGCTCCAGGCTGGAGAGGGCGATGCGGTAGCCGTCGCCTTCCTTGCCCAGGAGGTGGTCTGCGGGGATGCGGCAGTCCTCAAAGAGGACCTGCGCGGTGTCCGAGGCGTGCTGTCCCATCTTGTCCTCCACCCGCCCGACGATGTAGCCCGGGGTGGAGGTGGGCACCAGGAAGGCCGAGATGCCCCTCTTGCCGGCTGCTTTGTCGGTGACGGCGATGACGATGGCGAGCTGGGCGTTCTTGCCCGTGGTGATGAACTGCTTGACCCCGTTGAGCACCCAGTGGTCGCCGTCGCGGGTGGCCGTGGTGCGGATGGCCGCGGCATCGGAGCCCACGTGGGGTTCGGTGAGGCAGAAGCAGCCCAGCCATTCGCCGCTGGCCAGGCGCCGCAGGTAGCGCTCCTTCTGCGCCTGCGTGCCGTAGTTCAGCGTGATGCCGCAGGGCAGGGAGTTCTGTACGCAGGCCACGGTGGAGGTGGCCGAATCGCCGGCGGCGATCTCCTCGATGATGAGCACCAGCGAGACGTAGTCCAGTCCGGCCCCGTCCCATTCCTCGGGCACCACGATTCCCAGGCCGCCAAGGGCGGCGAGTTCCTTGAGTGCTTCGGCCGGGAAGCGCCGGGTCCGGTCCCATTCGCCGGCGAAGGGGGCCAGGCGCGCCTGCGCGAAATCGCGCAGGGTGCGCCGGATCATTTCCTGTTCCGGGGTGAGGATCATGGCCGGGCTCCCGTCACAGGACTTCGATGGCCATGGCCGTGGCCTCGCCACCGCCGATGCACAGGCTGGCCAGCCCGCGTCGCAGGCCCCGGGCGCGCAGGGCGTGGATCAGGGTGACGAGGATGCGCGCGCCGGTGGCGCCCACCGGATGGCCCATGGCACAGGCCCCGCCGTTCACATTGACCACCTCGGCCGGCAGCCCCAGCTCGTCCATGGCCAGCAGGGTCACCACGGCGAAGGCCTCGTTGATCTCGAACAGATCCACGTCACCGACTGCCCAGCCGGCCCGTTCGAGGGCACGGCGGATGGCCGGCGCCGGCGCAGTGGGAAAGCGGCTGGGTGCCTGGGCGTGGGTGGCGTGGGAGAGGATGCGGGCCAGGGGCGCGATGCCCCGCCGCCGCGCTTCCGATTCACGCATCATCACCAGGGCTGCGGCGCCATCGGAGATGGACGAGGCGTTGGCCGGGGTGATCGAGCCGTCCCTGGTGAAGGCCGGCTTGAGTTTGGGGATCTTGGCGATGTCGCAGGTGCCGGGCGTCTCGTCGTCGCTGATGCGCTGCTCGCCCTGGCGGCCGGCGATGCTCACCGGCACGATCTCGTCGCGAAAGGCCCCGCTGGCCACCGCATGCTGGGCCCGGCGCACCGATTCGGCGGCGTAGGCGTCCTGGCGTTCCCGGGCGATGCCGAACTCGGCTGCCGCCTGGTCGGCAAAGTAGCCCATCAGCTTGCCTTCGTAGGCGTCCTCCAGACCATCCAGGAACATGTGGTCGAAGGCCTGGCCGTGGCCCAGGCGGTAGCCGCTCCGGGCGCGGGTCAGCACGTAGGGGGCGTTGGACATGGACTCCATGCCGCCAGCCAGGCCCACGCTGCAGCTGCCGGCCAGCAGCATGTCATGGACGAGCATGGTGGCCTTCATGCCCGAGCCGCACATCTTGGTCAGCGTGGTGGCCGGCACCGATTCCGGCAGGCCGGCGCCGAGCACGGCCTGGCGGGCCGGCGCCTGCTTGAGGCCGGCCATCAGGCAGCAGCCGAACACGGCCTCATCCACATCCTGGCCGAGGCCTTCGAGGCCGCTGAGAGCACCACGGATGGCCGCGCTGGCCAGCTGGGGGGCGCTGAGGGGCGTGAGGCAGCCCTGGAAGGCGCCGATGGGGGTACGGCGGGCCGCTACGATCACGACGGGATCTGTCATGGTGTTCTCCTGGTGCATTTGTTATGAAGGGCGTGACGCGGCGTAGTCTAGAAACCCGGCGCCTGTCTTCCCACGCCAAAAACTCCCAAAATAAGTGAGCGGATTTACCACCCCGGCCGACCAGGAGGCGGCATGTGACGATGGAGAAGGGCACCATATCGATCGATTTCGTACAGGAGGCGCTGTGGGTTGCCCGGCAGCGCGGGCTGGACATCGACGCCCTGGTGGCCGGCACCGGCCTGGCGCCGGAACTGCTGGAGATGCCCCAGGCGCGGGTCACGCCCGAGCAGTACGGTGCGCTCTGGCACGCCGTTGCCGACGCCATGAACGACGAGTTCTTCGGCATGGACGCCCACCCCATGCGGCGGGGGAGCTTCGCCATCCTGTGCCATGCGCTGATCGACTGCCCGACGGTCGGTCGGGCCATCGAGCGTGCCCTGGGCTTCTTTGCCCTCGTTCTGGATGAGCTTTCCGGCCAGCTCCGGGTGAGCGGAGGCCGCGCCGAGGTGGTGCTGGCCGACCGGGCGCCACCTGGCCGCCTGTTCGCCCATGGCACCCTGTTCGTGATCCTGTACGGGGTGGCGTGCTGGCTGGCCGGGCGCCGTCTGCCGCTGATCGAGGTGCGCTTCTGCCAGGCCTGCCCGCCCAATCTGGCCGAGTACCGGCTGGTCTTCGGCACCACGCTGCGCTTCGGTGAGGCCGCCAGCGCGCTGGCCTTCGACGCCAGGCTGCTGAGCCTCCCGGTGATCCGCGACGCCGCCGCCCTGCGCACCTTCCTGCGCCAGGCGCCGGCCAACTTCCTGGTCAAATACCGCACCCAGGCCGGGGGCGTGGCGCGGATCCGGGGGCTGCTGTCGGAGCGCCCCCTGGCCGACTGGCCGGGCTTCGACGCGCTGGCGGCAGAGCTGCAGACCGCGCCGTCCACCCTGCGCCGGCGCCTCGAGCGCGAGGGTTCGTCGTTTCAGGTCATCAAGGACGATCTGCGCCGTGACATGGCCATCGACCTGCTGTGCAACTCGACCCGCTCTGTCGATGACATCGGCTTTGCCCTCGGTTTTGCCGAGCACAGCGCCTTTTACCGGGCCTTTCGCCGCTGGACGGGGGCCAGCCCGGGGGAGTATCGCGGCAAAGCGTCACGCCCTGGCGGCCGATCGGGGTGATGAGCCCGGGGAGGTCGGCCAGGGTGTCCGGGAAATCCCCGGAAAGGCGCGCCGATCCTTGCTCGTGCTCACGTCTGCTGCTCCCACGGACGGGCGGGAGAGTGTTATAAGTTGTTACGCGCCATCTGGGGCGCCGAGGGCCGCCTCCGGGGCGCTAAATGGTGCGGGGCGGCAGGTCGTAATGGTTGATGAGACCCCGCTCCCGGATTCGGGGGCTTGCAGGAGACGGTGCCCGGTGGCGGTGTGGAACGGGGGCCGGACAGAGCGGACATGGGATTCATGAATGAGCAGGCGGCCGCAGGCCATCGGGACGAACGCAAGACCATCCTGATCGTCGACGATACGAAGGAGAACCTCACCGTCCTGTCGGCGGTGCTGGGGGCCGAGTTTCGGGTGCGGGTGGCGAACTCCGGCGAGCGGGCGCTGAAATCGGTGCACATGGCACCGGTGCCCGACCTGATCCTGCTGGACGTGATGATGCCCGAGATGGACGGCTATGCCGTGCTCAAGGCCCTGCGCGACGACCCCGCCACGCGGGACATCCCGGTGATTTTCGTGACCGCCATGAGTGCCGACGAGGACGAGGAGTTCGGCCTGGCGCTGGGCGCCGTGGACTACGTCACCAAGCCCATCCGGGCGGCCATCCTGCAGGCGCGGGTGCGCACCCACCTTGAGCTGAAGGGGGCCCGTGACGTGCTCTCGAATCAGAACGCCTACCTCGAATGCGAGGTGCAAAGGCGCATGCGCGAGAACGAGCTGATCAAGGCCATCAGCCTGAATGCCCTTGCTGCCCTGGCCGAGAAGCGCGACAACGAAACCGGCAACCACCTGCATCGCACCCAAGCCTATATCGAAGCCCTGATGCACCACCTCGAGCGTCACCCCGACTTTAGTCCGCAGCTCGATCCGCTGACCCAGGAACTGATCGCCAAGGCCGCGCCCCTCCACGACATCGGCAAGGTCGGCATCCCCGATGCCATCCTCCTCAAGCCCGGCCGGCTGACGCCGGCAGAGTTCGAGATCATGAAGACCCACAGCCAGATCGGCGCCGATGCCCTGGGCGACGCCATCGAGCGGGTGCTGGGCCGGGAGGCCGCCCGCCCCGATGCCCGTGAGGCCTCGGGCCGTTCGCTGGCCTTTCTGGAAACTGCCCGGCAGATTGCGCTCTGCCATCACGAACGATGGGACGGCACGGGATACCCGGATGGCATTGTGGGTGAGGCCATCCCCCTGCCGGGCCGCCTCATGGCGATCGCCGACGTCTACGATGCCCTTTCATGCAAGCGCCATTACAAGGAGGCCTTTGCCCCCGAGCGGGTGCGGGCGATGATGGTGGAAGGGCGGGGCAGCCATTTCGACCCCCGTCTGCTGGATGCCTTTCTTCAGCTTGAGGATGTATTTCTGGGCATTGCGGAGCAATATCGGGACTAGACCAAAAAATGACGATGAGAACCTTCGCCTCCCTGCTGGTGGCCCTGCTGGTATGCCTGCCGGCTGCCCGGGCCCAGACATCCGCACCCTTTGTAGAGCGGCTGCTCACCCGCGAGCAGTTCAGAAAGCTCGACGATGGCGGTTTCGTGATCTACATGCGCCACGGCAAGACCGACCCGACCCGCCCCGATCAGCCCGAGCCGAAGTTCGACGACTGCAGCACCCAGCGTCCGCTCAACGACGAAGGCCGCAAGATGGCCGCCGACATCGGCAGATCCCTCCGCCAGGCGCGGATCCCCATTGCCGACATCTACGTCAGCCCCATGTGCCGTACCCGGGAGTCCGCGCAGCTGGTGTTCGGGCGTGAGGCCCGGGTGATCGTGGTGGATGAGCTCTTCTCGTCCACCAACCAGACCAGCGAGCAGAAGAAGCCGATCATCGAGGCCACCCGCCGGCTCATGTCCGCCCCCGTCTCCCCGGGCAGGAACCGCTTCATCCTGGCCCATGCGCCCAACCTGGCCGACACCATGGGCTACTTCCCGAAGATGGAGGGCACCGTGGTGATCTTCATTCCCCAGGGCAGCGGCTTTGAATACGTGGGCAGCATCCGCCCCGACATGTGGCCTGAACTGCTGCGATAGATCATGTCGGCGCGCGGACGCATCTTCTTTTTGGTCCTCTTCGTGCCGGTGGTGCTGGCCACCCTGGTGGCCGGCCTGAGCAACGTGGCCATCCAGGTGTCCCTGCTGGATACCCAGCACAAGGCCAACCAGACCCAGAAGGCCGACGTGGACGCCATGCTGCAGGCCAGCCGCGTCAGCAACGACATGCTCAAGCTGCAGCGTCTGGTGGCGCAGACCCTCGACGATGCCCGCGCTGGCCGGATTGACGAGGCCCAGGCCTACTTCATCCACACCCGGGTCATCGACAGCCTGGCCGCCCAGCAGCGCGTGCTGGAGGCACTGCGCGCCCAGTTGGGCGCTTACCCTGCCGCGGCAGGTAACGTGGAGGGCGCGCTCGAAGACTTCCTCAGCTACCGCAGCGCCATCATCACCGCCACCGACAGCATTGCGGTCGATGTGAAGGTGGCGAGCTCCTACATCAACCAGGCCGCCGAGCGCTACATCGCCTTTGCCGAGCACATCCAGGCCATCTCCGGTGACCTCGCCGGCCAGACCGCCGCCCACGTGGACGAGCAGGAGGCCGAGCTGGCCGCCCATGTCCGGCATTCACTCCTGATCCAGCTCGCCGGTTTCATCGTGGTGGCGCTGATCTGGTTCTACCTCGCCCGCCAGATGACCCGGCAGATCGCCCTGGTCAGCGATGCGCTGACCCGCCTGGGCGACGCGGGCACGCCGGACCCGGACCTGCACAAGGTCCAGCGCCTGTCCGCGTCGGGCAACAGCGTGCTCCGCGACCTGGCCCAGTCGGTGCTGCGCTTCCACGCTGCGCTGGTCGAGCGGCAGGAAACCCAGCAGGCCCTCGCCGCCCAGCGGGAGCGCCTCAAGAACATCATCCGCGGCATGCCCGACCTGGTCTGGCTGAAGGACGTGGAAGGCCGTTACATCCAGTGCAATACCCGCTTCGAGCGCCTCACCGGCATGAGCGAGGCGGCGCTGATGGGGCGTCTGGATCATGAGCTCACTACGCCCGACGTGGCGGCCGTGCGTCGCACCAATGACCTGCTTGCTCTGGAAACCGGGCAGATCCAGGTGGTCGAGGAGTGGGTCACCTTTGCCGGTGACGGCCATCGGGAGCTGGTCGAGACCATCGAGACGCCGATCCGTGATGACGCCGGCAAGCTGATCGGCGTGCTCGGGGTCGGGCGCGACATCACCCCCCTGCATTTTTCCCAGGAAACCCTGCGCGAGAGCGAGGCGACCCTGCGCCGTACCCAGGTGCTGGCACGCATCGGCAGCTGGAGCTACAGCTTCGGCTTCGACCTGGTGATGTGGTCCGAGGAGGCCTGCCGCCTGCTTCAGCTGCCCTCGGGTCACACGGTTGGCCTGGAAGGGCTGCTGGCGCTGGTGCACCCCGACGACCGCGCCTACTTTCAGGAGATGTGGCGGGCCGCCGGGCCGGAGCGCCCCTTCGACATCGAGCACCGCATCTTCATCGACGGCGCCGAACGCTGGATCCGCCAGCGTGCCGAGATCGAGGTGGACGCCACCGGAGCGCCCGTCAAGGCCTTCGGCATCGTGCAGGATGTGCACGACCTGCACGAAACCTCCGAAGCCCTGCGCGAGCGCGAAAAGATCTACACCGCCATCGTCGAGATGGCCGCCAGCGGCGTCGTCCTGATCGACCTGGAGACCAAGCGCTACGTGGAGTTCAACGACGCCGCCTGCGCGGTGCTCGGCTACACCCGCGAGGAGTTCGCAGCGATCACCCTGTACGACGTCCAGGCGGCGTACACCCGTGACGAGGTGGACGCCCGCATCGGCGAGATCCTGCAATCCGGACGGGTCGCCTTCGAACACCAGCACCGCCGCAAGGACGGATCGGTGGTGGACATCTGGCTCACCGTGGCCCACATCAACCTCAAAGGGCGTGACTATCTGGCCGAGGTCATCAACGACATCTCGGTGCAGAAGGAGAGCGAGCGCAACCTGCTGCGCTATCAGGACCATCTGGAAGACATCGTCGCCGAGCGCACCGCCGAGCTCGCCGCCGCCCGGGACGCCGCCGAGGCCGCCAACCGCTCCAAGAGTGCCTTTCTGGCCAACATGAGCCACGAGATCCGCACCCCGATGAACGCCATCATCGGCCTGAGCTACATCCTCCGGCGCGGCCTTACCACCCCCGGCCAGATCCAGCAGATCGACAAGGTGGCCGGTGCCGCACACCACCTGCTCGGCGTCATCAACGACATCCTCGACTTCTCCAAGATCGAGGCCGGCAAGATCTCCATGGAGCCCGTCAACTTCGAGGTGGACCGGGTCATCCGCAACGTCTGCGACCTGTGCAGCGACAAGGCCGACGCCAAGGGGCTGGAGTTCATCGTCGACATTCACGACCTGCCCGCGGCGCTCCACGGCGACGGGCTGCGCCTCGGCCAGATCCTGCTCAATTTCACCGGCAACGCCATCAAGTTCACCGAGAAAGGGCGCATCCTCCTCAGTGCATCGGTGGTGGCGCGGGAGGGCGCGACCCTGTGGGTGCGCTTCCAGGTCAGCGACACCGGCATCGGCCTGAGCGAGGCCCAGCGGGAGCGCCTGTTCAACGCCTTCGAGCAGGCCGACATCTCCACCACCCGCAAATACGGCGGCACCGGGCTCGGCCTGGCGATCTCCAAGAAGCTCGTGCAGCTGATGGGCGGGCGTATCGGCGTCAGCTCCACCCTGGGCGAAGGCAGCACCTTCTGGATCGAAGCGCCCTTCGAGCAGGTGCCGGACTTCCCCATCCGCAGCATTCCCGACCAGCTCAGGAACGGCACCCGCGTGCTGATCGTGGACGACATCGCCGACGCCTGCGAAGCCATCGCCGACATGCTCAGCAGCCTCGGTGCCCGGGCCGACACCTGCCAGAGCGGCAGCGCCGCCATCGCCGCGGTCAGCGAGGCCGACGCCGAGGGCGACCCCTACCAGATCCTCCTCGTCGACTGGGCCATGCCCGGCATGGACGGCATCGAGGCGGGCATCCGCATCCGCGAGCTCTTCCAGCACAAGCCGCCCATCATGATCATGATCAGCGCGGTCGGTGATCCGCCGGAAGACCGCTTCCGGGCGGCAGGCTTCAGCGCCTTCCTCCCCAAGCCCGTCACCCCCATGGCCTTGCTCACCGCCCTCGAGAACGTGCTCGGCGATGCCCTTGTGAGCACTGACGCGCCCCCGTCCATCGAACTCGAAGATGCCCTGGCCCTGCACCGCGGCACCCGGCTCCTGCTGGCCGAAGACAACCTCCTCAACCAGGAGGTGACCCTGGACCTGCTGCGCCACGTGGGCCTGGAGATCGATGTGGCGAACAACGGCCGCGAAGCCGTCGAGCTGGCCACCCACAACACCTACGCGCTGATCCTGATGGACATCCAGATGCCCGAGATGGACGGCCTGGAAGCCACTGCCCTGATCCGCGCCTTGCCCGGCCACGAAAGCCTGCCCATCCTCGCCATGACCGCCAACGCCTTCGAGGAAGACCGCGGCCGCTGCCTGGCCGGTGGCCTGGACGATCACATCGCCAAACCGGTCGATCCCGACCTGCTCTACGCCACCCTCCTCAAGTGGCTCCCCGCCAGTGACAAGGCCATGCCGGCCAATGTCCTGCCCTCGACCTTGCGCGCCCCGGCCTCCGTCAGCCCGGCCCTGCTGGAGCGCCTGGCAGGCGTCCCCGGGCTCAGCCTCGATGACGGACTGCGCAGCCTCCGCGGGCAGGCCCCCCAGCTCCTCTCCATGCTCGTCCGCATGCCGGGTGCCCACGCCCTTGACATGACTCGCCTGCGCGAAGCCAGCCTCGCCGGCGACACCGCCACCGCCGCCCGCATCGCCCACTCGCTGAAAGGCGTGTTCTCCACCCTTGGGCTCCTCGATCTGGCCGGGCTGGCCGGTGGCCTTGAACACGACCTCCGCCACGCCGCCCAGGCCTCCGTCACCGAGGCCCGCCGCCGGGCCCTGGAAGGCGGCATGGAAACGCTCTTCGCCCACCTGCGCATGCTTGCCGACGACGGCCCCGAGCCCGACCCGTCCACCAGCCCCACCGCCCCGACGCCCCTGGACGCCGCGCAGGTGGCCGAACTCCAGCGCCTGCTCGACACCGGCGACATGGACGCCGTTTCCACCTTCCACGACCTCAAGCCCGCCATCAGCGCCCAGTCCCGCGACCTCGCCCAGCGCATCGGGCGGCTGATCGATGATTTTGAATTCGAGGAGGCAGCGCGGCTGGTGAGCGAGTTGAGGCTGCCGCCCGACTGATTGAAATCCCGAGGGAGAATTCGTCTTCCCCCTCCCTGACGCCGCGGCAAACCTGGAACCGGCGGGATCCGGGTGAGCCTGACGGGCTCAAACGTCATTCTTTTCCGGCAATCCACCTCGCATTTGCTGCAAAGCATCTAAACCATCGTCTAATATCCCGCCCCCTCGATTCCTTATAACTTTCCCCCACACGGTTGAAACGCCCAGTGCCTTCAACCGGCAGATCCGGCAGCCCATGAGCGGCCGGGCGAAGGGGGAGCTGCAGGGCTCCTGCATCCCGTTATGAAGGAGACATCGATGGCTGTACTCAATCGGATGGACTGGTATGACCTGGCCCGATCCACCAACTGGACACCCAGATACGTCACCGAGGACGAACTGTTTCCGCCCAAGCTGTCGGGCGAATTCGGTCTGCCCCTGAGTGCCTGGGAAAGCTACGACGAGCCCTACAAGCAGACCTATCCGGAATACGTGAAGGTCCAGCGCGAGAAGGACGCTGGGGCCTATTCGGTGAAGGCGGCCCTGGAGCGCAGCCGGATTTTCGAGAATGCCGACCCGGGCTGGAAGTCGGTGATGAAGGCCCACTACGGCGCCATCGCCCGGGGCGAATACGCCGCGGCCAGCGCCGAGGCGCGGATGATGCGTTTCTCCAAGGCCCCGGGCATGCGCAACATGTCCACTCTGGGGTGCATGGACGAGATCCGTCACGGCCAGATGCAGCTGTATTTCCCCCACGAGCACGTGTCCAAGGACCGGCAGATGGACTGGGCCTTCAAGGCCTACGATACCAACGAGTGGGCGATGATCGCCGCCCGCCATTTCTTCGACGACATCATGATGACCCGGGACGCTATCAGCGTCTCCATCATGCTGACCTTCAGCTTCGAGACCGGCTTCACCAACATGCAGTTCCTGGGGCTGGCGGCGGACGCGGCCGAGGCCGGTGACCACACCTTCGCCAACCTGATCTCCAGCATCCAGACCGACGAGTCGCGCCATGCCCAGATCGGCGGCCCGGCCCTCAAGCTGCTCATCGAGAACGGTCACAAGGCCGAGGCCCAGAAGCGGGTGGACATCGCCGTGTGGGGCGCCTGGAAGCTGTTCTCGGTGCTCACCGGTCCGATCATGGACTATTACACCCCCCTGGAGCACCGCAAGCAGTCCTTCAAGGAGTTCATGGAGGAGTGGATCGTCGCCCAGTTCGAGCGCGCCCTCACCGACATGGGCCTGGAGCTGCCCTGGTACTGGGACATCTTCCTGAAGGACATCGCCCAGACCCACCACGGCATGCACCTGGGCTCCTACTACTGGCGCCCGACCCTGTGGTGGAACCCGGCCGCCGGCATCACCCCCGACGAGCGCGCCTGGCTGGAAGAGAAGTACCCCGGCTGGAACGACACCTGGGGCCAGTGCTGGGACGTGTTCATCGACAACGTGGTGGACGGCAACATGGCCAAGGCCTACCCGGAGACGCTGCCCTACGTGTGCAACATGTGCCAGCTGCCCATCCTGGGTGTGCCGGGCAAGGGCTGGGACGTGAAGGACTACCCGCTGGAGTACAAGGGCCGGCTGTACCACTTCGGCTCCGAGGTGGATCGCTGGGTCTTCGAGCAGGAGCCCGAGCGCTACGCCGGCCACCTCTCCATCGTCGACCGCTTCCTGGCCGGGATGATCCAGCCCATGAACCTGGAGGGCGCCCTCCAGTACATGAACCTCGCCCCCGGCGAGATCGGTGACGACGCCCACAACTACGCCTGGGCCGAGATCTACCGCGCACTACGCGAGACCCGCAAGGCCAGTTGACCCCCACTTCCTGTCGTACCGCCCGGCCCGTGTGCCGGGTGGCGCATCACCCTATAAGGAGACCGCCGTCATGGCCTTGTTCCCCCTGACCTCCAATTTCGAGGGCGACTTCGTTCTGCAACTGCTGCCCGTGGATACGGAGAACACCATGGACGAGGTGGCCGCCGCCGCCGCCGTCCATTCCGTCGGCCGCCGCGTGCGCGACCGCCCGGGTCACATCCTGCGCGTCCGTCTGCACGGCAGCACCGAGCTGCTGCCGCGCAACCTGAAGGTGGCCGATGCCGGCTTCCGGCCCACCGAGACCCTGGACATCGTCTGGCAGGCGCCGGGCGCCTGAGCCCGGCCGGCGAAGGAGACATCCATGAGCTTCACCAAGGTATGCACCCTCGACGACGTGTGGGAAGGCGAGATGGCCCCCTTCACCGTCAACGGCCACGAGGTTCTGCTGGTCTGCGCCGAGGGCGGCGAGATCAAGGCCTTCCAGGGCATCTGCCCGCACCAGGACATTGCCCTGGCGGAAGGCAGGTTTGACGGCAAGAAGGTGATCTGCCGCGCCCACCTGTGGCAGTTCGACGCCAGCAACGGCAAGGGCATCAACCCCGACGACTGCGCCCTGGCCAGCTACCCCATCCGCGTGGATGGCGAAGATGTGCTCATCAGCACCGAGGGGGTCGAGCCCCTGTTTGCCCACAGCTGACCCCACCCCGGGCCGGTCGCCTCCGGGCCCGGTCATCGCAAAGGAGACACCCATGAGCACTGCAGCATCCGGGCAGGCCTATCACAACAACCTGGTGGGGCCGGTGATGCGCGCCGGCGACCTCGCCCACGCCGTCATCGAAGCCGCCCGCACCGACAACCCGGGCAAGGAGATCTTCGTGGACGACAAGCGGGCCTACATCCGCATCCACGCCGAGCAGGAAATGATCCTGCGCCAGGCCACCATTGAAGAAGAGCTGGGTCGCCCCTTCCGCATGAACGATCTGGAGGTGGACCTGAGCTCCTTCGCCGGCCAGATCGAGAGCCGTGACGACTCGGTGCGCTTCTACTTCACCAAGAAGCTCTGAGCGCCACCTGCCCCCTACAAGAACGACACGAGGAGACACCCATGTCCGAGATTCAAGTGCTGAAGCCCCAGAAGACCTGGAGCCACCTGGCCGCCCGGCGCCGCAAGCCCAGCGAGTACGAGATCGTCAGCGCCAACCTGCACTACAACGACCGCGACCCGAACTCGCCCTACGAGCTCGACCCGGGCATGTTCATGAACGAGTGGTACAAGAGGAACACCTTCGCCACCGCCCTCAAGCACGAAGACTGGAACGCCTTCCGCGACCCGGACGAGGTGGTGTATCGCACCTACAACCTGATGCAGGACGGCCAGGAGACCTACGTCTTCAGCCTCTTCGACCAGTTCAACCAGCGCGAGCACGACAAGGCCCTGGACCCGCGCTGGGCCGGCACCCTGGCGCGCCTGTATACCCCGGCCCGCTACCTCTTCCACACCCTGCAGATGGCCTCCGCCTACGTGGGCCAGGTGTCGCCGGCCAGCACGCTCACCAACTGCAACTACTTCCAGATGGCCGACAGCCTGCGCTGGGTCAGCCACACCGCCTACCGCACCCGGGAGCTCTCCCTCGCCTTCCCCGACAAGGGCTTCGCCCGGGACGAGCGCAGCTACTGGGAGGAAGACCCGGCCTGGCAGGGCTTCCGTGAGCTGATGGAGCGGGCGCTCACCGTGTGGGACTGGGGCGAGGCCATCACCGTGCTCAGCCTGGTGGTCAAGCCGGCGGTGGAGGAGGCGGTGTTGCGCCGCCTGGGCGAGGCCGGCCGCCACAACGGTGACACCCTGCTGGGCTTGGTCACCGACGCCCAGCTCATCGACGTGGCCCGCCATCGCCGCTGGACCGCCGCCTTTGTGGCGATGGCCGTCCAGACTCCGGGCAACCTGGAGCAGATGCGCGCCTGGATCGCCAAGTGGGAGCCCCTGGCCGACCGGGCCATCGAGGCCTACTGCAACGCCTTGCTCGACGTGCCGGACGCCGCCGCTGCCGCCAAGGCCGCCACCCGCGACCTGCGCCGCGGAGTGGGGCTCTGAGACCTTTGCCGAAGGCGCTGGCCGCAGTCCTGAGGGCTGCGGAGTGGCGCCGGAGAGACAGCATGAGCGATCCAGTCATCCATAACGAACGGGACGGCAGCCGCTTCACCCAGCTGCCCGGCGACACCCTGCTGCGGGCGGGGTTGCGGGCCGGCGTCGGCCTGTCCTACGAATGCAACTCGGGGGGCTGCGGGGGCTGCAAGTTCGAGCTGCTGCACGGCGAGGTCGAGACCCTGTGGCCCGAGGCGCCGGGCCTCGGCGAGCGCGACCGGCGCCGCGGCCGGCACCTGGCCTGCCAGTGCCGGGCCCTTGGCGATGTGTCCATCAAGCTGGCGACGGGGCCGGAGTACGTGCCCCCCATCCGCCCCCGGCGGCGTCGGGCGGTGCTCACCGGCAGCACCGACATCACCCACGATCTGCGGGAGTTCCGCTTCAAGGTGGAGGGGGCGGCAGACTTTCTGCCCGGGCAGTACGCCATGCTCGACCTGCCCGGGGTGGCGGCGTCCCGCGCCTATTCGCTATCGAACATTCCCAACGCGGACGGGGAGTGGCATTTCCAGATCCGCCGGGTGGCGGGCGGGCAGGGCACGGCCGCGCTCTTCGACAGCCTGGTGCCGGGGGCGGAGTTGGGCCTGGACGGCCCTTACGGCGTGGCCTGGCTGCGCCCCGACTCGCCCCGGGATCTGGTGTGTGTGGCCGGCGGTTCCGGGCTGGCGCCAATGATCTCCATTGCCCGCGGGGCGGTGGCGGCGGGCATGCTCGCCACCCGGCGGCTGCATTTCTTTTACGGCGCACGGGAGCCCCGTGACGTGTGCGGCGAGTCGATGCTGGCCGCGCTCGAGGGCTTCGGTGAGCACATCGTCTATTGCCCGGTGGTCTCCTCCCCGGGCGTAGAGGGCTGGGCGGGTGTCACGGGTTTTGTGCACACCCGCCTTCCCCCGGCCCTGGCGGCGCCCCTGGCGGATTACGAGTTCTATTTTGCCGGCCCGCCGCCCATGACCCAGGCGCTCCAGGAGATGCTGATGGTGGAGTACCAGGTGCCTTTCGAGCAGATCCATTTCGATCGATTCTTTTGAGGTTCCGCGAGGAACGGTGTGGAGACAAGAATGAAAAAAAGACAAGGGAAGGGACAACACCTGCCGCGGCAGGCCATGGGGGGCGCCGTGCTGGCGCTGGCCGTTGCCGCCGCCGGCACGGCCCACGCCACCGACGTGTTCCGCCTGGAGGGCTTCGGCGCCATCTCCCGGGGCATGGGCGGCGTGGCCACGGCCCTGGACGTGGGGCCGGCCGGCATGATGACCAATCCGGCCACCCTGTCGCTGATGCAGGCCGACAACGCCGCCCAGATCGGCCTCGACCTGGTCACCACCGACATCGACGTCACCAACCGGAGCACCGGCGAGCACGTCCACTCGGCCAATCATGGCAGCAACCGTGGCCCCTATTACGCGCCCCAGGCGGCCTTCACCCGGCGCATGGGGGCATGGACCTTCGGCCTCGGCGCCTTTGCCCAGGGCGGGCTGGGCACCGAGTACGGGCGCAACAGCTTCCTGTCCCGGGCGACGGGGGGCGTGGACACCGGCCTCGACAACTCCAGCCGCCTGCTGGTGCTCAACATCCCTCTGGCGGCGAGCTTCCGGGCCTCCGAAGCGCTGACCATCGGCGGCGGCGTCGATGCCGTGTGGCAGGGCCTCAACCTCAACCTGCTGCTCGGCGCCGACCAGGTGGGCAGCCTGATCGGGGCCTCCCGGGTGTCCGGCTCCCTGCTGCCGGTGCTGGGCGGCCTGCCCGACCTGCGCGGCGCCCACTTCAGCCTGACCCGCAACTCGCCCCTGGCCAGCGGCGTGAATGCCTGGGGTTACACCGGGCGCATCGGCATGACCTACGCCCTGTCGCCGGCCACGCGTCTGGGGGCCGCCTACACCACCCGCAGCCGCATGGCGGACATGGAGGGCCGGGCCACCCTGACGGCCATCGATGGCGTGGTCGGGCAGGTGCCCCTGGGGGGCAAGATCCGCCTCCGCGATTTCCAGATGCCGGCGGTCTTCAACCTGGGGCTCAGCCATCGGGTCAACGACCAGCTCACCCTGGCGGCGGACGTGTCGCGGGTCTTCTGGTCCTTCGTGATGAAGGACATCAAGGTGGGCTTTGTGGCCGACGGCGGCGGCGACCTGAACATCCTGCTGCCCCAGAACTACAAGGATCAGACCGTCCTGGCCATGGGCGCGGCCTGGCAGATGGACAGCCGCTGGACGCTGCGTGGCGGCCTGCGCCTGGCCCAGCAGGCCCTGTCGTCCTCGACCCTGTTCGCGGTGATCCCGGCCACGCCGCGCAAGCATGTGTCGGTGGGGGTGGGCTACGCGGTGTCGCCCAGCTCGACAGTGGATTTCGCCTGGTCCCACGCCTTCCAGGAGAACATGAACAACTTCAGCCAACCCAACACCTCGGCCCCCATCCGGGTCAGCCACGCCCAGGACAACGCGACGCTGGTGTACACCTACCGCTTCTGAGGGGGCATCCTTGGGGCGAGGAGGGCTCCTCCCGCCACCGTCATGCACTGGGTCTGCGGCCGTTTCCCGGAGGCCCGCCAAGGAAAACAGGATGAATCCCGACGACGATATCTGCAGGGTGGCCCGGCGTACCTCGGTGCGCGGGGTGGTGATCGAGGCTGGCGATGCGCGGGACGTGCGGCGGCAGAAGATGGCGCGGATCATCCTCGACTCCATGTACCAGTTCCTGGGCCTGCTGGATCTGGACGGGACGGTGCTGGAGATCAACCAGGCGGCCCTCGACGGTGCCGGCCTGGGCCTGGAGGACGTGATCGGCAGGCCCTTCTGGGAGGCGCGCTGGTGGGAGGTGTCGGAAGAGGTGCGCCACCGGGTGCGGGAGATGATCGGCAAGGCCCGCACCGGCCAGTTCGTGCGCTGCGATTTTGAAGTCTTCGGCGACCTCCAGGGCAGCCGCACCATCGTCATCGACTTCTCCCTGACGCCCATTCTCGACGACGAGGGCCAGGTCGCCTTCCTGTTGCCCGAGGGGCGCAACATCACCGAGAAGATCGCCGGCAACGCCGAGCTGTCGCGCAAGAACAGCGAACTGCAGGGGGCCCTCGAGCAGCTCAAGGAGCTCGACGGCTACAAGACCCGTTTCTTTGCCAACGTGAGCCACGAGCTGCGCACCCCCCTGGCCTTGATCCTCGGGCCGGTGGATCAGCTCATCAAGGACAGCACGGCCCTGGGCGAGCGCGAGCGTTTCCGCCTGGCGGCCATCCAGCGCAATGCCCGCAGCCTGCTGCAGCAGGTGAACAACCTGCTGGATCTGGCCCGCATCGATGCCGACCGGATGCCCATGGCCTACGTGCATGCCGACCTGGTGGCCCTGGTACGGGAGATCGCCGCGGGCTTCGAGGCCGCGGCCGAGGACCGGCACATCAGCCTGGGCCTGCGCGGCGAGGACGAGCTCTACGCCGAGGTGGACCGGGCCAAGTTTGTGCGGGTGCTGGTCAATCTGATCTCCAACGCTTTCAAGTTCACCCCGGCCGGGGGGCGCATCGCCTGCCAGATCGAGCGGGTGAAGGGAGGGCGTGTGCTGATTGGCGTGCAGGACACCGGCCCCGGTGTGCCCGACGCCATGAAGCCCCACATCTTCGACCGCTTCACCCAGGGCAGTGACGACCCGGAGGCGGGGGGCAGCGGCCTCGGGCTGAACATCGTCAAGGAGTTCGTGGACCTGCACCGGGGCACCGTGGTGGTGGTGGATGCGCCGGGTGGCGGTGCGCTCTTCCAGGTGGAGCTGCCGGCCCGGGCGCCGGATGGGGCCTATGTGCGCAGCGGCGGGGGGCGGGATGCAGCAGCCCTGTCGGATCTGGCGGTCCCCATCGGGCCGGAGCTCCCCCACCCCGGCGAGGAGGCGTTTCATCCGGGCAAGCCGAAGGTGCTGGTGGCCGAGGACAACCCGGACCTGCGCCTGTTTCTGTATGACGTGCTGGCCGACGAGTACAACGTGATCCTGCGGGAGGACGGCGAGTCGGCCTTCCAGGCGGCCATCGCCGATCCGCCCGACCTCATCATCACCGACCTGATGATGCCGCGCTGGGGCGGCGAGCGCTTCGTCCGCTCCCTGGGAGACCAGCCGGACTTCCCCCGCGTGCCGGTGCTGGTGCTGTCGGCCCGGGCCGACGACGCCCTGCGTGAGAACCTGCTCGAACACCTGGTGCAGGATTACCTCACCAAGCCCTTCTCGGCCCAGGAGCTGCGGGCCCGGGCGCGCAACCTGGTGGCGGTGAAGCGCACCGTGGACATCCTGCAGCGGGAACTCAACTCCCAGGCCTCGGACATCCTCGAGCTCACCGCCGGCCTGGTGGCCAGCCGCAAGTCCCTGCAGCGCAGCTTCACCGCCCTGCAGGTGTCCGACCGGCGCTGGCAGGGCCTGTGCGAGAACACCGCGGTGGGGATCGCCCTGGCCGACCGGGACGGCAAGATCCTCTCCGCCAACCCGGCCCTGCAGCGCATGCTGGGCTACACGCGGGATGACATCGTCGGCGTCTCCCTGGTGGAACTCACCGCGCCCTCCGAAAGGGGCATCACACAGCGCAATGTGCATGGCCTGTTCGACGGGGATTTCCCCAGTTACACGGTGCAGAAGCGCTACGAGAAGCGGAACGGCGGTTTTCTGTGGGCCAGCGTGTGTGCCTCGCGCATCCCCGCCATGGCCGAGGACGGCCCCATGCTGGCGGTGATCGTCGAGGACATCACCCCACGCATGGAGGCCGAGCGCTCCCTGGCCGCCACCCGCGTCGAGCTGACCCGGGTGGCGCGCTTTACCGCCATGGGCGAGCTGGTGGCGTCCATCGCCCACGAGATCAACCAGCCCCTGGCGGCGGTGATCACCAACACCCAGGCGGCGCGGCGCTGGCTGTCCCACGACGAGCCCAACCTGGTCGAGGTGGCGGCCGCGCTGCAGCGGGTCAATCGCGACGCGAGCCTGGCCGGCGAGGTGATCTCGCGCATCCGGGGCTTTCTGCGGGCCGGCGAGATCCACCGGGTGGCGGTGGATCTGCCGCGCATCGTCGGTGAGGTGCTGCAGATGCTGCAGATGGTGCTGACCGAGGCGGGGGTGCAGGTGAGCGTGCACATTCCCCAACCCCCGCCGCACCTGATCGCGGATGCGGTGCAGTTGCAGCAGGTGATCCTGAATCTCATCGTCAACGCCGTCGACGCCATGCGCGAGCAGCCCGGCCCGGAGCGCACCCTGCACATCGCCGTGGCGGCCGACCCGGTGGGGGGCACGGTGTTCTCGGTGCGGGACAGCGGGCCGGGGATTGCCGCGGATGCGGGGGCGCGCATGTTCGAAGCCTTCTACTCCACCAAGCCGGATGGCCTGGGCATGGGGCTGGCCATCAGCCGCAGCATTGTCGAGAACCACGGTGGGCGCCTGTGGCTGGAGCGGGACGAGGGCCCCGGCGCATGTTTCAAGTTCACCATCCCCGATAGCTGAAGCCCGGACCGCGGGCACACCTCGTCACGAAAGGAGAAACGTATGGAAGGAATGCAGCAGCCAGGAGGTGCCCGTGGCGGATAGCCTGGAGAGGGTGTATGTGGTGGATGACGACCTCTCGGTGCGTGAGGCGCTCAGCAGCCTGATCCGCTCGGTGGGGCTGCAGGTGGAGACCTTCCCGTCGGCCGCGGCCTTTCTCGAGGCCCCGCGGGAGCCCCGGGTGGCCTGCCTGATCCTCGATGTGCGCATGCCCGGGCTCAGCGGGCTGGAGCTGCAGGCCCAGCTGGCCCAGTCGGGCGCCTCCCTTCCGATCATCTTCATTACCGGCCACGGGGACATTCCCATGGCCGTGCGAGCCATCAAGAAAGGCGCGGTCGAGTTTCTGGCCAAGCCCTTTCGCGACGAGGACCTGCTGGCGGCCATCCATGGCGCCCTGGAGCAGGCGCGCAGCACCCTGCAGGCAGAGAGCGAGATCGGCGAGATCCGCCGCCGTCACGGGCTGCTCACCGGCCGCGAGAAGGAGGTGATCGCCTACATGGTGAAGGGGGCGCTCAACAAGCAGGCCGCCGCCGAACTCGGTGTCTCCGAGATGACGGTGAAGGTGCACCGCCACAACATCATGCACAAGATGGGGGTGAGCACCCTGCCGGATCTCGTCCGCATGGTCGAGCGCCTGCAGGCGGCGGGCGAGGGGGGCTGATCCACAGCTCAGGGGCCCGGGCCTACGTCGGATTGCGTATGGGGTGTGATCGGGTGTGGATGTATGATCAATTTAATTTTTATCATACGTGCACCAGAATGAAACCCACCCATCAGACTCCCGTGCCCTTCAATACCCCCGTTTGTCCGCGGGCGCTGGCCTTGGCCAGTGTGTTCGTGGCGGGCCAGGCGTTTGCCCAGGGGGCGGGCGGCGAGGTGCCAACCCTGGCCGACGTGGTGGTCACGGGCAATTACCAGAACGCAGTTGGCAGCACTGACGCAGCCAGTGAAGGCGTGGTGACCCGCAAGCTGCTGCAGGGCCGCCCGACCCTGCGCCCCGCCGAGGTGCTGGAGTTCGTGCCCGGCGTGATCGTGTCCCAGCACAGCGGCGACGGCAAGGCCAACCAGTACTACCTGCGCGGTTTCAACCTGGACCACGGCACCGACTTTGCCACCCACCTGGACGGCATGCCGGTGAACATGCCCACCCATGCCCACGGCCAGGGCTACACCGATCTCAACTTCCTGATCCCCGAGCTGCTCCAGTCCATCCATTACCGCAAGGGCTTGTATGCGGCCGAGGACGGGGATTTCAGCTCCGCCGGCTCTGCCCGTCTGAATCTCGTCGACAGCCTGCCCAAGGGCCTGGCGTCGGTCACGATTGGCGAGCGGCAGTTCACCCGTGGCCTGGTGGCCAAGTCGGTGGATCTGAATGCCGGCACCTTGCTGTACGCGCTGGAAGGGGCCTACAACAACGGGCCCTGGCAGAACCCTGAGAACTACCGCCGCGTGAATGGCGTGCTGCGCTACAGCCTGGCCGAGGGCGGCACCCGGCACAGCCTCACTGCGATGGCCTACACCTCCCACTGGCACAGCACCGACCAGGTGCCACAGCGGGCCATCGACGGTGGCCTGATCGGCCGCTACGGCACCCTCGACCCGTCGGACCAGGGCAAGACCAGCCGCTACAGCCTGTCGTGGCAGATGCTGCGGCAGATGGACGATGGCGAGTGGGCGGCCAATGCCTATTTCATCCGCTCGCGCCTCGCCCTGTTCTCCAACTTCACCTACTTCCTCGACAACCCGGTGGATGGGGACCAGTTCGAACAGGCCGAGTCGCGCAACGTGATGGGCGGCAGCCTCAGCCGCCTGTGGAAGGGCAGCCTCGGCGGGCTGGCGAGCAACACCACCCTTGGCGCCCAGTGGCGCCGGGACAGCCTGAGCCCGGTGGGGCTGTACACGGCGAGGGACGGGGTCCGCACAGGTGTCACCCAGCAGAGCCGGGTGCAGCAGAACAGCGTCGGCCTGTTCGCCCAGAACGAGACGCGCTGGCTGCCCTGGCTGCGCAGCGTGGCCGGCCTGCGTGCCGACCGGAGCAGCGTGGACGTGACCAGCAATATCGACGCCAACAGTGGGGAGCGTACCGCCTGGATCAACAGCCCCAAGCTATCGCTGATCTTCGGGCCCTGGGAGAAGAGCGAGGTCTTCCTCAACTGGGGCTACGGCTTTCACAGTAATGACGCCCGCGGCATGACCGCAAGGGTGACGGCCAAGACAGGCGAGGCCATCGACCCGGCGATCCCGCTGGTGCGTACCAAGGGCCGCGAGATCGGCTTCCGCAGCGAATGGTTGCCGGGGCTGCAGAGTTCCGTGGCCCTGTGGCAGCTGGATATGGCCTCCGAGCTGGTCTTTGTGGGTGATGCGGGTGAGACCGAGGCCGCCGGCGCATCCCGGCGCCATGGGGTGGAGTTCAACAACCACTATGTGGCCGCGCCCTGGTTGATCCTGGATGCGGATCTGGCCCTCTCCCGGGCCCGTTTCCGGCAGCCCCAGGGCGACGCGCCGAATGCCGGCCGCCACGTGCCCGGCGCGGTGCAGAAAGTGCTGTCGGCCGGCGTCACGGTGACCGACCTGGGCCCCTGGTTCGGGCAGCTCCAGGTCCGCTACTTCGGGCCGCGCCCCCTCATCGAGGACAACAGCGTGCGCTCCAGGGCCAGCACCCTGACCTACGCCCGGGTCGGCTACCGGATCAACGCCGACACCCGGCTGTCCCTGGACGCCTTCAACCTGTTCAACCGCAAGGTGAGCGACATCGACTACAACTACACCTCACGCCTGCAAGGCGAAGCCGCGGAAGGCGTCAGTGGCATCCATTCCCACCCGGCCGAGCCCCGTACGGTGAGGGTGACGCTGAGCATGAACTTCTAAGCGCTTTGCGGCATGTGCTCGGTAGCGTTGTGGACCGAATTCACTGGGCGCAGGGCGTGTTCGTTTCAGGCCTGGCCTGTTGGTTGTGCGACAACTCGCCACATTCCTCGCGGTGGCAGACTTCGTTAAGGTCGGCGCCTTTGGGCTGCCCTCCTGACGGATTCAAGAGGCAGCCCTCGACTTTGACATTTGGGGGTTCCATGGCGCATGAAAGAACGGATTTGTCTGCAGTTCGCAGGGTGCTGGGGAGGACGGCTATTGCGACCTTGATTGGCAGCTGTTTTTCTAGCGCTTTCGCGCAGGAGGCAGCCCAGCTGGGCACGATTGATGTCCGGGCTGCCCGTGAATACGACTACGTGGTGAAGTCGGTCAGCGCAGGGACTCGTACCGACACCCCGGTTGAGCACATTCCCCAGTCCATCGTGAGCGTGCCGCGGGCCATGATCGAGGATCAGGGTTCGAGAACGCTCTCCGATGTGCTGCGCAATGTCAGCAATGTGTCCCTTGTCGATGCACGCGACGCCAACAACGTGGTGTTCAAGATCCGCGGCTTTCATTCCGCGACGGTTGTGGATGGCGTCGCCATGAAGGGGAACTTCACGAATCACGAAAGTCTGGTCAACGTGGAGCAGGTCGATGTGGTGAAGGGCCCGTCGGGCGCTCTCTTTGGCGGCCAGGGGGTGGGCGGCTACGAAACCACCGGGGGCATCGTCGCCATCACCACCGTCGAACCGTCGCAGGAGGTCGTGCGGAAGCTCGGCTTCAAGCTGGGTTCCTACGGCGAGAAGGGGACCAACTTCGATGTCAATCAGCCTTTGAGTCCGGTGCTGGCCTTCCGGATGACGGGAGAGTGGTCTGACAGCGACAGCGAGACTGAGCGTGTCTTCTTCAAGAAGCGCGCCCTGTTCCCGAGCCTGGCCTGGACCCCCAGTGCCGACACCAAGGTGGTGCTGAGGCTGCGCTACCTGGACAACACAACCCTCGATTACAGCGGTCTGCCGACAAACGGCACGCTCAACACCGCTACCTACACCCTGCCCAGGCGCACCAATATTGCCGCCGCCCATCTGCCGGACACGACCAACACCTCCAAGGGCGTCAATCTTCAGTGGCAGCAACGAGTCAATGAGATCTGGAGCTTCTCGCTGCTCACCGCCTACAACGAGGTGAAGCTGGATCAGCGGGGAACCTGGCTGGTGGACTCCACAAGCATGATGGGCTGTATGGATTTCGGCAGCGCCACGCCTACCATCAACACCCTGTGCGGGGCTCGCATGTGGGCCCACCTGAAGACCAGCACCGTGTCTCCCAGCCTGACCGGCAAGCTGCAGTTTGGTGAGGCGAAGCACACCGTGAACCTGGGCTTCGACTACGAGAACACCCGCGACAACGAGTTCATGATCTATTCGAACGGGATTGGCGTGGTGTCCTTTGACAACGTGGATCTGACCAACCCGTTGTATCCCGCCTGGTCGGAGCCCGTTGCGCCGGCGACACCGGATCAGCGCAACCGCTATTTGTCGAAGGTGGCCTACATCCAGGATCAGATCGATGTGGGCCGCTGGCATTTCCTGGGCAGCCTGCGGCATTCGCAGATCAAGGTGAACGACGTCAATCCGTCCTGGGGCATCAACAATGTCAGTGACAACGCCAAGATCACGCCGCGTGTGGGCGCTGTCTATGAGTTCACGCCCAAAGTATCCCTGTTTGCCGGCTACGGTGAAGGCATGAAGGTGCCCGCTTTCTCGATTTTCTCTACGCCGCCCAAGCCCGAGGAGTCGACGCAGACCGAGGTGGGTATCCGCCTGAAAGACCTGGCGGGCGTCACGGCCACCCTGGCCTGGTTCGATCTGACCCGTAAGAACGTGGCCATCGGCGATCCGGCCAATCCGGGGTTCTCCATCCAGGCGGGTAAGCAGCGCTCCAAGGGGGTCGATCTGGACCTCCGGTGGCAGGCCAGCCCGGCGTGGGCCTGGATTGCCACTTTCACGTCACAGACGGCAGAAATCACCGAGGACAGTAATGCCGCCCTGGTGGGCAAGCAGCTGTTCAACGTGCCCGAACAGTCGGCCCGCCTCGCGACGCGCTATGACTTCCGCTCGGGCGATCTCACGGGGCTCGGTCTGGGCCTGGGCGTGACCCACCATTCCAGGCTGCCGGGCAACTCAACCAATACCTTCTTCACTCCCGAAACCAGCGTTTGGGATGCACAGATCTCCTATGCCCTGTGGAAGGCGCGCCTTGGCCTGAATGTCCTCAATCTGACCGACAAGAAGTACTACGTCCCGTCTGCCTATTTCGTTGGCGGTCAGGTGACCCCAGCCCTGCCGAGGACGATCACGGCGACGCTCAATCTCGCATTTTGAGTCGGGTCGGGGCACAGGCCGGCACACTGAACACGCCTCCGGCACCGGGCGACCCCCCGGTGCCGGAGGCGATCCGGTCTTGCATGCCTGTCTTGGTTATGGATAGCGAAGTCCTTACAGCAGCCCTTTGGCAAAGGTGAACTGGTAGCGCAGCAAGTAGACGTTGTTGTCTGTCGTGCCGTCCCGCTCCCGGTGCCATTCGGCGGTGATGCGGTGGCCGTCGAGGGGGCGCCATTTGACGACCGCGCCGAGGCTGGTGGGGTTCCTGTCGGCATCGGTGAGGCCGGTCTGGGTGGCGACAAGGCCGGCGTTGACGCCGGCCAGGTGGTGGCGGCCCACCAGGCGTTCGGCGCGGCCGATGACTTCCCAGCCGGGGGCGAGCTGCCAGCCCACATCCACCCAGCCGCCGTTGAGCTTGCCGGTATAGGCGGGGGCGCCGTTGATGCTGTCGAGGCGGCCCTCCTCGCGCTTGTACCACCACTCGGCCCCTACCCACAGGGGGCTGTTGACGGGGGCCCAGCGGGCCGCCAGGGAGAGGAGCTGGGCGGTGCCGTCGAAGCACACCCGGTCGGTGGTGATGCGGGTGCAGCTGGGTACGCTGTGGGTATGGCCCACGTTGCCGGTGGTCACCAGCGCCCGGCCGTCGGCATTGACATTGGCGTAGCCGGCCTCCAGCTGCAGCGCTTCCTTCTTCCAGCCGGCCCGGGCGGTGAGCAGCTTGAAGCCGCCGGCATCGGCGCCGGGGAAGCTCTGGTTGCGCCAGGCGCCAAGGCCCAGCGACCAGCCGGCCGGGTGATTCCAGTCGCTGCGGACACCGTCGGCGCGCCAGTAATCGTTCACCGCGCCGCGCATGGCCAGGGGCGAGATGCCGAAGTCCCGGGCATGGGTGTGGATGGGGTTGAGCAGGCCCAGGGGCAACAGCTGGCGGCCGACCCGCAGGGTGGCCAGGTGGTCGTGGGCCGGCGCGATGCGCCCTTCGAGCCAGGCTTCCTCGGTGTGGTTGCTGCTGTCCGGGCCGCCGTGGTGCGCCACTTTCAGGAAGCCGCGCAAGGCGTCGCTGAAGCGGGCGCGCAGGGCGATCTCGGCGTAGTCGAGCCCGTCGCGACGTTCGTCGGCCCGGGGGCTGCCGGCTTCGAGCACGCCGGGCAGGCGTGGGGCAGGGTAGGGCTCATCCGCATGCAGGGACATCAGCCCGAAGCCGCCGGAGAGGCTCAGGCGGTCTTCTGCAGGGGCCGCCGTTTCGTGGGCGGCAGCGTGGCCCGCGAGGGCCAGGAGGAGAGAGGGCAGCAGCAGGGCGGCAGGCTTACTTGAAGGGATTGGCATAGCGCGCACGGGTGAGAAGTTCTTCATCGGTGAGGGTCTTCAGGAAGGCGATCAGGTCGGCCTTGTCCTGGCTGTCGAGGCGGATGCGGTCGATCCGCGGGTCCTTGAAGGGGTTGCGGCTGCCGTCACCGGCATGGGCGGTGCTGGCCAGGGTGCGTCCATGGGCGGCGTAGTGGTCGAGCACGGCCTCCAGGGTGGCGATGCTGCCGTCGTGCATGTAGGGGGCGGTGACGGCCACGTTGCGCAGGCTCTGGGTGCGGAAGGCGCCCATGTCCTCCGACTTGCCGGACAGTTCCAGGATGCCGCGATTGGGCTCGGGGTAGGCGCCCTTGCCGTCGATGTTGTACAGCCCGGTGTTGTGGTAGGGCGTGCGCACCGGGGTGGTCGTCGCGTCGGCGTACTGGTCGCTGAAGGTGGGGCCGCTGTGACAGGTGGAACACTGGGCCTGCTCGGAGAAGAACAGGGCGCGACCACGCTCCTCCGCTTCGCTGAGTTTGAGCTTCCCGGCCAGGTACTGGTCATAGCGCGAACTGGCCGACACCACGCCGCGCTGGAAGACCGAGATGGCCTGGATGAGGTGGGCGTAGCTGATCTGTGCCTCCCCGGGGCCGAAGGCCCGGGCAAAGCGCGCCTGATAGTCGGGGTCGTCGCGGAAGCGCTGCAGAACCTTGGCGCGGGTGCTGTCATCGATGCCCAGCTCCACCGGGTTCTCGCCGAACATGGGCACTAGCATGTGGCGTTCGAGATCGAGGATGGAGTAGTTCGCCCAGGTCAGGGTGGGGTTCCAGGCGCTGTTGGCGATGCTGGGGGCGTTGCGGGCTGTTTCTTCGCCGGTGGAGCCGGTGGACACCGCCTTGCCGTCGGTGAAGGCCAGGTGCTGGAAATGGCAGGAGGCACAGGCCTGGGTGCCGTTGCCCGACAGGCGGGTGTCGTAGAAGAGGCGTCGGCCGAGCTGGAATTTCTCTTCCGACATGGGGTTGTCCGCCGGGACGCGGGGCGGCTTGAAGTGGGCCGGCAGGTTCCAGCGCCATGCCGGCGCTGCGGACGCGAGGGTGTGCTCGGTGCTCAGCCCGGCGAGCATGCTGGCCACGAGGGCGGCGCCGGCAACGAGGGGGGCGTGCTGCATGGGGCGCCTACTTGAAGGGGTTGGAGAAGCGGCTGCTGGTGAGCAGGTTCTCGTCGGTGAGGGTCTTGAGGAAGGCGATCAGGTCGGCCTTCTCCTGGGCATCGAGATCGATGCGGCTGATCAGGTCGCTCTTGTACGGGTTGTTGCGCCCGTCCCCGGCCAGGGGCCCCGAGGTGATGTGGCGCCCGCCGGCGGCATAGAAGTCGAGCACCTCTTCCAGGGTGGCGATGCTGCCGTCGTGCATGTAGGGGGCGGTGACCGCCACATTGCGCAGGCTCTGGGCCCGGAAGGCGCCCATGTCCTCGGCCTTGCCGGTGAGCTCGAAGATGCCCCGGTTGGGGGCCGGGAAGCCACCCTTGCCGTCGATGTTGTAGAGGCCGGTGTTGTGGAAGGGGGTCTCGACGCTGCGTGAGCCGGCGTGCTTCAGCTGGTCGTTGAAGTTGAAGCTGCCGTGGCAGTGGAAGCACTCGGCCTTCTCGGTGAAGAACAGGTTGCGGCCGCGCTCCTCGCTGGCGGTGAGGGTGGCCTGGCCCTTCTGGTAGCGGTCGTACTTGGCGTCGCCCGACAGCATGCCCCGTTCGAAGGTGGCGATGGCCTTGATGATGTTGGTGAAGTTGATCGGGCTGGTTTCGCCGGGAAAGGCGCGGCCGAAGCGCGCCACGTAGTCGCTGTCGTCCTGGAAGCGCTTGAGCACGGCGGCCCGGTTGCTGTCATTGATGCCCAGCTCCACCGGGCTGGTGGCGAACAGCGGGGTCTCCATCTGCTGCTCGAGGGTGGTGGTGGCGGAGTTGGCCCAGTTGAAGGTGGGGTGATAGGCCACGTTGGCGATGGGCATGGCACTGCGGGCAGTGTGCTCGCCGGTGGAGCCGGTGGCCACCGCCTTGCCGTCGGTGAAGGCCAGGCTCTGCAGGTGGCAGGACGCGCAGGACTGGGTGCCGTTGCCGGAGAGGCGGGTATCGTGGAAGAGGTAGCGGCCGAGCTGGAACTTCTCTTCGGACATGGGGTTGTCCGCCGGCACCGCCGGGGTGGCGAAGTTGACCGGGAGGTTCCAGCTCCAGGAGGCGTCGGTATTGACGGCCTGGCTGTTGTCGGTGGTGGACGTGCCACCGCCGCCACAGCTCATCAGCACGAAGCTGGCAAGCGTGGCGGCGGTGAACGCCCCGGGGAAGGGGCTGTTCTTCATCGTGGGATATCTTTCCGGTCGGCTTACTTCGCCTTCACGGCAAAGACCTTCTGGGTGGCACCGCCGTTGATGGGCAGGCCGGTGGGCAGGTCGATCTGCAGGGCCTGGAAGGTGCCCGGGCATTCCGGATCGGTGGTGCCGGACATGCAGCCCGCCGCGCCGCCGCCTTCGTAGCTCAGGTCGGAGTTCTTGAACAGCTCGGCCAGGTCGAGGACGATCTTCTGAGTGCTGGGGTTGAAGGCCGCGAAGGAGAAGTCCATGCGGTTGGGGTTGGTACAGGCGGTCACGACGCCCTTGGTGGGGTCGCCCTTGCAGCCGGTGGAGCCCAGGTGCACGTTCCAGGTGGTCGTGGTGGTGCCGTCCGGGCGAGCGATCGGGGTGTCGGGCACGTACTCGATCTTCATGAACTTGCGGCCAGCCTGCCAGGACCAGGCCATCGCCGAGCTGGTCAGGATCTCGGGGGTGGTGGTGGCCGTGGTGTTGCTGTGGTTCAGGGAGACCTTGTCGGCATCGGCAGACTTGACCGGAACGCCCACACTGAAGGTGGCGCCCACGTAGGTGCCCGGGGGGACCTTGCCGGTGAGGGTGGTGTAGGTGGCGGCGGTGCCGGTGCTGGTGGGGCACTTGCCGGTGGCGTCTTCGAAGTCGATCAGGGCCACGTCACGGGCCTGGTTGGCATTGGCGTCGAGGGTCACGGGAACCGTATTGCCCTGGGCATCGATGAGCAGCACGTTGGTGACGTAGAAGCGCAGATCCTTCACCTGGCCGGCGGTGGCCTTGGTGCCCAGACCGGTCAGGGGAACGCCGCAGGAGACCGCCTGGCCACCGGCGGTGACGCCGAACTCGATGCTGACCGCCTGGGTGGCGGCGGCGGTGCTGCCCTTTTCGAAGGCAACAATCTTCTTGAGCGTGTTGGGGCTGTCGGCGGCGACAACGCCGGCGGTGGTGAAGGTGGGGTTGGCGGTGTCGGCCGAGGTGGCCTTCTGCACCGTGAGGGCGTCTTCCGCCTGGGCCAGCAGGACCTTCTGCACGGCCTTGGCGTTGCTGTCGGACTTCAGGCCGTCATAGCCGGACTGCAGGGACCTGGCCACCACCTTGGCGGCTTCATGGGCGCGGGCATGGCGACCGGCGGCGGTGGCATCGGCCTGGGTGGCGCTGCCCTTGCCGGCGATGTAGTCGCTGAACAGGCTGACCGTGGTGTCGGTGATGCCGAGGAGGTTCTTGACCGCGCTCTCTGCGCTGTCCACCGTCGCACCGGCAGCGACCTTCTGCTGGACCAGGGTGGTGAGGGGGCTCACGAAGCCGCCCTTGCCGGCGGGAGCGGACAGGAAGTAAGGCTTGCCGACGGTGCCGGTCGGGTTGTCGCTGTCCACGGCGGTGGCCGGAACCAGGACCAGGACCGGGTACTTGTTTTCGTCGCCGGCGGTGAGATCACTCAGGGTGTACTTGCCACCGTCGGTGGTGGTGGTGCTCGGTTCGTTGCTGTCGCAGGCGCCATTGGTGTTGATGTCCAGGCACACCGTCGCACCTTTCAGGTAGCCATCGGCAACTGTGCCGGACAGGGATGACTTGCTGGAGCCACCGCCACCGCCGCCGCCACAGGCTGCGAGGAGGGCGGATGCGAGGACAGTCAGGGCAAACAGGGAGGCGTGCTTGGGCATGGAGGATCCTTGGGCTGGTCAGAAGAATGACGGCGGATTTTCGGGGCGGACCGCGCCTCCATCAATGTGGCATGGTGTCGCATGAGTGGTTCGGAGGCGTCGCCATGGGTCTCAGAAATCGCGGGATGCTCGCTTTCGCGCCCGTCTGGCCGTGGCGAAGGCGGCTTCGCGCATGCCAGCAAACATGTCATTCAGGAATGCGGTGACGATGGGGGGCGCTTTCTCGGGGGAGCCGGCGTTGAAGCCCGGGTCGGGGTCGTATTCCAGGTAGAGCTGGATGGCCTCCGCATAGCTGCGGTTGCGCAGCTGGGCGACGAGGGCGAGGCCGAAGTCCAGCCCCGCCGTGACCCCGCCGCCGGTGATGCGGTTGCGGTCGGTGACGATGCGGCCGGGCGTGGGAATCGCCCCGAGTTCGGCGAGGACATCGCGGGTGGCCCAGTGGGAGGTGGCCCGGTAGCCGTCGAGGAGGCCGGCTGCGCCGAGAATCAGCGAGCCGGTGCATACACTGGTGACGAAGCGTGCGTTCGGTGCGGCCCGGGCCAGGAAATCCAGCACGGTGCTGTCTTCCATCATCGTGAAGCTGCCTGGAACGCCCCCTGGCACAAACAGCACGTCGAGCTGTGTGGGGCATTGGCTGAAAGTGGTGGTGGGTTTGACCGGAATCAGGGCGGGGCCGCCTGAGCCATCGTTGCCCACCGGGTCCAGGTTCTTCCACAGCAGGTGGATGTCCCGGTTCATCAGCGCTTCGAACATGCTCAAGGGCCCCACCAGGTCCTGCAGGAACATGCCCGGATAGACGAGCATGCCGATGCTCAGCTTGGGGCCGCCGGTGAGCTCGGCGTAACGCAGCATGGCTTCCTGGTGATGGCGTTCGGCGGTTTCGGCCGTTACGGGCGCCGCGGCGTGGGAAGGTGCCGCCCCGGCCAGCACCCGGGCCAGGATGGAGAGGGCGGCGAGTCTGGTGAAGTCGCGACGATCCATGGGCTTCCTTTCAGGGTTCCTGGGCCTGGGGGCGTCTCTTGCCGAGCTTGCGCTGCAGGGTGCGCCGGTGCATCTTCAGGGCTCGTGCCGTGGCGGTGATGTTGCCGCCGTTCTCGGCGAGGGCGCGCTGGATGTACTCCCATTCGAGGCCCTGCACGGTCATCCACTCTTCCGGTGCCTCGTCCTGGCCGGTGCTTGCCGTGGTGCCGAGCAGGGACGCGACGATCATGCCGATGCGGGCGGGTTTGGTGAGGTACTCGACGGCGCCGAGTTTCACGGCGTTCACCGCAGTGGCGATGCTGGCGTAGCCGGTCAGGACGACGAGCCGGGCATCGGGGGCCGCCTCAAGGATGGGCCCGATCAGCTTGAGGCCGGACTGCCCTCCCAGGTTGAGGTCCAGCAGGACGTAGGCGGGCCCGACCCTCAGCGCCAGCGCCAGGGCGTCGTCAGCGGCGCTGGCGACGTTAACGCTGAAGCCATGTTGCTGGAGCGCGCGCGACAGTACCCGCGCAAAAGCCTCGTCGTCCTCCACCAGCAGCAGCGACCCATGGGCCGGAACGGCGGTGCTTAGCTCCATAGCAGGGCAGCCCTGGGCAGGTGGATGGCGACCGTCATGGGTCGGTCGGGATTGCCGCGGATGAGTAGATCCCCGCCAAGCAGCTCGATGGCGGTGCGGGCCACCTCATCGCGGATCTCGGGGTCGGCTTTGGCCCCGGTACGGTCGGCGGCTTGGCGGGGGTGGTCACTGCCGGCTTCCTCCAGTTCCACGATGACCTGTTCGGTCTCGGTGTGGGCGCGGATGACGAGCCCGGCCCCGGCCGTTTCATGCAGGCCTTCCAGGAGGCTCTGGATGGCGGTTTCCAGCCCGGAGTCGGGGCGGAGGCGGGTCTGCGCCAGGTGGGCATCCAGATCCAGGCTCACATCGATGGTCGGGTGGGTGCTCTGCCAGGCGGCCACCAGTCCTCGTGCCCACTGGTCGAAGGGCATGGTCTGGCGGGTCTCGCTGCGCCCTTGTCCAGCCCTGGCGGTGAGTTCGGTGAGGCTGCCCTTGCAGGTGGCCACCTGAGCCTGCATCAATTCGAGGTCGGCACGCAGGTTCTCGTTACCGCGGTGCTCGTGCAGCAGCCCGTCGATGAGGATCTGCAGGGTGCCCAGCGGCGTGCTCATCTGGTGGGCGGTGCCGGCGGCGAGGGTGCCCAGGAACACCAGCCAGCGGTTGCGCATGGCGGCTTCCCGTGCAGTCGAGAGGGCCATGTCCCGGTGGCGCACGGCCTGCATCATGCGCGACACGAACCACACCACCACGATGGCCGAGACCACGAATACGGTCCACATGCCGAGGCGGTTCAGTTGCTCGGCCACCTGGGGGTCGGGTACGTCCAGGGGGACGTAGCGGAACCACAGGAAGGAATAGGTGGCCACCGAGGCGAAGCCGAAGAACCAGGCGTGCCAGGCCGGCAGGATCATGGCGCCGACGGCGGCCAGGGGCAGGAAGACGGAGATCAGCGGGTTGCCGGCGCCGCCGGAGTAATACACGAAGGCGCCCCAGCCGATGAGGTCGAAGCCCAGCTGGACCAGGGGCGCGAACAGGGACAGGCGCACCAGACCCTTGGGGTCGAGCAGCAGGGCCAGGTGCAGGCAGACGTTCACGCTGGCCATGACGGCGGCCACGGCGAGAAGGGGGGCGATGAACAGGGCTTCGCCGGCCAGCCATTGCCCGGCGATGGCCGCCAGGATCATGGAGATCACCGAGAACCAGCGCAGGCCGATCAGGCGCCGCAGGGAAATGGTGGGCAAGGGATCAGGAAGGGGAAGGGGCGCCTCGCGCATCGGCGATCGGTCCTCCAGGCGGGGAGACAAAAAAAGAGCCCTGGGGTAAGGGCTCGAAAATGAGGTGGCTCATCTGTTTCCGGAGAGCTGCGACGAATCCTAGGCGGCCTCCCGGTGGCGGGAAAGTGACCGATCGTCGCACCTGGTGCGGAGCCTGCGCGGCGATCCGTCGCGCGACCATGGGTCACTTCTGTGCGCCCATCCCCTTGTCCAGAATCCGCCCCGTCCGACGCTCCAGGGCCCGGACAGTCCTCCCGCCGGGAGCGCTCCGCCAGGGCCTCCCGGCACCCTTTACGCTATCCCTGCGGGAGTTTCCCGAGATGAAGTCCTTGCCGTTTCCGTCCAGCCGGCTGGCCCGGGACGTCACCCTCACCATCGCGGTCAAGCTGCTTCTGGTGGCCTGCCTGAAGTTCGCCTTCTTCAGTGAGCCCATGGACAAGGCCGAGGCCGCGCAGCGGATTGCCGATCGCCTGTCGGGGCCTTCCGTGCCAGCGGGCGATGTGACACCGCCGTCATCCCATCCACATCCGGAGAAACCATGATCAACGAAACCGTCGTCGATCTGTCGCGGCTGCAGTTCGCCGCCACTGCGCTCTACCACTTCCTGTTCGTTCCTCTGACCCTTGGCCTGTCCTGGCTGCTGGTGATCATGGAGGCCGCCTACGTGATGAGCGGCAAGGAGATCTACAAGGACATGACCCGCTTCTGGGGCAAACTCTACGGCATCAACTTTGCACTGGGCGTCACCACCGGCATCACCATGGAGTTCCAGTTCGGCACCAACTGGGCCTATTACTCCCATTACGTGGGTGACATCTTCGGGGCGCCCCTGGCCATCGAAGGGCTGATGGCCTTCTTCCTTGAATCGACCATGGTCGGTCTGTTCTTCTTTGGCTGGAATCGTCTGTCCAAGGCCGGCCACCTCACCGTCACCACCCTGATGGCCCTGGGCACCAACCTGTCGGCGGTGCTGATCCTGATCGCCAACGGCTGGATGCAGGATCCGGTGGGGTCGGCCTTCAACCCGGTGACCATGCGCATGGAGCTGACCGACTTCGCCGCGCTGGTCTTCAACCCGGTGGCCCAGTCCAAATTCGTGCATACGGTGTCGGCCGGCTATGTGACCGGCTCCCTGTTCGTGCTCGGCATCTCGTCCTGGTATCTGCTCAAGGGGCAGCACGTGGAGTTCGCCCGTCGCTCCTTCCGCATCGCCGCGGCCTTCGGCCTGGCCGGCACGGCGTCGGTGATTGTGCTCGGTGACGAATCGGGTTACTCGGTGGGCGAGGCCCAGCGCTCCAAGCTGGCAGCCATCGAAGCCATGTGGGAGACCGAGCCGGCACCCGCGGGCTTCAATCTGATCGCCATTCCCAACGAGGCCCGCCAGGCCAATGACTTCGAGCTGCGCATTCCCTATGTGCTGGGGCTGATCGCCACCCGTTCGACAACTGAAGTCGTCCCTGGCATCAAGGAGATCCGCGAGAACAACCGTCAGCGCATCGAGTCGGGCATCCAGGCGGTGATCGCCCTTGAGGGTATGCGCAAGAACCCGCAGGACGAGGCGGCGCGGGCTGCCTTCAAGGCCCACGAGAAGGATCTGGGCTACGGCCTGCTGGTGAAGAAGTACGTGCAGGACCCCCGTCAGGCCACGCCGGAGATCATCCACAAGGCCGCCATGGATTCGGTGCCGCGCATCGCTCCCCTGTTCTGGAGCTTCCGGGTGATGGTCGGTCTGGGCATGGCCATGCTGGCCCTGATGGTGGTGGCCTTCTGGCACAGCGTGAAGGGCACGTTCCAGAACAAGCCCTGGCTGCTCAAATGGGCGCTTTATTCCATCCCCATGCCGTGGGTCGCCATCGAGGCCGGCTGGTTCGTTGCGGAATACGGTCGTCAGCCGTGGACGGTGTTCGGTGTGCTGCCTACTCACCTCTCGGCTTCCAGCCTGTCGGTGGAGAGCCTGTGGGGCTCCATCGCCGGCTTCGTCGGTTTCTATTCGCTGCTGCTCGTGGCGGAGATGTACCTGATGTTCAAGTACGCCCGTCTCGGCCCCTCCGTCCTGCACGCCAAGACTGCCTGAGGATCCATCATGTTTGATTATGCAACCCTGAAACTGATCTGGTGGCTGCTGGTGGGCGTGCTGCTCATCGGTTTTGCCATCATGGATGGCCACGACATGGGCGTGGGCACGCTGCTGCCCTTTCTGGGCAAGGACGATACCGACCGCCGGGTGATGATCAACAGCGTCGCGCCCCACTGGGATGGCAACCAGGTGTGGTTCATCACCGCTGGCGGTGCCGTCTTCGCGGCCTGGCCCCTGGTGTATGCCACCGCCTTCTCCGGCCTTTACTGGGCCTTGCTGTTGGTGCTGTTTGCGCTGTTCTTCCGGCCAGTGGGCTTCGAGTACCGCTCGAAACTGCCCAACCCGGCCTGGCGGAAGGGCTGGGACTGGGGCCTGTTCGCCGGCAGTGCCGTGCCGGCCCTGGTGTTCGGGGTGGCCTTCGGCAACCTCTTCCAGGGCGTGCCCTTCGATCTGGACGACAGCATGCGCTCCACCTATTCAGGCTCCTTCTGGGCGCTGCTCAATCCCTTTGCCCTGCTCTGCGGTGTGGTGAGCCTCTCCCTGCTCACCCTGCAGGGGGCCACCTTTCTCTCCCATCGGGTCGAGGGGCCGCTGCAGCGGCGCACCATCCTGGCTGCCCGGGTATGCGGTGTCGTGCTGTTGGTGAGTTTTTCGCTGGCGGGCATGTGGGTGGCGCGGATGGAGGGCTATGTGCTGGAGTCCATCCCCGATGTGCGCGGCGTGCTGACCCCGCTGATGAAGGAGGTGGGCCGGGCGCCGGGGGGCTGGTTTGCCAACTTCAACAACTTCCCGCAGCTGTGGATCATCCCTGTGCTGGCCTACGCCGGTGTGGGGGTGGTGCTGGCCAGCATCGGCAGCGGATGGACGCTGCTGTCCTTCGTGGCGTCCTCGGTGGCCTGCGTAAGCGTGATCCTGACCGCGGGCGTGGCCCTGTTCCCCTTCGTGCTGCCTTCGTCCACCCATCCGGACGTCAGCCTCACGGCCTGGGACGCCACCTCCAGCCAGCTCACCCTGACGGTGATGCTGTGGGTCGCCCTGATCTTCACCCCCATCGTTGTGGCCTACACCAGCTGGGCCTACCGGGTGATGGCCGGAAAGATCACCCGCGACTACATCGCGGCCAATGACAAGCAACTCTACTGACAATCAAAGGAAATCATCATGTGGTATTTCACCTGGGTGCTGGGCTTGGGGTTCGCTGTTCTGCTGGCGTTGGTCAACGCCCTATGGCTGGAGGCGCAGGAGGAGTGATGACACGGCGGGAGGGCGGGCCGGGGGCTCGCTCCCCGCAGCGGATGCGATCTCAATCGAAGCGAGTATTGAAGCCACGCGGAGTGGATATACTGCCTGCGGAATTTTAGCCATCCAGAGAGGTAGTCATGCCCAAATTATGGTTCAGCAGGTATTGGTTCTTCCTTTGTTCGCTCTTCATCCTGATGGCTGGGTTTGCCGGCCCGGCCTCCGCCGAGTGGGGCGAAGGCGAGTACCGCATCATCAAGGCCCTGTATGGCACGCCCGACCGGCATATCGATGTGACTTCACGCCTCAAGGAGCTGGCCCAGCGGGACGAGCGCTTCCGCCTGGGTAACGGCGTGTTCGGCACCGATCCGGACAAGGGCCGCGTCAAGACCCTGCGCATCGAGGCGGTGAGCCCGTCCGGGCGCAACCGTACCTTCGAGTACACCGAGGGCAGCTGGGTGGACGGTGCCCAGTTCCAGGGCTGGAGCAGCGGCAACTGGGGCGGTAACGACGATAACGGCGCGGGCTGGGGCGACCGGCCGGGCTACCGGGACCGGAACGAGGGCGAGTACCGCATCCTCCAGGCCCAGTACGGCACCGCCGAACGCAATGTGGATGTGACCCGCCGCCTGCGCGAGCTGGCCGGCCGGGACGAGCGTTTTCGACTGAGCAACAAGACCTTTGGCGTCGACCCCGACAAGGGCCGCGTGAAGGTGCTGCGCATCTACGCCGAGGGCCCCCGGGGCCAGCGCACCTTTGAATACACCGAGGGTAGCTGGGTGGATGGCGCCCAGTTTGCCGGCTGGTCCGGCGGCAGCTGGGGCAATGGTGGCTGGAATGGCGGCTGGGGCGGCTCGCGCCCGTCCTACAACGACAACAACCGTGATCGCGACCCGGATGGGCTGAAGATCCTGCGTGCCGAGTACGGCACCAACAACAAGCGCATCGACATCACCCATCGCCTCAGCCAGCGGGTCATCCTGAACCGCCTGACCGAGCGGGTGAATAACGACCTGGCCGGCAACGACCCGGCCCGTGACCAGGTCAAGCGCCTGTGGGTGACCTACAGCGTCGAAGGCCGCGAGATGCGCCGTGACGTGCGCGAAGGCCAGGTGCTGATCCTGCCATGATTGGCGTGTGAGGCTGGGCGGGGCGCTGCGGCGATCCTGCGCCGAAGATGCAAAACGGGCTCCGTAACTGGAGCCCGTTTTGCATCTTCGGCCGATCTGGCACAGTCTAGAACCTCATCCGCAGCGACAGCTCGTAAGTGCGCGGGTTGGCGATCAGTGCCTGGGTGTTGCCGTAGGCCGATTCGGCATACAGCGCGTCGGTGGCGTTGCGGATGCGCAAGCCCACATCGGTGGTCTTGCTGTATCGGTAGTCGGCCGACAGGTCCAGGGTGGTGTAGGACGGCAGTTGCAGGGTGTTGGCGTCGTTGATGTAGGCCTTGTCCACGTGTCTTGCCCAGGCGCCGAGGGTCAACGCGTTGATCGGCCTGTACTGGACACCCAGGTTGGCCAGCCAGCGCGGTACCAGGCGCGGCTGGTTGCCATTGAAGGACACCGGCGGGTTGCCCGCCGAGTAGTCGTCGTAGCGGGCATGGACGTAGGTGATGTTGCCGTCCACCTGCCACTGGCGAGTGGGGCGCAGGCCCAGGCTCAGCTCGAGGCCCCGGGACGACTGCTCACCGACCGCCAGCCGGTTGGTCGGGCGGGCCGGGTCGGGCACGAAGACATTGCGTTTCTGGATGTCGTAGGCCGCCGCCGTCCATTCACCCTTGCCGCCCCAGATGCCCTGTTTCAAGCCGATCTCGAACTGCTTGGCGGTGGTCAGGTCGAGCTGGCTCTGGTTGCGGTTCAGGACCACCAGGGAGCCGCCGGGCTCCACCGCGGTGGCGTAGGAGACATACACGGTGGTGTCCGGGCTGAGGTCATAGACGACCCCCGCGCGCCAGGAGTTGAAACTGTGTGCCTTGGATTCCTTCGGGGCGCCGGCCTGGTCAAAGTAGATCCAGTCGGTCTTGAAGTTGTCGTGCCGCGCGCCGCCCACCAGCTTGAGCTTGGACGTGAGGGACAGCTGGTCTTCGGCAAACACCGACCACTGTTCGATGGACACGTCCCGGGCCAGGGACTTGAAAACGTTGGTGCCGCTGCTCAGGCTGACGCTCGGCGGATTGTAGGCGTCGACGGGGGCTTCGGTTCCTGCCGGAAAGCCGTTTCGCCGGGTCTTGAAATCCGTCCGGTTGATGTCGGTGCCCACCACGAAGCGGTTGTCCATGCCGCCGAGCTTGCCCTTGAACAGGGCATCGAGACGGTTGCCGACCAGCTGGTGATCGTGATCCAGGTCGGCCCAAGTGTTGCGCCTCACGGTCGGCGTGGCGCCAGCGATGTAGGTGAAGTCATCCACGTCGCGCCAGTCGCGGAAGGAGTCGTAGTAGTAGGCCTGGTTGCGCACTTCCACATCCGGCGTCACCTGCCATTCGAGATTGGCCCGGAGCCAGGTGGTGTCGGACTTGTATTTGTTGTCGCTCAGGTTGTTGTAGTTGATGCGCCGCAGGGATCGGCTGATCCGGCCATTGACCAGCGGGGTGCCGTAGTACAGATCCTCCACGTCGTCGTGCAGCCGGTCGAGCTCCAGGGTCAGCTTGAGGGTGCTGCTCAGCTTGAACAGCAGCGACCCGGTGAAGCGGTCGAGTCCGGTCCGTTCGCCATGGACGTTGCTGCCGTAGTGGTTGGTGCTGATGTCGGCCCGATAGGCCACGACATCGTCCTTGATCGCGCCGCCCGTGCCGGCATGCAGCCGGTGGCTGTTGTAGCTCGAAAAGGCGTAGTCCAGCTCGAAGGGCTGGGCGCTGAAGCTGGGCGCGCGGGAGATCAGGTTGATGGTCGCCCCGGTGCCGCCCTCGCCGTTGAGCACCGAGGCCGGCCCGCGCAGCACCTCGATGCGGTCGTAGTTGGCGGTGTCGAGCACCCGGGACGAAAAGTTGGAGCTGCCCGGTACCCGCACGCCGTTGTAGAGCCAGGTGACGCCGTTTTCGATGAAGCCCCGCGCGGAGAAACCCACGTGTGATCCGCCCACCCGTCCGCCGGTCATGCCGGTGATCTTGCCCACCGCATCGACCATGGTGCGATCGCCCCGCTCCTGCATGGTCTCCTGGCTGATGACGTCGACGCTGGCGGGGATCTCCCGCAGGGTCGTACCCAGACGTGATCCGGTGCTGGCCGGCAGGTCCAGCGGGATGGCGCTCCTGTCCCGCTCGCCGCTGACGGAGATCGTCGACAGCTCTTTGGCTTCCTCGGCATGCGCTGCCTGGGCGCCCAGGGCTCCCAGAACTGCAAGGGCAATCGAAGCCGGCTTGAATCGATGGTGTTTCATGCAAGAGTCCTGCTTTTTTTGTGTTGTGGTGGATGTCCGGCAGGCGCCATGCACGGCCGCCCTCCCATGTTTGAAGCTGCGGGGCGGAGTGTGGCAGCGTGATCCTGAACGTCATTGCGACATAGTGTCGCGGCTGGGGCAGGGGAGTTGCAGGGTGCAATCAGGGTTTGAAATGAGAATCGGTATCATTTATATTCGCATCCTTTCGTCCGCCTGACCTCGTCCCGGAGCCTTCCGCACCATGTCCCGATCCTTCCAGCCCCACCCCATCCACCTGGCCATCCTCCTGCTGGCCGCCGGCCCGGCCCTGGCCCAGGGCAGCCCCGAGGACGACGCCCTGACCCTCGCGCCGGTCAAGGTGCAGGCCAGCGCCGACGCGTCGGCCCAGGGCCTGCAGCCGGCCTATCCGGGCGGGCAGGTGGCCCGGGGCGGGCGGGTCGGGGTGCTGGGCCAGCGGGACAACATGGAGACGCCGTTCTCGGTGACCAGCTACACCAACGATCTGATCCAGGACCGTCAGGCCCGCAGCGTCGGCGAGGTGCTGCAGAACGACCCCGGCGTGCGCATGGCCCGGGGTTTCGGCAATTTCCAGGAGTCCTACTTCATCCGCGGCTTCATCCTGGGCTCGGACGACGTGGCCTACAACGGCCTGTACAGCCTGCTGCCGCGCCAGTACATCGCCACCGAGCTGTTCGAGCGGGTGGAGCTGCTGCGCGGCGCGTCCACCTTTCTCAATGGCGTGACGCCGGGCAACGGCGGCCTGGGCGGTGCCATCAACCTGCTGCCCAAGCGCGCGCCCAACGAGCCGCTGACCCGCTTCACCACCGGGATCAGCGGCCGGGGCCAGGCCAGCCTGGCGGCCGATGTGGCCCGCCGCTTCGGGCCGGATGACCGCCTCGGTGTGCGCGTCAATGTGGCCCACCGGGACGGCGAGACGGCCATCGCCGACGAGAAGTCCAAGCTCAGCCTGGTGTCCCTGGGCGTCGACTGGCGCAGCCGTGACGTGCGCCTGTCCGCCGACCTGGGCTGGCAGGACAACCAGCTCAAGCAGACCCGCCCCAACGTGACCCTGTCATCGGCGGTCACCAGCGTGCCCCGGGCGCCCGATGCCTCGGCCAACTTCGCCCAGCCCTGGTCCTTCTCGAACGAGCGCGACCTGTTTGGCACCCTGCGCGGCGAGATTGACCTGTCGGCCGACCTCACCGCCTATGCCGCCTACGGCCTGCGCCGCAGCGACGAGGCCAATGCCCTGGCCAACCTCACCGTCAGCAACGGCAGCACCGGGGCGGGCAGCACCTACCGCTTCGACAACACCCGGGAAGACAAGGTGAACACCGGCGAGATCGGCCTGCGGGGCAAGCTGCGCACGGGCTCGGTGGGGCATGAGTGGGTGCTCTCCGGCAGCTACTTCGAGCTGGAGAAGAAGAACGCCTACGCCATGGACTGGCGCAACACCCTGGCCACCAATCTGTACACGCCCAGCAGCTACGCCCTGCCGGCCTTCAGCGCCAACACCCTGTATGGCAACCGGCTGGCCTCGCCGGCCCTCAACGGCGTGACCCGCCTGGTGAGCTACGCCATCGGCGATACCCTGTCGCTGCTCGACGACCGTCTGCTCGTCACCGCCGGCCTGCGTCATCAGCAGATCTACGCCCGCAGCTACGCCTACAACACCGGCGTCGCCGGGAAGGCCTACGACGACAGCCGTGCCAGCCCGATCCTGGGGGCGGTGTACAAGCTCGACCGCCGGGTGTCGGTGTACGCCAACTACATCGAGGGGCTGGTGCAGGGCGATACCGCGCCGACCTCCTCGGGGGGGACGGCCGTGCGCAACGCCGGTGACATGCTGTCGCCCTACGTCTCGCGCCAGAAAGAGGTGGGCGTGAAGTTCGACGCCGGGCGCCTGGGCATGGGCCTGGCGCTGTTCTCCACCGAGCGGCCGCGCGCCGTGCTGACCAGCGATGCTCGCTATGTGGCCGAGGGCAAGGACCGGCACCAGGGGCTGGAGTTCACCGTGTTCGGCGAGGCCACCCGGGGCCTGCGCGTGCTGGGCGGCCTGACCCTGCTCGACGCCGAGCAGCAGCAGACCGGCTCGGCCACCACCGACGGCAAGCGCGTCATCGGCGTGCCGCGCCAGCAGGCCAACCTGGGCCTGGAGTGGGATGTGCCGGGCGTGCGCGGGCTGGCCCTGGATGGCCGCGTGGTGCACACCGGCGCCACCTACGCCAACGCCACCAACAGCCTCAAAGTGGACGCCTGGACCCGCCTGGACGTGGGCGCCCGCTACCTCATGGAAGTCTCCAGCACCCCGGTCACCCTGCGTGCCCGCATCGACAACCTGATGGACAAGAACTACTGGGCCTCGGTGGGCGGCTACCCCGGTTCGGGCTACCTGGTGGCCAGCGGCCCGCGCACCCTGGCGCTGAGCGCCTCGGTGGACTTCTGACGCCGCCGGAGCCTGTCCATGTTCTCGTCCACCCGTGCCCTGCGCCGCTGGAGCTGGATCCACACCTGGAGCAGCCTGGTGTGCACGGCCTTCATGCTGCTCCTGTGCATCACCGGCCTGCCGCTGATCTTTCATCACGAGATCGGCCACTGGCTGGGCAACATCGTCGAGCCACCCGAGATGGCGGCAAATGCGCCCCGGGTGAGCATGGACCATGTGCTTGAGCAGGCTCAGGCGCGCTTCCCCGGCAAGGTGGTCAAGTTCGCCTCCCAGGAGGTGGACGACGACCGGGTGTGGTACGTGTCGTTGGCCGACGGGCTCGGGCGGGGCACCCATTTCAAGCAGGCGGCGGTGGACGCCCGCAGCGGCGAAGTGCTCAACGAGCCCCCTCTGGACAAGGGCTTCATGCACGTGATGTTCAAGCTCCACACCGACCTCTTTGCCGGCCTGCCGGGCATGCTCTTTCTGGGTTTCATGGGCATGCTGCTGGTGCTGTCCCTGGTGTCGGGCACCGTGCTCTACGCGCCTTTCATGCGCAAGCTGCGCTTTGGCGAAGTGCGCAGCGAGCGCGGCCCCCGCATCAAATGGCTCGACATGCACAACGTCCAGGGCATCGTCACCCTGGTGTGGCTCACCGTGGTGGGCGCCACCGGAGTCATCAACACCTGGGCCGACCTGCTGGTGGACCACTGGAAGAACAACCAGCTGGCCGAAATGGTGTCCGCCTACCAGGCCCTGCCGCGCCCCGAAAAGCTCGGCTCCCTCGACACCGCCGTGCGCGCCGCCCTGGCCCAGGAGCCCGGCATGGCGATCAAGTTCATCGCCTTTCCCGGCACCTCATTTACCAGCCCCCATCACTACGCCATCTTCATGCGCGGTGATTCGCCTCTCACCCAGCGCATCCTCAAGCCCGTGCTGGTGGACGCGGTGACCGGCAAGGTGACCGACAGCCGCGAGATGCCCTGGTACTTCTACATCCTCAAGCTCTCCCAGCCCCTGCACTTCGGGGACTACGGCGGGCTGCCGCTGCAGATCATCTGGGCGCTGCTGGATATCGCCAGCATCATCGTGCTGGGCAGCGGCCTCTACCTGTGGCTGGCCCGGCGCAAGCTGCGCGCTGCCCGGCTGGAGGCCCCGGGAAGCGGCACCGCCGTGGCGGAGGCCGCCCGATGAGGCGCACCGCCCGCCGTCCGGCATCCCAATCCCTATCTCTTTGGCGCTGGCCCATCGTGCTCGGTGTGCTCAGCCTCGTGGGCCTGCTCGTCGGGCTGGCGGACGATGGCTGGGGGGATGTGCTGGCCTGGCTCACACTAGGCCTGGTCACTGCGGTGTGCCTGCGCTTTGCACCGGGGATGCCGCCCAGAAGGTGATGGGGGCAATTGAGCGGGAGCCCCGCTTGAGGGGCTGGGCCTTGGCCGGCCTCCGTCTCCTCAACCCCGCTCCAGAAACCCCTTCACCAGCTCGATCACCGCCTCGGGCTGTTCGCGGTGCGGCATGTGCCGGCAATCCGCCATGATCTCCACCTGAACCCGGCTCGATCTGCTGAGTTCGCCGATGAGTTCGGGGTGGCGGGTCGAGCCGTATTCGTCGTGAAGCCCGTGGATGGCGAGGAGCGGGCAGCTCACGCGGGGCAGCACGGGCGCCAGGGACCAGCTGGCGAAGGCCGGGCTGAGCCAGGTTTCGGTCCAGGCGTCGAGCACCCAGCGTGCCTTGTCGCCGTGGTATTTCTCGAGCCGCTCCACCTGCCGGACGTCCTTGAACTGTTCCTTGGCGACGCGGATGCCTTCCAGGGTCCGGTCTTCGGTAAAGGCCTGGGCGGCGATGGTGATCAGTGCTTCGCAGTCCGCGGCAAACTCGGCTGCGCAATTGACGGCCATGCCACCCCCCACGCTGTGGCCAAAGGCGATGAAGCGCCCGATGCCCAGCTGCTCGCGGACCAGGGCGAAGTCGTGGCGGGCTTCCGCGGCGATGAAGTCGAGGGGCAGGGTGCCCTGGCGCGGGCTCGACTGGCCAAAGCCGAGCCGATCATAGGCCACCACCTTGCGCCCCGTGGCGGCGCTCAGCGCGGCCGGAAAGTCGCGCCATAGCTCCACGCTCCCCAGGGAGTCGTGGAGCATCACGATGGGCGCCTCCGGCAGGGTGCTGCCGGCGGCCGTGTCGGGCGTCCACACCCGGCCGAACAGGCGGCCTTCGGGATGCGCGATCCAGACCTCGGTGAATGGGGCTGTGCCAGGTTTTTTATCGGACATGGGTTTGACTCGGTGGGCGGTGGGTCGATTGTTAGCCAAGGTTAACGTGCACGTCAACTTGCCGTGGCTTTGTGCGGTTGTCCGGTCGAGGCGCAGCCATGGGCCGGCGTGCCCATTCTGGCTCACATGCTGCAAGCCCCGTCGATGCCATTACAATTCCGCGCATGACAAACAAGCCCAATGCGGTGGTGCATGGCGGAGCGCGCTGAAGCACCCCGCGCCCGGTGTCTCTGCCTTGATATCGAAACCGCTCGCCAGGATCAGACTGCCCTGCGCGAGCTTGGCGTGTTCCGCCCCGACCTGGACGCCCGGCTGCGCATTTCGGGCAAGGCCCCCGACCTGGTGCAGCGCCTCGATGCCCTGACGGAAGACGCCGCCTTTGTCCTGGGCCACAACGTGGTGGCCTTTGATCAGCCGGCGCTGGCGCGGCTTTACCCCAGCCTCGCCCTGCATCGCCTGCCCCTGGTGGATACCCTCGAGCTGTCGCCGGTGGCTTTTCCGCAAAACCCCTATCACCGCCTGGTCAAGGACTACAAGCTGTGCACCACCACCCGCAATGATCCGGTGCGGGATGCGGAGCTGGCCTATGCACTGTTCCTCGACCAGAGCGCGGCCTTGCAGCAGCGGGTGGCGGCGCATCCGGATGAGGCCTTGTGCCTGCACTTCCTGCTCTCTCCCGAGCCGGGCAAGGGCGTGGCGAACTTCTTTGTCAGTCTGCGCCGGGCCTTGCGGCCGGCCCTGGGTGAGGTGGTCGAGGCCTGGCAGCGGGCGACCGCGGGCAAGGTGTGCCTCACGGCGCAGGCCAGGCTGCTGGCCGAGTGGCTGCCCGACCCGGCCTGGCACAAGCCCCTGGCCTACACCCTGGCGTGGCTGCGGGTGGCGGGGGGCAACTCGGTGCTGCCGCCCTGGGTGGGGGCCAGTTTTCCGCGGACCCGGGAGGCAATCGCGGCCCTGCGTGATCAGCCCTGCAGGGATCCGGCCTGCGTCTGGTGCCGTGAGCAGCATGACGTGGAGGCCTTGCTGCCGCGCTTCTTTCCCGGCATCACGCGCTTTCGCAGCACGCCCACCACGCCGGATGGGCGCTCGTTGCAGCAGGCGATGGTCGACAACGGCTTTGCCGGCATCCCGACGCTGGCCATCCTGCCGACGGGCGGTGGAAAGTCCCTGTGCTTCCAGCTGCCGGCCCTGGCCCGCTACTACCGCAAGGGCAGCCTCACGGTGGTCATCTCGCCCCTGCAGTCGTTGATGAAGGACCAGGTGGACAACCTGGAGGCGCGTGGCGTCACCTGTGCCGGCTATCTCAACAGCCTGCTCAACCCCCTTGAGCGGCGGGCCATGCTGGACAAGCTGCGCCTGGGCGATCTGGGCCTGATCTTCGTGGCGCCGGAGCAGTTTCGCAGCACCGCCTTTGCCACTGCCCTGGCCCACCGGGAGGTGGGGGCATGGGTGTTCGACGAGGCCCACTGCCTGTCCAAGTGGGGGCATGACTTCCGGCCCGATTATCTGTACGTGTCGCGTTTCATCCGGCGGCGCCAGGGTGAGGCGCCCTCGCCGGTGTTCTGCTTTACGGCCACCGCCAAGCCGGATGTGGTGGACGACATCTGCGATCACTTCGACAAGCGCCTGGGCCTGCGGCTGGCCCGCCTCGAAGGGGGCGTCGGCCGCGACAACCTGAGCTACGAGGTGCGGCGGGTGCCGGTCCAGGCCAAGTTTGCGGACGTGCTTCGGTTGCTCCAGGAGGCCCAGCAGGAGGAAGGGGGCGCCATCGTCTTCTGCGCCCGCCAGAAGACCGTCGAGGAGCTCGCCCGTTTTCTGAAGGAGGGGGGCCTGGAGTGCGGCTACTTTCACGGCGGCATGCTGCCGGCCGAAAAGCGCCGGGTGCAGGAGGCCTTCCTGGCCGGCAGCCTGCGGGTGATTGCCGCCACCAACGCCTTTGGCATGGGCGTGGACAAGCCCGATGTGCGGCTGGTGATTCACCTGGACACCCCCGGCTCGCTGGAGAACTACCTGCAGGAGGCCGGGCGGGCGGGGCGCGACCAGGCGCCGGCGCGCTGCATCCTGCTCTACGACGATGCCGACCTGGACGTGCAGTTCCGCCTGCTCAAGAACTCGCGTCTCACCCAGCACGACATCCTTTCCATTCTCAAGGCCCTGCGCACCATCGAGCGCAAGGACCGCAGCGAGGGCGAGGTGGTGGTGACCAGCGGGGAGATCCTGCTGGAGGTGCCGGAGTCCCACCGCCTCGACCCGGACGCCAATGACGCCGACACCAAGGTGCGCATCGCCGTGGCCTGGCTTGAGGAGGCCCGCCTGCTGGAGCGCCACGAGAACCACACCCGGGTCTTCCCGGGCAGCCTGATGGTGGCCAGCATGGATGAGGCCACGGCGCGCCTGCGTCAGAAGCTGGGCGCCGGGGCCGACATCGCCCCCTATCTGCAGATCCTGTCCATCCTGATGCAGGCCGCCGATGACGAGGGCTTGTCCACCGACGACCTGATGCTGGCCACGGGCAGCGATTCCCGCCGCCTCCAGGCCATGCTGCGGGAGCTCGACACGTGGAGGTTGCTCTCCAACGATACCGAGATCGGCATCACCCTGTACCGGGATCCGGACAGCGCCCAGCGCATCGACGAGCTGGCGCGCATCGAGGACGCGCTGCTGGCGATCCTGCGGGAGCTGGCGCCCGATGCCGCCGACGATGGCTGGCAGATCCTGGACATGCGGCGCCTGTGCGACACCCTGCGCCGCGACACCCGGGTGGACTTCAACCCGGAGCGGCTGACCCGCTTGCTCAAGTCCTTTGCCGAGCCTTTTGGCGACGGCGAGGGGCAGCGCGGCTTCTTTGCCCTGCGCCCGGCCGGCCTGGACAGCCGCCACATCAAGCTGCTGCGCAGCTGGCAGGAGATCGACACGATCCGCCTCCGTCGCATGGCCCTGGCCCAGGTACTGCTCAAGCTCTTCCTGACCCGCCGCCAGGGCAACACGCTGCTGGTGACCTGCAAACAGGGTGAGCTGGAGGCCGGCCTGCAGGCCGACCTGACCCTGGCCGGGCTGGGCGTGAAGGACTGGAGCCTGGCGCTGTCCTCGGCCTTGCTCTACCTGGACACCAACGAGGTGGTCCACCTGGCCCGGGGCAAGGCGGTGTTCCGGGCCGCCATGAATATCGAGCTCAACCCCGAGGCGCGGCGGCGTCAGTTCCGCAAGTCGGACTACGCCGAGCTGGCCCTGCACTACAAAGACAAGGTCGTGCAGGTGCATGTGATGGCCGAGTACGCCAAGCTGGCCGTCCTGAAGGTGCAGGCGGCGATGGCCTTCATCGTCGATTACTTCAGCCTCGACCGGGCTGCCTTTGTCCGGCGTCATTTTGCCGGCCGCAAGGACGTGCTCGAGATGGCCACCACTGAGGCAGCCCACCGCAGGATACTCACCGACCTGGCCAACCCGGACCAGCAGGGCATCGTTGCGGCGCCCCAGGAGGGCAACTACCTGGTGCTGGCCGGCCCCGGTGCCGGCAAGACGCGGGTCATCGTGCACCGGGTGGCCTGGCTGCTGCGCGAGTGCATGGTGCTGCCCGAGGAGATCATGGTGCTGGCCTACAACCGCTCGGCGGCGGTCGAGATCCGCCGCCGTCTGTGGGCGCTGGTGGGGGCCGATGCGGCCGGGGTGGCGGTGCAGACCCTGCACGGCCTGGCCATGCGCCTCACCGGCACCAGCTACGCCGTGGCCGTCGAGCGGGGGGAAACAGTGGATTTTGGCCTGGTGATCCGCCAGGCCACCGAACGCCTGCGGGCGGCCGAGCAGGGTGATGGCGTGGGCCCCTCGATTGTTCGCGACCGGCTGCTGGCCGGACTGCGTTTTTTGCTGGTGGATGAATATCAGGACATCAATGCAGACCACTACGCCCTGATCAGCGCCCTGGCCGGGCGCACGATCCAGACCGAGGAAGATCGCCTGTCCCTGATGGTGGTGGGGGATGACGACCAGAACATCTACGCCTTCGATGGCGCCAACGTGCGCTTCATCCGCCAGTTCGAACACGACTACCAGGCCAGGCGCTTCTCGCTGGTGGAGAACTATCGCTCCACCGCCCACATCATCCACTGCGCCAACCGGATCATCACCCCGGCCCGGGAGCGCATGAAGGCCGGGCAGGAGATCCGTGTTGATTACGGCCGCCGCGTCCAGCCGGACGGCGGTGCCCAGGCGGCGGTGGACCCGCTGGCCGCCGGCCGGGTGCAGATACTCGAAGTGCCGCGGGATCTGCACCGGGAAGTACGCATTGCCCTGGCCGAGCTGCAGCGCCTGCACGCCCTGGACAGCGCCCGGGGTGCGGCCTCGTGGGGCGGCTTTGCCGTCATCGCCCGCCGCTGGGAGGACCTGGAACCCATGGCCGCCCTGTGCCGGCAGCAGCAGATCCCCGTCCAGCTGTTGCGGGACGGGAGCGCCACGAGCCTGCATCTCACCCGGCAGGGGCACGACCTGCTGGACTTGCTGCGCGGTGCCCGGCGCCGGGCGTCGCGACGGCGGGTGGTGCTGCGTGCGGGCACCCTGGGGCGGTGGTTCCGGCGTCGCCATGGCCTGGCGCTGGATGGCGCCATCGATCACCCTTCCAAGGCGGCCCTGGCCCAGTTCATCGTCGATGCCCAATCCGCGGCGCCGGGCTGCGAGCGTGTGGTGGGTGATCTCATCGACGCCCTTTACGAGTTTGGCGCCGGAGGGCGTGCCCCGGCCGGCATGCGCCCGAACGCGCCCCTGGTGCTGATGACGGCGCACCGGGCCAAGGGGCTGGAATTCGAGCATGTCCTGGTGCTGGATGGCGGTGGCTGGCAGGGGCGCAGTGACGACGAGCGGCGCCTCTTCTATGTGGCGATGACCCGGGCCCGCCGCAGCCTGTGCCTGTGCGAGGCCGTGGGCGGCGCGCATCCCTTCAGCCGTGATGCGGATGGGCTGAGCTTGCGTGTCCGCCCCGAATCCCCGCCGGACACCATGCGTCTCGACACCCGGGTGTGGCTGGCCGACCCCGGGCACATCGTGCTTTCCTGGCCTGGGCGTTTCGCGCCCTCGGCGCCCGTGCATCGGGCACTGGCGGCCCTGGACGTGGGCAGCCCCCTGCGCCTGCAAGCCCGCGCCGACGGCAGGCAAGGGTGGGAGCTGGCCGACGCGGCCGGGTTGGTCGTCACCCGCCTCGCCAAGTCCTTCGCGCCGCCCGCGGGGGATATTCTCGCCGTGCGCGTCGCCGCCATCCTGGTGCGCCACGCCCGGGAAGGGGAGGCCGGCTTGCATTGCCGCCGATGGGAGCTGGTGCTGCCGGAGATCGAACACACGCACCTGAACAACGAAGGCGACACCCGATGATCGACGACGGCATCCAACTCATCCACTCACCGCTGACGCAGACCTGCAGCGCCGACGGCCACACGCTGCAAATCGAGATTTACCGTAGCGCGGGCAGCCTCTGGATTCTCGAAGTCGTGGATGAGCGGGGCACATCCACCGTGTGGGATGAGCAGTTCGAGACCGACACCGCCGCGCTGGCGGCGGCTTTTCTGGCCATTGAGGAAGAGGGCATCCACCATTTCGTGACCACCGCACAGCGGGAGGCGGACGAGGCCGAGCGCGGGCTGACGCAGGCGGCGCGCCCGCGTGCGCCCGGCGCCACGCCTGACATTCTGGCGCCGCTATCGGACGAGGAGCTGGACGCGCTCGATAGCTTCTTGCTGGACCAGGACACCGACGAGGGTATGACGCTGGATATGCTTGACGGCTTTCTGCACGCCCTGGCCCTGGGGCCGGAGACCGTGCTGCCCAGCCGCTGGCTGCCCAAGGTGTGGGATTCGGCCAGTTTCTTCACCCGGCGCAACGGGTGATCGGCCGGAATCCGTGTATTGACCCACCAAATCCTGCACAGGTCACGCTGCTAAAGCGAATGCCTCAGCCGGCGTTTTCATATCCAGCGCCTGATGGGGCCGCTGGTGGTTGTAGAACTGGATCCAGTCGCCAATGACACGACTGGCGTGCTGCAGGGTTTCAAAGCGGTGGCGGTGGATGCATTGCTCCTTCAACGTCCGGATCACCCGCTCCACCATCCCATTCTGCTGCGGGGTGTAGGGCGTGATGAACTCCTGCTTCAGGCCATAGCTTTTGACCAGCGCCGTGTAACTGCGGCTGGTGAACACCAGGCCGTTGTCCGAGCGCAGCAGGAAGGGCTCCTTCACACGCCCCAGCGTACCGAAGCGCGCGATCAGGGCCTGCTCCAGCGCACTTTCAGCGGTGCGGGACTTGCCGCTCCGAGAGACATGCCAGCCCAGCAACTCCCGGCTGAAGCAGTCAATCACCAGCGCCAGCGTGGTCCAGCCGTCTCGTCCCGCCCAGACACGGCACAGATCTGTCGCCCAGCGTTCGTTGGGCTGGGATGCCCTTGAGCGCCGCGCCTCAATCCTCGGCCGGAAGCCGACCGGGCGCTTCCGGACCTGCCAGCCACGGATCTGGAACACCCGC
>NZ_JAKLLN010000030.1 GCF_023150065.1 Zoogloea sp.
GTCGCCTTCTTTGCTGACTTTCTTGGCGAAGCAAGAAAGTCAGTCGCCCGCCGGGGCGAACACCCGGCCAACGTCACACCAAACAACGGAACGCCAGCCAGTAACGGCCACCCCACCGGGCATCGAGATGCCTTACCTTCCGAGGGTGAAAACACTTTCCATACTTAACGCGAACAGCGCCAATTTATTCGACCTGCTCACGCCAATGACCAGCAAGCCGCTGAACAAAGTCCGAGGTCGAATGAATTCGACCCCACGGGAACTGCGCTGCCGGTCAGGGCGAGCACAGGCCTCGAACTGAGGGAAGCGGGTTTCTCACCCCCTCTCAGTCGTCCCCCAGCAGCTTGTGCTGACGCAGGTAGGCCTGGATGATCTCCAGCCGTGAGAGGGGATCGTCGAGCTCCAGCAGACGCTGACGGGCCAGCAGCGGGATGGGCAGGATCTCCGCCAGGCGGTAGCCCACCCAGCTGGCGTCGTCGAAACGATGGGGCAGCGGAAAGGCCTCCTCGCCCGCATCGGCGACGATTGCCCGGAGCAGGGGCAGCACATCCGCGAGGGCTTCCGGCACGGACTGCACCGGTGGCTCGGGCAGCAGCGCGATATGCGCGGTGAGCAGGCGGTCGGGGCGCGTGCTCTGCTCGACGATGCGGAAACGCTCGCCGCCCCGGGTGGTGATGAAGAGCAGGCCCGGCTTGTCCATGTCCCAGCCGGTGATGCGGGCGATCGAGCCGACCCCGTGGGGCACCGCCGGCGCGCCCACCTCGCCGCCTTCGCGGATCAGGCACACGCCGAAGGGCGCATTGGCGCGCATGCAGCGGGCGGCCATGTCCAGGTAGCGGGCCTCGAACAGCTTGAGGGGCAGCACCCCGTCCGGAAACAGGACCGTGCCCAGGGGGAAGAGGGGGATCTCGACGGTGTCGATATCAGTGCTCATGCTTCGCGCTCCCGACGGCCTCTCCCCAGCGCGCCATCAGCGCATGGGGCACGGCGAGTTGATCGAGGATGCGGGCGACGACGAAGTCCACCAGGTCGTCCACGGTTTGGGGGTGATGGTAGAAGCCCGGGTTGGGGGGCAGGATGACCACGCCCATCCGCGCCAGACGCAGCATGTTCTCCAGGTGCAGGGCCGAGAAGGGCGTCTCCCGGGGCACCAGGATGAGCTTGCGGCCTTCCTTGATGACCACGTCGGCAGCCCGTTCGATGAGATTGCCGGCAAGGCCCGCGGCGATGGACGCCAGGGTGCCCATGGTGCAAGGGCACACCACCATGGCCTCTGGCGGGTTGGAGCCGGAAGCCGGCGGCGCGAACCACTCCTCGCGGCCGAACACCCGCAGCTGGCCCGGGGCCGCGTTGAAGCGGGCACCCAGCTGGGCTTCCACCTCGTCGGGGCGGGCGGGCAGGGCCAAGTCCATCTCCTGCCGGGCGACGATCTGGGCCACCTGGGAATACAGCAGCCACACCCGGCAGCCTGCTGTCAGCAGGCACTCCACCAGGCGCAGGCCATAGGGCATGCCCGAGGCCCCGGTGAGGGCGACGGCGATGGTTTTGTGGGCGGACGACGGCGCGGTTGGGGTCAAGGCTGAAGAGTCCTGGTTATCGGCGGGCATCCGGAGAAGAGACGCGCCAGCGCGCCCGGGGTTCCCCGAGCCGCGCTCAATGGCGGTGGATGGCGCCGATGCCTTCGTGGGCGACACCGTGGGAAGCCGCGGCATGATGGCCGTGGCGCAGGCGGTCGTGCACCCCATGGTCATGGGGCAGCCATTGCTTCACCAGCGAGCCGGCGACCATGCCAAGCGCGCTGGCCAGCAGCCCGGCGAGTTGGGCCGGAATGAAGGGGTCTTCGCCGCCGGCGATGTGCACCGCCAGCCACACGCCCACCCCGCAGCAGATCGAGGCCAGCGCCCCCTGGTTGGTGGCACGGCGCCAGTACAGCCCGCACAGCAGCGGGATGAAGGCCGCCACCAGGGTCACCTGGTAGGCGTTCTCCACCATCTTGAAGATGCTGGCATCGGACACCATGGCGTAGAGGGTGACCAGCACGGTGAAGCTGAAGGTCACCACGCGCATCCAGAACAGCAGCTTCTTGTCGGTGAGATCGGGCAGGGCCGGCTTGAGGATGTTCTCGGTGAAGGTCACCGACGGCGCCAGCAGGGTGGCCGAGGCGCAGCTCTTGATGGCCGACAGCAGGGCCCCGAAGAACAGGATCTGGGCCACCAGCGGCGCCTTGGACAGCACCAGCTCGGGCAGGATCATCTGCGAGTCGGTGTTGATCAGCCGCGACACCAGGGCCGGATCGATGAGGGTGGCCGAGTAGGCCAGGAACATGGGCACGAAGGCGAAGGCGAAATACAGGGCACCGCCGAGCACCGAGCCCCACACCGCGATGCGTTCGGACTTGGCCGACTGGACCCGCTGGAAGACGTCCTGCTGGGGGATGGAGCCGAGCATCATGGTCACCGCCGCGGCGATGAAGGCGATGACCTCCTTCGGGTCGGCCGCCGGGAAGAAGGCGAACTTGCCCTCGTTCATGGCGTGATTCACCACCACCCCGACGCCACCGGCCAGGCTGCTCACCTCGCCGCCGATCCACAGCATGCCGATGACGATGATGATCATCTGCAGGAAGTCGGTGACGGCCACCGCCCACATGCCGCCGAACAGGGTGTAGACGAGGATGGTGATGGAGCCGATCCACATGCCCGCCACCTTGCTGATCTCCCCCGCCGACACCACGTTGAAGACCAGGCCCAGGGCGGTGATCTGCGCACCGACCCAGCCCAGGTAGGAGATCACGATGGCGACGGTGGTGAGCACCTCGACGCCGCGGCCATAGCGCTTCTTGTAGAAGTCGCCGATGGTCAGCAGGTTCATGCGGTAGAGGGGCGCGGCAAAGAACAGCCCCACCAGGATCAGGCACATGGACGAGCCGAAGGGGTCGGCCACTACGCCGCGCAGGCCCTCGTTGAGGAAGGTGGCCGGCACCCCGAGCACCGCCTCGGCCCCGAACCAGGTCGCGAACACCGTGGCGGTGACCATGTAGAAGGGCAGATGCCGGCCGGCGACGGCGAAATCCCGGGTGTTATGGACCCGCGTGGCGGCGATGAGGCCGATGGCCACCGAGATCAGCCAGTAGGCGATGACGAACCAGAACAACATGGGGCAAGGAAAAGCGTGGGGGATGGACCGATTATAGGGTCGTGCAGCCCGGCGGGAACATCCTCAGCGCACCAGTCTGGCGGCAAAGACCTCTGCCGGCTCGGCCCGCCCGTAGTGCCAGCCCTGGAACTCGTCGCAGCCCAGCTCCCGCAGGGTGGCGGCCATGGCAGCGGTTTCGACGCCCTCGGCCACCAGCTCCAGGCCGAGGTTGTGGCCGAGGCCGACGATGGCGGCGACGATGGCCTTGTCTTCCGGCCCCTCGTTGATCTCGCGCACGAAGGATTGATCCACCTTGAGTTTGTCGATGGGAAAGCGCTTGAGGTAGGCGAGGCTGGAATAGCCCGTGCCGAAATCGTCGATGGCGATGGACAGGCCGAGGGCCTTCAGCTCGGCCAGCTGGCGGGCCGCCCGCTCCACGTCGCGCATCACCATGCTCTCGGTGACCTCCAGGGTCAGCCACCCGGCCGGAACATCGTGGCGGCGCAGCACAGCCGCCACCGTATCGACGAAATCCGCCCGCCGGAACTGCAGGGCCGAGATGTTGGCGGCCACCGGCACCAGGCTGCGCCCTTCGGCCCGCCAGGCGGCCAGCTGGGCGCACAGCATGTCGAGCACCCGGTTGCCGATGGGCAGGATCAGCCCGCTCTCCTCGGCCAGGGGGATGAAACGCCCCGGCGACACGTCGCCCAGCTCCGGGTGGGTCCAGCGCAGCAGGGCTTCGGCGCCGACCAGACGGCCGTCTTCGGCGGCCACCACCGGCTGGTAGTGCAGGTGCAGCTCGTTGCGTTCGAGGGCACGGCGCAGGGCGTGCTCCAGGGACAGGCGCTCGCTGGTCGGGGTGGTCACCCCGTCGGCAAAGAACTCAATGGCATTGCGCCCCTCCTCCTTGGCCCGGTACATGGCCATGTCGGCCCGGTCGAGGAGGATGTCCGCTTCCTCGCCATCCTCCGGCCAGACCGCCACGCCGATGCTGCCGGAAAGGGTGAACTCGCAGCCAGCGAGGCGGAAGGGTTCTTCCAGCGCCCCCAGCAGCCGCCCGGCCGCCCGGGCCTGCACCTCACGCCCGCCCTTCACCGGCATCACCACCACGAACTCGTCGCCGCCGTGGCGCAAGGCGCATTCGCCCTCGGCCATCACCGATTGCAGACGCTGGGCGACTTCCACCAGCAGCTGGTCGCCGATGTGGTGGCCGAGGGTGTCGTTGACGTTCTTGAAACGGTCCAGATCGAGGAAACACAGGGCGACCCCGCAGGCATCACTGCGGGCGGCGGCGATGGCCCCGGCCACCGTGTCCTCGAGGGCGGCGCGGGAGGGCAGGCCGGTGAGGAAGTCGTGACTGGCCAGAAAACGGATGCGCGCCTCGTCGGCCTTGCGCTGGCTGATGTCGGAGAAGACCCCCACGTAGTGGGTCACCGCACCATCCGGCGCGCACACGGCACTCACCGACATGTCGGCCGGAAAGGTCTCCCCGGCGCTGCGGCGAATCCACACCTCGCCCTTCCACAGCCCGCCTCGCGCCGCCACGTCGCGGATGGCGGTGGCGAAGCCGCGGGGGTGACGCTGCGGATCGAAGAGCACCAGGGTCTGGCCATGTACGGCCTCCTCGGAGAGGCCGGTGAGGGTAGTGAAGGCCCGGTTGATCATCACCACCCGCCGGTCCGGCGACACCACCACGAAACCCTCGGAGTTGTTCTCGAAGACCCGGGCCGCCAGGTTCAGGCTCTCGTCGCGGCGGTAGTTGCGCAGGGCGAAGCCGATGTCGGCGCTCATCTCGTCAAACAGGCTGACCGCGGGGGCGTCGAAAAACCCGTTCGCCGCACTGTGCAGTATCAGCACGCCCTCACCCCCCTCTTCGGCGCGGATCGGGAAGACGGCACAGGACCCGTGCGGCGAGGGCGCGCCGGAAGCGCTGATGCCGGCCCCGGCCATGGCCCCGCCGTCATTGAAGACCCGGGCCTCGGCGGGTACCCCGCCGGGCAGCGCCCAGGCACCGCCGAGCACACCCTCGGCCCCCTTGCCCCAGGCCGCCACGGCTTTCAGCAGGCCATCTTCGCGCAGGCCGATCCAGGCCAGGTCCAGGTCACCGAACTCCACGGCAATGCGCGCCACCTGGGGCAGCAGGGAAGCCGCGTCGCGGGTATGCACGATGGCCTTGTTGGTGGCCGACAGGGCCTTGTAGAGGTGCTTCATGCGACGGATGTCGCGGGCGTTGTCCCGGGCTGGCTGCAGGTCGTAGCAGGAGCCGACGAAGCCGGCAAACACGCCGTCGCCATCGAAGAAGGGGGCACCGTGGTCGGCGATCCAGTGATAGCTGCCATCGGCGGTGCGCAGGCGATACTCGCTGCTCAGGTTGCTGCGGGTGGCAAGGGCTGCGTTCCACGCCTTCAGACAGGCCTCCCGATCGTCCGGATGCACCCCGTCGAGCCAGCCGCAGCCTTGCTCCTCGATCAGGCTGCGTCCTGTGAAGTCATACCAGGCCCGGTTGAACCAGTCGCACTCACCATTGGTCTTGGCGCGCCAGGCAAGATGGGGAAAGGATTCCAGCATGGCCAGGTGCTGATCACTGGCCCGGGCCAGCTGCCGGTTGCGGGTACGCAGGGTGAGCAGCAGCTCGTTGAGGGCCTCGGCCAGCTCGCCGATCTCATCCCGACGCGCCACCGGCACCGGCAAATCGCTGCCGGTTTCGCGGCGGTGGGCGAGGACGCCGCGAATGGCCCCGGCCGGGCGCAGCACATAGCGTGCCACCATCAGGTAGAACAGCCCTGCCACCGCGCTGAGCACCGCCCCCAGCCACAGGGACAGCTGGATCACCGTGTCCCGCGCGGCCTGCCACAGGCTGCTGGCGTCGAGATGCAGCTGCAGCACGCCGTCCTCGAGGCGCCCGTTCTCCCCGTCGGAGCCGACCAGCAGCAAGGGCTCGAGCACGTCCAGGCGGCGCTCGGTCATGTCCAGCCGGCGCCAGCCCTGGCGGGACAGCAGCACTTCACCCAGGCGGGCGGCGATGGCCGGTTCCAGGGCTTCGGCCGGCCGGCCGTGGAGGCCGTGATCGCTGGCCGCCACCACCCGCAGGGGCGAGCCGGCCAGCAGGGTCACCCCGCGCACGTCCCGGGAGGCCCCCAGGGTGGAGATGAAACGGCGCAGATCGGCAGGCTCGCGGGCCGTCTCGGCCGCCGAATAGACCGCCGCCACCATCACGTCGGCGCGCTGGTCGACAAGGGTACGGAAGCGCTCCAGGATGCTGGCGTAGAGAATGCCGACCAGCAGCACCAAGCCCACCGCCCACACCCCCAGCAGCGGGCCCATCAGGCGCCAGCGCAGGGACAGGAAGTGGGGCGTGCTCACGCGCATGGTCCAGAACCGCCCGGGCTCATGCGCTGATGCCGGTCGCGGCAATCAGCTCGCGGGCGATCAGGAAGTCCTTGAGGGTCCGGCTCTGGCGCAGCTGGGCCAGGGCCATCATGGCCCCCTGCAGCTGGTTGAGGGAACGCTCCACCGGGCCACCGGGGGCGAGCAGCTCAGGCTGCTCCTTGCGGCCCACGTAGTGCAGGCCGGCAAGGGTCTGGCGCAGCTCGTCGACGCTCATGTTCTCGCGCCGGGCCATGATGGCGTGGGCTTCGTCCGGGTTGGACTCCATGAAGGCCATGGCCCGGTAGTAGGCGCTGACGAAGGCCTGCACCTCGTTGCCCCGGCGGGCCACGAAGCCCCCGTCGAAAACCAGCGTATCCACCACCTGGCCCGGCACCTGGCCGCTGTGAAAAACCACCTTTCCGCCCTTCTCGAGCAGACGGTTGGACTCCGGCGGAAAGCACACCGCCGCGGCCACCAACCCGTCGGCAAAGGCGGCGGGCATGGCGTTCTGGGGCATCGGCACCAGGGCTACGTCACGCACCGTCAGCTGCACGCTGGCCAGGGCCAGGGCCAGCAACTGGATGTGCAGGGTGCCGGGTTCGATGGCCACCCGGCGCCCGCGCAGATCGGCCAGGCTCTTCACCGAGCCCGCGGCAATCAGCACGTCGGCGCCGTTGGAGTAATCCACCACCGCGGCGATCTGCGGCCGCAGCCCCGACTGGTCGGCCGCCAGCAGGATCTCCACCAGGGTGGCACCACAGCCATCCACCTGGCCGCGTTCGAAGGCGCGCCGCGAGGCGCCGATGGAGGTCAGATCCACCAGCGCCACCTCGATGCCCACGTCACGGAAATAGCCCTTTTCCCGGGCTACATAGAGGGGGTCGTAGCCTGGCCAGGGGTTGGTGGCGAACTTGATCGGCTCCTGGTAGCTGGCGCTGCAGCCCCCGCTGCTGCCGAGCAGGAGGCAGGCCGAACCAAGTCCGGCACTCAGGAAACGACGGCGTGGCAAGGAAGGAGACATGGCCGGGGGAGGTCGGATGAATGGCCGAAAGTATGCCCGAGCCGACACCGAAATCCCATTCTGCAGAAATGGGATTCACATTTGTCCAAGGCCCGTCGGCCACCCCGTTGACCCCGGTCAAGGCCAGCCCCGGTGACCCCGCCTATAGTCCGCCCGCGTCGTTTCCCGCCCGCGCCATTTTCGCTGCTGCCCATGACTTCTCCCCGCCCCATCGAGCTGGTCTGCCCTGCCGGCAGCCTGCCCGCCCTCAAGACGGCCATCGACCACGGCGCCGACTGCGTCTACCTCGGTTTCAAGGACGCCACCAACGCCCGCAACTTCAGCGGTCTCAACTTTGACGACAAGGCCATGGCCGAGGGTGTGCGCTACGCCCACGACCGGGGCCGCAAGGTGCTGCTGACCCTCAACACCTACCCGCAGACCGACAACTGGCAGCGCTGGACCGGCGCCGTCGACCGGGCCGCGGCCTTCGGCATCGACGCCGTGATCCTGGCCGACCCGGGCCTGATGGCCTACGCCCGCAAGGCCCACCCCGGCCTGCGCCTCCACCTGTCGGTGCAGGGCTCGGCCACCAGCTACGACGCCATCAACTTCTACCACGAGCACTTCGGCATCTCCCGGGCGGTGCTGCCCCGGGTGCTGTCCCTGGCCCAGGTGGAACAGGTCATCGCCAACACCCCGGTGGAGATCGAGGTCTTCGGCTTTGGCGGCCTGTGCGTGATGGTGGAGGGGCGCTGCGCCCTGTCGGCCTACGCCACCGGCGAATCCCCCAACTGCGACGGTGCCTGCTCGCCCGGCAAGCACGTGCGCTGGGAACAGACCCCGAAAGGCATGGAGACGCGCCTCAACGGCATCCTCATCGACCGCTTCGCCGACGGCGAGCGGGCCGGCTACCCGACCCTGTGCAAGGGCCGCTTCGAGGTCAACGACGAGACCTACTACGCCATCGAGGAACCCACCAGCCTCAACACCCTGGAACTGCTGCCCGAGTTGGCCCGCATCGGCGTGCGCGCCATCAAGATCGAAGGTCGCCAGCGCAGCCCGGCCTACGTGAGCCAGGTCACCCAGGTGTGGCGCGCCGCCATCGACCGGGTGCTGGCCGGCCCGGCCGAGCCCTTCCGCGTCGAACCGGCCTGGATGGCCGAACTCAACAAGGTCTCCGAAGGCCAGAGCCACACCCTTGGCGCCTACTACCGCCCCTGGAAATAAGCACGATGAAGATCGCCCTCGGCCCCCTGCTCTACTACTGGCCCCGTCAATCCACCCTGGCCTTCTACGCCGACATGGCCGACGCCCCGGTGGACGTCGTTTACCTGGGTGAGACCGTGTGCTCGCGCCGCCACGAGCTGCGCCTGCCCGACTGGCTCGAAGTAGCCGAGATCCTCACCGCCGCCGGCAAGGAAGTGGTGCTCTCCAGCCAGGTTCTGGTGGAATCCGAGTCCGACCTGAAGACCCTGCGCCGCATCGTCTCCAACGGCAACTTCCGCGTCGAAGCCAACGACATGGGAGCGGTGCGCCTGCTCTCCAGCGGCGACGCCCCGGCGCGCAACTGGATCGCCGGGCCCACCCTGAACATCTTCAACCCGACCACCCTCGACCTCTTTGCCGACCTCGGCGCCACCCGCTGGGTGGCCCCGCCGGAGATGTCCCGGGCGCAGATCGCCGCCCTGCGCGACGGGCTCGGACACGACATGGAAGTGGAGATCTTTGCCCACGGCCGCCTGCCCCTGGCCTACTCGGCCCGCTGCTTCACCGCCCGCCATTACAACCTGCAGAAGGACACCTGCGAGTTCCGCTGCCTCGAGTTCGCCGACGGCATTCCCCTGAAGACCCGCGAAGGGGCGCCCTTCCTCACGCTGAACGGCATCCAGACCCAGTCCGCCCAGGTGCACACCCTGCTCGGCGATCTGCCCGCGGTCTGTGCCGAGGGCGTCGACCTGCTGCGCGTCAGCCCCCAGGGCGCCCACACCCCCGAGATCCTGCAGCTGTTCCGTCAGGCCCTCGACGGTCTCATCCCCCCGGCCGATGCCCTCCACGAAGCCCTGCCCCTGCTGCCCGCCGAGCCCTGCAACGGCTTCTGGCACGGCCGGCCGGGCGTCGAGCAGCGCGTCCCCAGCTGAACCCCGCGGAGCCCCAGCCCATGAAGATCCCCGCCTTCACTCTCCCCGCCCCCCTGGCCCGCCTGGGCGCCCACCTGCCCCAGCTGCCGCCCACCCTGGCCCTGGTAGGCGGCCTCAACCTGGCCCTCGACCGGGTGCTGCCCCGCGACACCCTCGAACCCCTCACCGGCAAGCGCCTGCTGCTCAAGGTCACCGATGCCGGCATGGCCCTGCGCTTCACCCTCACCCCACGGGGCTTCCGCCCACTGTTCGACGGCCGCGCGCCCGACCTCACCATCTCCGCCACCACCCGCGACTACCTGGCCCTGGCCCTGCGCGAGGAAGACCCGGACACCCTGTTCTTCAGCCGGCGCCTGCTGATGGAAGGCGAAACCGACCTGGGCCTGCTGGTCAAGAACACGCTGGACGCCGTGGACTGGGACAGCCTCGGCACCCAGCTGGCGCGCTTCCGCCTGCCCCTGCCCACCGGGCTGCACACGCCGGCCGGCGGGCACTGAACGCCCGGCGCCAGGTCGGCCAGCGCCGGCCGCCGCCATGCCGCAGCGCGGCAGAGCCCGGCTGCTCGGGCTAGAATGGCCCCGACGCGCCATTCCCCCAGCCCATGCCTCTTCAACGTCGCAGCTCCCCTCTTGCCGCCTATTTCGCCGCAGCCATCGGGGTGCTGATCGTCTACGCCTGCCTGCATCCCTTTGCGGGCTGGCGTGATCCGGGCCTGCCGGCCTTCGAGTTCCTGTCGGCCCCATGGCCGCGCTACTACACCTGGGTGGACCTGACGGTGAACGTGATCGGCATCGTGCCCTTCAGCTTCGCCCTGGTCTCGGCCCTGCCCGGGCGCCTGCCCCGCGCCGGGGCGGTGGTACTGGCCGTGTTGCTGACCTTCCTGCTCAGCCTGTCAGTCGAAACCCTGCAGAACTTCCTGCCCAGCCGGGTGCCCTCCAACGTGGATGTGGGCTGCAACACCCTGGGTGGCCTGCTCGGCGCCCTGGCCGGCGGGCGCTGGGGCGGCCGCCTGTTCGATCCGCGCAGCGGCCTCACCCGCTGGCGGCGCAAACGCATCGTCGCTGGCCACCCCGGGGAGATCGGCCTGGTGGTGATGGGCCTGTGGCTGCTCACCCTGCTCACCCCCGAGAACCTGCTCTTTGCCAGCGGCGACCTGCGCCCGCTGCTGGATCTGCCCACCCCGCTGCAGTTCAACCCGGTGCGCTTCGTCAAGGTGGAGGCCGCCATCGCCGCCTGCCAGCTGCTCGCCGTGGGGCTGACGGCGCGCTGCATGATGCGCCAGTTCAGCCCCTGGCCCCTGGCACTGCTCGTTCTCCTCGGCCTGGGCGCCAAGACCCTGGCCGCGGCGGCCTTCTTCTCGCCGGGCGACCCCTTTCACTGGGTCACCCCCGGCGGGCAGCTCGGCCTGGCTGCCGGCGCCGCCCTGCTCGGCGTGAGCCTGCTGCTGCCTGCCCGCAGCCACGCCATGCTGGCCGGGCTGGCCCTGCTGCTGGGCACGGCCCTGGTCAACCTGGCCCCCGAGAACCCCTTCCTGCCCAGTGACGTCACCCTGATCCGCCAGGGCAACTTCCTCAATTTCCACGGTCTCACCCAGCTGACCGCCAGCCTGTGGCCCTTCATCACCTTCGCCTATCTTGGCCTGCTTGGCGCCAGCGCCCCGCGGGACGGCTTTCGCAACCATTGAAAGACGCCACCGGGCGAGCGATTGATTGATAATCGCGGACACATTCAGGGCCAGATTTGGCGCCCCCACCCGGAGACCCCATGAGCTACTTCAAGCACCACGTTTTCTTCTGTTGCAACCAGCGCGCCGAAGGCGAGAGCTGCTGCGCCGCCCAGGGCGCCGTCGAACTGCAGACCTACGCCAAGGACCGCATCGCCGCCCTCGGCCTCAAGGGCAAGGGCAAGGTGCGCATCAACAAGGCCGGCTGCCTCGACCGCTGCGACGAGGGCCCGGTGCTGGTGGTGTACCCGGACAACGTCTGGTACACCCTGGTGGACAAGTCCGACGTGGACGAGATCATCTCCGAGCATCTGCAGAATGGCCGCATCGTCGAGCGCCTGAAGATCTGACCATGGCCACCGAGAACGCTCTCATCCACGGCCCCGCCGGGCAGATCGAGCTGATCATCGACACCCCCGACCACGTGCGCGGCATCGCCCTGGTGTGTCACCCCCACCCGCTCTTCCACGGTGCCAACACCAACAAGGTGGCCCACACCCTGGCCCGGGTCTTCCGCGACCTGGGCTACGCCGCCCTGCGCCCCAACTTCCGCGGCGTCGGCAAGAGCGAGGGCGGGCACGACAACGGCATCGCCGAGACCGAGGACATGCTGGCCGTGATCAGCTGGGCCCAGAGCCGCTGGGGCAGCCTGCCCCTGGCCCTGGGGGGCTTCTCCTTCGGCGCCTACGTGCAGACCCGGGTCGCCGCCCGCCTGGCCGAGGGCGTCACCCCCGCCGGCCGCATCGTGCTGGTGGGCACTGCCGCCGGCCAGGTGACCGGCGCGCGCAGCTACACCACCCTGCCGGTCCCCGACGACACTCTGGTCATCCACGGGGAGAAGGACGAGACCGTCTCCCTCGCCAACGTGATGGAATGGGCCGAACCCCAGGAGCTGCCCGTGGTGGTGGTGCCCGGTGCCGACCACTTCTTCCACGGCAAGCTGCACATCATCCGCAAGCTCATCGACCGCGCCTGGGAGCCCCTGCCATGAAACTCGTCGCATCCCTCACCAGCCCCTACGCCCGCAAGATCCGCGTGGCCCTGGCCGAAAAAGGCCTGCCCTTCAGCCTGGAGGTGGACATCCCGTGGCTGGCCGAAACCTCCGTGCCCGACTACAACCCCCTGGGCAAGGTGCCGGCCCTGGTGGCCGATGACGGCGAAGTCTGGTACGACTCCCCGGTGATCGCCGAATACCTGGAGACCCTGGGCGGCGCCACCCTGATTCCCGCCGACCGGCTGGCCGCCCTGCCGGTGCGCCAGACCGAAGCCCTGGCCGACGGGATCACCGACGCCGCGGTGGCGGCCTTCCTCGAGAGCCGCCGACCCGCCGGGCAGCAGGACAGCGCCAGCATCGAACGCCAGATCACCAAGATCCACCGCGGCCTGGCGGCCCTCGACCGGCGCCTGGTGGAGCGCAAGGGCATGGCCGGGGCCAACCTCGGCCTGGGCGACATCGCCGCCGCCTGCGCCCTGGGCTACCTGGACTTCCGCTTCGCCTCGCTGGTGTGGCGCAGCACCCACCCCGAGCTCGCCGCCTGGGCCGCCGACGTGCTGGCCCGGCCGTCCTTCGTTTCCACCACACCGCCACCGGCCTGATGCCGCTCGAGATCAGCGGCCTCGTCAAACGTTTCGGCACCGGCCCCGACGCCCGGGAGGTGGTGCGCGGCCTCGACCTCAAGCTCGAGCGGGGCGAGTGCTTCGCCCTCCTCGGGCCCAACGGCGCCGGCAAGACCACCACCCTGCGCTGCGCCCTGGGCCTGGCCGAGGCCAGCGTCGGCAGCATCCGGCTGTGCGGCCTGCCCGTGCCCGCCCAGGCCCGGGAGGCCCGCGCCCGGGTGGGCGTGGTGCCCCAGACCGACAGCCTCGACCCCGACTTCACCTGCGCCGAGAACCTCGTCGTCTTTGCCGGCTACTTCGGCATCCCCGAGCGCGACATCCGCCCCCGGGTGCCCGAGCTGCTGGCCTTTGCCGGCCTGGAAGGCAAGGAGAACGCCCGCATCCAGTCCCTATCGGGGGGCATGAAGCGGCGCCTGACCCTGGCCCGGGCCCTGGTCAACAAGCCCGAGCTGCTCATCCTCGACGAGCCCACCACCGGCCTCGACCCCCAGGCCCGCCACCTCATCTGGGAGCGCCTGCGCCGTCTTACCGCCGAGGGCACCACCATCCTGCTGACCACCCACTTCATGGACGAGGCCGAGCGCCTGGCCCACCGCCTGGCCATCCTCGACACGGGCCGCATCCTCGCCCAGGGCAGCCCGCGGGAGGTCATCGCCGCCCACATCGAGCCCCAGGTGGTGGAGGTCTTCGGCGACTGGACCGGCGAAGGCGCCGCCTCCGGAGCCGCGGCCTGGGCCGCACGCCATGCAGAGGCCCTGAGCCGGCGTTGCGAGATCAGCGGCGAGACGGCCTTCTGCTACACCGACGATGCCGCCCCCCTGCTCGCCCACCTGGCCCACCAGCCGGGGCTGCGCACCCTGCACCGGCCGGCCAACCTCGAGGACGTCTTCCTCAAGCTCACCGGCCGGGAGCTGCGGGATTGAGCCCGCTGCCGGCACGCCATGGACAGCCCGGTACCGGACACCTATCCTGAAACGATGTCACAGGGCTTCTCTCCCCTTCCGGACAGCCTCGACTGCGCAGCCATCCTGGAGCGGCTGCCGGTAGCCCTCGCCCTCATCGACCCCGGCAACGGCCAGTTCATCCGCAGCAACGAGGCTTTCCGCCAAAACTTCGGACACCCGGCCCAGCCTTTTCCGGACTGGTGGAAGCGGGTACATGCCTCCCCGCGTCTCCCCGACACCCCGGACATGTGCCCTCCGCCCCCCGACGGCAACGCCCGGGACGACATCGAATCGGACATGCTGAGCATCGATGGCAGCCCGCGGCACCTGCGCACCCAGGCACGCCGCCATGGCCACCACCTGCTGCTGTGCTTCGTCGATCTCACCGACAACGACAGCCGCCAGGATCTGCTGCGCCAGGCCCTGGCCGAAATGGAAGCGCGCTCGGTCACCGACCCCCTCACCGGGCTGCTGACCCGCCGGCGCCTCGAGGAAGCCTCCCTGAGCGAGATGCACCGCTTCCGCCGCTTCGGCCACCCCATCTCGATAATCATTGCCGACATCGACCACTTCAAGCACATCAACGACACCCACGGGCACCCGGTGGGCGACCAGGTGCTGATCGAGTTCGCCCTGCGCCTGGCCGGAGAATGCCGCGACCTGGACGTACTCGGACGCTACGGCGGCGAGGAGTTCGTGGTCCTGCTGCCCAGCACCCCCCTGGCCGGCGCCATCACCCTGGCCGGCAAGCTGCGCCTGGCGGTGTGCCGGCAGCCTTTTGCCGGAGTCGGGTCGGTCACCGCCAGCTTCGGGGTGGCGGAATGCGTCTCGAAGGAAGACTGGAACGCCTGGCTGACCCGCGCCGACCGCGCGCTCTACGCCGCCAAACACGCCGGTCGCAACCGGGTCGAGGCGGCCCCCGAAAGCGCCTTCGACGAACGCAGCATCAAGCACCGCAACCGCCTCGACCGGCTGACCTGGGAGGACGGGCACTGCGTCGGCGATCCGATCATCGACGCCCAGCACCAGAACCTCTTCGAACTGGCCAACCGCCTGCTCAACCTGGTGCGCGAAGCTGGCCCGCCCGCCGAGATCCACACCACCATCCGGGCCCTGTCCGACGCCACCCGACGCCATTTCCGCGACGAGGAGGCCATCCTCAGCAGCGTCGCCTACCCGCGCCATGAACAGCACGCCAAGGCCCACCGCGTCCTGTCCGCCAAGCTCGATGCCCTCTCCGGCCAGAGCGCCATGGGCACCCTGCCCACCGGCAAGCTGATCGAATTCCTGGCCTACGATCTGGTGGATCACCACGCCCTCGGGGCCGACCGGGACTTCATCCCCTGGCTGCGGCGCGGCCCCCGGGACCCGGCCCCCACCGACGACTGACCCCCAATGCCCCACGCCACTGCCCTCCATTTCGCCCCGCCCCGCCTGTCCCTGCGCTTTCTCGCCGTCTGGCGGCGCAACTTTCTCGTCTGGAAGAAGCTCGCCCTGCCGTCCATCGTCGGCAACCTGGCCGACCCGGTGATCTACATGCTCGGCCTGGGCTACGGCCTCGGCCTGCTGGTGCCCGAGGTCGAAGGCGTGTCCTACATCGCCTTCCTGGCAGGTGGCACCCTCGCCTACTCCACCATGAACGCCGCCACCTTCGAGGCCCTGTACTCGGGCTTCTCGCGCATGCACGTGCAGAAGACCTGGGAGGCCATCATGAACGCCCCCATCGCCCTCGACGACATCGTCGCCGCCGAGCTGGTGTGGGCGGCGTCCAAGTCCTGTCTGGCCGGGGTGGCCATCCTGGCTGTGATCGCCGCCTTCGGCTTCACCGCCTCCCCCCTGGCCCTGGCCGCCATCCCGGTGGTCTTCCTCACCGGCCTGTGCTTTGCCGCCCTCGGCCTGATCATGACCGCCCTGGCGCCGAGCTACGATTTCTTCATGTACTACTTCACCCTGTTCATCACTCCGATGACCCTGCTCTCGGGGGTGTTCTTTCCCCAGGGTCAGCTCCCCGACAGCGTGCAGCTCATCGCCTCGGCCCTGCCCCTGAGCCACGCCGTCAGCCTCATCCGCCCCCTGCTGCTGGGCCAGGTGCCGGCCCAGATCGGCCTGCACCTGGGTGTCCTCGCCCTGATCACCGTGCTGGCCTTCTGGCTGGCCCTGGGCCTCACCCGCCGTCGCCTGCTCAAGTAAGCCATGACCACGCCCGAAGAAACCCTGCTCGTCCTCACCAACCTGCCCGACGCCGACACCGCCAAGGCCGTGGCCCGCCTGCTGGTGGAACAACGCCTCGCCGCCTGCGTGAACATCCTCGCCCCCTGCACCTCGGTGTATCGCTGGCAGGAGCAGATCGAGAGCGCCGCCGAGGTGCCCATGCTGATCAAGACCACCCTGCTGCGCTACCCGGCCCTGCAGGCGACCCTCACCGAGGCCCACCCCTACGAACTTCCCGAGATCATCGCGATCCCACTCCACAAGGGCCTGCCCGCCTACCTGGCCTGGATCGGCGCCGAGACCGTCGAACACCTGCCCTGATCCATCGATTCTTGATCCATCCGGGTGCCGCCCCCCTGCGGTGCCCCGTAAACTGCCGTCCATGATCCGATTGCCCGCCTTCCTGCTGCGCCTCGCCGTGGCACTCCTCATGGCCTGCGCCGGCCTGTCTGCCCATGCCCAGGAGCCTCTGCCCGTCGAACAGGCCTTCCGCGCCTCGGCCCGCGCCCTCGACGACAAGGCCGTGGAGATCCGCTTCCAGGTGGCCGATGGTTACTACCTGTATCGCCACCGCTTCAAGTTCGAGGCCGAGGGCATCCGCTTTGGCGAACCCGCCCTGCCCCCGGGCAAGCCCAAGAAGGACGACGCCTTTGGCGAAGTGGAGATCTATCGCAAGGAACTGGTGTTCACCCTGCCGGTGAGCGCCGGCCAGCCCCCCTTCGACCTGCAGCTCACCAGCCAGGGCTGCGCCGACATCGGCATCTGCTACCCGCCCCAGACCAGCACCCTCAAGGTGGCCCTGGCCAGCGGCGGCGGCCAGGGGGGCTTCCTGGCCCGGGCCCTGGGCCAGGAAGCCCCCGCCAGCAGCAGCCCCGCGCCTGCCCCTGCGTCGGCCAGCGAGCACGATGAATCCGGACGCATCGCCCGCCTGCTGGACGGCAGCGGCACGGCGATGGTGCTGGCCAGCTTCTTCGGCTTCGGGCTGCTCCTCACCTTCACCCCCTGTGTCTTCCCCATGATCCCCATCCTGTCCGGGATCATCGTCGGCCACGGCCACACCATCTCCAAAGGCCGCGCCTTCGGCCTGTCGAGTCTCTACGTGCTGGGCATGGCCCTCACCTACGCCGCGGCAGGCGTGGCGGCCGGCCTGTCGGGCACCCTGCTGTCGGCGGCGCTGCAGAACCCCTGGGTGCTGGGCGGCTTCGCCCTGGTCTTCGTGGTGCTGGCCCTGTCCATGTTCGGTTTCTACGAACTGCAGTTGCCCACCGCCCTGCAGAGCCGCCTGTCCGACAATGCCAACCACCAGAAGGGCGGTTCCCCCGGCGGCGTCATCGCCATGGGCGCCCTGTCGGCCCTGATCGTCGGCCCCTGCGTGGCCGCCCCCCTGGCCGGCGCCCTGCTCTACATCGCCCAGACCGGCAATGCCGTGCTCGGCGGCGCGGCCTTGTTCGTCATGGCCCTGGGCATGGGCGCCCCGCTGATCGTCGTCGGCGTGCTGGCCCGCAGCGCCCTGCCCAAACCCGGCCCATGGATGGAAGGCGTCAAGCGCGCCTTCGGGGTGATGCTGCTGGGGGTGGCCGTGTGGCTGGTGTCCCCGGTACTGCCGGCCATCGTGCCCATGCTGGCCTGGGCCGGCCTGCTGGTGTTCTCGGCCATCTACCTGCACGCCCTCGACCCCCTGCCTGCCCACGCCAGCGGCTGGCAGCGTTTCTGGAAGGGCTTCGGCGTGCTCGCCCTGCTGGCCGGCGCGGCCCTCTTCATCGGCGCCCTGGCCGGCTCCCGTGATCCGCTGCAACCCCTGGCCATCCTGCGCGCCCAGGCCGCCACCGCCCCGGCCACGGCCCACACGGCCTTCCAGCGGGTGCGTTCGGTGGACGAGCTCGACCAGATCCTCAAGACCGCCACCCGCCCGGTGATGCTCGACTTCTATGCCGACTGGTGCATCTCGTGCAAGGAGATGGAGCGCTTCACCTTCGCCGACCCGGCCGTGGCCCGCCAGCTGGAGGGCTTCCAGCTGCTGCAGGCCGACGTCACCGCCAACAACGACGCCGACAAGGCCCTGCTCAAACGCTTCAGCCTCTTCGGCCCACCGGGCATCATCTTCTTCGACGCCGCCGGCACCGAGCGCAAGACCCTGCGGGTGGTGGGCTTCCAGGACGCGACAACCTTCGGCAAGGTGCTGGAGGCCGCCCTGTAGGGGCAGCTTCGACAGGCGGCAGGAATTTCTCAAGAAACACCGCTTCGATCCGCTATAATCCCCGACCAGTTTCGAGGAGCGCTGCAAGACCGCCGGGTGCAAGGCCCGCCGTCCCAGGCTCGATGTCAGTGCCCGTGGCAGAGCACCGCCGCAGGCGCCAGCAACCGCGCTCACCCGTCCATGCTTTGTTTGCAAACCCGTGCCGGGCACGGGGAGACGTGGTGAGCCCTCGATGATCAGCCACCCGTAGTCCCTTCCCGGCCACACGTTCGAGGAATTCTCATGAACACTGTGGCTGAAAAGTTCACCGATTTTGTCATCGCCGATCTCTCCCTGGCCGAATGGGGCCGCAAGGAGATCAAGATCGCCGAAACCGAGATGCCCGGCCTGATGGCCATCCGCGACGAGTTCGCCGCGGCCCAGCCCCTCAAGGGCGCGCGCATCACCGGCTCCCTGCACATGACCATCCAGACCGCGGTGCTGATCGAGACGCTGACCGCGCTGGGCGCCGAAGTGCGCTGGGCCTCCTGCAACATCTTCTCCACCCAGGACCACGCCGCCGCCGCCATCGCCGCGCAGGCCATCCCGGTGTTCGCCGTCAAGGGCGAGTCCCTAACCGACTACTGGGACTACACCCACCGTATCTTCGAGTGGGCCGACGGGGGTTTCTCCAACATGATCCTCGACGACGGCGGCGACGCGACCCTGCTGCTGCACCTGGGCGCCCGCGCCGAGAAGGACCTGTCGGTCATCGCCAAGCCCTCCTCCGAAGAAGAGACCATCCTGTTTGCCGCCATCAAGGCCAAGCTGGCCGTGGATCCGACCTGGTACTCCGTGCGCCTGGCCGCCATCAAGGGCGTCACCGAGGAGACCACCACCGGCGTGCATCGCCTGTACCAGATGCACCAGCGCGGCGAGCTGCGCTTCCCGGCCATCAACGTGAATGACTCGGTCACCAAGTCCAAGTTCGACAATCTCTACGGCTGCCGCGAATCCCTGGTGGATGGCATCAAGCGCGCCACCGACGTGATGATCGCCGGCAAGGTCGCCGTGGTGTGCGGTTACGGCGACGTGGGCAAGGGCTCTGCCCAGGCCCTGCGCGCCCTGTCCGCCCAGGTGTGGGTCACCGAGATCGACCCCATCTGCGCCCTGCAGGCCGCCATGGAAGGCTACCGCGTGGTGACCATGGAGTACGCCGCCAGCCTGGCCGACATCTTCGTCACCACCACTGGCAACTTCCACGTCATCACCCACGACCACATGGCCGCCATGAAGGACCAGGCCATCGTCTGCAACATCGGCCACTTCGACAACGAGATCGATGTCGCCTCCATCGAAAAGTACCAGTGGGAAGAGATCAAGCCCCAGGTGGATCACGTGATCTTCCCTGACGGCAAGCGCATCATCCTGCTCGCCAAGGGCCGCCTGGTTAACCTGGGCTGCGGCACCGGCCACCCGAGCTACGTGATGTCCAGCTCCTTCGCCAACCAGACCATCGCCCAGATCGAGCTGTACACCCGTACCGCCGACTACCCGGTGGGCGTGTATACGCTGCCCAAGCACCTGGACGAAAAGGTTGCCCGTCTACAGCTCAAGAAGCTCAACGCCCAACTCACCGAGCTGACCGACGAGCAGGCCGCCTACATCGGCGTGGCCAAGCAAGGCCCCTACAAGGCCGAGCACTACCGCTACTGAGCCCGGCCCACCGGGGCGGGCTCACCCCCGCCCCGCCGCCGTGATCCACGCCCGCCCGGCATGCCCTGCCGGCGGGCCTGCGAGGAACCATCGTGTCCACCAAGACCCCCATTTCCATCGAGTTCTTCCCGCCCCAGACCTCCGAAGGCGCCGACAAACTGCGCACCACCCGGGCCAAGCTGGCCGAGCTGAAGCCGGAGTTCTTCTCCGTCACCTTCGGCGCCGGTGGCTCCACCCAGGCGCGCACCTTCGAGACCGTCTTCGAGATCCTTCGCGAAGGCCACGAAGCCGCCCCGCACCTGTCGTGCATCGGCTCCACCCGCGACCAGATCCGCGCCATCCTTCAGCGCTACCAGGACGAAGGCATCCGCCGCATCGTCGCCCTGCGTGGCGACCTGCCCTCCGGCGTGGGCGACCCCGGCGAGCTGCGCTACGCCAACGAGCTGGTGGAGTTCATCCGCGCCGAGACGGGCAGTCACTTCCGCATCGAAGTGGCCGCCTACCCCGAATACCACCCCCAGGCCCGCAGCCCGAAGGACGACCTGCTGGCCTTCAAACGCAAGGTGGACGCCGGCGCCGACTCGGCCATCACCCAGTACTTCTACAACCTGGACGCCTACCTGCACTTCCGCGACGAATGCAGCGCCCTGGGCATTGGCGTGCCCATCGTGCCGGGTGTCATGCCCATCGTGTCCTTCTCCAAGCTGGCGCGCTTCTCCGACGCCTGCGGCGCCGAGATCCCGCGCTGGATGCGCCGCAAGTTCGAATCCTTCGGCGACGACAGCGATTCGATCAAGGCCTTCGGCCTCGACGTGGTCAGCGACCTGTGCGAAAAGCTCATCGCTGCCGGCGCGCCGGGCCTGCACTTCTACAGCATGAACCAGGCCGGCCCCACCATCGCCCTGTGCGATCGCCTCGGGCTCACCGGCTGACAGTAAGGGCCCCGGCATGCCGGGGTCGTTTCTTTCAAGTTTCGGCATCCCATGCCGATATCCCGGGGAAATCATCTTTCCCCGGCCATGGAACTGCACACCCCTTTTCATCCCCCTCCCGGCTCCCGCCTCCGGAACAGGGAAACGGTGTTCCGCGAACTCCTTGCCCGTCCGACTGATGGCTTCTTCGTCGTGGACGCGCAGGGATGCTTCATCGAAGCCGACGACACCCTCGGGCAGCTGCTGGGCTGCAGTCCCGACGCGCTCATAGGGCGCCCCACGACCGATTTCGTCCACCCGGCCAGCCGCGCCGCCCTGTGTCAGCCGATCAACTGCATCTCCACCAGCGAGCGACGCAACTACCGCCTGGAGCTGCTGCACCAGGACGGCAGCGTGATACCCGCCCTGGTCAACACCATCACCACCCGCAACGCGGCAGACGGAACGATCAGCGGCGCCGCCGGCTTCATCACCGACCTGCGCGACAGCCGTGACAAGCCCCCGCATGCCGGCTACGTCACCTCCGACATCGAGGCCACCCGCCACCACCATAGCCAGCTTCAGCTGGCCGCCACCGTCTTCAGCGAAAGCCGGGACGCCATCTTGATCACCGACAGCCAACGCCGGGTCATCTCGGTCAATCGCGCTTTCACGGCCCTGACCGGCTACAGCGCCGATGAAGTCGTCGGCACCGAAGCCCCGTTGATCGCCGCCAGCCATCACGCCCCGGGCTTTCTGGACCAACTCCTCGACGAACTGGCCCGCACCGACCACTGGAACGGCGAGGCCTGGAGCCGCCGGCGCAACGGCGCCATCTTTCCCCAATGGCTGTCGGTCTCCACCGTCAGAGACGACCAGGCCGGGATCCTCCATTACGTGGCGATGTTCTCCGACCTCAGCGAGCGCAAGGCCGCCGAGGAACGCGCCGATTTTCTCGCCCGCCACGACCTGCTCACCCGCCTGCCCAACCGTTTCCTGCTCCGCGACCGGGCCGAACAGGCCTTCGCCCATGCCGTGCGGGCCGAAACCCGGGTCGCCCTGCTGCTCCTCGACCTGGACCACTTCAAGCAGATCAACGACAGCCTCGGCCACCCGGCCGGCGACGCCCTGCTGCAGACCTTTGCCGACCGCCTGCGCAGTACCACCCGCGACACCGACACGGTCAGCCGCCAGGGCGGCGACGAATTCCTGGTCCTGCTCACCGACATCCGCGACAGCGACGACATTGCCCCCATCGTCGAAAAGATCATGCACACCCTCGCCCGGCCCTGCCTCCTCGCCGGCCAGGAGATGAGCGTTTCGTGCTCCGTCGGCCTGGCCGTCCACCCCGAGGACGGCACCGACTTCGACACCCTGATCCGCAACGCCGACGCGGCCATGTACAACGCCAAGGAAGCCGGCCGCAACACCTTCCGCTTCTACTCCCAGCAGATGAACGAGGACGCGGTGCAGCGCCTCGATATCCAGAACCGCCTGCGCCGTGCCCTTGAACGCAACGAATTCGTCCTCCACTATCAGCCCCTGATCGACCTGGGCGACAGCCGCATCGTCGGCGCCGAAGCCCTGATCCGCTGGAACTGCCCCGATCTGGGCATGCAGCCCCCGGGCGTGTTCATCCCCGTGGCCGAAGACAGCGGCCTGATCGTCGAGATCGGCGAATGGGTGCTGCGTGAAGCCTGCCGCCAGGCCCGCGCCTGGCAGGACGTCGGGCACCGCGACCTGGTGCTCGCCGTCAATCTCTCGCCCCTCCAGTTTGCCCGCGGCAACCTGGTGGAAACCGTGCGCCAGGCCCTCGCCGACAGCGACGCCAACCCGGCCCTGCTCGAACTCGAAATCACCGAGAACGTGCTGGTCAAGGACACCGAACAAGTGCTCGCCACCGTGCGCCAGCTCCACGCCATGGGCCTGCGCCTGGCCATCGACGACTTCGGCACCGGCTACTCCAGCCTCGCCTACCTGCGCCGCTTCGCCGTCGAAAAGCTCAAGATCGACCAGTCCTTCGTCCGCGACCTGCCCACCGACCCGGACGCCGGCGCCATCGTCCGGGCCGTCATCCAGATGGCCAAGAGCCTCAAGATCGCCGTGCTCGCCGAAGGCGTCGAAACCGCCGACATCGCCCACGACCTGCGCCTGCTCGGCTGCGACTACGCCCAGGGCTACTACTTCGGCCGCCCCATGCCCGCCGACGCCTTCGCCGAACGCCTGCCGCCCCCGCGCTGACGCCCCAGGGGTCACCCTGGAATGGCCCGCCCTCGCGGGCAGGCCCTTTTTTACCTTATAATCAGGGGCTTCCCGTGACCCGCCCCTGATCTGCCCGGGCGCCTTTCCCGTTTAACGCCATGCGTGACCCCTACGAAACCCTGGGCATTTCGCCGACGGCCGCGGCCGACGACATCAAGACGGCCTACCGCAAGGCGGCCCGCCTGTACCACCCGGACCGCAACCCCGACCCCGGCGCCGCCGACCGCTTCCGGCACATCCAGGCGGCCTACGACATCCTCTCCGACGATGCAAAGCGGCGCGACTACGACGCCCTGCGCCGGCGCAACCTGATTGACGACCCCCTGCAGGAAGCCACCTCCCTGTGGACGTCCTACATTGAAAAGGTAATTTCTTGACCTCGTTTTACTTTGAAGACATCTTCGAGCGCTACGCCAGCGAGATCGACGACCTGCGCTCCGACTCCGAAGGCAAGGATGTGCTCAACAAGCGCGTGCGCGACAAGCACAAGGAGTTCTCCTTCCTGCTCGGCATGATCGACACCGCCCCCGAAATGGTCGCCCCGGCCTTCCACGGCGCCTTCGGCTTCAGCACCGGCAAGCTCCTGCACACCGCCTCCAACAGCGAACCGGGCGACGAGGGCTTTCCCTCCTGGGCCGAGCTCGAGGCCTGCCTCGACATCGCCCCGTGGGCCCGCCCCCTGATCAACATCTGCCTCGACAAGGACGGTGGCGAGAGCTTCCTCGTCACCACCGCCGTGCTCGAATGGCTGCTCGGCAGCGGCCTCAGCGCCCGCTCCGCCCCCGAAGCCAGCCGCGATGAAGACGACGAAGACAACACCGACGACCTCGGCGAAGCCGGCGAAGAATGGATGTCCGAGCAGGGCTTCGACGCCGTTGACCGTTAAGAAAGACCGTTCATGACCCAGCTAGTCATCAAGGAAACCCGCGAACTCATCCTGGCCGGGGAGATCTCCCGGGCCGAAGCCCACCTCGTCGTCGTCGCCGAACAGGAGGGCGATCACGCCCTGGTCGAAGTCCTCGACGAGATGGCCCCCAAGGACGTCCTGGCGGTGATCCGCGAATTCGATGCGAGCAAGGAATCGGTGGTCAATCTGCTGGTCAGCCCCGAACAGTTCGTCCAGGCCATCGTGCTCGAACGCCAGTACGGCGAGCCCATCGAGAAATACGTGCCGCGCCTGCGCAACACCATGAACGCCGTGATGCACCGCAGCCCGGCCGCCTGCGCCGAGGTGCTGGACTGCCTGGTGGAGCACGACGACGGCGTGCGCGTGCTGGCCGACTACTTCACCGATCACTACGACTCCCTGCTGGCCCTGGCCTACCACGGCGTCTTCGAGGCCGAGATCGACCTGGAGAAGGCCTTCGCCCCCAAGTCCGCCATCACCTGGGACGCCGAGCGCGTGGACGAGCTCGACCAGGGCCTGGAGATCGGCGACGCCATCGAGATGGTGCGGGTGCGCATGTCGCGCTCCGAAGTGGCCGACTCGGACTGGATGGAAACCGCCTGGGTGCTGCGTCACGAGTTCTCCGACACCTTCGAGCTGCTGATCATCGAGATTCAGGACCGCCTGCACCGCGCCGCCGAAGCCGCCAAAATGCCTCTGCCCGAATCCGCCGAGCCCGGCGTGCCGAAGCTCGACGAGGACGACGAGGAATCCGCCATCTGACCAGGAAAGCGCGCTGCGCCCCTGCGGCGCAGCGCCCCGCACCCGATGTTCGCTGATACCGCACTCACCACCGTCGACACCCGCCCCTATTTCGAGCGGGTGCTGTGCCATGCCCGCCTGGAAGGCCTGGTGGACGCCACCCGGCTCGACGCCCTGCGACGTGAAGGCGCCAAGGGCATCGTGCAACTGGCCACCTACTTCGGCACCCCCAACCTGCGCCCGGAGCTGGAAGCCGCCCGCACCCGCCTAGTGACCCTGGTCAGCCTGGCCCTCGAAGCCGAGTCCGGCGGCAAGATCGACCTGGCCGGCCGCCTGCTCCGCGACAAGACCCTGCTGGCCCTGTCCAAGGCCGGCGCCGACCGCCTGCGCAAGCTGCACAGCCTGCCCACCGAGCGGCTCCTCGGCGCACCGGAGATCTTCCGCGAGAGCGAAAAGGATTTCCTCGCCAAATGCACCGCTGAAACCCCGATCACCTACGCCCGCTACCTGGCCGAACACGCCGGCCGCGAGCGTAACCAGCACTACATCGACGCCACCTACTGGCTCGCCGGCAAGCTCGGCGTGGATCGGGACGACGCCGACGAATGGCACGTGTTCTGCGAATCGGTGATCAACAGCGCCCTGCTGGTCCTCCTCACCGAACGCAAGCCGGCCGGCTTCTTCAGCGTCGACCGCTTCATGAAACTCCACGAAGCCGCGCGCAAGAAGCGCAGCGCGAGCTTCCCTGCCCTCGACACCTGGCTCGCCGACGCCCCGCCGGCCGTGCAACGGCTGATGACGCGGGAGACCGAGCGCTTTGTGGCCGAAGTTTTGCCCATCATTCGCGACATCCCGGCCACCGAGATCTACCGCAACCAGGACCGCTTCTCCGGCCTGTTCTTCTTCGACACCAGCTCCGTCAGCGAGATCACCCACCACGACAAGGCCTGCGCCGAGGAATGGACCCGCATCACCGGCAACCAGGGTGAACACACCGACGTGCAGTGCGGCGTGCTGCTGATGATCGCCACCGGCCTCGAACCCACCCGCAGCCTGCTCAAGCGCGACGCCACCCGGATCTGGGACAACTTCCGCCAATCCGGCTTCAACGAAACCGCCGTCAGCCGCTTCATCGACAACGTCGTGCCCTTCGAATACCAGTCCGACGTACGCCGCCTGTGGGACGACGACCTCGGCCCCGAAGCCCGCCAGCAACTGGACAGCGACGACACCACCCTGGTGATGAACTACCTGCAGGACACCTGCCGCGCCAGCTGGAAGAAGAAGGCCGGCTGAGGTAGCCCCTGTGGGGTCGAATTCATTCGACCGCGGACGTCGCTCGACGGCTTGCCGGTGATCGGCGTGAGGAGGTCGAATGAATTCGACCCCACGGAAGAAGCCGCCCACCCTCCATGCGCCAATGTGGACACCGCAGCGCACCATTTTGGCGCCTCTTCCGGCCCGTCCGGGCTCACCCCCACCCGCAAACCCGCTGATTCAGTGAAAACCCAACCCGGCACGATACCTGCTTAATACTCATCACCCGCTGGCAGTGTCGCCGCGGGCTTAGTTGCCTCCGCCAACGACGGCGGAACCCGAGCGAGTCGCGTGCGCAAGCACCCGCCACCTCGTTGTTCCAACCCGATTTTGATCCGCGTTTCGCGGGGGCCATGATGTCTGCGCCGCTCATTCTCTGAGCCCGGCATGGATATCCCGCACGGCCCCCAGGGAGACCTGGACGTGCAGGATTAATCATGAAAATCATTGTTGTTGGTCATGGCATGGTGGGTCACAAGTTCCTCGAAGAACTTCACCTCCAGGCATCCGTCCCCACCGAAGTCACCGTGCTGTGCGAGGAACCTCGCGCCGCCTACGACCGGGTGCATCTGTCCGAATTCTTCGCCGGCAAGAGCGCCGACGATCTCTCCCTGGTAGAGCCCGGCTTCTTCGACAAGAGCGGCTTCTCCCTGCGCCTCAAGACCCGGGCTGCCGCCATCGACCGGCACCACAAGACGGTCACCACCGCCGACGGCGAGGTGCTGCCCTACGACAAGCTGGTGCTGGCCACCGGCTCCGCACCCTTCGTGCCGCCGGTCAAGGGCAATGACCGCGCCGACTGCTTCGTCTATCGCACCATCGAAGACCTGGAAGCCATGACCGAATGCGGCGCCCGCTCGCAAAGCGGCGTGGTGGTGGGCGGCGGCCTGCTTGGCCTGGAATGTGCCAAGGCCCTGCGCGACCTGGGCCTCGAAACCCACGTGGTCGAATTTGCCCCGCGCCTGATGACGGTGCAGGTGGATGACGACGGTGGCCGCATCCTGCGCAGCAAGATCGAAGAACTGGGCGTGCGCGTGCACACCAGCCGCAACACCGTGGAGATCACCGACGGCGCCCGTGCCCGCCACCGCATGGTCTTCAACGACGGCAGCCACCTGGAGGCCGACATGATCGTGTTCTCCGCCGGCATCCGCCCCCGGGACGAGCTGGCCCGCCAGAACGCCCTGGCGGTCGGGCCCCGCGGCGGCATCGCGGTGGACGACCACCTGCGCACCAGCGACCCGGACATCTACGCCATCGGCGAGTGCGCCGCCTGGAAGGAACAGCTCTTCGGCCTGGTCGCCCCCGGCTACGACATGGCCCGCGTGGTGGCCCGCCACATCGCCGGCCAGACCGACGCCCGCTTTGCCGGCGCCGACATGAGCACCAAGCTCAAGCTGATGGGTGTGGACGTGGCCAGCATTGGCGACGCCCAGAGCAAGACCCCCAACTGCCGCAGCTACCGCTACACCGACGAGCGCAAGCAGATCTACAAGAAGATCGTGGTCAGCGAAGACGGCAAGCGCCTGCTCGGCGCCGTGCTGGTGGGCAATGCCGACGAGTACGGCACCCTGCTGCAGATGGCCCTCAACGGCATCGCTCCGCCGGAAGACCCCGAATTCCTGATCCTCCCGTCCAGCGACGGCAAGGCCAAGCCCGGCCTGGGCGTCGATGCTCTGCCCGACAGCGCCCAGATCTGCTCGTGCAACAACGTCACCAAGGGCCAGATCTGCGCTGCCGTGGGCGAAGGCGTGACCACCATCGGCGACATGAAGGCCTGCACCAAGGCCGGCGCCACCTGTGGCGGCTGCGTGCCCCTGGTCACCCAGGTGATGAAGGCCGAGATGGCCAAGCGCGGCATGGCGGTGAACAACCACCTCTGCGAGCACTTCCCCTACTCCCGCCAGGAGCTCTTCCACCTCATCAAGGTGGGCGAGATCAAGTCCTTCGACGAGCTCCTGCAGAAGCACGGCAAGGGCCTCGGCTGCGACATCTGCAAGCCCGCCGCCGCCAGCATCTTCGCCTCGTGCTGGAACGAGTTCGTGCTCAAGAAAGACCTGGCCGGCCTGCAGGACAGCAACGACTACTTCCTGGGCAACATCCAGAAGGACGGCACCTACTCGGTGGTACCGCGCATGGCCGGCGGTGAAGTCACCCCTGACGGCCTCATCGCCGTGGGCCAGGTGGCCAAGAAGTACGGCCTCTACACCAAGGTCACCGGCGGCCAGCGCGTCGACCTGTTTGGTGCCCGCGTCGAGCAGCTGCCCTTCATCTGGGAAGAGCTGATCGCCGCCGGCTTCGAATCCGGCCACGCCTACGGCAAGAGCCTGCGTACCGTGAAGAGCTGCGTCGGCTCCACCTGGTGCCGCTACGGCGTGGGCGACAGCGTGGGCTTCGCGGTGGATCTGGAGAACCGTTACAAGGGCCTGCGCGCCCCCCACAAGATCAAGTTCGGCGTGTCGGGCTGCACCCGCGAGTGCGCCGAAGCCCAGGGCAAGGATGTGGGCATCATCGCCACCGAGAAGGGCTGGAACCTCTATGTGTGCGGCAACGGCGGCATGAAGCCGCGCCACGCTGAGCTGCTGGCCGCCGACCTGACCCAGGCCGAGCTGGTACGCCTGGTGGACCGCTTCCTGATGTTCTACGTCCGCACCGCCGACCGCCTGCAGCGCACCAGCACCTGGCGCGACAACCTGGAAGGCGGCCTCGACTACCTGAAGGACGTGGTGGTGAACGACAGCCTGGGCCTCGGTGCCGAGCTGGAAGCCCAGATGCAGCTGGTGGTGGACACCTACCAGTGCGAATGGAAGACCGCCGTCACCACCCCCGCGGTGCGCCAGCGCTTCCGTTCCTTCGTCAATAGCGAGAAGGCCGACGAGCACATCATCTTCGTGGAAGAGCGCGGCCAGATCCGCCCCGCCCGCCCCGAAGAGCGCGCCGCCGACCTCGACACCCTTGCCACGCCCGCCTGAGGAGCCCGACATGAGCAACGCCCCCCTCGCCTGGACCACCGTGTGCACGGTGGACGAGATCCTGCCCAACACTGGCGTCTGCGCCCTCGTGGAGGACCGCCACGTGGCGGTGTTCCGCGTCGGCGACGCCGGCTTCTACGCCATCGACAACGTGGACCCCAAGTCCGGCGCCAGCGTCCTGTCCCGGGGCCTGGTCGGCAACCTGGGTGAGCACATCGTGGTGGCCTCGCCGCTGTACAAGAACCACTTCGACCTGGCCACCGGCGCCTGCCTGGAAGCCCCCGAGCACTCGGTGCGCGCCCACGCGGTGAGCATCGAGGACGGCCGCGTCCGGGTCGCCCTGGGCTGACCCGACTTCACCCCTGATCGCCTGACCCCACAAAAGGACCAAAAAATGGCCTACCTCGCTCCTGCCGAATTCGTCACCAAGATGGTGGACGCTGGCGAATCCAAGCTCCTCATGTCCACCCGCGACACCCTGATCCGCGCCTACATGGCCGGTGCCATCCTGGCCCTGGCCGCCGCCTTCGCGGTCAGCGTGTCGGTCAACACCGGCAACCCGCTGGTCGGTGCCCTGCTCTTCCCGGTGGGCTTCTGCATGCTCTACCTGCTGGGTTTCGACCTGCTCACCGGCGTGTTCACCCTCGCCCCCCTGGCGGTGATGGACAAGCGCGCCGGCGCCACCTGGAACGGCGTGCTGCGCAACTGGGGCCTGGTGTTCACCGGCAACTTTGCCGGCGCCCTGACCGTGGCCGTGTTCATGGCCATCATCTTCACCAACGGTTTCACCGAGGCCCCCAACGCCATCGGCCAGAAGATCGGCCACATCGGCGAGGGCCGCACGGTGGGCTATGCCGCCCACGGTGCCGGCGGGATGCTGACCCTGTTCATCCGCGCCGTCATGTGCAACTGGATGGTGTCCACCGGCGTGGTCGCCGCCATGATGTCCACCAGCGTCTCCGGCAAGGTCATCGCCATGTGGATGCCCATCCTGGTGTTCTTCTACATGGGCTTCGAGCACAGCATCGTCAACATGTACCTGTTCCCGTCGGGCCTCATGCTGGGCGGCAACTTCACCTTCATGGACTACATGATCTGGAACGAGATCCCCACCGTGCTGGGCAACCTGGTGGGCGGCCTCACCTTCGTCGGCGCCACCCTCTACTCCACCCACTACAAGACGGCCCCCAAGCGTCGCGCCGCCTGACCCCGCCACCGCCAGGGACCCGCCCATGCGCACCGCCGGCCTGCACGTCACCGTCGGTCAGGCCTCCCTGGCGGCCGACGACCACATCAACCAGGACTTCCACGGCGCCTGCCTGCCCCGGGGGCACCAGCTCGCCGGCAAGGGCGTCGTCCTGGCCCTGGCCGACGGCATCAGCTCCAGTCAGGTCAGCCAGCTGGCCAGCCAGACCGCCGTCCGCTCCTTTCTCGAAGACTATTACGCCACCTCGGAGGCCTGGTCGGTGCGCCGCGCCGCCGAGCGGGTGCTGAGCGCCACCAACGCCTGGCTCCACGCCCAGACCATGGGCAGCGACGCCCGCTTCGAGAAGGACCGGGGCTACGTCTGCACCTTCAGCGCCCTGATCCTCAAGGGGCGCGAGCTGCACCTGCTGCACGTGGGCGATTCCCGCATCTACCGCCTGCACCCCCAGGCCCTCGAACAGCTCAGCGACGACCACCGTGTGCGCCTGTCGTCCTCCGAGTCCTACCTGGGCCGCGCCCTGGGCGCCGGGCCCTACGTGGAGATCGACTACCGGGGCTGGGAAGCCGAGGCCGGCGAGGTGTACCTGCTGGCCACCGACGGCGCCTACGGCCACATCCAGGCCGATGACATCCATCAGACCCTCGCCACCCATCCCGCCGACCTGGACGCCGCCGCCACCACACTGGTGGCCCTGGCCCGGGCGCGGGGCTCCGACGACGACGCCACCCTGCAGCTGCTGCGCATCGACAGCCTGCCTGCGCGGGACGCCCCCCACCCCCAGCTCGGCCGTGCCGGGCTTCGCCTGCCTCCGGTCCTCGCCCCGGGCATGGCCTTTGAAGGCTTCACCATCCTGCGCGAGCTGCAGGTCAGCGCCCGCAGCCACCTGCACCTGGCCATCGACGACCAGAGCGGCCAGCCCTGGGTCATCAAGACGCCTTCGGTGGACCTGCAGCAGGACCCGGAATACCTGGACCGCTTCGTCCTCGAGGAATGGATCGCCCGGCGCGTGAACAGCCCCCACGTGGTCAGGACCTGGCCCGGCGAGCGGCCCCGCAGCCACCTCTTCGTGGCCATGGAGTTCATCGAGGGCCAGACCCTGGCCCAGTGGCGGGTGGACAACCCCCAGCCCGGCCTCGACAGCGTGCGCGGCCTCGTCACCCAGATCGCCCAGGGCCTGCAGGCCCTGCACCGCCGCGAGATGCTCCATCAGGATCTGCGCCCCGAGAACGTGATGATCGACGCCCAGGGCACGGTCAAGCTCATCGACCTGGCCAGCGCCCACGTGGAGGGCCTGGCCGAAACCCACCGGGACGCCCTGGCCTCCGCCGTGCCCGGCAGCCTGCAATACACCGCGCCGGAAGTCCTGCTGGGCGAACCCGGCAGCCCGCGCAGCGAACTGTTTGCCCTGGCCACCCTCAGCTACCAGCTCCTAACCGGCCAGCTCCCCTACGGCCTCGAGGCCGCCCGGGTGCGCAGCGCCGACGACCTGCGCCGCCTGCGCTACATCCCCGCCCGCCACCACCGGCCCGATCTCCCGACCTGGGTGGACGCCGTCCTCGCCAAGGCCCTGCACCCCAACCCAGCCCGACGCCAGGAGGTCATCTCGGAATTCGTCCAGGATCTCAAGGCGCCGGGCAACGAGTTCACCCACCGCCGCAGCACGCCGCTGATCGAGCGCAACCCGGTGATGTTCTGGAAAGCCACCACAGCCCTCCTGGGACTGGCGGTCATCGCCCTGCTGGCCCTGCGCATTACCGGGCACTGAGCCCCGACGGCGGCCCTGATCCGCGATAATCAGCTCCCCGCACCCACCGACCCCGCCGTGCCCACCCGCTACAGCACCCAGCTCCTGCGCGTTCTCGCCGAACACGAGGACGCCACCACCGGACACCTGCAAGCCTTCGAACGCCCGCCGGGCGGCCCCTGGCAAGCTGTGGGCGAAGTCATCCCCGTCACCCTGGGCCGCAGCGGCCTGGCCTGGGGCCGGGGGCGGCACCCCGCCCAGCCGGGGCGACAGAAGCAGGAAGGCGACGGACGCGCGCCGGCCGGCGTGTTTGCCCTCACCGCCCTGTTCGGCGCCTCCCCAAACGGCGACTACCGCCTGCCCTACCACCCGGCCCACCCGGATCTGAAAGGCGTGGACGACCCCGCCTCACGCCATTACAACTGCCTGGTCGATGCCCGCCACACCCCCCGGGACTGGGCCTCCTGCGAAGACATGCTGCGCCCGGACGCCCGCTACGCCCTGGGCGCCGTGGTGGCCCACAACAGCAACCCGCCCCTGCCTGGTGCCGGGTCGTGCATCTTCCTGCACGTGTGGGAAAGCCCCGGCGCCCCCACCGCCGGCTGCACCGCTATGAACCTCATCCACATGCGCCAGCTGGCCCACTGGCTCGACCCCGCCCGCCAGCCCTTGCTGGCCCAGCTTCCCGAGGCCGACTACGCCGCCCTGCAGGTGGCCTGGGATCTGCCCCGGCGATGACAGGCCGGCCCCCCGCCCGCTAGACTGCGGAGCTTTACCGTCCCGGGCCGCCGCCCCACCGCACCGTGCTCAACCGCATCTGGGTCGCCTTCGTTCTCGTCGGATTTCTCGCCGCCCTCGTGCAGACCCTGCAGGGCGACATGGGCATCTTCGGGCGCCTCCTCAGCGGCCTCTTCGACACCGCCAAAACCGGCTTCGACATCGCCATCGGCCTCGTCGGCATCATGAGTCTGTGGCTGGGCATCATGAAGATCGGCGAGAAGGGCGGCCTCATCCAGCTCTTCGGCCGGCTGGTGGCTCCCTTCTTCCGGCGCGTCTTCCCCGACATCCCCCCCGGCCACCCCGCCAGCGGCAGCATCGTGATGAACGTCTCCGCCAACATGCTCGGCCTCGACAACGCCGCCACGCCCCTGGGCCTCAAGGCCATGCGCGAACTGCAGGAGATCAACCCCCGCAAGGACACCGCCAGCAACCCGATGATCATGTTCCTGGTGCTCAACACCGCGGGCATCACCCTCATCCCCACCTCGGTCATCGCCATTCGCCAGAGCATGGGCGTACAGCAGGGGCTCACCCACTTCAACGCGGCGGACATCTTTCTGCCCACCCTGCTGAGCACCTTCATCTCCTTCACCGCCGGGCTCATCGCCGTGGCTGCGTGGCAGCGCATCAATCTGCTGTGCGCCCCGGTGCTCGCCGTGTTTGCCGGTTTTGCCGCCCTGATGGCGGGCCTCTACGCCTGGCTCGCCCCCCTGCCCGCCGAGCAGATGGCCCAGACCATCGGTGTGCTGGGCAGCGGCGTCATCCTGTCCCTCATCGTCCTCTTCGTGGGTGTGGCCGCCTGGCGCGGCGTGGATGTGTACGAAGCCTTCGTCGAAGGCGCCCGCGACGGCTTTGGCGTGGCGGTGCAGATCATCCCCTACCTCATCGCCATGCTCGCCGCCATCTCCCTGTTCCGCAACAGCGGCTGCATGGACTACCTCATCGACGGCATCCGCAACGTCGTGCTGGCCCTCGGCCTCAACGCCGACTTCGTCCCCGCCCTGCCCGTCGGCCTCATGAAGACCCTCAGCGGCAGCGGCGCCCGCGGCCTGATGGTGGATGTCATGACAACCCACGGCGTCGACTCCTTCCCCGGCCGCCTCGCCGCCATCATCCAGGGCTCCACCGAAACCACCTTCTACGTGCTCGCCGTGTACTTCGGCAGCGTCAACATCACCCGCATGCGCCACGCCGTCGCCTGCGGCCTCATCGCCGACCTGGTCGGCCTCATCGGGGCAATTGGCGTGGGCTACCTGTTCTATCACGGCGGCTGAGCCGCATGCTGCAGAAGGGCGTGTGCGCCAGGGCTGCACTTGTCATAATTCGAGAGATATCTTTGAATCCCTCGCATATGAAGATCTGGTGCCCATGAGCTCTCGAACCTTTCTGATCAGCCTTGCAGGGTTCGGCTGCTATTTCGGCCTGCTGTTGATTACGCCAAAGGCCTTCCCCGCCTTCGGCGCAAGCACAACTCACTTCCTTCTCATCCTGTCGTCGATGGTGTTGATGCCGCTCCTCGCCATCACTGCCATCTGGGCCATTGGAGCCCTCATCACCGCCAAACTCGACAAGCATGCCATGGGCCCGGCAGCACGCACGGCAGGGCGAGTCAGCCTGGCGGGGGTTGCCGCCTTCTTTATCTGCATCGCACTGGCCTCCATCCTTCCCAACACGCTGCCCACCGGCTCTTACGACAGCCCTTTCAACAGGGCGCTATGGCTGGACCCGGGTTTCGCAACCGATCCCCCGGGCCAGGCAACCCCGCGGCAGAAAATGCTGGCAGCCGTCATCGCACAGCTTCCGCACAAGAGCCGCAGCGAAATCGAAACCATGCTGGGCCCGTCGATGAACACGCCATACTTTCAAAGCACCGGGCGGGATCTCATATATGCGACGGGCCCGCAACGCGACTCAGTGTTTGGACTGGATTCCGAATGGCTTCTGATCTGGCTGGATGAACACGGGACTTACAAGCGCCACACGATTGCCACGGATTGAAAATATGTACAGATCAAGATCAACCTCAGCGCCACTCCACGCCATCGCCTCCCTGCTGGCAGCGCTGAGCCTTTTTGCGCCGCCGGCATCCGCCGTCGCCCCCAACCCACCCCAAAAGTACTCCTGGGAGAGGAATGAAGCCCTATCCGTTCTGCCAGTACGATCCGAGATTGATGTATCGGTGAAGAAACACCCGGAGCTCAAGGGCGACGACTACGTAAAGCCATCCTGGATCAGCGATGCGGACTACCCCGTAAAGCAGCTCCCCAAACCCACGTGGAACATGGACGGCAGCCTGTCGGTCTGGCATGTTGCCGCCGAGACGGGATCCTCCTCCATCGCCGAATCCGGCGCGCGAGCGCTCTTACTCGGCAAGGAGCTATCGCTGTGCTACGCCTGGCGCCCGAAAAGCTACGCTCCCAATGAGCCGATAGCGGCCTATGTCATTTCCGTCGTCATTGAATTCCGCATCCGGAATCTCGCTCCCGGAAATTACTCGTTCAAGGAAATCGAGGTTTGCCAGTGACGCAAGCGCCCTCCACGGAGAACCCCCATGAGCATGCTTTGTGACGTCCATCGGATCACGCCTGAACAAGCCGAGTGCCTGAAGCACTCACCGGATGCCATCAGTGATCTTCTCGGCTTTGAGGCGCCCTCCCCGAAGCAGGGACTCCTGGCCCGGCTGTTTGGAAAACCTGCCGCGCGCCCTGCGGCTGCGTCCCGACAACTCGAACCTATCCCTGCGGCCAACACCTTTGAACTGGAACAAGCCTGGCACATCCTGCACTTTCTGCTGTCTGGCAGTAACGCAGAGGGCACCTGGCCAATGGCCTTCCTGATGTCCGGCGGCGTCGAAGTGGGCCCTGATCAGGGCTACGGCCCAGCCCGACTGTTCAGCCCGGCACAAACCGGTGAAATCGCCGGGTTTCTGGGCTCGGTGTCTTTCGAGAGGCTTGAGGCCGCCTACATCCCCGAGGCCATCGAAGCCGCCGAAATCTACTGGCGCCCGTCGACCGACGCACAGGAGCAAAAGCAACAGCTGGGCGATCTCTGGCGAGTGCTCACGGATCTTCGGGCGTTCTTCGAAACGGCACGCCACGGGGGCGATGCAAGCCTCGTTTCCATTTACTGAACGCCGCGCCACGGCGCACGCTGTACGCCCGCACGCCTCATTGCGGGTTCCCGAACCTTTACCATCGCGGCAAAAGACCCCGCCACCCACTGGAGCCCCACCGTCATGTACTCCTCCACCTTCATCTTCGCCAAAAAAGAATACGACGAAGACTTCTATCGCCTGGACGAGGCCATTGCCCGGGCCGCCAAGGACATCCCCGGCTACCTGGGTGAGGAGAGCTGGGAGAACCCCGGCACCGGACTGATCTCCAATGTGTATTACTGGGACAGCCTGGAGGCCCTGCAGGCGCTCATCCAGCACCCGACCCACCTGGAGGCCAAGGCCCGCCAGGCCAACTGGCTGGACGGATACCAGGTGGTGATCTCCCAGGTGCTCAAGACCTACGGCGACGCCGGGCTTCCCCAGACCCACTTCCTGAGACAACACCCATGAAACTCGCCTACACCATCCTTTACGTCCCCGACGTGCCCGCCTCCCTGGCTTTCTGCGAGGCGGCCTTCGGCTTGACGCGAAAGTTTCTCCACGAAAGCGGCACCTACGGCGAGCTGGAGACCGGCGCAACGACACTGTCCTTCGCGGCACATGAGCTGGGAGACATGAACTTCGCTGGCGGGCATGTGCACGCCGACACCTCGGCCCAGCCCCTGGGCTTCGAGATCGGCCTCGTCACCGATGACGTGGCCCAAGCCCACGCCCGCGCGCTGGCCGCCGGGGCTACGGAGATGGCGCCCCCGGTGCAAAAACCCTGGGGGCAGACGGTGTCGTACGTGCGCTGCCCGGACGGGCTGCTGGTGGAGTTGTGCACGGCCGTCGGAGACTGAGGCTGTGAAGGCCTGGCGGGCGCTGCTGGCCAGCCTGCTCATCGCCGGCCTCCTCCTGAGCCCGCCTGCCAGCGCGGAACCCGCCTCCTGGCACCTGTGGCAGAGCAGGCTCACCGACAAGCTGATCTGCGCCCAGACCTCGCCCGGCGAAGGCTGGACCCGGCTGCGCGGCCCGTTTCGGGATGCGGGCTGCCGCCAGGCGACGACGAAGTCCCGTGGTGCCGGCTCACAAAGCCTGCCAAGCCAATCGCTTTCAGAAATCCACGCCCAGCCGCAGGTAGTAATACGCGCCGTTGTAGCCGAAGGGGGCGTACTGGGAGTACTGGATCACCTTGCCGGCACCCACCAGGCTGTCGTCGGTCTGGCCCCATTTATCGGGGCGGACGTCGAAGAGATTGACGGCGCCCAGGGCCAGGCTCATATCCCTGTTGAGACGCAGGCAGAGCTCGGCGTCGAGGGTCCATTTGGCCGAGAAGGCCACCCGGTCGTAGGCACTGACGCTGTAGAACTTGCCGAAGCGGTTGAGGTTGAGCACCAGGTCGTAGATGCCCTGGCTGTATTTTGACCACAGCTTGATGGCGTCGGCGGGCTGGCTGCCTTCAATCAGTACCCGGGTGAAGGGGTCGAGGATCAGGTCGGTCATGTTGACGCCCAGCACGTCGGGCGCCTGATTGACCTTGGTGATGCGGGTGCGGCTGCGCTGGTAGGCGGCCACCAGCTTGAGCCGGGCGCTGTTTTCCAGTTCGCGGCTGTAGTCCAGGCGCAGGTCGAGGCCGCGGGTGCGGGTACCGATGGCGTTGGTGAAATACACCGCGCCGTCGATGTTGTTCCGGGCCAGTACGTCGGCAGCCTGGGGGCTCAGTGAAGACAGGCTGTAGGCCGAGATGTAGCCGGTGGGCAGGATGCGGTCGCGGATGTCGGTGACGAACACGTCGGCGCTGGCGGTGAGCCGTGACGAGGGCTGGAAGACCATGCCCAGGGTGAGGTGGCGGGATTTTTCAGGCTTGAGGTCGGTGGCGCCCAGGGCCCGCGCCACCGGGTGATCGACGGCAAAATTGCCCCAGAACTGGGCCGCAGCATCGTTGCTGTTGCGGTAGGTACCCGTGTAGGAAAAGTGGCTCTGGGACAAGGACGGCGCCCGGAAACCTGTGCTCGCGCTGCTGCGGAAGAGCAGGTCTTCCGTGGCGCGGTAGCGCAGGGCCAGCTTGCCGTTGAGGGCGGAGCCAAAGTCGCTGTAATGCTCGGCGCGGGTGGCGGCGTCCAGCATCAGGCGCTCGGTGGCGCTGTACTTGAGGTCGCCATACAGGGAATGGGCCTGGCGCCGGGCCGACACTTCATTCTCCGCACTGAAGCCGGGAAAGCCCTGGGCGCCGTAGGCAAAGTTGTCGGCCGAGCCGAGCATGTAGGACGCGTCATCGCCCCTGACGATGCGGTAGCGCTCCTGGCGAAACTCGTATCCGCCCGCCAGGGTGTGGCGGCCGACCTTCTTGCTGAAATCGGCGTTGAGGATCTGCTGGGTGTAGCGCGTGGCGCCGCTGTCGAAGGACGTGGGCGTGGCCAGACCCAGGGAGGTGTTGAGGGAGTTATTGACGAAGAAGTGGTAGTCGTTGTGGCCGTGGGTGTAGCTGACGTCCCAGCGGGCGCCGTCATCGAGCACCCCACGCACCCCCGCCGTCGCCGAAAAATCCAGGATCTTCGGTTCGATCCGCGGCAGGAAGCCGTCGGGGTAGATGGCCGCGATGTTGCGGGAGTCGCCCGCCGTGCGGTAGAAGGCGCCGGCGCTGCTGCGGCGCCGGTCATACAGGCCATGCAGATACAGGGTGGCGTCGCCCCGGGGCAGCTCGGCATTGAGGGCGAACAGACCGTCTTGAGTGTCGGCATCGCCAAAGTGGGTGTTGATGCGGCCGCCGTCACTGGCATCCGGCCCGGCCCGGTTGGTGGCGCCCCGGTCGCGCCATTCGGCGCTGAGGTTGATGAAACCGTCACCCGCCAGGGGCAGCGTATGAAACAGCGTGCCCTGCCGGGTGATGCCGTCGCCTTCGCCCGTGCGCCCGTAGGTAAACGTGGCCTGGCTGCGCTGGCCGTAGCCCTTGAGGATGACGTTGATGATGCCGGCGATGGCGTCGGAGCCATACTGGGCCGCCGCGCCGTCGCGCAGCACCTCCACCCGCTCGACGGCGCGCAGGGGGATGGTGGCCAGATCCACACCGGAGCTGCCCCGGCCCACCGTGCCGTTGTTGTGCAGCAGCGCGCCCTGGTGCAGCCGCTTGCCATTGACCAGCACCAGCACCTGGTCGGGGCTGAGGCCGCGCAGGGTGAAGGGCGGCGCGTGGTCGGTGCCGTCGGTGATGCTGGGACGCGGGGCGTTGAAACCCGGCACCAGCATGGCCAGGGCGCGCTGCAGGTCGGTCTGGCCGGTGGCCTGGAGCTGGGCCGCGGTGATGATGTCGATGGGGACTTCGGCATCCAGCGCGTCCCGGGCGCCCCCGCGGGAACCCACCGCAGCCTTGGCCTGGGTCTCCACCCGCAGCAGCTGGTCGAGGGGCCGCCGGTAGTAGTCGTTGGTCTGCTCAACCGCCTTGTCGGCAGCCTGGGCCACACTGCCTACCGTCAGGGCGAGGCACAGCACGATGCGCCGGGGAGGGCTCATGGCCTGTCCCCCCGCAGCACCGTGGCAATCGAAAGCAGGGGCGCGCCAATGCGCAGGCCCGACTTGAGGGCCGCCGCGTGGTTGATCTTGATGCGGGCCTTCTGCTCGACGAAATCGAGCTGGATGATGCCGCCGCTCTCGGCAAACCCCTTGGCCTCGCTGATGGTCAGGATGCCGTTGCGCTGGGCGTGGTCGATGGCGGCGGCGCGGGCGGCCGAGCTGGCGAGGGTGATGAACAGGGCGTCCGTCTCTCCCACCTGATCGAGCCGGGTGGCATAGCGCAGCTCGATGGGCTTGTTGTGGATGCGCTTGTCCCGGTACAGGTCGTCAAGCAGCGTGCCGAAGGGGTTGTCGTCGAGCAGGGTGATCACAAAGCGCTCCCGGGGCTTGGCCGGCCACTCGATGTAACTCGCAAAACGGCCGATGAACACCGCCTCGAGCTTGCGCTCCTCGTCGCCCGCCCACGCCCACGGCGCCTGCAGCAGCAGCGCCAGGCCCAACAACCCCAGAAACATCCTCACCCCGGCCTCCCTTTTAAGCCACCATGTAGCGGTTGCGACCGGCCTGCTTGGCGCGGTACAGGGCCTTATCGGCCGCACGGATCATTTTCTCGATGTCCTCGTGGGTCGAGCGGGGTACCGCCGAATGCACCCCCAGGCTCACCGTGACGTGGAACAGCGCATCCGCGCCATCGTCGATCTGGCGGGCTTCCACACCGGCACGGATGCGCTCGGCCACCGCAACCGTGACCTCCTCCGTGCCGCCATCGCAAACCACCAGAAACTCCTCACCCCCCAGCCGGGCCACCAGGTCGTAGTCGCGGGCATTGGCCTGCAGCACCCGGGCCACCTCCTGCAGCACCCGGTCGCCCGCGGGGTGGCCATGGCTATCGTTCACCGCCTTGAAGGCGTCGATGTCGAGCATGATCACCCCCAGCGGCTCGCCCTTGCGCTGGGCACGGGCCAGCATGGTCTGGAGGCTGTCCATGGCATGACGGCGGTTGGCCAGCCCGGTCAGGGCATCCGTGGTGGCCAGCAGGCTGAGGCGGTCGTCCCGCTCGCGGATGTCCGACAGCATCGCGTTGAAACCGGCGTAGAGCGTCCCAAACTCGTCCCGCCGCTCGGCCTCCAGGCTCGCCCGGTAGTTCTTGGTGCGGGCCACGTCCTGCATGGCCCCCATCAGCTTCATGATCGGGCGGGTAAACAGGGACTGCAGCTTGAACGACAGAAACAGCAGCAACACCAGCGTGAGCACCGACGTGGCCGCCTGCAGCAGCACCAACTCACGGATCTTGGCCCACACCACCCCGGTGTCGGCCACCACAGCCAGCACCCCGATGGGCGCCCCCTCAAAGAACACCGGGCGCAACACCCCCATGAAGTCATCGTCGATGTGCTCCACAAAGCCATCGGGTCGACGCAGCGCATCGGCACTGGCGCGGATCCGCGCCTGCACGCCCGCCTGCAACTGCGGCACCTGCGCACCGGACACACGAGCCGCCCGATACTCGGCCAGCGGCCGCCCCGACTCGTCATTGACCACCGCCAGCAGAATGTGCGGATCGACCCGCAAGGAGGCCAGCATGGTGTTGGCGCTGCCTGCATCGCCAAAAGCCAGCGCCGCCCGCATGTTCTCGCTGATCACGTCGGTGAGCTGATGCAGCACGCGCAGCGACGCCCGGGACTCGCTCAGGTAGGTCGAATAGATCGTGATTGCCGACGAGATCAGCAAGGCCAGCGCCGCGCTCAGCCCCAGCAGGACTATCAGCTTGTAGCGAATCGAGATCCTGTCAAACATCAGCTCTGCCCGTCTGCGCCTGCCTGGATCATCGGAGCCGGGAAGCTCCTGCAGGGCGGTTCTTGTTTATTGTTGTCTTCGGGCAATCGCCCGGCGCACAAGGCGGGGCGCCCCGACGCTGCCACAGAGGGGATCTTACCCGAAGCGTGGGGGGGAGCTTGGCTGTTGTGGGTGGGGGCCGCTTGGAGACCTCCACACCAGAACCGCCCGTGGAGCTTGCCAGCCTTACGGCCCGCTTCAATAGCCCCCTCTCATGCCCCCGCGGCCACCGGATGGCGAGCGCATGGAAAATGCCGTTTTCATGCTGGCTTATCCTCACGAAGTTGTGCAGAATCCTCGTTCATGAGCGAGGGCGTGGGGTTACGCAGCAAATCGTGCGTTGGCCGGGAGGAGATTTTCCACGGAGCGGCTTCGTCCAACCCATCATTAAACCGGACCTGTCGCAGCAAGCCGCGCCAGCCCTGTGAATTCAAACGTTAGACACCTCAGACCATGACATCACCAGATCATCTGTTGAGCGTGACTACTTCGCCTGGTGGCGACATCGTTACCATTCACGGCGACCTCGCTGGCATTATGTTTTTGCGCGATAGTCTTAATACACTGCTCACCAGGCTGTCTCAAGGCGAATGCGACCACAAGCACTTTAGGTCCCCCGATTGGGCAGGCTTTGAACTGAGCACTTCAATGTTGACCGCCGAGCAACACGCCGGACATATAACTGTCCATCACCTTGAAGTCTTGGCATGGTCGCCAGAGTGGAAGGTGAAGCATGGTTTGTAGTCTCTGGCGGTCAGCACCCTTCGCGGCCTCGCTCATGTCGAACGTTGGGTGTCAATATCAAACCTTATGCAATGACCTGGGTCGCTAATCTCATCGCCGAATCAGAACGCGACTTGGTGTTCTTGTGGCACATCACGTCTGGCCGCTTCTCAAGCATCCCGCTGGCTGTGGCGCCATCGGAGATCGACATTGACAATGCTATATCTGAGCTTGTGGCAATTGGCGCGAGGATCGGATTCGGCGACCCCAGCTCATCCGAATTCGTTGTTCCTCAAGAGCTACTGGTCAATGGCAAGCCATCAGCATCGAGAATTGCCGAGCTACGCCGCAATGCCCCGGAGAACTACCACTTCCTCATTTTTGCAATCCGTCAGCCTGCCGCCCAACCCAACGCTGCAGCGGACCGCCTCCGGCAGCCGCTGAGCTAAGACGTTGGGCATCTTACGATCCACCTCATCTACTCAAGTAGCACTATGCAAGTCCTAATAGTTGGTTCGGGAAAATTGGCGACGGAACTGCTGAACGAGCTTTCGCTCGGCGCCTCGCTCACGCTCCACCGTTGGTCTAACGCACCGCCTAAGCAAGACCGCTCGGTGGTCGTCCATGCTGGCTCCGGCAGAGAGCTAGACGATGTAATCGCCTACTGTAGAGAAACGCACTCCGTTCTCGTTGAGCTATCAACCGGATCGAAGCTGGAAGGCACATCACCCACGTTTCCCGTCGTCATGTGCCCGAACACCAACATTCTCATGCTGAAGTTCATGAATATGCTGGCGATGAGCGGAAGGTTGTTCACGGGTTGCCACATCGAGTTGAGAGAGTCGCACCAAGCCGAAAAGCGGTCTGCTCCCGGTACCGCGATTTCAATCGCCCAGTCGTTGGGGCTTTCGGCCGAGGCCGTAGTTTCAGTGCGTGATCGAGATGAACAACTGAGCGCCTTGCGCATTCCTCCAGAACACCTTGGGCGCCACGCCGTACACAGCATTCTGATTGAAGATGGCGCTTGCCGCATCTCGCTCGAAACAAGGGTGTACGGAGCTTCCGCCTACGCCGATGGTGTTGCGAGGATCATATCTGCGGCCTCCTCACATCAACTTGAAGATCGCCTGTATGCAATCGACGAGTTTGTTGAACGTAGCTGGGTATAGCCCGATGCCCAACAATCGCTTCGAGAGGACCACCCAAAAGCTACGCAAGCCGGCAAGTTCAAACATTGGGCACCCACATCCTTATCCTTATCCTTATCCATCTCATGGAACCATGAAAAGACTACTTACCGCACTGCTCCTGCTAATTTCATGTTCTGCTTTCGCGCAGAATCCGCCATCCGAATTTGTAACTCAAGTTCTTGAGCCAACAGGCGGCAAGATTGCTCGGCCGAAGGATTGGTTCTACGCCGAAGGGCAACAAGGACCGGTCTACACTTGGATCTTGTCCCGTGAAGACACCACGGGCAACCGCCCATACACGACCGGTGTTCGCATCCAGACCTTCGTCGGAGTGAAACAGGCTGCTGGCAAGACTGCCAAAGATTTCATACTTGATTTTTTGGGGACCAAGAAGAAGGAGGCCAAGGTACTCAGAACTTGCGAGGAGACAAACCAAGGACTCTTTACACGCATTTGCCTTGAGACAGAGGAGGGACCATATCACATTCTTTACTCGCTCTTTTGGGGTAGCAATGGCTTGGATGTGGCTGTCGTTTCCGTCGCGGGCACATCAAAGAACCTCTGGGACGCCTATGCCTCCACATTCGACAAAATGAGCACCTTCGAACTAATTGATATGAAGCGCTTTAAGAAATGAAAACGCCCACCCTCGGAGATCGAGACGAGCACCTGCGTCAGCGGCATGGCGTTTCCGATCTTCATCGTACGTCCAAAAGGGTAGGAAACTACACAATTTATGACACTGCGAAAAGTGGTTTGGCAAAGTCGTGATAATTTTCGGGCTTTCAGCCATGCCTATGCCAAGTAGGTGCTGCACCCCTGGAGCACAATGCATCGCCGTGTCCAAAGAAAGTAATTTTTTTATGGTTGGTGCGAATGAAAACGCCTAACTCTTCGGTCAAGCGGAACTGCGGAACCGGCGTGGTTTCTCCGGTCAGTCGCCTTCGCGCCGCAGCCTCTTACCTCCAGCATTAGACCGCACTAATGGAGATCGTCATCTTTTGGCTCGTGCTGGACGCGTTGTTCTGGTTGCTTCGGCTACGACCGAACAGCCTCGTCAGCCGCACTGCCTTCACTTGGCTCGGCCCGAAGCCGATGGTCGGAGAGCTGTGGGGAAGGTATCAACTCAGATGGAGCATGTATTCTTTGGGTTGGTTGCTCCAATTCGCTCTGGCCTTCTCAGTGCTCCTGTTCGTGGTGGGAAAATGGAAGCTGGTCGAACTTGATGGTTTCGCCGGGGTGGTTCTTTTCACACTCCCGTTTGGAATCGCCATGGCGGCCATAGCCGCGCTCGGATTTGCCGTGAAATCGGCGAAAGCGCATTGGCTCGGGCCGAATCCAATCTATGCAGGAGACGGTGAGGGCAGCGCTGTCTAACAGATCGTTCGACACAGACACACAGCGGCATTGCGTCGCGGGACGTATGCACACGCGCGCGGCTCGCGGCGCAATGCCGCTGTGTACCGGTCAACTTAGACGTTGGGCGTCACTATCATGGCGGTTCTGAAGCATGAGATATGGAGAGACCCGGAGGGACTGACAGGGCTCTGTTTGGCTGGCCCGATAGGCGATAGCTTTCGTGCTCTTCAAGAGCCAGGCAGGCTACTGGTCGGCACGATTGACGCTTCGTCTCATGTCGAAGTGATGGCCAAGTACTACGTGCTAATGGGGTGGGGTTCATACACCACAGACTTCGAGTCCGACTACCAACCATATCCTGATGAGTGGCTTGCCATCCAACCAGGCACGGCGAGCGAAAGGCCAGGTAAATGATGTGCTGCCCAAACCATCAATCGAGCGGACCTCGCGCATAAAGCCGCGCGAGTCCGTTCATCACTTACGGGAACGGATCTATGGGCGCGAAGACTTGGATGCTTGTCATTGCCGACTCAAACGCACGTGAGGTGCTTGCTGGAAAGCCTGCGCTGGACCGAGAGAGAACATTGAAGTTCGTCAATGCACTGTTCCCCGGCGAAACACTTGAGCCGATTGGGGATGGATCTCTTGCCTCTACATGCCCACCTAACGATGAAATTCACATCGGCTGTTTTTCCGGCGTCTCGATTATTGCCGCCAAGGAATTTGGCATCGATCACCCATCCAAACTGCCGCAGAGGTTCATAGCAGCCGGTGGTAGCGGGGTTGTCACACTCCACGCCATGCACAGCGTCGTTGACTGGTTCGCCTATGCGATATGGAAAGATGAAAAGCTGATCCGTTCACTGAGCCTTTCTCCGGACAGCGGTATCATGGAAGACATCGGGCAATGCTTGCCTTTCGAAGAGCCATACTGGTCCGGCGAGCACCCGGCTGTTGATAGTGAAGAGGAGAAGGATGCTTACCCGTTTCCGTTCCATCCGCTGGAACTCGGAGAGGAAACCTTGAAAGACCGCTTCGGCTATCAACTTGAGGGGTTCATTGATCCTTCTCTGCTTGAGCCGGAGTCAATCCCGCTGGTTCGCTATAAGCGTTCCCGTTCCTCATGGTGGAAGTTTTGGTGACGAAGGCTAACTCATCACTCCACCGAACCTGCCGTGGCAAGCCGCGCCAGGCCGGTGAATTGAAACGTTGGGCGCCATGACGATCAATATGCTTCGGGCCCATGCAACTTTGCTCTTGCTGGTCGCTATTCCCGGAACGACCGCCTTTGCGGCCAAGGAAATGCGGGCTCTGCCACAAAGCCAGGCGGAGTGTGAAGCCGCAGGAGGAGCCTGGACCGTTTTAGGTCTGCCCTTCCCTGGCAAACCGGCATCTTGCGATCTCAAGGCCAAGGATGCCGGAAAATCCTGTAGCGACTCAAAGGAGTGTGAGGGCTTGTGCCTGGCGCCGGCGGCGTCCAAGGCCGGCTCCAGGACCACTGGCCTTTGTTCAACCTATATCCGGAATTTCGGCAACATTCATTCAATTGAGGCTGGAACGGTCCAAGATTGGAACATCGAATGAGTGCTTTCCTTCGCCAAGGCTGTGCCTTAACCACCCGTCAAGCGGACAACCGTGATCAACGCTAGACGCCTCATGCTAATCACTCTTGGTGGTGCGGCCGTGGTTTGTGGCCAAGTGGCCATGGCGATAGTCTTGCCACCGCTCGGCGCAGTGTTCTTTCTGATCACCATTGCGTTTCTTGAGGCAATCGAGGGGCGCGGCATTTCGACGCTTCAAGGCTCCCCGGATGGCTGGCCTATACCAACCCAATTGGGCTGGTGCTGTGCGGTGGCAATCTGGTGGATTGTGTGGTCAGCTGCGTTGGCATTTTTCATCTGGCGTCGCTCTCACCGGTCTTTGTGCAGCCATATCTAGGCCCCTGCAGGAGCATCCCAATGATTGATCTTCAAGCAAGCGAACTTCGCACCTTCATACCAGCCCAGGATTTCGAACTATCCAAGAATTTCTACTTGGCGTTGGGTTGCGATCTGGAGTGGTCGGACGAAAACCTGGCACTCCTCAAGCTTGCAGGCTCAAGCTTTTACTTGCAACGCTATTACGTCAAAGAATGGGTGGAGAACGGCATGCTGCATATATCAGTTCAGGACGCTGCCCGTTGCTTCTCTGACATCACCGGACTCTTAAAGTCCGGGCGTTTTCCTTCGGCCCGTGTAGCGGCGCCGGAGCAAGAACCTTATGGTGCATTCGTCACCTACGTCTGGGACCCATCAGGTGTTCTACTGCATTTGGCCCAGTGGCGCGGGGCCTAACAATTGATTCAAGCCAACACCACTCCGCAGCCCAGCTTAGGGAGATACTGAAAGATACCGGCGAAAAGGTAAAAAAACCAAAACTGAAGAAGATCTGGAAGTACAACCGAGTTGGAGAAAAAAGCACTACTGTTCGCATCGCTTCTGCTCTCATTGGCATGCTTATTGCGCTGGATGCAAGCATCTCGAAGAAGGAGGCACGCCATGATTGTTCAGTCCCCCTCGGCTCTATTTTCCGCCACTGCAATTGCACGCTCAGCATCATTCCGGCAAGACTTTGCCGCCGCACCGGCAAATACTGCCGATACGGTCAATATTTCCCAGGCTGCGCGCGATCTTTATGCCGTCCATGTGACTCAAGCCAAACCCTCCGCGTCTGCCGGGGACGACACGAGGGCGAAATTCGACACGGATAAAGGCACAATAGAACTCGACATCGAGTCCTACTTCGCACCGCCAACCCGCCAGGGGGTGAATCTGGATTCTGTGCCGCTGTTGATGCCTAGCCAGAAAAACATTGATGCCCTGTCCAGCTACGTCTCGGCGCACATGCCCGGCTTCCTGGCCGACAGCGGTATTCTCAGCCCGCCTACGCACATCACCTATGACGCCATGGGGGAAATCCAGTTGCCGGCCGACTACCCCTACGCTACGGAATTCAAGCAGGCATTGGAAAACAACCCTGTGATGGAACGGGCTTTGCGCACCACCGTCGCGCTCACATCACACATGGTGGAGATGAACAAATCCATCCCCTTCCAGCAGGAATACACGGCGGCCACATCTCAGGCCGAAATCGAGGCCGTCGTCGCGAAGTTCCAGTACCTCTTCTCCAACAACCGCCACTACGACAGCATCGCCCTCAACTTCACGCCGGGCGGCACCCTGAGCCTCACTCACGACGGCAAACCGCTCTCCGAAGCCTGAGCAGCAAGACATAGTCACGTACCACGATATTTTGATGCGATCCCATGACGGCGATGTCCAATCCATCATCTCATCAGACCTGCGCGAAAATGGAGGTTTTCTACAGCGTCGTCATTAGGCGTCACCAAGACAATGACCGCATTTATCCCGCCATCCACCGCGGCGGCTGCACTGGCCGCCAAACAGCTGGCGCAGAAGAATCGCAGCAAGCGCAATCTGGTTCTTCTCGCTGGTATTCTCCTCTCCGCCCTCGCCCTAGCAGCGTACCTCATGCTGGTTCCAAGCCTGTCCGTTGGGCCGGGAGCACTTCTCGTGTCGGTAACGCTCGGTGCATTCTCCGCCGGACTGGTGCTTATTCGGTTTTCAAGGCGCCTTACACCAGCGCTAGCTCAGTGCCTCTCGTGTGGGAGATGCTGGGAGATCCGGGAGGGAAGAAGTGTTCCGCATGCCGAGTACATGCCGAACTGGGACAAATGTCCGGGTTGCGGTATGCCGATGGGAACCGAATTCTTGGAGCGACTGGTTCACAAGAAAAGTAACACTTGACACATCGTCCAGCTGGCCCCACCCACCCCATAGCCTGACACTGATGCTCAGGCAGTCATGGGCCGAGATCACCGAAGGATGTGAATCAGATTGCCCGTAAGAAAGCCCCGCCGTGCGGGCAACTCTGGCGGGTGTGCGAGATCCGGAAAAAAAGGGTTGGCCTCAGAGCCGCACGGAATGGATTCCTGCCACAACACCAGCGGAATGCTTGCCAACAAAACTGTATATGTATACAGTTTTGTTGGCAACTTCACACCACGTCCCCCAGGAGCAACGCACCATGCTTGACCACATGACCTTCCGTGTCACCGACATTGCCCGGGCCAAGGCCTTCTACAGCGCGGCGCTTGCCCCCCTGGGTTACAGCGTGGTCTTGTATTGACCCAGTGAAATCCTGCTCAGGTGTTAACCTTGAAAGGAATGACACATGAGCACGGCCATGGAAGACGAA
>NZ_JAKLLN010000031.1:0-232 GCF_023150065.1 Zoogloea sp.
GACCTGATCGCGCAGGGCTTCTTTGGCGCGTTGGGCTGCGACGCCGGCTTCGGCTTCGGCGGCTTCACGGGCCTGGGCAATGATGCGGGCGGCTTCGGCGCGAGCTTCATCGAGGAACACTGCAGCCTGCTTTTCAGCAGAGGCACGAACGTCCGTAGCGGACTCACGGGCCTTGCGCAGCTCTTCAACGACTTTCTTCTCGGCATGAGCGAGATCGCTCTTCGCCTTGTCC
>NZ_JAKLLN010000031.1:242-42135 GCF_023150065.1 Zoogloea sp.
TCTTCTTCGCACGCTCGTCGAGTGCCTTCACAATGGGGGGCCACACGAACTTCATCGTGACCCACGCCAGAATGAAGAACACAACGAGCTGGGCTACCAGGGTTGCGTTCAGATTCACGGTTGTCTTCCTTTAGTCAGGTTGGACCGCGAAACTCAGATCTTGAACGGGTTGGCGAACGCGAACATCATGGCGATACCGACGCCGATCAGGAACGCAGCGTCGATCAGACCGGCCAGCAGGAACATCTTGGTCTGCAGGGCGTTCATGAGTTCGGGCTGACGGGCGGATGCTTCCAGGTACTTGCTACCCATGATGCCGATACCGATACAGGCGCCGATAGCACCCAGACCGATGATCAGACCGGCGGCCAGAGCAACAAAACCGAGAACGTGTTCCATGACTACTCCTTTAGTTGAGATGATTTAAATTGAAACCGAAACGACTGCTTAAACCTGAAACTTCTTAGTGGCTTTCGTGGGCCTGCCCGATGTACACCAGGGTCAACATCATGAAGATGAAGGCCTGCAGGGCGACGATCAGGATGTGGAAGACCGCCCAGATGGAGCCTGCAACGATGTGACCGAGGAAACCGAACACGGTGGCGGTACCGCCCATCAGCGCGATCAGCATGAAGACCAGCTCGCCAGCATACATGTTGCCGAACAGTCGCATGCCGTGGGACACGGTCTTGGCCAGGAACTCGATCATCTGCATGAGGAAGTTGATCGGGTACAGCAGCGGATGAGAGCCGAAGGGAGCGGTGAAGAGTTCGTGAATCCAGCCACCGAAACCCTTGATCTTGATGTTGTAGTAGAGACAGATCAGCAGAACACCGATGGACATGCCGAGGGTGCCGTTGAGGTCGGCGGTGGGCACGACGCGCAGATAGGCATGCTCGTCACCGGAAATCAGCGCCCAGATCTTGGGCAGCAGATCAACCGGGAGGAAGTCCATGGAGTTCATCAGGAAGATCCAGAAGAACACGGTCAGCGCCACCGGCGCCACGAACTTGCGGGATTCGGCGCTATGCACGATACCCTTGGCCTGGTCGGCAACCATCTCGACGAGGATCTCGACGGCGGCCTGGAAACGGCCGGGAACGCCGGAAGTGGCCTTGCTGGCAGCCTTGGTCAGCAGCAGCAGGGTGACAATGCCCAGGGCGATCGAGAAAAAGAGGGTATCGAGGTTCCAGACACTCCAGTCAATGATCGCGGTTTGCGCATGACCGGTGGAGTTCAGGTGGGTAAGGTGGTGGACAATGTATTCGCCCGCGGTCGGGCCGTGTGCTTCGGTGCCAGTGCTCATGGTTAGGTCTTCACCAAAAATGCAAATAAATTCGCCTTCAGCGCCACGACCAACCCGATAAACAACGCCAACCAATGGACGTCTGGATACACGAGCTGAACGGTCGCCAACAATCCTACGGTTGACGCGATCTTGAAGAACTCGCCAACAAAAAACTCAAGCGGGTACGACGCGGCCGGGCGCTTGGAGACCAAGCTGAGGCGCAGGGCGAACAACAAATTGGGAAGAACACAGGCTGCGCCTCCCAACGCCGCCGACAACGCACCGCGCGTCCCTGAAATCAATCCTGCAGCCAATGCCACCAGGATCGTCGCGCCTATCTGCAGGAATACCGCTTTTAACATTGGCTCTCTGCGTGGCACGTCGGGTAATGCGCCGTCCGCCGTACGAAAAACGTGCGGATAGTAGGGGTTAACCGCAGCAAAGTCAATCGCCACCGCACCGCAGCATTATTGGACAGGTCGTCGGCATGGGCCCAATTGCCACGCCTGGCGCTTGACAGATACCGGAAACATATCGATCATTATCGACATGAATAACGACTACTCCCGGGCCATCCCCGAAACCTGGCGTGACATTTCAGCCATCTTCGCAGCCCTCGGCGACGAGCACCGGCAGCGCATTCTGCTGACCTTCGAGGCCGGCGAAAGGCTCAACGTCGGTCAGATCGCCGAGGTCTCCACCCTCGCCCGCTCAACAGTCTCCCATCACCTGAAGGTATTGCGTGAAGCCGGCGTGCTCGTCTCCGAGCGGGAAGGCAAGGAAATCTACTTTCAGGTGAATAAGGCCTTCCTGCAGGAAGCTTTCGCCAAAGTCTCCGCCTATCTCGACGCTTACCTCTGACCGGACCATCCCCATGCGATCAATCATCAAGGCGCTGCTGCGCGCCCTCAGCTCCCTCCTGTTCCGGGTCAGGGTCAAGGGCCGTCCGCCAGCAGACGCCGGACGACTGCTGGTCGTGGCCAATCACGAATCCTTTCTTGACGGCCTTCTGCTCGGTCTCTTCCTGCCTCTCGATCCGGTGTTCGTCGTCCATACGGGAGTCGTCCGCAACCCGGCTTTCCGGCTGCTTCTCGCCCTGGTGGATTACCTGGCGGTCGACCCCACCAGTCCGATGGCCATGAAGAAGGTGATCCGGCTGCTGGAGAGCGGTCGCCCGGTCGTCATCTTTCCCGAGGGCCGCATCACCACCACGGGCAGCCTGATGAAGACCTACGATGGCCCGGCCTTCGTGGCGGCCAAGACCGGTGCGACGATTCTTCCGGTGAGGATCGACGGCGCCGCCCGCACCTATTTTTCCCGTCTCGCCGCCCACGTCCCGCGTCGTCTCTTTCCGCAGATCAGCCTGTCCATCCTGCCCACCACCCATATTCCGATGCCCGAGGCGCCCACAGCCCGTGATCGGCGACGCCGGGCCGGTGAGGCCATGCGGCGCCTGATGCAGGAGATGATCTTCGCCACGCGGCCGGACCAGACGCTCTTCACCACCCTGCTCGACGCCGCCGACATCCAGGGGCATGGCCACGCCCTCGTCGAGGACCTCAAGCAGATCGAGTACACCTATCGTGACCTGATCAAGATGGCCCTGGCCCTCGGACGGCTGGTCGCCCGGGAAAGCCAGCCCGGCGAGCGGGTCGGGCTGTTGCTGCCCAATCTGGCTCCGACGCTGGGGCTCGTCTTCGGCCTGTCGGCACACCGACGCACGGCTGCCATGCTCAATTACACGGCTGGCGTGGAAGGCATGCAGGCAGCGATCACCGCTGCGCAGATCCGCTGCATCGTCACCTCCCGGGCCTTTGTGGAACAGGCCAAACTCGGTGACAAGCTCCCCGCCCTGCAGGGCGTGCGAGTGATCTACCTGGAAGACCTGCGGGCTGCAATGGGCCTGGCCGACAAGCTGTGGCTGCTGCTGTGGGCGCTGCCCTTTCCGAGGCTCGCAGTCCCGGCCGGCTCGCCGGAAGATGCGGCGGTCGTGCTGTTCACGTCGGGTTCCGAAGGCAAGCCGAAGGGCGTCGTGCTGTCTCATCGGGCATTGCTTGCCAACGTGGCGCAGATCCGCGCGGTGGTGGACTTCTCCATCGATGACAAGATTCTCAACGCCTTGCCCCTGTTCCACTCCTTCGGCCTGACAGCCGGCGGACTGCTACCGGTGCTGGCCGGGGCACGGGTCTTTCTCTACCCCTCGCCGCTCCACTACCGGGTGATTCCCGAACTGGCCTACGACCGCAACTGCACAGTGCTGCTCGGCACCAGCACTTTTCTCGGCAATTACGCCAAGTTTGCCCATCCCTATGACTTCTATCGCCTGCGCTATGTGATCGCCGGTGCCGAAAAGCTCGCCACGCCCGTGCGCGATCTGTGGTTCGAGAAGTTCGGGATCCGGATCTTCGAGGGGTACGGCGCCACGGAAACCGCCCCTGTGCTTGCAGTAAATACCCCCATGGCCTTCCGCAGCGGAACGGTCGGCCAGTTTCTCCCGGGCATCCAGTACCAGCTGGTGTCAGTTCCAGGAATTGCGGCTGGTGGCATGTTGCATGTGAAGGGCCCCAACCTGATGTCGGGCTACCTTCGCTTCGAGAACCCCGGCGTTCTCCAACCGCCCGCGTCCCCGGCTGGTGATGGCTGGTACGAGACCGGCGATGTGGTGGAGGTGAGTGAGGAGGGCTTCGTGAAGATCGTCGGGCGGGTCAAGCGCTTTGCCAAGGTGGCAGGGGAAATGGTTTCCCTCGAAGCCGTGGAGAAGCTGGCGGCATCGGCATCCCCGGCCGCGGCGCATGCAGCCTCCACCCAACCCGATCCGGCCCGGGGCGAGACCATCCTGCTGTTTTCCACCGACCCCGCACTGAGCCGCGAGCAGCTCCAGGGCGCAGCCCGCACCGGCGGCTGGCCCGAGATCGCAGTCCCTCGCCGGATCATCACCGTCGACGCCCTGCCCCTGCTGGGTACCGGCAAGATCGACTACGTCACCCTCAAGCAGTGGGCCGAGAAGGCCTGAACCATCCCGGAAAGGACCGCCATGCGCAAAAAAGCCCTCACCGCCATTCTTATCGCATCGTCCCTGCTGGCCGGCTGCGCCATGTGGTCGGAACGGGGCAACCACGCCCAGCGCGGCATGGTGGTTGACTACCTCTACCCGAAGAATCCGCAACCCGAACTCACACCGACCCTGCCGGAACTGAGCCTTCCGCTGCGGGTCGGCATCGCCTTTGTCCCGGGCGACCGCTATGCCGATCTGCCGGAGGCGGAACGTGATCGTCTGCTGCGCCGGGTCAAGGACGCCTTTTCCAACCGGCCCTACATCTCCGCCATCGAGGTCATCCCCACGGCTTACCTGCGTCCAAAGGGCGGCTTCGAGAACCTGGAGCAGGCGGCCCGGATGTTCAACGTGGACGTGGTGACCCTGATTTCCTACGATCAGGTCCAGTTCAGTGACAGCAATCGCTTGTCCCTGCTGTACTGGACCATCGTCGGCGCCTACGTGATCAACGGCAGCCAGTACGACGTGAGCACCCTGGTGGATGCCACCGTCTTCGATGTGAAGAGCCGCAACATGCTCTTCCGCGCCCCTGGAACCAGCCAGATCAAGGGTAGTTCGGCGCTGGTCAAATTGTCCGAGGCCTCCAGGGAGGCGCGCACAGAAGGCTATCGGCAAGCCATCGACGAGATGATTCCACGCCTCGATGCCCAACTCGAAGCCTTCAGGACAAGGGTCAGGGAAGAGAAGAGTGCAAAGATCGTCCATAAGCCCGGATACAGCGGCGGTGGCGGCAGCATGGACTTTGCCGCTGTCGGACTGTTCGGGCTGGCCGCGGTGCTCACCGCAGCCCAGAGGCGCCGTGCCGGCTGAACGACCACTCCTGGCCCTGCTGGTCAGCCTGTTTGCGCTCTCCAATCTGATGCCGGGAGAGAGCATGCAATTGGACCGGGACGCCATCGCAGACGGCGAAATCTGGCGGCTATGGACCGGGCAGTTGTGCCACTGGTCGAGTCTGCATCGGGTCGGCAACCTGGCGGCCATCGCCGCCTTGGCGGTGATGGCCGGAAGGCCGCTGCTGCGCTGGCTCGCGCTGCTGCCCCTCGCCGCCCCGCTGTTGTCGCTGGCCCTGCTGGGCCTGCTGCCCGAGCTGCAGACTTACCGCGGGCTTTCCGGACTTGTCGCCATGCTGGTAGTTGGCGTAGCGGTGGATGGTGGCACGATCGGCCGTGTCGCCGCATTGGCCTGGGGAGCAAAACTGGCATTCGACGCCATTTCCGGAACGCCATCACCGCTCCTGCCCGCAGGCATCGCCACCACCTGGCAGGCCCACCTCGCCGGGTTTGTTCTCGGACTGGCTGCCGCCATGGGCTTTCTCCACCTTGACCGGAAGACTGCCTCGCCATCATGAATCGCCGCCCTTTCATCCTCGGTGCCGCTGCAGCGGCAATGCTGCTCGGTGCCGGCGGTACCGCCCTTGCCCGACGCACCCTGTGGAACCCCTGCCGGGCCAGCCTGCCGCCAGACATCACCGGTCACGAGATTGTCCGTGCAGCCTGGGAAGGCCTGGACCCCGCCCAGGTGTGGGACTGCCACGCCCACCTGGCCGGTATCGGCGACGGGGGCAGCGGCGTCAACATCACCCCGCGCATGCTCAGCCCGTTGCACCCCACCGAGTATTTCCAGCGGCTCTTCTACCTGAACGCCGGCTGCGCCCACGAGGCCCCGGGACGGGTGGATCAGAGCTATGTGGAACGTCTGCACAACCTGATCGACGGCATGGCCACGGGCTTCAAGCTGATGCTGCTGGCCTTCGAGCGAACCCACGATGCGCAGGGGCAGGCACGCCCCGAGCTCACCGCCTTCCACATACCCAATGCGTACGCCCGGGATGTGGCGCGAGCCCACCCGACCTACTTTGAGTGGGCCTGCTCCATCCATCCCTACCGGCCGGATTGCGTCGAAGCTCTGGAGGCCGCGGCCCGTGATGGCGCGCGTGCTGTCAAGTGGCTGCCGCCCGCGATGGGGATTGACCCGGCCTCCCCGGCCTGTGACCGCTTCTACGCCGCCCTGGCCCGGCTCGACCTGCCGCTGATCACCCATGCCGGCGAAGAGAAGGCCGTGCATGGCGCCGGCCAGCCAGCCTGGGGCAATCCCCTGCGCCTGCGCCGGGCCCTCGATCACGGCGTGCGCGTGGTGATTGCCCACTGCGCCAGCCTCGGCGAAGACCAGGACGAAGACCGGGGCCGCAATGCGCCCCGGGTCTCCAGCTTCAGCCTGTTCTCGCGCCTGATGGGCGAGCAGCGCTATGCCACGCTGCTGTTCGGCGACATTTCGGCCATCAACCTGCGCAATCGCGACCTGGCCGTCATCCGCCAGCTGCTGGAGCGGGAGGACTGGCATCCACGCCTGCTGTTCGGCACCGACTATCCCCTGCCAGGCATTCTTCCCCTGGTGTCGGCGCGCCAGCTGGCCCGCGAAAAGCTCCTCGACCCGGCAGCGGTGCCGGTGCTGGAAACCCTGCGCGAGCACAATCCCCTGCTCTTCGACTTCGTACTCAAGCGCCACCTGCGCGCGGGACACCGGCGCTTCGCCACCGGCGTCTTCGAAACACGTCACTTCTTTGATCGGAAACCTGCATGAGTGCCCGACCGGATCACCCCAAGGACGCCCCTCCCTCCCAGTTTCACCTGCTCGGAGAGAAGCGCTTCCGCCCCTTCTTCCTGACCCAGTTTCTCGGCGCCTTCAACGACAACCTGTTCAAAAACGCGCTGGTGGTGCTGCTCACCTTCCAGGCCGCCAGCTGGACGACGATTGCCCCGGAACTGCTGGCCAACCTGGCTGCCGGCATCTTCATCCTGCCCTTCTTCCTGTTCTCGGCCACAGCCGGCCAGCTTGCCGACAAGTACGACAAGGCCCGCCTGACCCGCCTGGTCAAGGTGCTGGAGATCGGCATCATGGTTGTCGCCCTGACCGGCTTCCTTCTTCATAGCCTGGTGGTGCTGTTCGGCGCACTGTTTCTGCTGGGTTGCCATTCGACCCTGTTCGGCCCGGTCAAATACGCCCTGCTACCCCAGCATCTGCGCGAGGACGAGCTGGTGGGTGGCAATGCGCTGGTGGAAGCCGGAACCTTCGTGGCGATCCTGCTCGGAACCCTGTGCGGCGGCCTGCTCGCCGGAGCCCCGAATGGTGATCTGTGGATTGCCGGCGGCGGCATCCTGGTGGCATCCGCCGGCTACCTCACCAGCCGGGGCGTACCGCCAGCCCCGGCGCCGGAGCCCGGTCTGTGCATCAACCCCAATCCCTTCACCGAGACCTGGCGCAACATCGGCTTTGCCCGGGAGAACCGGCCGGTGTTCCTGGCCATCCTCGGGATTTCCTGGTTCTGGCTCTATGGCGCCCTGTTCCTGGCCCAGTTTCCGGCCTATGCCAAAGGTGTGCTGGGGGGCGGCGAAGGCACGGTGACCCTGCTGCTGGCCACCTTCACGATGGGTATCGGGCTTGGCTCGCTGCTGTGTGAAAAACTCTCCGGTGGCCACGTGGAGATCGGCCTGGTGCCCTTCGGTTCCATCGGCCTGACCCTCTTCGGGCTGGATATCGCCTTCGCCTCCCCGGGTGTCCTTCCCGCCGGAGCACCCCTGGCCATCGGCGAAATCCTCAGCCAGCCCGGCATCTACCGGGTGCTTTTGGCGTTGCTGATGCTGGGCATGTTCGGCGGCTTCTTCATCGTGCCCCTCTACGCCATGATGCAGAGCCGCTCGGCACCCGGGCACCGGGCACGGGTGATCGCCGCCAACAACATCCTCAACGCCCTGTTCATGGTGGTCGGGGCCCTGGGTGCCGGCGCACTGCTGGGCGCCGGGCTGTCCATGCCCATGCTTTTCGGCGTGGCCGCCATCATGAACGCGGCGGTCGCCTTCTACATCTACCGGCTGGTGCCGGAGTTCCTGCTGCGTTTCATCGTCTGGCTGCTGGTTCACACGGTGTATCGCCTGCGCACCGAAGGGCTGGAGCACATTCCGGCGGAGGGACCGGCGATCCTCATCTGCAATCACGTGAGCTTTGTCGATGCACTGGTGATCGCCGCGGCCTCACGCCGGCCGATCCGCTTCGTGATGGACCACCGCATCTTCCGCTGGCCGGTGCTGTCCTTCGTCTTCCGTCACAGCCGGGCCATTCCCATTGCCTCCGCCAAGGAAGACCCGGCGATGATGGAGGCAGCCTTTGCCGAGGTCTCCGCGGCGCTGGCTGCCGGCGAACTGATCGGTCTGTTTCCGGAAGGGAAGATCACCGCCGACGGCGAACTGTGCCCCTTCCGCCCCGGAATTGCCCGCATCCTCGAAGCCAGGCAGGTGCCCGTCGTCCCCATGGCCCTGCGCGGGCTGTGGGGCAGCATGTTCTCCCGCAAGGATGGCCCAGCCCTAAGCCGGCCCTTGCGCCGCGGCCTGTTCAACCGCATCGAGCTGGTGGTGGGGCCTGCCCTTCCGCCGGAAACCGTCAGCCTGCCGGGCCTGCAGGTGCAGGTGGCGAGCTTGCGGGGTGACTGGAAGTAGCAGGCTTTCGGGGCTTTATCCCAGGTTCTGCTGGGCGAATTCCCAGTTGAGGAGCTTGTCGATCAGCGCATTGACGTAGTCGGCACGACGGTTCTGGTAATCCAGATAGTAGGCGTGCTCCCACACATCGATGGTCAGCAGCGGCTTGAGGCCGACCGTCTGGGGCAGATCGGCATTGGCGGTCCTGATCACCTTGAGTTTGGCACCATCGGCCACCAGCCAGGCCCAGCCGCTGCCGAACTGGGACGTGGCAGCGGTTGCCAGCTCCTTCTTCAGGGCATCCACACTCCCGAACGAGGCTTCGATCTGCTTCTTGAGCGCTGCCGGCGGTTCGCCCCCCCCATTCGGGCGCAGGCTGTTCCAGTAGAACGTGTGGTTCCAGATCTGTGCCGCATTGTTGAAGATGGCGGTCTTGTCAGCCTTGCCAGCCGTAGCGGCAACAATCTTTTCCAGGGACAGATCAGCGAGATCCGATCCGGCCACCAGCCGGTTCAGGTTATCCACATAACCCTTGTGGTGCTTGCCGTAGTGAAAGCCGATGGTGTTGGCCGAGATCACCGGCGCCAGGGCGGAGTCCGCCCAGGGCAGGGCGGGGAGCAGGATGGGGCTGGCAGCCTGGACCGGGCGGGCCAGCCCACCCAGCGCTGTGGCGCTCAGGATACCCAGGGATGTACCGATGAACTGACGACGGCTGACACCCGTCGGGGACTCGGAATGGAGCAGCGATGACATGGGGACTCTCCTCTGTGGGATCAATGGGTCCGGCAAGGGAAGGTCTCGCCGGAGACGGCATTATTCGCCACTCTGCAAGCCTCATGTCATGAATCGGTGCCGATCCTTTCAGGATGCGGGATGAACCTGCTGAAGCTGCAGGCTGAGGGTCGTCTCGCCGCCCGAGAACCAGATCTGCCCATCCTGGATCGTGCAGCTGAGGTTCATGGAACGCTCGGCCAGGGCAGCCAGGGCCCGGGAATCCTCCTGGGTTACGGCCAGCACCCGCAGGTTGCTCAGCTTGCCCAGGGTGGCAGCGTCCTTTTGCCACCAGATATCCACAACCCGCCCACCGTAGGCCAGCACGATCACTTCGTCCGCCCGCCCGGCAGCCCGCCGCAGCAGGCGTTCATCGGGCAGGCCCACCTCGATCCACTGCAGGATGCGCCCGGTGTCGTCCTTGTTCCACAGGGCCGGCTCGTCATCGCTGGAGATCCCACGGCCAAACTCCAGACGCTCCGCCGCATGCAGCGCAAAGGCCAGCACCCGCACCATCATGCGCTCGTCCGTCTCGGACGGATGGCGGGCGATGGTCAGGCTGTGCTCGGCAAAATACCCCCGATCCAGATCGGAGACGGCGAGGGTGGCACGGAAGATGGTGGATTTGAGAGCCATGGCAGGAACCCGGAGGGTCAACGAAAAACCGGGCACAGGGCCCGGTTCGGGAAGGACAACTGGCGGAAATTACTTGCCGACAGCAGCCTTGGCCTTGTCAGCCGCATCCTTGGCCGCATCGGCGGTGGCAGCAACGGCTTCCTTGCCGGCTTCCTTGGCAGCGCCAGCAGCTTCCTTGGCGGCGGAAACAGCATCCTTGGCCGCATCCTTGGTAGCTTCGACCGCTTCCTTACCCGCTTCCTTGGTTGCCTCAACGGCTTCCTTGCCTGCTTCCTTCGCGGCACCGGCAGCGTCCTTGGTGGCTTCGGCGGCCTGCTTGGCGGCCTCTTCAGCCTTCACGGCAGCTTCCTTGGCCGCATCGACGACGGGCGCGGGCGCCGGAACGGGGGCTTCTTCCTTTTTGGAACAGGCAGCCAGGCCAAGGGCGATGAGGGCGGCGAGGGCGAGGGAACGGGTATTCATGAATGACTCTCCAGCTGGGTGGTTATCAAAAGGGTTGAACCTTGGGTGAAACTCCGTCCGCCTTGGCAGACATGCTGCATACAACGCCGCGGGCCACAAAAGGATGACGACCGCAACAAAAGGCAACAAGGCCCCGGAGGACCTCGCTTGTCTTCCGGGAACGGCTTACTTGACGCGGTTGCGGTACTCGTCGGTGCGGGTGTCGATTTCGATCTTGTCGCCGATTTCAACGAAGGCCGGGACGGACAGCTCGAAGCCGCTCGGCGCAATGCGGGCCGGCTTCAGCACCTTGCCGGAGGTGTCGCCCTTGACGGCGGGCTCGGTGTATTCGACTTCGCGGACCACGGTGGTGGGCAGATCCACGGAGATGGCCTTGCCGTTGTAGAACACCACTTCACAGGGCATGCCGTCGATCAGGTACTTGAGGGCGTCGGTCATGTTCTCGGCTTCGACCTCGTACTGCTCGTACTCGGCGTCCATGAACACGTACATCGGGTCAGCAAAGTAGGAGTAGGTCACTTCCTTGCGATCGAGCACCACGATCTCGAACTTGTCGTCAGCCTTGTAAACCGACTCGGACGGGGCGCCGGTGAGCAGGTTCTTGAGCTTCATCTTGACGACAGCGGCGTTACGGCCGGACTTGTTGTACTCGGCTTTCTGAACCACCAGGGGGTCGGCACCCACCATGATCACGTTGCCGGAGCGGAGTTCCATTGCGGTTTTCATGCTGTTTCCTGCTTGCTGAAGTTGGCGCGGCACGTGCCACGGTAAATAGGTAACTTATTATTCTATCTCAACTTTACAGAATCGCACCAGATTCCCGGCGAGGTCACCAGCGCCCTGCAACTGTAGCGACCACGTCGGAGCGTGACCCGCCAGGGCCGGCAGGGCGGCTTCGAAGGCCGGCCAGCAGGCACCCACGCCTTCGCCCCCATTCCAGGCACGCCAGAATTCCTCCACCGCCTGGGCCGTCGACGGGCTCAACCCCGCCAGATAGCGCGTCATGAAGGCGTTCAGCTTTTCCAGATGCGCGTCTTCCTGCTGCGCATAGATGTGCCACACAAAGGGCACTTCGGCCCACTGCGCACGCACGAAGGAATCCTCACCGCGCACGAAATTCAGATCGCAGGCCCACAGAAGCTCGTCGTAGCGGGACTGCTCGACGAAGGGCAGCACCGTGACGCTGAGATTGCCCTTCCGGAGCCGGTCGCCGGGCTGCAGGCCGCTCACCCCAAACCAGGCAGCGAGCCCGGGAAGAACCCGCCCCTCCGGCACCAGGCACAGCACCTGCCGTTTGCCCTTGGACCAGCTCGCCAGCAACTCCCCCAGGCCCGGATTCTCATAGGCAAACAGGGACACCAGACATTGCCCGGGTTCCCGCGGAGAAAGACCGAAGAAGCGGCGAAACGCATCTTCCGAAAACTGGCTGCGCCGGACCGTCAGATCGGCCTCGCGCAGCAGTCCGCCGGTGCCGTCATCCAGGCCGGGGAAGAAGAAATGCTGGACCAGGGGCAAGGCCGGGTGTGGCGAAGGCAGGCCGTGACAACCGGCAACCCAGGATTCGGCGCTCAGGTATTCGAGGTTGATCCAGCGGGGGCGCGGTACACAGCGGGCCATCGTGGCCAGGAAGATGTCCGGCAGGCTTCCAGCAAAGGCGGCAATCACCACTTCGCCCGGAAGCACCTCGCCCAGGGGTTCAACCCAGTGGCGAATCTCCACGCCATCCACCTGTTGGCAGGCTGCCTGCGGATCCAGGGCCGGGATCAGACGGCGCGCGCTCTTCAGGTCGTCGACCCACAAACGGACGGCGAGCCCGTGCTCCGCAACCAGCTGACGGGCCAGACGCCAGCAGACGCCGATGTCTCCGAAATTGTCCACAACCGGGCAGAAGATGTCCCAGCAGGGTGCCGGAGCGGTGGGAAGACCGGATGGCTGCAGTTCGCTGGTCAAGATTGGGGATAAACCGGGGTAAAAAGCTCGGGCAAATTGTGCACAAAGCCGTTCGCCGAATCGAGGGCAAATTTGCTCAACAATCACCACACAGCCTGACCAGACCTTCACCGACAGCTTTATGAACTGGCTATCTCCATGAAAAACATCAGAATAAAGTGGTTATCCACAGAAAAGTGACGAGCTATATAGTTAACAGTATTTATATGTAAACAAAAACAGTAAACAAAACAGGGATACACCAAAACTGCCCACTGAAGCCCCCTTTGAAGGCGAAACCCCAGCAGAGGAAAAAAGTGGAACCGCCTCTGAAGACATCCGACAACTTCAACCTGACTCCTGCCCGATCCGTGAATTTCCCTCCGGGAGATCCGGGGTCTGTGCACAAGTACCCGGGGGAAGCTCCGGAAAAAATGTGGACAACCCTCCATCCAGCCCGGAGCTCAGGAATCGTCCCCAAACCGTCCCACTCTTTCCCGTCCCCTTTTCCAGAGCTTTCTACAGAAAGCAAGGCACTGTTTTAAAATTAAAATATGTACTTATCCACAGAAAATAGTCGTACACAGTAAACATGTACTTATATATATAAAGAAAAATACAAGAACAAACCCTGAACAACTTTCTGCCCTACCGCAGGGGGCCCATACGGGTTGATCCCAAGCGCAGGCTTGCAGGACCTCCCCCATAATCCGGGGCCCTCCTGCCCAAGGCAGTCCTCCATGTCCGCGCATCGTTTGCCCCGAGCTCTCTTCCATCCCTACCTGCTGTTGACGCTGACCGTCCTGTTCTGGTCGGGCAACATGGTGGTGGGGCGCGGATTGCGGGAGGCTGTTCCACCCATGAGCCTGGCCTTTGCGCGCTGGAGTCTGGCGCTGCTGCTGACCCTTCCCTTCGCCTGGCCCCATCTGAAGGCCCTGCGGGGCATGACACGGAAGCAGTGGGGCGTTCTGGCCGTGCTGGGGGTGCTGGGCGTCGGTGCCTACAACACCCTGGCCTACGTGGCGCTGGTGCACACCACGGCAACCAATGCGGCGCTGCTCAATTCCTTCATCCCGATCGCCATCATTGCCATCTCCTGGTTCATGGGGCACCGGGCCACCCTGGTGGAGTCCGTTGGGGTGGGGGTGTCCTTTGTCGGGGTGATGACCATCGTCAGTCGGGGGGATCTGGCCGTGCTGGCAGGCCTGAGCCTTAACGTCGGCGATCTGTGGATGCTGGCGGCCGTCCTCTCCTGGGCGCTGTACACCCTCGGGTTGCGCTGGCGGCCAGCCGGTCTGCACCCCATGGCCCTGCTGGCAACCCTGACAGTGATCGGGCTGATGGTGCTGGCACCGCTAGCATGGTGGGAGCTGGCATCCGGTGCGCAGTTGCAGCTGACGCCCTCCGCCCTCGCCGGAGTGGCCTATACCGGGATCTTTCCGGCTTTTCTCGGCTATGTTTTCTACAACCGGGCGGTGGGCGAGGTGGGGGCTTCCCGGGCCGGCCTGTTCATCCATCTGATGCCGGCCTTCAGCACCATCCTGGCCACGCTCTTCCTCGGGGAAGTGCCTAGGGCGTACCATTTTTTCGGAATTGCGTTAATTCTGACCGGCATCTGGCTGACGACCGGTTTCAAGAAAGGCTAGACTGCAGGGCTCACTTTGGGAGCCGCCCTTGCATTTCGAACACCTCATCGAGATCAACAACCCCCTCAATCCGCTCATCGAGCCCTTGAGCGTGGAACAGGTCTGGCACGGCCTGATGTACCGGGTGGAAGAGCCCACCGTGTTCCTGCCCGGGCTCGAGCGCTGCACGATCCTGTCGCGTCAGGCCGAGCGGGTGGAGCGCGAGCTGCATTTCGGTCCGGCCAGCGTGCGCGACACGGTCACCTTCCGGCATCTCGAATGGGTCTGTTTCGAGTCTGCCGCGACGGCTGAACATGCCGGCGGGCGCCTGACCATCCGTTTCGATCAGCCCGCCCCCGACCATCTTTACCTGCGCTTCACCTACGAAACCACCTTGCCCGACGGCCTCGGGGCTGCCGAAGGCGTGCAGGTATCCGAGTATGTGAAGGCCGCCTACCGGGAGTCCGACCTGGACACCGTCCGCATCATCCGTCTGATCGCGGCCAACGGCCGGCCCCAGTGAGGGCTCCGGAGCCCGACACACTAGAATGACATCAGGAGACACCATGAAAATCGATTCGCCCCGCATCGCTTCCTTCCAGCCTCCCGTGCGTACCCTGATGGGCCCCGGGCCGTCCGATGTGCCGCCGCGGGTGCTGGCAGCCATGGCCCGCCCCACCATCGGCCACCTGGATCCGGCCTTCGTGGGCATGATGGACGAGCTCAAGAGCCTGCTCCGCTATGCCTTCCAGACCGACAACGAGCTGACTTTCCCGGTTTCGGCACCGGGTTCGGTGGGGATGGAGACCTGTTTCGTCAACCTGGTGAGCCCGGGCGACAAGGTGGTGGTGTGCATCAACGGGGTGTTTGGCCAGCGCATGGCCGAGAACGTGCGCCGTTGTGGTGGCGTGCCGGTGATCGTCGAAGACCCGTGGGGTGCGCCGGTTGACCCGGCCAAGGTGGAAGAGGCCTTCGCTGCCAATCCGGATGCGGCCCTGTTTGCCTTCGTGCATGCCGAAACCTCCACGGGGGCGCTCTCCGATGCTGCCACGCTGGCGGCGATCGCCCGGCGTTACGGGGCGCTGACGATCATGGATTGCGTCACCTCCCTCGGTGGGGTGCCGGTGCTGCTGGACCAGTGGGGCATCGACGCGGCCTATTCCGGCAGCCAGAAGTGCCTGTCGAGCACGCCCGGCCTGTCGCCGGTGAGTTTTTCGCCGGCAGCCGTCGAACGCATCCGCGCCCGCAAGTCCCCTTGCCCGAGCTGGTTCCAGGATCTGGGCCTGGTGCTGGGCTACTGGAGCGGCGCCAAGCGCACCTACCATCACACGGCGCCGGTCAATCCGCTCTATGGCCTGCATGAGTCTCTGGTGATGCTCGCCGAGGAAGGCCTGGAAAACGCCTGGCAACGCCACCACAACAATCACCTGCGCCTGCGCGCCGGGCTGGAGGCCCTGGGCCTCAAGTTCGTGGTCCGCGAGGATGCGCGCCTGCCCCAGCTGAATACCGTGTGGGTGCCGGAAGGGGTTGATGAAGCCCAGGTCCGCAGCCGCCTGCTCAACGAATTCAGCATCGAGATCGGTGCCGGTCTGGGGGCGCTGGCCGGCCGTGTCTGGCGTATCGGCCTGATGGGGCACTCCAGCCGCCCGGCCAACATCGTCCTGGTGCTGGCCGCGCTGGAAACCGTGATCCGCGGCTGATCAGGACATGGCCCGGATGACCGGCCTTCAGGGCGGGTGATCCGGGCCATTTTTCAACAGGCCCGGCGTCCTGCCGGGGCCTGTCTTCAAGGCAGCTCTGCCGCTTTTACTTCTTCGCTTCACCCCCCGTCACCGTCAGTTCGCCTTTCAGCTTGGCCAGATTCTTGTCGCCAAAGCCCTTGATGTTCTTCAGGTCGTCCACGCTCTTGAAGGGGCCGTTCTTGCTGCGGTAGTCGACGATCGCCTGGGCCTTGGCGGGCCCGATGCCCTTGACGCCGTCCAGCTCTGCGGGCGTGGCGGTGTTGATGTTGACGGCTGCAAAGGCCAGGTTGATGCCGGCCAGGCTCAGGGCGATGAGGGACAGGATGCGCTTCATGGTGGTCTCCGGGTTAATGACAATTACATTTTAATGTCAATCCATATGTCATTGGCAAGGCGCCATGTTCCGCCCCTGCAACATCCGGAGACGATTGCCCTGCAACCCGCGGCGGGATGCGGCGTTGAAGGGGGGCAACCTTTATTGGAGTGAAGTCATGAAGCGCCTTATCTGCATCGTCCTGGCCGCCGCCTCCCTGAGCGCCTGTGTCGTCCTTCCGGTTGGTCATGAGCGTGGGTATGGCTATGGACACGGGCATCGCCACTATTCGCCGCCGCCGGTCATGGTGGTGCCGCCGGCTCCGGGGCCGGGCTATAGCCGGGGTTATCGTGGCTGGTGAGGGTAAAGGCCGGAAAAAATCCGGCCGGTGCGGGTGGATTGCGCTTATGCTCGACGCCTGCGACCAACCCGCCCCCGGTGGGGCGACATGCGCCCCCGCCGGCCCTGTCCGATGCCGTCCTCGTTGCGAACTGCCACTGTCCATGAACACCGGCTGAGCCTGGCCGAAGTGCTCGATCTGCTCACCGCCGACCGGATGGTGGCGCAGGCCGATGCCGACAACCTGCGTCTTGCCCAGGGCATCCGGCCCTCCGATGCCCATCCTCTGATCATCATTGCCAGCCAGAAGTGGGCCTCCAGGCTGCCACCCCACCGGGTGCTGGGCCTGGAGGAGCTCACCGAGTGGCTGGCGGGCAAGGTGGAGCTGGACTACTACCGCATCGACCCCCTGAAGATCGACTTTGCCGCCGTGACAGCGGTGATGTCGTCGGCCTACGCTACCCGTTTCGGGGTGTTGCCGGTGCAGGTGGGCTTGCGCGAGGTGGTGGTGGCTACCACCCAGCCCTATCTGCGGGAATGGGAAAAGGAGGTGGCTGGCTACCTCAAGAAGGACATCCGCCGGGTGGTGGCCAACCCGGCGGACGTGGCGCGCTACCTGGTGGAGTTCTACAACCTCGCCCGTTCGGTCAAGAATGCAGCCCGCAGCAGCGGCCACACGGGGGCCAGCCTGTCGTCCTTCGAGCAGCTGGTGGAGCTGGGCCAGGGCAACCGGCAGTTCGACGCCAACGACAGTCACATCGTCAACATCGTGGACTGGCTGTGGCAGTACGCCTTCGAGCAGCGCGCCAGCGACATCCACATCGAGCCCCGCCGGGACATGGGCCTGGTGCGCTTCCGCATCGACGGGGTGCTGCACCAGGTGTACCAGATGCCGATGCCGGTGCTCACCGCCATGACCAGCCGCATCAAGATCCTCGGCCGCATGGACGTGGTGGAGAAACGCCGCCCCCAGGACGGCCGTATCAAGACCCGGGTGAGCAGCGGCAAGGAGGTGGAGTTGCGCCTGTCCACCCTGCCCACGGCCTTTGGCGAAAAGCTGGTGATGCGCATCTTCGATCCCGAAGTGCTGGTGCGCAACATGGCCGAGCTGGGCTTTTCGGAGCAGGACGAAGCGCGCTGGCATTCCATCTCCGAGAAGCCCCACGGCATTGTCCTGGTCACCGGGCCGACCGGCTCGGGCAAGACCACCACCCTCTACTCGACCCTCAAGCAGCTCGCCACCCCCGAGGTGAATGTGTGCACCATCGAGGATCCGATCGAGATGGTGGAGCCCGCCTTCAACCAGATGCAGGTGCACCAGGCCATCGAACTGGGCTTTGCCGACGGGGTGCGGGCCCTGATGCGGCAGGACCCGGACATCATCATGGTGGGCGAGATCCGCGACCTGGAAACCGCCGAGATGGCCATCCAGGCCGCCCTCACCGGCCACCTGGTGCTGTCCACCCTGCACACCAACGATGCGCCGTCGGCCGTCACCCGCATGCTCGACCTGGGGGTGCCGGCCTACCTGCTCAACGCCACCCTGCTCGGCATCATGGCCCAGCGCCTGGTGCGCATCCTGTGCCCCCACTGCAAGCAGCCCCACCCCCTGACCCCCGATGAAGAGGCCATCTGGGATCACCTGGTGACGCCCTGGAAGGCGCCCCGGCCGAGCCGCATCCACAAGGCCGTCGGCTGTCTGGAATGCCGCATGACCGGCTACATGGGGCGCATCGGGCTGTACGAGATCCTGCTCATGTCGCCGGAGGTGAAAAAGGCGGTCAATGGGGAGATGGACATCGCCCGAGTGCGTGACATCGCCATCCGTGAGGGCATGAAGCCCCTGCGCCTGTCGGGGGCCCTCAAGGTGGCGGCCGGCATCACGACCCTGGAAGAGGTGGTGAAGATCGCGCCGCCCGCCGAGAGCAGCGAAAGCGCCTGACCGGGCGCCCTGCCGGAGGTGACTTCCGGCCCACTTCCGGCCCTTTTGGGCGTACCCTGCGCAGCACTCTTGCTTACTCCTGGAGCCCTACATGGCCTCATCCCCCGAAAACGTCAGCATGGCCCTGTTCTGTGACTTCGAGAACGTGGCCCTGGGCGTGCGCGATGCGAACTACGAAAAGTTCGATATCAAGCTGGTTCTTGAGCGCCTGCTCCTCAAGGGCAGCATCGTCGTCAAGAAGGCCTACTGCGACTGGGAGCGCTACAAGGGCTTCAAGGCGACCATGCACGAGGCCAACTTCGAACTGATCGAGATTCCCCACGTGCGCCAGTCCGGCAAGAACTCCGCCGACATCCGCCTCGTCGTGGACGCCCTCGACCTGTGCTACACCAAGAGCCACGTCAATACCTTCGTCATCATCAGCGGGGATTCCGATTTTTCACCGCTGGTGTCCAAGCTGCGCGAGAACGCCAAGCAGGTGATCGGCGTGGGGGTCAAGCAATCCACCTCCGACCTGCTCATCGCCAACTGCGACGAGTTCATCTTCTACGACGACCTGGTCCGCGAGACGCGCCAGGTGGCGGCCCGCCGCGAACCCCGGGAAGCTCAGCAGTCCAGCCGGCGCAGCCCCGAAGAGGAAAAGCGCCGCAAGGAAGAGCTCGACGCCCGCCGTACCCGCGCTGTCGAGATCGCCGCCGAAACCTTCGAAGCCCTGCTCGCCGAGCGGGGTGATACCGGCAAGATCTGGGCCTCGGTGCTCAAGGAGGCCATCAAGCGCCGCAAGCCCGATTTCAGCGAAACCCGCTACGGCTTCCGGGCCTTCGGCAACCTCCTCGAGGAGGCCCAGTCCCGCGGGCTGCTGGAGTTCGGCCGGGACGAGAAATCCGGCACCTACGTGTATCGCTCCGGCGCAGCCGCCGCCCGCACCGAGCAACCTGCGGCCGAACCCGCGGTGATGGCCGAAGGGCAGACCAGCAACGCCGTGGCGGAGCAGGCGGAATCCCGTCGATCATCCCGTCGCGGCGGCCGTGGCGGCAACAAGCCCAGGGCGGATGACCTGGAAACTGCCCGCAGTGAGCTGGAGGCCGCCTATGCCGAGCATGTGGCCCAGTCAGAATTCGCGCCCCAGGCCGAGCCCGCCGAAACCCGTCGCCCCCGTCACCGTGGGCGCAGGGACGGTGGCAAGCCCGCCGACGCGCCTGCAGCGGTCGCCGCCGAAGCGCTTGAAGTTGCAGCAGTGCCGGAAGCCCCGGAAGTCCTCCTGACCCCTGAGCCCGTTGTACCCGCGGCAGCCCCGGAAACGCCGCCGGTGGCCAAGGAAAGTCGCCGGCGTGGCCGCAGCGCCCCCAAGGTTGTGGAGCCGGCTGTCGAGCCGGTGGCTCCGCCCGCTCCTGTTGCCGAGGCTGCGGCCGAAGCCGCCCCCCGCCCCGATACCCGTCGCAAGGGGCGTGGCACCCGTAAGGCCACCGAAGCCGCGGTCGATGCGGGGGGAGATGCGGGCGCCGAGGCATCCTCCGCCGAGCCGGCTGCGCCGGTGCAGGCCACCGAGGCCGCAGAAAAGCCGGCACGCAAGGCTCCCGCCCGCAGCCGGCGCCCCCGCAAGCAGGAAGAAGCCTGATCACAGCCCGGTGCAGCAGCTTGCGTCGCTGCCGCACCGGGCCGGGCAATGAACTTTCCTCCCCCTCGTCTGCCTGACCCACTTCTCCGATCCGTTCGCCCGGCACCACGCCGGCGTTGTGCATGCCTGCCTTTCCCCCCTTCCTCGCCCGCTATCTGCCCGCGCTGGCGCTGATCGTCCTGTCGTGCACCTGGGGCTACACCTGGGTGTTGCTCAAGCAGGGGCTCATGTACGCCTCGCCCTTTGCCCTGGCGGCCCAGCGCTGCGTGGGCGGCGCGGTGGCCCTGGTGGTGGCAGTGAAACTGATGGGCAAGTCCATGCGCCTGGTGGCCCCGCGGGAGACCGCCGTGCTCGGCCTGGTGCAGATCACCGGCTTCGTGGCCCTGCAGACCTGGGCGCTCGTGGAAGGCGGGCCCGGCAAGACGGCGGTGCTGATCTTCACCATGCCGATCTGGACCCTGCTGCTGGCCTGGCCGCTGCTGGGCGAGCGGGTGCGCGGCAAGCAGTGGCTGGCTGCTGCGTCCACGCTGGGTGGGCTGCTGCTGATCATCGAGCCCTGGAACATGCACTCCAGCCTGTTCAGCAAGATGCTGGGCATCGGCGCCGCGGTGTGCTGGGCGGTCAGCACCGTGCTCCTGAAGCGCCTGCGCCGCCGTGAGCCGGTGGACCTGCTGGTGCTGACCACCTGGCAGATGATCATCGGCTCGGTGCCCCTGCTGCTGTTGGCCGAGCTGGCGCCCGGCCGGGCCACCGACTGGAGTAGCCACTACATCGCCATCATGGCCTTCCTGTCGGTTGCCAGTGTGGCCCTGTGCTGGTGGCTGTGGGTGTGGATTCTCGACCGGGTACCGGCCTGGGAGGCCAGCCTGTCGGTGCTGGGCACGCCGGTGGTGGCCATCCTGTCTTCGCGGCTGGCCCTGGGCGAAGCCTTCAAGACCAGCGAGATCGCCGGCATCCTGCTGATCGGCGGCGGGCTCGCCCTGCTCTCCCTGTTCGGCTGGATGTCCAGCCGGCGGGCCGCACAGGCCGGCTAGCCGGATTGCCCCTGGCGGGCGAGTTCTTCTGGGGTGTTGATGTTGGAGAAGGCTCCGGGGCAGTCGGAGAAATCCACCACGACATGGCGTGCCTCCCCCACCCAGCGCCGGATCTTCCGGCCGCCACCTTCGAGAAAGGCCGCCAGGCCAGGCGCGAGGCGCCGGTGGGCGAGCAGGAAGGCCGGCTCGGGCTGGCCGTTGGCGCTGGCCATGGCCACGTCGGCCTGTGCCGCCCGGGCCGCCGCGAGCAGGCGGGGTGCCAGATCCAGGGGCAGGAAGGGGGAGTCGCAGGGGCAGGTCAGCACCCACTCACCCTCCAGCACCGGCGCATGCAGCGCGGCATCCAGGCCGGCCAGGGGGCCGACGAAGCCCGTCAGCCGGTCGGGCAGCACCCACCGGCTGAACTGTGCGTAGGCTGCGGCGTTGCGGTTGGCGTTGATCATCAGCTGCTGCACCTGGGGCGCCAGACGATCCAGCACGTGTTTCACCATGGGCTGGCCGGCCAGTTCGACGAGGCCCTTGTCCTGCCCGCCCATGCGGCTGCCGAGGCCGCCGGCGAGGATGAGTCCGGTGATGGTGTCGTGATTCATGGTGCCGGGGCGTGTGTTCAGAAACTCAGGGTACGCCAGGCCGGGTCGAGGCTGCGACCCAGGAAGGCGGCCGCACCGGCTTGCCCGGTCAGGGTGGGGATCAGTGCGCTGTCCGGCACGCCATGGCTGGCCAGGGCGGTGGGGCAGGCAAACAGCCGGACCCCGAAGGCCAGGGCCTCGCGCCGGAAATCCGCCACTGACTTGCCGCTGCCGGCGGCGGCCTCGAGTTTTTCGGCGACGCCCAGACGGAGCAGTTCCACCGAGCGGGCGGTGAAGTACATCTCCACTTCCACATCCATGGCGGCGGCCGCTGCGGCGAAGTAGAAGGGGGTGGCGCAGAGCTCCGGCCGGCCGGGGTCGGCGGCCCATACGAGGATGGCGAGTTTCTGCAGCGGGGCTTCAGAAGTCACGGTCGTCCTCGTGGAACAGCGGGGTGGAGAAGTCGGACAGGTCGCGGAAGGCGTAGCGGTCCATGATGCGGGTGATCTCCGGCCTGGCTTCGGGCCAGGCCAGCAGGGCCCCGGCGGGCAGCGCATCCACCGCCTTCAGTTCGACCATCCAGGCCTCGAAGGGGGCCCGGTTGATGGCCCGGGCGGAGGGGTCGAGGGCCTCGTTGGCGCGGAGCAGTTTTGCGTTGAAAGGCGATTTGACGGGGAACACCGTCTTGCCTGCTTCGAGCAGGCCAAAGCCGCGCCCCGCGTCCACGGTGGCGCCAGTGGGTTTGGGGGTGAATAGCAGGATCTCGCCGGACAGGGCGATGCCGAACTGGCTCACCCCCACCCGGTAACGCCCTTCCCCCAGGGGTGCGAACCACAGGTGGCTTTCCGGGTGGTAGAGCAGCGTATCCGGAAAGTCGCAGCCGCGCAGCTGGGGCATGGTGGGGCTCGCTGAAGTGTGAGGGTGGCGGAAGAGAATGGGAGTCGAACCCACCAGGAACCGCTTGACGGCCCCTCCTGGTTTTGAAGACCAGTCGCCCCACCGGGGGACGCATCCCTTCCGTTCAGAAAAGCGTTAATTGAACGTAGTTTATCGCATTTAAGCTCAATTTACCGGAAGATCGCCACGAATTCGGTGCTGCTCGTCGTGCCCCCGGCCGACCTTGCGGGTGAAGCCCACGCGGTCGAAGTATTCGAGGATCTGGATGGCCCGCTTGCGCCCCAGGCCGCTGTGGTCGCGAAAGGCAGCGGCCCGGATGCAGCCGTCTCCGTCCATCAGCTGGCTGGCGATGTGGCCCAGGCTGCGTACGGCGGAGGGGGCATAAAACAGGTCGCGAACCACCTGGCAGATTTCGCCGCGGGCGGCGAGGCGTTTGAGGAGTTCGCGGGTCAGGGCTTCCGGTTCGCCGAGGCGGGTGGCGATGTCACGGACCCAGGGCGGCTCGAAGGGTTTTTCCAGCAGCCAGGGCAGGAGTTTTTCGGCACGCAGGCGATCGCGCTCATCCAGCTCGACCCGGTGCTCGGGCAGGTGCCAGGCGCCGCCGCTGCGGGCCAGACGGCCGGCGGCAAGCCAGGCGTCCAGCCACTCGGCAAAGGCGATGGCGGGGACGGCGGGGGCGACCATGCGGCGCAGGCGGTCGCGCTCGACACCCCGTTCGTCACCGTGTTGTTCGTGGTGCTGGGCGAGGCGGGCGGCGACCCGCCTGGCGAGGGCCTCCAGGGGCTGGCTGCCGATCAGCCAGCCGGCCCTTTCGCTATGGCAGGCGGTGGGCAGCAGGGCGACCAGGGTGTCGGGACGGCAGTTTTCGGCGGCGGCCAGCTGGCCGGCATCGAGACCCAGGGGTGCCCTGTTGAGCACGGCCTGCAGGCGTTCTGCCGGATCGGCGATGAGCTGGCTGGCCAGCACGGCGAGGCGCTCCGGTGCGCGCCGGTGACGTGCCGGGCCGAAGGGGTCGAGGATGCGTCCGCCGCCCAGGGTGTGCTGGCCGTGGCCGTCACGCAGCACCACCAGATCGCCCCGGCAGGCGTGCAGGGGGGCGTCGGCAAGCACTTGCGCGGGGCAGTTTCCGCCGGGGGGCAGGCCGGTCTTCTCGAGGGCCGCATCGAGCAGGGCGACCCGGCCGAGGAGGTGGCGGGTGCCGTGGTGGATCTGTACCACGGCGCCGTGGGCCAGGGCCCGGGGCGTATCGCTGGCGAGGTGCAGGTGGATGTCGAGGCGGGTGGCGGGTTGCAGCGTGGCCGCGCCCACCAGCCAGTCGCCACGCTTCACGTCGTCCACCGCCAGGCCGGCGAGGTTGAGGGCGCAGCGCTGGCCGGCATGGCCCTGACTGGCCTTGCGGTTCTGCACGTGCAGGCTGCGCACCCGGGCGGTCTTGCCGGCGGGGGCCAGGGTGACGGTGTCGCCCACGTTGATTTGCCCGGCGTGCACCGTGCCGGCCACGATGGTGCCGGCGCCGGAGAGGGTGAATACCCGGTCCACGGCGAGGCGGAATTCGCCCCCGACGCTGCGGGCGGGCATGGTTCGGGCCGCCTCGAGGAGATGGCTGCGCAGTGCGGCCACGCCGCTGCCGGTGATGGCCGACACCGGAAAGACCGGCGCTCCGGCCAGGGCGGTGGGGGCGAGCAGGGCCTGGATCTGGCCGGTGACTTCGGCGATGCGCTCGGGGCTGGCCCGGTCGGCCTTGGTGAGGGCCACCGCGCCATGGTCGAGACCGAGCAGCTCGAGGATCTGCAGGTGTTCGCGGGTCTGGGGCATGGGGCCGTCGTCGGCGGCTACCACCAGCAGGGCGAAATCCACCCCGCTGGCGCCGGCCAGCATGGTGGGGACGAATTTCTCGTGGCCGGGGACATCCACGAAGCCGAGCACCTGCTCCGGGTTGCCGTCGTCGGCGGCCAGGGGCAGGTAGGCGTAGCCGAGCTCTATGGTGATGCCGCGGCGCTTTTCCTCGGGCAGGCGGTCGGTGTCCACGCCGGTGAGGGCGTGGACCAGGGTGGTCTTGCCGTGGTCGATGTGGCCTGCGGTGCCGATCAGCATGGGGCGAAACCGGCCTGGAACTGGGTGAGGAAGGCGGCCTCGTCGCCGGGGGGGAGGCAGCGCAGGTCCAGGTGCAGGGCCTTGTCGGCGATGCGCCCGATGACCGGCACCGGCAGGCCGCGCAGGGCCGCTTCGAGCTTGTTGAGCACACCACCCTTGCGGCCCTGGGGGCGGAACACCAGCCCGGCGGAGGGCAGGCGATCCACCGGCAGGCTGCCGGAGCCGATCTGGGACAGCATGGGTTCGATGCTGACGCTGAGGGGCCAGCCGGCCAGGGCGGTGGCCACGGGAGCATGCAGACGTTCAGCCTGGGTGAGCATGGCGTCCCGCGGGCGGGTGAGCAGGTGCAGGGTGCTCAGGCGTTCGGCCAGGGTGTCCGGGTCGCGGTACAGGCGCAGCACGGCTTCGAGGCCGGCGAGGGTGATCTTGCCGACCCGCAGGGCGCGCTTGAGGGGGTTCTTCTTGATCCTGGTGATGAGGTCCTTGCGGCCGACCAGGATGCCGGCCTGGGGGCCGCCCAGCAGCTTGTCGCCGGAGAAGCTGACCAGATCGGCGCCGTTGGCGATGGCCTCCCGGGGGGTGGGCTCGTGGGGCAGGCCCCAGCGTTCCAGGTCGGTGAGGGTGCCGCTGCCCAGGTCTTCGACAAAGGGCAGGCCGCGGGCGTGGGCGATGCGGGCCATGTCGGCCTGGCCGACGCTGGCGGTGAAGCCCTCGACGGCGTAGTTGCTGGTGTGGATCTTCATCAGCAGGCCGGTACGGGGGCCGATGGCTTCCTCGAAATCCCGGGGGTGGGTGCGATTGGTGCAGCCCACCTCCACCAGCCGGGCGCCGGCGCGCTTCATGATGTCGGGCACCCGGAAGGCGCCGCCGATCTCCACCAGCTCGCCCCGGGAGACGATGACCTCCTTGCGTTGGGCCAGGGTGTTGAGGAGCAGGAAGACGGCGGCGGCGTTGTTGTTGACCACGGTGGCGGCTTCGGCGCCGGTGAGTTCGCGCAGCAGGTCGTTGACCACGTCGTCCCGGTCGCCGCGGCCGCCTGTGTCCACTTCGTATTCCAGGGCGCAGGGGGAGCGGGCGGCCTCCACCATGGCGGCGATGGCCTCCTCGGGCAGCACGGCGCGGCCGAGGTTGGTGTGGAGCACGGTGCCGGTGAGGTTGAAGACGCGCTTCAGCCGGGGGGTGGCGCGGGCCGTGAGGCGGGCTTCGGCGCCCCGGAGCAGGCCGCCGGGGTCAGGGGCGGCATGTCCTTCGCCAATCTGCTGGCGGGCGGTCGCGAGGACTGCCCGCAGCACCTGGGTGGTTTCGCTGCGGCCATGGGCCTCGATGAGGCCGGGGGCGGCGGCGAGAAGTCGGTCGAGACTGGGCAGGGCGCGGTAGGCGGTGCTGTCGTCGGACGTGGTGCCATGGACCATGGACGCCATCGTGGGGAGTCTCCTAGGGGGTGAACAGGAACAGGTTGCGGCCGGCCCGGTGGAAGCCGGCTTCATCCACCAGCATGTCGAGGGCCAGGGTGGCGAGGTCATCGGCGAAGGCATCCACCAGCGGGTCCTTTTCCATGGACACGATCTTCAGGCTGGCGTGGCATTCGGGGCAGGTTTCGGCCTTGACGCCGGGGTGCACGGCACCCTGCCGGCCTTCGAGGCTCTGGTAGCTGATGCCCTTGGTGTTGTGGCAGGGCACGCACTTGATGCGGGTGACGTGCCATTCGCAGGCGCACAGGCTGCAGGTGGCGTAGCGCACGCCGTGGCCGGCGTCGCCGATGCGCACGATGGAGGCCACCGGGTGGGCACCGCAGGCCGGGCACAGGCTGTCTTCGAAGCCGGCGGGGATGTCGCTTTCGGCGATGGTCAGGGCGCGGGCTGTCCACGTGACCTGCAGGGCGGCGCCGACGAGGGGGGCGAGGGCCAGTTCGATGACGGTGTCGGGTGCTTCCTCGCAGCGCAGGATGCTGCGGGCCAGTTCGTCCATGGCGCTGCGCTCCAGCCCGGGCAGGCTCAGCAGGGCCGATTGCAGCACCGGCGGGGCGTAGGCGTCGAGGGCGGTGGCGAGGTGCTGGAGCACGCCGAACCAGGCCTCCGGCAGCTCGCCGCCCTGGGCGTCGAGGGGCGGCATGCCGTGCTCGCGGCAGCGCTTGAGCAGGGCGGCGTCGGGGCGGGCGGTGAGGGGGCGCAGGCGCTCCAGTTCCTGCTGCTGGAGGTCGGCGATGCGCGCGCAGAAGAGCAGGAAGTCCGCCATGGCGTGGTCGCCGGCCAGGGCTCGCAGGCGCTCGGCGCGGTTGGCAAAGACCCAGGTGGAGGGGAGCCGGTTGGGGCTGTCTTCACCGACGGTCTGGGTGGCGATTTCTTCGGGACTGAGCAATGTCTGCATGGCGTTCCAGAAAGGGCTTCGGGGCCCGGGCGCAGGCATTGCCTGACGGGCTCCGGGCGCCGGGAATTCGGGTGGCGGGGGCACCAGATCGGGCCCCCGCCGGGTTGTGCTACTTGCCGGTCACCTGGCGATACCAGGCCCGGTGATGCTGCTTGGCCCAGGCGCGGGTCACGGTGCCGTAGAGCATGGCCCGGATGGTGCCCCGGACCCAGATGGCGGCATACACGTGGACGATGATCGCAATGATCATCACCGTGGCAAAGACCGCATGCAGCACGGCGCCGGTGCGGATCACGCCGATGGGGAAGTAGTGGGAGAAGTACGCCCGCCAGATGATGATGCCGGATACGAAGAGCACCAGCATGGCCAGGCCGAGGAACCAGAACAGCAGCTTCTGCCCCCCGTTGTACTTGCCCATCTCCGGCATGTTGTGGTCGTCGCCATCCACCATCTCCTTCGCCCGCTTGACCCACTCCCAGTCGGTGTCGGTCATGTGGTTGAGGCGCTTGAAGCGGAAGAACATCACCACGAAGAACAGCATCATCACCACCCCGATGAAGGGATGGAGGATGCGGGTCCACACCCCGCCACCAAACAGGCTGGTGAGGGGGAACAGGGCCGGGTGGAACAGAGCCATGCCGGAGAGCGCGAGCAGGATGAAGCAGATGCCCGTGACCCAGTGGTTGGCCCTCTCGGACGCGTTGTAGCGTTGCAGGTCGGACGGATCACGGATCATTTTTCGGCCTCCAGTTCCTTTTCGACTTCGGCTTCGATCTCCTTGGAGACTTCGTTCGGGCCCTTCATCACGTAGTGGAAGAGGCCGCCCAGGGCCGCGGCGGCGATGCCGGCCATGGCCAGGGGCTTGGCGAAGCCCTTCCACAGGGAGACGGTGGGCGCGATCGTCGGGTCGGCGGGCAGACCGCTGTACAGGCCCGGCTTGTCGGCGTGGTTGAGCACATACATGACGTGGGTGCCGCCCACACCGGCCGGGTCGTACAGGCCGGCGTTCTTGAAACCCCGCTCCTTGAGCTCGGTGATGCGCTCGTCGGCCAGCTCCTTCATGTCCTCCTTCGAGCCGAAGCTGATGGAGCCCGTCGGGCAGACCTTGACGCAGGCCGGCTCCAGGCCGACCGCAACGCGGTCGGAGCACAGGGTGCACTTGTAGGCCTTGCTGTCCTTCTGGGAGATGCGCGGGACGTTGAAGGGACAGCCGGTCACGCAGTAGCCGCAGCCGATGCAGTTTTCCTGGTGGAAATCCACGATGCCGTTGGCGTACTTGATGATGGCGCCGGGGGATGGGCAGGCCTTGAGGCAACCCGGGTCCTCGCAGTGCATGCAGCCGTCCTTGCGGATCAGCCACTCGAGGCCCCGTTCCTCCGATTCCACTTCGGCGTAGCGCATGACCGTCCAGGAGTTGGCGGTCATGTCCGTGGGGTTGTCATAGGTGCCGCCGCAGCTCCCGACCTCCTCGTGGAGGTCGTTCCACTGGATGCACGCCACCTGGCAGGCCTTGCAGCCGATGCACTTGGAGACGTCGATGAGCTTGGCGACCTCTAGGGTCTTGCGTGCCTGGGGCGATTCGGTCGTGGTGGCCGAGCGCTTGGCGATGTCAAGTGATTGCAGTGCCATGGCGATCTCCTCAGGCTTTCTCGACGTTGACCAGGAAGGACTTGAACTCCGGCGTCTGGGTGTTCCCGTCTCCCACGAAAGGCGTCAGGGTGTTGGTGATGAAGCCGTTCTTGGCCACACCCTTGAAGCCCCAGTGGAGCGGGATCCCGACGTGGTGGACTGTCTTTCCGTCGACCTTGAGGGGTTTGATGCGCTTGGTCACCACCGCCACGGCCTTGATATAGCCCCGGTTGGAGCTCACCTTGACCTTGTCGCCGGCCCGGATGCCCTTCTCCGCGGCCAGTGCCTCGCCGATCTCGACGAACTGTTCCGGCTGGATCACGGCATTGGAATGCACGTGCTTGGTCCAGTAGTGGAAGTGCTCGGTGAGCCGGTAGGTGGTGGCGGCGTAGGGGAAATCCTTGGCCGTGCCGAAGGCCTCCATGTCGCCCTTGAACACCCGCGCGGCCGGGTTGGACGTGGCCTTGGGGTTGTTGCGGTGCATGGGGTTCACACCGATGGGCGTCTCGAAGGGCTCGTAGTGCTCGGGGAAGGGGCCTTCGTTCATCATGCCGCGGGCAAAGAAGCGGGCGATGCCCTCGGGGTTCATGATGAAGGGGCCCATGCCGTCTTCGGGGGCGGAGTCCACCTTGAAGTCGGGCACGTCGGAGCCCACCCACTTGCTCTGGGCAGCATCCCACCACACCTGCTTGCGCTTGGCATCCCAGGGCTTGCCGGCCGGATCGGCCGCCGCGCGGTTGTAAAGGATGCGCCGGTTGGCCGGCCAGGCGAAGGACCAGTTGAGGGTCTGGCCGTTGTGGTAGGGGTCGGCGTTGTCACGCCGGGCCATCATGTTGCCCTTCTCGGTCCAGGCGCCGGAGAAGATCCAGCAGCCACAGGCCGTGGAGCCGTCGTCACGCAGCTGGGCGAAGCCGTCGAGCAGTTCGCCGCCCTTCTTGATGAGCTTGGTCGGGTCCTTCGGGTCGGCCAGATCGGTCAGGGCCTTGCCGTTGTATTCCTTGGCCAGCTCTTCGGGTGAGGGCTCGTAGGGCACCTTGTAGGGCCACGACAGGTTGAGGATGGGGTCCGGGAAGGCGCCGCCGTCCTTCTTGTACATGTCGCGCAGGCGCAGGAACAGGCCCGCCATGATCTCGGGGTCGGTCTTGGCGTCACCGGGGGGCTCGGCGCCCTTCCAGTGCCACTGCAGCCAGCGCCCGGAGTTGACGATGGCGCCGTCTTCCTCGGCAAAGCAGGTCGTGGGCAGGCGGAACACCGTGGTCTGGATCTTGGCCGGGTCCACGTCGTTGAATTCGCCGTAGTTCTGCCAGAACTCGGAGGTCTCGGTGGCCAGCGGGTCCATGATGACCAGGTACTTGAGCTTGGCCAGGGCTGCGCTCACCTTCGCCTTATTGGGGAAGGAGTTGAGGGGGTTGAAGCCCTGGGCGATGTAGCCGTTCATCTTGCCCTGGTGCATCAGCTCGAAGACCTGCAGCACGTCGTAGGTCTTGTCCAGCTTGGGCAGGTAGTCGAAGGCCCAGTTGTTCTCCTTGGTCGCCGCTGCGCCATACCAGGCCTTCATCAGGCTGACGTGGAACTTGCCGTAGTTCTGCCAGTAGGAGAGCTGCCCCGGGCGCATGGGCTTGGGCGCGCGCTTGGCGATGTAGGCGTCGTAGTCGGTCTCCTTCTCGCCCGGCAGGGTCATGTAGCCCGGCAGCAGGTTGGAGAGCAGGCCCAGGTCGGTGAGGCCCTGGATGTTGGAGTGACCACGCAGGGCGTTCACGCCGCCCCCGGCCCGGCCGATGTTGCCGAGCAGCAGCTGCACCATGGCGGCGGTGCGGATGATCTGCGAACCCGTGGAGTGCTGGGTCCAGCCCAGGGCGTACAGGATGGTCATCACCCGGTCCGGGGTGTGGCTGGAGGCGAGCAGCTCGGCCACCTGCAGGAACTTGTCCTTGGGTGTACCGCAGATGTTCTCCACCACTTCCGGGGTGTAGCGGCTGAAGTGGGCCTTCATCAGGTTCCACACGCAGCGCGGGTTTTCCAGGCTGGGGTCGGTCTTGACGAAGCCGTCCTCGCCCATCTGGTAGTCCCAGGTGGACTTGTCGTACTTGCGCTTTTCCGGGTCGTAGCCCGAGAAGAAGCCGTCCGCAAAGGCGAACTCCTCCTTCACCAGGAAGCTCATGTCGGTGTAGGACTTGATGTAGTCCATGTGCACCTTGTTGTTGGTGATCAGGTAGTGGATCACCCCGCCCAGGAAGGCGATGTCGGTGCCGGTGCGGATGGGCGCATAGAGGTCGGCCATCGCGGCGGAGCGCGTGAAACGCGGATCTACGACCACGAGGCGGGCCTTGTTCTTGGCCTTCGCTTCGGTCACCCATTTGAAGCCGCAGGGGTGGGCTTCGGCGGCGTTTCCGCCCATGATCAGGATCACGTCCGCATTCTTGATGTCGGTCCAGTGATTGGTCATGGCACCGCGGCCATACGTCGGGGCAAGACTTGCCACCGTCGGGCCGTGTCAGACACGCGCTTGGTTATCGAATGCGAGCATTCCCAGGTTGCGCACCACCTTGTGGGTGATGTAGCCGGCCTCGTTGCTGGAGGCGGAGGCGGCGAGGAAACCGGTGGTGAGCCAGCGGTTAACCGTCACGCCATCGGCGTTCTTGGCGACGAAATTGGCGTCGCGGTCTTCCTTCATCAGCTTGGCGATACGGGTGAAGGCCTCGTCCCAGCCGATGCGCTTCCATTCCTTGGTGCCGGGCTCGCGCACTTCCGGGTACTTGAGCCGGTTCTTGCTGTGCACGAAGTCGAGCAGGCCGGCGCCCTTGGGGCACAGGGTGCCGCGATTGACCGGGTGATCCGGATCGCCCTCGATGTGGATGATCTCGGAGTGGGCGTTCTTGGCCCTGTCGCCGAGGCTGTACAGGATGATGCCGCAACCGACCGAACAGTACGGACAGGTGTTGCGCGTTTCCGTGGTGCGCGCGAGCTTGAAGGTGCGAACTTCGGCGAGGGCCGCGGTGGGCGAAAAGCCCATCGCGACCAGACTCGAACCGGTCAAGCCCCCGGCGGCCACCTTGAAGAACTGGCGCCGTGAGAGTTGCATGGTGATTCTTCCCCCTTGTGGTGTTGTTGAAGAACGGTCTGAATGATCTGCAAGCTCCGAGCCAAGAGGCGTGGGCATAGGAATCAATGGCTTGAATGAGCGCATTGGGAAATATCGGGACATTTTGTCCATGGGCTGGACAAAATGTCCCATCCTTCCGGGGGCGGCCCCGGCGGCGCAGCGCTGCTGCGCGCCGAGGACGCCAAGTTCACCTCCCGCTTCATCACCGCCAGCGACAACATCAAGAGCTTTGCCGACCTGAAGGGCAAGACCTTCGCCTTCGGTGCGCCCTCCTCCACCTCGGGCCACCTGATGCCGCGCTACTTCCTGCCCCCGGAGACCTCGCCGGAGTTTCTGCTGCTGCTGGGCAGGGCCACCGTGGAGAACCTGGCCATGCTGCTGATGGTCGTGGATGGGGTCAGTGCGTGGCTGCGCCGGGCGAGCGTTTAGGCTCGGGCGGCGTGCCGGTTTCGATCCAGCGGGCGGTGAAGCCGGGGGCGGTGGGGGTGTCGGCGTAGCGGGCCTCGCTGCGCAGATGCACGGTGAAGCAGGCGCCCTGCCCGGGCTGGCTGGCCACCGAGATGCGGCCGCCGTAGCGCTCGACGATGGTGTAGCTGATGGACAGCCCCAGCCCGGTGCCGGAGCCCTTCTTGGTGGTGAAGAAGGGGTCGAAGATGCGTGACAGGTCTTCGGCGGCGATGCCCTGGCCGGTGTCGCAGACTTCCATGGTGGCGCCCACCGGCTGGCCGTCTTCTTCCCAGTCGCGGATGTGCAGGCGCAGGCTGCCGCCGTCGGGCATGGCCTGGATGGCGTTGACGATGAGGTTGATGAGCACCTGCTGCAGCTCACTGGCATTCACCTCGACCTTGCAGGTGGCCGCGGCGCTCACGTGGACCTCGATGTTGCGCCGCTCCAGGTTGTGGCGGGTGAGCACCAGGCAGTCGGCGATCAGGGCGTTCGGGTCCACCCCTTCCACGTAGCCGGCAAACTCGCCCGGGCGGGCAAACTGCAGCAGCTTGGTGACGATCAGCCAGATGCGGTGGGTCTGCTCGTGGATGAGGCGGATCTCCTCGCGCACCGGGTCGGCGGCGGGGCCGAGGATCTCCTTGAGCACGTCGAGGTTGCCCTGGATCACCGCCACCGGGTTGTTGATCTCGTGGGCCACGCCGGCGGTGAGCTCGCCGATGGCGGCGAGCTTTTCGGTCATGGCCAGGTGGCGGCGGGCCTGCTCCAGGGTGGCGTTGGCCTCCTGCAGCTCGAGGGTGCGCTCGGCCACCTTGCGGTCGAGCTCGTCGGCCCAGCGCTGCAGCTCGGCCCGGCGCGCCGCAAGGGTGTCGAGGAGGCCGTCGAAGGCGGCGGCCAGCTGGCCGATCTCGTCCCGGCTGGCCACCGGCCCGACCCGGGCCTCGGCGTCGCCCTGGCCGACGCGCTGGATGGTGGCGCCGACCTGCTCGACCGGCTTGAAGATGCTTCGCGCCCAGCGCAGGGACAGTACGCAGCCGGCCACGCTGACCGACACGAAGACCGCGAACAGGGTGAACAGGGCGCCCTGCATGGCGGCGCTGAAGGGCGCCTCCAGGAAGCCCACGTAGAGCATGCCGACGCGCTTGCCGAAGCTGTCGATGACCGGCTCGTAGCCCGACACGTAGTAGTCATTCACCACGAAGGCGGTGTCCAGCCACACCTTGCCGTCGTTCAGCACGTGGTCGCGCACGGCCTGGGAGGCGCGGGTGCCGAGGGCGCGTTCGCCCTCGAAGAGGCGCACGTTGGTGGCGATGCGGGCGTCACCGAGGAACAGGGTGGCGGTGCCCCGGCTGCCCAGGGGCAGGGTGCCCTCCCGATAGATGATGGCGTTGATGCGGTCCACCATGTCGCTGTTGCCGTTGAGCAGCACGCCGCCTTCGAGCACGGCCACCAGGGTGCCGGCTTCGTTGCGCACCGGGATGGCGGCGTGGATGAGCAGGCCGCGGGTTTCCTCCAGGCGCGGGTCGGGGGCGGCGTTGGGAGTGGGTACCAGGCTCAGGCGGGCGCGCTGGCGCAGGGCGGGGTTGATGGCGGCCAGGTGGTCGGCATCGAACACGTCGATGGCGGTGGCGGGCTCACCGGCCAGGGCCTTGCGCACCACCGGCCAGTCGCCGCGCCGGGCGCTGGGGTGGTGGCGGGGCAGGTCGGTGCCGAGCAGTTCGCCACGGGCATCGAGGAGGTAGAGGAAGTCCAGCCCGGCTTGGCGCCGAGCCTCGTCCAGATAGCTGTCGAGGGCCGCCCCGGCGGGCGTCGCCATGGCCCGGGACAGGCGCTGGGAGCCTGCCAGGGCGCCGATGTCCACGGCGACATTCTGGTGCATGTGGGCAAAGTACTCGTGGGCGGTGATCAGGTCGGAGCTGACCTTGTAGCTGACCAGTTGCTGGTAGCCCTGGGTGCCCCACATCCACACCAGCCCGAGCAGGATGGGCACGCCGAGAAGCAGTGGCGCCAGCACCATGGCCAGCAGCTTGCTGCGGACCGAGCGGCTGAGGCGGTCGCGGAAGTCGATCAAGGGCGGCCTGCCGTGCGGGGGCTCATGCCATGCCCCACTCCACCGCCTTGCGGTCGAGGGTCTTGCGGGAGACACCCAGCAGCGTGGCGGCGTGGGTCTTGTTGCCGCCGCACTGGTCGAGCACCGCCAGGATATGACGCTTCTCCACCTCGGCCAGGCTCAGGGGCAGGGGGTCGGCCATGCCCTGGACCTGGTTGTGCACCGGCAGGCTGCCGAGGATCAGCGAGCGTTCGATGAGGTTGCGCAGCTCGCGCACGTTGCCGGGCCAGGGATAGGTGGCCAGGCGCACCAGGTCGGCGGGGGTGACGGTGAGGGGCGGCAGGCCCAGACGCGAGGACAGCTGGGCGTTGAAGTGCTGCACCAGCTCGGCCACATCGTCGGGGCGCTCGCGCAGGGGCGGGATCGACAGGGTGAGCACTTCAAGGCGGTAGAACAGGTCACGCCGGAAGCGCCCCGCCGCTACTTCGGCGTGCAGGTCGCGGTTGGTGGCGGCCACCACGCGTACATCCACCGGCACCTCGGCCTCGCTGCCCACCGGGCGGATGCGCCTTTCTTCCAGCACGCGCAGCAGCTTGGTCTGCATGGCCAGGGGCAGCTCGCCCACTTCGTCGAGGAACAGGGTGCCGCCGTTGGCATAGTGGAACAGGCCGCGGCGGGCCTCGCGGGCACCGGTGAAGGCGCCGCGCACATGGCCGAAGAGTTCGCTCTCGATCAGCTCGGCCGACACCGCGGCGCAGTTGAGGGGCACGAAGGAACGCTCGGCCCGGGGGCTCATCTGGTGCAGGGCCCGGGCGGTGACTTCCTTGCCGACCCCGGATTCACCGAGGATGAGCACCGTGGCGGGGGTGGGCGCAACCCGCCGGATCATGTCGCACAGGGCCCGCATGGCGTTCGAATGGCCGATCAGCCCGGCCACTTCGCCGCCCAGGCCGGCCACCTGGCGCTGGAGCACGAAGTTCTCCCGGTCGAGGCGGGCGCGCTCGAAGCAGCGTTGCAGGGAGTTGATGATCTGATCGACCCGGAAGGGCTTGAGCACGAAGTCGGAGGCACCGGCGCGCAGGGCGTCGATGGCAGTTTCGATGTCGGCAAAGGCGGTGATGAGGATCACGTCGCCGGCAAAGCCGTCGTTCTTCAGGGTGCGCAGCCACTCCATGCCAGAGCGGCCCGGCAGGGCGATGTCGAGCACGATGGCGTCGAAGTGATGTTCGCGCAGGCGCTCGGCGCCTTCTTCCGACGACCCGGCCACTTCCACCCGACAGCCCCGCGCACGCAGGGCACGTTCGAGGAAGTTGCGCACCCCGGCTTCGTCGTCCACCACCAGCACGGCGTATTCGGACCAGGCGGCCTCCCGGTGGGCAGGGTTGGAGGGGGCGTCGGTGTTGGCAAGGCGTGGGTTCATGCGCACGATTTAACCACGGTCACCGGGGGTCCGGGGCCTGACACGTCGCCACGCTACGCAGCGTGGCACGCAGCATCACCACATCAGGTCGTCGGGCACCTTGAAGTCGGCGTAGGGATCGTCCTCGGCCGGTGCTTCGGCCTGCTTCACGTACACCACCCGGGCCGGGTCGCGCTCGGCGATCTTGTTGCCGATGGCCCGGGGCAGCAGCTCGGCCGATTCGCCCTGGCAGACGATCACCAGATGCCCGGCGGCGATGTGATCGCGCACCTGGGCCGACACGAACATGCGCTTGATCTTGTTGTCGTGGGTGTAGTTGTAGGCCACCTCGGCCGCGCCCCGGGTGAGCTTGGCCTGCTTGTGCTGCTGGATCATCTGCACGATCTGCGCCTCGATGGCCTTCTGGCGCGCGGCCGCGTCGCGCTGGGCGTTGAGCTCCCGCGCCCGCTCGGCCTGCTGGCGCTGGATCTCCTGGGCGGCCAGCTTGGCCTCGTCCACCGTCTGTACCCCGGCCTTGCGGTCGAGCTTCTGCTGGCGTGACTTGTCCTGGTTGAGCTGCTTGGCCTTGCCCTTGCTGACCAGGCCGGCCTTCATGAACTGATCCTGCAACGACGCCATGGGCGTATCTCCGTGATGGTTGGGTGCGGGCTGCTGCCGCGGCCGGGAAGCGGAGGATAGCAAGCGGCAAATCACTGCGCACGCATTGATGACCACCCGCGGCAGCCCCTAGACTGCCGGCATCACCCCACACGCTGCCCGGCGCCAGGCCCGGGCAAGGAAAGCTCCATGCGCATCCCCTGCCCCACCCTTTACGTCGCCCTGCTGCTGGCGGCCCCCACCCTGGCCGCTGCCGACCTGCCCGGCACGCGCTTCTTTCATGGCGACTGGGAGCTGGCCTGCGACAACACCCGCACTTGCCGTGCCGCCGGCTACAGCCCGGACGGCGTCGAGCTGCCCATCTCGGTGCTCTTCACCCGCCTCGCTGGCCCGCGGCAAGCGGTGACGGCCAAGGTGATGGTCGGCCGCTATGGCGAAAACCCCGTCGTCGACAAACTGCCCCGGCGTTTCCAGCTCACACTCCGCATCAACGGCTCCGCCCAGGGTGCGGTGGGTTTTGACAGCGACAGCCTGCGGGGCGAACTCAACCCGGCCCAGACCCAGGCCCTGCTCGCCGCCCTCACCCGCAAGAGCAGCATCGAGTTTGTGCGCGGCGGCACCACCTGGGCGCTCTCCGACACCGGCGCCGCCGCCGTGCTGCTCAAGATGGACGAATTCCAGGGCCGCCTGGGCACCCCCGGCGCCCTCATCCGCCGCGGCACCGAACCCGAAAGCAAGGCCCTCCCCCTGCTGCTGGGCCTCGTCATCAAGCCGGGCGCCATCACCCCCGCCCGGCCGGGCGACAAGACCTGGGTGAAGCAGCAGGGCCCCGCCCTGCTCAAGGCCCTGCGCGCCACCCTGAAGAGTGAAGAAACCGACTACTGCCCGGATCTCACCGAGCCCGACCCCTCCAACGAAGCACCCACCACCGTTACCCGCCTCACCGACACCCGCCTGCTGCTCTCCACCCGCTGCTGGAGCGGCGCCTACAACGTCGGCCACGGCTACTGGATCGTCAATCAAGCCCCGCCCTACCAGCCCGTGCTGGTCACCACCCAGGGCTCGGAATACGAAGCCGGCACCATCACCGCCACCCAGAAAGGCCGCGGCCTGGGGGATTGCTGGTCGATGGAGGAATGGACGTGGGACGGCAAGGGCTTTGAGCTGGCCCACGCCACCTCCACGGGCATGTGCAGGCTGATCGCGCCGGGCGGCGCGTGGGATCTGCCGACGCGGGTGGGGCTGGGCGGGGGGGAGTGAGGGGGAGGCCTGATGGGGTGTTGGAAATATTCCTGAGATCGCAGGAATTCATCGGCTATCGGTGGATTCGGATCGAGATTTCCTGCGATCGTAGGAAATCATGGCGATCGCCGCAGCCCTTGACTATTATTCCTGCGATTGCAGGAATAATAGTCGGACGAATCCTTCGTGAGACGACTGAGCGCTGAGGAAAGATCTCCATGAAAAAAACGGTGGATTCCGTCTCGGATATCGGCACGGTGCTCCGTGCTGTCCGCAAAAGCTCCGGCATCCGGATCGACGACCTGGCGGGCATGGTGGGTGTCAGCAAGCAGTTCACGTCCGACGTGGAGAACGGCAAGGACACCGTGCAGATGGGGCGGGTGTTTCGCCTGCTCCGGGAGCTCGGAGTGCGCGTGTCCGTCGAGTTCCACGACTCCGCTGCAGCGGAGCTTGCCCGCCTGGAGCTGCGTGCGGCACAAAAGCGGGATGCCGGCGGTGAGTGAAGCGCGTGTTCTGGAGATCCATTTCGAGCGCCAGCGCGTTGGCCATCTGCTCGAAGAGCAGGACATCTGGACGCTGAAATACGAGGCGTCGTGGTCAAGCTCTGCCCAGGCTTTTGACCTGTCACCGGCTCTGCCACGACATCAGCTCGAGCATCGCGACGGGAGCACGGTCAGAACCGTACAGTGGTTCTTCGACAACCTCCTGCCAGAAGAGCATCTGCGCGAAGCGGTCTGCCGGGAAGCCCATGTCCGAGATGCCTTCGACGTCTTGCGGTATCTGGGGAGGGAGTCGGCCGGCGCCCTGACCTTGCTGCCGCCCGGAGAGGCACTTCCGACCGACAGCGCCATTGTGCCGCTGCCCGATGAGGCGCTTGTCCGCCGCATCCGCAATCTGCCGCAGCAGACCCTGATCCACGATGCACCAAAGAAGATGTCGGCCGCGGGTGCGCAGCACAAACTGCTGCTCGTCGTGAAAGACTGCCAGCTGTTTGAGCCGGCTGGCGCCACACCTTCCACGCACATCCTGAAGCCCGACCATCCCGACGTGGAGCGCTATCCGGCATCGGCCTACAACGAATTTCTAACCATGCGGCTGGCCAGGGCGGCAGGGCTGCTTGTCCCGGACGTCACTCTGCGCCGCCTGCCCGGCGAGGTGGCGGCCGTACCGGTCTACATCATCGAACGCTTCGACAGGCTGGGCAGCTTTCCCGATACGCAGCGCAGACACATCATCGACGCTTGCCAGCTGCTCAACATCTCCCGCACGCTGAAGTACACCCGGGCATCCCTGGAGACCCTGTACGAGATCAGCACCCTCTCGGCGAATCCTGCGGCGACGCGCTTTCGACTCTTTCGATGGCTGGTCTTCAACGTCTTTCTGGCAAATGACGATTGCCACCTGAAGAATCTGTCATTTGTCATGACCGCCCTGGGGCCCGAGCTGGCGCCCCATTACGATCTGCTGAGCACATCCGCCTATCACACCAGAGCATTGGGCACCCAGGACGGACCGTGGCCCGCCGTGCGCATGGCCATTGAATTGCCAGGCGCCGTGAGATTCAACGAGGTGAAACTCGACAGTCTCATCGAAGCAGGCAGGGCGTTGCGCCTTCCAGCGGAGGCGGCAGCGCGCATCGTGAACGACGTGGTAAAGGGGATCCGCAAGGCCCTCGCCAGCCCGGAGCTGGCGCCCGCTACGCCGATTGAGCTGCGGGTGTTCAAGGTTGTGGATCACATGATTGTTGGGGAGATGCTGGGGCGTTTTGACATAACATAAAATTTACTTTTATTAAGTTTTTGTCTATTTTTATGTTATGTCAAAACCTCCTCTAGCCCTAAGTTCATTGCCGCCGGAAGTCCTGGTCTCTTTGCAGACCCTTGGAGAGAGGCTGGCCGTGGCACGGCTTCGGCGTAAGGAGTCCCAGCGGCAGTGGGCCAGCCGTCTTGGGGTTTCTGTACCTACCCTGATTCGCCTGGAGAAAGGGGACCCGTCTGTGAGCATGGGGGTGTATGCCTCCGCCTTGTGGCTGCTCGGTTTGGCGGACGGGCTTGGGGACTTGGCTGAACCGGGCAAGGATGTTCGGGCACTCGAATCCGACGTGCGCGAGGCCAGTCGTTTGCGCGCCCGCAGGACGCGTACAGCTGCTGCGGCGAGCGCTAACAAGGCAGGCGACGAAGCATGAGCACGCCTCCTTGACACTTGCCGCAAAGGCAGGGGTTGCGGTGGCGGAAACGCGGCCCATACCGTTTGCGCGGGGCGTTGCGCTGGCTATCAAGCGCTTCGACCGCTCGGAAGGCCGACGATGGCACGCGCTGTCGGCCAACGTGGCCTTGCGGGCCGCGGGTGTCGAGCTGTCGTACCCGAATCTGGCTCAACTCCTGCGCCGCCGGGGCGACGTCGCGACCCATCGCGCCCAGATGCATGAGCTGTTCCGGCGCCTGGTGTTCAACATCCTCATCGACAACACGGACGACCACGAGAAGAACCACGTTCTCCTGGTCAACCAGGCGCAGCAGTACGCGCTCGCACCGGCTTTCGATGTGCTACCGATGGGGCAGTCATTGGGCTATCAGGCGATGGCGGTGGGGACGCAGGGTGCCGAGTCCAGCATCGAGAACGCGCTCTCTGCCGCCGGGCAGTACTGGCTGACGCCTCAAGCTGCGAAGGCCGAAGTTCATCGGGTCGTGGACGTGGTGAATACATGGCGCGAACACTTCCTGGCCGCTGGGGTGCCGGCAGCCTCAATCGAAGAACTCGCTCAACACATTGACCGTCCGTTCCTGCTGCGCCAACGCTTGGGGCAGTATCAGGCGAGCTATTTCAGCGTGTAGCGCTGTCAGCGACAGCTTGATCTGCAGACATGGCCTCAGATCAGCTCACTGACCTCACGCAGTCTGGCCGCGCTCAGCGGTAGCTGAAGTCTTTCAAGCATCGTCACCAGTTCTGCTGCTTCAATGGGCGGTCTGCGCAGTCTGGCGCGCATGGCCTTGATCGCCTTGAGTGCCGGAAATGGCGCCAGATCGAGTTGATTAAGCAGGAAATCGTCTGGGTGTTGAATCTCAACCTGCACCGTATCCATGACTTCAGCCGGGAAGTCCTTGAGATTGAAAGTCACGATTGCGTCGGCATGGCCGCGAAGTGCGGCTGCAACGACATGACGATCATCCGGGTCCGGAAGTCCCGTAATGACCTGCTCTATGGGTTCCCACCCCGTCACGAAGCAATCCGGAATGGCACTGCTCATCAATGCGCAGGTGCGCCGCAGATCCTCCAGCTTCAGATCCGTCCGTTGCAGCAAGAGATTGCGAACCCATTCATCCTGAATCCGCTCAGACCAGCGAGCATGAAACAGACCCACACTGGCAAGGCTCAAGAGCACGTCGCGCAGAGGCGCGGGGTACAGCACGCAAGCGTCCAGAATCACTGTGTAGCGTGCTGAACCTGCCATATCAGTACCCCAGACCCAGCTCTTGAGCCTGGTCGGCCAAGGCCTGCAGTGCGGCATCCGATTCAGAGCGAGATTTCTGCTGATAAGCAATCATGTCCTCGAACAGGACACGCCGATGGCGACCAACCTTACGGCAAGGCAGGTGTCCTGCCTCGATCTCCTTGACCACGTACGGACGCGACACATTCAGCATGTTTGCCACTTCCTGAGTGGAGAGTTCAAGTTTCTGTGGCAGTACGGCTACAGGCTGACGCTGTGCCATAACCCCGAGCAGATCGGCCATGAAGCGCAGCACCTTCGGGGGAAGCTCGACGACCGCCTGAGCTTGGTCTTCACCCTGTGCAATCAGGCGTATGGTTTCCGCCCGTGAATGATCCAACGCTGCCATCAAGCAACGTTGAGCGGCTTGCGCCAGTGCTGCATCGTGCTCATCAAGCACGGTGTCGATGACTGCTTGCGCGTTTGCCATGATGCTTTCCTCCGGTTTGTTTCTCTGCGGGTGTGACCAGCAGTAGCACCTCGATATCCGTAATATACGAAACAAACGAAATAAACGAAACGTTTGTCGGCTTTTTTATCCTCCGGCCTTGGTTGGCCGCGTGCAGATTCCAGGGTGCGGAAGAAGGCCCCGACCTGGGCTTTGGCACAGTGTTTGGAGCCACCTGCAGGTGTTCTGCACAAGGCTCGAGTTGCCGAGGTGACTGGCCCTGTGGGTGGGTCGAGTGACGCAGTGTATTGACCCAGTGAAATCCTGCTCAGGTGTTAACCTTGAAAGGAATGACACATGAGCACGGCCATGGAAGACGA
>NZ_JAKLLN010000032.1 GCF_023150065.1 Zoogloea sp.
ACCGCCCGGTGCGGACCCGCATGCCGGGTGGTGTGGGAGGGGAACGGTCAGATTATCTGACCGCCCCTATCCCGATTGCATTGTCGATTTCGTTCAAGCGCCGCCCCTTGCTGGGGGGCGGTGATGAGTGGCTTGTCGTGGACCGTTACGTCTTTTACAGCGTATCGCGGGCCGCAACGGCCAGGTCCAGGGCGCGCAGGCGCAGGTCGGGATCGAAGATGTCGCAGACCAGCATCAGCTCATCGGCGCCCGTGGCGGCCAGCAGGCGGGCCAGGCCGTCGCGCACGGTGTCCGGGCCGCCGATGACGGCGGCGCCGAGGAAGTCGCCGATGGCGGCGCGTTCTTCCGGATGCAAGCCGGCCATGAAGTTCTCTTCCGGGGGCTGCAGGCGTCGCCGGTCGCCACGCAAGATGCCCAGCACGCGCCGGAAGGTGCTGCTGGCGAGAAAGTCGGCTTCCTCGTCGCTGGGAGCGGCGATCAGCGGGACGCCGATGATCACGTAGGGGGCGGCGAGCTGGGCCGAGGGCTGGAATTCGCGGCGGTACAGTTCGACGGCCTGCAGCAGCAGGCGCGGCGCAAAGTGGGACGCAAAGGCGTAGGGCAGGCCCCGGGCCGCGGCCAGCCGTGCCGAGAAGAGGCTGGAGCCAAGCAGCCAGATGGGTACCCGGGTGCCCGCGCCGGGCATGGCGATGAGCTGCTGGCCGGGTTCGGCCGGGGCCAGCAGGTGCTGCAGCTCGGCCACGTCGCGGGGGAAGTCCTCTTCCCGCTCGATGCGGTCCCGGCGCAGGGCGCGCATGGTCAGCCCGTCGGTGCCGGGAGCGCGTCCGAGGCCCAGATCGATCCGCCCGGGGTAGAGTTCGGCGAGGGTGCCAAAGGCTTCAGCCACCACGAGCGGCGCGTGGTTGGGCAGCATGACGCCGCCGGATCCGACCCGGATGCTCCGGGTGCCGCCGGCAATGTGCCCCACCAGCACGGCGGTGGCCGAGCTGGCGATGCCGGCCATGTTGTGGTGCTCGGCCAGCCAGTAGCGGGTGAAACCGAGGGCTTCGGCATGGCGGGCCGTGCGCAGGGAGATGGCCAGGGCGTCGGCTACCGTACCGCCTTCACGGACGGCAACCAGGTCGAGAAAGGAGAGGGGGACGGGCGGAGTGGAGGTGGTATTCATGCCCGCCAGTGTCCGTCAGAAGACCGCGGCAGGGAAGTGCCGCGGCTGGGGGATGTCAGGGCGCTTCTGGCGGCCTCAGGCGAGCATCCACCAGTCGCCGTCCCAGCCGTCGGTGGCCTGATAGACGCGCTCTTTTTCGACCATGCTCTGGCGGGTCTGCTTGATCTGCTCGGCGATGCTCATGAAGGCATCGACCACCTGCGGGTCGAACTGTTCGCCGCGTCGTTCGCGGATCATGGAGAGCACGGTATCCACGGGCAGGGCCTTGCGATAGCTGCGGTCGTGGGTCAGGGCATCGAAGAAATCGGCGACGGCGACGATACGCCCCGCCAGGGGGATGTCCCGACCGCACAGGCCCAGAGGGTAGCCGGCGCCGTTGTAGTGCTCGTGGTGGGTCATGGCGATTTCGCCGGCGAGCTGGAGCAGGGGTTCGTCCGACTGGCCGATGATGGCCGCGCCGATCCGCGGATGCTCGCGCATCAGGCGCCATTCTTCGGTGGTGAGCGGGCCGGTTTTGCTGAGGATGCTGTCGTGGATGCCGATCTTGCCGATGTCGTGCATCTGGGCGGCGCTGTCGATCAGCTCGCACCAGGTTTCCGTACAGCCGAGGCTGGCGGCGATCAGGCCGGAGTAGGCGCCGATCCGGGCCGTGTGCAGTGGGGACTCGCCGTCCCGCTGTTCGGCACGGCGGGCGAGATCGAAGAAGGCTTCCCGGTTGAGCTTGCGAATGGTGCTGACCGCCCGGTCCCTTTCCCGCTGGATGACTGCCATCTGGCCATGGGCCTGCTCGAGCTGGGCGCGGGCGGAGGCGGTCTCGTGTTCCGCTTCTTCGAGCAGCCGGGTGAGGCGCTCGAACGGGGGCATGGGGGGGAGGTCGAGGGGAGTCTTGGCTTGGGGCGTCATGGTTGTCGGATCGGGCCTTTCGAGGGCATGGCATCCGGGATGGCTGGGAACTCCCGTGCAATGTAGTTCATGTCTAAACGTTAAATACGTTAAATTCGCCACGGCTTGCACGATTGCTGAAGTGATTCGCCAACTATTGCGCAGGTCTGCAGGCTGCCCCCGCGCCGCCTGAACTGCCCCTCGAGGCGTGATCTGACGCGCTCCAGCGGGTGGGTTTCGGGGCCGAGTCCGGGGTACACTCGCGCCCTTTCGGATGCAGCGCCGGGCTTGCGGGCCGGCCTGCCCACTGCGGAGGGTTTCCCTGATGACCATCGACTGGGCTCATTTCACGCCCTTGGCGTCCCTTGGCGGCGGGGCATTGATCGGGCTCGCAGCGGGAATCCTGTTCATCGGCAGCCGCCGGATCGCCGGCATCAGCGGAATTTTTGGTGAGGTCCTCAGCGGCGCTCGTGATGGCATGGGCTGGCGGCTGGCCTTTCTGGCCGGATTGCTGGCGGCGCCCTGGGTGGTACCAGGGCTGGCGGTGGGCGGTGGAGAAGCGCGCTTCGGGGTGTCCTGGCCGGTGCTGTTCGTTGCCGGTCTGCTGACCGGCTACGGCACGCGGATTGCCCGCGGTTGCACCAGCGGTCACGGGGTGTGCGGCCTGTCGCGCCTGTCACCCCGTTCGCTGGTGGCGGTATTGTGTTTCATGGCCTCGGGGATGGTCACCGTGACCGTGCTGCGATTGCTGTCCGGAGAGGCATCATGAGTCGTCTGCTGGCGTGGCTGCTGCCACTGGTGGCCGGGCTGCTGTTTGGTGTCGGGCTGATCGTGTCGGAGATGGTGGCCCCGGCCAAGGTGCAGGCTTTCCTGGACGTGGGCGGGCGCTGGGATCCGTCGCTGGCGCTGGTGATGGGCGGGGCGATCGCCGTGGCCTTGCCGGTGTTTCAGCTGGCCCGGCGGCGGCGTCCGCCGGCGCCCCACGGCCCGGTGGAGGGGCGCCTGATTGTCGGGAGCGTGCTTTTCGGGATTGGCTGGGGGCTATCGGGCTACTGCCCGGGGCCGGCCCTGGTGGTGGCCGGTGGTGGCAGTGGCGAGGCCCTGGGTTATGTGGTGGCGATGGGGCTTGGAATGGCTCTCGGCAACCGGTACGGGGCGCGGGAGTTGCGACGGGCTTAGGGCCCGGCTGCCAGGTGGCGGCCGGCGAACAGGACAGGATGACGGGCATGGCTTTGCGGATTGCAATCAACGGCTACGGACGGATCGGGCGGTGTTTCCTGAGGGCCTTGCTGGCCTCTCCGGTGCGTGAGCACTTCGAGGTGGTGGCCATCAATGAGCCGGCCGACCTGGAGAGCATGGCCTACCTGACGCGCTTCGACTCGACCCATGGCTGCTTTCCGGGCACGGTGGAGGTGGAGCCGGGTAGCCTGCGCATCGATGGGCGGACGATCCAGGTCTTTCATGCCGATACGCCTGAAGGCGTGGCCTGGGGCGAACTGGGGGTGGATGTGCTGGTCGAGGCGTCCGGCCGCTACAGCCATCGCCACGATCTGGAGCGATTTCTGGCTGCCGGGTGCCGGCGCCTGCTGTTGTCCCACCCGGGGCAGACGGCGGAGGACGTGGATCAGACCATCGTTTTTGGCATGAATCACACGCTGCTGAGCGGGGCGGAGCGCATCGTCTCGGCGGCGTCCTGTACCACCAATGCCATCGTGCCGGTGCTGTCCATCCTGGACGAGGCCTTTGGGCTGGAGCATGCCATGCTCACGACCCTGCATTCGGTGATGAACGATCAGCCCCTGATCGACGGCTACCACCACACCGATCTGCACCGCACCCGCTCGGCCATGCAGTCGATGATCCCGGTGTCCACGGGCCTGGCCCGGGGAGTGCAGCGGATGTTGCCGGGGCTGGCCGGGCGGATCGAGTCGAAGGCCATCCGGGTGCCGGTGGTGAATGTGTCGGCCATCGACCTGGTGGCCACCCTGCGCCGCGGTACGGATGCGGCAGAGGTCAAGGCACTGCTGCGGGGGGCGGCCGAGGGCGGTGGTGCCGGACGCATGATGTATACCGATCGGCCTCACGCCTCCATCGATTTCAACCACAGCCCGCACTCGGCCATCATCGATGGCGGTCAGACCCGCGTGAGCGGTGATCGCCTGCTCAACCTGCTGGTGTGGTTCGACAACGAGTGGGGCTTTGCCAACCGGATGATCGACGTGGTGGCCTTCTGGGGACAGCGCATGGCCTGAGGGCCTGTGCCCACCGGCTCACCGGAGGATTTCCGGCAGGCTCTAACGGAAGGCGCGCTGGATGGCCACGATCAGGAATATCCCACCGGCCAGTACGCCGCAGGCCATGAAGGCATCGGCGCAGGCCTGGGCAAGGGCCGGCGACGCGAGGGGGACGGCCAGGCTGTCGTGGAGGCGTGTGATCCACTCCCCGGAAGGGCTGCCCGGGTCCAGGTGGGCGGCGTAGCGCCACTCCAGCAGCACCGAGCCGCTGGTGATGGCCGACGACAGGCCCAGCTGCCGGACGATGTTCTTCACCTGGTAGGCGTGGGAGAACACCGCCGGATCAATGCGCACAAAGGTGCCGAAGGCCACCGGCCCCATGTAGATTGGCAGGGCCAGCCCGGTGAGCAGGGCCGGCAGGATCAGTGCCCGCCAGTCTCCCGTGCCTGCCGACAGGCCCAGCCACAGGTTGCCGATGCAGATCAGGGCCAGGCCGGCGAGCATGAAGGGGCGCAGGCGCGGCCAGTGGCGTGCCAGGCGGGCGTGGGCCAGGGCCGCGAGCACGCTGCAGCTCATCGCGCCGCTCAGCATCCAGGCCGTGCTGCCCATGTCGAGTCCGAGCCCGTGCTGGAACAGGATGGGCATCAGGAAGCCGCTCAGGCCGATCAGGAAGTAGCCGAAGAAATAGAACAGGATGCCCAGTAGATAACGCTGCTGGAAGAGTCGCCGGTAGTCGATCAGCGGGTGCTCCCGCCGCCATTGCCGGGCCGCAAACAGGCTCAAGGCCGCGATGGCCGCGGCGCCGATGGCCAGCACGGGCTTCGGCGCCGAGAACAGGCTGAACTGCAGGGCCTGGATGGAGTACTGGAGCGCGAACACCGCCACCACAAGCCCGATCAGCCAGCCCCAGTGTTCGCGGCTGCGGGCTTCCGGGGCTACCGTGTCCCGGGGCAGGCGGGGAGCCAGAAAGGCGGCAAGGGCGGCCGCCAGGGGCAGCATCACCCAGAAGACGGCCTGCCATCCGCCGGCAGCCATCAACCCGGCGGCCAGTACCGGTGCGAGGGCCGCGCCGCCCAGCAGGGTGCCGATGAAGGTGAGCAGCCCGGAGAAGCGTGCTGCCTCCGGCAGGCGGTTGATCTGCATGCGGCCTGCCGTGAAAAAGGTGGCTCCCGCCGCCCCTTGCAGGGCCCGGCCAAGGGTGAACTGGCCCGGCCCGCTGGCGGTGGCGCAGAGCAGCGCCCCAAGGGCAAAGACCCCGAGGGAGGCGAGGATGAAATCCCGGTAGCCGATGCGCTCGACGACCCACTGGTGCTTGTAGAGCATGAAGATGGCGCCCACGCCGTAGACGGTCCAGGCCATGGCAAAGCCCCGGGCGTCGATGCCCAGCCCACCCATGATGGGGGCGGCGGCAAAGGTGACCATGCCGGTCTCCACGAATTCGATGCCGGTGACGGCGGCGATCACCCACAGCAGATCCCTGACACTGAGTGGCGGCTGGCTGGCGCGGGGCAGGACGAGGGCGGGGTCGGCGTTCATGGGCGGGGCCGTACAAGAAGGTGATTCGAGTCTAGGCGGCGAGGTTGAATGTCTCAAATCGATCTTGTTGATTGATAATATCAATATGATCGATATTGACTACGCGGCCTTCCGTCGCCTGGATCTCAATCTTCTGGTGGCCTTCGATGCGCTGGTCAGCGAGGCCAGCGTCAGCCGTGCCGCCGCCCGTCTTTACGTGGGGCAGCCCGCCATGAGCCATGCGCTGGCGCGCCTGCGCGAGACCTTCGGTGACGACATCCTGTTTCGTGAGGGCGCGGTGATGCGGCCGACGCCCCGGGCCCTGGCGCTGGCGGGGGCAGTCAGGCAGGTGCTCGACGACATCCAGCAACTGGCCCGTGGCGCCCGGAGTTTCGACCCGGCCGCGGCGGAGGGGCGCGTGCGCATCGCCCTCACCGATCCTCTTGAGGCCTTGCTGTTGCCCGGCCTGGTGGCGCGCCTGCGGGAAAGGGCGCCAGGCCTGATCCTGTCGGTATTGCCCATCCCGGCCTCACGCCAGCTGGAGCAACTGGACGCGGGAGCGGTGACCCTCGTGGTGGGGCATTTCCCTCAACTGCGGGAAGTGCATGAGGGGCTGGCGCTGCATGAGTCGGGCTTTTCGTGCGTCTTCAACCCCGCCCTGATCCAGGTGCCGCCCGGCCCGACGCTGGCGGACCTGGCAGGGCTGCCGCATATCCACACCAATTACGTGGGGGAGCCGCCGGGGCTGGTGGACCGGATCTTCAAGGCCCAGGGGCTGAGCCGTCAGGTGGTGGCCCGCAGTGCCATGCCCTTGTCGATTCCGTTTGTGCTGAAGCGCAGCCCGCTGGTGGCGATCCTGCCCGACATGCTGGCCCGGATGTTTCTGGCTCATACGGACCTGCGTTTCGAGCCCCTGCGCATCGCAGGCTTGAGCCTGCCGATCAGCCTGGTGCGCCACCGCCGGGAGCGTAGCGATCCGCTGACCGGCTTCGTGGCCGGTCTGCTCGCGGACAGCGTTGCAGAGTGGGTGGCGGCGGGAGGCTGAGGAGGCGCGGGTCAGTCGGCCCGGGAGAGGGCCGGACGACGCCCGATCTCCACCTTGAGATCGAGCTTCTCCTTGCCCCGGCGCAGTTCGAAGCCCGCCTTGCGCCCCGGTGCAAGGGCGGCGATGGCTTCCAGCATGGCCTGGGGATCATTCACCTTGCGGCCCTCGACGGCCAGCAGGACGTCACCCGGCTTCACGCCGGCCCGCTCGGCGGGGCTGCCACGCATGACGCCGGAGATCAGGGTGCCTTCGCTGGAGGCCATGCCGAAGGAGTCGGCCAGTTCGGCGGTGATGGCCTGAACTTCGACGCCGATCCAGCCCCGCGTTACCGACCCGTTCTGGATGATCTGCTCCATCACGCTGCGGGCCAGGGAGACTGGGATGGCGAAGCCGATGCCCAGAGAGCCGCCTGAGCGGGAATAGATGGCGGCGTTGATGCCCACCAGGGTGCCGGCGCTGTCGATGAGGGCGCCACCGGAATTGCCCGGGTTGATGGCTGCGTCGGTCTGGATGAAGTCCTCGAAGGTGTTGATGCCCAGGTGGGAGCGGCCGAGGGCCGAGACGATGCCCATGGTGACGGTCTGGCCGACACCGAAGGGGTTGCCGATGGCGAGCACCACATCGCCCACGTGGAGCTGTTCGGTGCGGCCGAAGGTGATGGCCTTGAGCTTGCCGTCGGATTTGATCTGCAGCACGGCCAGATCGGATTCCGGATCGCGGCCGACGATGCGTGCCGGCAGCTTGCGGCCGTCATTGAGGGCCACTTCGATCTCGTCGGCGGCTTCGATGACATGGTTGTTGGTCAGCACATAGCCTTCGGGCGAGACGATCACCCCGGAGCCAAGGCCCGAGGCGCGCTGCTGGGGTCGGTTGTCGAGGCGGTCACCGAAGAAGTGGCGGAACAGGGGGTCGTCGGCAAAGGGGTGGCGCTGGGCCTTGACCTCTTTGCTGGTGAAGATGTGTACCACCGCCGGCAAGGCGGCGCGGGCTGCGTCGGAGTAGGACGCGACCGGACGCCCGCCTGCGACGCTGGCCGGCGCGATGCTTTCCTGAATGGTGACGGAGGGCAGGGCGGGGCGCTCGCCGGTCCACTCGGGTTTGAGTGTGCTGACCACAAACAGCACGGCCACCGAGACCGTGACGGCTTGGGCAAAGATAATCCACAGGCGATGCATCGTAAAATGGCTTGCAGGTGGCGCGCGGGTGCGCAGCCGGAGTGCTTGGTTTCAAGGAGAGGCGGCCATGGAAAGAGCCGAATTGCAGCGTTATCTCGACAATCTGCTCGAAGTCGGGCGCTTCAGGGATTATTGCCCAAACGGGTTGCAGGTGGAAGGACGCGCTGAGATCCGGCGCGTGGTGTGTGGGGTGACGGCCAGTCAGGCCCTGCTCGATGCGGCCGTGGCCCGGGATGCGGATGCGGTACTGGTGCATCACGGGTATTTCTGGCGTGGTGAGGACGGGGTGATCACCGGGTTGCGCCGCAAGCGTCTCGGTACGCTGCTGAGCCGTGACATCAATCTGTTTGCCTATCACCTGCCCCTGGATGCCCATCCCGAACTGGGCAATAACGCCCAGTTGGCGCGCTTGATGGGCTGGATGCCGGAGGGGCGTTTCGGTGAGCAGGACATCGGCTGGACGGGGCGTGCGCCCCACGCGATGTCGGGCGAGCTGCTGGCCCGGCAGGTGGCGGCCCGGCTCGGGCGGGCGCCGCTCCTGCTGGGTGACCCCGCGCGCACGGTTGAGCGGATTGCCTGGTGCACCGGGGGTGCCCAAGGCTACTTCGAGCAGGCGATTGCCTGCGGTGTGGACTGTTTTGTTTCTGGAGAGGCTTCGGAGCAGACCACCCACCTGGCGCGGGAGTCGGGGGTGACTTACCTGGCGGTCGGCCATCATGCCAGCGAGCGCTACGGGGTGCAGGCGCTGGGCGCCCACTTGGCGGAGCGCTTTGGGCTGGAGGTGGCTTTCGTGGAGGTGGATAACCCGGTCTGAAGGCTCAGGCTGCGGCGTTGCTCCGGTCTTCTGCGCTGGGGGGGGGCTCCATGTCCACCAGACTCAGCTCGGAGGGCGGCTTGTAGGTGCCGAGTTCGTCATCGAGGATGGCGAGCAGCAGCAGCAGCTCCTCGACGACCGTCAGGGGGAAGCCCTGGCGGGTGCCGTTGCGGTTGTCGCGGAGGATCTGGTGGATGTAGGTCTGGGCTTCCTGGGTGCCCCACAGATCCTGCAGGCGCTGGATGACGTGGGGCATCTGTTCGACCGTGTCGGCGCCGCCGTGGATCGTCTTGAAGTCGCTCCAGCTGATCATCTTGACGTTGAAGGTCTTGTTGAGCTGGCGCGTCAGGGCTTCGAATTCGGCACGCATGCCGGCCACGTGATACACCTCGAGCAGCTTGAGCCAGGGCTTGACCGCCTGCCGGGGGTTGTTGCGGATGTAGTCGGCAAGGGTCTCGGCGGCACCCTGGGTGCGCCCGAAGGACATCATGATCTCGGCCAGCTCGAGGGCTGAATCATGCTCGTCTACGTTCTCGTCGAAGGGAATGGGGTGCGCCGGGGCGAAGGTGGGCTCGGACCATTCGGCGCTGGCGTCGGCCTGCACTGCCGGCTGGCTGCGAGGGGCAGCGGATGCCCGCATCTCGGGAAGGGACGAGGCGGCCTTGACGTCTGTCACGGAAGGGGGCTGTGCAAGGTCGAGGTCCGGCCCGACGGCGGCCGTGTGGCCCGGGTGCTGCAGCGTGGTGTGGAACTCGGGCTCGCTCAGGGTGGGGGCATCGGTGGTGTTGCGCCGACGCCGCAGGTAGATCAGTGCTCCACCGCCCAGCAGCACGGCGAGAAGGCCGGCGACCGGGGCGGTCCATTGTTCAAGTAGTGCCTGCATGCCATCCGTCTCGGCCTGCGGGCCGGCTGACGGTGTGGCTTGCGCCGGCGCAGGTGCGGGCGCAATGGCGGGTTTGCCGTTCTGGTCGAGCTGGGCCACTCTTTCCTTGAGCAGGGCCTGGTATTCCTCCAGGCGCTTTATCTTCTCGTCAAGTTCGAGCTGGGCCGCAATGCGGTCGTCGATCTCGGCCAGGGTGCGCTGTTCTTGGCTGCGCGGGGTCGGCGGGGCGCTGCTGTCTTCACTCTTCGGTGGGTTGGCGAGCTGCGCGGACATGCGCAGCGGCACAAGGCTGGCTTCGTCGCCGGCTCCGATGACGAGACGGTCTTGGCGGGCGGGTTCGGGGGCGCGTGCCGCAGGGGTGCGAAGCGGTGTGGTGGCCGCAGGTGGCGTCAGTCCGGCCGGGCGTGCTGGGGGTGCGGCTTTGGCTGATGCCGGGGCGGGGCGGGGCGAGACGGCTGCGCTCGGGCGGGGGCTGTGCGACACCGCAGCAGGGCCAGTCGTCGCGCGGCGGCTTGGGGCGGCTGCGGCTGACGCCTCGGCTGGGCCCTGGCCCGGGGCTGCGACGGAGGGGGCAATCACGGGAGCCGTGCTGCCGACTGTTGGGGGAGACAGCAGGAGTGTGAATTCCCGGCGGAGCTCGTAGCCGCATGCAACCCGCAGGCCGAGCATGGCGATGGGGTGATTGACGGGGTCGCGTGTGGTGACCAGCAGGCGGTCGCCGGCGAGTCGGATCCGTGCATTGTGAATCCACGGCATGTCGTCGCTGCTGCCGGGGATCGCCTTGATGCAGTTCGCGTCGATCTCCTCTCCCGGTGCCCGCATCAGCCTCACTTCGGCACGCAAGGGTTCTCCCAGGGACGAGTGGGTGGTGAGCTCGCCAAGGCCGGCAGCGTGGGCGGCGGCTCCGCAGAAAGGGGCAAGCGTCGCGATCAGGAAGGGGATTGTTTTGCGCGCGCGGTTCATCAAGGGGACGTTGGACATCCGGCTAAGGTGGCCTTGTGGGTATGTTGGGCTATGGCGGAACCTTCGCGCCATGGCCGAAGCTACAGTATTCTAAAGAAGTTTGCAGCCTGCCGCGCCGACTTGTCGGCCGCTGGAGGCGTGGAGTGTTGCAGGTGGTGCCGTGCACGCCTTTTTTTACCTTATTTTGCCTGATCGATTTTCTTCGCCTTACTGCCATGCCCCTTTCCGAGCCCGCCTCCCGGCGAACCCGCGTTCATACCCGCCGGATAGAAATCCAGGGGTTCATGCGTGACGATGGTCTCCTCGACCTGGATGCCCGCATCACCGATCTCAAGGATGTTGATTACCCCATCGCGTCCGGCGTCCGCCGGGTTGGTGACCCTGTGCACGACCTGCTGGTGCGTGTGACCATCGATCCTGCATTCTTTATTGTCGATGTGGAGGCCGTGTCCGACTGGGTTCCCTATCCTGGCGGCTGCGACACCATCGGGCCGGCCTATCGTCAGCTCATCGGCCTGAACCTGGTTAGGGGGTTCCGGCGCACGGTCGGCGAGATGTTTGCGGATGTGAGAGGGTGTTCGCACCTGACCGAGTTGCTGCTGTCCCTGCCCACCGCTGCCATCCAGACTTTCGCCACCTTCCGCCGCGACAATGAGGACGACGGCGAAAAGCCCTTCCAGCTGGATCGCTGTCATGCGCTGGAGACGACCTCCGAGACTGTCATGCGTTACTACCCGCGCTGGTATCGGGGCCCCGCAGCGGAGTGAGCTGCGAGATGAAAATGTGCACTGCAGCGTGAAACCGGTCGCGCGTTCTCTTTCGTATATAATCCTTTGATCCGTAATCCGGAGTAGCTCGGCATGTCCGGGGTGTTGCGGTGTCAGGACCGCCCTTTTTCTGAGCCTGTTCAATGGTGATCAGGCGCATGAAAGGGCGGAGCGGTGCGTACGCTGGACGAGGGAGAACGGCGTATGTATCGCGGAGCGCATGCGTGCTCCGAAGAGTCCCATCAACCAAGCGTGAGCGGCCTTTATAAGGCCAAGACTTCGATCGAAGGGCAACCATGAAAATTCACGAATATCAGGGCAAGGAAATCCTGAGAAAATTTGGCGTCACGACGCCGCGCGGCGTGCCGTGCTTCTCAGTCGATGAGGCAGTCAAGGCAGCGGAAACGCTGGGCGGCAAGGTCTGGGTCGTCAAGGCTCAGATCCACGCCGGCGGCCGTGGCAAGGGCGGTGGCGTCAAGGTCGCCAAGTCCCTGGACGAAGTGCGCCAGTACGCCGGGCAGATCCTCGGCATGCAGCTGGTCACCCACCAGACCGGCCCGGAAGGCCAGAAGGTGCGTCGCCTGCTCATCGAGGAAGGCGCCGACATCAAGAAGGAATACTACGTTGCCGCGCTGACCGACCGCGCCACGCAGAAGGTCGCCATGATGGCCTCCAGCGAAGGCGGTATGGACATCGAGGAAGTTGCTCACTCCACCCCCGAGAAGATCCTCAAGGTCTTCGTTGATCCGGCCACCGGCCTGACCGACGAACAGGCCCTGTATCTCTCCAACGGTATCGGCGTTCCCGAAGGCTCCACCGCCCAGGCTGTGGACACCCTCAAGAAGCTGTACACCACCTACATGGAAACCGATGCTTCCCTGGCGGAAATCAACCCGCTGATCCTGGAAGGCAACGGCACCATCAAGGCTCTGGACGCCAAGTTCAACTTCGACTCCAACGCCCTCTACCGTCATCCCGAGATCGTCGAGTTCCGCGATCTGGATGAAGAGGATGCCGACGAAATCGAAGCCTCCAAGTTCGATCTGGCCTACATCTCCCTGGACGGCAACATCGGCTGTCTGGTGAACGGTGCCGGTCTGGCGATGGCCACCATGGACACCATCAAGCTGTTCGGTGCCGAGCCGGCCAACTTCCTCGACGTGGGCGGCGGTGCCACCACCGAGAAGGTGACCGAAGCCTTCAAGATCATGCTCAAGAACCCCAAGGTCAAGGGCATTCTCGTCAACATCTTCGGCGGCATCATGCGCTGCGACACCATCGCTACCGGCGTTGTGACTGCGGCCAAGGAAGTGCATCTGTCGGTTCCGCTGGTTGTCCGCATGAAGGGCACCAACGAAGAGATCGGCAAGCAGATCCTGCGCGATTCGGGCCTCCCGATCATCGCTGCCGACACCATGGCCGAAGCGGCCCAGAAGATCGTCGACGCGGTCAAGTAAGGAGTTAGCGAATGTCCATCCTGATCAACAAAGACACCAAGGTCATCACCCAGGGGATCACCGGCAAGACCGGTCAGTTCCACACGGAAAAGTGCCAGGAATACGCCAACGGCAAGGAATGCTTCGTTGCCGGCGTGAACCCCAAGAAGGCTGGCGAGAAGATCTTCGACATCCCCATCTACGCCTCCGTCAAGGAAGCGGCCGCCGAGACCGGCGCCACCGTGTCCGTGATCTACGTGCCGCCCGCTGGCGCCGCTGCCGCGATCTGGGAAGCCGTTGAAGCCGACCTCGACCTGGCCATCTGCATCACCGAAGGCATCCCCGTCCGGGACATGCTGGAAGTGCGCAACAAGATGAAGAAGAAGGTTGCTGCCGGCGGCAAGGAAACCCTGCTGCTGGGCCCCAACTGCCCGGGTCTCATCACGCCGGAAGAAATCAAGATCGGCATCATGCCGGGTCACATTCACCGCAAGGGTCGCATCGGCGTGGTTTCCCGCTCCGGCACCCTGACCTACGAAGCTGTTGCCCAGCTGACCGAAATCGGTCTGGGCCAGTCTTCCGCCGTCGGTATCGGTGGTGACCCCATCAACGGTCTGAAGCACATCGACGTGATGCGCATGTTCAACGAAGATCCCGACACCGACGCCGTCATCATGATCGGTGAAATCGGTGGTCCGGACGAAGCCGAAGCCGCCCAGTGGTGCAAGGCCAACATGAAGAAGCCGATCGTCGGCTTCATCGCCGGTGTGACTGCCCCCGCGGGCAAGCGCATGGGCCATGCTGGCGCGCTGATCTCCGGCGGTGCCGATACGGCCGATGCCAAGCTCGCCATCATGGAAGAGTGCGGCTTCACCGTGACGCGCAACCCGTCCGAAATGGCCAAGCTGCTGAAGGCCATGCTGTAATCGGCTTTCGAGCCTGATTCGCACCGCGCCCGCGCTGATGCCCGGGCGCGGTTTTTATTTGTGAAGCAGCTTTGCGGTGATTGTTGCGTAGCTGCTTCGGGTAAAGTCACTCCGGTTACGGCTGAAGGTTGAGTGTGAGCAAAGGCAGTGCTAGCTGGCGGATGGCGATGGTGTCCCATGTTGGGCAGGTGCGCCTGCGCAACGAGGACTGCGTGGCCTGTGACGAGACGCGAGGCCTTGCCGTCCTGGCCGACGGAATGGGAGGGCATGCCGGCGGGGCCGAAGCCGCCAGGATGGCCGTGCTGACCTGGATGGATCGCCTGCACGCCGTCGAGGAAGGAATGCTGGTCGAGGACGATCTGCGCCATGCTGCACATCTCGCCAATCGCGCTGTTTTCATGGCGGGTCGTCGGGACCCCGGTTTGCGGGGCATGGGCAGCACGTTGGTGGCGGGCTGTTTTCGGGCCGATGGAGTGCTGCTGGTGGCCAATGTCGGTGATTCACGCCTCTACCGCTTGCGTGGAGACGTGCTCGAATGTCTTACCCGTGATCACAGTGTGTTGCGGGCGCGGTGCGACGCGGGCATGATTGGGGCCGCATCCGAGGGGCCTCCGGCGCTGCGCGGCTTGTTGACCCGGGCGATCGGCGTGGAGGCGGAGGTCGTTCCGGACGTGGGTGCATTTGCGGTCGAACCCAATGATCATTACCTCCTGTGCTCCGATGGCCTGACCGACATGGTGCCCGATGTGGATATCGCCGAGATCCTGGCGACGCTTGGCGCAAGCCCCCAGGTGGCGGCCAAGCACCTGGTCGATCTGGCTAATGATCGGGGTGGGATGGATAATGTGTCGGTTGTCGTGGTGTCGTCTTGTGCCTCCGTGCGGCTTGGCACGGAGCTCGGTTAAGGCTGGTTTCGGATAGGAAAAGCAATGCCCAGGTTGATTTTGAGCATGGATGGTCTGGTGCTGAAGGAAATGCCTCTCGAGAAGGAGCGCACGACCATTGGCCGCAAGCCCCACAACGATATCCAGATCGACAATCTGGCAATCAGTGGTGAGCATGCGGCGATCGTGACCATCCAGAACGATGCCTTCCTCGAAGATCTGAACAGCACCAATGGCACGTACGTGAACGGCCAGCCGGTCAAGAAGCACGTCCTCCAGAACAACGACGTGGTTGAATTGGGCAAGTATCGTCTGAAGTTTCTCACCGAGCACAGTGCAGGAGCGTCCGAGCAGGATGAGGCGATGGCCTTTGGTTCTGCGGTATCGGTCGAGGCGTCCGCAGCCAGCGCCGCGGCTCCGTCCGGCGAGCCTACGATGGCACCTCCCAGCAACGTTGTCGGCATGATCCAGATCCTAAGCGGAACCCATGCGGGCCGGACGCTGGAGCTGTCCAAATCCCTGACCACACTGGGAAAGCCGGGCACCCAGGTGGCAGTGATCACCCGTCGCCCCCATGGCTATTTCATCACCCATGTGGAAGGCACGGTATTTCCGGTGGTCAATGGTCACTCCCTGGATGCCCAGGCACATCGCCTCAATGATCATGACATAATCGAGATCGCCGGCGTCAAGATGGAGTTTTTCTCCCAGACCGCCCAGCAGTAATGGCGATCGCAAGACTGCGGTACTGGAACGTGACATTTCTGACGCCGATTGTCTTCGCCGGATCGTATTCTGTTGCACTTGTGTTGGATCTCATTTCGGTGTCTGGGCATGCCGTCCAGTTGCCCCTCTTGCGGAATTTCATGGGTACAAGATGAAGGTGCGGGTTCTGGGGTGCAGTGGCGGGATCGGAGGGCGCGACCAGCGCACCACGGCGCTGCTGGTCGATCATGACATCCTGATCGATGCGGGCACCGGGGTAGGCGATCTGGAGTACGACGAACTCCTGAAGATCGATCACGTTTTTGTCACCCATGCGCACCTGGATCACATCGCGATGATTCCCCTGTTGGTGGACACCGTAGGGGAGGCGCGATCCATGCCCATCGTCGTGCATGGCTCCCCGGAGACATTGCGCATCCTGCGCTCCCATATTTTCAATTGGCTGGTGTGGCCGGATTTTTCCTCAATCCCTGATCGTCACAACCCTTTTCTGCGTTTCCAGGAAATGCGGGTGGACGAAACAGCCAAGCTCGGTGATGGGCGGCAGATCAAGGCACTGCCCGCACTGCACACCGTCCCGGCGGTGGCCTACCAGGTGTCCGGTGAGGGGGGCAGCCTCGTCTTCTCGGGCGACACGACTTACTCGGAGCCGCTGATCGCCGCCATCAACGACATTCCCGATCTGCGTTATCTGCTTGTCGAAACGGCATTTCCCGATGCGCTCCACGATCTGGCGCTGGCCTCGCGGCATCTCTGCCCGAGCCTGCTGGCGGTTTTTCTCGAGCGGATCAAGTCGAATCCTGAGGTGTGGATCACTCACCTCAAGCCCAGCCGGGCGCAAACAACCCTGGACGAAATTCTGAGTTACTGCGGCCGTTTTTCACCGCGGGCGCTGTACAACGGGCTTGAACTGGCTCTCTGAGATCCGAGCCCGGTGCAGGGAACGGGGAGCCCGCCCTGGAGTCTGTTTCATGTCTTCTGCCCCGCGACTGTCGCGGCCCATTTTTCCGGAACTGACCTAAGCATGAGCAGCATTCATAAGAGTGGTGTGAGTGATGTCGCCAGCCGTCTGGCCTTCTTCAAGGGGCTGCAGACGGTTACCAACCGCATCCATGCCACCGAGAACATCGACGAGATCATTTTCGAGCTGTCGGCGGACATCTGCTCCTTGTTTGCTGCTGACCGCCTGACCATCTATGTGGTCGACGAGAGCAAGACGACCATTTCGTCGAGGGTCAAGACAGGCTTGCACAGCATCCGCACCATCCGCTTGCCGATCGCCGAGAACAGCGTGGCGGGCTACGTCGCCTTGACCGGGCAGATGCTCAATATCCATGACGCCTACGACGAGCAGGAGCTCAAGGCCATCTCGATGCGCATGGAGTTTCGCCGCGAGGTGGATGAGCGTACCGGCTATCGCTGCCATCAGATGCTCGTTGCCCCCATCGCCAGTGCCGAGACGGGCGATGTGCTGGGGGTCATCCAGCTCATCAACACCCGCAGCGGAGAAGTCTTCTCCGCTATTGCCGAGGAGGGCATCCAGGGCCTGGGGCAGACCCTGGCGGTTGCCTTTGCTCACCGTCGCCATGCCTTGGTGCTGCCCAAGTCCAAGTATGAAGGGCTGGTCAACGATGCCAAACTCACCAGTGCGGAGCTTGAGGCTGCGACCAGCCAGGCCCGGGAGCAAGGGATGTCCCTTGAGCAGCTGCTGCTCGACGATTACAAGCTCAAACCGGTCGATATCGGTAGCGCCATCTCGCGCTTCTTTGGCGTCCCCTACGAGCCCTTCAAACCGGATAGGGTCAAGCCGCTGGATCTGCTGAGGAATCTGAAAAAGGACTACGTGCAGCAGGCCCAGTGGCTCCCCCTCGAAGAGAATCCCGATGGGCTCCTGACGCTGGTGACCGACCCCGAGCAGGCGATCGCTTCCCGCGTCGTCCAGAACGTGTTCCCGAAAGCCACGCCTGTATTCTGCGTCACTACCCAGGTGGAGTTCCAGCAGACGGTTACCCAGTTTTTCGGGGGGAGCACCACCGATGACGCTTCTGTCACCGACCTCCTCTCGGACATGCAGGATGATGATGGTGACGGGAACCCGATCGCCGAGGATGTCTCTGCAGCAGCTGACAACGAACTCGTCAAGCTGGTGAACCGGATCATCATCGATGCCCATCGGCAAGGGGCTTCCGACATCCACATCGAGCCACGCCCGGGCAAGGAAAAAACGCAGATCCGCTTTCGTCGGGATGGCTCGCTGGTGCCCTACATCGAGGTGCCGTCAAGCTATCGCAGCCCCATCGTCACGCGCATCAAGATCATGTGCGACCTGGATATCTCGGAGCGCCGCAAGCCCCAGGATGGAAAGATCAAGTTCCGTCGGTTCGGCCCCCTCGACATCGAACTGCGCGTTGCCACGGTACCGACTACCGGCGGGATGGAAGATGTGGTCATGCGTCTGCTGGCCAACAGTGAGCCGCTGCCCCTGGACAAGCTGGGTCTGCTGGAAGGCAACTACGAGCGCTTGCAGCACACCATCGCCAAGCCCTACGGCATCTTCTTCGTCTGTGGCCCTACCGGCTCGGGCAAGACGACCACGCTGCATTCCATCCTCGGACACATCAATACCCCGGAGACCAAGATCTGGACGGCCGAGGATCCGGTGGAAATCACCCAGAAGGGGCTGCGTCAGGTGCAGGTCAACCGCAAGGCCGGCCTTGATTTCCCGACCGTGATGCGTTCCTTTCTCCGTGCCGACCCCGACGTCATCATGGTGGGTGAAATGCGGGACAAGGAAACCGTGTCGATTGGTCTCGAGGCCTCTCTCACCGGGCACCTGGTGTTCAGCACACTGCATACCAACAGCGCGCCGGAATCCATTGTGCGGCTGCTGGACATGGGCATGGACCCCTTCAATTTTGCCGATGCCCTGCTCGGTATCCTGGCCCAGCGGCTGGCCAAGCGCCTGTGCGGTAAATGCAAGAAGGCCTATCACCCCGGCGAGGATGAGATCCGGCACATGCTTGACGAATATTGCGAGGATCTCCGCCAGACTCCCGCCTTCGTGGAGGACGCCGTGGCCGCACGGGAGCAGATCATGGCGGGCTGGCGCCAGCGCTATGCGGACAGTAAGGGGCGCTTCACCCTCTATGAGCCTGTGGGGTGTGACCAGTGCAATGCGGGTTACAAGGGGCGGCTCGGTCTCCACGAGCTCATGGTCGGCTCTGATCGTATCAAGGCGCTGATCCAGGAGCGGGCACGGGTGGCTACCTTGCTGGCGGCGGCTCTCGACGAGGGCATGCGTACCCTGCGCCAGGATGGCATCGAAAAGGTGCTGGGTGGCGTCACCGACCTGAAGCAGGTCCGCAAGGTGTGCATACGCTGAACAACGGCCCCGCTCGCGGGGCCGGGCTCAGTTGAGACTGGCGAGCTTCGATTTGGACATGGGCGGATTCTTGGCGAAGTAGCGCCGCAGTCCGCGCAGGATGGCTTCCGCCATCCGGTCCTGGTAAGCCTCGTCATTCAGGCGTGCCTCCTCCTCGGGGTTCGAAATGAATGCCGTTTCGATGAGGATGGATGGAATGTCCGGTGCCTTGAGAACCGCAAAGCTGGCTTGCTCCACTTCACCCTTGTGGAGCCGGTTGATGCCTCCGAGCTCCCCCAGCACGGCCTTGCCCACCTTCAGGCTGTCATTGATGGCGGCGGTCTGGGACAGGTCGAGCAGGGTGCGGGCCAGATGGCTGTCCTTGACACCCAGGTTGACGCCACCGATCAGATCCGCCGCGTTCTCCTTCTGTGCCAGCCAGCGTGCGGCCGTGCTCGATGCCCCCTTGTCTGAGAGCACGAAAACCGAACTTCCCCGTGCTGTCGGGCTGATGAAGGCATCGGCGTGGATCGATACGAAGAGGTCGGCCTGTACGCGACGGGCCTTGGCAACCCGTTGCTGGAGGGGTACGAAATAGTCGGCATCGCGGGTGAGCATGGCCCGCATGTTGGGCTCGGCGTCGATGCGCGCTTTCAGGCGTCTTCCGACTGACAGGGTGACGTTCTTCTCGTAACTGCCGGCGGCGCCCACGGCGCCCGGGTCTTCTCCCCCGTGTCCGGGATCGATGGCAATGGTGATCAGCCGGGTGACCGCCGGTTCGTCTTCGCTGCCGGGCTTGCGGGGGAGTGGGCGCTCGGCGGGGGCCTCCCGGTGAGGGGGTTCGGGTTTGCGTTCGGCATCCGCGACCCGTCTCGGGGGCTTTTCCTCCGCCTTCTCGGGCACGGCGGGTGGTGCCGCCCCGCCTGCCGCGGCTTCCTCGGGAGAGAGCTTTTCCAGGAGGGCCAGCAGCGGATCGACCGGTTCGGCAGGGTAGAGATCCAGAACCAGGCGGTGGCCGTATTCGCCGATGGGCTTCAGAGTGAAGACCTGGGGAATGACTTCTGCCTTGAGCTCGATCACCAGGCGTACGACACCCGGGCGGTTACGGCCGGCCCGGATGAGCTGGATGTAGGGGTCTTGTCCGGTGATCTTGGTGGGCAGGGACTGCAGGATGCTGTTGAGCTCAAGGCCTTCCAGATCCACCACCAGACGCTCCGGATTGCGCACCGAGTGATGGTTGAAAACCAGGGCGTCCCGGCTTTCGATGGTGATGCGGGTGTAGTCCTTGGCCGGCCACACCCGTACGGCCAGTACCGATCCGGGTGTTGCGCCAATGCCTGTACGGCTGACCAGCAGCGCCAGACCTGCGGCGGCCGACCCGATGAGGCGCCGGCGCGTCAGCATGCCTCCGCGTGACGGTGTCAGGTTGGTGGTGCGCTTGTATCCAGATTCTGAAGACACTTTTCTCCCTCCCTGCTCAGCGGCCGCAGGGTGAGGGTACGCCCACCGCTGGGATCAACTTGCAGACGGATTTCCAGATCGGCAGCGGGGAGAAAGGGGTGAGCACGGTCCGGCCATTCCACGAGGCGGATGCCGTCACCTTGGAAGTACTCCTCCAAGCCTGCTTCAAGAAACTCGGTTGCATGGGTGAATCGATAAAAATCAAAGTGATATACGACTATTCTAGAATCTTTGTACGGTTCGACCAAGGTATATGTCGGACTCTTCACTTTTCCGGTGTGGCCCAGGCCCCTGAGAAGGCCGCGACTGAAGGTCGTCTTTCCCGCTCCGAGGTCGCCGACGAGATAGATCGTCAGGCTGGCAGGCAGGCCATGGGCGAGTCGCTCGCCCATGGCCAGGGTGGCATTTTCATCGAGCAGGTGCAGAGGGGCTGTCGGACCGCTATCATCAACAGAATGAGCTTGGGGCACGATAATCTTTCCGGTTGGCAGGGCGAGCTTGCGTCCCTGGCCGCCAACATCAGGACGTGGGGGCTGGAGTTGGGCTTCGACGAGGTCGGGATTGCCGATACGGATCTCCGGGATGTCGAGCCGGGATTGCAGGCCTGGCTGGATGCCGGCTGCCATGGGCAGATGGATTATATGTACAAACACGGGCTCAAGCGGACCCGGCCGGAGGAACTTCTCCCCGGGACCCGGCGGGTTGTGTCGGTGCGCATGTCCTATCTCGGCGAGGGGGAAGACCCCCTGGCGGTGCTGGGTGATGCGGACAAGGCCTATGTGTCCCGCTACGCCCTGGGACGCGACTACCACAAGGTGCTGCGCACTCGCCTGCAGCGCCTGGCCGACCGGATCAGCGCCGAGGTTCCCCATGGATACCGTGTCTTCGTGGACTCTGCCCCGGTGATGGAGGTGGCTTTGGCCAGTAAGGCCGGCCTGGGCTGGCGTGGCAAGCACACGCTGCTGCTTTCCCGTCAGGCCGGCTCCTTCTTCTTCCTGGGCGAGATCTACACGGACCTGCCCTTGCCGGTTGATGTTGCCGTGAGCGGCCATTGCGGCGATTGCTCCGCCTGCATTCCCGCATGTCCTACCGGTGCGATCGTTGCGCCTTACAAGGTCGATGCCCGTCGGTGCATCTCGTATCTGACGATAGAGCTCAAGGACTCCATTCCTGAAGAGTTCAGGCCGCTGATTGGCAATCGCATCTACGGGTGCGACGATTGCCAGCTGGTTTGCCCCTGGAATCGTTTTGCTCGACGCTCCACCGTGTCCGATTTCACACCCCGGCATGGGCTTGATGGCGCCGGACTGGTAGAGTTATTCCTGTGGTCGAAAGTTATCTTCGAAGAGCGAATGACAGGTAGTCCCATATACAGAATCGGTTACGAGCGCTGGTCGCGAAATATTGCGGTCGCGCTGGGAAATGCCGTTGGCGTGCCAACGGCTGTTGCCGCTCTGGAGACCCGCCGGAACGATCCGTCCCCGATGGTCAGGGAGCATGTTTTGTGGGCTTTGCGACAACACCATATTCCGCGTCCGGAAGCCGCGGTATAGTAAGCGATGATGTCTCGAAAACCGCCCAAACTCCCCGTTCAGGATGACCGTGCGCCGCAAACCCTTGCGGAAGTCACGGCCATGGAGTCATGGCGGTTTGATCCACTTTGCATTGCTGAGGACGATCCCAAGGTCGACGCGCCCAGTGAGCGTCAGGACAAGTTCCGCATCAAGATGTTGATGCGTGATGGCGAACGCCGCCGCGAGACCGAACTGCTCATCCAGAAGCGATACGCCTGGCGTGGCTACGGGCAACTGGGTTCGCTTGACGAACCCAACCAGCTGACCATGAACGCGGAGTTGTTCGGCAGGGTTTATGCCACGCTGACAGTCAATGTTGATTCTCCCGCAGGGTTGGCCCTCGACAAGACATACGGCATGGAGGCCGCGCGCCTGCGCTCCCAGGGGCGCAAGCTGTGCGAGTTCGGGCGTTTTGCGATTGATCCGTCGGCACGCTCCAAGCGCCTCATTGCCTCCCTGTTCAATCTGCTCTACATCTATTCCTACAAGGTCAAGGGATGTACCGACATCCTGATCGAGATCAATCCCCGTCACCGGGATTTCTACGAAAAGCTGCTTGAATTCAAGCAGATGGGGGGCGAGCGGATGTGTGAGCGGGTCAAGGCGCCGGCCTTGCTGATGCATCTTTCGTGCGCCACCATTGAAAGCCGCCTCAAAGAGATTGGCGGAAAGTGGCGTGAGCTGCCGGACGAGAAATCCATCTACAAGTTTGCCTTCACCCCTGAGGAAGAGGCCGAACTGGTCGCTCGCCTCGGCTACTGATTCCGGCAGTGGGCCTATCGGGGCTCGACTGGCGTAGAATCCGCACTCCCCATTTTCGTCCGATACCATGTCCGATACCGGCACGTTGCCCATTGGCGTCTTCGATTCCGGCGTGGGCGGCCTCACTGTCGTCCGGGCGCTGATGGAGCGCCTTCCCCTCGAGAGCATTACCTATTTCGGCGACACCGCGCGGGTGCCCTACGGCGTCAAATCCGTGGCGACCATCGAGCACTTTACCGGTCAGATCACTGATCACCTCCTCAATCAGGGGGTCAAGATGCTCATCATCGCCTGCAACACCATGGCAGCGGTGGCATCCCAGGTGGTGAAGGACAAGGCTGGGAGTATTCCGGTACTTGATGTGATCGACGCCGGTGCAAGAACTGCGGTGCTGGAGTCCCGTTCGCGGGCCATTGGCGTGATCGGAACGCCGACCACCGTCAATAGCAACGCCTACGCCCGGCGCATGCATGCGCTCGATGGCGGGGTCCGGGTCTACTCCCAGGCTTGTCCCCTTTTCGTGCCCCTGGTTGAGGAGGGCTGGCTGGAGCATGAGGTTACGCGCCTCACGGCCCAGGAGTATCTCAAGCCCGTACTGGCCGAGAATGTGGACACCCTGGTGCTGGGCTGCACCCATTACCCCCTGATCAAGCCTTTGGTGCAGGACGTCGTCGGGCCCGAGGTGCGTCTGGTTGATTCGGCCATCACGGTGGCCGAGCAGGCTGCGCGGAAGCTGGCCGAACTGGGCATTGCCAATCCAGGGGAGCATCTGCCCGAATATCGCTATACCGTCACCGACATCCCCCTGCGTTTCCAGACCATCGGCGAGCGCTTTCTCGGCCGTTCCCTGGGCCGGGTGGAGAAGGTGGACTGGTAACAAAAAGGCTGCCCGAAGGCAGCCTCTGGTTGATCAGGCGTTCTTGCGTTTCTGCCACAGCACGTCGCCACGCCCGCCTGCGCGGTTGAGCACCCGGCCCAGCACAAAGAGCAGGTCCGACAGGCGGTTGAGGTACTGACGCGGCGCGTCATTCACGGCTTCCTCCTGGCCCAGGGCCACGATCATCCGCTCGGCCCGCCGGCAGATGGTGCGGGCCTGGTGGCACAGGGCCGCGGCACGGGTGCCTCCGGGAAGGATGAAGTCCTTCAGGGGCTCCAGATCGTCGTTGAAACGATCGAGTTCATCTTCCAGGTACTGGACCTGCTTGGCCGTGATCATCTCCATGCCGGGGATGCACACTTCGCCGCCCAGATCGAAAAGATCGTGTTGTACGTTGGTCAGCAGGGTTTGCACATCTTCAGGCAGGGTTTCGCACAGCAGCACGCCGATGGCTGCGTTGGCTTCGTCTACCTCGCCCAGGGTGTGGATGCGCAGGCTGTTCTTGGATACCCGGTTGCCATTGCCGAGGCCGGTGGTGCCGGCGTCGCCGGTGCGGGTGTAGATCTTGGAAAGGCGGTGGCCCATGAGTGCTGTCTCCTGCAGGAGTTGGTGTTATTGGAGCGCCGATTATAGCCAGCAGGACGAAAGTGGGAGGGATGCTACAATTTCGGGCTCTGAAACCTGACCCATCCCCGACCGTCGCTGTTTGAGACACCCGGAGACAACACGCCGATGAAAAGCGCCGAAATCCGCCAGAAATTCCTCGAATTCTTCGCCTCCAAGGGCCACCAGATCGTAGCCTCCAGCTCTCTCGTGCCCCACGAAGACCCGACCCTGCTGTTCACCAACGCGGGCATGAACCAGTTCAAGGACGTTTTCCTCGGCTTCGACAAGCGCCCCTACAGCCGCGCCACCACGTCCCAGAAGTGCGTGCGGGCCGGTGGCAAGCACAACGACCTCGAAAACGTGGGCTACACCGCCCGCCACCACACCTTTTTCGAGATGCTGGGCAACTTCAGCTTCGGCGACTACTTCAAGCGCGACGCGATCAACTACGCCTGGGAGCTGCTGACGGTCGTGTTCAAGCTGCCCAAGGACAAGCTCACCGTCACCGTCTATGCCGAGGACGACGAGGCCTATGACATCTGGACCAAGGAAATCGGCGTTCCGGCCGAACGGGTGATCCGCATCGGCGACAACAAGGGTGCCCGTTACGCCTCGGACAACTTCTGGATGATGGGCGACACCGGCCCCTGCGGCCCCTGCACCGAGATCTTCTACGATCACGGCGAGCACATCTGGGGCGGCCCCCCGGGCTCCCCCGAGGAGGACGGCGACCGCTTCATCGAGATCTGGAACAACGTGTTCATGCAGTTCAACCGCGATGAAGCCGGCGTGATGCACCCGTTGCCCAAGCCGTCCGTGGATACCGGCATGGGCCTCGAGCGCGTCTCGGCTGTGCTGCAGGGCGTGCATGCCAACTACGAGATCGATCTCTTTCAGGCGCTGATCGCTGCCGCTGCCCGCGAGACCTCCGGTGCCGACATGGACAGCCCGTCCCTCAAGGTGCTGGCCGACCACATCCGCGCCTGCGCCTTCCTGATTGCCGACGGCGTGATCCCCGGCAACGAAGGCCGTGGCTACGTGCTCCGCCGCATCATCCGCCGCGCCATCCGCCACGGCTACAAGCTGGGGGCCCGCGCCGCCTTCTTCCACAAGATGGTGCCCGATCTGGTGGCCGAGATGGGTGAAGCCTATCCCGAGCTGAAGACCGGTCAGCAGCGCGTTACCGACATCCTCAAGCAGGAGGAGGACCGCTTCTTTGCCACCATCGAGAACGGTATGGCCATCCTCGAAGGTGAGCTTGTGGCCATGGCTGCCGCCGGCAGCACGGTGTTCAACGGCGAGACCGCTTTCAAGCTCCACGACACCTTTGGTTTTCCGCTGGATCTCACCGCCGACGTCTGTCGCGAGCGCGACGTGACCGTCGATAGTGCGGCCTTCGATGCGGCCATGGCGCGGCAGAAGGAACAAGCGCGTGCCGCCGGCAAGTTCAAGATGGCAGCCAACCTCGAGTACGACGGCCCGGCCACCACCTTCCACGGCTACGATACCCTCGAGCACAAGGGCAACATCCTGGCCCTCTACAAGGACGGCGTGGCCGTCAATGAACTTGTGGAAGGTGACATGGGCGTGGTGGTGCTGGACGACACCCCGTTCTACGCCGAGTCCGGTGGCCAGGTGGGTGACCGCGGTGAGCTGCGCTCGGTGCATGGCATCTTTGCCGTCGAGGACACCCAGAAGATCCAGGCCACCGTGTTTGGCCACCATGGCGTGGTGAGTACGGGCAAGCTCACCGTGGGTAACGGCGTGGCCGCCAAGGTGGATCTGCAGGCCCGGGCACGCACCGTGCGCCACCATTCGGCGACCCATCTCATGCACAAGGCCCTGCGCGAAGTCCTGGGCAGCCATGTGCAGCAGAAGGGCTCGCAAGTCGATCCCGACAAGACCCGTTTCGATTTCGCCCACACACAGCCCGTCAGCGCAGCGGAGATCGCCCGGATCGAGCGCATCGTCAACGACGAGATCATCGCCAACGCCGCCACCGAGGCGGCCGTGATGGACATCGAGTCCGCCCAGAAGACCGGCGCGATGATGCTCTTTGGCGAGAAGTACGGCGACGAAGTGCGTGTGCTGACCATCGGTTCGTCCAAGGAGCTGTGTGGTGGTACCCACGTGGCCCGTACCGGTGACATCGGCCTGTTCAAGATCACCCTCGAAGGCGGTGTGGCCGCTGGCGTGCGCCGTATCGAGGCGGTGTGCGGTGACGTGGCGGTGGGGCTGGTGCAGCAGCAGCAGACCCTGCTTGAAGGCATCACCGGCGCCCTGAAGGCCCAGCCGCAGGAGGTGCTGAGCCGCGTGCTGCAGGTGATGGACAATGTGAAGGCGCTGGAAAAGGAGCTCGCCCGCCTGAAGAGCAAGCTCGCTGCCAGCCAGGGTGACGATCTCATCAGCCAGGCGGTGGACGTGGCGGGGGCCAAGGTGCTGGCCGCCACGCAGGAGGGCGCCGATGTGGCAACCCTGCGGGAGACCCTCGACAAGCTGAAGGACAAGCTGGGGAGCGCCGCCGTGGTGCTGGCCAGCGTCAGCGAGGGCAAGGTCAGCCTGATCGCGGGTGTCACCGCTGACCTCACCGCCAAGGTGAAGGCCGGCGAGTTGGTGAATATGGTGGCCCAGCAGGTGGGTGGCAAGGGCGGCGGTCGCCCCGACATGGCCCAGGCGGGTGGCACTGACGCGGCAGCGCTTCCGGCGGCCCTGGCGTCCGTTGTGGCCTGGGTTGGCACCAAGCTGGGCTGACAGCGATGACGCAAAAGGAATGGCGTTTCTGCCCGGATTGCGGAAGCCCCCTGGAGTGGGGGGCGCTCGCAGGGGCGGAGCGCCAACTCTGCTATTCGCCGGGCTGTGGTTTCGTCCGGTGGGATAACCCTCTGCCGGTGGTGGCGGCCGTGATCGAGTGTGTCGATCAGGGCGGGGCGATCCTGCTGGCGCGCAATCATGCCTGGCCGGAGCTGATGTTTGCCCTGGTTACCGGTTTTCTCGAGAAAGGCGAATCTCCCGACGATGCGGTGGCCCGGGAAGTGAAGGAAGAGGTCAATCTCGATACCGAGTCGGTCTCTTTGCTCGGGGTCTATCCCTTCTTCCGCAAAAACGAGATCCTCATCGGCTATCACGTGAAGGCCAGAGGGGAGATCCGCCTCAACGAGGAGCTGGCCGAGTTTCGCCTGGTCCGCCCGGAGCAACTGAGGCCCTGGCCCCAGGCCACCGGGCAGGCGGTGCGTGACTGGATGCTGCGCGAGGGTTTGCCCTTGCCGGAGGTGGTCGAGGGCAATCTGTATGCCCATGCCGACATCTGAAGCGGCGTGATCCAATGCAAACGGGCCACCCTCGGGTGGCCCGTTTGCATTGATCGGGAGGCGATCAGAAGGGCAGCTTAACGCCCGGCCACACGGCTTCGATGGCGCGGCGGAAGTCGGCCTGGATGCGGGCGATGGCAGCCTCGCTGTCGGCTTCGAAGCGCAGCACGACCACCGGGGTGGTGTTGGACGGGCGGGCCAGGCCGAAGCCGTCGGCGTATTCGACCCGTACGCCGTCGATGGTCAGCAGGCTCTCGGCGCCCTCGAAGCGGGCCTCGGCCTTGAGCTTGTCCACCAGGGCGAAGGGCTCGCCTTCGTTCATCTTGATGTTCAGCTCGGGCGTGCAGATGGCGTTGGGGAGGTTTTTGAGCACCGGGTTGGCGTCGGGCTGGCGGGAGACGATTTCCAGCAGGCGGGCGCCGGTGTAGAGGCCGTCGTCAAACCCGTACCAGCGCTCCTTGAAGAACACGTGGCCGCTCATCTCGCCGGCCAGCGGGGCGCCGGTTTCCTTGAGCTTGGCCTTGACCAGGGCATGGCCGGTGTTCCACATGGTGGGTTTGCCGCCGCGGGCCTTGATCCAGCCAGCCAGGTTGCGGGTGCACTTCACGTCATAGATGATCTCGCCACCGGGAACGCGGGTGAGCACGTCTTCGGCAAACAGCATCAGCTGGCGGTCGGGATAGATGATCTCGCCGTCCTTGGTCACCACACCCAGGCGGTCGCCGTCGCCATCGAAGGCGAGGCCGATCTCGGCGTCGGTTTCCTTCAGGGCGCGGATCACGTCGGCCAGGTTTTCGGGCTTGGACGGGTCAGGGTGGTGGTTGGGGAAGTTGCCATCCACTTCGCAGAACAGCTCGACCAGTTCGCAGCCGAGGCGCTTGAAGAGCTCCGGCGCAACGGCGCCGGCCACACCGTTGCCGCAGTCCATGACGACCTTCATCGGGCGGGCGAGCTTCACGTCACCGACGATCTTGTTTACGTAGGCGGGCACGACGTTGGCCTGGGTGAGTTTGCCCGGAACTGCGGCATGGACCAGGTTGCCATCGATGATGCGCTGCCGCAGGGCCTGGATCAGTTCGCCGAAAAGTGTCTGGCCGCCGAGGACCATTTTCAGGCCGTTGTAATCGGGGGGGTTGTGGCTGCCGGTGACGGAGACGCAGGAGTTCGTGCCCAGCTCGTATGCCGCGAAGTAGGTCAGGGGGGTCGGCACGCAGCCCACGTCCACCACGTCGACGCCAGCGGCGCGGATGCCGTCGGACAGGGCGCCGGCCAGCTCCGGCCCGGAAAGACGGCCATCACGGCCGACGGCGATGGCCTTCTGGCCACGTGCGACGGCTTCAGAGCCGAGGGCATGGCCGATGGCACGGACGGCTTCAGCGGTCAGTGTCTTGTCGACGATGCCACGAATGTCATAGGCCTTGAAGATCTCGGGGGCAGGGACAAACATGCTGGAGGCTCCGCTTCTGGAAAATGAACGCTGGATTATACGCGGTGCACCATGACACCCCCATCTTCAGGTGGAAGGGGGTTCAGGAATTGTGGCCAGCCGTGAAAAATTGCACCAGGCGCCCGGGCAGCCAGTCCAGGTGCCCTGGCCACCCGCCGGAGACAAAACCCACGTGGCCACCGTCGGTGGGTTGTTCGAGGGTGACGAAGGAGGAGACTTCCTCGCGGGTGGGCAGGAAGTTGGGGGGCAGGAACGGGTCGTTCAGGGGATTGATCACCAGGGTGGGAACGCACACTCCCTCCAGGTGGGGTTTGCTCGATGCCTGGTGCCAGTAGTCATCCGTGTTGCGAAAGCCGTGCAGGGGAGCAGTGACGAGGTTGTCGAATTCGTAGAGGTTGGTGGCCCGCAGCATGGCCTGGAGGTCGAACAGCTCGGGGTGCTGGCGCAGCTTGGCGGCGGCGTTGTGCTTGAGGGTTGCCAGAAAGTGTCGGGTGTAGAGGCGGTTGAAGCCTTTGCCCAGGTTGTGCCCCGCGGCGGTCAGATCGAGGGGCGGGCAGATGGCTGCGGCAGCGTGGAGCGTCCGGCAGGCATCAAGGCCCCGGGTGCCGAGCCACAGGAGCAGGGCGTTGCCGCCCAGGGAAACGCCAGCAGCGTAGCGTGGCGTCAGTGGGTGCAGGGAGGCCAGCCTTTCCAGGATCCAGCCGATCTCGTCGGCATCGCCGGAGTGATAGGCCCGGGGCAGCCGGTTGGGCTCGCCGGAGCAGCCGCGAAAATGGGGAACAACTCCGTTCCAGCCCATGCGCGTGAGCATGCGCATCAGGCTGCGGGCGTAGGGGGATTGGCTGGAGCCCTCAAGACCGTGGAAAAGCACCACGAGCGGCGCACCCGGCTGATGGGGCAGCCAGTCCAGATCGATGAAATCTCCGTCGGGCGTGTCCCAGCGCTCGCGCCGGAGAGGCGGTGAGGAGCCCTTGCGGAAAAGGGGCCAGATGGTTTGGGCGTGACCGCCGGGGAGCCAGCGGGGGGCGCTGTAGGGGGCCGTCAACGACGTCAATGGATGACGTGGGGGCTGTCGTTGCTGTGCAGGTTGTCCATGTCGGGCGCGGGTGAGGCGTGATGCATCACCATCTTCCAGCCCAGGGCGCCCCGGGCGAAGACGTTGGTGGCGATGATCGGCGGATGGAGGCGATCGTCTCCTTCCACATGGACATGCTGATGGACGGTATGCACCGCGGTCATCAGGTTTGACCAGTGCACCGGGTGAGTGGCGCTGACGGTGATGCGGGCGCCGCTGGCGAACAGCTGGCGCCAGGATTCGCGGATGGCGACCAGCCCGATCAGGCGGATGCTGCCGGGGTGCACGCAGACCACTTCGTCATCCTCCGACCAGACAGCCATCATGCGGTCGAGATCGGCGTGGGCCAGCGCGGCGTAAAAGGCGGCTTCGGCTTCGTCGGGGGTGGTGAAGATCGGAGTGCTCATGGAGAGGCGTTTCCGGGGAGGAGATCTGGACGTGACACGGGGGCGTTACCGCCCCCGTGCCGGCCTAAGCCTGTGTCGGAACTCAGTGATGTCCCTTCGGCAGTTCGCCGGTAAAGACATACTGGGCGCCGCAATACGGGCAGGTGGCCTTGCCTTCGGAGGTCACGTCCAGGAACACGCGGGGGTGCCTTGCCCAAAGGGGCGCATCAGGCATCGGGCAGTGGAGCGGAAGCGCCTTGGCCGTGACTTCGATCGGCTTGGTCTTGTCCTGATTCTCGGGCATGGATCTCTCCTGGGATCTTAGATGAATGACAGCCAGTGTTCGTATTCGGGAGCCTTGCCGTTCACGATCTCGAAGAAGCGGGACTGCAGCTTCTCGGTGATCGGGCCGCGGGAGCCTTCGCCGATGACGCGGCCGTCGAGTTCGCGGATCGGAGTGACTTCGGCTGCCGTGCCGGTGAAGAAGGCTTCGTCAGCGATGTAGATGTCGTCGCGGGTGATGCGCTTGGAGATCACTTCCAGACCGAACTCCTTGGCCACCTGGATCATCGAGCTGCGGGTGATGCCGGTGAGGGCGGAGGCAATCTCGGGTTCGTAGATGGCGCCGTCTTTGATCACGAAGAGGTTCTCGCCGGCGCCTTCGGCGACAAAGCCGTTGGTGTCCAGCAGCAGGGCTTCGTCGTAGCCGGCTTCGGTGGCTTCCAGGTTGGCCAGGATGGAGTTGGCGTAGGTGGAGGCCAGCTTGGCGCGGGGCATGGTGACGTTGACGTGGTGACGGGCGAAGGACGAGGTCTTCACCCGGATGCCGCGCTGCAGGCCGTCTTCACCCAGGTAGGCGCCCCAGGGCCAGGCGGCGATGGCAACGTGCACGGTCGCGCCCTTGGTGGAGATGCCCATCTTTTCGGAGCCATAGAAGGCGATCGGACGGAGATAGCAGCTTTCGAGCTTGTTGACGCGCACGACTTCCAGTTGCGCTTCCATGAGAACTTCCTTGGAGTAAGGAATGTTCATCATGTAGATCTTGCCGGAGTTGAGCAGGCGCTGGGTGTGCTCGGCGAGGCGGAAGATCGCCGTGCCCTTGACGGTGTTGTACGCGCGGACACCCTCGAACACGGACAGGCCGTAGTGGAGGGAGTGGGTGAGCACGTGGGTGGTCGCTTCACGCCACGGCACGAGTTTGCCGTCGTACCAGATGAAACCGTCGCGGTCTGCCATTGACATTATTGGGATCTCCAGCTGAATCAGTGAATTCAAACCCCCGATTCTAGCTCATTCCGAGCAGCTGCGGACCGTTGCCCGGAAGGGGGTAAAATGCGCGCTTTGCGTGCAGGATCGCCATGAGGACCTGGAAACCGAATGTCACGGTGGCGGCCGTGGTGGAGCGCGAAGGGCGCTTCTTGCTGGTGGAGGAAGAGACCGAGGACGGTCTGCGTTTCAATCAGCCTGCTGGCCATCTCGAGCTGGGGGAGTCACTGGTGGCCGCAGCGGCGCGTGAGGCGCTGGAGGAGACGGCGCACGTGTTCCGTCCGTCCTTTCTGGTCGGTATCTACCAGTGGCCGCGGCCGGCCGGTGATGTGACCTACCTGCGCTTTGCGTTTGGGGGCGAGTTGTGCGGTTTTGAGCCCGAGCGAGTGCTGGACGCCGGAATCGTGCGCGCGCTGTGGATGACGCTTGACGAACTGAAGGTGACGCGGGAGCGCCATCGCAGCCCGCTGATCCTGCAGTGTTGCGAGGACTATCTTGCCGGGCGGAGATATCCGCTCGATCTCATCCGCCATTACGACGCCTCATGAAAGGCCTGCTTGCCGTGCTGCTGCTATGGGCGGGCCTCGCCCTGGCGGACGAGCAGGCAACGGTCTGCTTCAACTATGGCTGCCTCGCCCGGCAGGAGGTGACGTTTTCGGAAGTCAGGCTCACCGAGCTTGGGGGGCGGCTGGGCTTGGCGGATACGCCCGTGGCCGAGCGGGCGATTCTGTCGCAGGTGGTCGGCCAGCTCTACTTGTGGGCGGGTGAGCAGTCGCCGATCCAGGCGGATCGCCCTGGAGACTTCCTTGATGACGGCGTCCATGGAATGATGGACTGCATTGATCATGCGGAGACGACTTCGGGTTTCCTGCGCATGATTGAAGGACGCGGGCTGCTGCGTTTCCACGTGGTGGAGCCGATCCAGCGCCGGGTGCGCTGGCTGGTGGCCCAGCATTTCTCTGCGGCGATTCGCGAGAAGAGTGGGGATGGGCCCGAGAGCGGGGCGCGTTTTGTTGTGGATTCGTGGTTCGGGGAGCATGGCGATCCGGCCGTGGTGTTACCCCTGGAAGACTGGCTGGATGGAGAAGGACCGAATGTCTCGTAAGGAAAAAGTCGTTGTCGGCATGTCCGGCGGAGTGGATTCGTCTGTGGCGGCCCTGTTGCTGAAGCAGCAGGGCTACGACGTGGTCGGCCTGTTCATGAAGAACTGGGAAGATGATGACGACAGCGAATACTGTTCGACCCGGGAGGACCTGGTTGATGTGGTATCGGTGGCTGATGTGCTGGGCATCGAACTGGAGGTCGTCAACTTCTCGAAGGAGTACAAGGATCGGGTGTTCGCCGATTTCCTCCGGGAGTACGAGGCCGGGCGTACGCCGAATCCGGACATCCTGTGCAACTCCGAGATCAAGTTCAAGGCTTTCCTGGATCACGCCATGGCCCTGGGCGCCGACCGCATTGCCACGGGCCACTACGCGCAGGTGCGCGAATGGACTAATGACGGGCGCACGGAGTATCAGCTCCTGAAGGCCGAGGACGGCACCAAGGATCAGAGCTACTTCCTGTACCGCCTGAACCAGGCGCAGCTGTCCAGGACCCTGTTTCCGATCGGTCATCTGTACAAGCGTGATGTGCGCAAGATGGCCGAGGCCGCCGGCCTGCATGTGCACGCCAAGAAGGACTCCACCGGGATCTGCTTCATTGGCGAGCGGCCCTTCCGGGAGTTCCTGTCCCGCTATCTGCCTGCCAGGCCGGGGGAGATCCGCACCCTGGATGGCAACAAGGTCATCGGTCAGCACCAGGGTTTGATGCATCACACCATCGGCCAGCGCAAGGGCTTGCTGATCGGTGGCATCAAGGGCAATCAGGACGATGCCGGGGATCACGACGCCTGGTATGCCGCAGTCAAGGATGTGGCCAGCAACGTGCTGTACGTTGTGCAAGGGCACGATCATCCGGCTTTGCTCAAGGACCGGATGATTGCGGCTGACCTGTCCTGGGTGTCGGGCCGGGACCCGCGCACCCACTGGGTTTACACCGCCAAGCCGCGCTATCGCACACCGGATGCGCCTTGCGAGATCGATGAGCTGGCGGGCGGGCGGGCCGAGATTGCCTTTGCCCAGCCCCAGTGGGCGGTGACACCGGGGCAGAGCGTGGTGATTTATGAAAGCCGGGTCTGCCTCGGCGGCGGAATCATCGTGGGGTGATCCGCCGTGCTGGAATGAGAAACGGGCGCCTTCTGTGAGGCGCCCGTTTTTTGTTTGCAGCTCTGGCTCAAGGGTTCTGGGCCAGTCGGTAGCTGGGGTAGGACCAGTTGTGCTCCCAGGCAGCCCGAACCATGTTCGGGTACTCGGCCTTGCCCAGACTGCCGTTGTAACGGCCAAGGGCGCGGAAGAGATCACCTTTCTCGATGTCCAGGTAGTGGCGCAGGATCGTGCATCCGAAGCGCAGGTTGGTGCGCATGTGGAAGAGGTTGGTGTCCTCGGTGCCGATGAGGCGTGCCCAGAAGGGCATGACCTGCATGTAGCCGCGAGCTCCGACCGAGGAAACAGCGTATTTCTTGAAGCCGCTTTCCACCTGGATCAGGCCGAGTACGAGCTGTGGATCGAGACCTGCCCGGCTGGCTTCATAGTGCACTGCGCGCAGCAGTTCCGAGCGATAGGTTTCATCCGGTATGCGCCTGGCCAGGCGCTGGGACATCTCGGACAGCCAGCGGGCCCGCTCTGCCGAGCGCTGAAAGCTGGCATCCAGCGGTGCCTGATCTGCCACGGCAGCGTGCAGGGCGGCCTGCACGCTGGCGGCGAGGGGCTGGTACTGCTGATTGCCTGCCCGCACCCCCGTGGCTGCTCCCACCAACAGCAGGGCGAGGAGGCTTGAGGCGAGGGTGCGGCGGAGTGCTGCCATGGGTCAGCCCTTCAGCTTGCCGATGACGAGGCTGGCCACTTCGCTGACGGCCAGCTTGGTGGCTTCAGTGTCACGACGCCCCTGGTATTCGACCACGCCTTCCTTCAGGCCGCGATCACCGATAACCACCCGATGGGGCGTACCGATCAGCTCGTTGTCGGCCAGCAGGGAGCCCGGACGCTCGTCCCGGTCGTCCAGGAAAGCATCGATGCCGGCTGCGAGAAGTTCCGCGTAGAGGGCGTTGGCTGCATCGCGCACCGCATCCGATTTGGCATAGCCCATGGGGACGATGGCGACCTGGAAGGGGGCGATGGCGTCCGGCCAGATGATGCCGCGGGCGTCGTTGTTCTGCTCGATGGCCGCGCCCAGGATGCGGGAGACGCCGATGCCGTAACAGCCCATCTCCATGATCTGCTCCTTGCCCTGCTCGTTGAGGAACTTGCAGTTGAGGGCTTCGGCGTACTTGGTGCGGAGCTGGAAAATGTGACCGACTTCGATGCCGCGGCAGATCTCCAGGCTGCCCTGGCCGTCGGGCGAGGGGTCGCCGGCCACCACGTTGCGCAGGTCGGCCACCTCGGCCTCGGGGAAGTCACGGCCGATGTTCACGCCGGTGTAGTGATGATCGTCCTCATTGGCGCCGGTGATGAAGTCGGCCATGGCGGCTACGCTGCGGTCCATGACCACGCGGCCTGCAAAACCCACCGGGCCCAGCGAGCCTGCGTTGGCGCCGAATGCGGCAAGAATGGCGGCCGGGGAGGCGAAGGTCAGCGGGTTCTTCACGCCGGTGATCTTCTGGGCCTTCACTTCGTTCAGCTCGTGATCGCCACGCAGCAGCAGCAGTACCGGCTTGTTGCCGATGCTGTCGTCACCGTCCACGACGATGGCCTTGACCGTGCTCGTGGCAGACACCTTCAGGAACGCAGCCAGCTCGTCAATGGTCTTCACGCCCGGCGTGTGCACCTTGGTCAGGGCTGCGGTTGCGGACGGCCGCGGGCTGGTGGGCGCCAGGGCCTCGGCCAACTCCACGTTGGCGGCGTAGTCGGACGTGGGGCAGTAGGCGATGTCGTCTTCCCCGGTTTCGGCGATGACGTGGAATTCATGGGAGCCCGTGCCACCGATGGAGCCAGTGTCGGCCGCCACCGCGCGGAACTTCAGGCCGAGACGGTTGAAGATGCGGTGGTAGGTGTCATACATGTTGCGGTATTCCCGCTGCAGATCCTCGAAGGAGCTGTGGAAGGAGTAGCCGTCCTTCATCAGGAATTCACGTCCACGCATCACGCCAAAGCGCGGCCGGATCTCGTCGCGGAACTTCATCTGCACCTGGTAGAAGTGCTTGGGCAGCTGCCGGTAGCTCCTCAGGTCACGACGCACGACGTCGGTGATGACTTCTTCGTGGGTCGGGCCGATGACGAAATCGCGGTCATGGCGGTCCTTGAAGCGCAGCAGCTCGGGGCCGTAGAAATCCCAGCGCCCGGACTCCTGCCAGAGTTCGGCAGGCTGGACGGCTGGCATCAGCAATTCGATCGCGCCGGCACGGTTCATCTCTTCCTTCACAATGGCTTCCACCTTGCGCAGTGCACGAAGGCCAAGGGGCATCCAGGTGTAGATACCACCGGCAAGCCGCTTGATCAGGCCGGCTCGCATCATGAGCTTGTGACTGATGACTTCGGCGTCGGACGGGGCTTCCTTGAGGGTGGAGAGGAAGAACTGTGAGGCACGCATGGACCGGATCCGTTGAAAGTACAGCCTGCGATTTTACCGTGCACAGGGCTGACTGGCAGCGCTTGTCGCGTGGCGCACCGAATCAGGGCGTTGTTCTTTCACGACAGGGGGAAATGTGGAAGAATTCCGGCCAGTTCATGAATTAAAGGTTGCACCATGCTCGACCGTGAAGGCTATCGGCCTAACGTCGGCATCATTCTGGTGAATGCGCGCAACGAAGTTTTCTGGGGCAAACGGATACGAGAACATTCCTGGCAGTTTCCGCAAGGCGGAATCAAGCACGGCGAATCGCCGGAACAGGCCATGTACCGTGAGCTCTTCGAAGAAGTCGGCTTGAAGCCTGAGCACGTCCGCATCATCGGCCGCACACGCGGCTGGTTGCGCTATGACGTTCCCAAGCACTGGATCAAGCGTGAGTGGCGAAACACCTATCGGGGGCAGAAACAGATCTGGTTTCTGCTCCGCTTGGTGGGGCGCGACTCCGATGTCTGTTTGCGTGCGAGCAATCACCCTGAATTCGATGCCTGGCGCTGGAGTTACTACTGGGTCCCGCTGGAGGCCGTGATCGAGTTCAAGCGGGGCGTATATCAGTCCGCCCTGCTGGAGCTTGCCCGGCTGTTGTTCCGGGATCGGCTGTTCGAGATTCCGGACAGCTACCGGATGTTTGATTCGTCGCCAGACAGCACCGAGCCGCCAGCGTCGTTGTGATCGCGCGGAAACTTGGAGAGTGCTTGCTGGTCTGACAATTCAGGTTGTCGGTCTTTCGCCCCTTCAGGGTGAGGTGATGGCCGGGGCTGCTGGTGCGGTCCCGGTTTGTGATGTAGGCACAATGGGAGGAGA
>NZ_JAKLLN010000033.1 GCF_023150065.1 Zoogloea sp.
GGCCTCCTCGACGGCGATTTCGTCAAAGGGGTTCATGGCCATCTTCACGTTGGCCAGCTCGACGCCGCTCTGGTCGGCCTTGACGCGGACCTTGACGTTGTAATCGATGACCCGCTTCACGGGGATAAGGATCTTCATGGGGTGTTCTCCTTGTCTGGCTGGGGGTTCAGTCGTGGCCGGGATCGGCGTGGAAGCGGACGAATTCGCCCACGGGCGCGCGCACGGTTTCGAGGGCGTTCTCGGGGGCGGCCGGGTCGGCATGGCCCAGGGCGACGGCGCACACCAGCTGCTCCTGGGCGTCGAAATCGAGCAGCCGACCGACAATGCGGTGGTAGTCGATCCACGCCGCCTGGGCGCAGGTGGCAAGGTCATGGGCGGTGGCAGCAAGGAGCAGGTTCTGGATGAACATGCCGCAGTCGAGCCAGCTGCCCTGGGCGAGGCGCCGGTCGATGGTGACGACCAGCGCCACCGGCGCGCCGAAGAAGGTGAAGTTGCGGCGCATCTGGGCGTGCATCCGTGCCTTGTCGCCCTTGGCGATGCCGAGGGCGCCGTACAGGTCGCTGCCGATGCGGCGCCGGCGCGACAGGTAGGGCTCGAAGAACGCGGTCGGGTAATAGGCGTATTCGGGCACATGGCTGCCGTCGGCCACGTCGAAGGCGGTGCACACTTCATCCACCAGCCGGCCCAGCACCGCGCCGCTCGCCACATGCACGCGCCAGGGCTGGATGTTGTTGCCCGACGGGGCGCGGGCGGCGAGGCGCAGGATGTCCTCGACCACCGCCCGGGGCACCGGCGTCGGCAGGAAGGCGCGGGTGGACTTGCGGGCATGGACCAGGGCGTCGAAGGCGGCGGTGGCATCGGGCCCGCCCCTGCCCGCGTCGGTCGGCAGATTCGGCGTACTCATTGCACCTTCTCCCCGATCATGCGGCGAAACAGGGCGATGGCCTCGCCCACCAGCCCGCGGCGGAAGGCCAGCACGCAGGCGGCGAAGATGAAGCCCATGATGACCGTGACCAGCGAACCCACCTTGTCGGCGAGCTCGTTCTGCAAGGTGACGATCACCGCCGCGCCGGCAACCGGGCCGAACACCGTGCCGACACCGCCGAGCAGCGTCATCAGCACCACCTCGCCGGAGGTGTGCCAGTGGGCGTCGGAGAGGGTCGCAAAGCTGAACACCAGCGTCTTGAGGGCGCCGGCCAGCCCGCTCACCGCCGCCGACAGCACGAAGGCCAGCAGCTTGTAGCGATCCACGTCGTAGCCCAGCGACACCGCCCGTGCCTCGTTCTCGCGGATGGCCTTGAGGATCTGCCCGAAGGGCGAGTGGATGGTGCGGTGGATCAGCCAGAACGCCCCCGCCGCCACGGCCAGCACCAGGTAATACAGGTGGGTGTCGGACGACAGGTCGAAGCCCAGCACGCTCCCGCGCGGCACGCCCTGCAGGCCGTCCTCGCCGCCGGTGAACTCGCTCTTCAGAAGCAGGAAGAACACCAGCTGGGCCAGCGCCAGCGTGCTCATCGCAAAGTAGATGCCCTGCCGGCGGATGGCGAGGCTGCCCATCACCCAGCCCAGCGCAGCGGCGCCCAGGGTGCCGAGGGCCAGCCCGGCCAGGGTGGGCAACGCCCACACCTTGAGCGCGTGGGCGGTGAGGTAGGCCGCCCCGCCGAGGAAGGCCGCGTGTCCGAAGGACAGCAGGCCCGTGTAGCCCAGCAGCAGATTGAAGGCGCAGGCAAACACCGCGAAGCACAGGACCTTCATGATGAGCACCGGATACACCAGCGCCGGCGCGATGAGCAGCAGCGCCAGCAGCGCGAGATAGCCCAGCGGAAAACGTTGTGGATTCATCATGCTTCCTTTCCGAACAGCCCGGCCGGCCGGAACCACAGGACGACGGCCATGATCACGAAAACGACGACGGCGCTGGCCTCGGGGTAGAAGACCTTGGTGAGCCCCTCGACCACGCCCAGCCCCAGCCCGGTGAGCACCGAGCCGAGGATCGAACCCATGCCGCCGATCACCACCACCGCAAAGACCACGATGATCAGGTTGCTGCCCATCAGCGGCCCCACCTGGGCGGTGGGGGCGGCGAGCACCCCCGCCAGCCCGGCCAGCCCCACGCCGAAGCCGTAGGTGAGCATCACCATCAGCGGCACGTTGATGCCGAAGGCCTGGGTGAGGCGCGGGTTCTCGGTGGCGGCGCGCAGGTAGGCGCCGAGGCGGGTCTTCTCGATCACGAACCATGTGAAGAGGCACACCGTGAGCGACACCGCGATGACCCACGCCCGGTAGCGCGGCAGCATCATGAAGCCCAGGTCGAAGGCGCCGCCCAGGGCCTCGGGGATCGCATACGGCTGGCCGGCCACGCCGAAGACCTGGCGGAAGCCGCCCTCGATCATCAGCGCCAGGCCAAAGGTGAGGAGCAGCGCGTAGAGGTAGTCGAAGCGGTACAACCGACGCAGCAGCAGACGTTCGAGCACGATGCCGACCACCGCCACCCCCAGCGGCACCAGCAGCAAGGCCCACCAGTAGCCGAGGCCAAGGTATTCCAGGGCCATCCAGGTGAACATCGCGCCCATCATGTAGCAGGCGCCGTGGGAGAAATTGATGATGTGCAGCATGCCGAAGATGACCGCGAGGCCCAGGCTCAGCATGGCGTAGAAGGAGCCATTGACCAGCCCGAGGGTGAGCTGGCCAAGGAGTGCCGGCAAAGGCACGCCGAAGATTTCGTTCATGGGCGGAGACTCCGAAAAAGATGGCAGGACGCCGGCTGCCACTGCCATCCGGGCGGGTGGTCAGCGCAGACCCGGATGAACACGGCAGCGGGGCCGACGCCCTGCCCGACGGCCAACGGGGGCCGAGTGGAGAATGCAGGCCGAGGCGGGCGCAGGCGGCGAGGGAGGAGAACCGCCTTCATACGCCCAGTGCCTCTTGCAGGAAGGCCCGCTTTTCCTGGAGCTCGTGTTGCGCGATCTCAGCCACTACTTGCCCGTGCTCGACGACGAACAGGCGGTCGGCCAGGGGCGCGGCGAAGCGGAAGTTCTGCTCCACCAGCAGGATCGTGAAACCGCGCGCCTTGAGGGTGGCGATCACCTCGGCCAGTCGCTGGACGATCACCGGGGCGAGCCCTTCGGAAATTTCGTCGAGCAGCAGGAGCCGTGCGCCGGTGCGCAGGATGCGGGCCATCGCCAGCATCTGCTGCTCGCCGCCGGACATCCGGGTACCCGGGCTGTGGCGCCGTTCGGCGAGGTTGGGAAACATCGCATACAGCTCGTCGATGCCCATGCCGCTGCTGCCCACCAGGGGCGGGAGCAGCAGGTTCTCCTCGCAGCTCAGGCCGGCGTAGATGCCGCGCTCCTCGGGGCAGTAGCCCACGCCGAGCTGGGCGATCTTGTGGGGCGGCAGATCGACCGCCTCGCGGCCGTTGATCATGATCGAGCCGGTGCGCTTGCCGGTGAGGCCCATGATGGCGCGCAGGGTGGTGGTGCGGCCGGAGCCGTTGCGGCCCAGCAGCGCCACGCATTCGCCGCGCCGCACGCTGAAATCCATGCCGTGCAGCACGTGGGATTCGCCATAGAAGGCGTGCAGGCTGGAGACGCGCAGGTATTCGGTGGCGTGGGCGTCGGGCGCGGCGACGGGGTTGAACAGGGGCGGGTTCATCTCAGTGCCCTCCCGCGGCCTGGGCGGCTTCGGTGCCCATGTAGGCCTCGATCACCGCCGGGTTGCGCGACACGCTGGCGTAGTCGCCCTGGGCCAGCACAGCGCCCCGGGCGAGTACGGTGATGGCGTCGCAGATGCCGGAGACAACCTTCATGTTGTGCTCGACCATCAGTACCGTGCGACCGGCCGACACCGCCTTGATGAGCTGCATCACGCGGTCCACGTCCTCGTGGCCCATGCCCTGGGTGGGTTCGTCGAGGAGCATCAGCTCGGGTTCCAGCGCCAGGGTGGTGGCGATCTCCAGCGCCCGCTTGCGGCCGTAGGGAAGCTCGACGGCGACCATCCGGGCAAAGCCGTCGAGGCCGACGAGGGCGAGGATCTCCATCGCCTTGTCGTTGAGGCGGTCGAGGCTGCGGCAGCTCTTCCAGAAATGAAAGCTGGTGCCGAGCCGGCGCTGCAGCGGGATGCGCACGTTTTCCAGCACCGAGAGGTGCGGAAACACCGCCGAGATCTGGAACGACCGGACCAGCCCCTGCCGGGCGATCTGCTGGGGGCTGCTGCGGGTGATGTCCTCACCCTTGAAGCGGATGCGGCCGCGGGTCGGTTCGAGGAACTTGGTGAGCAGGTTGAAGCAGGTGGTCTTGCCGGCGCCATTGGGGCCGATGAGGGCGTGGATGTGTCCCTTGCGGATCTGCAGATCCACGCCATTGACGGCCACGAAGCCACGGAACTCCTTCACGAGACCCTTCGTCTCGAGAACGATTTCCGCGTCGGGGGCGGCGGGGTTGGCGGTCGGTCCGGTCATTCGGCGGGCTCCGTCGGGGTGGGCGGGCTCAGTTGCCGAACGCGGCGATGCCGGTCTGGGCGCGGCCGAGGATCAGTGCGTGGATGTCGTGGGTGCCCTCGTAGGTGTTCACCACCTCGAGATTCACCAGATGACGCGCCACACCGAACTCGTCGGAAATGCCGTTGCCGCCCATCATGTCGCGGGCCAGGCGGGCGATCTCCAGCGACTTGCCGCAGGAGTTGCGCTTCATGATCGAGGTGATCTCCACCGCGGCGATGTGCTCGTCCTTCATCCGGCCGAGACGCAGGCAGCCCTGGAGGCCGAGGGTGATCTCGGTCTGCATGTCGGCGAGCTTTTTCTGGATGAGCTGGTTGGCGGCCAGCGGCCGGCCGAACTGCTTGCGATCCAACACGTACTGGCGGGCGCGGTGCCAGCAGTCTTCCGCCGCCCCCAGCGCGCCCCAGGCGATGCCGTAGCGGGCGGAGTTGAGGCAGGTGAAGGGCCCCTTCAGGCCACGCACGTCGGGAAAGGCGTTTTCCTCGGGGCAGAACACCTCGTCCATCACGATCTCACCGGTGATCGAGGCGCGCAGCCCGACCTTGCCGTGGATGGCCGGGGCGGACAGGCCTTTCCAGCCCTTCTCGAGCACGAAGCCGCGGATCTTGCCTTCGTCGTCCTTGGCCCACACCACGAACACATCCGCCACCGGGCTGTTGGTGATCCACATCTTGCTGCCCGAGATGCTGTAGCCGCCATCCACCTTGCGGGCGCGGGTGATCATGCTGCCGGGGTCGGAGCCGTGGTTGGGTTCGGTGAGGCCGAAACAGCCGATCCATTCGCCGCTGGCTAGCTTGGGCAGGTACTTCTGCTTGGTGGCTTCGTTGCCGAACTCGTTGATCGGGACCATCACCAGCGAGCTCTGCACGCTCATCATTGAGCGATAGCCCGAATCGACGCGCTCCACCTCGCGGGCGATTAGGCCGTAGCTCACGTAGTTGAGGCCGGCGCCGCCGTATTGCTCGGGGATGGTCGGGCCGAGCAGGCCCAGCTCGCCCATCTCGCGGAAGATGGCGAGGTCGGTATGTTCGTTGCGGAAGGCCTCCAGCACGCGGGGGGCGAGGCGCTCCTGGCAGTAGGCGTGGGCGCTGTCGCGGATCATCCGCTCCTCGTCGGTGAGTTGCTGGTCGAGGAGAAGGGGGTCGTCCCATTGAAAGTGGGTCATGGCGTCGTCCTTGTTTTGAATGTTGGGGTCAGGTGGCTGCGCGGATCATGTTTCGGGCGATCACCAGCTGCTGGATCTGGGTGGTGCCCTCGAAGAGGCGGAACAGGCGCACGTCGCGGTAGAAGCGCTCGATGCCGTACTCAGAGAGATAGCCGGCGCCGCCGAAGATCTGCACCGCGCGGTCGGCCACGCGGCCGCACATTTCGGAGGCGAAGAGCTTGGCGCACGAGGCTTCGGTGCCCACGTCGAGGCCGGTGTCGCGGCGCCGGGCGGCGTCGATCACCATGCAGCGGGCGGCGTAGAGCTCGGCCTTGCTGTCGGCCAGCATGGCCTGCACTAGCTGGAACTCGGCAATGGGCTTGCCGAACTGCTTGCGCTCGCAGGCGTAGCGCAGGGCGTCGTCGAGCATGCGTTCGGCCACGCCCACCGAGATGGCGGCGATGGCGATGCGGCCCTTGTCGAGCACCTTCATGGCGGTCTTGAAGCCGACGCCTTCCTTGCCGCCGATGAGGTTGGCGACGGGCACACGGCAGCCCTCGAAGATCACGTCGCAGGTGTGGGCGCCGCGGTGGCCCATCTTCTTGTCGGGCAGGCCGAGGGAAAGACCGGGCGTGCCGCGCTCGACGATGAAGGCGGAGATGCCGTCGGCGCCCTTGTTGGCCGGGTCGGTGCGCGCCATCACGGTGAAGATGCCGGCCTCCGGCGCGTTGGTGATGTAGCGCTTGGTGCCGTTGAGCACGTAGTGGTCACCGTCGCGGATTGCGGTGGTGCGCAGGCTGGCGGCGTCGGAGCCGCTGTCGGGCTCGGTGAGGGCGAAGGAGCCGATGAGCTCACCAGTGGCGAGGCGCGGCAGGTAGCGGGCCTTCTGCTCGGGGGTGCCGTCGATCACGATGCCCTGGCCGCCGATGCCGTTGTTGGTGGCAAACAGCGAGCGGAAGCATGGCGAAGCGTGGCCGATCTCGAAGGTGGCGAGCACCTCCTCCTCCATCGTCAGCCCCATGCCGCCGTGCTCTTCGGGCAGGGACAGGCCAAAGAGGCCAAGCTCCTTCATCCCGGCGACGATCTCGTCGGGGATATGGTCGGTCTCGGAAACGATGGGCTCGGCGGGAACCAGGCGTTCGCGCACGAAGCGCGAGATCGTGTCGAGCAGCAGGTTGAGGGTTTCCTGATCTCTGATCATGGCGGGCTTTCCTCGGTCGGACGGGTGCAACCGGCCCCGCACGGGGCCGGCGGGGGCGCTTTACTTCACGTGCTTGCGGAACTCGGGCTTGCGCTTCTCGCGGAAGGCATTACCGCCTTCGGCCGATTCCGGGGTTTCGTAGTAGAGCTTGAGGGCGTGCATCGCCAGCCCGCCCATGCCGCGGATCATCTCGGTATCCACGTTGAAGGACTTCTTGGCCAGGGCCAGCGCGGTGGGGCTCTTCTCGAGGATCTCGTCGCACCACTTCTTCACCTCGGCGTCCAGCTCGGCCTGGGGCACGACGGCATTGACGAGGCCCATCTCCAGCGCCTGCTGGGCGGTGTAGCGGCGGCACAGGTACCAGATCTCGCGGGCCTTCTTCTCGCCCACCACGCGCGCCAGCAGCGCGGTGCCGAAACCCGGATCGACCGAGCCGACGCGGGGCCCGGCCTGGCCGAGCTGGGCGTTGTCGGAGGCGATGGCCAGGTCGCAGATGGTGACCAGCACATTGCCGCCGCCGATGGCGTAGCCATTGACCCGGGCGATGACCGGCTTGGAGATGTCGCGGATGGCGCTCTGCACTTCCTCGATGGGCAGGCCGATGGTGCCGCGGCCGCCGTAGCCGCCGTCCTGGGTGCCCTGGTCGCCGCCGGTGCAGAAGGCTTTCTCGCCGGCGCCGGTGAGCACCACCACGCCCACGCTGCGGTCGTAGTCCGCGTCCTTCAGGGCGTGGATCATCTCTTCGCAGGTGTTGGCGGTGAAGGCGTTGAACTGCTTGGGCCGGTTGATGGTGACGGTGGCGACGCCATCGACCTTGGTGTAAAGGATTTCGCGGTATTCCATGGGGTGTCCTCCTGAGGGTGTTTGTGGGTAGCGGGGCCGGCTCAGCCGGCCATCGTCAGGCCGCCGGAAACGCTGATGACCTGGCCGGTGATGAACGAGGCTTCCTCGCTCGACAGGAACAGCACGGCGCCGGGCAGGTCGTCGGGCTGGCCGAGGCGGCCGAAGGGGATGGCCTTGGTGAGCGCGCCCTTGAGCTTCTCGCCCTGCTCGCCCTCGCCGGCAAAGTCGCGGAACAGTGCGGTGTCGGTGGGGCCGGGGCAGACCACGTTCACGTTGATCTGCTTGCGGGCCAGCTCCCGGGCCATGGTTTTGGAGAAGGACAGCAGGCCGCCCTTGCAGAAGGCGTACACCGCCTCGCCGGACGAGCCCACGCGGGCTGCGTCGGAGGCCACATTCACCACCTTGCCGGCACCCCGCTCGGCCATGCCCTTGAGCACCGCCTGGTGCATGTAGAGCGGGCCGTACAGATTGACCGCGACGATCTTGTCCCACAGGGGCTTGTCGGTCTTGAGGAAGGGCGCGGCGTGATCCCAGCCGGCGTTGTTCACCAGGATGTAGGTGGGGCCGAGCTGGGTTTCGGCGGCGGCTACTGCGGCCTGCACCGACTCCTGGCTGGTCAGGTCCACCTGGAAGGCGGCCGCGCTGCCGCCCTTCTCGCGGATCTCGGCCACCACCGCGTTAGCGGCTTCCAGGTTGATGTCGAAGACCGCGACGATCGCCCCGGCCTCGGCGAAACGCCGGCAGATCGCCGCGCCGATGCCACCGGCGCCGCCGGTCACGATGGTCACTTTTCCTTTGATGCCTCGCATGCTGTTCTCCTTTTATGTAAATGGGCGCCGGGCTGCTTGAAACTCTGCCACCCGTTGCGTTTTCGTCTTGCTTTGCGCTTCAATGCGGCTTCACCCGCCCTACCGACTGCTGCGATGACCGACCTGACCAACGAGAAGAGCCTTGCCTCCATCGAGATCAACAACCGCCTTTTCTTCCGGCTCTTCCAGGCGGCCAACACGCTGCACACCAAGGGCACCCAGGCCCTCGACGACTTCGGCGTGACCACCCAGCAGTGGTCGGTGCTCGGCGCCCTGTCTCGCCCCCAGGCTGAAGGCGGGATGAGCGTCAATGAGCTGTCGCGCTACCTGCTGGTGAGCCGTCAGAACCTCACCGGCCTGCTCAACCGCCTCGAGCGGGACGGCCTTGTCGAACGCGCCACCAGCGAAGAGGACCGGCGCGAGCGCAAGGTGCGCCTGAGCGAAAAGGGCGTGGCCCTGTGGCAATCCCTGGCCGACCCGATCCACAACTTCTACGACGAAGCCCTCAAGGGCTTTTCCTTCGACGACAGGCTGGCCTTCATCCACTACATCAACCTCCTGCAGCGCAACATGTCGCAGCTGTAGGGCGGTTCAGATCCGGTACTGGGCCACCTTCTGGCGGGCGATGATCATCTTCATGATGTTTGCGGTGCCGTCCCCGATCTGCAGGCCCAGCACGTCCCGATAGCGCTGCCCGAAGTGGTAGTCGCTGCCGTAGCCGCCATGGCCGTGGGTGAGCAGGCATTGGTGGATGATTTCGCAGGCCAGCTTGGGGCCCCACCACTTGCACATGGCCGCCTCGGCGGTGTGGGGCAGGTGCTTGTCCTTCAGCCATAGGGTTTTCAGGCACAGGTTGCGGCAGGCCTCGTACATCGTCTCGGCCTCGGCCAGGGGAAAGCTCACTCCCTGGAAATCGGCGATCGGCTTGCCGAAGGCCTCGCGTTCCTGGGCGTAACGCCACGCCTCGTCCAGGCTCGCCCGGGCCACGCCCATGCACTGCAGGCCGATCAGCGCGCGGCTGTAGTCGAAGCCCTGCATCACCTGAACGAAACCCTGCCCTTCGTCGCCGAGCATCATCTCGGCCGGCACGCGCACCCCGTCGAAGAAGATCGAGCCGCGCCCCACCGGCCGCGTGCCGATGTCGTCGAAGGTGGTACGGGTGATGCCCGGCAGATCCATCGGCACCAGGAAGGCGCTGATGCCCCGCGCGCCGTCCGAATCCAGCCCGGTGCGGGCAAACACCACCGCCACGTCGGCCTGGGTGGCCATCGAGATCGAGGTCTTCTCACCGGAGAGGATGAAATCCTTGCCGTCGCGCACCGCCTTCAGCTTGAGACGCGCCGCGTCCGAGCCGGCCGAAGGCTCGGTAAGGGCGATGGCGATCAGCTTGCGGCCGGTGATCACCTCGTCCATCCACTCCCGGGCGATCTCGGGCTGGGCGTAGTTCGAGACGATCTGGCCGCACAGAGACGTGAGCAGATTGACGTAGGACACGTTGAAGTCCCCGTAGGCGATCTGCTCCAGGAGCAGCCCACTGGTCACACAATCCACTCCCAGGCCGCCGAACTGCTCCGGCAACTCCGGGCCGAGAAAGCCCAGCTCGGCCATCTCGATCACCAGTTCGCGCTCCACGCGCTCGGCCTTCTCACGGGCCCGGTAATCCGGGGCAAGACGATTCCGGGCAAAGCGGCTGGCGGATTCGACGAGTGCTTTCTGCTCGTCGGTCAGGCTGAAATCCATCGTCGGTCCTTTCGGTTGGGAAGTGCGGCGAATTTTAGAAATCGCCGCTTCAATCTGTCAATATATTTACACATTTAAGCGGTTGAATTTTTCTATCGAAAACTGATGTGCGATAGAACATTGTTTAATTAATTGTTTAAAAGCAATTTTTTAAAATTAAATGGTGCGAAGCACAAAACAATCTTTTGCCGTCAAGGTCATTAAACGTAAATATGTTGACTTATATTTCTCGGGCCGATACGTTTCGCTGCGGCGTGGAAGCACGCGCACCGAGGCCTAAACGACACAAGAGGAGCGAGACATGCAGAACAGAAACAAGCGCGCAGGCGTTGCCGCGCGGCCCACCCGACACTGGCTGGGCGCAGCGATTGCGAGCGCCCTGCTGGCCGCCGGGCCCGCCGTGGCCCAGCAGAAGATCAGCGACGACGTGGTGAAGATCGGGGTGCTCACCGACATGTCCGGTGCGTACTCCGACTTCACCGGCGGCGGTGCGGTGATCGCCGCCCAGATGGCGGTGGAGGATTTCGCCCGCAATGGCCAGGTGGCCGGCAGGAAGATCGAGATCGTCAGCGCCGATCACCAGAACAAGGCAGACATCGGTGCCGAGCGCGCCCGGAACTGGTTTGACCGGGACAAGGTGGACACCATCGTCGAACTGGTGACCACCAATGTGGCCTTGGCCGTGATGGATGTCGCCCAGCAGAAGAACCGGCTCGCCCTGGTGTCGGGATCGGCGTCCCTGGCCATCACGAACGAGCGCTGTAACGCCAACACAGTGCATTGGGTGTACGACAGTTACGGACTCGCCTCCGGGACCGCCAAGGCGGTGATGAAGGAGGGCAAGAAAAACTGGTATTTCATCTCAGCAGACTATGCCGCCGGTGCCGCCATGACGAAGGACGCCAGCCAGGTCGTCACTGCGGGTGGCGGCAAGGTGGTGGGGGTGGCCAAGCATCCCTTTCCCAACGCCGATTTCTCATCCTTCCTGCTCAGCGCCCAGGCTTCCAAGGCTGACGTGATCGCGCTCGCCAACGGCGGCCAGGACACCATCACCGCCATCAAGCAGGCGGCCGAATTCGGCATTACGGGGTCACGTCAGAGCCTCGTGCCTATCGTTCTGTTCATCAATGACGTGCATGCGCTGGGCCTCAAGACCGCTCAGGGCCTGACCCTCACCGAAGGCTTCTACTGGAACCGTGACGCCAAGACCCGCGCCTGGTCGCGGCGCTTCTTCGAGCGCGCCAAGAAGATGCCCAGCATGGCTCACGCCGGCGTGTACTCGTCGGTGCTCAACTACCTGAGGGCCGTCGAGAAGACCGGCACCGATGACGCCGCCATGGTGATGACGCAGCTCAAGTCGGCCGACATCGACGATGGCCTGTTCAAGGGCCGCATCCGCGCCGACGGCAAGTTCGCCCACGACATGCTGCTGCTGGAAGTGAAGAAGCCCGGCGAATCCACCGAGCCGTGGGACTACTACCACGTGCGCGGCGTGATCCCGGCTGCCGACGCCGCCCTGCCTCTCGGCGAATCCAAGTGCAAGCTCGTCGCCCCGCGCGCGGCTTCGTGACGAGCCGGAGAGAAACCATGAAATTCGATCCCATCCTGCTCGCCCCGCGAATGGCGCCGATGAAGGCTGCAGGCTTCTGGCGCGACGAGACCATCGAACACCCCCTGCACCGCGCGCTGCAGCTGTGCCCCGACAAGACCGCCGTGGTGAGCTACGCCGCCGGCGAAGACGCCCCGGTGCGCCTGAGCTACCGCGAACTCGACGCCCGCGTGGACCGCATCGCCCGCGGGCTGGTGAGCCTGGGCGTCGGGCGCAGCGACGTGGTCACCTTCCAGCTGCCCAACTGCTGGGAGTTCATCGCCCTGTCGCTGGCCTGCGTGCGCATCGGCGCGGTGGCCAACCCGGTGATGCCGATCTTCCGCCAGCACGAACTCAACTTCATGCTCAACTTTGGCGAGAGCAAGGTCTTCGTGGTGCCCAAGGTGTTTCGCGGTTTCGACTACGAAGCCATGGCCCGCGGAATGCTCGGCGGCCTGCCTCACCTGCGTCAGTTGGTGGTGCTCGGCGGCGAGGGCGAAAGCGGCTTCGAGGCCGCCCTGCTGCGCGATGACACCCCGCTCCTCGACGGCCCCGGCCTCGGCCCCGATGACGTGCTGCTGCTGATGTACACCTCCGGCACCACCGGCGAGCCGAAGGGGGTGATGCACACCTCCAATACCCTTTTCTCCAACCTCCACGCCTACATCGCGGCGATGGAGCTGGGGCACGACGATGTGATCCTCGGCGCCTCGCCGATGGCCCACCTCACCGGCTACGCCTACCTGGCCATGCTGCCGTTGATCCTCAACGCCACCACCGTGCTGCAGGACATCTGGGAAGCCCGCCGGGCGCTGCAGATCGCCTGCGCCGAGGGCGTCACCTTCAGCATGGCCTCGACGCCCTTCGTGGCCGACCTGTGCAACGCCGTCGAGGCCGGCGAGCCCACCACGCCGCGCTTCAACAAGTTCTGCTGCGCCGGCGCGCCGATTCCGCCGGTGCTCATCGAGCGCGCCGCCAGCATCCTGGGCATGCGCCTGTGCTCGGCCTGGGGGATGACCGAGAACGGCGCCGTCACCGTCACCGAGCCTGCTCGGGCGATGGACAAATCCGGCGTCTCCGACGGCCGCCCGCTGCCCGGCATGGAGCTGAAGGTGGTGGACGCCAACGGCAACAGCCTGCCCGCCGGCGAGAGCGGCTCGCTGCTGGTGCGCGGGGCCTCGCTCTTCGGCGGCTACCTCAAGCGTCCGCAGCTCAACGCCACCTCGGCCGACGGCTGGTTCGATACCGGCGACGTGGCCACCATCGACGCCGAGGGCTACATCCGCATCACCGGCCGCACCAAGGACGTGGTGATCCGCGGCGGCGAGAACATCCCCGTGGTCGAAATCGAGAACCTGCTCTACCAGCACCCGGCCATCGCCGTGGTGGCCATCGTCGGCTACCCCGACCGGCGCCTGGGCGAGCGGGTGTGCGCCTTCGTGTCCCTCAAGTCCGGGGCGCGCTTCGACTTCCAGGAGATGGTCGGCTACCTCGAAGGCCGCCAGGTGGCCAAGCAGTACTGGCCCGAGCGCCTCGAGATCGTCGAGGACCTGCCCCGCACGCCCAGCGGCAAGCTGCAGAAGTTCAAGCTGCGGGCCATCGCCAAGTCGTTCGGCGACGTCGAGTGAGGGCCGCCCGATGAACCCGCCCATCCTCATCGAAACCCACGACCGCGTCGGCCTGATCCGCTTCAACCGGCCGGAGGTCTACAACGCCCTCAACGACGCGGTGATGGACGCCCTGGCCGCCGCGCTCGACGCCTTCGAGGCCGACGAACACATCCGCTGCGTCGTCCTCACCGGCTCGGCCAAGGCCTTCGCGGCCGGCGCCGACATCGTCGCCATCCGCCAGATGGACTTCATGGACGCCTACAAGGGCAACTTCATCACCCGCAACTGGGAACGCCTGAAGACCTTCCGCAAGCCGGTGATCGCCGCCGTCTCGGGCGTGGCCCTGGGCGGCGGCTGCGAGGTGGCGATGATGTGCGACATCGTTTTCGCGGCCGACACTGCCCGCTTCGCCCTGCCCGAGGTGAAGATCGGCACCTTGCCCGGCGCCGGCGGCACCCAGCGCCTGCCGCGGGCCGTCGGCAAGGCCAAGGCGATGGATCTGGTGCTGCGCGGTCGCATGATGGACGCCGCCGAGGCCGAGCGCTGCGGCCTCGTGTCCCACGTCGTTCCGGCCGACAGCCTTCTGGATGAGGCGCTCGCCGCCGCACGGGAGATCGCCGGGCATTCGCTGCCGGTGCTGATGATGCTCAAGGAGTCCGTCAATCGCGCCTTCGAAAGCCCGCTGGGCGAAGGCCTGCTGTTCGAGCGCCGGACCCTGCACGCGAGCTTCGCGCTGCACGACCAGAAGGAAGGCATGGCGGCCTTCACCGAAAAGCGCGAGGCCCGCTTCGAGGACCGCTGAGCCCCCAGGCAGGCCGACTCACCTCCCGCCCGCCGCCTGCCGCGGGCAAACCACACACAATAAACAGGAGACAACCATGTCACGTCACCCTCACGCCCATCGTGCGCGCTTGCTCGCGCTTGCCGTCGCCGCCGCCTTTGCCGCCAGCCCCGCCCTGGCCGGCGAAAAGGAGCTGCAGGCGCAGATCGAAGCCCTCGCCCGCCAGCTCGAAAGCCTGCAACGCCAGATGGCCGAGCAGAAAGCCGAACAGAAGGCCGCCGCCGCTGCGCCGGCCCCCACCCAGGCCAGCAGCGGCCCGGGCAACTTCAAGCTCACCGTCTCGGGCAATCTCGACGCTGCCATCGGCCACCAGGGCAACGTCGCCACTTCATCGGCAGCGCTGCAGGGCGGCACCACCAAGTTCTTCAACGGCGGCATGGCGCCCACCAACCTCGCCGTGACCGGCTCGACCGACATTGCCGACGGCCTCACCGCGCTGTTCAAGGTGGATACCGAGTTCCTGACCTCGTCCGGTGCCAACATGCTGCCGGTGAGCGGACAGATCGGTCCGTCGAGTTACAACGGTGCCAACGGCAGCAGCGTGCTGTTCAATCGCGCTGCCTACGTCGGTCTTTCCGGTCGCTATGGCGCGGTCAATCTGGGGCGCCAGCAGACGGTGGCGGTGGATGCAGTGGTCAAGGTCGAGCCCTCCAACTACATCAACTTCTTCATGTCCTCGGTGTATGGTGCCTACAACCTCGGGAACGCGATCTATGGTCAAGGGCTGCTGAATACTGCCCCGGGACGTTACAGCGCCGGGATATCGGGCAACCTGGACTCCCGTGATAACGCGATGATCAAGTACACGAGTCCGAGCATGTTGGGCGTCCGCATCATCGCCGGTTACAGCCCGGGCGGGGTTGCTGGCGGAGATACCCAGGGTACGAAAGCAGCCGTGGGCGCCAGCTATGATTACGGCAATTTGAGCCTGGGGGCTTCCTATACCGAGTGGAACCCCATGGATGTGGTGAGCAATCACGATGTGAAGTACCGCCTGCACAACCTGGGAGTGGGCTACCGTTTTGGTCCGCTCAGTGTCCGCGCCGCCATGGGCCACACCGCGTTGCCTGCCGTGACCCTCAAGGACGCCACCAACACGAATGTCTCGTACACCGCTGCCGATGCGTCAGTGAAGGGCATCGGTGCAACCTACGCTGTCAGCCCCAGGGTGGATGTGACCGCCGCCTACTATGTGAAGCGCTATGACATTGCCAGTGGCAACAAGCCGCGGGTAGATACACTGGGCCTTGCCGCTACCTGGCAGCTCTACAAGAACACCAAGCTGTACGCGCTGTTCGATCATGCCAGCTCCCGCGGGGACAACCAGGCCGCCCAGACCCTCGGTGGTAACGGCTCGGCCAATGCCTTTGCCGTGGGTCTCTCCCACGCGTTCAGTGCCGACATGCTCCGCTGAGTCCAGCCATACGCCCCGGTGTGACCTTGTGCAGGCCACCGGGCATATCGTTCTGCGACGGATACGTCTTCATCGGAACTCGAACAGCTCCCGGTGAAATGCCGGCACCTCGGCCCCCGCCGCCAGCGCCCGGGCCAGGGTGTCGCCCCATGCGGCGGGGCCGCAGAACCACACGCTGGCGCCGGGGCGGAGGCGGGCCTTGACGGCGGCGGGGGTGAGGGGGCCGTCGTCGTCGCTGTGGATGCGGTGCAGGCGGATGCCGGCGGCCTGGCACAGGGCGGGCAGGCTGGCCGTGTAGCCGGGGTCACGCCGGGCCGTGCAGTAGAAGAAGTCCACCGGTTTCGGGCTGCCACCCCGGGCGGCCAGCTCTTCCAGGCGGGCCAGGAAAGGGGTGATGCCGATGCCGCCGGCCACCCACACCTGGGGGCCGGGGCTGGCGCCGTCGAAGGTGAAGCCGCCGTAGGGGCCTTCCAGGCGGATGCGCTGACCGGGGGCGAGCCGCCCGGGCAGGCTGCGGGTGTAGTCGCCCAGGGCCTTGATGGCGAGGCTCAGGCGGCCGTCGGCGGGGTTCCAGGCGCTGGCCAGGGTGAAGGGGTGGGCGCCTTCGCCCGCGTGGCCGAAGTCGGCGAGCAGGTGCTGGCCGGCCCGGTGGCCGGGCCAGTCACCGACCGGCCGGCAGTGCAGGGCGAGCACGCCGTCGGCGTGGGATTCGATGGTCTCGATGACCGCCTCCATCCGGCGCCCGGCGCCAATGCGGCCGCGCAGCGACAAGGCCGCCGGCACCACACCCAGGGTGGCCATACCGGCCGTCAGCCAGCCCAGGGGCTGCTGCCAGAAGCTGGCCGGCAGCAGCATCAGGCCGTGGTAGGCGCCGGCGATGAAGACCAGGGGAAAGAGCTTGTGCACCCAGCGGAAGTAGCGGTAGGGGATGCGCTTGACCAGGGCAATCACCACCAGCGCCAGCAGGATGTAGCCGGCCCATTCACCCACATCCTTGGCCAGATCCACCCACTGGTCGGCCGGCCCCCTGGGCGGACGTGGGCCCCGGACAGGGCGTTCGATGAAGCCGGCCTTGGCCAGGTTCTTGGGCAGCCATTCGAGCATCCAGTGGGTGAACACGATGAGCCCGGCGCCGATGCCGATGTCCTTGTGCAGGCGATACAGGCGGTCGAGCCCGCCGAAGCGCCGCTCCAGCCCGGCGGGGCGTGCGGCCAGCAGCATGCCCGCGCTCATCCACCACAGGGCAAGGGTGCCGGACAGCAGGATCAGGGCGCGGCGCCAGTCCCAGGCGTTTCTGGCGCTGGCCAGCACGTCGGGCAGGGCAAAGACGGCCCACACCAGAAAGGGCAGGCCGGCGAGGAGGACGAGGGGGCGTTTCATGGTGGGCATTCCGGAGAGAAGCGATGGGGGCAGGTGAGGGGTAGATGAGGGGTAGATGAGGGGCAGATCAGGGGCAGATCAGGGGCTGGTGGGGCTGAGGGCGCCGCCGCCCAGCACCTTGTAGAGGGTGACGCTGTTGCTGGCGGCGGCGAGCCTGAGGCTGACCAGGTTCTGCCGGGCGGCGTACAGGCTGCGCTGGGCGTCCAGGGTGCTCAGGTAGCTGTCCACGCCCTTCAGGTAGCGCGCCTCCGACAGCCGGTAGCTGGCGGCGGTGGCGTCCACCAGCTTCTGCTGGGCGTCGAGGCGGGTGTCTACGGTGGCGCGCTGGGCCAGGGCGTCGGCCACCTCTCGGAAGGCGCCCTGGATCGTCTGCTCGTAGCGGGCCAGGGCGATGTCCCGGTCGGCTTCGGCCACCTGCAGGTTGGCCCGGTTGGCGCCGCCGTCGAAGAGGGGCAGGCTGACCTGGGGGATGAAGGTCCAGGCGCCGGTGCCGGCGGCAAACAGCCCACCCAGGCTGGTGCTGGCGCTGCCGGCGGTGGCGGTGAGGCTGATGCGCGGAAAGAAGGCGGCCCGGGCGGCGCCGATGCTGGCGTTGGCGGCGCGCAGGGCGCGCTCGCTGGCGAGCACGTCGGGGCGTGCCTGGAGCACCGTGGAGGGCAGGCCGGCGGGCAGGGGGCGCAGGGCGGTCACGCTGTCGAGGCCGGCGGGGGGCAGCAGGTGGTCGGGCACCGGGGCGCCGGCCAGCAGCACCAGGGCGTTGCGGTCCACGGCCACCTGGGCGGTGTAGGTGGCCACGTCCCGGCGGGCGGTTTCCACGCTGGTCTCGATCTGGCGCAGCTCCAGCTCGCTACCCACACCCAGCTCGACGCGCTTGCGGGTCAGCGCCAGGCTGTGCTGCTGGCTGGCCAGGGTCTCCCGGGCGATGTCGAGCTGAGCGCTGTCGGCTGACAGGGTGAGGTAGGCGGCGGCCACCTCGGCCACCAGGCTGATGCGCGTGCTGCGCAGGGTGTCCTCGCTGGCCAGGTAGGTCTCCAGGGCCTGGTCGCGCAGGCTTTGCAGGCGGCCGAAGAGGTCGATCTCCCAGCCGCTCACGCCCAGGTCCACGCTGTGGCTGCGGCTGGTGACGGCCTGCCCGCTGCCCGACAGCTCGCCCGGTGTGCGCCGGGCGGTGGTGCCGGCGCTGGCGCTCACCGCCGGAAACAGCTCGGCGCGCTGGACGCGGTACTGGGCGCGGGTCTTGTCGATGGCCAGGGCGGTCTGGCGCAGGTCGCGGTTGTTGGCGAGGGCCAGGTCGATGAGCTGGCGCAGGCCCTCATCCACGAAGAACTCGCGCCAGCCCAGGGTGGCCACGTCGGTGCCGGTGTTGGTGTCCGGGGCGGCGTCAGCCCAGCGGGCTTCCACTGGCGCGGCCGGGCGGGTGTAGTCGGGGGCGAGGGTGGCGCAGCCGCCCAGGCTGCCCAGCAGGCCGGCCAGCAGCAGGCCGCGGCGAAGGGTGTGCGGGGTCATCATCGGGCTCCTTGGGGGGCCGGCAGGGGGGCGGGGCGCGAGAACAGCCGGCGCACCGCCACGAAGGCCAGGGGAATGAAGAACAGGCCGAGCACGGTGGCGGTGATCATGCCGCCGAGCACGCCGGTGCCGATGGCGACACGACTCGCCGAGCCGGCCCCGGTGCTGATGGCCAGGGGCAGCACCCCCAGGGCGAAGGCCAGGGAAGTCATCAGGATGGGGCGCAGGCGCAGGCGCACGGCCTGCAGGGTGGCGTCGATGAGGCTGGCGCCTTCTTCCTGCAGCTGCTTGGCAAACTCGACGATCAGGATGGCGTTCTTGGCCGACAGGCCCACGGTAGTGAGCAGGCCGACCTGGAAATACACGTCGTTGGACAGGCCGCGCAGGCTGGTGGCGAGCACCGCGCCCAGCACGCCCAGGGGCACCACCAGCATCACCGAGAAGGGCACCGACCAGCTTTCGTACAGGGCCGCCAGGCACAGGAACACCACCAGCACCGAGATGGCGTAGAGCAGCGGCGCCTGGGCGCCGGACAGGCGCTCCTGGAAGGACTGGCCGGTCCATTCGAAGCCGATGCCCTCCGGCAGTTGGGCGATGAGGGCCTCGACCGCGTTCATGGCGGTGCCGGAGCTGACGCCCGCCGCCGGCTCGCCGACGATCTCGAAGGCCGACATGCCGTTGTAGCGCTCCAGCTGGGGCGAGCCCATGGTCCAGCGGGTGGACGAGAAGGCCGAGAAGGGCACCATGCCGCCGTCGCCGTTGCGCACGTACCAGCTGGCCAGATCCTCGCCCATGGCCCGGGCCGGGGCGTCGCCCTGCAGATACACCCGCTTGACCCGGCCCTTGTCGATGAAGTCATTGACGTAGGTGCCGCCGCTGGCGGTGGACAGGGTGTCGTTGATGTTGGCCATGGAGAGGCCGAAGGCGCCGGCCTTGCGGTCGTCGATGGCGATGTGGAAGCGCGGCGTGTCGTCGAGGCCGTTCTTGCGCACCTTGGTGAGGGCCGGGTCCTTGGCGGCGAGGGCCAGCAGCTGGTCGCGGGCCGCCACCAGCCGGTCGTGGCCGATGCCGCCCAGGTCCTGCAGTTCCAGGTCGAAGCCGCTGCTGCTGCCCAGGCCGCGGATGGCCGGGGGTTGCATCACGAAGATCTGGGCGTCGCGCACCGCCGACAGGTCTCGGGTGGCGCGGCGGGCAAAGGCCGCGGCCGAGCTGGCGGCGTCCTCGCGCTCGCTCCAGTCCTTGAGTTTGATGAAGGCGCGGCCCGCGTTCTGGGCGCTGCCGCCGTTGCCCATGCCGTTGATGGTGACCAGGCCGGCCACCTCAGGCTGCTGCAGCATGTACTGCTCAAGGGCGTTCACCGCGGCGGTGGTGCGCTCCTTGGTGGCCCCGGCCGGCAGGTTGACCATGGCCATCACGAAGCCCTGGTCCTCCTCGGGCAAAAAGGACGTGGGCAGGCGCAGGAAGAGCACCGACAGCAGCCCCACCAGCAGCACATACACCAGGCCGGCACGCCCGCCCCGGCGCAGCAGCCCGGCTACGCCGCCCTGGTAGCGCAGGCTGTGGCGGTCGAAGCTGCGGTTGAACCAGGCAAAGAAGCCGCGCTGATGGACATGCCCCGGCTTGAGCAGGGTGGCGCACAGGGCCGGGGTGAGGGTCAGGGCCACCAGCACCGACAGCAGCATGGCGGCCACGATGGTGATGGAGAACTGGCGGTAGATGACGCCGGTGGAGCCGCCGAAGAAGGCCATGGGCACGAACACCGCCGACAGTACCAGGGCGATGCCCACCAGGGCGCCGGTGATTTCGCCCATGGACTTGCGGGTGGCCTCCCGGGGCGACAGGCCCTCCTCGCTCATGATGCGCTCGACGTTCTCCACCACCACGATGGCGTCATCCACCAGCAGGCCGATGGCCAGCACCATGCCGAACAGGGTGAGGGTGTTGATGGAGTAGCCGAAGGCCGCCAGCACGCCAAAGGTGCCCAGCAGCACCACCGGCACGGCGATGGCCGGAATGAGCGTGGCGCGCAGGTTCTGCAGGAAGAGGTACATGATCAGCACCACCAGCACGATGGCCTCGATCAGGGTCTTCACCACCTCCTCGATGGAGATGCGCACGAAGGGCGTGGTGTCGTAGGCCACCACCGGCTTGAGCTGCATCTCGGCGGGGAAGAAGCGCGACAGCTCGTCGAGCCGGGCCTGCACCCGCTCGGCGGTCTGCAGGGCGTTGGCGCCGGCGGCCAGCTTGATGCCCAGGGCCGCCGAGGGCTTGCCGTTGTACTGCACGCTGACGTCGTAGTTCTCGCCGCCCAGCTCGATGCGGGCCACGTCGCGCAGCTGCACGGTGGCGCCGTCGGCGCTGCTCTTGAGGACGATGGCGCCGAACTGGGCCGGGGTCTGCAGCTTGCTGCGGGCGGTGATGGTGGCGTTGATCTGCTGGCCGCCGCGGGCCGGCAGGCCGCCGATCTGGCCGGCGGTGACCTCGGTGTTCTGGGCCTGGATGGCGGCCTTCACGTCGGCCGGCATCAGGGCGTACTGCTGCAACCGGGCCGGGTCGAGCCAGATGCGCATGGCGTAGCCGCTGCCCAGGGCCTGCACGTCGCCCACGCCCTCGACGCGGCTCACCGGGTCGAGCAGGCTGGTGGCGATGTAGTCGCCGATGTCGATGGCGGTGGTGCCCGGGTTGTCCGACACCAGGGACACGATCATCAGGAAGTCGGTGCCGGTCTTGGCCACGGACACGCCCAGGTTCTGCACGATCTGCGGCAGGCGCGATTCGGCCTGCTTGAGCTTGTTCTGCACCTGCACCTGGGCCACGTCGGGGTCGGTGCCGGCCTCGAAGGTCAGGGTGATCTGGGCGCTGCCCGCCGAGCTGCTGCTGGAGGACATGTAGCTCAGGTGGTCGAGGCCCTTCATCTGCTGCTCGATGATCTGCACCACCGAGTTCTCGATGGTCTCGGCCGAGGCGCCGGTGTAGTTGGCCGAGATGGTGATCTTGGGCGGCGCGATGTTGGGGTATTGCTCCAGGGACAGGCGGCCGATGGAGAGGGCGCCGGCGAGCATCACCACGATGGCGATGACCCAGGCGAAGATGGGGCGGTCGATGAAGAAGCGGGCCATGCTCAGACTCCCGGTGCCGGGCTGGCAGCGGCCGGGCGGGCGGCCACCTTGCTGTCCACCGCCACGGGCTTGACCACCGCCTTGGGGCGGACCTTCTGGCTGCCTTCGACGATGACCCGCTCACCGGCGGCCAGGCCGGCTTCCACCAGCCAGCTGTCACCGATGGGGCGGCTGACCCGCAGCACCCGCTGCTCCACGCTGTTGTCGGCGCCCACCACCAGGGCCGTGGCCTCGCCCTTGACGTTGCGCGACACGCCGCGCTGGGGCACCAGCACGGCCTGCTCGGCGACGCCCTCCTGCAGGGCGGCCCGCACATACATGCCGGGCAGCAGCTCGCCCCGTGGGTTGGGGAATACGGCGCGCAGGGCCACCGTGCCGGTGCCCTCGTTCACCGTGATGTCGGTGAATTGCAGGCGGCCCTCGTGGCCGTAGCGGCTGCCGTCCTCCAGGATCAGGGACACGGCGGCCTGGTTGCGCCCGGCCTGGCGGAGCTGCCCGGCCTCGAAGGCGCGGCGCAGGCGCAGGGCGTCGGCGCTGGACTGGGTGAGGTCCACGTAGATCGGGTCCACCTGCTGCACGGTGGCCAGGGCGGTGGCCTGGCCGGCGGTGACCAGGGCGCCGGGGGTGACGGCCGACTTGCCGATGCGCCCCGCCACCGGGGCGGTGACACGGGTGTAGGCCAGGTTGATGGTGGCGCTGTCCAGGGCGGCGCGGGCGGCGTCCACCTCGGCCTCGGCCTGGCGCAGGGCGGCCAGGGCGTCGTCGGTGTCCTGCTGGGCCACGGCCTTGATCTCGGCCAGCTCGGTGTAGCGGGCGGCCTTGGGGCGCAGGCTGTCCACGTTGGCGCGGGCCTTGGCCAGGGTGGCCCGGGCGCTGTCCACGGCGGCCTGGTAGGGGGCCGGGTCGATGCGGTAGAGCAGCTGGCCGGCCTTCACGTCGGCGCCCTCGGTAAACAGCCGCTCACGCAGGATGCCGCCCACCTGGGGGCGGACCTCGGCCACCACCGTGGACACGGTGCGGCCGGGCAACTCGGCGCTCAGGGTGACGGGGCGGGCCTCGAGGGTGACCACGCCGACTTCGGCGGGGCCGCCGGGGGCGGGCGGGGCTGCCGACGAACTGCAGCCGGCGATGAGGGCGGCCATGACGGCACCGAGGGGGGCGGTGATGGCCGGCAGTCGGGGGAGGGAGCGGGGGAGCATGGGGGTTTCCTTTCGGGGAATTCCTGGGCCGGCCTCGTGGTGCCGGTCTCGCATGCCGCCATTGTCAAAAGCAAATGTGCAGGGAAATTGGAGAGATTGTGGAGATGCGCCGCCGCCCGTTGCCCTTCGCCCGGGACGGAGGCTTAATGGCAGCCCCGGCCCTTCCGATCTCCCGCCCGCCATGAAACTCGGCATCACCACCAAAGCCTTCCTCGCCGTCCTGCTGGTGGCGCTCGCCGTGCTGCTGGCCATGGGCGTGGCCGGGCGCTGGAGCTTCACCCGCGGGTTTGTGGGCTATGTGGACGAGCTGGCCGTGCAGCGGGTGGACGACGTGCTGCCCAAGTTCGTCCACGCCTATGCCCGGGAGGGCAGCTGGGATTTCCTGCGCAACAACCGCCGGGTCTGGTTCCATCTCACCCGCCCGCGCATGGGCGACGAGGAGCCCGGCAACTGGCGGGACGACAAGGGCCCCCGTGACGGAGGGCGTGAGGGCGCGAAGGGCATGGCGCTGGAGCCGCCGCCCGAATCGGATCTGACCGGCGCGGTGTTTCGCATCAGCCTGGTGGACGCCGAGCAGCGCTTCGTGATGGGCAACCCGCGGGTCACCGACGACCTGGATGCCGTCCGCCGCCCCGTGGTGGTGGACGGGCGGACCGTGGGCTGGCTGGTGATGGGGCCCTTTCAGAGCGTGAGCAACACCGGCGCCCAGCGCTTCTACGACGAACAACTCTACGCCACCCTGCTGGTCGGGGGCATCGCCGCCCTGGTCGCGGTGGCCGTGTCCCTGTGGATCGCCCGGACCCTGGTGGCGCCCATCAAGCAGGTGGCGGCGGCCACCCACCGGCTGGCGGCCGGTGATTACGCCGAGCGGGTGGCGCCCAGCTCCCGCGACGAGGTGGGGCAGCTGGCCCGGGATTTCAACAGCCTGGCCCGCACCCTCGAAGCCAACGAGCGCATGCGCCGGGATTTCATGGCCGACGTGTCCCACGAGCTGCGCACGCCCCTGGCGGTGCTGCGCGGCGAGCTGGAGGCCATGGAGGACGGGGTGCGCCGCCTCGACGCCGAGGCGCTGCAGTCCCTCAAGGCCGAGGTGATGACCCTGACCCGACTGGTGAACGACCTCAACGAACTGGCCCTGGCCGACGTCGGGGCGCTGGTGTACCGCAAGCAGCCAGTGGCCGTGGCCGAGGTGCTGGAGCGCACCGTCGGGGCCTACCGCGACCGCCTGGCGGGGGCCGGGCTGGCGCTGCAGTTCGAGCTGACACCCGGGCTGCGCATGGCCGCGGACGAAGCGCGCCTGGCGCAGCTCTTCCGCAACCTGGTGGAGAACACCCTGCGCTACACCGACCCGGGCGGCAGCCTGAAGATCGTCACCCGGCGCGAGGACGACGCGCTGTGCATCGACTTCCTCGACTCGGCCCCCGGCGTGCCCGACACCCTGCTGCCCAGGCTCTTCGAGCGCTTCTTCCGGGGCGAGGCCTCGCGCAACCGGGCCACCGGGGGCTCGGGCCTGGGCCTGGCCATCTGCCGCAGCATCGTCGAGGCCCACGACGGCACGATCTCCGCGCACTCCTCACCCCTGGGCGGGGTGTGGGTGGCCCTGCGCTTTCCGGCCCTGGAGGACTGACCCATGGATGCCGTCTCCGCCTTCATCCTCATCGTCGAGGACGAACCCAAGCTCGCGGCCCTGCTGGGCGACTACCTGAAGGCTGCCGGCCACGAGATCGCCTGGATCGCCAACGGCCTGGAGGTGATCCCGGCCATTCGCGCCCGGGCGCCCGATCTGGTGCTCCTCGACCTGATGCTGCCGGGCCGCGACGGCCTGGACATCTGCCGGGAGTTGCGCAGCTTCAGCGAGCTGCCGGTGATCATGATGACCGCCCGCGTCGAAGAGATCGACCGCCTGCTGGGCCTCGAGCTGGGGGCAGACGACTACATCTGCAAACCCTACAGCCCCCGGGAGGTGGTGGCCCGCTGCAAGGCAGTGCTGCGGCGTAACCGGCATACCGCGTCTGTCGAGCTTGTCGAGCCTGCCGCCCTGCACATCGACGAGACCCGCTGGCAGGCCAGCTTCCATGGGGTCGAGCTGGATCTCACGCCCGTGGAGTTCCGGTTGCTGCGCACCCTCTCGGCGGCGCCGGGGCGGGTGTTCTCCCGGGAGCAGCTGCTCGATGGCCTGTATGACGACCACCGGGTGGTCACCGACCGCACCGTGGACAGCCACATCAAGAACCTGCGCCGCAAGCTCGAGCAGATCGCCCCGGAAGCGCCGCTGATCCGCTCGATCTACGGGGTGGGCTACCGCTTCGAGGGGGGCTGAGCCCGGGGCGGACAGGGCATTGAGGCTTGTGCACCGCGCAATCGCAGTTGAGAGTCACTCACAATCGACAGCCCAGACCTTGATCCCGGCCGAAAGTGATGCCAGCCTTGAAGTCTGAACCAACTGGAGAAGTCCCATGAAAGGCGACAAGAAGATCATTGGCATCCTCAACACCCTGCTGGCAGGGGAGTTGACGGCCGTGGATCAGTACCTCATCCACGGCGAGATGTATTCCGACATGGGTTACGGCCGTCTGGCCGAGAAGGCCCTGCACGAATCCGAGCACGAGCGTCAGCATGCCCGCGCGCTGATCCAGCGCATCCAGTTCCTGGAAGGCGTGGCGGTCATGGACAAGCGCAATGCCCTGCACATTGGTGACGGCGTCGAGTCCATGCTCAAGTCCGACCTGGCCCTCGAGTATCACGTGGTCGGTGAGCTCAAGAAGGCCATCGCTGCCTGTGAAAAGGCCGGCGACTACGTGAGCCGCGACATGCTGCTGGTCCAGCTGGAAGACACCGAGATGGACCACGCCTACTACCTGGAAAAGCAGCTGCGCCTGATCGAGGCGATCGGCCTGCCCAACTACCTGCAGAGCCAGATGGGCTCCGGCACCCCCCAGGCTTGAGGAGGACGGACGATGAAAGGCGAGAAGAAGGTCATCAGCATCCTCAACAAGGTGCTGTTCAACGAGCTGACGGCGATCAACCAGTATTTCCTGCACGCCCGCATGTTCCGCAACTGGGGTTTCGAGCGGCTCAACGACTACAACTACAAGCAGTCCATCCGCGTCATGAAGGAGGCGGACGAGGTCATCGAGCGGGTGCTTTTCCTGGAGGGGCTGCCCAACCTGCAGAACCTGGGCAAGCTGATGATCGGCGAGAACGTGGGCGAGTGCCTGGCTTACGACCTCAAGTACGAACGCGAAGTCCAGCACCCGCTGCTCAAGGAAGCCGTGGCCCTGGCCGAGGCCGAGGCCGACTTTGTCAGCCGCGACCTGCTCCAGGAATTGCTCGAAGCCTGCGAGGAGTCCATTGACTGGCTGGAGACCCAGCTCAGCCTGATCGACACGGTCACGCTGCCCAATTATCTGCAGTCGCAGATCGAGGATTGAGTTTGCGGCCTCCCTCCTTGGGGGGCCGAGCCGGCCGGCTGCGTCCTGCATGTCCGGCCAGCGCCTCGCGCAGGGCGTCCACGTCGCTGGCGTGGCGGATGCGCAACTGCCGGAGTTCCCTCTGGAGGCGATCGTTCTCCGATTCCAGGTGGTCCAGACGGCGGCTCTCCAGGGCCTGACGCATGTTCGCCCGCCAGGGCAGGGTGTGGATGTCGACCTGGATACGCTGCCGGTTGGCCACCGACATCCGCTTGTGGGTGCAGGCCGCCCACAGGGGGCCGCTCACTTCGCCCTGGGCCAGGCAGTTCCGCCAGCGCTCCAGTACGGCGGAATCGTCATCCATGCATCCAAAACGGTCGACCCACAGGCGGTGGGCCTTTTCCAGATGGCGCTGGACGTCTTCCGACAGGGGATTGCGTGCTGTCATGAAAGGCAGCACCGTGCCCAGCAGCTGGGCTTCATCGCCGGGGACGACCAGGCGATGGCGGAGGGCCAGATCGGCCAGTGTTGCCATCGAGACCGAGAGCCCCAGCAGCGGGGCGTGCAGTGATTCCGGCAGCTCCCATAGCCGTGCCCGCCTTCGGGGCTCTGCAGGCATCTGGCAGGGGTTTGCGTGCTCGGACTGGGGGTCGGGCGGGCGGTGCATGGGAGCCTCCTTCAGGACGGACGATGGAGCGCGGGCTGGCGGAGGCTGGCTGGCGCCGGGAAATCAGAAAATGTCAGCGTCGCACCCACACATGGCGCGCCACGCCGTGCTCCAGGGCCAGCTCCACCTCGTCGGCGAGGATCACCGTCATGGGGCGCTGCTGCAGCACGGTGATGGGCCGGTTCTCCGCCAGCCCATAGGCCGTGAGCTGCTCCCGCTGATGGGGGGCGATCTCCTCACCGAGGGACGCGAGGCGTACCTCGGTGCCCGGGGTGATGAAGGCCAGTGGCACGACGGCGTGGTGGTCTGCGGTGTGGATGTCGCGACTCATGTCTGTCACCAGAAAACGTTCAGGGCCAGGCGGAACAGGCCGCCCACCAGGAAGGCGAAGGGCACGATCAGGGCCACCATGGTGGCGGCCGTCCTGATGCCCTGCTCCTTCACCATCATCATCAGGCTGGCAAAGCAGGGGATGAACAGGGTGATGGTGATCATGCCCACCACGGCCTGAATCGGGCTCAGGCTGGCGCTCATGGCAAACAGGCCGGTGGCGCCGAAGTCACGGCGCAGGAAGCCCATCACGAAGGCCGCACTGGCCTCCGGTGGCAGGCCCAGCCAGCCCGACACCAGGGGTTCGCCGGCGCGGATGATGGCCGGCAGCACGCCCAGCTTTTCCAGGCTGAACATCAGGAAGGTGCCCACCAGGAACAGGGGGATCACCTCCACCAGATACCACTTGAGGCGCCCGGCGGTCTTCTTGAGCACATTGCCGAAGATGGGCAGGCGCATGGGCGGCAGCTCGGTGACCAGCGGAATGCGCCGGCCGGGGATCAGCCGCGAGGCCAGAAAGCCGGTGAGCATCAGGATGCCGACCATGGCCAGGGCCCAGATCAGCACCGCCTTGAAGGACAGGCTGCCGAGCATGCCCAGCACCACGCCCAGCTGGGCCGAGCAGGGGATGGCCAGGGCCAGCAGGAAGGTGGTGATGAGGCGCTCCCGCGGGCTGTGCAGGATGCGCGTGGTGAGGGTGGCCATGGTGACGCAGCCCAGGCCCAGCACCATCGGCAGCACGGCCCGGCCGTTGAGGCCGATGGCGGCAAACAGACGGTTGGCAATCACCGACAGGCGCGGCAGGTAGCCCGAATCCTCGAGCACCCCGAAGGCCAGGAAGAAGGTGGTGACGATGGGCAGGATCAGGGCCAGGGCGTAGGTCATGCCCATGGTCCACAGGCCGTACTGGCCCACCAGCAGCTCTGTCACCCAGCTGGCCGGGGCGATGGCTTCGATGAGCCGGGTCATGGCCGGGTTGAGTACGCCTTCGAACAGGCCTTCTTCCAGCAGGCCGACCAGGGTGGTGGCCCCGAAGACCCCGACGAACTCGTAGATGAAGTACAGCACGGCCAGCAGGATGGGCAGGCCCCACACGGGGTGCACCACCGCCTGGCCGACCCGCTGGCTGAGCAGCGGGCTGCTCTTCACGCTGCGGCTGACCACGCTGGCGGCCAGTACATCGGCGGCCTCGGTGCGCTCCCGGGCCAGCAGGGTGGGCAGATCGCCCTCCACCCGGCTGCGCGCGTCCTGGCGCAGGGTCGCGAGGTGGGCGAAGTTCTGGCCGGCCTTGTCGCGCATCCACGCCGCCACCTCGTCGTCACCACCCAGAAACAGGATGGCCAGGCCGCGGGCGGCCAGAACCGGGTGGGGGCAATGCTGGGTGATGGCAGCGGCGACCTGTTCGATGTCCGCGTCGATGGCCTTGTCGTACTGCAGGATGCGTCGGGGTGCCCGGGCATCCGCCAGGTGCCGGGTGAGGGCGCCGATGCCCTTGCCGTCGGTGGCCACGGTGGCTTCGACGGGCACGCCGAGCTCTTCGGACAGGGCTTTCAGGTCGATGGTGACGCCCCGGGCGGCGGCCTCGTCGTGCATGTTGAGGGCCAGCACCAGGGGCACGTCCAGCTCGGCCAGCAGGGCCGTGAGGGTGAGGGTGCGGCGCAGGTTCTTGGCGTCGCCCACCTGCAGCAGGGCCCGGGTCGGCTCGTTGAGCAGGGCCCGGACGGTGGTGCGCTCATCATCGCTGCGCGAGGGCAGGGACAGCACGCCCGGCGTGTCGAGGAGGGCCGCGTCCCGGTCGAAGCGGGCGCTGGCGCGGGTGACCTCGACGGTGGTGCCCGGGTAGTTGGAGACGTTGACGTAGGCACCGGTGAGCCGGTGGAAGAGGACCGACTTGCCCACGTTGGGGTGGCCGACCAGCAGGTAGGTGCCGGGAATGCTGAGGGTTCCGCTCATGCTTGCGAGAGTGGGGGAGAGATCGTGATTCGGGAGCTGCGATCATACTCCAATCCGCAAACGCAAATCATTCTCGTTGATGCGCCCCGCTCGTGTCAGTGGCCGCCTGTGCTGGCAGGGCGATGGACCTCAGCCCAGCCGGAACCGCCCGATGTCCTGTTCCAGGCGCACTGCCAGGTCCTTCAACTGCTGGGCGGTGCGGGCCGAGGCCTGGGAGCTGATGCTGTTGCTCTCGGCCATCTGGGCGATGCCCTCGACCTGGCGGGCGATCTCGGTGCTGGCGGCGCTCTGTTCACCGAGGGCGTCGCTGATCTCGTTGATGGCATTCACGGTGCGCCCGGCGCCGGAGTGGATGCGGGCAATCGCGGAGCCGGCCTGGCTGGCCCGGTCGACGCCCTCGCCGACCCGTTCGACGCCTTCTTCCATGGCCAGCACGGCATGCTGGGCGCCTTCCTGGATGCCACCGATCATGCTGGCGATCTCCTGGGTGGAGTGGGTGGTGCGTTCGGCCAGCTTGCGCACTTCGTCGGCCACCACGGCAAAGCCGCGCCCCTGTTCGCCGGCGCGGGCGGCTTCGATGGCGGCGTTGAGGGCCAGCAGGTTGGTCTGGTCGGCGATCTCCTTGATGGTGCCGACGATGGCCGAGATCTGTGAGGATTGGTCGCCGAGCTTGCGGATGATGCCGGCGGAGCGCTTCACCACCTCGGAGATGCGGCCGATGTCGTCGACGGTCTGGCGCACCACCTCGCTGCCCTCGGTGGACAGCTGCCCGGCGTGGGTGGCCTCGGTCTGGGCGTCGCGGGCATTGGAGGCAATGTGGTTGATGCCCACCGTCATCTCTTCCACCGCGGCCGCCATGGCGCTGGCGGCGTCGCTCTGGTGGGCCGAGCCGCGGGCCACGTCGCTGGAGGAGCTGGCCAGGTGATCGGCCGCCGACGACAGGTCGTCGGCCGTCTTGCGTGCTCCCTGGAGCAGCTGGGCGATGGATTCGCCCATGCGGTTGAAGGCGCCGGCGACGCGCTGCAGTTCGTCCCGGGTGGCGAGTTCGACCTGCACGGTCAGGTCACCGTCGGCCACCTTCTCGGCATTGCCGGCCAGGCTGGCCACGGCACCGCCGATGGCGGAGGCGACGGCAGCGAGGAGATAGGTCACCAGCACGGCGATGCCGATGGCTGCGGCCGCCGACAGGGTGAAGGTGCGCATCAGGCGGGACTGGCGATCGGCGAGCAGGCCTTCGAGCTCGGGGATGAAATGCTCGAAGGCGCTTTTGTAGAGTGCGTCGATGGTCGTGGTGGAGCGTTGCACCCACTCGGTTGCCGGCGTTTCGTAGCGCCCGGGGATGATGTCGTTGCGGGCCACACCGGTCAGCCAGGCCAGGTGGGGGCTGGTTTCCTTCTCCAGGGCCGCGGTGCTGGCGACGATCTCCGGGTGGCCCTCGCTGGCGCGACGGAGCTTGTCGATGACTTTCTGGTATTCGGCTTCGGAGGTGGCCATCAGCACGGTCAGGTCTTCCCGTTCCTGGTCGCTGCCGGCCTTCTTGCTGAGCAGCAGATTGCCGGTGGCGCGCATCTTGCCGATCCGCTCGATCAGCTCCGGCATGGCATCGAGGGTGGCGTCGATCATGTAGAAGGAGTCGGCTTCGGTGTCCAGCAGCAGGCCGGATGCGGTGATCACTGCCTGGGTGTGGGCCAGCAGGCCTTCGATCACCTTGCGGTGGGCAACGCGGCTGGCGGCGGCGTCCAGGCTGCCGCCGGTGCTGGCCAGGTCCTTCCAGTCCTTGCGCACGCTGGCCCAGCCGGGGGCGGTGCGGCTGAGGGTGGGGGCGGCCGCCAGGGCCGCATCGGCCTTGTCCAGCCAGCTGTCCGCCTGAGCAGCGGTTTCTTCAGCCCGGGCCTTCAGTTCCGGCTTGCCGGACAGCACGCTGACCATCTGGCCCCGGTGCTGCTGGATCATCTGCACCGCGTGCAGGGTGGGGACCAGGGCGGCGACGCCGGCCTGCTCGTCACGGGTGTGGTGGACTTCGCTCCACAGCGTGGCACCCAGGGAACCACCGAGGCCGGCCAGGGCGATGAGCACACAGAAAATGATGATGGCGAACTTGCCGCGGAAACTCAGGCGGTTGAGCAGTGCCACGGCGGGGGCAAGGAGCGTGTGCATTGGGGTACCTGCTGGATTGTGGCGAGGGCGGAGGTTGGCGGTGCGGGCCTCGCTCGGTATCGGTTCTTGTGCAGTCGTGTGCCGCACCGGCGAAGCCGATTGTCGGGGTGTCCTTCACGCAGGGTCATTGACCAATGTTAAGAAGTGTATCTGACAGTGTGGTCTTAGGCTGGCGGCGCGGCCCGCAGCAGCGCTTCGGCCTCGTGGCGGGGCAGGGGGCGGGAGAAGAAATAGCCCTGGGTCAGGGGGCAGCCCATGTCGCGCAGCATGTCCACCTGGGCAGAACTTTCGGCGCCTTCCGCGATGACTTCCAGGTGCAGGGCCTTGCCGAGGTTGAGGATGGCCCGCACGATCTCGGCCCCCTCCATGGTGTGTTCCATGGCGCCGATGAAGGACTGGTCGATCTTCAGGGTGTCGATGGGGAAGCGCTGCAGGTAGCTGAGGGACGAGTAGCCGGTGCCGAAGTCGTCCATGCTGATGCCGATGCCCATGGCCCGCAGCTGGGCCAGGCGGGTCAGGGCCAGCTGGGCATTGACCATCAGCACGCTCTCGGTGATCTCGAGCTTGAGGCAGGCGGGGGTGAGCCCGGTCTCTTCGAGCACGTCGGCCACCTGGCTGACCAGTCCTTCGTCGGAGAACTGGCGGGCGGAGAGGTTGACGCTGATGCCCAGGCCGGCGAGGCGCGCATCCTCCGCCTGCCACTGGCGCAGCTGGCGGCAGGCCTCGCGGAGGGCCCAGCGGCCGATGGGCAGGATCAGGCTGGTTTCCTCGGCAAGGGGAATGAACTCGGCTGGCGGAATCAGGCCGCGGGTTTCGTGGGGCCAGCGGATCAGGGCTTCGAAGCTGCTGATGCGCCCGTTGTGCAGCTCGATCACCGGCTGATAGTGGAGTTCGAAGCCGTTCCGGTCGATGGCCCGGCGCAGGCTGCTCTCCATGTCCAGGGCCGCGACCGCCCGGTGATGCATGGCGGCGTCGAACAGGGCGTAGCAGGCCTTGCCGTCGGCCTTGGCCCGGTACATGGCGGTGTCGGCATCCCGCAGCAGTTCGTCCGGATGGCGGTATTCGGGGGCCGACAGGGCGATGCCGATGCTGCAGTTCATGAACAGCTCGTAGCCGTCGATGATGAAGGGCGTGGCGAAATGGCGCTGGATGCGGTCGGCTACACGGATGGCGTCGGTGGCGTCGTCGATGTCCTCCAGCAGCAGCACGAATTCGTCGCCCCCCAACCGGGCCAGGGTGTCGTGAGGCCGGCAGCACAGGCCCAGGCGGCGCCCGCATTCGATCAGCAGCTTGTCGCCGGTGGTGTGGCCGAGGCTGTCGTTGACGTTCTTGAAGCGGTCGAGGTCGAGGAAGAGCACCGCAAAGCGGCGCTCCGGCTGGCGCTGCATGTGCTCGATGGCCTGGTGCAGCCGGTGGGTCACCAGGTTGCGGTTGGAGAGGCCGGTGAGGCCGTCATGCAGGGAGTCGCGCAGCAGGCGCTCCTCGGCCAGCTTGCGGGCGTGGATGTCAGTCTGGGAGCCGGCCATGCGCAGGGGCAGGCCGTCCCGGTCGCGCACGGCCATGCCCCGGCACAGCATCCAGCGGTAGTCGCCGCCCCGGGTGCGGATGCGGTATTCGACATTGAGGGGCGCGCCGGAGAGGGTCTGCGGGTTGGCAAGCTGGGCGCGGACGGCGGCGATGTCGTCGGCGTGGATCAGGGCCAGCCAGGCTTCCGGGTCGTCGCCGATCTCGTCGTCGGCAAAGCCGAGCATGGATTTCCAGCGCGGCGAGAAGTAGGCCCGGCCGCTCTGCAGGTGCCAGTCCCACAGGCCGTCGTTGGCCCCGGCGGCGGCCAGGGCGTAGCGCTCCTCGCTCTCCCGCAGGGCGCGCTCGGCCTGTTTGCGCTCCATGGCGTAGCGCATGGCGCGCAGCAGCAAGTTGCTGTTCACCTCGCCCTTGATCAGGTAGTCCTGGGCGCCGGTCTTGACCGCGTGGAGCGCCATCACCTCGTCGTCGGTGCCGGTGAGCACGATGATGGGCACCTGGGGGGCGTGGGCAAACATGGTGCAGAAGGTCTCGATGCCCAGGCTGTCGGGCAGCGACAGGTCGAGCAGCACCACGCCGATGTCGCCGCTCGACAGCATGTCCAGCCCGGCCGAGAGGCGGTCGGCCCGCCACAGCCGGAAACTGTCGCCGTCGCCGTCGGCCAGCATCTCCTGGATCAGGCGGGCGTCGCCGGGGTTGTCTTCGACGAGCAGCACATTTGAGTTGGCGCTGTTCATCCGCGGGCTCCACAGGGCAGGGTGACCACGCTCAGCCAGAAGGCGTCGATCAGCTTCACCGCCTGGATGAAACACTCGAAATCCACCGGTTTGGTAATGAAGCAGGCGGCCTGCAGCAGGTAGGCGCGCTGCACGTCCTGCTCGGCCCGGGAGGTGGTGAGCACCACCACCGGGATGTGCAGCAGGGCCGGGTCGGCCTTGATGGCGGCCAGCACCTCGCCCCCGTCCATGCGTGGCAGGTTGAGATCGAGGAGGATCAGGTCGGGCAGCGGCTTGCCCGCGTGGATGCCCTCCTGGCGCAGGTAGGCGAGGGCCTCGACGCCGTCCCGGGCGACATCCAGGGGGGTGTCGACGCGGTTGTCCTTGAACGCTTCGATGGTCAGGCGCACGTCTCCGGGGTTGTCCTCGACGAGGAGGATGCGGATGGGGCGCTGGCGGTCAGACATGGGGGGGCTCCTCCCGGTCGGGCAGGGTGAAACTGAAGCGGGCCCCCTCGCCGGGGGTGGAGTGGAGCTCGATGTGCCCGCCGTGGCGCTCCACGATCTTCTTGCAGATGGCCAGCCCGATGCCCGTGCCCGGGTACTCGGCGGCGGTGTGCAGGCGCTGGAAGATCACGAAGATCCGTTCGGCGTAGCGCGGGTCGATGCCGATGCCGTCGTCCTGCACCCCGATGCGCCAGGCCGTGTCCTCGCGCTGTGCGTCGATACGTACCCGGGGCGCCGGGCCCTTGCGGAACTTGATGGCATTGCCGATCAGGTTTTGCAGCAGCTGTTCCATCTGGGTGGCGTCGGCACTGACTACGGGCAGCGCGGCGACTTCGAGCTGCGCACCGCTCTCGTCGATGGCCGAGCGCAGGTTCACCTGCACCTGGGCCACGCTGGCGGCCAGGTCCACCGGCTGGAAGCCCTTGCCCCGGCTGCCCACCCGGGAGAAGGCGAGCAGATCGTTGATGAGGCGCTGCATGCGCAGGGCGCCATCCACGATGAAGCCCATGAACTCGTCGGCGTCCCCGTCCAGGCGGCTGCGGTAGCGCTTGCCGAGGAGCTGGGTGTAGCTGGCCACCATGCGCAGGGGCTCCTGCAGATCGTGGGAGGCGACGGAGGCGAACTGCTCGAGATCGGCGTTGGAGCGGGCCAGCTCGCGGGCCTGCTCGGCCAGCAGCTTCTCGGCGCGGCGGCGCTCCTGGATCTCCTGCTGCAGCTGGGCGTTGCGTTCTTCCAGCTCGGCGGTGCGTTCGCGCACGCGCCGTTCCAGCTCGTCATGGGTGTCGCGGAGTATCCGCTCCGCCGCGCGGCGTTCGGTGATGTCGCGCAGGATCACCGTGAACACCAGCCCCTCCGGCCCGCGGAACTTGGCGATCGAGGCCTCGGCGGGAAACTCGCTGCCATCGTGCCGGCGTCCGTAGATCTCGCCGCGCTGGGCCATCATCCGCGAGGCCTCCGGAGCGGTCGAAAAGTCTCGCACCTGGGTGCCGTGGTGGGCGACGAAGCGTTCGGGGATGAGCAGGTCGAGGGGCTGGCCGATGATGTCCCCGGCGACGTAACCGAAGATGCGCTCGGCTCCCCGGTTGAACAGGGTGATGCGCTGGGATTCGTCGATGGAGATGATCGCGTCGTTGGCGCTGGCGAGGATCTGGTCGAAGCGCGGATCGGCGCCACGCGCGCTCCTCAGGCCTCCGGCCGTATCCGGCGGGGCAGGGGGTGAGGCGAGGTGGGGCCCGGGTTTCGCGCTCACGGGACACTCCGGAGAGGGGGTGTCTCAAGTCTGGCCGCTTGGCGTGGTGACTTCAACCCCGCGCTGAGTAGGGTTTCCGGTGCGGTGACGGGGGGCGGGAAGGGTTTTGTGGGGGCGAATTCATTCGCCCTCGAACCGTTGAGTCTTTACGGGACGGTTTTTTCGTGTTTTGCGTTACGTTGGCCGGGTCTCGCCCCGGCGGGCGACCTTCTTTCTTGTTGTACGACAAGAAAGAAGGCAAAGAAACGTACCCCGCTGTCGCGCCCCCTT
>NZ_JAKLLN010000034.1 GCF_023150065.1 Zoogloea sp.
AAAGCTCCTTCCTTCCTGCTTCTTAGCCACAGCCACCCCGGCTACTTTCCATAATCGCTGGCTTTGCATAATCGGCCAAAACGGCCGTTTGCCCATCGGACGGTGTCAGGCAGCAATCTGGCGCAGACCTGCCGTTCAGCGTCTGATTACTTTGAACTGCAGCTTCTTCATCTGATGAATACGTGCTACCGACCCGATGCGGACGTAGGTGTTTTGGAGATGCAGGCAGTCAGGAATGTTCTTGGTAGCCGACATTGCGCGGCTTTATGCGTGAGGTCCGGTTGTCCGAGAGGCTAGCTGCCACTTCGATATACATGACGGCGCTACCAGTCCATGTTCGCCGCATTGTCAAACGCATGAGTCAGGTAATTAACGAATTCAGTCATGTCCCGTTCTGACTGCATGGCTCGCGCGTAGGTGCCATCCAACACGTGCGTAAGGATCGACGGTAGTTCGCTGAAAATGTAAATCTTGGCCGGGGCGCGAGGGCCAGACCATAGGTGTTCGATGAATGTCTCGATGTCTGCGATGGCAACATCCTCGTCAAAGGCCGGTTTCCCGGTAAGGGCGTACCGATGTCGTTGGTTCTGGGTAAGTAGCACCGGTACAGCCCCGGCGCCTGAATGAAAGCAGAACGCTTCGCCTCGCTTGCCAAAGGCTCCATGTGCCATGAAATTCCGAATCTGCGCGCGCAAGTCAAGGAGCCTGTCATAGTGGCTCTTAGTGTCCGGGTGGGGCAAATCCAGGGCCGCTTTGAACTTCGCTTTCCAGTCGGCCGCAGCAAGCGTAGCAACTTCATCACCTGTATGCAGCCGACTTTGGAGAATTGCGAGATGGATAAACGAATGCTCTGTCCACCCAAAGAATGCTTCAATTGCCGCTTGAGCCTGCCACTTGGCTTCGCGCCGAAGTAAGTATGCGGGGCTACTGCCAGACGTTACCTCTGTACCATTGGGAAGCGTTGTCTTAATGATGCGCCGCTCATCTTTGCATCGCTCCGCTTCTTCAATCAAGGAGCGAAACTTGTCACGGAAGAAGACGTATCGATCAAACAAGCTGTCGCTGGTATTGATGATGTTGAGGTGGGAGGTTAAAGCGGCTTGTTCAGCCCGCCATTCGAAGTAAGGTTCCGCAATAGACACCGCCTTTTTGATGGCCGTGGAAATCTCACGTGCATCCGACTCTGCTTGGTCAGAGGGCGTCCCGCTCCTCGTCGCCGCAGGATCGTGATTCGGCGCAAAGACTCCTACCCCAAATTTTCGATGTTCAATGGAGTAGAGGCGGTCTTGGTAGCGGACCGGAACAACCCACGCGACCTTTTCCCACTGTCCTAGGTCTTCGTAGCCAAGAAGATCGACCAACAGGAAGTACACCAAGTAATACTCAGGTAGGCTGCTACCTCCGTTAGTGCGTGCCGAAAGAATCAGCGCTTTACCCTCGGCACTAGAACGAGGTGGCCCGGCCGGTTGAACTTCCTTTAGTGCGTTAAGTGCCTTCGTGCGAATGCGTTCAAGCTCGGAGGGAAGCGAAACAACAGTTGCCATGATTTTGGTGACGGGTGTAAGGGAGCGTACTGAAATGATTTTGATGACTAACGTATATGTGAGCGATCTGTGATGATTCGGACGCAATACATTGGGCGGGAATGTCCGCTATCGGGACAAATCGTCAGTTACCGCTTCTGGCCGAGCGCTGCCTGTGGCGCCATCTGGCCGGCTACAGCCCGTCGGGCCGGCAAGTTCCGACCCAAAGCTGAAATTGCCAGTTTGCAGAAGCAGACGTTCGTAAGCGTCTGAATTTAGCGACTATCGAAGGTGGCTCGCAGGTATTGTTAGGTCTCGGATCGCTGTATTTTCAATAAGGCATTAGGATCGTCCTTGAGATGGAGGGGGACGATGATCCTGTCTATCTCAAGAAGGATTCCATCAGCGAACCCTCGGCAAACCTCATCGAATAAGTGCCATGCCAAGTCGGAGAAGTATCGAACTTGGGTGGCTAACCACGCTGCTGCATCCTTTTGCGACTGCTTCCGCGCTGCGCTTAGCTCTGAATGTTCCAGAACATCGACCATTGTGTCGAGGAGGGTCAACTTCGCCAACTCAGGATCCGCCCGTCGATGACGGCGCTCGTGGACATGCGCACCGCGATCCTTAATCAGAGGAGCTAGCTGTTCCTGTACGAACTCTGCAAGAGAATCGCCTACTTCAGTGACAAATTCTGTGAAGTCAGCGTCTTTCTTGTAGCGGCGCTGGATGAATTTGATGAGATCAAGCAGCCTGCACTGAAAGATATATACCTCATTTAAATAGCTTTCCATCCAGAAAGTCACAGTAGCTGTATGTCGTTCCGGTTCTATGGAGTCTACGGATTTGGATGCAAGGTCTCGAATCAGATCAAGAGCCTGACCTGACTGAATGCACTCGTGAAACAGGTTCCAGAAGTCGCGCAGAAAGCCAAATTCACGAGAAGTACCGACTTGGGAAAGTTCTGTGTCCCAAGGAGACTCGATCACCTGCATACTTCGCCTCTTGGCCAGTTCCCGATGAGCCTCATCGTTCTGCCAGCGCATGATTGCTGGTGTTCCAAGGGCAACCATATATCGCTTGACGTAGTTTGGGCGGTCCCTTTCGAGGGAATTGTTAAGGCTCAATTACTTCACCCGGCAGCACTGCTGCTTTTGCTTTCAAGGTATCGAGGTTTTCACGCTTTGCTGAGAACAGCTGCTCAACAACAGCTGCTCCTTGGCCGGTATCGCGAAAATAATGAGCCAGAGGCATCTCGAAAATAGTGGCAAGTTGGGTGAGAACTTGACTAAGCCTCTGCTTCTTCATCATAGAAGAATCCCAAGCATGCATCATGTAGTAGAAAGCGGACCAGAACGACACCGACTGGTGGAAATACACTTTCTTCGTCGGGGCCGTAATTGAGTACATACCACCGTTTGTTGAAAATATTTCTTTTGCAAAATGCATATTTCCAAGATTGCACCCAGAAACAAAAAGCCTTCTGTTGTGAAGTTTCTTGTCGAATATTCCGGCGAAGTCCTTATAGCTTGAATGGCCGAAAGTGTATTGAACGAGATCCTCGCCGCCGTGACAGGAAAGGTGTAAATAACGGTAGCCAGATTCCCTAAAAATCTTGGCAAACTCGATCAACTCTCGCTGAGTACGAAAGTAGTAGTACAAGGGCTTCTTGCCATGCAGTTTCAATACGTCGTGCAGAATTTTTCCGTCGAGGCGTGATTCTTTTTCGTCCTCGTGCTCCAGGGACTCAAGGATGAACGTTTCCGGCTTGGTGAAATTTGCAGGTAGAATTTTTGCCTCTGCCACGATGGAACCCCCTGTGCCTTAACGTAGTGGACTGTGTTATTGCCATATGAACAGGCCAGATGCCGGCTATCCTGTTACGAGGTAGCGGCCTGAATGCCTAACCAACTCGGATTCCTGACGATATTCACAAGGATGGATAAATGTCGTACACGGCACAGTTCAATAGCTCACACATCGTGCCAGCCGCTCTTTCGATTGTCATTTTCATAGTCTTTTGCTAACGGCTGCTTTGAGCTAATTTCCCCTACGTCCGCTCCTGGCCGATAGTACCCCGTCAGCATCTCTTCCGGTAGCGGTCCTTCGCTGTGAGTTCAAGAATCTGACTCCGATCAACAGCAAGGAGCCAGCCTCGTCGAGCGGAGGTTTTTCAACAAGGTCCGCCCGCTTCCAGACACTATTCGCACCTACGCTGTCGAATAACTGCACCTGAGCGTGAATGTACGGGAAGCTGATGGCCGAAGGCCGGGAAAGCTGCCATTGAGCCTTGAAGTCGGCTGGGCGACAGCTGATTGCCTCACCGCGGCCACTCCTTCCGCGGACCCTGAGCGTCAGCTCCGGCCGAACTCCAGCCCCTCACCTTCCCCCTGAAAACAATCTCCTATCCCACACCACACGCTCCGCCTGCGACAGCGTGATCCGTGACGCCCCCGGATGTGCAGGATTGACCAGCGCAGTCCATTCCAGCCTGGCCACCACCGAAGGCACGAGCAGAATGGCACTGCGGGTCTCGGTCAGCCACTGGTCACCAAAGCGCCTTGCGGCTGCGGTGCTTTCGGCGTCCCATCCCGGCGGGAGTGATGCGGCGTCGTGGCGCTCGACCGATACGTCGTCCGGCACGTTTGCGATCACGTAGCCGTGTGTGGTTGGCACCCGGCCGATGCTGGCATGGGCCAGGATTTCGAGCATCGCGCCCGCGTAGCTCTGGGATGCGTAGATGAGCGGTCGTCCGGGGCTGTTCCATCGGCCACCGACCAAGGCGGCGCCCGTGCCATCCCACAGCGGGTGGCGTTCGTCCCCTATCCGGTACAGCTGCATCAGGCGGCGATGCCGTGGAAGAGCCGCCACAGCAGTTCTTCCACGCGGCGTGCGCCAAGTTCGGTGAGGGACACATCCAGCGGGCTGCGCCCCTGGAGCATCGCGTGGGGTGTGGTCAGGAAGGCCCGCGCGTCGTCGTCGGAGTTCCAGACGTAAGCGGCGGTGGCGAAGATACGGGCAAGGCGCTCGGCCCGTTCGGACTCTTCCGCAGTAAGGCTTTCCCGCCGCCGCTTGTAGGTAGCTTCCGGAATGATGCGGTACAGCAACTGGCGGCGATCTTCGGCACTCACGCAGATGCGGTCGATGCTGGCTTTGAGGGCACCTTTGGGGAGCCCCTTCGAAACCATCTCGTCAAGCTCGGCGAAGGAATGGGGAACGGCCGCCAGTGCCATGACTGCGGCGATCTTTTCCGGACTGACAAGCACCATGGCGGCAAGCTCACAAGGATCATTTGATCCCTGATTTTAGATCAAACAACCCAAAAGACCAAAAACCAGGCTACGCAGGGCAATCGCACCTTCACGTCATGAGCCCGAGCAGCTCAGCCCGGAACGTATCGGAAGTGGCTGGCAACCCGCGCATCCTTGAGCTGTGTAATGAACTAGAAGCGCTGGGAACGGACCCTCACGCGCCCAATACCAAGGGTACAGGCCGGCTTGCCCTTCACTGCACCAGGAAGCGAACAGCCAGGCTTATGCCGCTTGCAATCAGGAGGCCGTTGAGGAGCAGAAACAACTGCTCCCTGCTCATCCGCAGATCGATGCGATGCCCCACGAAGACACCGATACACATTGCCGGTACAAACGCGATGGCGGTAACGACGACCTGAGCGTCGAGAAGCCCGAGCCACGCGCACAGGGCGATGCGCCATAGGGTTGATAGTGCGATGAGAACCGCTTGCGTTGCCCTGAAGGCAACACGGCTTTCCAGGCTGCGCTCCAGGTAGGACGCATAGACAAAGCCACCGCTCCCGAACAGGCCACCGAGCACCCCGCCGAAGAGGCCAAAGGCAAACGCGCGCTTTGGGGCTCCACCCGGCTGCGTCCTTTTCCTTAAAAGCCCCCTTGCGCCTTGCAACGCGATGAAGAGCCCGAGCGCCGTGGCCATCAACACTGGCGGAATGCGCGATAGCACCAGCACGCCGGCCAATTGCCCAAGCAGCATGCCAGGGAAGATCTTAAAAAATTCGGCCCACGCGACATCCTTGCGGGTACGCCAGCCGCGCGCGGACGATCCGGCGAAATCCAGCAATGCGAGCATTGGCACCACCTTGCCAACCGGCATCACCAGGGCCAGAGGAGGACTCGCCATCAGGGCAGTGCCGAAGCCGACCAGAGTGAAAACCGCAAAAGCTGCGATGACGGCTCCAATTGCCAGGGCAAAGTGAACGGGGTTGTCCGCAAGATGCAGAAGCGCAAAGTACTCGGCCATCGCAGGTATTCCAGAGAAAGATGGATTTCATTCTCGAAGCCGATGCGATATAAGACAAATAGCAAATTAATCCATCAACCATGCCAAAAAAGCATGCCTAGCCTGAAACAGATCCGCTACTTCCTCACCGTCGCCGACCTGGGTGGATTTACCCCCGCCGCTACCGCCCTGTTCATCGCCCAGCCAGCCCTGAGCCGTCAGATTGCCCAGCTGGAACAGGAGCTGGGGTTCTCCCTTTTCGACAGAGAGGCCAGGGGGGTAAGGCTCACCGCCGCGGGCGCCGTGTATCGTGACCGGGTGCTGGCGGTAGACAAGCTACTCGGCGCTGCCGCAGAAGAAGGCGGGCAACTGGCCCGGGGTGAAGCCGGCGTCCTGCGCCTGCTTCACTCCAGCTCCATTCCGGCGAGCAGCCTGATGCAGCCGATCTCGCGCTTTCTCGACGAGAGCCCGAAGGCCCGTATCGAGCTTGACCGTGTTGGCTCGGAAGTTCAGGTGAGTGAGGTGGCGAACGGCAAAGCCGACATCGGCATCCTCCGCCTTCCCGTGCTGCGGCGAGACCCCGGTGTGGTATTCGTCGAGTTGGCAACCGAGCCGCTATGGGTTGCCCTGCCAAAGGCCCATCATCTCGCCAGCCGCGAGAGTCTGTGTATCGCAGACCTGAAATCCGAGCCTTTCGTATCGGCCGTTCACCGGGAAAGAGGCGGCCTGGCACGCTTGGTCACCGACCTGTGCCTGCGTAACAACTTTGTTCCGGGTATCGCCAGGGTCACCTCACGCAAGACATCCATGCTCAATCTGGTGGCGGCCGGGTTCGGCATCGCGGTGGTGCCGCAAAGCATGGCAAGTGTCGTTGCAGAGGGCCTGACCTATCTACGATTGAGGGATGAGGAGGCAAGGGCGTCGAGCGCTTTGATCCTGCCACTTCGCCCAACATCGCTGGCCTCGCGTTTTGCAGACATCATGGTGAGGCGCGTTGCCTGAGGCCGAGCACACGGCCTCGAAAGCGCCGGCAACAATGGGGGCTGCCGCCCTCCCCTACACCGTCTCCCTTCTCCGAAACACCAGCGGCCGCCCGTTGTGCGTCCGCTTCACCTGCCACGCGGCCAGCGCCGAGTCCATGTAGTCGGCGTGCCCGGGGAACCAGTCCACCAGCGCCTGGGCGTAGTCCCGGGCGACGTCGAAGCGGCCCAGGGCGACCACCTCGCGGACGTCGTAGGCCGAGCTGATGACTTTCTCGTGTTCGCCGATGTGGCATTCACCGCCGCCGGGGAAGTCGGGGGCGGCGAGCCATTCGTTCTCCTGCTTGAAGTGGGCTTCGGCGTGCTGGATGAAGGCTTCGAGGGCCTCGGGGATCTGGGCGTCGCTGGCGGTGAGCAGGGCGTGGACGCAGTCGACGAACTCGCGATGGGTGTCGTCCATGGCGGCGTAGCCGAGCAGGTAGCGGTCGCTCCAGGTGAAGCTCTCGGCGATGGTGCTGGTCATTGCATGTCTCCTGTTTCAGTGCGAGGTGTCAGGCGCACCTTGCGTTGTTTTGGCTGTGCGCCTCGGCCGGGGCCTGGGGCGTACTGCCAACAGGATGATAGTTGCGGCGGAAGTACGTCAAGCCGGCCGCGCCATCGCCGGCACTCACGGCCTGCACTTCGCAGATCAGCAGGTCGTGGGAGCCGAGGGACTGCTGTTGCACGATGCGGCAGTCGAAGCTCACCAGGGCGCCGTCCAAGGCCGGGCTGCCGGTTGCCAGCAGCTGGGCGGAAACCCGGGCGCGGCGCTCGGGCATGCTGATGTTGCGGTCGGAGAACAGCTGGGCGATGTGCTGCTGGTCGGCGGCCAGCACGTTCACGCACAGCACGCCGTTGCCGCTGAAAAGGGCGTGGGCGTAGGAGTTGCGGTTGATGCAGGTGAGCAGCGTGGGCGGCTGGTCGGTGACGCTGCACACGGCGGTGGCGGTGATGCCGGCGAAGCCCTGGGGGCCGTCGGTGGTGATGACATTGACGGCACCCGCCAGGCGGGCCATGCCGTCACGAAAGAGGTCGATGCTGACCATGAAAGCTCCTTTTCCATCCAGTTCGGGGCCCGGGCTGCGGCAGGTGCGCAACCCGGGCCCTTCATGCCGGTACAGCCGGCGCGGCAGTGATCACCACTTGAAGGCCAGGGCGGCGCCCAGCCAGTGCTGGGACATGTCTACGCTCACCCCGGTGCTGGGCCCCGTCCCACGGACTTCGGAGCCGAAGGCCCGGGCATACATGAAGGACATTTCCGTATCCCGGCTCAGGGCGTAGGTGGCGCCCAGGGTGAAGTGATCCTGGGGGGTGACGGGCGCCAGGTAGTTCAGGGTGACGTTCTCGCGGCTGACGATCTGCTGGCCGTGGCTGACGCCGGTGCGCAGGGTGAGCGCCGGGCTGGCCTGCCAGGAGGCGCCGATCCGCGACACGGTCTGGCTGCGCCAGCCGAAGCCCGGCTCGGCCGCGGTGAGGGCGTTGGCCAGGGAGTCGATGTCGCCCCAGTTCACCCGCATCAGATCGGCAGCCACCACGATGCTGGCGGTGGGCCGCCAGGCCACGCCGACGCCGTAGCGCTCGGGGATGTCGAACTCGCCGCGATTGGCCAGCAGGTTGCGGTAGGCGCCCAGCTTGCCCATGCGGACGCGGGCGGAGTACATGGCGCCCAGGGTGAATTGCTCGCTCACCTGGCCCATCCAGCCGAGCTTGAAGCCGACGCCGGTGGAGGAGTCGGCGCCGGGGCTCTCTACGCCCGCGGCGTCCGGCACGCCGTCCACCTTGAAGCGCTGGTAGGCCAGGTCCACCGACACCCCGACGGCGTGGCCCGGCGCCAGCTTGAGGGCGTAGGTGGGCGAGGCGATGATCTGGGTGAGCTTGGCACTGTCCTTGCCGGTTCCGCCCAGCAGCGGGGTGTCGTAAACGGTGCTCACGCCGTTTCCATACAGGGACAGGCCGATGGACTGGCGCTCATCGATGACGCGGTTGTAGCCCAGGTCGGGCACGGGGATGGCCTTGACGCCATCGCCCTTGAACTCGGTTCCGCCAAAGCTGGACTTGGGGTCGACGATGACCACCGACAGGCCCAGGTCGAAGCGATCCCCCACCATGGCCATGCCGGCGGGGTTGTTGGCGGCGGCGATGGCGTCCTGGGGCAGTGCGATGGACGCGCCGCCCATGCCCATGGCCTTGATGCCGTAGCCGTGGGGCATGGGGCCGTTGGTGGCGTGGGCGGGCGCTAAGGCGGCCAGGGTGGCGAGGGCGGCACCGGCGCGCACGCAGGCGTGACAGCGGGAAGCAGGGGTTGGGGTAGCAGGCATGATGGCTCCGAAGTTTGAGTTGTGTGGCTTGCGGGTGGCGGCCGGATCCTCGGATCCAGGGCCGGCGACCGTCGGAGTTCAGGCGGCCATCGCCGTGTCTTCCAGCAGGCGGCGGGTGGCCTCCGGATCGTAGAACCAGGTGGACAGGCTCTTCGGATCGTTGAAGGCATCGGCAAAGGTCGCGGCCAGGCTGGCGTTCCCGGCACAGGTGCCGAGGAACTGCATGACGTGGGGCGGGGGCGGAAGGAGCATGGCGTTGGTGAAGCGCGCCGACCACTGGGCGTAGTCCCAGTAGCGGGCGGCCAGGGCGTCCATCCAGGCGTCGTCGAAGGCGGCGCTACCCTGGGCCACGATGGCGTCCAGATACATGCTGGCGCCCTTGGCGGCATTGTTCGAGCCCTGCCCGGTCATCGGGTCGTTCAGCACCAGGATGTCGCCCATGCCCAGCACCTTCCGGCCCGAGGGCAGCACGCCGATGGCGTGGCGCACCGTGGGGGCGACGCGGCCATACAGGATGCCGTTATCGTCGGTCAGGCGGATGTTCTCGAAGCGCGGCGCCTCCCCGGGGAAGAACTCGGCGATCAGGGCCTTGGTCATGGCCAGATGGTCGGCGGGCGTCTTCACCGTATCCCAGCGGTCCATCGGGCCGCCGATCACGCACTCGATATTGATGATGTCGCAGGGGCCGCTGTGGGTCAGGCCCGGGAAATGCACCAGCTCGCCCACCCCCGGATTGAGGTTGATGTTGAGGGCGGTGAAGTCATCCCGCGGCACCATGCCGTGCACGTAGGTCAGGGCGATGGCGCGCTGGGGGCGGTCGAAGGTGCAGCGCAGGGCGTCACGCTCGAACAGCTTGCCCAGTTCGCCCTTGCCGGTGGCCACCAGCACCAGGTCGGCGCTCTCGGTCAGGCGCTCCAGTTCGTCCATATCCACTTCGCCGATCACCAGATTTCCGCCCCGGCGCTGGAATTCGTCCATCCACTTCGGCATCTTGACGCGCTGGTCCACCGATTGCCCATTGGCCGACATGCGCGCCCGGAAATCCAGCAGGGTGCCGATCTGCGCGTTGCCGGCCTTGACGTGAATGCCCTGGATCGGCGGACAGTCCTCGTCCCAGAAAGCCAGCCCCAATTCACGCTCATGGCTCAGGGCCATGTCGTACATCGACTGGCTGGAAAGGACTTTCCCTTTGGCGATTTCCTCGCCAGTCCGATTGGATATGGCCGTAACCGAATAACCCTTATCCAGAAGACCAATACCCAGCTGCAAACCCGCCTGGCCGGCACCGACAATTGTGATTTTGCGCATGATTGATTGCTCCGCGTCCGAAAATTGATTGGGGGCCCGCTGTTGCGGGCGTTTTCAATTTCGGCCAAGCGGAATTGGCCGGCTATGCGATTCATGCCGCACCTGTGCATTGAGTGCACCCCGGCGCGGGCAAACCCGGCGGCGGCCGGCGGATTTCCGCCCCTGAAAATCCCCTGCGTCCAGTGGACAGTCCCTGCGCTTGACGGATAGTCGCCTTTCCCCCCGGTCCTTAGATTGACGCCATGTTCTGGTGGCCCGAATCCACGGGTTTCCACCCCTTAACTGGATAGACGTTCTATGGATCGCATTTCTTCCGAAGTCGAACCGGTGCTCGGCAGCGCCGGGGCCCCGCCCTCGCGTCTGCGCGGCACGGCGGTGAAAGTCACGGTGTCGAGCGTGCCCTGGCTGATCATTGGCGGGCTGCTGTGGGCCGGCCTGTTCATCAAGCCCGAACCGGTCGGGGGCACGGTGCAGCCGCCCATCCTCGAGCGGCGGGATCATTTCTACGGAATCGCCCGGGCCCCGGCGGAGGGCATCTGGGTGGCGGGCTCCCACGGCAAGATCGTGGCCATCGACGCCCAGGGCAAGGCCCAGGCTCTGCAGACCCCCACCGACCAGACCCTGCAGGACATCGCCGTGTGGGACGGCGGCCGCGGCGTGGCGGTGGGCAACGAAGGGGTGGTGCTGACCACCGCCGACGCCGGCCGGCGGTGGACGAACATGGAGGGCGTGCCCCGCTCCGAGGTGGCCAACAAGCTCACCCGGGTGCGCATTGCAGCGGAAGGCAAGGCCGTTGCCACCGGCGAAATGGGCGCCCTCCTCGTCAGCAAGGATTACGGCGCCACCTGGACCCGCCTGCGCGACGAAGAGGACGTGGCCTGGAACGACGCCGCGCTGCTGCCGGGCGGTGGCCTGGTGGTGGTGGGCGAGTTCGGCCGGATCCTGGTCAGCCCGGATGGGGGCAACAACTGGCAGACGCCGGCAGTACCCGTCGAAAGCTCACTCATGGCGGTGGCCTTCCGCAATGCCAGCGACGGCGTGGCCGTGGGCCTGGAAGGGGTGGTGCTGACTACCCGCGACGGCGGCCGCAGCTGGCAGCGGGAAAAGCTCGACAGCCAGGCGCACCTGTTTGACGTGGCCTGGGACGAGGCCAACCAGCGCTGGCTCGGCACCGGCGCCCTCGGCACCTGGGTGAAGGCCGGCGCCGCCGCCACCGACTGGCAAAGCGGCCGCCTGGATGAACGGGACCTGGCCTGGCACACCCGCGTGCTGCCCGTCGGCGCAGAGGCCTGGCTGACCGGCGCCAACGTCGGCCGCTGGGACGGCCAGCGCTGGCAGGCCCTGGGCCGCTGAAGCCCGACCGCCCCCCTCCCCTTCCCCCAACGCCTCACCTGCCCGGGATACACGATCATGATTGAAAGAATCGCCGCATTCTGCATGCGTCGGCGCGCGCTGGTGGCCGGCCTGATTGCCTGCCTGACCCTCGTGCTGAGCTGGTTTGCCCTGCACATCGAAGTACGCACCGTGTTCGAGGACATGCTCCCGTCCCGCCACGAATACGTACAGACCCACCAGAAATTCAAGGACACCTTTGGCGGCTCGAACATGGTCACGATCATGCTCGAGGTGGACAAGGGCGACATCTTCGACATGGAGGTGCTGGAGAAAGTCCGCACCCTGACCCTGGGCCTGCGCGAGGTCTCGGCGGTCAATCCCTTCCAGATCACCTCCCTGGCGTCCAAGAAACTCAAGGAAGTCCGCGCCTCCACCGACGGCATCGAGACGCGGCCGCTGATGTGGCCCGAGCTGCCGGCCAACGCCGAGGAGCTGGCCGCCCTCAAGCAGGCCGTGCTGCGCAACCCGCTGGTGTACGGCCCCTTCGTCTCCAAGGATCTCCAGGCCACGCTGATCACCGTGGACTTCATCGACCGGGAGGTGGATTACACCAAGGTCTTCGACGAGATCGGCGCCCTGGTGAAGAAGGTGGAGAGCGACCGGGTGGGCGTGCGGGTGGTGGGCGCCCCCATCCTGTACGGCTGGGTCGAGCACTACCTGCCCGAGACGCTGAAGCTGGTGGCGATTGCCCTGGCCCTGACCCTGGCCATGCTGTTTCTGCTGCTGCGCACCTGGCGCGGGGTGATCCTGCCCCTGCTGGCCGGCGCGGTCAGCGCCACCTGGGCCCTGGGCATCTGCCACCTGCTGGGCATCCACTTCGAGCCCCTGGTGATCGTGGTGGCCATGCTCATCACCTCCCGGGCGGTGTCCCACTCGGTGCAGATCGTCAATCGCTTCGACGACGAGCTGGCGCACATCGCCGAGGGCAGCGAAACCTCCCGCCAGGCGGCGCACGTCGCCCTGGTGGATCTCTTCCGCCCTGGCATGGTGGGGGTGGTTGCCGACGCGGCGTGCATGGCGGTGGTGGCCCTCAGCCCCATCCCCATGCTGCAGAAGCTCACCCTGCTGTCGGTGGTGTGGGTGATGACCCTGACCATCAGCGCGGTGATCCTGACCCCCGTGCTGCTGTCGTGGATCCGCAAGCCCCAGGGCACCGCCCACGGCGTCGACCTGGCCCCGCTGCTGCGCAAGGTGCTGGACTTCGGTCTGTGGATGGCCCTGTCGCGCTTCCGCTACGTGGTCATCGGCTGCAGCGTGGTGGTGCTGCTCAGCTCCGGCTTCTACGCCCTCAAGCTCAAGGTCGGCGATGCCAACCCGGGCTCGCCCATCCTGTGGCCCGAGGCCACCTACAACCAGGATTCCACCGCCATCAACAAGCGCTTTGACGGGGTGGACCGGCTGTTCGTGGTGATCGGCGAGGACGGCAAGGAGGGGCTGGTCAAGGGCAACGAGGCCCTGCAGGCCATGAACCGCTTCCAGCGCTTCATGGAAGTGCAACCCGAGATCGGCGGCTCCATCTCGATTGCCGATGTGGTGCCGGTGCTCAACAGCACCCTGCGCGAGGGCAACCCCCGCTACGAGGAGCTGGGCGCCACGGCCGCCATCAACGGCAGCCTGATGGCGATCCTCGAATCCGTGTCCGAACCCGGCGACATGGACCGTTTTGTGGACGGCCAGGCGGCCAACGGCTCCGTCACCCTGATGTTCCGCGACCGCCAGGGCGAGACCATCCGCACGGCCATGGCGCGCATCAAGGAGTTCATCGCCGCCAACCCGCTGCAGAGCGGCGAATGGCAGCTGGCCGGCGGGCTGATCGGCATCACCGCCGCCATGAACGAGGTGATCCTGGCCAGCCAGATCGAAGGCGTGGCCCTGGCCCTGCTGGTGCTGATGATCATCTGCACCGTGGTCTATCGCTCCACCGTGGCCGGCATGCTCTTCATGGTGCCGGTGATCATCTCCAACACCCTCACCTTCGCCTTCATGGCCTGGCAGGACATCGGGATGAGCATCAACACCGTGCCGGTGGCGGCCCTGGGCATCGGCCTGGGGGTGGATTACGCCTTCTACATCGCCGACCGCATCAAGGAAGAGATTGCCATCGGCACAAGCCCCGAGGCCGCCATCCGCATCGCCCTGCACTCCGCCGGCATGGGCGTGCTGGTCACCGCCAGCGTGCTGATCCTCAGCACCCTGCTGTGGTGGGCCTCGTCCCTGCGCTTCCAGGCCGAGATGGGCCTGCTGATGGCCATCTGGCTGGGCATCTCGGCCATGTCGGCGCTGTTCGTGATGCCTTCGGTGATCTACGTCTTCCGCCCCGATTTCATCTTCGGACGCAAGGACCGGCCCGTGCTGGCCGGCATCCAGCCGCAAGCGCACTAGGTTTCTTCAATCCGCCGGGTCTCCGGCAACACCCCAGCAATCCAGGAGAAGAACATGAGGAATGGAAACATGAGCCGCCGGCACGGCGCCAACCTGCCGAGGCGCGCGGCGCTTGCGGTGATGCTCGCCACCATGGGCCAGGCCGCCAGCGCCGGCGAACCGGGCGAGGTCAAGATCGACGGCTTCCTGCGGCAGGAGCTGTCGTGGAACACGGCCAACTGGAAGGACACGCCCAACTACAATGACCAGGGCAAGCTCTCGATGGCCCGCTCCACGGCCCGCATCAACATCGACTGGACGCCGGTGCGGGATGTGTCGGTGGTCACCAAGCTGCGCGCAGTGGGCGAGATCAAGACCTCCTTCCTCAACCACCTGGAGAAGATGGGCGCCTACAACTACGGCGCCAGCAACGGCCGTGGCGACATCATGGCCCTGTACAACAAGAACGACATCAGCGACGTGGTGCGCGAGATGTACGTGGATTTCCCGCTGGGTGAGCGCTCCCGCGTGCGCCTGGGCAAGCAGCAGATCGTGTGGGGCGAGACCGACTTCTTCGCCGCCAACGACCTGGTGCATGGCTTCGACTACACCTGGCGCTCCTTCCTCGACCCGGCCAACGAGGAGCTGCGCAAGGCCAGCATCATCGCCAAGCTGAACGTGGACGTGCCCGAACTCGATGGCGGCGTGGAGCTGTTCGTGCGCCCCGGCTGGGACCGCAAGTCGGATATCGGCAACGAGCTCGACGTGTATGGCGGGCGCTGGTCCAGCCAGTCGGTGGTGGGCGTGGACTTCCGCAACATCGACCCCTACGACTTCCGCAACCCCAAGGGCAACGCCCGCGAGGTGACCGGCGGCATCCGCTGGACCGGCCTGGCCAAGGACATCAACTACTCGGTGTCCTACCTCAAGACCTACTGGAACAACCCCCTGCTCAACGCCGCCAGCACGCTCAAGCTGTTCGGCCTGCCGGGCGCGCCCTCCGGCGCCACCACCGTGGGCCGGCCCAACAGCCTGGGTGTGGCCGGCGACCTGATCTACCCCACCGTGGATGTGTTCGGCGCCACCGCCAGCGGCTACGCGGCCTGGGCCGATGCGGTGTTCAGCACCGAAGTGGCCTTCATCAAGGACGCGCCCTACCAGTTCCAGAACGGCGCGCTGGCCGGCCCCCTGTCCCAGGCCGTGGCACCCGGCTTTGACGGCATCAAGCGCAAGGACCTGGTGGCCTGGATGGTGCGCATGGACAAGAACATCGCCGCCACCCAGCAGTGGCTGGGCACCGAGAAACCCATGTTCTTCTCGGTGCAGCTGTTCGACAAATGGCTGATGGACTACGACAAGGGCGAGCGCCTGCTCAACGCCGTGGGCGCCGGCCAGCTCACCAAGGAGCACTCCCTGCTGCTCACCGCCATCTTCGACCTCTCCTATGACAGCGGCCGCATCAAGCCCAACCTGGTGGTGGGCACCGACCTGACCTATGCCGGCGGCTTCATCGTGCCCTCGGTGACCATGGAGCTGAACAAGAACTGGCGCTGGAAGGTGGAGTACGACAAGTTCTGGAACGACGAACACCGCGACCTCAACAAGTGCCCGGCCGGCAACGTGGCCGTCTGCGACAGCGCCAGCCTCTTCGGCTACTTCCACAAGCGCGACCAGCTTTACACCAGCCTGACCTACCTCTTCTGACCCCCTCGGAGCTCCACGACCATGTCTGCACACAAACCCACCCTCGCCAGTGCCTGCGCGGCGCTGCTCAGCCTCTCCGTCGGCAGCGTCTGCGCCGCCGAGCTTGCGCCGGGCACCGTCATCTCGGCCGAGAACATCGACAAGATCAAGAACGACACCTTTGAAGGCCTCACCATCGCCAGCCTGCTCACCGAGAAGATGGAATGGCGCATCCGCAACAACGGCTGGAAGCTGCCCCTGGCCAAGTCCCAGAAGGTCAAGCTCGACCCCAAGTGGCTGAAGGCCTCGGAAGCCAACGCCGGCAAGACCAAGATCAACGCGGAGAGCTGTCAGGTGGATGGCTGGAGCGCCGGCCAGCCCTTCCCCAACATCGACACCAAAGACCCCCAGGCCGCCGAGAAAATCGTGTGGAACTGGCACCTGGGCCAGCTGGTGGGTGACGTGGCCATCGTGCCCTTCTACACCCAGGTGCTGATCGACGGGCAGAAGGGCGTGCACGCCGAGCCGGTTGCCGAGTTCACCCGCTACGCCATGAAGGGCCGCCTGTCGGGCGAGGCCACCCAGGGCGACGGCACCCAGCGCGGGCGCCAGCTGCTCTACTTCAAGGCCCCGTCGGACATGAAAGGCATTGGCACCTTCACCATCCAGTACGACTCGGTGAAGGTGAATGACGTGTGGGCCTACGTGCCCGCCGTGCGCCGCGTGCGTCGCCTGTCCGGCGGAGCCTGGATGGACCCGGTGGGCTCCTCCGACCAGCTCCAGGACGACCTGGAGATCTTCAACGCCCGCCCCTGCTGGTACAAGGGCTACAAGCTGCTGGGCAAGCGCCACGTGCTGGCGGTGATGCACAGCAAGTACCCTCTGTGGAACGCCAAGGGTGACAGCTTCGAGAAGAAGTACCCGGTACTCGAAAACAAGGCGCCCTACTGGAACATGAACAACAACAACTTCGAGCCGCGGGAAGTGTACGTGGTGGAAGCCACCACCCCGTCCGAGCACCCCTACAGCAAGAAGATCCTCTACATCGACACCCAGTTCCCGCGGATCCACTACGGTGAGGCCTACAACCGCAAGGGCGAGTTCTGGAAGTTCATGGAGTGGCATTCCTTCCCGGGCAAGGCCGAGGACGGCTTCCTGGACATCCGCACCGCCGCCGGCGCGATCATCGACTTCCAGCGCAATCACGCCACGGTGTCCCTGATCGACACCGCCACCTGGAAGACCAACCCGCCGGGGGTGAAGGAATCCGACGTGTCCCTGCAGACCCTGCAGTCGGCCGGCCGCTGATCCCGCCCACCCGTCAGCCCTGACCGGGGCGCCGTCCGTCAGCGGAAGGCGCCCTTTTTTACGTCTGCAGTAGCCGTCTGCCGCCCCCGGAGCCACCCATGGAAAGCACGCCCAACCACGTCACCCAACGCAACATCAGCCGCCACGCCGCCCTGCGCCTGGCCAGCGCCGCCCTCGACGAGGCCGAGCGCCTGGGCATCCACGTCAACGCCGCGGTGGTGGACCGCCACGGCACCCTGATGGCCTTCCTGCGCATGCCCGAGGCCTCCCTCTTCTCCAGCCAGACCGCCATGGACAAGGCCTACTCCGCCGCCAGCGCCCGCATGCCCACCGCCCGCTGGGAGGCGGCGCTGTCGGACTACCCGCCCCTCATCCAGCACAACATCCTCCAGCGCCCCCGCCTGGTGGTGTTCGGCGGCGGAATACCGGTGGACGTGGACGGCGAAGTGATCGGCGCCATCGGCGTGTCGGGGGGAAGCGTGGAGGAAGACGTGCAGTGCGCGGAGGCAGGACTGGCGGCACTGCGGGGGTGAGGATGGACCGGGCCGGCGGCACACGGCAACCACACGTAATAGACCATTCCAGATCGTTCACATATAATTAGCCGCCATACTATATGGCGGCATCAGAATGGAACTGGCACAGAAATACCAAGCACTGCTGCACGAGGCACAACGCAGGCAGCTCCCCGACGTAGCGGGCATCCGGCTGTGTTTCCAAACACTGTCTCTGGCATCGGCCATCGACCGCGACTGTGCCGCGTTGCTGGCGCCGCACAGCCTCTCCGAAGGCCGCTTCGTCCTGCTGTTTTTGCTCGATGCGGCCAGCGAAGGGCTGGCCCCGAATGCCCTGGCCGAACAGGCAGGCGTTACCCGCGCTACCGTCACGGGCCTGCTCGACGGGCTGGAGCGCGAAGCCCTGATCGAGCGCCAGGCCGATGCCAGCGACCGTCGCGCTCTGCACATTCGACTAACCCTCAAGGGCAAGCAAGTGGCCAAACAGGTCTTCGACCAGCACGGCCGCTGGATTGCCGGTTTGTTCGGCAATCTGTCCGCACCAGAACGCCAGCAACTGGCGACCTTGCTCGACAAGGTGGCATTAAACCTCGACGCAACCCAGTCAGGAAGGCCAGAATGAACACGGTAGCGCCCCGTAAGGGCGCAACCCGCGCCGCCGACATTCCCGCCGACGTACTGGCCGCCCTGTCGCGCGGCGAACTGCAAAGCGCCACATTGGCCGAGGGGCTGGCGCTGGACCAGGCCCTGTTGGTGCGCACGGCTTTTCCGCATCTGTCACCGCAAGCCCTGAAAGACATGGATGCCGCCTGCCAGCTTGGCATTCTCAAACGCATGGCCGGCATCGGAGCCACACTGCTGAAGGCACTCGGCAGCAATGGCATCGCGCAATGCCAGGCCCATGCATCAGACACAGTGCGCAGTTGGGCTTGCTTCATGATCGGCGCGCAGCCGGGACTGGATCTGCCAGGCCGACTGACTGCGATTCGGCCATTGGCCGATGACGCGCACTTCGGCGTGCGCGAATGGGCCTGGATGGCCGTGCGACCGCATCTGGCTCAGGAACTGGATGCTGCCATCGCGCATCTGGTGCCCTGGACGCAAGAGCCCTCCGAACGTCTGCGCCGCTTCGCCAGCGAAGCCCTGCGTCCGCGTGGCGTTTGGTGCCCCCACATCACCACACTCAAGCGGCAACCGGAACGGGCGTTGCCCATCCTCTCGCCGCTGCGTGCCGACTCATCGGCCTATGTGCAGGATTCGGTGGCCAACTGGCTCAACGACGCCGCCAAGGATCACCCTGATTGGGTGCAGGAGCTGTGCGCGGAATGGCTGCAAGTCCAGCCCACAACCGCCACCCACCGCATCTGCCAGCGCGCTCTGCGCAACTTGAAATGAAAGAGTACACAGCCGTGCCACATTATCTTGTCGAACTCTATACGCCCAATGCCGCATGGCGCGCCTTGCCCGCCGAAAGCCGTCAGCAGTTTCTGAACGGCATCCAGGCAGCGATGGGAGACCTGTCCAGCCTGGGCGTCGAAGTATTGGCTTTGAGTGAAACGGACGGAGGCATCGACCGCGCCAGCGAACACCGATTCCTAGGCATCTGGCGCCTTCCTGACGCCCACGTCAGAGACGCACTGCTGGCAGGTATTAAGGCCAGTGGCTGGTACACCTATTTCGACCATGTGAATGCTGCCAGCGATGCGGGTGGATTTGCGACTCACTTGGCCTCATTGAAACTCGCCTAAACGATTGATCAACCTACCGTATCGCGCCTCTACGTAGCCCAGCGAATGGCGGTACGGAAGTCATCGTGAAGCAGAAAGGGCCCTCGTCAGAGGGCCGCTTATATAAGGGCTCAGCCCAGAAAGGCTTGGTCCTTCAGCGTTTCCGGGGCCGGAAAGGCTTTCTTGCTGTGGGCGATGCCGAGGTCGAGGAAGAGCTCGCACATCTTGTAGGCCACCACACCCGGGTTGAGGACCGGGACGGGCAGGCGGGAGGCCAGGTAGGCGTGGGACTGGTGCATGGTGGTGGAGCCGAGCACGATGACGTCGGCGCCGTCTTCATGGATGGCCTTGAGGGCGGCCTCTTCGAGTTTGGCGAAGACGATGTCCTCCTTGCCGGTGAGCAGCTCCTGGGTGTCGGGACGCACGTCGATGGCACGGATGGAGGCCACGCGGGATTCCAGGCCGTACTCCTTGAGGGTCTTGCGGTACAGGGGGAACCAGCGCTCCCACATGGTGAGGATGCTGAACTTGTGGCCGAGCATGGCGGCCACGTGGAAGGCGCTCTGGCCCGGTGACAGCACCGGAATGCTGAGCCGGGCCCGCAGCGCGGCGAGGCCCGAATCGCTGACGGTGTTGATGCACACCGCGTCGAAGCCCTCCTCCTCCGCCTGGATGCCGGCCTGGATCACGGCCAGTTCCATGATGGCCATGTCGTAATAGCTGTCGGCCAGGGTGATGGTGTTGCCGGCGCCGACGAAACTCACGTCGATGTCGGGGCGCAGGAATTCCGGCGGCAGCTGGGATTCGACCATCGGCCGGGTGGCCTCGCTCATTGGAACAGGGAAGATCATCTTGACCCGCTTGCCCATGAAAGTTGCTCCTTGTGTTGAGGGGGTTTGAAGGGTTGGGTCAGTTGGCCGACATGCCGCCATCCACCGGAATGAAGCCGCCGGTGACGTAGGAGGATTGCTCGGAGAGCAGCCACAGGACGGTGTTGCTCACCTCATGGGGCTGGCCGATGCGGTGCATGGGCACGCCGTCGTCGTACATGTGGTCGTCGCCGCCGGTCACCCGGTCGTAGCTGGCGGTCTTGATGGGGCCGGGGCACACGGCATTCACCCGGATGCCCTTGCGGGCGTAGTCCAGGGCGGCGGCCCGGGTGGCGCCGATGATGCCGTGCTTGGCGGCCACGTAATAGGCCAGGCGCGGCATGGCCTTGAGGCCGAAGATGGAGCTGTTGTTGACGATGCTGCCCCCGCCGCTGGCGAGCATGGCCTCGGCTTCGTACTTCATCATGTACAGCATGCCCTTGAGGTTGATGTCGATGACGTCCGAAATGTCGGCATCGGGCGTTTCGTGGATGTCGCAGAACTCGCGCTGCAGGCCGGCGTTGTTGAAAGCCCCGTCAAGGCGGCCGAAGTGTTCGAGGGCACAGGCCACCAGCGCGGCGCAGTCGGCCGGCCGGGCGACATCCGTCTGCCTGAACACGGCCTGAGCACCGGCGGCGCGGAGTTCGGCGGCGATGGCCTCGCCCTCCACCGGGTTGCGGTTGCCCAGCACGACGCGGGCGCCCTGTGCGGCCAGCGCCCGGCAACTATCGCGGCCCATGCCGCTGCCGCCACCGGTGACGATGTAAACCTTGCCTTGCAGATCGGGGTAGTGGCTCAAGGGTGTGACTCCTGTCGGGGGTTAAAGGCGGGCGGGCGAGATCCGCCCGAGCACGTTCTCCAGGGCGATGCCGATGGCCAGCAGGCGGCGGTCGTCGCCGGCATGGCCGTCCAGCTCGAGGCCCACCGGCAGGCCGGTGGTGGCGCCTATCCCCACGGGCAGCTGGATGCCCGGCAGGCCGGCGCTGGCGGAGGGTTCGGTGTTCTGGATGAGCAGGGAGAAGTTCTGCGGCTCGCTCACGTCGGGCCGGGCCAGGGGCGCCACGATGGGCGTGGTGGGGAAGACGAAGGCGTCCAGCCGGTGACGGGCGAAGAGGGCCTTGTAGTGGTCACGCAGGGCCGGCCGGCCGGTGTTCTGGGCGTGGGCATAGAGCGGTGCCGAATCGACGATGTTGCCCTCGGCATCCAGCGCCTTGCGGGGCAGCACGAAGGTGTCGTAGATGCCGGCTACGTCCGGGCTGGCGATGCCGGCGCGGAGCTGCTCGATGGAGATGCCGGGGCCCTGGGTGGCCAGGTAATCCACCATGTCGGGATAGGCCTCGTGGAAAACCACCGGAAAGCCCACGGCATTGTTGAGGGCCATGATCTCGGTGTCGTCCACGTCCACGAAGGTCACACCGACGCCTTCCAGCGCGCGCCGGACGGTGGCCATGACGGGGGCGACATCCTCATCCATGTTGGCCCAGAAGTCCGGCACCACGCCCAGGCGCAGGGTGTTCAGCTGCACCGGCGGCAGGGCCTGCTGGCCGGTGATGAGACCGTCCAGCAGGGCCACGTCGGCCATGCACAGGGCCATGGGGCCTGCCGTGTCGCGGCTGCTGGCGATGGGGGCGATGCCCTCCGACGGGTAGCGCCGGGCGCTGGGGCGCAGGGAGCTGCAGCCATTGAGGGCCGGCGGAATGCGCATGGAGCCACCGGTGTCGGTGCCCAGGGCCGCCGGCGCCATCCGCGCCCCCAGAGCCGCGGCGCTGCCCGATGAGGAGCCGCCGGCGATGCGCGCCGGGTCGTAGGGGTTGCGCACCCCCACCACCCCGGGCACGTGAAACGCGGCGTTGTAGCCGGTGCCGCCAAAGGCCAGCTCGTGCATGTTGGTCTTGCCGAGGATGATGGCCCCCGCGTCGCGCAGGGCGCGCACCACCGGGGCATCCTCGGCGGGCACGAAGCCGGCCAGGGCCGGGGTGCCGGAGGTGGCCGGCAGGCCCGCCACGTGGATGTTGTCCTTCACCACCACGGGGATGCCGGCCAGCGGCCCGAGGGCCTGGCCGGCGCGCCGGGCTGCGTCCACCGCGCGGGCCGCGGCCAGGGCGCCCTCCGCGTCCAGGGTGATGAAGATGTTGAGGCCGGCGTGGGCGCTGGCCCGTTCGAGATAGGCCGACACCAGGGCTTCGCTGCTCAGGCTGCCGTCCGCCAGGTGGCGCTGGGCGTCGGCGAGGGTCAGGTGGTCGATGACGAGGGAGACGGGGGGGGACATGGGATTCATCCTTCTAACGGGTATTGGGTTCGCGGAGAGGTCGGAGGTCAGCAGGCCGGGTGGGCGCGGTGCCAGTCAGTGACCCGCTGCAGGGCCACGCCGGCCCCCAGCAGGGTCTGCTCGCCTCCCTTGCGGGCGACCAGCTGGAAGCCGATGGGCAGCCCCTCGGGGGTGTGGCCGCAAGGCAGGCTCAGGGCCGGGTGACCGGAGATGTTGAAGGGCGCGGTGAACTGGATGAGGCGCTGGTTGGCCTCGGGGTCGGCGGCAAGGGCGCCGAGCTGCTCGTGGGTGGGCGCGGCGATGGGCTGGACCGGGACGAGGAGCAGGTCGATGCTCTCCAGCAGCGTGTTGACCCGGCCGGTGAAGGCCGCGGCCGACAGCAGCAGGCGCTGGTAGGCGGAGCCATCCAGGCTGCGCCCCACGTCAATCAGCCGGCTGAGGGCGGGGCCATAGTCGGCCGCCCGGGCCGGATAGCTGCCGGCATGGGCGACGGCGGTCTGGACGCCGCACTGGGCCTCCCACTGGCCGGCGATGGGCCAGGCGTCGGGAAAACGCAGCTCGCGGACGTCCGCCCCCAGGCCACGCAGGGTTGCCAGCACGTTCTCCAGGGCCCGCTGGGTGGCGTCATCGGTGCCGTTGGAGTTCCAGTAGGGGTCGATGCCGACGGTGAGGCCCTTGAGGGCCACGGCCCGCACGCGGCCCCGGGGGGCGGGGCTGTCCGAGGTCGGGTCGAGGGGGTCGTGCCCTTCGATGGCGTTGAACAGGATGCGGACGTCGGCGGCGCTGCGGGCGATGGGGCCCACATGGTCGAGGAAAGCCGCCAGCTCGAAGGTGCCGTGGCGGCTGACCCGGCCCCAGGTCGGCTTGAGCCCGGTGAGCCCGTTGGCGGCGCAGGGAAAGCGGATCGAGCCCCCCGTGTCGGTGCCCAGGGAGGCGCAGCACAGGCCGGCTGCGGTGGCCACGCCGGAGCCGCTGGAGGACGCCCCGGTCCAGTGATCGGCACCCCAGGGGTTCACCGGCGGGGCGATGGCGGGGTGATGGGTGGCGAAGGCGCCCTCGGTCATCTGCAGCTTGCCGAGGATGATGGCGCCGGCCTCCCGCAGGCGGCGCACCACCGTGGAATCCTCCGCCGGCACGAAATCCCCATGCACGGTGGTGCCGGCCGCCGTCACCACGCCCTTGGTCCAGAACAGGTCCTTCACCGCCAGGGGAATGCCGTGCAGGGGGCCGAGGTAATCGCCCCGGCGGATGCGGGCCTCGGCGACGCGGGCGGCGGCCCGGGCCTCCTCTGCAGTGACCCGGGCGTAGGCATGCAGACGGGGGTCGAGGGCTTCGATCCGCGCCAGCAGGGCGTCGGTCAGCTCAAGCGGTGACAGCTTGCCGGCCTTCAGCAACGGGGCAAGGCGGGAGATCTCCTGGTAATGCAGTTTGCGGGCAGCCATCACTGTTCTTCCCGCTGCCTTACAGGCCGAGTTCCCGACGCGTGCGCGTGAGGGTGTCGATGACCACGTACATGATCTTGTGGGCGCAGGGGATGAGGTCGGGCACATAGGTGGCGCCCATGCCGCCCAGGCCTTCGGCGGTGGGCAGCGGCGGGTTGGGCGCCGGCCAGGGCCAGCCGATGCGCACGGTGGGCACGCCGTAGCGGCGCAGGGCGGTACCGTCGGTCTGCCCGCCGAGCAGGTCGGGCGTGCCGTGGGGGCGCTGCTCGATGTGCTCCCAGCCGCGCTTGGCCGAGCGCACGATCCAGTTGTCGGCGTCGGTGGTGCCGCCAGGCACCGAACCGTACATCTCCCAGTCGAGGACCAGTTCCGGGTGACGCTGGTGCAGCCCGGCCACGAAGTCGGCGAACTGGGATTTCACCTCCGCCGGCGAGGTGCGCGGGTTGATGCGCACGTCGAAGAAGATCTCGGTGATGGCCGACGGAAAGGCCGGGCGCTCCGGGTCGCCCGAGCGCACGCCGGCAATCCAGCCGTGGGGTTTGACCACCCCGGAGGTGTTGCGCTCGGCGTAGTCCAGCAGCCAGGCCTGCAATTCCTGGATCACCGTGGCGGCGGGCACCACCGAGCTGCGGAAGGCCGGCAGGTCATGGGGAACGCCGGCGTAGCCGAGGGTGCCGTGCACCCGGAGCTTGAACCAGCCCATGCCGGGCTCTTCGTGATAGACCCAGTTCCAGGGTTTCATGATCACCGCGTAGTCGGCAGCGGCGCCCCGGTTAAGCAGATGCAGCACGCCATTGGACATGCCCCCGTGGTTGCGGGCGGAGATGTCCACCGGCATGCCGCCATCGGCCATGCCCACCAGCAGGTCACCGATGATGGGCACCTCGGCCTCGATCAGGGCGGTGGCGATCTCGGTGAGGGTGGCCACCATGGCCTTGGGGTTGGAGGCCCCCAGTCCGAACACCCAGTCGTCGAGGGACTGGGCCCGGGGCTGCATGTCGGCCTCGCCGCGGGCGCCGGTCCATTCGCTCTCGGCCTCGGTGAGGTCGAGGTGGGTGTCGATGGGGGCATAGAGCATCAGGCTGGCGCCACCGCCGCTGCCGCGCAGCTCGGCCAGCACGTTACCGCTGGTGTCGGTCATGGGCTGATAGCGGGCCTGCAGGCCTACCCCGGCCAGATGCCGGGCCATGAACTCGCTGGCGGCCCGGGCGGCGCCGGTGGGGCTGTGGATGTCGACGATGGAGAACAGCAGCTGCTGCAGGCGCTGCGGATCGATCCTGCTGCAGGCCTTCTCGTACCAGGCCTGCTGTTCGGCGCTGAAGGCCGGGGTGACGGGGGTGCTCATCGGGGGTTCTCCGTTCAGTTGCTGGCGACGAACTGCTCGCTGTAGATGTGTTCCGGGGGGACGCCCAGCTCGATCAGGCGACGGGTGGCGGCGTCGATCATCGGCTGGGGGCCGCACAGGTAGGCGACGGTATCGGGCCCGGTGACATCCCCTTCCCGCAGGGCGGCAACCGGGCTGCCGGACAGCAGCGCGCCCTCCGCGCCGCGATCAACAGTGATGCGGGTTTCCAGGGACGGCAGCCATTGCCGGCGCAGCTCCAGCTCATCCAGGCAGAACAGGGCGTCCGGCGTGGCGCAGCCGAAGTTGAGGAGCATCTGCGGCTTGCGCCCGCCCCACTGGCGGATGCCGTCGATCATCGACAGGATCGGGGCCAGCCCGGTACCCCCGGCGATGAAGATGTGCTTGGCGCGGCGGTGCTCTTCGCGCAGGAAGAAGGCGCCATAGGGCCCCTTCACCTTGACCACATCATCCGGCCGCGCGCCCTCCTGGAGCCAGGTGGACATCGCCCCGGCCGGCAGCAGGCGGACCAGCAGCGACAGCCGGGGCAGATCGGCGGCAATGCTCGACGGGGAATAGCTGCGCAGGGCTTCGACGCCGGGCACCTCGATCTGCAGATACTGGCCGGGGCGGAAATCCAGCCAATCCCCTTCGGCCAGTTCCAGGTTCAGGCGGATCACGTTGGCCGCGAGGCGATCAACGCTGTCCACAAAAGCATGGGCCGTCACCGGCGTGACCTGCCCGGCGGTGCTGGTGTAGGGCAGCTCGAAGACACAGTCGGACTGGGCCCGGGTGACGCACAGCAGGCGCTGGCCGGCCGCGTACTCGCTGCTCAGGAGGCTGGCCGTGGCGCCCGGTCGGGTGATGGCGTCGCCCTCGCAGAGGGTGGCGATGCAGCTCGAGCAGCTCCCCGAATGGCACTGGTGGATCAGGGGAGCGCCGGCCTGCAGCGCGACATCGAGAACCGAGCGACCGACTTCCGTCTGGACCGAATGGGTGGCGCCGTCGGCGAAGCGCAGCGTGACTTGGTGCGTTTGATCGTTCATGAGGCTTGATTCCATGGCTTGCATTCACACTCGTGGAGCGCTCGAAGGGCAGCGCGTGGTGTGCATCCTATGAATCAGGCCGAAAGACGTCGCTCCAAATTAGGTAAGGGCTTATCCCGGAAGTGCAGCTTTCAGAGGGTGCCGAAACATCAGGACATATCGATTTACAGAAACCCGCTAGAGAAATAGAGAAAGCCGCCAGAAAACGAATTGGCTTATTCGACCAGGCTTTGCAGCGCTATACGAAAAGTGCACCGACTATCCACAGAGTGCACTTTTATTGCACTGAAGGCGGTGCGCGAACGGGGGATTCCGGCACGGTGTTTGCCTAGGAAAATCAGGCACTAAGACCGCGCAGGCCGATTTACCAGGCTTTCTCCAGAAAATGTTCCGACAGAGGATACGGCGATGCACCAGATTGAAGAATTGCTGCACTGCAAGAGTGCTTTTTGGCCCGGACAATGTTCAAATTTCGGCGCACGGGACATTAGAAGAAAGTTCCCGGACAACGCCACCCGTCATTCAGGAAGTCGATACAGACCCGACGCGTGTCGAAAAATTCCAATAAAAACAAGCAAGCAGACGAAATGTTCCAACGGAGGAGACTGAAATGGAACTTATTGGTCATAAAGCGGAGCCGGCATCGGTTCCGGTAATGGTCGGGGCGGATCTCTTTCAAACCCAGGACGTGGAAGAGGCACGCCAGTGGGGAGTCCGGACTTTCTGCGAGAACCGGCTGAAAAAGGTGGACGGCTTGCGCCCCATCAACGCCCGCATGCACCTGCGCAAGGTGCGGGGCGTGGGCTTCGGACGCATCACCTACGGCGGCGCCGTGGATATCGACCCCGGCTGTCTGGATTCCTTCTACCTCGTGCAGGTGCCCCTGAGCGGGCGCGAGCTGATCGACACCGGCGGGCAGACCGTGTGTTCGGCGGGCAAGGTGGGCTCTGTGATCAATGCCATCGGCGCCTCCCTGATCCGCCACGAAGCCAATACCGAAAAGCTCATCGTCCGCGTCGAGCGGGATGTCCTGGAGCGCAACTGCATCCAGCACCTCGGCCATGCCCTGCGCCAGCCCATCGGCTTTCAGCCGTCGATCACCCTCGACGGCGCCGCCGGCAACCGCTGGACCAGCCTGCTGCGCTGGATCTACGAATCCCTCGCCCTGGACGAACAGTGCTTCGATTCACCCATGATGTCGGCCCAGGTGGAGCAGACCGTCATCGCCACCCTGCTCACCTGTCAGCCCCACAATTACACCGAAGAGCTGAACGGCGAGGAGCGCTCCATCGCCCCCGCCTTCGTCAAGCGCATCGAACGCTATATCGAGGACAACGCCGACCAGCCGATCACCATCATCGATCTGGCCGAGCACGCCGGCGTCAGCAGCCGCTCCATCTTCAATGGCTTCCGCCGCTTCCGGAACACCTCGCCGATGCTGTACCTGAAAGAGGTCCGCATGCGCAGGGTCAATGAAGAACTCAAGCGCCTCACCCCCGCCGACACGACGGTCACCGCCGTCGCCTATCACTGGGGCTTCACCCACCTGGGTCATTTCACCACCGATTACAAACGCCGCTTTTGCGAAAGCCCCTCGCAGACGTTGGCACGATAGAAACCGGGCGGGCTTTCCGGCTGCACCCCAAATGCCCGGAAAGCCCGTGGAAAAAGAAGCCGCATTTCCGCTCCCCGCTGACACCCCCGAAATAGCCTTTTCATTTGTGCACTAAGGGGATAGCCCGAGCAGTAGGTGGAGCGTCGAATAAGGACCGACTCAATACCATGTCTCCCAGATTCACCACGACCTCATTCAATCTGTAATCGGGAGATCAAGATGTCGGAGCAACCCATCATTCGCCGGCGCATCCAGAAGCCGAATGGCATCAGCGAGGAGCGCGTCAACAACCAGAAGACCCAAAGCCAGTATCAACCCTACAAGGATGCGGCCTGGGGATTCATCAACCACTGGTATCCCGCGCTCTTCAGCAACGAACTCCCCGAGGACGAGATCCAGGGCATCCAGATCTGTGGTGTCCCCATCGTGCTGCGGCGTGCGGAAGGAAAAGTGTATGCACTCAAGGATCAATGCGTGCACCGTGGCGTGCGCATGTCCGAAAAGAAGATGTGCTTCAACAAGCAGACCATCTCCTGCTGGTACCACGGTTTCACCTTCGACCTGAAGGACGGCAAGCTCTCCACCATCGTTGCCAACCCCAATGACAAGCTGGTGGGCACCACCGGGGTGACGACCTACCCGGTGCATGAAGTGGCCGGCATGATCTTTGTCTTCGTGCGCGAGGACGGCTACCCGGACGAAGACGTTCCGCCGCTCGCCCAGGATCTGCCCTTCCGCTTCCCGGAGAACAGCGAGCGCTTCGCTCACCCCCTGTGGCCGGCCTCACCCAGCGTGCTGGATGAAGACGCAATCGCCCTTGGCATGCACCGTACCGGCTACGGCAACTGGCGCATTGCCTGCGAGAACGGTTTCGATAACGCCCATATCCTGGTGCACAAGGACAACACCATCGTGCATGCGATGGAGTGGGTTCTGCCACTGGGCATTCTGCCTGCGGGTGATGATTGCATCGAAGTCGTGGAAGACGCAGACGGGCCGAAGGGCATGATGCAATGGTTGTTCACCGACAAGTGGACCCCGGTGATGGAGAACCCGGCACTGGGCCTCAAGGTCGAGGGCTTGAAGGGCCGCTTCTACCGCACCTCGGTCGTGTTGCCGGGCGTGCTGATGGTAGAGAACTGGCCGGGTGAGCACATCGTGCAGTACGAATGGTACGTACCGATCACCGACGACTTGCACGAGTACTGGGAAGTGCTGGTGAAGGTGTGCCCGACGGAGAAGGAGCAGACCGACTTCCAGTACAAGTTCGATCGGGTCTACAAGCCCCTGTGCCTGCATGGCTTCAACGACTGCGATCTGTATGCGCGCGAGGCCATGCAGAACTTCTACGCCGACGGCTCCGGCTGGGACGACGAGCAACTCGTCGCCACCGACATTTCCCCCATCACCTGGCGCAAGCTCGCATCGCGCTGGAACCGCGGCATCGCCAAGCCCGGGCGGGGTGTGAACGGCGCGACCAAGAACTCGGCCATCCGCTTCCGCGAAACCGCCGAGGGCAAGCCGCCGCGCTACAAGGTCGACAAGGTCGATTTCTGACACTTCCCCCCGGGACACCTCCCGGGGCAGGTCATCGACCGGAGCGGCCGCCAGCCTGGCATGGGCTCGGACGGCCGGCCACGCCTCCCCGCAACGGGGGCCTGACACCCACGTTCACACAGGATTCCAGCACCTATGCAGCAGAACCCGGAAATCTCACTTTCCATCGACATCGATGGCATAAAGACGAATTACCACGACCTGGGCGAAGGCCGCCCGGTGCTCATGATCCACGGCTCCGGCCCGGGCGTGAGCGGCTTTGTGAACTGGCGCCTGGCCATGCCCGAGCTGGCCAGGAGCTGCCGGGTGATCGTGCCCGACATGCTCGGCTTCGGCTACAGCGACCGGGCCCCGGACGGGCACTACTCGGCGGAACGCTGGGTCGCCCAGGCGGTGGGCCTGCTGGACGCCCTCGGCATTACCCAGACCGACATCGTCGGCAACTCCTTTGGCGGGGCACTGGCCCTGATGCTGGCCATCCAGCACCCCCAGCGCGTCCGCCGGCTGGTGCTGATGGGCGCCGCGGGGGTGGATTTCGAACTCACCCCCGGCCTGGATGCGGTGTGGGGCTATACGCCCTCCATGGACAACATGCGCGCCATCATGGACATCTTTGCCTTCGACCGCTCACGCATCACCGAAGACATCGTGCGCTCCCGCTACGAGGCCAGCATCCAGCCCGGCGCCCAGGAAGCCTTCTCGGCCATGTTCCCGGCCCCCCGGCAGCGCTGGGTTGCCGCCCTGGCCAGCCCCGAGGCAGCCATCCGCACCATCCCCCATGAAACGCTGATCGTCCACGGCCGGGAGGACAAGGTCATCCCCCTTTCCAACTCCCAGCGCCTGTGCGAGCTGATCCCCCGCGCCCAGCTGCACGTGTATGGCCGCTGCGGCCACTGGACGCAGATCGAACACGCCGGGCGCTTTGCACGCCTGGTTCGCGACTTCCTGACCGAATAAGGCCCTTGACCGCCACATTAAGTGGCCTCGGGTGACGAGGACTGACAAATGGAAAAAAATGACATCAAGGGCCGCTGGTACATCCAGTCGTGGACCCAGGAATACGACGACGGCCGCGTCGTCCATCCCTTTGGCGACAAGGTCGAGGGCTTCATCGAGTACGGGGACGACACCATGTTCTGCCTCGTCACCAAGTCGCCCCGCACGCCCTTCACCACTGGCGGCCAGTGGGACGCCAGCGACGCCGACAAGGCCAGCGCCTACAACGAATACCTCTCCTACGCCGGCGCCTACTCCCTGGAAGACGGGCATGTGACCCACCACGTGGAGCTGTCCATCTTTCCGAACTGGCAGGGTGGCAAGCAGCGCCGCAAGATCGTCCAGGGCAGCAACGGCGAGCTGATGCTGGTTGCCCGCCTCGAGGAAGGCACCCCCGAAGCCCGCACTGCCAGGCTGACCTGGCGCCGCACCCGCTGAGGAGGCCCCGCCATGAGTCTGGTAAAACGCCTGGCCTACGTGGAGATCGAAGCCAGCGACCTGGAGCGCTGGACGGTCTTCGGCCGTGATGTGTTTGGCTGCGAGCTGGCGGAAGGCAGCACTGCCGACTGCCTGAAGCTGCGCATCGACGCCCGCCCCTGGCGCATCCTGGTGTCCCGCGGCGAGCGGGACGACCTGAAGGTGATCGGGCTGGAGGTGGCCGACCGGGCCAGCCTGCAGACGGTGTGTGCCCGGCTCGAAGGTGCCGGGCACCCCTTCCGCATCGCCACCGCGGAGGAATGCGCCGCCCGCAACGTATATGAGATGTGCCTGCTCACCGACCCCTCGGGCATCGAGGTGGAGGTGTCCTACGGCGCCCTGCAGCAACCCCAGCGCCCCTTCTGCGCGGGGGTGGGGCACGGCGGCTTCATCACCGGCGACCAGGGCCTCGGGCACCTCATGCTGGTGGTGGACGACCCCCGCCGGGTGCAGCAGTTCTACAGCGACATCATGGGTTTCGTCACCAGCGACTATGTGTCCACCAAGAACTACGGTGGCCTCGCCGGGGACTTCATCTTCATGCGCTGCAACCCCCGGCATCACACCCTGGCCTTCGGCCGCCTGCCCATCCCCCGCCGCCTCGGGCACCTGATGCTGCAGGTCAATCGCATCGACGACGTGGGGCTGACCCTCGACCGGGTACACGCCCAGGGCTTCCGCCAGACCCGCTCCATCGGCCGGCACGTGAACGACAACATGTTCTCCTTCTACGTGGAGTCCCCGTCGAAGCTGCAGTTCGAATGCGGCTGGGGCGGGCTCGAGGTGGCCCCGGACGACACCGACATCAAGCTCTTCGACGTCACCAGCGTCTGGGGCCACAAGCACCTGTGAGCACATCCGACGGAGACATCATGAATGCAGCAACAGGCCTCCCGGGCGGACTGACGGACGCCCTGGCCGACACGCTTTACCGCGCCCTGCGTGAGGGCAGCACCGTCAGCCCGCTGACCGAGGACCACCCGGGGCTGAGCATCGAGGACGCCTACGCCATCCAGCAAAGGCTGCTGGCCCTGCGCGTCCGCGACGGTGAAAAGATCATCGGCAAGAAGATCGGCGTGACCTCCCGGGCCGTCATGGACATGCTCGGCGTGGCCCAGCCGGACTTCGGGCTGCTCACCGATGCCATGGTCTACAGCAGCGGCGACGCTATCCCCATGAGCAGGCTGATCCAGCCCAAGGCCGAAGGCGAGATCGCCTTCGTGCTCAAGCACGACCTGATGGGCCCCGGCGTGACCGCAGCCGACGTGCTGCGCGCCACCGAAGGGGTAATGGCCTGCTTCGAGATCGTGGACAGCCGCATCAAGGACTGGAAGATCCGCATCCAGGACACCGTGGCCGACAACGCCTCCTGCGGCATCTTCGTGCTGGGCTCGTCCCTGGTGGATGCCCGCAGCCTGGACCTGGTCACCTGCGGCATGGTGCTCGAGAAGAATGGCGAGGTGGCCGTCACCGGCGCCGGGGCCGCGACGATGAACTCGCCGGTGAACGCCGTGGTATGGCTGGCGAACACCCTCGGCCGTCTCGGCATGGGCCTCAAGGCGGGCGAGATCGTGCTCTCGGGCGCCCTGGGCGCCATGGTTCCGGTCAAGGCCGGCGACAACCTGCGCATGACGATCAGCGGCATTGGCAGCTGCGCCGTGCGTTTTACCTGAGGGCTGGCGCGCCCACGATTGCAGCTGCGCGGTTCCCGTACGCCTCCCCAACCTCCCTGGACGGGGACCGCGCGGTCTGCACCAGGACATTTTTGGCGGACAGCTCCGCCCCCCTCGCAAGAGAGAATTGCCATGACCCAAAAAATCAAATGCGCCCTGATCGGCCCCGGCAACATCGGGACCGACCTCTTGGCCAAACTGCAGCGCAG
>NZ_JAKLLN010000035.1 GCF_023150065.1 Zoogloea sp.
GTTCGCTGTGATCAACTTACGGCGGGACTTCCACCCGCAGGAGGGCGCCCATGCTGGGCGCACAAAGCAAAAAGCCCCGATTTCTCAGGGCTTTAAGCTTACTGCTGGTTCTTGGCGGAGAGTGAGGGATTCGAACCCTCGATGCAAGTTTTGGCTCGCATGCTCCCTTAGCAGGGGAGTGCCTTCGACCTCTCGGCCAACTCTCCTCCGCAAGAGCTGCGCATTATAGACAATGCGCAGGTGCTCGTCAAATCAAGCTGCAGCTTGATCCAGACCGAAGGCGCGGTGCAGCACGCGGACAGCCAGCTCCAGGTATTTCTCGTCGATGGCGACGGAAATCTTGATCTCGGAAGTGGAGATCATCTGGATATTGATGCCTTCTTCAGCCAGGGTGCGGAACATGCGGGAGGCAACGCCCGGGTGGGAGCGCATGCCGACGCCGACGATGGAGACCTTGGCCATGGTGCGGTCACCCTGGATCTGGCGGGCGCCGATGTGGCTCTGCACGCCTTCCAGGATCTTCATCGCCTTGTCGTAGTCGGGACGATTGACCGTGAAGGAGAAGTCGGTGGTGCCATCGTGGCCGACGTTCTGGATGATCATGTCCACATCCACATTGGCGTCAGCCACCGGGCCGAGGATCTGGTAGGCGATGCCCGGCTTGTCGGGGACGCCCAGCACGGTGATCTTGGCTTCGTCACGGTTGAAGGCAATGCCGGAGATGATCGGCTGTTCCATGTTCTTGTCTTCCTCTACGGTAATCAGGGTGCCCTCACCTTCCTCCTGGAAGCTGGAGAGAACACGGAGCTTCACTTTGTACTTGCCGGCAAATTCCACGGAGCGGATCTGCAGCACCTTGGAGCCGAGGCTGGCCATTTCCAGCATCTCTTCAAAGGTGATGGTGTCCAGCTTGCGGGCTTCCGGAACAACGCGGGGGTCGGTGGTGTAAACGCCGTCCACGTCGGTGTAGATCTGGCACTCGTCGGCCTTGATCGCCGCCGCCAGGGCAACGCCCGTGGTGTCGGAGCCGCCACGACCGAGGGTGGTGATGTTGCCGGCTTCGTCCACGCCCTGGAAACCGGCCACGACGACCACTGCGCCGCCGTCGAGATCACGGCGGATGTTTTCGCCGTCGATGTCGAGGATGCGGGCCTTGGTGAAGGAGTCATCGGTGAGGATGCGCACCTGGCCGCCGGTGTAGCTGCGCGCCTTGACGCCCATCTCTTCAAGGGCCATGCACAGCAGGCCAATGGTGACCTGTTCGCCAGTGGAGATCACCACGTCGAGTTCACGGGGGCTGGGATTGGGGCTGATTTCCTTGGCCAGGGCAATCAGGCGATTGGTCTCGCCGCTCATCGCGGAGAGGACGATCACCATCTGGTCTCCCTTGGCGTGGGACTTCGCGACCCGCCTGGCCACGTTCTTGATCCGTTCGGGGTTGCCGACGGAGGTGCCGCCATATTTCTGAACTATGAGCGCCATCTTGACTTCTAAGAAGATGAGGATGTGGAAAGCGCGTGATCTTATCGGATAACGCGATCTCGTGCAGCTTCGAGTTTCTTTTGAGGGTCGTGTTCCACATCACGAAATCAAACTGTGGAAAACCCTAACCAAAGCAAATATGTCGTTGTATGAGTTGCGGGTAGTGATCTATACTTTTCGACATATAACGAAAGTTATATCCAACGACAGCTAGTCTGTTGTTAAAACTGACAAGAGCAACCCCCTTGAGGATGGCAAAATGAAAACTACCGAAAAAGTCGATGTCCGTGAAATCCGTCGCAAGCTTGGCATGAACCAGTCCCAGTTCTGGTCCAAGATCGGCGTGACCCAGAGCGGTGGCTCCCGCTACGAAAGCGGCCGCAACATTCCCCGCCCCGTCCAGGCCCTGCTGCGCCTTGTTCATATCGAACAGGTCGACATCAGCAAGATCAAGAAGGACGACGTGGAAGTCGTGGAATACCTGAAGAGCACCAACCCTGAGCTGTTCAAGACCCTGAAGAAGGAAGCGCGCGCCAAAAAGAAGGAGCGCGTGGCCCACTGATGCGGGCTCGGGTCAGGGGCTGACCGTCACTGTCAGCCCCTCGTCCTTCAAACGCTTGGCAATGCACTCGATCTCTTCGGGTTGCAGGCGTTGCAGATGCACGGCTTCCGGCTGGAAGGACTGGCGGGCTACGCCATACAGATGCACTCCGCGCAGCGCCTTGGTGTCGATAGATTTCAGCAGCGCCAGATAGGCATCCATGAATGCCTTTGTCGGTTGCACCCCATCCCAGCCAAACAGGCAGGTCTGCACCCAGGTCGGACACAAGGACGCACACAGGGCCAGGCGTCGCCCATGGGCCTGCGGCTTGATATCCACTCCGTTGATGCGCGCGATATCGGCCTCCGTACCTGCATCCAGCTTGAACCACACCTCCCCTCCCGCGGCCGCAAGCACCTTCAGGGCTTCCTGAACCCCCGGCCGATCCACCAGGCTGCCATTGGTAATCAGGCGGATGGGCACGGCCTCGAGTCCTGCCGCGTCACGAATCGCCACGACGCGCTCCACGATCTCCACGAAATTTCTGCACCCGGTCGGTTCGCCATTGCCCGAGAAGGCGATGTCACGTATCACCCGCGCCTCCGGCGGAACGTGTTCGTCCATGAAATGGCCGTGGATCAGCTCCTCCAGAAATCCGGCCAGCTCGCGTGCCAGTTGAGGAAGATCGATCTCCGGTGCCGCACCACGCACCAGCCCCGGTACCTGACAGTAGGCACAGTGCCAGTTGCACGCGTTGTTCGGGTTGAGGTTGATGCCCACCGAAACGCCGCCGGCACGTCTCGACACCACCGGGTAGACATAAGTCATGTCGATGAAGCTCCGGTTGTGGTCGCTTACCGTGAGCATCTGGCCATTCGTGAGCATGTGCGTGTCCGGGTGCAAATCGAGGTCGCGTATACTACGGGACCTTTTTTCACGACCGGTGTACCCCATGCGTATCACGCGCCGCCTGGAATTCGACGCGGGCCACCGCATTCCCGACCACGCCAGCCAGTGCCGCCACCTGCACGGCCACCGCTACGCGCTGGAGATCACCCTGTCCGGGGAGATCATCCAGGCTTCCGGAGCCGCGGTTAACGGCATGGTGATGGACTTCGCCGACGTCAAGGCTGTGGCCAAGCAGCACCTTGTTGACGTCTGGGATCACGCCTTCCTGGCCTACCGGGGCGACACCGCCGTGGTGAGCTTTCTGCAGGGCATGCCCGGTCACAAGACGGTGGTGCTGGATGTCGTGCCCACCGCCGAAAATCTGGCGGCCGAAGCCTTCCGCATCCTCGATCCGCTATACCGGGACGTCTATGGCAACCACCTGCGCCTCGAGCGGGTCCGCCTCTACGAGACCCCCAACTGTTGGGCCGACGCCCTGCGCACCGAACAGGGCTGATGCCCTCGGGCAGGGGCGCGCCCTGCCCCGCGGGTTTCAGACAATGCGTACCGACAGGCTGCCGAGCCCGTCCACACCCGCCTCGATCAGATCTCCCGCCACCACCGGGCCGACACCTTCCGGCGTCCCGGTGAAGATCAGGTCGCCCGGCTCCAGGCGGAAGTAGGTGGACAGGTTGGCAATGATCTCCGGCACCGACCAGCTCATGTCCGCCACCCGTGCCGACTGACGCAGCTGTCCGTTGACCTTCAGCCAGATCGGCGCCTGATCCACCGGGCCGGCCGCTGCGGCCGGCACCAGGGGGGCCAGCGGCGCCGAATGGTCAAAGGCCTTTCCCAGCTCCCACGGGCGTCCCTTGTCGCGCAGCGCAAACTGGAGATCCCGGCGCGTCATGTCCAGCCCCACCCCGTAGCCCCACACGTGAGCCGCGGCTTCATCCACGGGGATGTTCACACCGCCGCGCCCGATGGCCACCACCAGCTCAATCTCGTGATGGAGGTTGGACGTCGCCTGCGGATAAGGGAGATCGACAATCCGGCCCGCTTCCACCGGCACCACGGCATCGGCCGGCTTGCAGAAGAAGAAAGGTGGTTCGCGGCTCGGGTCCGAGCCCATCTCGCGGGCGTGGGCCGCGTAGTTGCGCCCGACGCAATAGATCCGGCGCACCGGAAACAGCGCATCGCTGCCGGCAACGGGAACGGCCGCCTGGACCGGCTGGGGGATTGCATAGGCCATCAGGAAACTCCGCACAAAGGCGCCATCATGAACAAACCCGACCCGTCCGTCAGCCCCTCTCATTCCGCGCAGTAACCGGCTACCACCCGTCCTTCGTCCGCCGGCGCCACACTGCCTCCACCCCAACCACACGGAGACAGGCATGGCCAAAATACTGATGATCTGCGGTGACTTCTGCGAAGACTACGAAACCATGGTGCCCTTCCAGACCCTCCTCGCCGTTGGCCATACGGTGCACGCCGCATGCCCGGACAAGAAGGCCGGCGACACCATTGCCACCGCCATCCACGATTTCGAAGGTGATCAGACCTACACCGAGAAGCGCGGTCACAACTTCGCCCTCAACGCCACCTTTGCCGACATCCGTGCCGAAGACTACGACGCCCTGGTGATTCCCGGCGGCCGTGGCCCCGAGTACCTGCGCATGTTCCCGGCCGTGATCGAGGCCGTGCGGCACTTCTTCGCCGCCGACAAGCCGGTGGCCGCCGTCTGTCACGGGGCGCAGCTCCTGGCCGGCGCCCGGGTGCTCGAAGGTCGAATCTGCTCGGCCTATCCAGCCTGTCAGGCTGAAGTCGAACTCGCCGGCGGTACCTATGCCGCCATTCCCATCGACCAGGCCATCACCGACCGCAATCTGGTCACCGCCCCCGCGTGGCCGGCCCATCCGGCCTGGCTCGCCCAGTTCCTGGCCGTGCTCGGCACCCGGATCAGCCACTGATCAGGATAGTCCCCAACTCGGCGCACGCCCCCGCAGCACCTACAATGGTCTGACGGGGGCGTTCCCCGTTTCAGGAGCCACGCGACGATGTGCCAGATCTTCATCAGCGCCAACCCGGAGCTGTACGCCACCCGCAGCCGCTCGATCCGTCTGCACGGCGTTGCCACCAGCCTGCGCCTGGAAAACCTGTTCTGGGCCGTGCTCGAGGAAATCGGCGAACGGGACGCCCTCAGCGTCCCCCAACTGGTCAGCCGCCTCTACGACGAACTGGTGATGAGCGGCCGCCTCGACGAGCACGCGAACTTTACGTCCTTCCTACGGGTCACCTGCATGCGCTACCAGCAACTCCAGCTGGCCGGCCGCATCCCCACCGACCCCCGCATTCCCATCCGCGGCCTCGACGCCGCCTGGGTGTTGGCCACCGAACACCGCCCTGCCGCCTGAGTGCATTGACCATGATCGACCTCTACTACTGGACCACCCCCAACGGCCACAAGATCACCCTTTTTCTTGAGGAAAGCGGCCTGCCTTACCGCATCCTGCCCATCAACATCGGCAAGGGTGAACAGTTCCAGCCCGACTTTCTGCGCATTGCCCCCAACAACCGCATACCGGCCATTGTTGATACCGAACCTGCCGGCGGCGGCGAGCCCGTCTCCATCTTCGAATCCGGCGCCATCCTCCTTTACCTGGCTGAAAAGTGCGGGCGCTTCCTGTCTGCCGACCCCCGCGTCCGCATCGACACCCTGCAATGGCTGTTCTGGCAGATGGGCGGCCTCGGCCCCATGGCCGGGCAGAACCACCACTTCGTGCAGTACGCCCCCGAGAGCCTCCCCTACGCCATCGAGCGCTACGTCAAGGAGACTGCGCGCCTCTACGCCGTGCTCGACAAGCGCCTCGCCGACCGGGACTTCATTGCCGGCCCCGATTACTCGATCGCCGACATGGCCTGCTACCCGTGGATCGTTCCCCATGTCCGTCAGCGTCAGAACCTCGACGACTTTCCCAACCTGAAGCGCTGGTTCGAGGCCATTCAGCAACGACCGGCCACCCAGCGGGCCTATGCCCTGGCGGCAGGCATCAACACGGCCCCGTCGGTCAGTGACGAATCCCGCAGGATTCTCTTCGGGCAGGATGCAAGCACTGTCACAAAACCCTGAACCACGCACGGGACGGGCGCGCCGGCTTCCGGTAAAATCACGTTTTATCTGAAGCCGCTTCTTTCACCGGGCCCAAGACTGCTTCACCTTTCACCCGGCCCGCGCCCCGCTCCCATGACAGCTCCCATCGAACGTTTCGACCAGCTCGATCTCCAGGCCCCGATTCTCGCGGCCCTCGCCGAGATCGGATACGAAACCCCCTCGCCCATCCAGGCCGCCTGCATCCCGCACCTGCTCGCCGGTCACGACATCCTCGGCGAAGCCCAGACCGGTACCGGCAAGACCGCCGCCTTTGCCTTGCCCGCCCTCGACCGCGTCGACATCAGCAAGCGCAACCCGCAGGTGCTGGTGCTTGCCCCCACCCGCGAGCTCGCCATCCAGGTTTCCGAGGCCTTCCAGCGCTACGCCAGCAAGATGCCCGGCTTCCACGTACTGCCCATCTATGGTGGCCAGAGCATGGTTGTGCAGCTGCGCCAGCTGCAGCGCGGCGCCCACGTGATCGTCGGCACCCCGGGCCGGGTCATGGACCACATCGAGCGCAAGAGCCTCAACCTGGACGGGCTGAGCACCCTGGTGCTCGACGAAGCCGACGAGATGCTGCGCATGGGCTTCATCGACGACGTCGAGTGGATCCTCGAGCACACCCCGAAGGAGCGCCAGACCGCCCTCTTCTCGGCCACCATGCCGGACGCCATCCGCCGGGTTGCCCACCGCTACCTGCGCGACCCGAAGGAAGTGAAGATCAAGGCCGCCACGGCCACCGTCTCCACCATCCGCCAGCGTTTCCTGCAGATCGCCGGCGTTCACAAGCTCGACGCCCTGACCCGCATCCTCGAAGTCGAGGACGATTTCGACGCTGCCATCGTCTTCGTGCGTACCAAGACCGCCACCGTCGAACTGGCCGAGAAGCTCGAGGCGCGTGGCTACGCCGCTGCCTGCCTCAACGGCGACATGACCCAGCAGCTCCGCGAGCGGGTCATCGAGCAGCTCAAGAACAAGACCCTCGACATCGTCGTCGCCACCGACGTGGCCGCCCGCGGCATCGACGTGCCCCGCGTCAGCCATGTCATCAACTTCGACATCCCCTACGACACCGAGGCCTACGTCCACCGCATCGGTCGCACCGGTCGCGCCGGCCGTGCCGGCAACGCCATCCTCTTCGTCGCCCCGCGCGAGACCCACCTGTTGCGCCAGATCGAGCGGGCCACCCGTCAGCCCATCGAGCTGCTCAAGCTGCCCAGCCGCGAGGCCGTCGCCGACAAGCGCGTCGCTGCCTTCCGCCAGCAGGTGGCCGAGGTGCTCGAGTCCGAAGACCTGAGCTTCTTCCTCGACGTGATCGCCGGCATGGAAGCCCAGCACGATACCGAGATCCACGAGATCGCCGCCGCGCTGGCTTTCCTCGCCCAGAAGGACCGCCCCCTGCAGATGCCCGAAACCGGCCGCCCCGACATCGCCCAGCTGGCGAGCGGCAAGCCGGAGGCGCGCCCCCCGCGGGACGCACGTGAAGCACGCGAGCCCCGTGAAAATCGGGGTGAGATCCTCGAACGCCGCCGCGACTACGCCGAAGGTCGTCTGGCCCGCTATCGCATCGACGTGGGTCGCGAGCACATGGCCTCACCGAAGGACATCGTCGGAGCCATCGCCAACGAGGCGGGCATCGAGAGCCGCTTCATCGGTCAGATCAATCTTTTCGAGGACTACAGCACCGTCGAGCTGCCCTCCGATCTCTCCAACGACACGATCCAGATCCTGCGTCGGGCACGGGTGCGCCAGCAGCCCCTCAACCTCCGCCTGGCGAGTCCCGAAGAAGCGGCCCGTGAGCGCGGTCGTCCCGGCCCTGGCGGTCGTGGTGCGCCCCCCAAGAAGCCTTTCCGCAAGGAAGGCGGCTTTGATCGCCCGGGCGGCGACTTCAAGTCCCGCAAGCCCAAGCCCTGACCCCGACGGCCTCGATCAGCGCAGATCGAGGCCGCCCACGATCTGCTTCAGGGCGTCGAAGCAGCGGGCGTCGATGGCCCGACCCACCTCTTCGCCCATGATCTCCAGGGTCTTCGCTACCGGCACCGCCCCGCGATAGGGGCGTTCCGCCGTAATCGCATCAAAGATGTCCGCGGTCGTGATGATGCGGGTCTCCAGTGAAATCGCCTCCCCCTGGAGACCCCGCGGGTAGCCTTTGCCGTCCAGGCGCTCGTGATGCGCCCCGGACACCCTTGCCAGCTCCTCAAAGGCATCGATCCGCGACAGGATGGATTCGGTATACAACGCGTGGCGCTGTACCGCCGCCCACTCGTCACCGTCCAGCTTGCCGGGCTTGTCGAGAATGGCGTTGCTCACCCCCAGCTTGCCCATGTCGTGGAGCAAGGCCCCCCGTCTGAGCCAGCGCCGACGCGCCGGATCGATCCCCAGTGCTTCCGCGATCCGGTCGGTGTAGAGCGCCACCCGGCTGCTGTGGCCGGCCGTGTAGGGGCTCTTGGAGTCCACCACCTGACCGAAGGCGGCGGCGATCTCATCCAGATAGTCCTCATCCAGCGGCACCACGAAGCGCCCGGGTTCCAGCGCAAAAACGGCGCCGTCCAGGCCCGGCTCCGCCAGCTTCTCCCAGAACTCCGCCGACTCCGCCACGCGCCGGAAAGCCGCCACGACTGCCGGGTCAAACCAGCTACCGCTACGGTCTTCCACCTCCCTGCAGGCCGCATCCATGCCGCCGGAGACGTTGAACACATCCACAACCTGGGCCAGCAGGGCGATACGCGAGAAGATCGGGATTGCTTCACCGGCCAGCTTCGCCGGCCGTCCGCTGCCGTCCCAGTGCTCGTCCAGACCGTGAATGCCCATCGCCACCGCCTCGCTGAAGCGCAGCTGCCGCGAAATGCTTGCGCCCCGGGTGCAGCGCGTCTCGATCAGCTCCTGGGCGATGTCGTCACCGTTCCGGAAGATATGGGCGATCGTCTTGAATCGGTCGCTCAGGCTTGCCCCAAGGCCGGTGTGCCCGATCACGAACTTCAGCACTTTGGGCAGACTTCCGTCCACCGACTTGAAATCGTGCTTGAAGGACAGGTCGTCGGTGAGATACAGCTCGCAGATCCGTGCTGCATTGCTGCTGCAACCCAGATCCTTCAGCAGCAGCGTGTAGTAAAGCTCCCACAGCGCCTCGTCGGAAAGCCCCATGGCCCGGCCCACGTGCATGCCGATCCAGCAGCAGCGCACGCAGTGCCCTTCAGGCTGCCCCTCGGTGATGTCGAGGGCATGGCTGAGTGCTCCAATCAGTTCCGATAGTTTCAAACCCTTCAGTGGCATTGCGCTGCTCCAGGCCGGATGCTCGTCCGCCCGCCGAAGATCGGATGACGGGCTCGTTCAAGGCTAACGGCAGCAGACAGGGGGACTGAAGCAGAGCCAATACGTTGTAAGCGCCCTACAGTCGGCGCGTGTTGGCAAGTGAGCTTCGGGCGCCTCTGTTAAAATGAAACATTACAGTCATTCGATTGCCACATAACCCATGTTCGGACGCTTGCTGCCCCATGAGGGCCGTTTTTTTGAACTTTTCAACTCCCATGCGGAGCAAATTGTCCTCGGCGGCCAGGCTCTCGTCGCCCTGATGGAGGATCTGGCCAGCGCAGAGCAACACATCAGCGCCATCGAGGCCATCGAACAGGCCGCCGACAAGATCACCCACGAAACCGTCGCTCAGCTGCACAAGAGCTTCATCACCCCCCTCGATCGCGACGAGATCCATAGCCTCATCAATGCCATGGACGACATCCTCGACACCGTTCAGGACGTTGCCGAGTGCACCACGCTTTACCACATCCAGCGCATCACCCCCGAGGCCCTGCAACTGGCCAACGTCAGCCTGTCCTGCTGTACCCGCGTGAAGATCGTCGTCGGGCTGATCTCCAACATGGACAACGCCAGCGCCATCCTCCAGACCTGCCAGGAAATCGACCGTCTCGAAACCGACGCCGACCGCATCATGCGGGGCGCCATGTCGCGGCTCTTCCGCGACGAGCGTGACGCGCTCCAGGTAATGAAACTGAAGGCCATCTACGAGCAGCTCGAATCGATTACCGACCGCTGCGAGGACGTCGCCAAGATCGTCGAAGGCATCGTGCTCGAAAACGCCTGAGCATCGCCATGGAAACCGTACAGATCGGGTTCTGGGTCATCGCCGGGCTGGTTGTGGTCGCCCTGCTGTTTGACTTCATGAACGGCTTTCACGACGCGGCCAATGCCATTGCGACCGTCGTCTCCACCGGCGTGCTCAAGCCCCACCAGGCGGTGGCCTGGGCAGCCTTCTTCAACTTCGTGGCCCTCTTCGTCTTCCAGCTGAAGGTGGCCAGCACCGTCGGCAAGGGCATCATCGACCCCTCGGTCGTTGATCACTACCTGATCTTCGGGGCACTGCTCGGAGCCATCGCCTGGAACGTGGTGACCTGGTACTACGGCATCCCGTCCAGCTCGTCCCATGCCCTCATCGGCGGCATCGTCGGCGCCGCCATCGCCAAGGCCGGTACCGATCCGCTGATCTCCTCGGGCATCTGGAAGACCGTCTCCTTCATCATCATCTCGCCGCTGTTCGGCTATGTGCTCGGTTCCCTGATTCTGGTGATCGTGGCCTGGGTCTGCCGCAACAAGACCCAGCGCCGGGTGGACAAGTGGTTCCGTCGCCTGCAGCTGGTGTCCGCGGCCATGTACAGCCTCGGCCACGGCGGCAACGACGCCCAGAAGACTGTCGGCATCATCTGGATGCTGCTGCTGGCGGCGGGTGTCACTGCCCATGGCGATCCGGTACCCATGTGGGTCGTTGTGCTGTGCTACCTGGCCATCGGCCTCGGCACCCTGTTTGGCGGATGGCGCATCGTCAAGACCATGGGACAGCGCATCACCAAGCTCAAGCCCGTGGGCGGCTTCTGCGCCGAAACCGGCGGAGCCATCACCCTGTTCCTGGCCACCAGTCTGGGCATCCCCGTGTCCACCACCCACACCATCACCGGTGCGATCGTCGGGGTCGGTTCGGTGCGCCGTACCGCCGCCGTGCGCTGGGGCGTGGCCGGCAACATCGTGTGGGCCTGGGTGCTGACGATCCCCTGCTCGGGCCTGATCGCCGCCGGTGGCTACTGGCTGGGCCGGATCATTCTGTAAGGTGCCGGAGTGCTTGACGAGGACGGGGAGAAGCCCGATCCTCGCGCCACTCCGGTTTCCTGAATCTGCGTCCCGATGTCCTCTCCTTCCCTCAAGCAGCAAAAGACCTTCGCACTCGTACGCATCATCGGTGGCTTCGCTGCCGCCATGGTGCTGGGCTACTCCTTCGTCGCCAATGTGCTGGCCGGCCAGCCGGCCGAAGGGCCCGTGCTTCTCACCGGCATCATGGCGCTGGTCGGTCTTGGCTATGCTGCCTTCTATACCCGTAGCCTGAGTCGCGTTGCGCGCCTCGAAAAGGATACGGAGAAGGCTTGAAGTCCGCAGCACCCCTCCTTTGCCTGCTGGCCGCCGTGATGCTGCTGGCCGGCTGTGCCACCGGGCCGGTCGAGTCGCGTCCCTCCCCCACGCTGCCCCCCGCCGTACCGCCTGCGGTACCGCCCACGCCGGGTCCGGTACCCACGCCCCCGCCTCGCCCTCCCGTCAGTGTCGAACCGACACGCCCTCCCGTGCAGGTGCAGCCCCCTCCGGTCACGCCCGTGCCACTGCCCCGTCCAGCGGCCGCGAGCTACCCGGACGAGCGTGAGGGCCGCGCCCTGGTCGCCAGCTATCTGCCCGCTCCGCTGAAAGACCGGGACGGCTGGGCCGCCGACATTTTTGCCGCCTTTTCCGCCCTGCGTCTGGCGCCCACGCCCGACAACATCTGTGCCGCCATTGCGGTCACCGAGCAGGAATCCACCTTCCAGGCCGATCCGGAAGTCGCAGGGCTGTCGCGCATCGTCTGGAAAGAGATCGACACACGAAGGGAGCGTCTGCATCTGCCCAAACTCCTGCTTGATGCAGCCCTCCTCAAGACCTCTCCCGACGGCCGCACTTACAAGGCGCGCATCGACAGCCTGCGCACCGAGAAGCAGATGAACAGCCTGTTCGACGACATGATTTCCGAACTGCCCGCGGGCAAGACCCTGCTCGGCGGCTACAACCCGGTACGGACTGGCGGCCCCATGCAGGTCAGCGTGGCCTTCGCCGAGGAACATGTAAAAGAAAAGGGCTACCCCTATCCGCGGCGCGGCAGCGTACGTGACGAGGTCTTCACCCGTCGCGGTGGTCTCTACTTCGGCATCGCCATCCTGCTCGATTACCCCGCGCCCTACACCCAGCTCCTGTACCGCTTTGCCGACTTCAATGCAGGCCGTTACAGCAGCCGCAATGCCGCCTTCCAGGACGCCGTCTCCCGGCTTGCCAACCAGCCCCTGGCCCTCGACGGAGACTTGCTGCGCTACACCGATGGCGCCCCCGCAGCGGAGCCCAGCGCGACACTGAACGCGCTGCAGGGCCTCGCCGGCCAGCTGGGCCTGTCGCGCGCCGAGATACAGCGCGACCTGCGCCTCGAGAAGACCCCCCGCTTCTCTGCCACCCCCCTCTACACCAGGGTCTTTGCCCTTGCCGACAGCCGTACGGCTACCCGGCTCCCCCGGGAGGCCATGCCGCGGATCGACCTCAAGAGCCCGAAGATCCAGCGCAAGCTGACCACCGCCTGGTTTGCCGAGCGGGTGGATACGCGCCATCGCACCTGCCTCGGACGCAACCGTTCAGCCAGCCCCTGAAGGCCCGCGTGTTCCTTGATCCAGACCAGAGGCAGTCATTGCTCCGGCGCTTTACAATCGAGTACAGGCCACGCCGCACAGACGTGGTTTAATTTGCGCCAAAACAACGACCGTGGGAGAAAAAGCACATGAATTACCAGGAGCAGTACGCAGCCAAACGCGTCACGCCGGCCGAGGCCGTCCGCAACGTGCATAACGGTGACACCATTGTGGTGCCCACCGCCGTTGCTGAACCGCCTGCACTCCTCACCGCCCTGTCCGAGCATCGCCGTGATTTCCGCGATGTGAAGGTGTCCCAGATCCTGGCCGTCCGCAAATTCGGCTACCTGGATCCGGCCACCGCCGAGCACGTCCGTCACACCGCCTACTTCTTCAGCGGCGCGACCCGCCCGGGTTTCCGCGAAGGCGTCGTCGACTTCACGCCCAGCTACTTCTCCGAGATGCCCCAGCTGATCGACCGGGGCCTGATGCCTGCCGAGGTGGTGTTCACCCAGGTGTCGCCGATGGACCAGCACGGCTACTTCTCCCTGGGCATCGCCGCCGACTACACCATGGCCGCCATCCGCAAGGCCCGCGCCGTCATCGTCGAAGTCAACGAGAACGTGCCCTTCGCCTTCGGCAACTGCCACCTCCACATCTCCGAGGTCACCGCGCTGGTCGAGAACAACGAGCCGGTGCTCGAGGTTGGCCTGCCCACCATCGGACCCGTCCAGGAGGCCATCGGCAAGTATGTGGCCGACATGATCGAGGACGGCTCCACCCTGCAGATCGGCTACGGCGGCATTCCGGATGCCGTGGTGATGCAGCTGACCCACAAGAAGGATCTGGGCATCCACACCGAAATGATCGGTGACGGCATCCTGACCCTGGTGGAAGCCGGCGCGGTGACCAACCGGCGCAAGAACTACCTGCCGGGCAAGATGGTGGCCACCTTCGCCCTGGGCTCCAAGAAGCTCTACGACTGGATCGATCGCAACCCGATGTTCGAGATGCATCCGGTGGACTTCACCAACGATCCTTACCTGGCCGGCCAGAACGACAATCTGATCGCCATCAACGCGACCCTGGAGATCGACTTCCTGGGCCAGTGCGGTTCCGAGAGCCTGGGCCCCATCCCCTACTCCGGCACCGGCGGTCAATCCGACTTCGTGCGCGCAGCCAACCGCTCCAAGGGCGGCAAGGCCTTCATCGTGCTGCCCTCCACTGCCAAGGATGGCGCGATTTCGCGCATCGTGCCGACCCTCACGCCGGGCACCCACGTTTCCACCAGCAAGAACGACATCAACTACGTGGTTACCGAGTACGGTGTGGCCCAGCTCCGCGGCAAGACGGCCAAGCAACGCTGCCAGGCCCTGATCGCCATCGCGCATCCGGATTTCCGTGCCGAACTCACGGAAGCCGCCAAGAAGATGCACCTGCTGTAATGCGCTGATCCAGGCGCAAGGCACCAAAGACAAGGCCCCGGGAAACCGGGGCCTTGTTGTTTCTGTTGCTGGCGGAGAGGCCCTTCAGGGCATTTCGGCTTCGAGGGTAAAGGTAGCGCCGTCGTCCAGGCCCAGCACCTCCACAAGGTAGGGCATCACCTTCTGCAGGGTGGCCGGCAGGGTCCAGGGCGGATTGATGATGAACAGGCCGCTTCCGTGCATGCCGAATCCGTCATCCGACGGCTTGCTCACGTCCAGGCTGACGTGCAGCCAGCTGGTGATCGGCAGGCGTTTGAGCTTCTCCGGCAGCTCCCGGGAGTGCATGGAGTGCAGCTTGGGGTACCACACCACGTAGGTACCCGTCGCAAAGCGGCGCAGGCATTCCTTGAGCGCCGTAAGCACGGTGCGGTAATCGGTCTTGATCTCGTAGGACGGATCGATCAGCACCAGGGCCCGGCGGGTCGGCGGGGGCAGAAAGGCGTTGATCCCCGTGAAGCCATCCTGCTCCAGCACAATGGCCTTGCTGCCCGCGTCGTCGAAGGTCTTCTGCAGCAGGCGCCGGTCGGACGGGTGGAGCTCGAACAGGCGCATCCGGTCGTCCTCCCGCAGCAGGGGGGCGGCGCAGCAGGGTGAGCCCGGATAGAGGCGCAGCTTGCCGCTTTCATTGAGGTCGCGCACCAGCTTCAGGTAGCTCTTCAGCTCCTTGGGGACATCCTTGCGACCGAGCAGGCGCCCGACACCGTCCTCGAACTCGGCGTTCTTGCGCGCAAAGGCCTCGTCAAGGGAATAACAGCCGGCACCCGCATGCGTGTCGATGTACCAGTAGGGCTTGTCCTTCTGGTTGAAGTACTCGAGCAACTGGACGAGGACGAAGTGCTTGAGCACGTCGGCGTGGTTGCCGGCGTGAAAGGCGTGGCGATAACTCAGCATGGCGGATGCACCCGGACGCGGGAACGAAGGATCAGGGGCGCGATGCTATCACCTCCCCTGCCCCGCCGCCTCCCTGCCGATCACTCCGGCGCGTTGTACTTGCGCCGGGAGCCCCGAAACTGCGCCGCCGGGTACTTGGCCTCGTTCTTTGCGAGCTTGGCCAGGGTGGCCGCCTCCAGGTCGATGCCGGCCCGGTCGGCGATCAGCAGCAGATAAAGCAGCACATCGGCGCACTCGTCCTCCAGGGCTTCCCGGGCATGGAGTTCATGCGGCAGCTCCGCCACCTCTGCATCGCTCTTCCACTGGGTCAGCTCCAGCAGCTCACCGGCCTCCAGGTTGAGGGACACGATGAGATTGCGCAGGGAATGGAACTGGGCCCAATCCCGCGCATCCCGGAAAGCGGCCACCTTGCGGGTCAGCGCATCCAGATCGGCGGCCATGGGTCAGGCCTTCTTCCGATCAAGAAACGCCGCCACCGCCTGATCGTGCTCGTCGGAGCTGTGGGTCAGGGCCTGGTAGGCCGCCGACAGCTCCAGGATGGAGTCGAGCCGCGTGGTCTGGGCCTCGCGCATCAGGCGTTTGGTCATGCGCAGGGCCTGGCCCGGATTGGCCGCGATGCGGGTGGCCAGCGCCCGGGCTTCGTCAAGGAGCTGCTCTGCCGGCACCACGCGGGACACCAGCCCCACCTCCAGCGCCTGCCGTGCATCGAGCAAATCACCGGTGAAGCTCATCTCCGCCGCCCGGGCGTAACCCACCACCCGCTGCAGCAGCCAGGCGCCGCCGTCGCCCGGAATCAGCCCCAGTTTGACGAAGCTCTCGGCAAAGCTCGCCTTCTCGGAGGCAATGCGGATGTCGGCCATGCAGGCCAGGTCGCAGCCGGCACCGATGGCCGGCCCATTCACGGCGGCGATCGTGGGTACGTCGAGGCGGTAGAACGCCAGAGGAATACGCTGAATGCCGTTGCGGTAGTTCTCCCGCACCGCCATGCCATCGCCTTCCGCGAGGCCGCGCTTGTCGCGAAAATCCTTGACGTTGCCCCCGGCGCAGAATGCGCTTCCCGCACCGGTCAGGATGACCACCTTGACCGATGCATCCCGCTGCACCCGCTCGCAAGCCCCTACCACGGCATCCCACTGGGCCTGGCTCGACAGGGCGTTGCGCTCCTCGGGCGCGTTCAGGGTCAGGGTGACGATACCCCCCTGTTGTTCAAAAACTACAAAATCCTTTGTCTCCATACCACTCTCCTCATCGCTCGGCATGCCTCGCGAAATCGTCCCGACAGGCCCGTCGCATAAGGCTAAGCCCTTATTTCCCTTGCTTAAACTGACCCACAATGAGTCCAGCTCCCCTTGCACTCGAACGCTACCCTGTTATTATGGCGCGCTCTTCAGCCGGCCATTCGGCGGCACGGCTGAAACCACCATAACAGGAAAAATAACATGCCGATTTACCGCCTCGGAGAACGCACTCCGCAGTTGAGGGAGGGTGTATGGATTGCCGACAACGCGACCGTCATTGGTGACGTCCGTCTCGGCAAAAATGTAAACGTGTGGTTCGGTGCGATTCTTCGGGGAGACAACGACCCCATCACCATCGGCGACAACACCAACGTGCAGGACGGCTCGGTCCTGCATACGGACGACGGCGTTCCCCTCGACATCGGTGCCAACGTCACCATCGGCCACAAGGTCATGCTGCATGGCTGCACGGTGGGCGAAGGCTCGCTGATCGGCATCAATGCCGTGGTGCTCAACCGGGCGGTGATCGGCAAGCACTGCCTGATCGGTGCCAACTCCCTGATCCCCGAAGGCAAGGTGATTCCCGAACGTTCGCTGGTGTGCGGCTCACCGGGCCGCATCATCCGCGAGCTGACCGACCATGAGATCAGCCGCCTCCAGGCCAGTGCCGACGGCTACGTGGAAAATGCCCTGCGCTACCAGGAAGAGCTGGTCAAGCTGTAAGGCTTTAGATAGCGTACAAACTCAAGCGGGGCTGGCGTCTGCGGACGACCGGCCCCGTTGTTTTCATTGCAGCGTGAGGACCACCGGCTGATGATCGGATGCGGCGGTGGCCTGATCCACCGCCACGGCCTCCACCCGGTCCACGAGATCGGCGCTGACAAAGAAAAAGTCGCAGCAGTAGGCACGATCGGGCCACTCGGCGCCGTTCAGGCCCACCGTGTTCAGGTGTGGAATGTCTCCGTAGCAGGCCCGCCAGGCATCCTCCCAGCCCGACACGTCGGCGCTGATCGGTGCGGTCATGCGGTAGAACTCGGGACTGCCGGGCTCGCAGTTGAAATCACCACAGACCAGGGCCGAGGCCGGACGCGGCCACACCGCAAACGGCGAATCAGGGGCGCAGTCCCGGCCGGTCTGCCCGCCCATGTTGGCAAGGCGCACGGCGTCACACTGCAGGGTGTGCAGGGCCGCGATCTGGGTCATGCGCTGCACGCGGGAGTAATACTCCAGGTGAGTGTTGAGCACCCGCAGCGCGCCGGATGGGGTCTCTACCACCGTCTCGAGACACACCCGGGGCATGCTCGGTACGCCCTCTTCCGGCGGACGGGGCAGACTATGGCGAAAGACCTGCCCGACCGGCAGGCGCGACAGGGTCAGGTTGCCGAAGCAGCTGCGTCCACCCGCCCCGTCAGGCACATCAACGCCGGCCGCAAAGTGAGTGCTGTAACCCGGGAAGGCCGCCGCCAGAACGGCCACCTCATCCACCGGCCGACCGTCGTGCAGACCGGCGAATCCGATGGATACCTCCTGCAGGCACAGCACGTCGAAATCCCCCAGGGTGTGAATGGCGGCAATCGTGCGCTGCAGATCGACCACGCCGTCCGCACCGCGGCCCCACTGAATGTTCCAGCTCAATAGCTTCATTGAAAACCTGTTCTCCATGATCACCGACCCCATTCCGGTCGGACCGTGCCGGGATCGTTGAGTCGAGCATAGCAAGGCCGGCCGCCGCGCTCCTCTCCAATCGACCGGTGGCCGTGCTCAATTGCCGAACGGCCTGCAGGTCTTTGATAAAAACAGGATTTTTGTCACACATGCAAAAATCACCCGAGCGCCCGGTGGATGTTCAAGAGGTACAGCGGGCTGCCGTAAACCTTCTTGTCACCCGCCAACGATCACGCCCATGAGCACACCCCAGGAACTCGTCGCCTGCATCGAAAGGCTTGCCAGCCTTCCCGCCGTCTATCACCGCATCCGGGCCCTGCTCGATGACCCGGACAGCTCAGTGCATGAGCTTGCCGAGGCCGTTTCCAGCGACGCCGGCATCACGGCGCGGGTGCTGCGGGCAGTCAATAGTGTGCTGTATGGCTTTCCCGGCAAGGTCGAAACGGTCGGACGGGCCGTCAATCTGATGGGCATGCAGCAGGTCCACGATCTCGTCCTCAGCACCTCGGTGATTGGCGCCTTCTCGGGCATCCGCCCCGCCCGCATGCACATGATCCGCTTCTGGAAGGACTGCGTCTTCCGCGGCCTGGCTGCCCGGGCTGCTGCCCGGCAACTGGGCACCGGAGATCCGGAGCGCATGTTCGTGGAAGGCCTGCTGGCCGACATTGGCCACCTGGTGATGTTCCAGGCCGCTCCCGAGGCCGCTGACGCCGCCCTGGCCGAGTCACGACGCAGCCATGCCCCCATTCACCAGATCGAAGACCACATCGTCGGCTGCAACTACGCAGAGGTCGGCGCTGCGCTGGCGACGGCATGGCACCTTCCCAGCGGCTTCGCCACCGCCATCGGTGCCCAGCTCAACCCGGTGATGGGTGGGCCGCACGTCACGGAAGCTGCGCTCCTGCATGTGGCCAACCATATTCTGGCGACCGAAGAGGACGCCGAGAGTGATGATCCGGATGAAACCGCCCTCTCACGGATGGACCCCATGACCCTGGTCCGACTGGATCTCGATGTCGCCAAGCTGGCAGCCATCCGCACTGCGGCCCGGGACGAGAGCGCCGCGGTGATCGCACTGTTCTTTCCCAGCCAGGCCTGAAGGGCGCAGGCCTCAGAGGCGGCGAAACACGGTTTCGAGGGATTCCCCCGACATCACGCTGCCTCGCCAGACCACCGTGGTGCTGGGCTCCACATGATCGTAACCCCGGGAAACCCAGCCGGCCAGCGGCACCTCGGAGCCATGCAGCACGCTCACGTCACCGCCCTCAGGCAGGATCATGTCGAGGCAGATCGGGCCGCTCGATACGCTCAGACCCTCGGGGGTGCAGGTCACATTGCAGTCTTCACTGAAATGCCAGTAGAGGGTGACGTTCTGTGATGTGGTGGCAAAGACCTGATCCTGCACCGTCAGGCACCCTGCCCGCTTGTCCAGGTGCCAGCTGCGGCGATGCACCGGCTTGCCCGGCAGGCGCCGGTAGCCATCGTGCTCCGCAAGCAAACGCTCGGTACCTGGGCTGCTCTCCCGTTCGAGGACGCTCGTCCGGAAGCGTCGCAGCCACATGAAGCGCCCCCCGGATACCGCCTGATCCTCGCCGCCCAGGACCAGCGTGTTGTGCATGGCGCTGCCACGAAAGCCATGCCGCCATTTTCCGGGGCCGTGGTACGTCCCGGTGCCCGGATCAATCAAGAACTGCCGCCCGGCCACCGACAGGGTGAAGGACAAGGCATCCGCATGGCTGTGGGCGGCGACCCCACCGGGGCCCAGCGGGCCGGCATCGGCCACCACCCGAAACTCGTCCGGTGAATCCAGGTTGCTGCCCAGCACGAACACTCCACCTTCCGGAAAATCCATCCGGCGGGTGGCGGGGGCTCGCTGCAGCAGCAGCCGGTCGAAGCCGGTGCACACATCTGCCCCCAGCAGCCACATGGTCCGCGGGTCGAGCACTCCGGCCTTGCGTGCCAGGGAAGGATTGCCGAACAGCATCGCCCCGGTGGCAAGCTGGGATTGAAACAGGCAGCCTCCCGCGCTGATCGACAGGCCAGACACCACGCTGTCATCCGAATCGCCAAACAGGGGCACCTGTCCGCCCGAATCCATGATGCCGGCCACGTACTCCAGCATGGCCTCCATCCGCCGCCAGTAGGTTTCGGAGAAGGGCTTGCCGGTTCCCCGGGCCGCCAGCCCGGCAAAGAGCAGGAAGTCCCAGACAAACTGCTGGTAGCCCGTCGCCTGCTCCTTGTGCACTCCGTCGGCGGTGGTCTGGCGCAGCACCTCTCGCTCCAGCCCGTCCCGCCCGACCCGTCGCCAGGTCTGGGCCTCACGCCACTGGGGCCAGGTGGCGCCTGCCACAAACAGCCCGGCCAGCTCGCCGATCAGCGGGTGGCTCGTCGCCGAATCGCGGGAGCGGAAGCCCCGGATGAACTCCGCGTGCTGCCAGATGCTGCCGAGCCAGTCGGTGCGCAGGACCTTGCCCACCGGCCGCTCGAAGAGAGGTGACTGCATACCGCCGATCAGCTGCCACACAATGGCCCAGTTGATCAGCCGGATGCCCGCTTCCATGGCGCTCGACCAGTTGGGCCCGCGTGGATGCGGGCACTGGGCGAACCAGCTCTCCAGCAGGCTGGCGATCCCGTCCAGGTAGCGCTCGCGGCCGGTGATCTGCCAGGCCTGGGCCAGCACCACGAGCTCCCGGTGGCGATTGAGCTCGCGCAGATACTTGATGTCGCCGACGACTGCCGTCGCCCGGAAGGACATCAGCTTTCCTTCGGTAAGGGGGAGCAGCACGGCCTTGTCCGGGTTGCGGTTCCACTCGGGTGGAAAGCCCAGCCCCATCAGGCGCGAGAAGATCCGCCACTGGCCAGAGAGCACCTCGTCTGCGCGCTGCAACGCCACGCCACGCAAGGCCGGCGCGGTGGCCGGAAGCCAGCTGACGCCAACCCGGTCCAGGCGGGGCGCGGCCACCGGTTCGGGCAGGCGACGGCGCGCCATTGCCCGACTGGCGGTGGATCCGGCCCGCTCGACGATCTCCGCTACGGACATGCAGCGCAGCCGGTTCCAATACCACCCAACCTGGGTCAAGCTAGACATAACCTTGATCGCTCCATGCTCAGCCGGCCTTTCGCGTGCCGTGCATCCATCACTCCTGACTGCCCGATGGTCCACACCCCGGGTCGATCCCTCACCGCCGTCGGAATTATCCCGACCCCTCCTCCCGCCCCTCGTGGCGGAGGGCACGCATCGGGTCGCCTTGCGGGATGTGAGGCGTGATCTCCTTGGCGAGCGTCCTCGAAAGGTCTGCTCCACCGTCGACCACAGCCGTTAAAAAACGCCAAATCCCCAAAATGACCGGCAAAAAATCGTTTCAAATCGACAACAAAGCTACCATCTATAAACGATAGGTCAAATAATTTGTTTTTGTGGTTTGTGTTGATTTTCAGATCGCCGCGTGAGGGGGGCGCAAACAATAGACGAATTCGATCGCAAGGAAGCGGATGCACGCTTGGCGCAAGCCGGCTAGATTGGGGCCTTCGGATACCAGCCACGAAAGGCAGGCCCCTTATGCAGGGCGACACCTCCCCACGCGCCAAACGCGCGGCCCAAATCTGCAGTGATCCACGCTGGACGGCGGTCATCCACAAGGATGCGGCCGCCGACGGGCGGTTCTTCTTTGGCGTCAGCACCACCGGCGTGTACTGCCGTCCATCCTGCGGTGCCCGCCGGCCCCGTCCGGAGAACGTGAGCTTCTTTGCGACCACGGCCGAAGCCGAAGCGGCAGGCTTTCGCCCCTGCCAGCGCTGCCAGCCCGACCTGCCCCCGCTGGCCCAGCGCCATGCCGCCCTGGTCACCGCCCTGTGTCGCCACATGGAACAGGCCGAAACACCCCCTTCACTTGAATCCCTGGCCCGGCAGGCCGGCCTCAGCCCCTGGCACCTGCACCGCATCTTCAAGGCCGCCACCGGCCTGACGCCCCGGCAGTACGCCCTTGGCCTGCGGACAGCGCGATTGCAGGCCCAGCTGGTTGACGGAAAGAGCGTCACCGATGCCCTCCACGCCGCCGGCTTTGGATCGGCAGCCGGCTTCTATGCCGCATCGGCCCCTGCGCTGGGCATGTCACCCCGCCGCTATCGGGCTGGGGGCGCCGACACCGACATCCACTACGCCATCGGGAACTGCAGCCTGGGCGCCATCCTCGTCGCGGGCAGCGCCAAAGGTATCTGCGCAATCAGCCTGGGCGACGAACCCGAGGCCCTGGTCCGCGAGCTGCACACCCGCTTTCCCCAAGCCCGCCTGAGCGATGGCAACGCAGCCTTCACCGAGCAGCTCAGGCAGGTGATTGCCCTCGTCGAAGACCCGGGCACGGCCAGCGCCCTGCCCCTCGATATCCGCGGCACCGCCTTCCAGCAGCGGGTCTGGCAGGCCCTCCAGGGCATCCCGCCGGGCACCACGCTGAGCTACACCAGGCTGGCCCAGCACATCGGCGCCCCGGCTGCCGTAAGGGCCGTCGCCAGCGCCTGTGCCGCAAACGTGCTGGCGGTGGCCATTCCCTGCCACCGGGTCGTGCGCACCGACGGCGCGTTGGCAGGCTATCGCTGGGGGATCGAGCGCAAGCGTGCCCTGCTCGATCGGGAAGCGGAACAATGACAGCACCTGCCGGGCCTTGCCTGGGCTGCCAGCTGCCGCTCCCCCAACACTTCCGCCAGGCCGACTTTCTCGCCTTCCACGCCCGCGACCCCCACAGGCTGGCCGAGCGGGTCGGGCCTGACAGCCTCGACAAGGGAATGATGTGGAAGGGCCTGCCTGCCCGCCTCGCCCTGCGTTTCAGCGCGGGCGGCGTGGCGCTGCAACTCTGGCTCGATGACGTGCCCGACACGACGGTGCCCGAGTTCCACGAGTGGGCCCGGCGCTTCCTCGGCCTCGACCAGCCGGTGGCCGCCTTCGAGGCGGCCTGGCGTGCGCACCCCCAGCTTGGCCCGCGGATCGCCGCTTGTCCCGGCCTGCGCATCCCCCAGGCGGCCACGCCCTTCGAGGCCTTGATCTGGGCCGTAACCGGTCAGCAGATCAGTCTTGCCGCAGCCATCACGCTGCGCAAGCGCCTGATCGAGGCCTGCGGCCGTACCCGTGACGATCTCGCCTGCTTCCCCGACGCTTCCGCCGTGATCGGCCTGCCGCTTGCACGCCTGACGGATGCCGGCTTCTCCCGCCGCAAGGCCGAGACCCTGGTCAGCATCGCCGCCCGCGTCCTCGACGGCGATCTGCCCCTGGACAACTGGTGGGCCCGCCGCGCCCCTGCCGAGAGCGTGCGGGAAGCCCTGCTGGCCATCCCCGGGGTCGGCCCGTGGACGGCCGACTACACCCTGCTGCGCGGTTTTGGCCACGCCGATGCCTCCCTCCAGGGCGACGTTGCCGTAAGACGTGGCCTGCAGACCCTCATCGGCCACGCCGACAAGCCCACCGTCGCGGACACCGCCGACTGGCTGCACCGCTTCGCACCCTGGCGCACCTTTGTCGCTGCCCATCTGTGGCGCCTGTGACCACTGGGCGAGCTTGACGGGTGATGGCAGGGTCACCCTTTTGGCATGCCCCTTTGCCGTCCGCAGCGACACCGACGCGCATGCCGGGGTGCCGCTCCGGGGCGGCGCCGGATAAATTCCTGGCATCGTTGAGAGCGCGAAACGCGACGTAGCGAACCCGCAGGAATAATAAGGAGTCGCGGAAATAAAATGGGTTGATCGGCGGGGATGGCTCGAAGGGCCTGCAAACAGCGACGATTGATCTTGTAACGGCTGTCGCGTAGTCTCGGCGGCATAGCGGGTTCGCCACGGACGTTTACGCTGGGGGGGCCGCAAGGTCAGCATCAGCAGCTTGCTGCCTATCCAGCCGCAGGCCTTTGCATTTGGGGTGCCGGCCATCTTGATCTAGCAAGCCCCCTCACGTGTTGTTCAGGCATAGCGGGATCGTTCCGGACGTATAGGCTTGGGGGCGCCGAATGGCGTGCATCAGCTGCTCGCTGCTCTACTTCATTGCGAGGAGCGCTGGGCTTCCTCAAGCACCCGAATCAACGTTTCCACACTGTCCTGATCCGTTACTTTGACTTGCGAAGCTCTGCCATTGAGGTTGATCGTAACGGTGTGACTGCTCAACTGTGGCGCGCTACTGCTCGAGAGACTGGAGTTCGAACTTAAGGGCCGCTTTACGATGTTCCCCAGCCCCACCGGTGACGATCCTGATTCTCCACTAGCCCCCCCATTCGAACCCCTCCACGATTCTGCTGCGGCCATTTCAGCAGCCCACTGGACGATGGCTTCGAGGTCTAAGCCCTGGGTGCTGCTGTAGAACTGAGACTGGCTCTTCGCTTGCTGGTAGAAGCCTGCGAATTGCTGCTTAAAGTCGTTCATCTGGTCTGCGCCAATACCAAAGCGGGCGGCCAGTGAATCAACGTCGACACCGGCCTGCAGCACATTTCCACTGGTGTCCCGCACCCAGTCATCACCTGCCCGATTGGCGGCGCTGCTGTAGTCGTCGAGCTTCTCCGATGCCCGATCCCAGGCAGCGCCGATGCGATCCGCCGCGGCTTCACCCGCATCCCCCACCTTGTACATTTCCTGCTGCAAGCGCAGCACGTCGGGCAGGATGCCGCCATTGGCAGCCCGGGCAGCGGCCCCGTACTTCTCCCATGCTGCCTGCAACTCGGCCAGGGTGCCGCCATTCGATTTGATGTACTCGAAGGCCTCTCGGGCTGATGCCTCGGCTTCCTGCAGGGCCTCGCGGCTCTTCAGGCCCAGAGCCTCGAAGGCTTCGGTCAGGCTGTTGATGCCGGGTTTGAGCTCGTCGAAGCGGTCCTTGGCTTTGGCCAGCCCCTGGGCCAGGCGATCCCCGGTCACCAACCCGGCGTTACCCAGCTCCACCCACCGATCCAGCACCGCTTTGGCGGCCGCTTCGGTGCTGGCGGCTGCGGCGGCCTGGTCCAGGCTGGCCGCCAGGGCCGCCCCTGCGTTGAGGCCCTTGGCCCGCACGTCATCCACCCGGGCTGCCAGCACGTCGAAATCGTTGATGGCGGCCTGGGCGGCGTCGTTGATGCCTCCGGCCAGGGTGCCCCAATCCTTGCCGGTACGGCGCAGGGCCTCGCCCAGCTGGGCTTCGAGGGCGGCGGCCAGACGGCGGGCGCCCTGCTCGGACTCGTCAAACGCCGCCCGGGCATTGACCTCGAAGGCCTGCAGGTCGACACCCTTGAGCGCCCCTTCCCACGCGTCCTGCACCTGGTCGGCGCTGATCTTGCCCCGCTGGGCCAGGGCATCCAGGGCGGCACCGGCATCGGCAATGCCCTTGATGTTGGAGAGGTCGAGATCCTTGCCGATCTTCTCGAGGGCGGCGGCCGCACCGTCACCGGCCTTGGTCATGGTGCCAAAGTCCGCCACCAGCTTCTTCGCTTGCTCCGACAGGCCCAGGGCCTTGTCGGTGGCGAGTTGCTTTTGCTGGGCCAGCTCGGCATCCGCAGCGGCGGCTTCCCTAGCGGCCTTCTCGGCGGCCCGGGTGCGGGTCTCCACCTCTTCCATCGCCTTGCCGTAGCCCATGGCCTTGGCGGCGGCCTCGCCCAGCCACTTGCCGATGTCCACCAGGTTGGTGACCAGGAAGGCCAGGCCGAAGCCCTTGAGCAGGCTCAGGGCGCCGGCCAGCCGGCCGGCACTGGCAGCAGCAGCGTCGCCTGCCGTTACAGCCCCCGCCTTGGCGGCGTTGTTGGCGATCTGGGCCGTGGTGTTGGCCTGGGTGGCGGCCGTGTTGGCGACTGTCGCCGTAGTGTCGGCCACCTTGGCCACCGTCGCGGCGGTTACGGCGGTTTTAAGGGCCAGGAACTCGGCGGCGATCCCGTAGGCCTTCCACGCCAGATAGGCCTGCCCGGTGTTGATGAGGGCGCTGGCGAGGAAGTCGAAGTTCTTGGCCAGGCCTTCGATGGCAGCAGCAGCCGTAGCGCTGGCCCCCGTGGATTGATCGAGCTCGCCAATCCAGATCTGCCACTGGGTTTGCAGGTCGGTGATGGCCCGGCCGATGGTGGGCGGCAGCTTGCCGAACTCGGTTTCAATGGCCCGGGCCTGGCCCTGCAGGGCACGGATGACCGTCTCGCTGGACAGCTCCCCCGCCTCGGCCATCTTGCGCAGCTCGCCCGTGGTCACACCCAGGCCGTCGGCCAGGGCCTTGGCCAGGCGGGGTGACTGCTCCATGACGCTGTTGAACTCGTCGCCCCGCAGCACGCCGCCCTGCAGGCCCTGGATCAGCTGCGTGAGCGCAGCCTCCGAGGCCTGGGCCGATGCGCCAGACAGGGCAATCGCCTGGTTCACCGTTTCGGTCAGCCGCAGGGCATCGGCCTGGCCGACGCCGATCTTCTGGCCGGCATCGGCCAGCTTGGTGAACAGGGTCGCCGTGGCGTCGAGGGAGGCGTTGGTGTTGAGGGCGATCTCTTCGATGCCCTTGAGGGTGGTGTTGAAGGCCTCGCCTTCGCCCACGGCCATCTTCACCTTGGCGGTGAGGTTAGTGTAAGCGTCGGCCGTGGCGGCGACCCCTGCGGCACTTGCAGCCAACCCCTTAGCAGCCTCAAACCCAAGGAAGAGACCCTTGAGGGTGTTCAGCTCTGACGATATTGACCGCACGCTCGTCGAGATAGCCTCGTTGGCCTCGGACGCCTTCCTTCCCGTACGCTCCGATGCCCCCCCGATGGCATCAAGGCCGTCTGTGGCTGCTTTCGCGCCCGCAGCCGTTTGACCGACACCCTCATTCAGCCCGCCTACGCTATCGCCCAGTGCTTCAATCTTCTTCTGGGCGTTTCCCGCATCGGCCGTTATGACCAAGGCGATGCCAAGTTTTTTGTCAGCCACGATGCTTCCTATCGGTCAAGATGAGCTCGGCCAGAAACCTCACTCACGCCTTGCTCTCCTTTGGGATGCTCGGCCGGATCTCGTTGATTTCTGATCAGCACAGGCAGGCTTGCATCAAACAGGCGCCATTCAGCTATCGCAGTTTCGATCAAGGCGAGTTCGTGTGCGTAGGGGGAGTGGTCAGCTTGAATCATGCACTGCGCGTCCAGTTTCACGACCAGACGCGCGGGCGAGGTAAGTGCGTCTCGAGCGGCTTCAAGCGCTTGGTGAATGTGGAGCACGATGGCCCCCTTTCTGAATAACGGTTTGGCTCCCACTACAGGGCTGGATGGGGGCAGCGGCCAGTGCCGCCTCAGCTTCCAATCCTTTTGCCAAGTGCTGCTTGATGAATTCGATGACACTCACTCTTGACATCTCCTATTCACAACCCCGATTGATGATGGCCTCAATCCACCGATCACTCAGCCCGAATTCGTCCACGAGCCGCGAAGTGGCACGGCGAAAGCTCAAGCCCTCACCGCCGCGGGCTACATCTCGCGTGAGAAAGTCCGCCCGATCACAAATCGCCCTATCGCGAGCGGCCTGCTTTTTGGCGTAGCCCTTCTTGAGGTAAAACTCCTGCCCACCAAAAACCTTGATGAGTTTCTGAAGTCCATCAACGCCGATAACCTCACAGAGCTCGTGTGCCACCTTCGACTCGAGGGATCGGGGTATCCGCAGGCGCCGCCCGCCAAACTTCAGCATCAGCGCGCTGACCTGTTCTTGGCCGACCGTTTCAACCAACGACTCAAGAACTTCGTTTTCCCGGTTTGACTTCTTCACGCTCTTCCCCACCTTTCATGACGACGCAAGACTGAAGGGATTCCGCAGGAGGCGTAAGGAAGAAGCGTTTCGGCGGGGTGGGCCATGCCAGTGAACGGCAGCTGTCTCACTGCCGGCCTGAATGACGCTCAGTGGAGTATGGAAACAGCGTCCAAGTTGATCACGTGCCCCACCGTGAAAACGACTGCCACGAGAAGACAGGCCGGCTTTGCTTCCGGAATCAGCCCAGGTGTGAGCCTGAGGGTCTTTTAACCCAGAGCATTGGGCTTTTTGCACATGAAGATCCGGAGCACCGCCTCCCCCGGAGCACGCCACAGTACTGTCTTTCTCGTCCGTGGACCGGAGATGCTGGGGCAGCAGGGCGTGTCGGTGAGCCTGCGCACTGAACCGCCCCGCCTTTGGTGGAGGCCATTTGGTTTAAGTCAGGCCGGGGTTGCTGCCTGACTGGCGAGTTGCCGGTAGTAGTTTGCCTCAGCTTCTGCAGGCGGGATATAACCGATGGGCTCCAGCAGCCTGTGGTGGTTGAACCAGGACACCCATTCCAGCGTCGCCAGTTCCACGGATTCGCGGGTTTTCCAGGGCGCCCGCCGATGGATCAGTTCGGCCTTGTACGGCCCGTTGATCGTCTCGGCCAGCGCGTTATCGTAACTTAAAGCGCTCCGTCCTCAACGATTCCAACCGCCCGGTGGGGACCCGCATGCCGGTGGCGTGTGTGGGAGGGGTCGGTCAGCTAAGCTGGCCGCCCCTATCCCAATTGGCGCTACAGTCCCTTGTCCGCCAGCCTGCGCTCGCAATACTCGATCATTGAGTCGAGATCCGGTATCTCACAGGCTCCAGCTTTAAGTGCGCGCAAAATCGACAATGCCTCCTGAAGCAACGCCGCCGCCTGCGTCGAGTCCATAGCAGCGATTCGAATCAGCGAAACCACTACGTCCCGCTGGTAGTCGGCCCGCACGGGCTCGGCCTGCGCCAGACACTGGGCGATTTCCAGGCTGTCCTCGTAGTAGCGGCGGGCCGCCTCGCCCTCGCCCAGCGCACCCAGCAGATCGCCCAGCCGCTCATAGGACACCGACAGGTCCCGCTGGTAGTCGGCCCGCCCGGGCTCGGCCTGCACCAGACGCTGGCGAATTGCCAGGCTGTCCTCGTAGTAGCGGCGGGCAGCCTCGCCCTCGCCCAGCGCCTTCATCAAATCGCCCAGCTTGATGTAGGACACCGACAGGTTCCGCTGGTAGTCGGCCCGCCC
>NZ_JAKLLN010000036.1 GCF_023150065.1 Zoogloea sp.
GCAGCGAAGAGAGGCCGAATTATAAAGAACAATCACCACGTGTCAACAAGATTAAGAAAATAAATCCTGAACGTCACAAACCCCGCCATGGCGTACGGGGCTGTTTACTGAGTGCCGAGCCACTGGCCTCTATAACAAGACAGAGCTAAACCGCTTCATCGTCCTCTCTCAGGGTGGTCGCAAACACATAGCCGACCCCCCGTACCGCGCGGATCGGGCTCTTCTCCGGCGACACTTCCTCCAGCTTGTGGCGCAGACGGCTCATGGCCGTATCCAGTCGACGCTGGTCAAACAGAAGGTAATCATGGCCGAGGGCCTCAATCAGCTGTCGGCGGGCAACAACCTCCGTACCTGTTTTGGCCAGCTCGCGAAGGAGGATCACTTCCATACCCGAGATCGACACCACCTTCCCCTCTGGCGAAACGATCTCCAGGGATCTATAGCGCAAGAGCCATTCCTGCCGGCCAAGGGGTGCTGCCGGAGCCGCCAGCCGTCTCAGGACGGTCTGTATCACGGCGATCAGTTCCCGCGTATCCACGGGTTTGACCATATAGGCGTCTGCGCCACGCTCCAGGCCATCCAGGCGATCCTGCAAACGGCCCCGCGCAGTCAACATCACCAGACCCAAGCCCGGGCGGGCGGCGCGAAGCCGAGCAGCGATGGACAGCCCATCCTCCCCCGGCAAGCCCAGATCCATCACGACAAGTTCGCATCCACTGGCAGCAAGGTGCCGATCCAGACTGATGCCATCCTCACAGCCGAATACGTCGAAACCGGCCCTGGCGAGCTGAAAGCACATTTCATCGCGGAGATCCTCGTCATCCTCCACCAGCGCCAGACGTGGACTCATGCCCCGACTCCCTTCTCCAGCGGCAGCCAGGCTTCCAGACACGCCCCTATCTCACCAGGACGCGACACGACATGCAGGCTCCCGCCGTGGCGCCTGCAGATGAAGCGTGCGAGGAACAGACCGATCCCCAGACCCGGCTGCCCGACGACATCCGGGCTTCTGTAGTACTTTTGAAAGATCCGCTCTTCCTGCCCCGGCGTGATGCCGGGCCCACGGTCGCTGACCCTGATGACCACACCGGCCTCGCCCGAATGGGCACCGGTCTCGATCTCCAGCCTGGCTTCGGAATCGCGGGGGCTGTATTTCAGCGCATTCTCTACAATATTGAGCAGCATCACGCGAAGCATCCGCGGATCGCCTCGCAGCGCAGGCAGTCCATCGGCAAGCCGGCAGCTCATGCGGGCCTCATCGGCGGGACTCAGGAGCTGGAGCAACTCGCTCGTCAGCACATCCAGTTGAATCTCTGCCATCTCCATGCGCCAGTCGTCCACATTGGTTCGATCCTGCATCAAGGCAATTTCCAGCAGCGCATTGAGGCGCTGCAGGGCCCGCTGGATCCGGTCGTAGCGCTTCTGATGCTCCGGCGGCGGAGGCGAGGCATCCATATCCTGGAGGGACTGCACCGCGGCCTTGATGATGGCGAGGGGAGTACGGATATCGTGGGCAATCATGGCAATGAAGTGGGTCTGCTCTTCACGTCCGCGACGCTCGATCGCCTCGCTGGCAGCAAGGCGCAGGTTGGCCTCGCGGAGTTCATGGGTCTGACGCACGACTTCCCGCTCAAGGGAGACACCCCAGTCACGCAGCGTATCGATCAGTTTCCGCTCTGCACGCACCGCGTCGGCATGCGCCAGATCCTTTTCCTGACGCAGGCTGTTGATGCGATCCGCCAGCGCCAGAGACAGGAGCAGCATCTCGAGGGCGGAGCCTATCTGCATGATGTTGCTGGTCAGCACGTTGGTCGGCAGCCAGCCGAAATTTCTCAAGGCCGTAACCCCGACCCCCACCAGCAACAGCAGCCATCCCGCCAGAAACAGGCGAGCCGAACGCTGCCCCCTGACAAGACTCTGTAGCGCCAGCACCACGGCCACCACGGAAAAGCACAGGCCCGTGGCACTCACCAGACGGGCCAGCAAGGCATAGGGCAGCCAGTAACCCGTCAGCGTCTCCAAGGCAAACAGGACCGTCAGGAAGAGGACCACCCGATCCAGCAAGGGCGCCCGATGCCGCGAATCCAGGAAGCGCCTTGTAAACAAAGCACCCGACAGCCCGCACAAGGCCAGAGACAGGGGGAAGGCCGCATTGTCCAGAGAGAGCGCATCGCCCCAGAGCAGCAGGCTGCCAAAGCCCTTCATCGTCAGAAGGCCGTTCCCCATCCCCAGCACCATCAGGGAGTAAGTCAGGTAAAGGGGATCCCGGATGGCCAGGAACAGCATCAGGTTGTAGCTGAGCAGGGCCAGCAGGGCGCCGAAATACAGGGCCTGCCAGGCATAGCGGCTCCGGTCCGCGGCGAGCAGATCCTTCAGCTGCCAGAAGGTCAGGGGGATGGTCAGGTTTCCCTGGGATTCGACGCGCAGGAACATCACCTCACCAACCCCGGGCTCCAGCACCAGCGGAAAGACCAGGTTGTGGTGCTCAAAGGGCCGACGCGAGCGCGGCACGAGATCGCCCGACTCGACCGCATGCCACTGACCCGACGCCTCACGACGGTAGAGGGTCACCCGATCCAGCGTGGGGTAGCCCACCTCCAGCAGCCAGTCACGGGGAGCATCCGCGGCCACCTGCACCGGCACCCGCACCCACACCACGGCATCGTCATAGCCGGCGTTGATGACCTGATCGCCTTGTCCCCCGGGAGGAGCAAAGCGCTCGGGATGCGCCGCCACATCGGCGACATCGGCACGCTTGTCGGGATCAAGCCACACACGACTATAAAGGAACGCGTCCGCCTTACCGTTAAGCAACGCCAGAGGCACGCCGGCATTCCGACCATCGGCCACACACAGACCGGCGAAGAACAGCCCGGCGCAGACAGCGAACAGAGAGACGAACATCCGCCGAATCCCCCCCGGACAAACTCCCTGTCCGGTCCGGTAGCCGTGGCTTACCCCCAAGAGCCGCGCAGAATTCCGCAGCACAAATGAACGCAGGGTCAAGGAAGCTTGCATGCCGTTATGTAAGTTTTTGTAAGTTTTAAATATGCCATGTTTGATACGGTGGAGGAGTACACGCCGTGCTCTTCGAAGCCGAACTCAAGAAAACAAGGGAGTTTCCAGATGTTTGCCGTGAAATCCAGCGCCATGGGCCGTAAGCACAACCTGATCGCCGTCGCCGCCCTTGCGGGCTCAATCCTGTGCATCGGGAGCGCCCACGCCGCCGAGAACTTCCCAGAGAAGCTTGACCGCATCCTCAAGGAACACAACCTGATGCGCATGGTGGATGCCGACGTGGCAACCGCCAATGCCCAGATCGGCGTCGAAAAGACCGCCTACTTCCCCAAGCTTACCGTCGGCGCAGGCATCGGCAGACAGCATATTGATCGCGACATCGGCACCAAGGGCAATTTCGACCCCTCCGACGTGAATGTCGGTCTCAATCAGCTCATCACCGACTTCGGCCACACCGGCCTGCGGGTCCAGGCCGCCGAGACCATCCTTGACAAGGAAGGCAAGGAACGCGATCTGCAGCGCCAGAACCTCGTCCTTGCCGCCATCGAAGCCCAGCTGCAGATCATCCGCGCCGATCGCACCCTGCGTTACGCCCAGCAGTCCGAACTCAACATCAAACGCCAGACCTCCCTCGAAAACGCCCGCATGGAAGCCGGCCGCGGCTACGCCACCGACGTGCTGCAAGCCAAAGCCCAGCTCGCCGGCGCCGAGGCCCGCCGGGTGATCGCCGAGAGCCGCATGAGCGAAGCCCGCAACCGCTACCGCGCAGTCTTCGGCGAAACCCCGGTCGATCTGGCCGGGCTGCAGGCGGTGGGCGTACCCGCGGCCCAGCTGCCGCGCTCCGAGGCCGAGATCGCCGACATCATCGTCAAGCAGAACCCGGATGTGGTCGCCGCCGACGGCCGGACCGAAGTCACCCTCGCCGAACGGCACGTACAGCGCGCCCGGGAACTGATGCCACGCCTGGCCCTTCAACTCAACCAGATCCACTACCAGGACTACGACGGCATCAAGGGCGACCGGAACGACACCAAGGCGATGGTCCGCTTCGACTGGACCCTGGACCTGGGGATGAAGGCTGCGCGCGTCACCGAGGCCGCCGACCTGTCGGTACTGTCGGCCAAGGAAAAAGCCGGCTACGTCCGCGTCCAGGCCCTTGAAGAAGGCCGCAACGCCTGGGTTGGCTGGCAAACCGCCCGGGAACGCACCAACTACCTGATCAACCAGGCCCAGATCTCCGGCAACTTCCTCGAGCTCGCCCGCAAGGAGCGCGAGCTCGGCCGCCGCTCCCTGCTCGACCTGCTCAACGGCGAGGTCGCCCTGATCAACGCCCAGAGCGATGCCGCCGCCGCCCGTGTGGACGAAGTGATCGCCTCCTATCGCCTGCTGCGCGCCATCGGCGGCCTCAATCCCGACGTGGTACGCAACCCGGGCATGGTGATCCCCGCCGACAAGCTGCTGCCCTTCAGCACGGACGGCGCCTTCAACACCTCCGCCAACAAATAAGGCAAGTCCCACGGCACGCCCGCCGGGCTTCGCTTGCGCAGGCGTGCCAATACAGACCTCCCCGGATTTTCCAGACCGCTAGAGCCACGTCCAGCCCCCTCTATACAGTCGGCGGGCGTGTTGCTGCACCAGGAGTAGCAGGAAATGGCTGACCAGACCAATCCCCAGATCGACACCCTCGCCCGCGCCATCCAGATCGTCACCGACTTTCTCGCCGGCCGGCCCCAACAAGGTGTTGCATCCCTCGAGCAGGCCATCGCCCGTGCCGAGGCGGCCCTCGTCAAGGCGGGCCTCAGCCCCGCTGCAGCGAAGGACGTGTCCCAACAGATCCTGCTCTCCACCGGCGGCCGGGATGCCGGCAGTCCGTCCAGCCCCTTCGAAATCGCCCGCAACCTGCTGGGCGACCGTCTGCCCTCCTTCCTGCAGGGTGACGGGCAGCGTCTCCCCGGCAGCAACCCCGGTGACGGCTTCGGCGGTCAGGGCAATCCGTTCAACCCCGGCCACGGCGACAGCGGCCCGCGGGGCAGCCAATCCGGCAGTCAGTTCTCCCCGCCTGCGCCCCTCGACAGCATCTACCGCCCGGAAATCACCGGCCTGACCGGTGAAGGCAGCGGCACCCAGTCCAGCCCGACGGCGCCCGAGCGCACCCAGCTCACCGGCGACGCCACCGGCAGCGGCATCCCCCGCCCCGGCACCCCCACCGAACTGTCCGTCCTCACCCTCGACGGCATGAACCCTGGCGTGCTCGGCGGCACCACCTCCGGCACAGGCAGCGGCCTCGCCAGCCAGGGCACCGGCGGCGTCACCGGGGGCGGCCTGGGTGTGTTCAGCACCTTCAGCGCCGGGGATGGCAACGGCACCGGCGGCAGCCTGTTCTCGGGTATCGGCGGCGCACCGTCTCCAACCCCGACGGGCACCCCGGGCGGCAACGAAGCCCCTCCCCCCGCCACCATCACCGACAGCCACGCCAGTGTCAGCGCCGCCCAGGCCCAGGTGCTCGAGGGCGATACAGGCAGCGCCGGCGTGCTGGTATTCGTGGTGACCCGCGACAACCCCTTCACTGCCGCATCGGCCCAATGGACGCTCACCGGCATCGATGCCGCCCAACTGGCCGACGGCGCCCTCACCGGCACCGTCAGCTTTGCCGCCGGGGAGACCGAAGCACGCATCAGCATCCCCCTGGCCGGCAACCGGGCCATCGAGGCCGGCCGCAGCGTCACCCTGCAGCTACAGGCCCCCAGCCAGGGGCTGGTGATCGACCAGCCCACCGCCAGCACCCAGGTCGTCGATGACGACGGCACCGTGAGCATCAGTGCGAACCAGGGCAGCGCCATCGAAGGGCACATCGGCACCAGCCAGGTCCTCAGCTTCACCGTGGTGCGCAGCACCGGCGTCGGCGCCTCCTCCGTCGACTGGACCCTGGCCGGCATGGACGCCGCTGACTTCGGTGGCACCCTGCCCGCCGGCAGCCTGCAGTTTGCCAACGGTGAAACCACCAAGCTCATCGAGATCACCCTGACCGGCGACCGGACCATCGAGGCCGACGAAACCCTCAGCGTGATCCTCAGCAACCCGGGCGCCAACCTCAGCCTTGGCACCGACCGGGCCAGCACCACCGTCCTCAACGACGACGGCAGCTTCAGCATCCGCGCCAACCAGCTCAGCGTCGCCGAAGGCGACCAGGGCAGCACCCAGCTCCTCACCTACACCGTCACCCGCAGCAACGCCGTGGGCGCCGACCAGGTGAGCTGGACCGCCTCCGGCCTTGATGCTGCCGACTTCGGCGGCGTGCTGCCCTCTGGCACCCTCGATTTCGCACCGGGCGAAACCAGCAAGACGATCACCCTGACCCTCGCCGGCGACCGTGTGGTGGAGCCCGACGAAACGGTCACCGTGACCCTCGGCGGCAACGGTATCGCCCCCGCTTCCGCCTCCACCGAAGTGCTCAACGACGACGGCAGCGTCAGCATCAGCGCCGACCAGGCCAGCGTGATCGAAGGCTTCACCGGCGACACCCGGACCCTCACCTACACCGTCACCCGCACCCAGTCGGGCTTTGCCAGCACCGTCGACTGGACGGTGTCGGGCGTCAATGCCGCCGACTTTGGCGGCACCCTGCCCTCGGGCACCGTGGACTTCGCCGCCGGCGAGACCAGCAAGACCATCACCCTGACCCTCACCGGCGACGGCACCCCCGAGGCCGACGAAGTTCTCACTGTCACCCTGTCCAACCCGGGGCCCAACCTGTCCCTGGCCACCGCCAGCGCGGTCACCACCATCCTCAACGACGACGCCACCGTCAACATCAGCGCCGTCACCACGTCCATCGCCGAAGGGGGCGAGGCCGACACCCGGACCCTCACCTTCAACGTGGTGCGCGACATCGGCCTCAACGCCAGCACCGTGGACTGGGCCGTCAGCGGCCTCGACGCCGCGGCCTTCGGCGGCACCCTGCCCAGCGGCACGGTCAGCTTCGGCGTCGGCGAGACCAGCAAGACCCTCACCGTCAGCTTCACCGGTGATCACGTCATCGACGTGGACAAGACCCTCACCGTCACCCTGTCCAACCCCGGCCTGAGCCTGGGCATCGGGGTCGGCAGCGCCAGCACCACCGTGCTCAACGACGACGCCACCGTAAGCATTGCCGCCGTCGCCGTAGACGTACCCGAAGGGGACGAGGGTGCCACCCAGCTCCTCAGCTTCACCCTCACCCGGGACAACGGCCTGGCCGCCAGCACCGTGGACTGGGCCGCCAGCGGCCTTGATGCCGCCGACGTGGGCGGCCCCCTGCCCAGCGGCACCGTCAACTTCGCCGAGGGCGAACTGACCAAGACCATCACCGTCCAGATCGTCGGCGACCGCAGCATCGAGCCTGACGAGACCCTCACCGTCACCCTCTCCAACCCCGGCGCCAACCTGCACCTGGGCACGGCCACGGCCAGCACCGTGGTGCTGGATGACGACAGCCTGGTGTCCATCTCCGCCAACGCCGTGCAGGTGCTCGAAGGCGACACCGGCACCCAGACCCAGGTCAGCTTCACCATCAGCCGCGCCGACGGCAGCGCCACATCGTCCGTGGACTGGTCGGTCAGTGGCCTGCCTGCTGCCGACTTCGGCGGCACCCTGCCCGCCGGCACGGTCAATTTCGCCATCGGTGAAACCAGCCGCGTCATCACGGTGAGCTTTGCCGGTGACCGCATCGTCGAACCCGACGCCGTGCTCACCGCCACCCTCTCCAATCCCCAGGGCAACCTGCGCCTGGGCGACGCCGTCGCTTCCACCAACATCATCAACGACGACGTGGGCTTCAGCCTGGTCGGCGACACCCTCAGCGTCGTCGAGGGCGCCAACGGCTCCCAGGTGGCCCTGACCTTCCACGTCACCCGCTCCGAGAGCTTCGGTCAGGAAGCCGACATCTCCTGGCGCTTCGTGCGCGTGGGGGTCCGCGCCGCCGACGCCAACGACTTCGTCAGCGGTCAGGACGCCCTCGGTGGCAACGAAGGCCTGCCCAGCGGCAGCCTCCACTTCGGTGCCAGCGAGATCTCCCGGACCGTCACCGTCTACGTGAAAGGCGACGCCCTGCAGGAGTACGACGAGACCTTCGGCATCGTGCTGGTCAATCCGCCCCCCGGCGTGCAGATCATCAATGGCGAGGCCTACGGCAACATCTACACCGACGAGACCCTCTTCAATGTCGCCGCCGTCACCCCGTCCACCCTCGAAGGCAATGGGACCGGCGGGCGTCAGGCCTTCAATGTCACCCGTGCCGGCGACCTGAGCCAGCCGGGCAGCATCGGCTACAGCATCTCCGGCTATGGCGAATCCCCCACCACGCCCGACGACTTCGCCGTCGGCCAGGCGCTCTCGGGCATCGTCAGCTTCGCCGCCGGTGAATCCAGCAAGCTCGTCTATGTAGACCTGTCCGGCGACAGCACCCTGGAAGGCTTCGAGACCTTCGCCTTCACCCTCAACCCGCTCAACGCCAACACCCAGATCGACGTGGGCACCGCCCTCGCCGTGATCGATCCGGACGACCAGGCCATCTCCATCGTCGCCCGGGACGCCGTCCGCAAGGAAGGCTCCACCGTCGACCAGCCCCAGCTCTTCGCCATCACCCGCGTCGGTGACCTGTCCGGCAGCGCCACCGTGGCGTGGGAAGTCAGCGGCAGCGGCGCCAACCCGACCAATGCCGCCGACTTCGGCGGCACCCTGCCCTCCGGCAGCGTCACCTTCGCCCCGGGTCAGAGCGAGATCGTCATCGCCATCACGCCCACCCCCGACAGCCACCTGGAAACCCGGGAAGACTTCACCGTCTCCATCACCAGCAGCACCCCGGGGACCACGATCCTCCAGGGCAGCGCCATCGGCATCGTCCTCAACGATGACTCCGGCTTCGTCCTCGACGGCACCGCCCTGACCACCAACGAAGGCAACAGCAACGCTCCCCGCCAGGCCAGCTTCACCGTCACCCGCAGCGGCGATCTGACCGTGGTCGCCAGCGTCGACTGGGCCCTGGAGTTTGCCGCGCTGAACGGCGTCGATGCCAGCGACTTCCTGCCCGGCACCCAGTTTTCCGGCACCCTGTCCTTCGGACGCGGTGTCAACAGCTTGGTGGTCAACCTGCCCCTCACCCCCGACCATGCCGTCGAGGCCAATGAAGGCTTCACCGTCCGCCTCTCCAACCCGTCCGCCGGCGCCGAGATCTCCATCGGTGAATCCGCCGGACTGATCCGCAACGACGACGTCGTCCTCACCCTGCTGCCGTCGGCAGCCATCAATGAAGGCAGCGGCGGCCTCACCGAACTCCGCTACACCGTCCAGCGCAGCGGCGACCTGGATGGCAGCGACACCATCACCTACAGCATCGCCGGCAGCGGCGCCAACCCGGTGGACGGTGCCGACTTTGTCGGCGGCGTGCTCCCCGTGGGCTCCATCACCTTCGCCCCGGGCGAAAGCAGCAAGGAGATCGTGCTGCAGATTGCCAGCGACTCGGACCTCGAATCCGATGAGGGCCTGACCCTCACCCTCGGCAGCCCCGAACCCGGCGCCACCGTGGCCAGCAGCACCGCCACCGGCACCCTGATCAACGACGACCACCAGTTCAGCATCGCCGTCCAGAGCGGCACCGCCAGCGAAGGCGTGAACGGCGCCGTCACCAGCTTCACCTACGTCGTCACCCGTACCGGCGACCTCACCCGCAGCGGCCAGGTGGCCTGGAGCGTCGCCGGCAGCGGCGCCCACGCGGCCGACGCAAGCGACTTTGTCGGCGGCACACTGCCCTCCGGCCTGCTCAGCTTTGCCGCCAACGAAGTCAGCAAGACCATCACCGTGCAAGTCGCCGGCGATTACGCCGACGAGCGCGACGAAGGCTTCACCGTCAGCCTGTCCAGCCCGGCCACCGGCTCCACCATCGGCACTGGCAGCGCCACCGGCACCATCGTCAATGACGACACCGGCCTGGCCATCAGCGCCACCAGCACCGCCCTCGTCGAAGGCGACAGCGGCACCCAGGCCCACACCTTCACCGTGACCCGCACCGGCGTCACCACCGGCACCACCACCGTCGACTGGGCTCTCACCGGCAGCGGCAGCCAGCCCGCCAATGCCGCCGACTTCGGCGGCACCCTGCCCTCCGGCAGCCTGACTTTTGCTCCGGGCGTGCTGACCCAGACCATCACCGTCTACAGCAGCGGCGACACCACCGTCGAGAGCACAGAAGGCTTCACCCTCACCCTGTCGGGCGCCGACGGCAACACCGAGATCGTCACCCCCAGCGCCACCGGCAGCATCGTCGCCGACGACATCGGCATCAGCATCAGCGCCGGCGCCGTCAGCGTGCTGGAAGGCAGCGCCGGCCAGTCCCGCGTGCTGCAATTCACCGTCACCCGCACGGGCGACACGGCTTCGCCCGTCCTCATCGACTGGGCCGCCAGCGGCATGGATGCCGACGATTTCGGCGCGGGCACCCCGTTGTCGGGCAGCCTCAGCTTTGCCGCCAACGAAACGGTGAAGGTCATCAGCCTCACCCAGACCGGTGACGACCTGAACGAGAGCAACGAGACCCTCCTCATCACCCTCACCAACCCCGTCGGCAACCCGGCCCACGACCGCAGCTACATCACCACCGCCACGGCCAGCACCGACGTCACCAACGACGACTCCACCTTCGGCATCAGCGCCGACAGCGCCAGCCAGGCCGAGCGCAACACCGGCGACGGCGCTTCCACCGCCTTCACCTTCACCGTGACCCGGGGCGGCGACCTGTCCGCAGCCCAGGACATCGACTGGCTGCTCGAACTGCCGGGCGGGGCCGGCTCGGCCTCCATCGGCGACTTCATCACCGGTCAGGACCTCCTGGGCAGCAACGGCGGCCTGCCCTCGGGCACCGTCAGCTTCGCCGCGGGCGCCAACACCGCCACCGTCACCGTACAGGTCAAGACCGACGACCAGGTGGAAGTGGACGAAGCCTTCAGCATCGTGCTGCAGCCGGCCGGGGCCAACACTGCCCTCACCGGCACCACCGCCAGCGCCACCATCACCAACGACGACACCGGCTTCTCCATTGTCGCCACCGACGCCGACAAGCCCGAAGGCCAGAGCGGCACGACCACCTACACCTTCACCGTAACCCGCGCCGGCTTCGTCAGCGACGCCGCCACGGTGGACTGGGCTGTCACCGGCAGTGGCGCCAGCGCGGCCAACGCCGCCGACTTCGGCGGCAGCCTGCCCGCCGGCACCCTGTCCTTCGCCGCCAACGAAACCACCAAGACCCTCAGCATCACGGTGGCCAGCGATCTGGACGTGGAGCTCGACGAAGGCTTCACCGTCACCATCAGCAACGCCCAGCTTCTCGACACCACCCCGCAGATCATCGTTGACGCCACCGCCACCGGGCGCATCGCCAACGACGACCAGCGCTTCTCGGTGACGGCCGCCAACGCCGCCATCGCCGAAGGCAACAGCGGCACCACCCAGGTGGCCTACACCGTCACCCGCACGGGTGACCTCAGCGTGGCCGCCACCGTGGATTACACCGTCACCGGCAGCAACGGCGCCAACACAGGCGACGTGGCCGGCGGCGTGCTGCCCACCGGCACCCTCACCTTCGGCGTAGGCGTCAGCGAGCTGGCCGTGACCTTCAACGTCAGCGGCGACACCGTTGCCGAGGCCAACAACGAAACCTTCACCCTCACCCTCAGCAACCCGTCCGCCAACACCACCCTCGGTACGTCCACCGCCAGCACCGTCATCAACAACGATGACACCAACTTCGTGCTGAGTGCCCCGGCCAGCATCGCCGAAGGCGGCAGCGGCACCACCCCGGTGGTGTTCACCGTCACCCGCAACGGCGACACCAGTGGCACGGGCAGCGTCACCTGGGCCCTCAGCGCCTCCGCCGGCCTCACCACCGCCGACTTCGTCGGCAACCAGGACGGTCTCGGCACCAACAGCGGCCTGCCCAGCGGCACCGTCAGCTTTGCCGCCGGCGAGACCAGCAAGACCATCACCCTCAACGTCCAGGGCGACCTGACCCTCGAGAGCGACGAGACCCTGCAGGTCGTCCTCGGCACCCCGGTCAATGGCACCATCCAGCCGGGCGACGGCAGCAAGAGCACCACCCTGCTCACTGACGACGACAACTTCAGCATCAGCACCCTCACCACCACCCGGGCCGAAGGCAACACCGACAGCAGCGTCACCTACACCGTGACCCGCAGCGGCTCCCTGGACGGCGCCCGTGACCTGACCTGGACCATCACCGGCACCAACGGCTTCGCCACCGGCACCGATCTGGCCGCCGGCCAGGCCGCCACCGGCACCGTCAGCTTTGCCGACGGCCAGACCAGCGCCACCATCGTGGTCAACATCAAGGGCGACTCCACCGTCGAATCCGACGAGACGATGACCGTCACCCTGTCGAATGCGCCGGCCAACAGCAACATCGTCACCGCCGCCGCGTCCACGGTGCTCACCAACGACGACGCGGGCCTCACCATCACCCCGCTGCTCGCCGACAAGAACGAAGGCAACGCCGCCTACGTGGACTACACCTTCACCGTCACCCGCTCGGGCAACAGCTCACAGGTTTCCACGGTGACCTGGGCGGTGGACGCCGGTGTCGCCAATGCCGTGAATGGCGCCGATTTCTACAGCAGCCAGCCGGTCGGCGTCTCGAAGGACGGCAACGGCATCCCCTACGGCTCCCTGAGCTTCGCCAGCGGCGAGACCAGCAAGACCATCACCCTGCGCATTGCCGGCGACAGCAGCCTCGAGGTAGACGAGACCCTGCGGGTCAACCTCTCCAACCCGTCCTCGGGCACCGAGATCCAGGGCGGCACGGCCGATGGCTACGTGCGTAACGACGACGCCGAGTTCAACATCACCGCCGGCACCGCCTCGGTGGTGGAAGGCGACACCGGTTTCGCCGGAACGGCCCTGACCTATACCGTCACCCGCACCGGCTACCTGAGCCAGACGAATACGGTGAACTGGGGTGTCGGCCACATCACCACCAACATCAACGACTTCACCAACGGCAGCAACGCCAACATCAACCCTAGCGGCACGCTGACCTTCAACTCCGGCGTCACCACCCAAACCATCACCGTCTATGCCTACGGCGACACCGGCGTGGGCAGCATCGAAAACAACGAGACCTTCAACCTCAACCTGAGCGGTGCCAACGCCGGCAGCTCCATCGGCGCCACCGGCAGCTACACCAGCACCATCCAGAACGACGACACCCAGATCACCGCATCCATCGACGACATGCGCGTCGCCGAGACGGTGGCGGGCCAGTCGACCACCTTCACGGTCACCTTCACCCGCTCCGGCGATCTCAACAAGGCCTCGGCCCTCAACTGGGCAGTGCAGAGCACCAGCGTCTACGACACCGAGGAGAACGCCTGGTCGAACTCCGCCGACGCCAACGACTTCGGCGGCAGCCTGCCCTCCGGCACCGTCAGCTTCGCCAGCGGTGAGACGAGCAAGACGGTCACCATCACCGTGTCCGGTGACGACGTGGTGGAGAACGACGAGTGGTTCCAGATCGCCCTGTCCGGTGGCACAGGCGTGGACCAGGTCACTACCGTCCACAACGACCCACGCATCAACGGCGGCAGCGCCTTCTACAACGCCGACTACATGGGTGGCTTCGTATCGGACGGCGCCCAGTACCACAACACCAACTTCGGCTACCTGTTCGGCGAGATCGAGCGGGACGAAGCCCTGTTCGACCTGGGCGACCTGGCCAATACCGGCGAGACCGGCTCCTTCAGCTACGCAAGCAGCAAGGCCGAAGGTGACACTCTGGCCGACGGCGGCCCCAGCGACGACTACGTCGAGCACATCTTCGCCGTGCGTCGCACCATCGCCACCTCCGGCACCGCCTGGGTGGAATGGAAGCTCGGCACCAGCGTGGCCGGCTACGCGGCCACCGACATCAACGACTTCAAACCGGGGCAGGATGCCCTGGGCACCAACAGCGGCTTTGCCTCCGGCCGGCTCAACTTTGCCGACGGACAGGAGTGGGGCTACATCAAGGTCTACACCGCCCGCGACAACGTGGGTGAGTACGACGAAGCCTTCCGGGTCTACCTGACCGGTACCAGCGGCGGCAGCAGCTTCAACGCCAACCCGGATGGCGTCGGCTACAACAACAACTATGTGGTCCTCACCAACGACGACACCCGCTTCGACGCCAGCGCCAATGACGTTACCGAGGGCGGCATCGTCACCTTCACCATCACCCGGCAAGGAGACGCCCGCGGCACGGATACGGTGGACTGGTCCCTGACCCTGCCCGGCTCCGAAACCACCAACGAGGGCAACACCAACACCAGCACCTGGTACAAGCTCGACCCCAGCGACATCTCGGGCGTGACCACCAGCAACGGCACCGCCACCTTCAATGCCGGCAGCTGGACCGGCACCCTCACCTTCGAGGACGGCGAGACGACCAAGACCATCAGTGTCCAGACCCTGGACGACGCATGGACGGAAAGCTGGCGTGAAAACCTGAATATCGTGCTCAGCAACCCCACCAACGTGGACGCTGGCGAAGCCAATCACGATCTGGAGACACCCTCAACCGGTTATCTGGATACCGCCCAGATCTACGACAACGACGCCGATCCTCTGATCAGCGTTACCGCCAGCGCCACCACGATCTTCGAAGGTACCGGCGCCAACAACAGTGCCGACGGCAACACCGTCACCTTCACCATCACCCGCACCGATCAGGCCGGGCTCGATGGCGCCCTCAACTATCCCACCACCGTCGGCTGGTATCTGAGCGGCTCATCCATCAATTCGGGCTCACCCAACGAGCTAATCAAGACATACGGCGGCGCCAACCGGGCCTACGAGTACGCCGCGAATGCCACCTACGGCAACGTGGTGTTCAACGCCGGCGAAACCCAGAAGCAGGTCACTGTCACCTTCTACGGTGACAACTACGTGGAAAGCGAGACCCCGATCACCTTCAACGTGGTCTCGGCGAATGCCGGTGAAAGCTGGCTGTACGACGTCTATGGCGCCGGCACCCAGAACGGCTACGGCCCGGCCAACGTAGACAACGCCGCCGCCAGCGTCACGGTGAACGTGCGCAACGACGACATCCGCCTCTTTGTCGGCGGCTGGGACAGCAACGGTGGGGATGCCAATGGTTACTACACCAACGTGCAGACCAACGCCTACGAGGGCAATCCGCTGACCTTCACGGTCAACCGGGCGGGCCGCCTCGACAGCGACATCATCGTCAATTACACCCTGATCAACGGCAGCACCGCCGCCGGTGACTTCCTTTACACCAGCGGCAGCTTCACACTCGCCGCCCAGGCCACGGCCTACGGCACCTACAACTACAACATCTCCCTGGCCGACATCCTGACGGATGACAGCTCGGTGGAGGCCAACGAGACCTTCACCCTCCGACTGAGTGCTCCCGGCGATGTGGCGGGCTCCTACGTCCGCTTCCAGAGCTACTACCCGGATTACAGCAACGCCTACGGTACCCTGGCCAACACCCTGGATGTCCGCGGCACCATCTACGACGACGACACCACCTACACCCTGACCCCCACCGCCACCAGCCTGGTGGAGACCGACCAGGGCGCCAACCAGACCTTCTCCTTCGACGTCTCCCGCAGCGGCACCGGCTACTCCGGCGCCGCCACGCTGCGCTGGCGCGTCGAGGCCGTGGGTGCCAACCCCACCAACACTGCCGACTTCACCAGCACCGACACCCTGGGCAACAACGGCGGCCTGCCCTCGGGCACTGTCAGCTTCGCCAACGGCGTGCTGACCGCCAACTTCAACGTGCTGATCAAGGGCGACCTGATCGCCGAGACCAACGAGACCTTCCGGGTGGTGATCTACGAGGATGTGCTCACCAGCGCCTCCCCCAACATCACCAACACCCAGAACCTGGCCACCAGCACCCTCACCGTGCTCACCGACGACACCGGCATCAGCATCGCCGACTCGTCCATCGTCGAGAGCGACAGCAACCAGACCATGAACTTCACGGTCACCCGCAGCGGCGACCTGTCGGGCACCTCGTCCATGACCTGGACCCTGTTCCATGGCACCACCGCCGTCGGTGATTTCAGCGGCGCCACCACCGGCACCGTGAGCTTTGCTGCCGGCGAGAGCAGCAAGACCATCAGCGTCACCGTGGTGGGCGACACCGCCCCGGAAGCCAACGAAACCTTCACCGTCCAGTTGGGCAGCCTGTCGGGCATCGACGAGGCCATCGACATCAGCGCCGCCGGCGTCATCACCAACGACGACTCCGCCTTCGCCATCGCCGGCGCCACCGCCAGCACCGCCGAGAGCGGCAGCCAGACCTTCACCATCACCCGCACCCACAGCACCAACCAGAACCAGACCATCACCTGGTCGGTGCTCACCGGCGGCGCCAACGGCACGGTGGACGCGGCCGACTTCGGCGGCAGCCTGCCCTCCGGCTCGGTCACCTTCGCCCCGGGCGAGATGAGCAAGACCATCACCATCACGCCCACCAGCGACACCACCCCCGAGACCGACGAGACCTACACCGTCCAGATCGCCCTGGGTGCCGGCACCACTGGCGACAGCATCAGCACCGCCACGGCCACCGGCACCATCGAGAACGATGACGCCGTGTTCCACATCACCGCCAGCCAGGCCACGATCCAGGAAGGCCACAGCGGCACCACCAGCCTCACCTTCACCGTCACCCGCGGCGGCGACACCAGCGGCGCCGGCAGCGTGGACTGGAAACTCAGCTCGGCCAGCGCCAACGCGGCCGACTTTGCCACCGGCGACACCCTCGGCAGCAACGCCGGGCTGCCCAGCGGCACGGTCAGCTTCGCCGACGGCGAATCCACCAAGACCATCACCATCCAGGTGGTCGGCGACCTGAACGTGGAAAGCGACGAGAGCGTCACCGTCACCCTCTCCAACGCCAGCGGCGGCCAGATCCAGACCACCACCGCCGTCACCGACATCCTCAACGACGACTCCACCATCGCCATCAGCGCCCTCTCGGCAGCCAAGGCCGAAGGCAACAGCGGCACCACCGCCTACACCTTCACGGTCACCCGCAGCGGCTACCTGGGTGAAGCCGAGACGGTGAACTTCGCCATCACCGGCACGGGCATCAACCCGGCCGACGGCGCCGACTTCGGCGGCAGCCTGCCCTCCGGCACCCTGACCCTGCCCGCCGGACAGAGCAGCGTGACCCTCACCGTGCTGGTCAGCGGCGACCTGGCGGGCGAACCGGACGAAGACTTCACCGTCACCCTGTCCAACCCGTCCAGCGGCGTCACCATCACCACCGCCACCGCAGGCGGCACCATCCAGGCGGACGACGTGGTGTTCGACATCACCGCCCCCGGCACCGCCCTGGAAGGCAACCCGGGCGACACCACCTACTTCGACTTCGTGGTCACCCGCAGCGGCAACCTGAGCGCCTCCCAGACCCTCGACTGGAGCGTCGCCGGCATCGGCGCCGACCCCACCAGCGCGGGCGACTTCGACGCCACCAGCGGCAACATCACCTTTGCCGCCGGCGAGACCAGCAAGACCATCCGCGTGCCGGTCAAGGGCGACTACGCGGGCGAATCCAACGAGAGCTTCCGCCTGAGCCTCACCGGCCCCAACGGCGTGGTGTTCACCCACAGCACCGCCGACGCCACCATCACCGACGACGAAGCCTCCCTGCGCATCAGCGGCACCACCGCCACCCGGGTCGAGGGCCACGACGGCACCACCACCGACCTCACCTTCACCGTCACCCGCAGCGGCAACCTCAACCTGGCCGCCACGGTGGACTGGACTGCCACCGCCGGCACCGCCGACGCCGCCGACTTCCTGGGCGGCGTGCTGCCCAGCGGCAGCCTGTCCTTCGCCAGCGGCGAGCTCACCAAGACCATCACCGTCACCGTGCAGGGTGACGTGGAGGTGGAAGGCAACGAGAGCTTCACCGTCGATCTGTCCAATGCCTCCACCGGCGCCGACATCATCACCGGCACGGCCACCGGCACCATCACCAGCGACGATGTGGACTGGACCATCACCGGCTTCAGCCTCCCCACCGTCGAAGGCGATGGCGCCAGCCACAACTTCGTCTTCCGCGTCACCCGCACCGGCGGCACCGCCGCCACCACCCTCGACTGGAGCGTGGCCGGCAACGGCGCCAACGCCGCGGATGCGGCCGACTTCCTCAACGGCTTCTTCCCCAACGGCACCCTCAGCTTCGGCCAGGGTGTGATGTCCCAGGACATCGTCGTCCAGGTGGCCGGTGACAGCCTGCTGGAGAACGACGAAGGCTTCACCGTCACCCTCAGCGCCCCCACCGACAGCCTGGTGCACAGCTTCACCCACCAGAGCGCCGACGCCACCCTCGTCAATGACGACGACGTGATGTCCATCGCCGCCCTGGCTGCCGACGGCGCCGAAGGCTCCGGCGCCCCCGGCACCCTCAGCTTCACCGTCACCCGCACGGGCAGCACCGCCGGCAATTCCAGCGTGGGCTGGCGCATCGTCCATGGCGACACCGTGGCCGGTGACTTCATCGCCACCTCGGGCACCGTCAATTTTGTCGATGGCCAGAGCAGCGCCGTGCTCAACATTGCCATCGCCGGCGACCGCAACGTGGAGCTGGCCGAAGGCTTCAGCGTCGAGCTCTACAACGCCGGCACCGGCAGCACCGTGGATGCCGGCGCAGCCACCGCCGCCGGCATCATCCGCGACGACGACGTGGATCTGGCCCTGTCGGCCACCATCGGCAGCGCTGTCGAAGGCGACACCGGCAACCCTGGCCAGCTCAGCTTCACCGTCACCCGCAGCGGCGACCTGTCGGTGAGCACCTCGGTCAACTGGAACGTGGTGGCCGGCAGCGCCGTGGCCGCCGACTTCCCGGGCGGCGTGCTGCCCTCCGGCAGCCTCACCTTCGCCCCCGGCGAGACCACCCAGACCATCCTGGTCAATGTGGCTGGCGACGGCCTGGACGAAGGCAACCAGGACTTCACCGTCCAGCTCTCCGGCCAGAGCGCCCACGCTGACATCACCAGCAACAACGTGATCGGCACCATTATTGACGACGACGACACCCTCACCGTGTCCGCCGTGTCCGCATCCCACCTGGAGGGCAACAGCGGCACCACCGCCTTCACCTTCCGCATCGACCGCAGCGGCACCTCCACTGGCAGCGCCAGCGTCGAATGGAACGCCGCCGGCTCCGGCCTGCGTCCGGTGGGCAACGGCGAGTTCCTTGCCCAGACCGGCACCGTCAGCTTTGCCGACGGCGAGACCAGCAAGGAATTCACCGTCTATGTAAACGCCGACACCCTCGGCGAGTACGACGAGACCTTCAGCGTCTCCCTCAGCAACCCCAGCTACGGCTCCACCGCCGCTGCGGCCACCGCCACCGGCACTGTCATCAACGACGACGCCGTGCTGCTGATCGCCGCCGACCACGCCTCCACCCCGGAAGGCGACACCGGCGAGGAGACCCCCTTCACCTTCACCGTCACCCGCAGCGGCGACACCTCGGTGACCTCCAGCGTGCTGTGGGAAGTGATCCCCAGCGGCGCCAACCCGGCCAACACCCAGGACTTCGGCGGCGTCTTCCAGAGCGGCGCGGTAGCCTTCGGCATCGGCGAAACCAGCAAGACCATCACCATCACGGTGGCCGGCGACAACACCGGTGAAACCGCCGAGGGCTTCTCGGTGGTCCTCAGCGACGCCGCCGGCGCCACCATCCTCGAAGGCACGGCCAGCACCCTGATCGGCAACGACGACACCGGCCTGACCCTCACCGCCATCGGCGGCGCCGAGAAGTACGAAGGCGACACCGGCACCACGCTCTTCACCTACCGGGTCGAACGCCTGGGCACCAATACCGACACCGTCACCGTCAACTGGCACGTGGAAGGCGTGGGCAGCTACCCGGTCACCGCCAGCGACTTCGTCGGCAACGCCCTGCCCAGCGGCAGCATCACCCTGACTCCGGGTCAAACGATCTACGACATCCAGATCCCGGTTTCCGGCGACAACGTGCTGGGCCCCGACCAGAACTTCCGGGTCGTGCTCACCGGCGCCGTCGGCATCGACCTGATCAATGACCAGGCCGCCGGCGTCGTCCTCAACGACGACAGCCAGTTCAGCGTCACCGCCATCGACACCAGCCTCGCGGAAGGCAACAGCGGCGGCGCTACCGCCTACCGCTTCACCGTCACCCGCGCCGGGGCCGACGAGCTGGCCGCCGACATCAACTGGCAGGTGGGTGGCAGCGGCTCGGCCCCCGCCAACGCGGCCGATTTCCTGGGCGGCGTGCTGCCGGGCGGCACTCTGCACTTCGCAGCCGGCGAGACCACCAAGGAACTGATCATCCAGGTGGCGGCCGATACGGTGGGCGAATCCGACGAGCAGTTCTCGGTGCTGCTCTCCAGTACCGGCGGCGGCGTCACCGTCAATCCGCTGCAGTCCAGCGCCTCGGCCACCATCATCGGCGACGACATGGCCGTCACCGTGCTGGCCCTGGACGTGGATCGGGGCGAAGGGGCCGACGGCGCCACCACCCCCTTCACCTTCCGCGTGCTGCGTGCCGGCCCGGACAGCGAAGCCATCACCGTCAGCTACAGCGTCGCCGGCGCCGTCAATGCCGACGACTTCCTGACCCCGCTCACCGGCACCATCACCCTGGCCGCCGGCGTCAGCGAAAGCCTCTTCACCCTGCAGGTGAAGGGCGATGCGGTGCGCGAAGGTGACGAAGCCTTCAACGTCACCTTCAGCCACCCGGCCATCACCGGTGGCACCACGGCGCTTGCCGGCACCATCCGTGACGATGACCAGGGCCTGCAGCTCACCGCCCCGGCCAGCATCGTCGAGGGCGACTCGGGCAGCACCACCGCCACCTTCCAGCTCACCCGCGGCGACACCAGCACCACTGAGACCTTCTACTGGAAGATCCTCGGTGGCACGCTGCACAGCGTGGACGCCAACGACTTCACCGGCGGCGTCTTCCCCACCGGCAGCGTCACCTTCAACGCCGGCCAGAGCAGCACCAGCTTCAGCATCAACATCGCCGGCGACACGCTGGTGGAAGGCAACGAGTCCCTGCTCGCCATGGTCACCTCCAGCGCCACCAGCCCGGTGGCCCTGACCTCGGCGGTCGCCCAGATCACCAACAACGACGTGGCCGGCGGCGGCAATGACATCCTCTCCGGCACCTCCGGCGAGGACAGCCTGCAGGGCCTGGGCGGCAACGACACCCTGTACGGCTACGCCGGCGCCGACCATCTCCAGGGCGGTGACGGAGCAGACGTGCTGATCGGTGGCAGCGGCGCAGACACCCTCAGCGGGGGCGCCGGCGCAGACCGCTTCCACTTCGAGCACCCGAGCGACGGGATGGACGTGATCAGCGACTTCGTCGCCGGTACCGACCACCTGAGCTTCGACCCGGCGAACTTCGGTGGCCTGAACACGCTGAGCTCGGTGTCCCAGTCCTTCGACACGGATGCCCTGACCACCCTGCAGGCCCTGGCCGCCCAGGGGGATGCCAGCGTGTATCGGGTCGGCTTTGCGGCAGGCAGCTTCCAGTTCGGCACCGGCGGCAGCGGCCAGCTCGACGAGCTGGAAGCGGCCATCACCGGCGGCAACCACACCGGCTCGGCCTTCTTCCTGATCTCCAACGGGGACGTCACCCGCCTGTACTATGATGCCGACACCAGCGTCGGCACCGATGGCAGCGGACTGGTCGCCCTGGTGGAACTGGCCAACCAGCCCCAGGCCGAGACCCTGCCCACCGACGTGATCACACCGCAGCCGGTCTGAGCCCGGCACCTCCCAGACCTGCCTGCCCCGGTCTCCCGCAAGGGAGCCGGGGCAGTGCCCCATGAACCCAGCCCCGTGATCCGATGAACGAATTCTGGCGACGCCTCGCCCTCCACCCCCGGCTCCGGATGGAGCTGTTCCTGTCTTCCCTGCTGATCAACCTCCTCGGTCTGGCCGGCTCCCTCTACAGCATCCAGGTTCTCAACCGCTACCTGGCCCTGGGCATCGACACCACCCTGCTGACCCTCACCGTCGGCGCCATCATCGCCGTGGTCTTCGAGCTGGCCCTGCGCTCGGCGCGCCTGCGCATTGCCCAGTGGCTGTGCGCCCGGGCCGACGCAGCCTTGGGCGAGGCGGTCTTCGACAGCAGCGTGCGCGGCCAGTACGCCCTGCTCGAACAGCTGCCGGTAGCCGCCCGCCGGGAGATCCTGTCGGGGCTCGCCACCACCCAGCAGAGCTTTGGCGCGGGCAACCTGATCACCCTGCTCGATGCCCCCTTCGCCTTCGTCTTCCTGTTCGTGCTGGCCCTGCTCAACCCCATCCTGGCCCTCACCGCCATCCTGGTGATGGGCGGCGTGGTGCTGGTGTCCCTGCTCGCCCAACGCCGCCTGCGCGAGCCCATGGAGGCCCAGAGCCGCAGCACCATCCAGCTTGCCGGCCACCAGCAGACCCTGACCTCGGGCACCGAGCTGGTGCGGGCCTTCCAGGCCGCCGGCGCCCTGCGTGAGCGCTGGAACCAATGCACCACCGAACTCACCGGCCTGCGCGCCACCCTCGGCAGCCTGCAGAACACCATCCAGAACGCCAGCTACGCCGGCGGCGTGCTGCTGGGCATGCTGGTGATGGCCATGGGCGCCAGGGAGGTGCTCGCCGGGCGGCTCGACGTGGGCAGCCTGATCGGCGCCAACATCCTGGCCGGACGGGCCCTCGCCGCCCTGACCCGGGCGCTGGGTCTGGGCGAGGCCATCGGCCGGGGCCAGCGCGCCCTCGAGCTCATCCGCCAGCTCAACGCCATCCCCCAGGAGCGCAGCGACGGCATGGCCCTGGGCCAGTACAGCGGCAGCCTGCGCTTCGAGGACGCGGCCTTCGCCTACCCCAAGCAGCCCACCCCCATCTTCGAGCACTTTGATTTCGAGCTGCCGGCCGGCGGTGTGGTGGCGGTCATCGGCGCCAACGGCACCGGCAAGACCACCCTGGCGCGCCTGCTGGTCGGCCTGCTGGAGCCCATCCGCGGCCGCCTGCTGGCCGACAGCATGGACCTGCGCCAGGCCGACCCGGGCTGGTGGCGCCGGCAGGTAGCCTACCTGCCCCAGGAGCCCCTGTTCTTCGACGGCACCCTGCGCGAGAACCTCACGGTGATGGCCCCCGACACCCCGGACGACGAGATCCTGGCCCTGTGCCGCGAGCTGGGCGTCGGCCCCTTCGTCGAAGGCAGCGCCGATGGTCTCAGCCTCGTCCTGCGCAACGGTGGCAACAGCATTCCCCTGGGCATCCGCCGCCGCCTGGCCCTGGCCCGGGCACTCCTGGGCAAGGGCCGCGTCGTGGTGCTGGACGACCCCACCGAAGGCGTCGATGCCGACGGCTGCAAGGCCATCGCCGGCATCCTCAACCGCCTGGTCAAGTCGGGTCACAGCCTGGTGGTGATGAGCAACGAGTCCTTCATCATCTCCGCCGCCCAGGCGGTGATCGACCTCAACCAGAAACCCCAGCCCCGCGTTGTCCGGGCACCGGCCGCCCCCGCAGCGCCCGCCGTCGTCGCCGAAGGCAGCTCCCATGACTGATTCCACCCTGCTTCCCGACACCCCGCCGCCCACCACCAGCCGCACCGGCCAGCTGATCGAGCGTGTCCTCGGCGCTTTCGAGAGCCACCCGCTGCTGTCGCGCCTGACCCGGCTGCTCATGCCCGCCCGCGAAGAGGACGGCCAGCCCACCGACGCCCTCCTCGGCAGCCGCTTGACCATCCGCCTGCTGGCCCTGCTGTTGGGCACCCTGCTGCTGTGGTCCTTCTTTTTCACCCTCGACATCGCCAGCCACTCCACCGGCGAAGTCACCACCGCCGGCCAGACCAAGGTGGTGCAGCACCTCGAAGGCGGCATCGTGCGCCGCATCCTGGTGCGCGAGGGCCAGAGCGTGAAAACCGGCGAGCCCCTGGCCGAAGTCGAGCGCAGCGCCGCCGAATCGGACATGCGCGAGCTCGAAGCCCAGCTCGGGGGCCTGCAGATCAAGGCCCTGCGCCTGGAGGCCCAGCTCGCCCGCCGCTCGGACTTCAAGGTGCCCGCCGATCTGGCCAAGCGCTTCCCCGACCAGGTGGAAACCGCCCGCGCCCTGCTGCTCGCCCAGAAGTCCCGGGTCGGCTCCAGCTACGAAGCCCAGTCCCAGAAGATCAGCCAGCGCAGCGCCGAACAGGCCGAGCTGCACGCCCGCCGCGCCCACACCGAGGGCAAGCTGCGCCTGCTGGCCCAGCAGATCGAGATCAGCCAGAAGCTCCTCGCCGAGGGCCTCGCCAACCGCTACGAGCACCTCAACCTGCTGAAGGAAGAGGAGCTCGCCCGGGGCACGCTGAAGGAAATCGACGCCTCCCTGCGCCGGGTCGCCGCCGCCCAGAAGCAGGAAGACGCCTCCCTGCGCTCCCTGGATTCGGGAGACAGCGAGCAGTTCCAGAAGGACCTGGCCGACACCCGCAAGCAGATCGCCGAAGCCCAGGAGCGCATGCGCAAGTTCTCCGACACCCAGGAACGCCTGGTGGTGCGCTCCCCCATCGACGGCGTGGTAATGACCCTGCAGGTGGTCACCGAGGGTGGCGTGATCCAGCCCGGCGGCACCCTGATGACCCTGGTACCGGCCAACGAACCCCTGCTGATCGAGGCCAAGCTGCCCATCGGCGACATCGGCATGGTGCGGGTCGGCCAGGACGCCCGCATCCAGCTGGTGTCTGCGGTGGCCCGGGGCTTCCAGCCGATCAAGGGCAAGGTGGTGCATATCAGCGCCGACTCCATGCTCGACGAACAGAAGATGCCCCATTACCGGGTGCGCATCGCTCCCGACAGCATCGCCTTCGACCACCGCGGCACCCGCTACCCGCTGATGCCCGGCGTCCCGGTGAGCGTGGCCATCCTGACTGGCGAGCGCAGCCTCTTCGGCTACGTGGCCGGCCCGATCACCGACGGCTTCCACATGGCCTTCTCCGAGCCCTGACCGGGGTAAGGACACCGCGCTAAGGCGCCGCGTGGGGTCGATTCATTGGCGCAGTTCGCGCCAGGTATGTAAACACGGTCTCTGGCAGGCCCACCGGGCTTTGAGCACCTTAACTACCAGTGGGAAAGCACTTTCCTGACGCTACGGAACGGCTTTCCGTTGTATGACGTCACATTGGCCGGGGACTCGCCCCCGGCAGGCGACATCCTTTCTTGTTGCACGACAAGAAAGGATGCAAAGAAGCGTGCCCCGCTGTCGCGCCCCCTGCGGGGGTTCCCTCCTTCCGGCAATGCCGGGCGGGGTCTTCGCAAACTCGCCCTTCGGGCTCAGACATGCGAAGCCCT
>NZ_JAKLLN010000037.1 GCF_023150065.1 Zoogloea sp.
GGTACGGCGGGGCTTCGTGACGTTCATGAAAGTGTCCACTTCTATGCGTAGTGGACACTATGCTTAGCGAGCTAAGCCGATGGGGGAAGATGGGTTGGCCGGGGGCTTACAATCCGGCCTCCACCGATGGGGTAACAACTCCCCGATCCGACTCTGCGGCTGAGTCGGCAGGCGGGTGAGGACGTCCTTCAGATAGGCGTAGGGCTCATGCCCATTCAGGCGTGCCGACTGGATCAGGCTCATGATCGCCGCCGCCCGCTTGCCGGCGCGCAGCGAGCCCGCAAAGAGCCAGTTCTTGCGGCCGATGGCAATCGGCCGGATCTGGTTCTCGATCCAGTGTAAGTGTCCAACCGGCCCACCTTGCGGGGATCCGCGTGAGATGATCCGAGTGTCGATGACGTCCTTGGGAGTGGCATCGACGTCAATCACCAGGCTGCCCAGCGGTAACAACTCATCGATTCGACTGTGGGGCTAGGCCGGGAGTTTCCCCAGGGTACTGCGCAGCCAGGCGTAGGTTTCCAGTCCATTGAGGCTGGCGGTGGCCAGCAGGCTCTGGATGGCCGCAGCGCGCTGCCTGCCCGTTCGGAGCCCACGAAGAGCCAATTGCGCCGGCGCAGGCAAATCGGCCGGATGGCATTCTCAATGGGGTTATTGTCGATGGGCAACTGGCCACTTTCCACATAGCGCAGGATCGCTGGCCAGCGTTTGAGGCTGTAATCGATGGCACGGGCCAGTCCCGTTCCATCGGCGGCCACTCTCCGTTTGGCGCACAACCACACAAAGACATCGGATTGCAATCCATTCTCCAACATGTATCCTGTATGCCAAATAACTTAAAATGCAGTTGGAGGCTGGGGTGGCGGACGAGTTTAGGGCGATAGAGCAGGATACTCATCAGCGCAGTGGGCGGGGGCCTTTGCTGGCCGAGCATCTGGAGATGCAGTCCGGGGAGGTTGTTTCAGATAGCTGTCGAAGCTGGGTGGAGACCACGGCGGCATATGGTTTTTTGAGCCACGATCAGGTTACATGGGAGGAGGTTTTTTCCGCTCATGCCCAGGCCAGTCGGGTGAGAATCTGCCAGCATAAGGTGGTGCTGTGTCTGCAGGGCACGACTGAGCTGGATTACAAGGGCCAAGCAATGAGTGGACGCGGGCCTTTGTCCTATGAAGCACAAAGGGGCTTTTACCTGCACCCTACCTATGTTGTGAGTCCTGAGCGAGAACCCCTGGGAGTCATCAATGCCTGGACTTGGGCCCGAGCGTTCAAGAAGAGTGATGCTCCGAGAGATGGAATTCTTGAGGGTGTCCGCTGGGTGGAGAGCTATGAACGTATCGCCGGGCAGGCCCGCGTCCTGCTTGGCACTCGTCACGTGTGCGTGGGAGACAGGCAGTCCGACATTCTGACCCTGCTGCTCAAAGCCCGTCAGCTTGAATATCCCGTAGACTATTTGGTGCGCTGCCAGCACAGCCGGGTGCTTCCCGAAGGTGAGAAATGGTGGGGTCGGGTGGCTGCCGCCTCGCCTTTGGGGCGGGTGTTCTTGGATGTACCTATCGGGCAGGGGCGTAAGGCACGTGTCGTAGAGTTGGAGGTACGTGCTGGGCGCGTGAGCGTGCCTGATCGTCAAGGTGGCATGCTGTATGTGACTTGTCTGCTCGCCAATGAGGTCAATGCTCCTCGGGGATACAAGCCTGTTTGCTGGCGACTCCTGACCAATCGGACGGTGTCTGGGCTGGCGGAGGCCGCAGAGATGCTTGGTTGGTATTGCAGTCGTCGGGAAATTGAACTGTTCTTTGCTGTGCTGAAGGAAGGTTGCCGGGTCGAGCGCCTTGAGCTCGGTGACACGCGTTACCTGCAATGCGCACCGGCGTTGTACGTGGTGATCGCATGGCGGATCAACCGGCTGATGCGCTTGGGGCGGACTCAGCCAGATCTGTCGGCAGGGCTTGTGTTTGACGCCGACGAGTGGCGGGCCGCCTACTTGCTGAACAAGAGAGCCATGCCTAAAGCTGTGCCGACGCTCAATGAGGTCTTAAGACTTATTGCGCGGCCCGGTGGCTTTTTTACCCGTCGTCATGACAGTGAGCCAGGCCCTAGAACCCTCTGGCTGGGTTTCAAGCAGCTTGCGACTTGTGTCGACCGTATGCGCCATGCCGGGCCGTTGGAGGCGGAGCGCATGGCAACCAGTCTTCAGGTCGGAACGCAGGCGGGCGCTGCCTGAACGATCGCATTGCTCGGATTTCGCGACTTCATGGGCAGGCCGCCACTAATACAGATTCTCCTGTTATCCCTATGCGCGCATTTGGTGATTTTCTGGCCCCTGCCGGCGTCGCGCATTGATTTGCCCGGGCCGAGCAAGAGTCTGCACGTGCAGCTAACTCAAGCTGATGATCCCGTTATGGCGGATGTTGGAGAGCGCCCGCTCGGCGAAGGCGGCGATACCGTGCCGACTCCGCAGCCAAGGGGCCGTCTGGCTCGTCCTCAGAGCAATCAGAGCGTCAGCCAAAACGCAGCCGTTAGTGCAGATCCTGTCGCTAGTGGTGTCGTTCAGGACAATAAGCCTATGGTGACGCGGGAGGATAGCGAAGGCCTACAGCCCCAGCTCGATCTGCACGCCTACAAGATTGCTGTGGCGTTGGCTGCGCTGGATTTTCGCCCACCGAGAAATGGCGAGCCCAGCGCCAGCGGGACCGCGGTGGTGGATATTCATCTTGCCAACGGCACAAGGATGCCGCGGGTTGCACTTGCACATTCCAGTGGTAGGGATGCTGTTGATACCCTTGCCTTGACGATGATCCGGCGTGCCGTTGGGCGTGTTGCGCTACCCGCTCTGGATCAGGAACAGGATGGTTTGGTCAGATTATCCGTTGTATTCGAGCCGGAAGAACCTTAGCCGACGAATGTCATTTCGCCAGGCTGCCGACAGGGATGACCAGGCTCGTAGTGTGTAGGTCGAACTGGCCTCGACGGCGATCGTCAAAGAAGCATTTCAGCGTGTAGTCCACGGAGCGGAAGGCAATTTCTGACCATGGAATCTCCTGCTCGGTCATCAGGCTGGCTTCCAGCGACTCTTCCCCTGGTTGGAAATCCAGGTCAAGCAGCCTGGCTCTGTAGATGATGTGGATCTGGCTGATATGGGGAAGATCAACGAAGGAAAACATGGGCCCTAGGGCGATGCGGGCTCCTGCTTCCTCAAAGGTCTCGCGCAGGGCTGCGCCGCCGCATGTCTCGTTGTTTTCCATGAAGCCGGCAGGAAGCGTCCAGAACCCGTAGCGGGGTTCAATGGCCCTGCGGCACATGAGAATCCGCTCTTCCCATTCCACCAGCGCCCCGACCACAACCTTCGGATTCTGGTAGTGGATGGTGCCGCACTGGTCGCAGACATGCCTGGGCAGGCTGTCGCCTGCCGGAATCTTGAGACTTACCTGAGCGCCGCAATGGGAGCAGTAGTTCATGGCCGGATGGAAGCATGGATACCCCATGATTCTAATTCAAGGTGCCTGCTTGGGCGCTGGGCTTTGCGCTTTTCGCGGAGATCTCCTAAAGACCGGCAGGCCGCTGTCCGATAATGTGTGACGCGTGGCTTTGGGCCGCAGAACCTCATTGGACCAGACATGGCCTTGCCGATTGACATAACGAAGTTTGAACACTTGAAGGCATCCGGCGACCTACCTTCGCCCAAGGGCGTTGCGTTGGCGATCATCCGGCTGATTCAGCAGGAAGACAGTTCGATGGGGGACCTGGCGAGGATCATCAAGACGGACCCCGCGTTTGTCGGTCGGCTCATCAAGGCCGCCAACGGACTGGCGGGTTACAACCGTCGAGCGATCGCATCCGTTCAGGAGGCCTTGATGGTCCTGGGGCTGCCGGCCGTGCGGACGTTGGCGCTGGGCTTCTCTCTTCTGTCGAGTTATCGGGACGGAGCCTGCAGGAGCTTTGATTACGGTCGTTACTGGACAAGTTGCCTGGTTTATGCGCTTGGAATGCAAGCCATCACCCAGCGCACCCGTGCGGCCGCTGCGGAGGAGACCTTTTGCCTGGGGCTGCTTGCGAGGATTGGCGAACTGGCGCTTGCAACGCTCTACCCCATCGAGTACGGCAAGGTCCTGCAGCAGACGCTCGAATACAGGGATGTGCCCTTGGTGGCCCTGGAACAGAGAGCATTTGCACTAAACCACCGGGAACTCGGTGCTGCCATGCTGGCTGACTGGGGCCTGCCCAGAATCTTTCACGAGCCGGCCTTCTTTGCGGAGTCGCCCGAGGAGGCCGGTTATCTTGAGAGCTCCCGCGAGTATGTTATCGCCCATTCCTTGAGTCTTGCCTCCTACATCTCTGATGTGTGCCTCGCCGAGGAAGCTGAGCGGCCTAATCTGATGGGGCGTCTGTTCGAGATTGGTGCCCGGCTTGGCCTGGATCGGGTTGCCATCAGTGAGTTGTGCGATGGCGTCGTGCGCGAATGGCAGGCGTGGGGCAGCCTGCTGGAGCTTGAAACGCTTGAGATCCCGCCTTTCAGCGAGCTTGCCAGCAGGGGGGAGGAGATTGCTGCGGGGCTGGCAGCGGCCCAATCCTCGTTGGCGGAGGTTGGTGGAGAGCAGCGGGTGCTCCAGGAAAATGCTCCGGCCTTTGCCGGCTCGCAGATCCACGGGCTTGCGTCCGGCATTCAGCCGATGCGGGTCTTGATCGTCGATGATGATGCATCCATGCGTGCTCTTGTCCGCAAGGTGCTGGAGACTGTGGGGCATCAGGTACTCGAGGCGGCGGATGGTCTGGCCGGCATGGAAATGGCGCTGGAGTTCCAGCCCCAGTTGATGATCATTGACTGGGTCATGCCGGAGATGTCGGGTATTGAGCTGACCCGCGCATTGCGCCAGACCAAGATCGGTCGCGGGCTTTATATCCTGATCATGACGAGTCTGGAGGATGAGGACCGGCTGATTGAGGCCTTCGAGAACGGCGTCGATGATTTCATGAACAAGCCGATCAAACCCCGGGTGCTGGCTGCACGACTCCGGGCAGGGCAGCGGGTCATCAGGCTGCAACAGGAGCTTGATCGGGACCGGGAGGAGATTCGCCGGTTTGCCGCCGAGTTGGCCGTGTCGAATCGTCGCCTTCAGGAGGTTGCTCTGACTGACTCCCTGACAGGTTTCCCGAATCGCCGTTACGCCATCGAACGTGGGCAGCAGGAGTGGTTGGTCTCCTCCCGTACCCGTCGTCCGCTATCGACCATGGTGATCGATGTGGATATGTTCAAGACTTACAACGATTCCTACGGCCACGATGTTGGGGATGCGGTGCTGAAGCAGGTGGCGGGTGCCGTCAAGGGCGCGCTCCGGGCTCAGGACATCGTTGCCCGTACCGGTGGTGATGAGTTCCTCGTCATCTGTCCGGATACCGGGTTGGACGCGGCGCTGGCCTGTGCCGAACGTGTCCGCTTTGCGGTGGAAAGCGCATCTTTGGTGCAGGGAGGGCAAACCCTCAACATGTCGGTGAGTATTGGCGTGGCGACGCGTGACACAGTGATGAGTGAGCCCGAGGCGCTGATCAAGCGGGCTGATCAAGCACTGTATCTGGCCAAGAACAAGGGGCGCAACCGCATCATGACGGCCCAGTCCCTACGCCCTGGGCCTATCGTTCCACCGCGCTGAACACTCTGCCTGCTGCGTCGCAGTGTGCAGACGGCGCGAGCGCAAGCGCTGTATGTCTGTTCTTGTGTAGGCGGATTTCTTACTCGTGTTTACGTAATTGATCCTACGCCAGAATCCGAAGCCTGCGGATGGTGGTGTTTGCCGCTTATCGGCAGAATTTGCCGCATGAAAAAGGCAGACTGCCGAGGAGATAAGATCATGCGCACCAGCAATATGCACGCCGAGATTCGGGAGCTCAACCTGGCCTACCTGATGCTCGCCCAGCAAATGTTGCGGGAGGATCGTGCTGCCGCGATCTATCGACTTGGTGTCGGCGAGGATGTGGCCGAGATGCTTGAAGGTCTGAGCTCTGCGCAGGTGTTGCGCATGGCAAGCTCAAACATGCTGCTGTGTCAGTTCCGCTTCAATGACAGCCTGCTGGTGGACCTGCTTTCTTCCCATGGCCGGGAGCGGGGGGCCGCGCACTTGCATGCCGCCATCCTGGCCGCTGGGCGTCCGGTGGAAACCCTGGCCTGACCGTTACGTAGCGGCCTGAGGGCATCATGCGGAACAAAAGCGTATTGCAGGAGGCGCAGGACATCCAGAAGGCCGTGGACCTGATTCAGCTCGGGGCCCGCATGCAGATGCTTGAGGCGGAAACCTCGTTGAGCCGAGAGCGGCTGCTCAAGCTCTACAAAGAGGTGCGAGGGGTGTCTCCGCCCAAAGGTATGTTGCCGTTTTCCACCGACTGGTTCATGTCGTGGCAGCCCAACATCCACGCGTCACTGTTCATGGCTTTCTACAGGTTCGTGCGGCTGCATGCCAAACAGGAAGACCTGGACGCAATTGTGCAAGCCTACCGGCTTTACAACGAACACATTGAATCCTTCGAGATGGAGCAGGTGTTGAGCCTGACTCGCGCCTGGACGCTCATCCGGTTCCTCGATGCAAAGCTGCTCCAGTCCGCGAAGTGCACTTGCTGTGGCGGCGAGTTTGTCTCCCATGCCTTTGATCCGACACATGAATATGTCTGCGGTTTGTGTCATGTCCCATCGCGGGCGGGTAAGACCCGACGGGCTCCGCAGCCCCTTGAGACGACACAGCCTTGAAGTACCCCTGATCTCTGAGAGCTTGGCCGCCGGCTTTTGATCGGCGGTTTTTTTTGGCGTGACCGGGTGACGACAGGCTTGCTGCGGGTGCTCAAGTTTCTTCAGGCAGGGCCGATATCCCACCTGAAGAATAAAGCGCTGCGGATTGCATCACCGGGGCGTATTCACAGAACGAGGTTTCGGCGATGTTTCTGATAGTCGGCTACGTCATTATCCTGGCGGCATCCCTGGGTACCTATGCCGTTCACGGCAGCCTGGCGGCCTTGTGGGTTCCCACCGAGTACATCGCGATTGTGGGTCTGACCATTGGTGGTTTCGTTGCCGGCAACGGGCCCAAGGCCATTAAAGGGACCATCGCCGCCTTGCCGACGATCTTCAAGGGTTCTCCGTACAACAAGGCCTTTTATGTGGACCTGTTGTGCATGCTGTATGAAATCCTTGCCAAGGTCCGCAAGGAAGGTCTGATGTCGATCGAGGGGGATATCGAAAATCCCGAGGGCAGTCCGATCCTCTCCAAGTACCCGGCCTTTACGGCCGATCACCACGCGGTGGATTTTCTTTGTGATTACCTCCGCATGATGGTCGGTGGCAATCTCAACGCCTTCGAAATCGAGAATCTGATGGATGTCGAGATGGAAACCCACCACCAGGAGGCTCATACGCCTGCCCATGTGGTGGCGAAGGTGGGGGATGCGGTCCCTGCGTTCGGTATCGTCGTGGCCGTGATGGGCGTTGTGAACGTGATGGGTTCGGTCGGCCAGCCGCCCGCCGTGCTTGGCAAGATGATCGGCGGTGCGCTGGTGGGTACCTTCCTGGGTATTCTCATCTCCTATGGTTTTGTGGCGCCGGTAGCCGGGCAGCTTGAGCAGAAGGTGGAAGAGGGCGGAAAGATCTACCAGTGCATGAAGGCCGTGCTGCTCGCGAGCATGAACGGGTACGCACCGCAGGTGGCGGTGGAGTTCGGTCGGAAGGTGCTTTTCTCTACCGACCGGCCCGGATTTGCCGAGCTCGAAGAAGCGATCAAGAGCCGGAAGTGAGGCTCAGGATGAGGCGGGTCTTCTTCTTGGTGCCAATGGGTGAGGAGCGCTTTGGATGAGCGACGATACCCAGCAGCCAATCGTCGTCAAGAAGATCAAGAAGGGCGGCGGCGGGGCGCACGGTGGTGCGTGGAAGATCGCCTACGCCGACTTCGTGACCGCGATGATGGCCTTTTTCCTGCTCATGTGGCTACTGGGTTCGACAGCCCAGGGGGATCTGCAGGGTATTTCCGATTTCTTCAACTCACCGCTCAAGGTGGCAATGAGTGGCGGCTCCGGTGCAGGGGATGCAACGAGCCCCATTGCCGGCGGCGGGCAGGATCTGACCCGTTCCGTCGGGCAGGTCAAGCGCGGTGATGTGGATGGCAAGCGCTCCATGAACATAGAGTCGGCCAAAGGGGCTACCAAGCCGACCGGCGATGAAGGCACCGAGGCCGCCAAGAAGGCCGAGGAGCGCAAGGAGCGGGCACGACTGGAGGACCTCAAGGGGCAGATTGAGGCCATCATCGAGGCCAGTCCGAGTCTGCGTCCCTTCAAGAATCAGTTGCTGCTGGATATCACCACCGAGGGGCTGCGCATCCAGATCGTGGATGAGCAGAACAGGCCGATGTTCGACTCGTCGAGCGCTTCGTTGAAGCCCTACACGCAGGAGTTGCTAAGGGCCATCGGCGCCACGTTGAATGGCGTGGACAATCGCGTCAGTCTCTCGGGGCACACCGATTCGACCCGCTATGCGGGTGGCGAGCGGGGCTTCTCGAACTGGGAGCTGTCGGCAAACCGGGCCAATGCGTCCCGGCGCGAGTTGGTTGCAGGCGGTCTGACGGAGGGCAAGATGGTACGGGTCGTCGGGTTGGCGGATACGCTGCCCCTTGATCCCCAGAACCCGAACCTGCCGATCAATCGACGTATCAGCATCATCGTGCTCAACAAGCAGGCCGAAGCGGCCATGCGTGCCGGGGACTCGAAGAAGCTTGAGGTCAGTACCGAGAACAACCTGGAGGCCAGTGAGATCCAGGCCGGGCTGAAGTCGGGCGGCCGTCCTGCTGCGCCCGGTCACTAAAGGAATCACTCCTGAGTGACGATATGTTTATCCGTGTATTCCAGACAAGCCAACCACTATGAAGCTCACCCGTACAACGATCATTCTGCTGGGCCTGCTGTGGTCAGGTCTCCTGGCGGGGTTGGTTGTTTACCTGCAGGGTGGAGGCTGGCCGGTTGTATTGGCTGTGGCGGGTGTGGTGCCGGGCTGGATAGGCCTCGTCATGGCCTCGCCCTCCCGGCTTGTAGCCGAGGAGGCTGTCGAGCAGCAGGTCTCATCCAGGGAAGTCTGCGCGGCCGTCGAAACCTTGTTGGTCGACGCTTCGGTGAGTTCGCGCAATCAGTACCAGTGCATCCGGGACGAGGTTGACCAGGTGCAGCAGATGCTCTCTGGGGCCATTGCCTCCCTCACCGGGAGCTTTCACGGCATCCTCGCCGCCACCAACGCGCAGCAGGCGATCGCCATGAGCCTTGCCAGCGACGATACCGAGGGTGACGAGGGCATGCGCCTGGATGAATTCGTCGCCCAGACCAGTGGCGTCATGCAGCGTGTGGTAGACAGCGTGATCATGAACAGCAAGCTCGGCATGGAGCTTGTCGAACTGACCGATAGGATCTCGAAGCGGGCCAGGGACGTGGAGTCCATCCTCACCGAGATCTCCGGCATTGCCAAGCAGACCAATTTGCTGGCGCTCAATGCGGCCATCGAGGCCGCCCGTGCCGGAGAGGCCGGGCGTGGGTTCGCGGTGGTGGCTGATGAGGTGCGCGATCTCTCCACCCGCACCAGCCAGTGCAGTCAGCAGATCGCCGTGGTCATGCAGGGCATGCGGGAAGGCGTGAAGGGAACGGAAGAAGCGATCGAGAAGCTGGCCTCCACCGATATGAACTTTGCGCTTGAATCCAAGCAGCAGGTGGAGCAGGTCCTGATCTCCATGGAAGGACTCAACCGCCAGCGGGGCGATGCCATCGGCCATCTTGCCGAACACGCCCATGTCATGGATGCCGAGGTCAACCGCGCGGTGACCGCACTCCAGTTCCAGGATCTGGTTTCCCAATTGATTGCCCACGTGGATCGCCGCGTGAATGGCCTGACCCAGCTGATGGGGCAGTTCGATGCCTTGTCGGGCTGCATCCAGCAGGCTGCGACCGCGGGCGATGCGGCGCCGCTCCTTCGGGTGGTGGAAGAAATGCGGGTGCAGCTTGCTGCACTTGAAGAGAAGACCGGGGCTCGACCGGTGCGTCAGCAGGAAGTCTCGCACGGCGAGATAGATTTGTTTTAGTCACAGAACCCTAGGAAATGACGATGGCCAAGACCGTACTCACCGTTGATGATTCTGCCTCCATCCGGCAGATGGTGTCCTTCACCCTGAAAAGCGCCGGCTACGAGGTGGTCGAGGCTGTCGATGGCATGGATGGCCTCGACAAGGCCAAGGCGAGGGCATGCAATCTCGTGCTCACCGATCAGAACATGCCGCGTATGGATGGCCTGTCCCTGATCAAGTCCCTGCGGGCCATGCCCCAGTACCGCAGCGTGCCCATTCTCATGCTCACCACCGAGTCGTCCGATGCCATGAAATCCCAGGGGCGCGCGGCCGGTGCGACCGGCTGGCTGGTCAAGCCCTTCGACCCCCAGAAGCTGATCGAGGTCGTCAAGAAGGTGATCGGCTAAGGCCGCATCGGCAGTCGTGCATCACGGGAGACAGGCATGGCCATAGACATGAGCCAGTTCTACCAGGTGTTCTTCGAGGAAGCTGCGGAGCACCTGGCGAGCATGGAGGCGTTGCTGCTGGCGATCGATCCCGGCGCCCCCGATCCGGAAGAGGTTAACGCCCTGTTCAGGGCAGCCCACTCGATCAAGGGGTCGAGCGGGACCTTCGGCTTCCAGGACATGATGGAAGTCACGCATATCCTCGAGACGATGCTCGACCGGGTGCGCAAGGGTGAAGCGCCCCTTACCGACGATATGGTGGATGCCTCGCTGGTCGCCGGTGACGTGCTCAAGAACCTCCTTGCCGCCCATCGTGGCGAAGAGGATGCCGACCGGGACGCAGCCGAGGCCATTTGCCATCGCCTGGAGGCCCTGTGCCGGGCGCTGGATGAGCCCAAAGCCGTCACACCCCCTGCCGCACCGTCTGCGCTGCCTGTCGATGGGGCCATGCCGGCTTCCTCGGGGATGGGGTTTGATCTGCATTTCGTGCTGGCCGGCGCTCCTGACGAGGATACCGGCAGCCTGGCCCACCTGCTCAGGGAGCTGGGCAGCTTCGGTGCGGTCGAGTCGATCCAGTCGCCCGGGAATGGGCTGCGCGAGTGTCACCTGCGCATCGCCACCGATGTGGACGCCGAGCTGCTGCGAGGTGTCCTGGATTTTGTCGTGGATGCCGGATCGCTGCGGATCGAGCCCTTCGCGGAAGGGGCCGGTGACGGCGAGGCCTATGGTTTCTTCGATGATCTGGAGACATCGTCCGGTGACAGCTGGCGCACCAGTGACGACGCCTATGGTTTCTTCGAGCCGCTTGGCGAAGCACCCTCGGCACCCGCTGCAACCCAGGAAGCCTATGGCTTTTTTGACGATGCGGAGGTCACCAGCCTGCTGGCGCGAAGGGAGGCTGAGCCTTACGGCTTCTTTAGCGAGCTGCCGGCCCTGGAGCAATCCGCTGCACCGGTAGCGGTGGAGACGGCCTACGGTCTGTTCGATGAGCCTGCTTCGCCTGCCGTCGTCGAGGCTCCCCAGGAGACCGCCTACGGCCTGTTCGAGCCCCTGCCGGCAGCTGCTGCGGCACCGACGTCGGCAGTCACTCCGACCTCGGTGCCCGAGGCCACGGCAGTTGCGCCCGTGCCTGCGTCCGCGGCGCCCGCGACTGCGGCCAGAAAGGCGCCTGCCAAGACGGCCGGGACGGGGGACAACGGCTCGATCCGGGTCAGTGTCGAGAAGGTCGACCAGATGATCAACCTGGTGGGCGAGCTGGTGATTACCCAGGCCATGCTCACCCAGGCCGCCAGCAACGCCGACCCTGTCATCTTCGAACGCCTCATCAACGGCCTGGCCCAGCTCGAACGCAATACCCGCGACATCCAGGAATCGGTGATGTCCATTCGGATGATGCCGATCTCCGTCGTCTTCAGCCGCTTCCCCCGGGTGGTCCGTGACCTCTCCCAGAAGCTCGGCAAGCACGTGGAGCTGAAGACCATCGGTGAGACCACCGAGATGGACAAGAGCCTGGTCGAGCGCATCACCGACCCCTTGACCCACCTTGTGCGCAACAGTCTCGACCATGGTCTCGAAACGCCCGACAAACGTCTGGCCGCAGGCAAGTCCGAAACCGGCACCATCACCCTCAGCGCCTACCACCAGAGCGGCAACATCGTCATCGAGGTCGGAGACGACGGGGCCGGCCTGAATCGCGCCCGCATCCTCGCCAAGGCGAAGGAGCGTGGCATGGCGGTCAGTGACACCATGAGCGACCAGGAGGTGTGGCAGCTCATCATGGAGCCGGGCTTCTCGACGGCGGATCAGGTGACGGAAGTCTCCGGTCGTGGCGTCGGCATGGACGTGGTGAAGAAGAACATTTCGGCCATGGGGGGGCGGATCGAGCTGGAGTCCATGTCCGGCGTCGGCACCCGCATCACCGTGCGCCTGCCCCTGACCCTGGCCATCCTGGACGGCATGAGCGTGGGCGTCGGGCCGGAAACCTACATCATTCCCCTGGGCTACGTCATGGAGTCCATGCAACCCGAGCGGGGCATGATGAAAAGCGTGTCCGGTGTCGAGCGGCTGATCCAGGTGCGGGGTGAATACCTCCCCGTGATCTGTCTCCATGAGGTCTTCCGTATCCAGGGCGCGATCACCGACTGGCAGAAGGGCATCATGGTCGTGCTCGAGGCCGACGGCCAGAGCGCCGCGTTGTTCATCGACCAGCTGATCGGCCAGCACCAGGTGGTCATCAAGAGCCTCGAGGCCAACTACCGGCGGGTGCCCGGCGTGGCGGGCGCTACCATCATGGGGGATGGTCGCGTGGCCTTGATTCTGGACGTACCCATGCTCGTGGGCATGGCCCGGCGGGTCATGCCGGCCGCTGCCTGAGTCATCGATTCGCTCGTCCCACCCGGGACTTTGGCCGCCTTCGGGCGGCCATTTCTTTTTTCGGGCCCCAGGCGGCTCAACGATGAAAAAAGGGCCGCAGATGCGGCCCTCGGAACCCGGCGTGGCGGAGATCCGGGCTTCAGCCCACGATCATGCCGGCGCCGACGGTGTTGTTGTTGGACTCGTCGATCAGGATGAAGGCGCCCGTGGCACGGGAGTCGGTGTAGTTGTCGGCGAAGATCGGCTGGGCCAGCTTGAGGGTGAGCTGGGCGATGTCGTTCATCGCCAGGGTGGTGGCGCCCTCGTTGGCCAGGGAGTTGATGTCTACCCGGTGGGCAATGCTGGCCACCTTGGCTTTCACTTCCCGGGTCGTGTGGCGCAGCCAGTAGGTGCGGGCCGGCGACAGCGGCGTTTCGGAGAGCCAGCACACCATGGCGTCCACCTGCTTGGTCTGGCTGGGCAGCTCGTCGCTGCTCACGATCATGTCACCCCGGGAGATGTCGATCTCGTCTTCCAGCAGCAGGGTCACCGATTGCTCGTGGATGGCCTTGCCGATGGATTTGCCGTAGAGCTGGATGTCCTTGACCTTGGTGCTCAGGCCGTTGGGCAGCACGGTGACGCTGTCGCCGACCTTGATCTCACCGGACTCGACCCGGCCCATGAAGCCCCGGTAGTCGTGCAGCTCGGGGTTGTCGGAGGCCTGGGGGCGGCACACGTACTGCACCGGAAAGCGGAAGCTCTCGGCTTTTTCGGTGTGGGCCGCAGGGGCGGCTTCGAGGATGTCGATGAGGGTGGGGCCCTGGTACCAGCCAAGGCTGTCGCCCCGGTCCACGATCATGTCACCGACAAGGGCCGACAGGGGAATGAAGCGCACGTCGTTCAGGCCGATCTGTTCGGCGAAGGACTTGTACTCGGCCACGATAGCGTCGTAGGTCGCCTGGTCGTAGTCCACCAGGTCCATTTTGTTGACGGCCACGATGACGTGGGGAATGCCCACCAGCTTGGCCAGGTAGCTGTGGCGGCGGGTCTGGGTGAGTACGCCCTTGCGCGCGTCGATCAGGATGATGGCGAGGTTGGCGGTGGAGGCAGCGGTCACCATGTTGCGGGTGTACTGCTCGTGGCCCGGCGCATCGGCAATGATGTACTTGCGGGTGCCGGTGGAGAAGTAGCGGTAGGCCACGTCGATGGTGATGCCCTGCTCGCGCTCGGCCTGCAGGCCGTCGGTCAGCAGGGACAGGTCCACGGCGGTCATGCCGCGCTTGCTGGAGGTCTTCTCGATGGCGCTGAGGGTGTCGGCCAGGATGGTCTTGGTGTCGAACAGCAGACGGCCGATCAGGGTGCTCTTGCCGTCATCCACCGAGCCACAGGTCAGGAAGCGCAGCAGGCCGTGATCTTCAACATGGGCGGTCATCAGAAGTAACCCTCTTTCTTGCGTTGTTCCATGGAGGCTTCGCTGGTCTGGTCATCCAGACGGGTTGCGCCGCGCTCGGTAATGGTGGTGGTGGCGGTTTCCACCACGATCTTGCCGACGGTGTCCGCATCCGACTGGACCGGCGCGGTGCAGGAGATGTCACCCACGGTGCGGAAGCGCACCTGCAGGTCGATGATCTCTTCACCGGCCTTGGGCAGGTTGGTCAGCTCGCCGTTCATCAGCGGCACATTGACCGGCACGATGGCGCCCTGGCGCATCACCACCGGGCGGGTGTGGGCGAAGTAGATGGAGGGCAGCTCGAGGCCTTCGCGCTCGATGTACTGCCACACGTCCATCTCGGTCCAGTTGGAGATCGGGAAGGCACGGATGTTCTCGCCCTTGTGGCTGCGGGCGTTGTAGAGGTTCCACAGCTCGGGGCGCTGGTTCTTCGGGTCCCATTGGCCGAACTCGTCGCGGAAGCTCATGATGCGTTCCTTGGCGCGGGCTTTCTCTTCGTCCCGGCGGGCGCCGCCGATACAGGCGTCAAAGCCGAACTCCTCGATGGCCTCCAGCAGGGTCACCGACTGGTGCTTGTTGCGGGACTCGTTCTCGTGCTTGAGCACCACGGTGCCGCGCTTCATGGAGTCTTCCACCGAGCGCACGATCAGGCGCTCGCCCAGCTCGGCGGCGCGCTTGTCGCGAAAGGCGACCACTTCCTTGTAGTTGTGGCCAGTGTCGATGTGCATCAGGGGGAAGGGGAACTTGCCCGGGCGGAAGGCCTTTTCGGCGATCCGCAGCATGCAGATGGAGTCCTTGCCGCCGGAAAACAGCAGCACCGGATTGCTGCACTGGCCGGCCACTTCACGCATGATGTGGATGGCTTCGGATTCGAGCCAATCCAGGTGGCTCAGGGTTTGCTTGGTGAGCGTCGACATTGCTTTACTCGTTTGAGGTTTCTTGACTGTCCGTCACTTCTTGACGTGCAGACCACATTCCTTGGTTTCCGGATTTTCCCACCACCAGCGCCCGGCGCGCACGTCCTCACCGATGGAGACGGGGCGCGTACAGGGCGCACAGCCGATGCTGGGGTAGAACTTGTCGTGCAGGGCGTTGTACGGAACCTTGTTGAGGCGGATGTAGGCCCACACTTCCTTTTCGGTCCACTCGGACAGGGGGTTGAACTTGACCAGGCCATTGCCTTCATCGAATTGACGCTTGGGCAGGTCGGTGCGGGTGGTGGACTGCTGGGCCCGCAGGCCGGTGATCCAGGCCTGCTTGCCAGCCAGGGCGCGGCCCAGGGGCTCGACCTTGCGGGCGTGGCAGCAGGCCTTGCGCAGTTCGACGCTGTCGTAGAAGGCGTTGATGCCGTTCTCGCGGGTGAAGGTTTCGATGGCGGTCTGGTTCGGGTAGAAGAACTTGAGCTTCAGCCCGTAGTGTTCCTGCACCTTGGCCATCAGGTCATAGGTTTCCAGGGGAAGGCGGCCGGTGTCCAGCGAGAAGATCTCGATGGGCAGGCAGCTGGTGCAGATCACGTCGGTGAGCACCATGTCCTCGGCGCCCAGGCTGTTGGCCATGGTGATGGCCGGCAGCTCGGCGGCCCAGGCGGCCAGGTCGGCCTTGAGCTGGGCGACCTTGGCTTCGAGGCTGGCCAGGAGGGCGGGATCGTCGAGCTTGGGGTTCTGGTTGGGATGCATGGCGAGCCTCCTCAGGCGGCGCGTGCAGCGCGGCGGAACAGGGGTTCGGGCTGGTCGATGGCGGCCTGGTAGGGGGTGGAGAAGTCCTGCAGGCTGGCCAGGGCCTCTTCGAGCTGGGCGTCGGAATACTTGCCGGCCTTGGGCTGGATGGCGTCGAAGCCGCAGCGCTGCATGAAGAAGAACTGGTCGCGCAGCACGTCACCGATGGCACGGATCTCGCCCTTGAAACCATAGCGGCTGCGCAGCAGGGCGGCGCCCGAATACGCCCGGCCATCGGTGAACTTGGGGAAGTTGAGGGCGATGGCCTGGAGGCTGTCCAGATCGCCGGCCAGATCTTCCACGCCCTCGTGGCTGTCCAGCCACACGCCCAGGCTCGGGCGGCCGGACAGGACGCCCTTGTGGGCCTGCCACACGGCCAGGGGCACGAACACCGGGCCTTCGGGCAGGTTCAGGGCCTCAGGGGCCTGGGTCTCGTCCAGGACGAGGATCTCGGCGTTGTCGTCGACCACTCGGCCGTTCCTGATGAGCTTAGGCATTCTGCTTCCTTTCGATGATGGCGGCGTCGCCATACACACCAATCTTGAACGGGTCGAGGCCGATGCGGCGGACGGTTTCGATGAAACGCTCGCCCTCCTGGCGCTGGGCCCGATAGACGTCGATGACCTTGCTGATCACGTCGGGCATTTCGGCGGCCGCAAAAGAGCGGCCGATGACCTTGCCGATGCTGGTGCTATTTCCCTGGCTGCCGCCGAGGCTGACCTGGTACCACTCGGAGCCGTTCTTGTCGACGCCGAGGATCCCGATGTGGCCCACGTGGTGGTGGCCGCAGGAGTTCATGCAGCCGGAGATGTTGAGCTCCAGGTCGCCGATGTCGTAGAGGTAGTCCAGATCGTCGAAGCGCTCCTGGATGGCATTGGCGATGGGAATGGACTTGGCGTTGGCCAGGGCGCAGAAGTCGCCCCCCGGGCAGCAGATCATGTCGTTGAGCAGGCCGAAGGTCGGGGTGGCCAGGCCGGCGGCGCGGGCTTTCTCCCAGACGGCGAAAAGGTCGGACTGCTGCACGTCGGCCAGCACCAGGTTCTGCTCGTGGGTGGCGCGGATCTCGCCGAAGCTGTAGGCGTCGGCCAGATCGGCCACCAGGTCGAGCTGGGCGTCGGTGATGTCGCCGGGGGCGCGTTTCGGGTCCTTCAGGGACAGCACCACCACGGCGTAGCCGGGCACCTTGTGGGCCAGCACGTTGCGCTTGGCCCAGGCGGCAAAGGCCGGGTTGGCGGCGCGCTGGGCGGCATAGCCGGCGTCGTCGCCCGGCAGCTGGGTGTAGGCGGGGGTGGTGAAGTGGGCGGCAACGCGGGCCACTTCGGCTTCGGTGAGGGTGTTGGGGCCGTTCTTGCCGAAGGTCCATTCCTCCTCGACCTGGCGCTTGAACTCGGCGATGCCCAGAGCCTTGACGAGGATCTTGATGCGCGCCTTGTAGAGGTTGTCGCGGCGGCCGTAGCGGTTATAGACCCGCAGGATGGCCTCGCAGTAGGTGATGATGTGCTGCCAGGGCACGAAGTCGCTGATCTCTTCGCCGATGATGGGGGTGCGCCCCAGGCCACCGCCGACCAGCACACGGAAGCCGATCTCGCCGGCGGCGTCACGCTTGAGCTCGAGGCCGATGTCGTGACACTGGATCACGGCGCGGTCCTGGTGGGCGCCATTGACGGCTATCTTGAACTTGCGCGGCAGGAAGGCGAACTCGGGGTGGAAGGTGCTCCACTGGCGCAGCACCTCGCACCAGGGGCGCGGGTCGATGTACTCGTCACCGGCCACACCGGCGAAGGGGTCGGAGGTGATGTTGCGGATGCAGGCGCCGGAGGTCTGGATGGCGTGCATCTCGACCTGGGCCAGCTCGGCCAGGATCTCCGGCACCACCTTGAGCTCGGGCCAGTTGAACTGGAAGTTCTGGCGCGTGGTGACGTGGGCGTAGCCCTTGTCGTGGGTGCGAGCGATGTTGGCCAGGGTGCGAATCTGGCGGGACGCCAGCAGCCCGTAGGGCACGGCCACCCGCAGCATGGGGGCGTGACGCTGGATATAGAGGCCGTTCTGCAGGCGCAGGGGGCGGAACTCGTCGTCGGTCAGCTCGCCGGCCAGATAGCGGCGGGTCTGATCGCGGAACTGGGCGACGCGTTCGTCGACGATTTTCTGGTCGTAAGAGTCGTAACGGTACATGGGTTAGTCCTGGTTATTCTCTCAGGGGCCGGTCAGGCCGCAATCAGCTTGCTGCCTACCAAGACCAGCATGGTAGCCAGAATTGGACGCAGCACCCGGTCGGGGACCCGGGTGGAAATGTGGCTGCCCAGCCAGATGCCCGGCAGGGAGCCGATCAGAAGGCTGCCCAGCAGCGACCAGTCGACGCTGCCCAGGAACCAGTGGCCGATGCCGGCCACGAGGGTGAGGGGAACGGCGTGGGCAATGTCGCTGCCGACGATGCGCAGGGTGGGCAGGCGGGGGTAGAGGAAGAACAGAGCACTGACACCGAGGGCGCCGGCGCCGACGGAGGAGATCGACACCAGCACGCCCAGCACCGCGCCGGTGATGACCGTGAGGGTGGCTGTGCGGCGGGGATTCTCCTGGCCGCTGGAGTGACGCAGGGCATAGGCCTGGATCTGCTTGCGGAAGACAATGGCCAGGGCGGTGAGCAGCAGGGCTACGCCCAGGGAGGTCTTGATCAGGGCCGCGGCACCGCCGATGCCGCCCGGCGCAAAGTGGCCGACCAGTAGCAGGGTCAGGGTGGCGGCGGGGATGCTGCCTGCGGCCAGGCGCCGGGTGATGGCCCAGTCCACGGTGCCCTTCATGCCGTGGGCCAGGGTGCCGCCGGCCTTGGTGATGGCTGCGTAGAGCAGGTCGGTGCCCACGGCGACGGACGGGTTGATGCCGAACATCAGAACGAGAAGGGGGGTCATCAGGGACCCACCTCCGACCCCGGTCAGGCCGACGATGGCGCCGACGGAAAAGCCGGCAATGGTGTACGCGATGCTCATGATAAGCCCAAGGTCTTTGTGCAGCGCATCGTAGAGGGAGTTGTTAGATCCAAGAAGGGGTTTTTGGTTAGACTGATAGAAGTATAAGTTCTAATGGCGTGCGCCAGCGCGTTGGTCACGCTCCGGAAGGGAGGCAAGGTGAATATCCAGCAATTGCGCTACGTCTTCGAGGTCGCCCGGCATCGCCTCAACGTGTCCGAGGCCGCGGAGGCCCTGTTTACCTCCCAGCCGGGTGTGTCCAAGCAGATCCGCCAGCTGGAGGAAGAGCTGGCGGTGGAGATTTTTGTCCGTCACGGCAAGCGGCTGGTGGATATCACCGAACCGGGCAAGCAGGTGCTGGCGATCGCGGCGCGCATTTTGCAGGAAGTGGACAACCTTCGGGAAGTCGGCGCCGAATTCAGCAACGAGGCAACAGGCAGCCTGTCGATCGCCTTCACCCATACCCAGGCCCGCTACGCCCTGCCGCCGGTGGTGCGCAGTTTCATGGCCCGCTACCCCAACGTGCGCCTGTCCTTCCATCAGGGCAACCCGCTTCAGGTGTGCGAGTACGTCCTGTCCGGCGTGGCCGACATCGCCATCGCCACCGAGGCCATCGCCGAGCACGAGGACATCGTGATGCTGCCCTGTTACCAGTGGAACCGCTGCATCATTGCGCCGGTGCGGCATCCCATCCTCAGCACCCAGCCCCTCACCCTGGACGCCATCGCCCGCTACCCCATCGTCACCTATGACTTCGCCTTCACCGGGCGCAACAAGATCAACGAGGCCTTCATCGGGCGCGGGCTCAAGCCGAACGTGGTGCTGACCGCCATCGACTCGGACGTCATCAAGACCTACGTGGCCATGGGACTGGGGGTGGGCATCGTCGCGAAGATGGCCTTCGACCCGGCGGTGGACAAGGAGCTCGGGATGGTGGATGCCGCTCATCTGTTCGCCTCCAGCACGACGCGCATCGGCTTGCGCCGCAATGCCTGGCTGCGGGGCTATGTGTATGCCTTCATCGAATATTTCGCACCGCACCTGACCCGCCGGGTGGTGGATGCCGCCCTGGCCGGCGGCGGGGAAGACCCGGGCCTGTAAGCGCTTGTCGGGCCGGTGTGCGGCAAACGCGACAGGCCGGGGCGGGCCCCGGCCTGTCAGGGTACTGCCTGCGCGTTTTCTCAGGCGCGCATGATGCGCCGTACCCGGCTGGCACCCAGCAGGGCCATGCCGGAGAGCAGCAGGGATGAAGGCTCGGGCACGCGGTTCGGCACCGTCAGGGCGCCGACGATGCCGAACTCCTCACCGCCGTTGGTGTTGCACCCCAGGCTGTTCTGGATGCTCGGGGCGCCACCGGTGAGGGGGCCCACGATGTAAGCGCCGGTGGCATCCTGAACGCAGCCGAGGCTCATCGTGATCACGATCAGGTCGGACGGGTCGAACTTGCTCAGGTCCATCTCCGGTGCGTAGGCAAGGAAGTCGGGTTGGCCGGAGCCCTTGTTGTGTTCCAGCTTGGTGTACTCGTCCCCGTTGGCGGTGACCCCTGCACAGCCGGTCGGGTTGGTGATGGCGTTGTATGCGCCGGCGGCATCACAGGCGGTCTGGGTGCCGTAGAAGTTGACCACCCCGTAGTTGAAGGTCGGGTCGTCCTGGTCCCACTGGGTGTTGCTGGTCTGGTCGAGGGCCCACATGCCCTTGCGGGTGGTCATGCTGCTGTCCCACACCTCGAACTTGGCGCTGAACCACAGGGAGTCGACGCTGCCGGTCTGGTTGTAGTCCGCATAGAAGACCGGGATGTTGGCATCCGGGTTGAGGGTGTGCAGGTAGGCCAGCATGTTGCCGACCGTGGAGGTGCCATGCTCGTTGGCGGCCGGCGACGTATAGGTGTAGTTGCCGGTCGGGGAGTTGGTGCACGACTGGGTCGGCCCGCCCCAGGTACAGGTCCAGCCCATCACGTTGTTGTTGCTGGACAGGTTGACCGGGTCCTGGAAGTTCACCCCCGATCCGTTCGGGTTGAGGCTGGTGGCACCGCCGGCATTGGAGCTCAGATTGACCGCGATGGTCCCGGTCCCCGTGGAGAAGTCGTAGGTGCCGAAAGTCGCGGTGGGGATGAAGTTGGTCGGGTTGGTGTCCGACTGGATGGCATCGAGGAGCTTGGCCGAGTAAGACCACACGTCATCATATTTGAAGGCGATGGGGATGCCGTTCATCATGATGGCCTCACGCAGCTGGCCGGTGCCGTCCTTGTACATCCCGTAGGAGGCGTTGGCGTTGTTCTCCGGTGTGGGCAGAAAGGTAAAGGGGGCGCTGGCGGCGCTGGCTCCAGTGGCGAAGCCTGCGGATGTCAGCGCGATCGCAGCGAGGAGGCTCAGAGGCTGGAGTTTCATGATGCGTCTCCCTTTGTCGTCATCAGAGAACTTAATCGTTTTGGGGTCCTATTCTTCATAGCTGCATCGATTGTGCCAAATTTAACGCTATTGTCGTATATCGTTAAAATTCAACAATTGCAGGGCGGTTTGCCAAGAATGTGGTAGCCCACTGTTTGTTGGCGTGTAAAGCCAGCCGACACAGTCCGCCGGCCGCTTGAGCTTGTGGCACCCCTCCGTGATAAACGGGCCGCAATAGTGTTTCCAGATTCTTCGGTCACGGATTGCGCTGCTGGACTATGAGAGACTTGCGGGATACCGAATTGCTCGTCACTTCTTTCAGTTCATGCAATCCCTGACCACCTTTGCTGCCCTGCTGCTGGCGTCCGTCCTGTTCGTGCCTCTTTTCAAGCGGGCCGGGCTGGGAACCGTGCTGGGCTATCTGGCGGTCGGAATGCTGATCGGGCCGTCCGGGATCAAGCTGGTGCGCGACCCGGACAACCTGATGCATACCGCCGAGCTCGGCGTGATCATGCTGCTCTTCGTCATTGGCCTTGAGCTGAAGCCCTCGCGTCTGTGGGCCCTGCGCCGCTCGGTGTTCGGCCTGGGGGCGCTGCAGTTGTTCGGGGTGGCTGCGGCCCTGGCAGGGGCAGGGCGCTATCTGGGGCTGTCGGTGTCGGCGGCGGTCGTGGTGGGCATCATCCTGGCGCTGTCATCCACCGCCTTCGTACTGCCCACGCTGGCCGAAAGGCGCGAGCTGTCGACCCGCCACGGGCGGGAAGCCTTTGCCATCCTGCTGTTCCAGGATCTGTCGGTCATCCCCCTGCTGGCCCTGATCCCGCTCTTCGGTACGGGCAAACCGACGGCGCTGACCCACCCGGGCGTTGGCCTTGGCCTGCTGGTGGTGGTCGCCTTCATCGGCCGACCCCTGCTCGACGCCCTGTTCCGGCATGTGGCCCGGGTGAATAGCCGGGAGATGTTCACCGCGGCCGCCCTGGTGACCGTGCTGGGTCTGGCCTTGCTGATGCAGGCGGGGGGCTTGTCCATGTCCCTGGGGGCCTTCGTGGCCGGCGTGTTGCTAGCCGATTCCGAGTTCCGGCATGAGCTCGAGGCGTCCATCGCCCCCTTCCAGGGGCTGCTGCTCGGCCTGTTCTTCATGGCGGTGGGGATGTCCACCAACCTGCGTCTGCTGGTGGATCAGCCCCTGCAGATCCTCGGCCTCACCCTGGGCCTCATCTTCATCAAGTTCATCGTGCTCTTCGTATTGCGCCGGATCGTCGGCGGCCCGGCGCCGGAGGCCCGCGCCCTGGCCCTGGCCCTGGCCCAGGGGGGGGAGTTTGCCTTTGTGCTGTTCGACGCGGCCCAGTCCTTCCGGGTGCTCGGCGAGGTGCAGGCCGACCGCCTGACCCTTGTCGTGGCCCTGTCCATGGCGGTTTCCCCCTTGTTGCTGTTGCTCGGCGACCGGATCGCCGAGGCCACCCGGGGCAAGGGGCCGGTACGCGCCTATGACGATCTGCCGGTGCATTCGAGCGAGGTGGTGATTGCCGGTTTCGGGCGGGTCGGGCAGATTGTCGGCCGCCTGCTGCTGGCGCGGGGGGTCAGCTTCACCGCTCTGGATGCGGATGCCGGTCAGGTGGATACGGTGCGGCGATTCGGCCTCAAGGTCTTCTACGGCGATGCCGCGCATCTGGATCTTCTGCACGCCGCCCAGCTCGACAAGGCCAAGGTCTTCGTGCTGGCCATCGACGATGTGGAGGCATCCCTGCGCACCGCCGAGCTGGTACGCAGGCATTTTCCCCATGTGCAGATCGTGGCCCGGGCCCGCAACCGTTTCCATGCCGGCCGCCTGATGGACCTGGGCATTGAGCGGCAGATCCGTGAGACCTTGCCTGCGAGCCTGGAGATGGCGCGCTGGACGCTGGAGTTGCTGCACGAACCGCCCGCGCTGGCCGAGCAGCTGGTCAGCCGCTTTGCCCGCCATGATGCGGAAGTACTGGCCCGCCAGCAGGCCATTTCCCACGACGAGAGCAAACTCATCCAGTCGTCCCTCGAAGCCCGCGAGGAGCTTGCCCAGGTGCTGGAGGAAGCCCGCGTGGCCTTTACCCGCAAAGGCCGCGGCGGCTGAGTCAGAAACCCGGCAGGCGTGCTTGCAGGGTGGCGGCGTCCCAGCCTGCTGCCAGGGCCAGCATCAGGGCCACCCGGGCCTTCGGCGGGGGCAGGTCACCGGCGGTGAGCCAGCCCGCACCATCATCATCGGCATTGCCGTTGCGTATCACCGGCCCGGCACAGCGGCTGGCCCGGAGGACGGCGACACCCTGTTCCCGCGCCCGCTGCAGGGCCGGCTCCCATGCGGTGGGGACGCTACCATGGCCGGTGAGGGCCAGCACCAGGCCCCGGGCGCCGTCTGCCACGCAGGCATCGATCAACATGGCAGGGGCGCCGGCATAGCCGGGCAGGATGTCCACCCGGGGCAGTATCGTGGTTGCCAGATTGGCGAAACGGCCATCGGGCCGGGCCGTGGTCCACGGCTGATCGGCCTCAAAGGCATCCAGGCCCGTTGTACGTGCCTTGCGCAGATGGCGGGCGCCGTGGGCCCGGGCGTTCATCACCACCAGCACACCCTTGTCGGCCGCCCCGGCCGAGGCGGCCAGCGCGACGGCGGCGCGCAGGTTGGCGGGGCCGTCGGCCTCGGGGTGATCGGCCGGGCGCATGGCGCCGGTGAGGACGACGGGCTTGCCGGCGGGCAGGGCGAGGTGCAGGAAGTAGGCGGTTTCTTCGAGGGTGTCCGTGCCGTGCAGGATCACCAGGCCATCCACCTGCGCATCGGCCAGGGCCCGGCGGGCCGCAGACAGCAGGTGCAGCCAGCCGTCCGGGCTCATGTCCTTGCTGTCGAGGGAGAGGACCTGTTCGGCGTCGAGGTGGGCGACCCCATCAAGGCCGGGTACGGCAGCCAGCAGGGCCTCCACCGGCCGCACGCCGGCCCGGTAGCGGGCGCCGTCGCTGGCGGGGTCGGCCTCACCGGCGATGGTGCCGCCGGTGGCCAGGATGCGGAGGCGGGGCGGTGCCACCTCAGTGCTGCAGGATCTTGGCCAGGAACTGTCGGGCGCGCTCGGAGCGGGGGGCGTCGAAGAAGGCGTCCTTGCTGTCATCCTCGACGATCTGCCCCCGGTCCATGAATATCACCCGGTTGGCCACCTTGCGGGCGAAGCCCATCTCGTGGGTCACGCACATCATGGTCATGCCTTCCTGGGCGAGCTCCACCATCACGTCAAGCACCTCGTTGATCATTTCCGGGTCGAGGGCCGAGGTGGGCTCGTCGAAGAGCATGCAGATGGGGTCCATGGCCAG
>NZ_JAKLLN010000038.1 GCF_023150065.1 Zoogloea sp.
ATCAGGATGCCCCGGTCGGCGCCGATGGCCATGGCGGTGCGCAGGGTTTCCTGGCTCTGGGCCGCGCCGGCGGATACGGCCACCACCTCGGCGGCCTTGCCGGCTTCCTTCACGCGCACGGCCTCCTCGACGGCGATTTCGTCAAAGGGGTTCATGGCCATCTTCACGTTGGCCAGCTCGACGCCGCTCTGATCGGCCTTGACGCGGACCTTGACGTTGTAATCGATGACCCGCTTCACGGGAACGAGAATCTTCATGGCTTGCTAGTCTCCGTTGGACTTATTCAATGGCCGAGGCCGACTTGGCCTGCTGGCGCAGGACGAACTTCTGGATCTTTCCGGTGGAAGTCTTGGGCAGGACGCAGAACTCCACGTGCTTCGGTACCTTGTAGCGGGCCAGGTGCTCGCGGCAGTGGGCGATGATGTCCTCCACCGTGACCTTGGCGTCCTCCTTGACCTCGATGTAGGCGGCCGGCACCTCGCCCCACTTCTCGTCGGGCCGGGCCACCACGGCGGCGGTCATCACGGCCGGGTGGCGGTAGAGCACGTCTTCCACTTCGAGGGAGGAGATGTTCTCGCCGCCGGAGATGATCACGTCCTTGGAGCGGTCCTTGATCTTTACGTAACCGTCCGGGTGCATCACCGCCAGGTCGCCGGTGTGGAACCAGCCGCCGGCAAAGGCCTCTTCGGTGGCCTTCTCGTTCTTCAGGTAGCCCTTCATCACCAGGTTGCCGCGGAACATGATCTCGCCCATGGTCTCGCCGTCGGCGGGCACCGGCTCCATGGTTTGCGGGTCGAGCACGGTGATGGCTTCCTGCATGTGGTAGCGCACCCCCTGGCGGCCGTTGCGCTCGGCGCGCTGGGCGATGGGGAGTGCGTCCCACTCGGGGTGCTTGGCACACACGGATGCCGGGCCGTAGGTTTCGGTCAGGCCATACACATGGGTGATGTCGAAGCCGATGCGCTCCATGCCTTCGATGATGGCGGCGGGGGGCGCGGCGCCGGCGATGAGGGCCGAGACCTTGTGTTCGATGCCGGTGCGCAGGCCTTCGGGGGCATTGATGAGCATGCCGTGCACGATCGGAGCACCGCAGAAGTGGCTCACCTTGTGTTCGCGGATCAGCTCGTAGATCAGGGCTACATCCACCTTGCGCAGGCACACATTGACGCCGGCGTTGGCGGCCAGGGTCCAGGCGAAGCACCAGCCGTTGCAGTGGAAGAGGGGCAGGGTCCAGAGGTACACCGCGTGCTGGGGCATGCCCCAGCTGATGATGTTGGAGGCCGAGTTGAGGTAGGCGCCGCGGTGGTGGAAGACCACGCCCTTGGGGTTGCCGGTGGTGCCCGAGGTGTAATTGAGGGCAATGGCGTCCCACTCGTCGGTGGGCAGGGACCAGGCGTAGGCCGGGTCACCCTTGGCCAGGAAGTCCTCGTACTCGATCTCGCCCAGGCAGGTGGTGCCCGGGTATTCCGCGTCGAGGGCGTCGATCACCAGGGGTTTGGGCCCTTCCAACAGTTCCAGCGCCGGGGCGATGATGGCGGCGAACTCGGGGTCGGTGATGAGCACCTTGGCCTCGCCGTGGGCCAGCATGAAGGCAATGGCTTCCGGGTCGAGGCGGGTGTTGAGGGTATTCAGCACGGCGCCGGTCATGGGCACGCCGAAGTGGGCTTCGACCATGGCGGGCACGTTGGGCAGCATCACCGCCACGGTGTCGCCGCGGCCGATGCCGCGCTGGGCCAGGGCGCTGGCCAGGCGGCGGCAGCGGGCGTAGGTGTCGCTCCAAGTGAAGCGGCGGGTGCCGTGGATCACCGAGGTGCGCTGGGGATAGATCTGCGCTGTGCGCTCGAGAAAGGACAGCGGCGAGAGCGGGACGTGGTTGGCTGCACACTTGTCCAGCCCGATATCGTACGGGGTGTTCGACACCTTCATCTCCTCCTGGTTTCTGACGCCACCACATGGGTGCAGCAGTGGCTCTGGGGCCTTCCCCTTTGAGGCGTCCGTGACGGACTGCCGGGGATCGGGGCGAAGATTCGCAAACAAAGTTGTCGGAACTTTGGTGGAAATGTACTGAATTTTGTCGGCCCCTTTCGGGGGCCCGGGCTGTGGCTAGAATCAATGCCAAGAAACGTGTCTGCGGAGTGGCGATGAACGGACATCCGGAACCGGCCGGGGGTGGGGAAACAGCGGTGTCCCCTGAACGGCGTTACCAGGAAATGCTGGGGGCGGGGCTCGACCTGCTCGATCAGGGCGTGACCGTGTTCGACGCCGAGCTGCGCATGGTGGCGTGGAATTCAGCCTTTTTGCGCCTGCTGGACTTCCCCGACAGCCTGGCGCGGCCCGGCGTGTCCTTCGAGGATTTCATCCGTTTCAACGCCGAGCGGGGCGATTATGGCCCCGGCGACCCGCTCGCCCAGGTGGCCGAGCGGGTGACCCGCGCCCGCAGCTTCCAGCCCCACGTCACCGAGCGCATCCGCCCCAACGGACGCATCCTGTCCATCCGCGGCTTTCCCTTGCCCCACCAGGGCTTCATCACCGTGTACACCGACATCACCGAGCAGCGCCGGGCTGCCGAGCAGATCGCCCGCCACCAGGCCGAGCTGGAGGAGCACATCGAGTCCCGCACCGAGGCCCTGACCCGGGCCAACGAGGAGCTGACCGCTGCCATCGAGAGCAACAAGGCCATCACCCAGGCCTTGCGCCGCAGCGAGCAGCGCCTGCGCGAGATCACCGACGCCATCCCGGCGGCCGTCGCCTACTTTGATCGGGACTGGGCCTACCGCTACGCCAACAAGGGCTATGCCGAGTGGTTCGGCTGGTCGGCCGACCAGGTGGAGGGACGCAAGATCCAGGATGTGGTCGGACAGGAGGTCTTCGAGGTGGTGCAGGCCCACGTGGCCCGGGCCCTGGGGGGCGAGCGGGTCACCTATGAATACCAGCTCACCGGCCGCGACGGCAGCCCGGCGAGGGCCCGCAGCACCCTGGTGCCCGACGTCGCCCCCGACGGCACGGTGCTGGGCTGCTACGTGCACTCGGTGGATGTCACCGAGCAGCGTCGTACCCAAGCTGCCCTGGCCCAGGCCCAGAAGATGGAAGCCATCGGCCAGCTCACCGGCGGGCTGGCCCACGACTTCAACAACATGCTCACGGTGGTCATCGGCAACCTGGTGGCCCTCAAGGAGAACCACCCCGACGACCCCCTCACCGAGAACTTCGTCGAGCCCGCCATGCACGCCGCCAACCGGGGCGCCGAGTTGATCCGCAGGCTGCTCGGATTTGCCCGGCGCCAGCCCCTGGAGCCCAAGCCGGTGGAGGTCAACGAGCTGATCCTCGGCATGTCCAAGCTCATCCGCCGCTCCCTGCCCAGCACCATCGCCGTCAGCACGGCGAGCCGCGAGCCCTGCCTGGTGGCCATGGTGGACGCCCACCAGCTCGAGAACGCCCTGCTCAACCTGGCCCTCAATGCCCGCGATGCCATGCCCAACGGCGGCGAGCTGCGCATCGAGTCATCCCTCGAACAGCTCGGCATCCATGCCGCCGCCGACCTGGAAGTGCCCCCCGGTGATTACGTCCAGATCGCCGTCACCGACAACGGCATGGGCATGGACGGCAGCACGCTGGCGCGGGTCTTCGAGCCCTTCTTCACCACCAAGCAGTTTGGTCTGGGCAGTGGCCTGGGCATGTCCATGGTGTATGGCTTCACCAAACAGTCGGGGGGCGGGGTGCGCATCCGCAGCCGCCAGGCCCGGGGCACCACGGTGGCGGTGCTGCTGCCGCGGGTCGAGGAAGATGCGCCCGAAGCCCTGCTGCCGGCGGGGCGGGAGGTGGATGCGGCCGATCTGGCCGGCAAGCTGGTGCTGCTGGCCGAGGACGACGCCGACGTGCGCAGCGTGGTGCGCATGCAGCTGGCCGAACTGGGCTGCGCCGTGGTTGAGGCCGAGAACGGCGCCGAGGCTGCCGACATGGTCGAGAACATCCCGGCCATCGCCCTGGTCATCTCCGACGTGGTGATGCCCGGCGTGATGGACGGCCGGGCCCTGGCGCGCTTCGTGCGACGCTTCCGGCCCGATCTGCCGATGGTGCTGATGAGCGGCTTTGCCGAATCCCACGCCGGGGGGCCGGACCAGGACGCCGACCTGCCCCTGCTGGCCAAGCCCTTCACCCGGGACAAGCTGCTGGCGGCCTTGCGTCCGCTGGGCGCTTGAGCCAAGCTCCCCAGCCATGTCTACCGCCCGCAGCCCCGAGCTCATCTACGTGGTCGAAGACGAGGCGGCCATCGCCCGCCTCATCGCCGACACCCTGGAAAAATTCGGCTATCGCACCGAGCTGTTCCGTACGGCCGAGGCCTTTTTCCATGGCCTGCGCCACCGGGCGCCGGATCTCGTCGTGCTCGACCTGGGGCTGCCCGACATGGACGGCATGGCGGTGCTGCAGCAGATGCGTGGCAAGCACACCTGCGGCCTGCTGGTGGTCACCGGCCGCGGTGACATCTACGACCGGGTGATGGGCCTGGAACTGGGCGCCGACGACTACGTGGTCAAGCCCTTCGAGCCCCGGGAGCTGATCGCCCGGGTGCGCAGCATCCTGCGCCGCTATCCGGGGCAGGTGGTGCTGCCCGCCGACCCGGCCCAGCGGGTGGCCGAGTTTGCCGGCTGGCGCTTCGAGCCGGGCAGCAACACCCTGATCAACCCCGCCGGCCAGCAGGAAACCCTCAGCACCGCCGAAGCCCAGCTGCTGTCGGTGCTGCTGGCCCATCCCAACCACATCCTCACCCGCGAGCAGCTGCTCGGCGGGCGGGACGTATCCGCCCTGGACCGCAGCATCGACCTGCGCATCTCCCGCCTGCGCCGGCGTTTCGAGGAAAATCCCCAGCACGCCAAGCTGATCAAGACGGTGTATGGCGCCGGCTATCTGCTGGCGGCCACCGTCACCTGGTCCTGACCGGCACCACGTCGATGGTCCGGGCGTGGTCGGCCTGGCCGCGGCGCAGGGCCTCGGGCAGCATGCGCACCAGCCAGGCCACCAGCAGCGGAATCAGCACCAGATCGTCCACCAGGCCGATCACCGGCAGCACGTCGGGGATCAGATCCACCGGCGAGATCAGGTAGAGCGCGATCATTGCCACCGACGGCCGCAGCCAGCCCGGCCGGGCCGGGTGACGCAGGGCGTACCACAGAATGGCGGCATCCTTGCGGATCAGGGCATACAAGGCGGCAAACTTCTTGAACATGGCAGCGATCTCCCAGACGGGGTGAAGGACAGGGGCTCAGACGGGTGATGGCGTCCAGAAGTGCCCCCGGGTTTTGTAAGCATGCGTTTCGTGGTTGATTGCCGCGGCAAAAGGTCGCAGCGCACCGCGCCGGACCGCACCGCCCGCCCGCCTCGCGTTAAGCTGCTGCCCGTTCAATTCAAGGAGTCTGTCGTGAGTCAAACCCGCAAAATCGTTGCCCTGATGCTGACCAGTCTCGTTGCCGGCGCTGCCGTGGCCGCCGACCTGGAGATCAAGGAGCCCTGGGTGCGTGGCACCGTCCCGGCCCAGAAGGCGACCGGCGCCTTCATGCAGCTCAGCAGCAAGGGCGGCGTGACCCTGGTGGGCGTGGCCAGCCCCGCTGCCAAAGTGGTGGAACTGCACGAGATGGTCATGGACAACAACGTGATGAGGATGCGTGCCGTCCCGCGTCTCGATGTGCAGCCGGGCAAGCCTGTCGAGCTCAAGCCCGGCAGCTATCACGTCATGCTCATCGACCTGAACAAGCCCCTCGCCAAGGGTGAGGTGGTGCCCATCACCCTGAAGGTGGAGGGCAAGGACAGGAAGGTGGAAAACGTGGAAGTGAAAGCCGAGGTGCGCGATCTGACCGCGGCGGCGCCGATGGACCACAAGCACCACCATTGATGCCCGGAGCCCGGGCTCCATGGCTCGGGCATCCTTCAGTCACGCTCGAGGCGCCGGGGACCGCGCACAACCCCCCTTCTCACCCGTCTCGCAACGTTCCTGCCCCTGATTTATTTTCCGCTTGAGCGCCTTTCCAGGGTCAAATATTCCTTTGTCTGGATATCCTTATGAGATATGGCATGTGGAATGCTTGGTGCTTTGTGGAAACCGTCTTGTTGCAGATTTCGGGGTAGATCATGAATCGTCGTCAGTTTCTCAATGTGGGGGCGCTGCTTTCCCTCACGCTGGCCAATCGCAGGGCGCTGGCCACTCCGGGGGATATCGTCCTCGGCCAGTCGGTTCCCCTCTCCGGGCCGGCCAAGGATCTTGGGGTCGAGATGCGGGATGGCGCCTTGCTCTGGTTCAACAACGTCAATGCCCGGGGCGGGGTCGGCGGACGCAACATCCGCCTCGAGACGCTCGACGATGGCTATGAGCCTGAACGGACGAAGGCCAATACCGATGCCTTCGTCAAGAAAGGCGTCGCAGCGTTGTTCGGCTATGTGGGCACGCCCACTTCGCTGGCGGCGAAGCCCATTTTCGAGCAGGCCAATCTGCCGTTCATCGCCCCGTTTACCGGAGCCGAAGCGCTGAGAAGTCCGAATCATCCGCTGATCTTCAATATTCGCGCCTCGTATTTTGAAGAGACGGAGCATCTAGTCCAGCATTTCTGGAGCCTCCTTCAACGCAAGTTTGCCGTGGTCTATCAGAACGATGCGTATGGCCAGGCTGGCCTCAACGGGGTGGTCAAGGCGCTCGGCAGTCGGGGGGCGAAGGTTGTGGCGACAGGGACGGTCGAGCGCAATTCGGCCAATGTCGAGGCTGCGCTCAAGGCCATCCTGCCGGCCAGTCCGGACCTCGTCGTGATTGTTTCCACCTACGGTACGGCCGCTGCCTTCATCAAGCAGGCGCGCGCCATGGGCAGCCCGGCCAGCTTCGCCAGCATCAGCTTTGTCGGCCCGACTTCGCTGGCCAATGCCCTGGGCAAGGATAAAACCGGGGTCATGGTCAGCCAGGTGGTACCGCTCAAGGGCGTGGGCATCTTCAGCGAATTCGCCAGGATGCTTCCGGCCGGCACCGCGGTGACGCCGGTCGCGCTGGAGGGCTTCATCGCCGCCAAGGTCATGACGGATGTGCTCAAGCGCGCCAACGGTCCGGATGGGCTGCTGACGGCCCTCAACAACACCAATGTCGATGTCGGTGGCTATCGGGTGAAGTTCTCGCCCGGCAACCATGCCGGGTCGAAGTACGTTGATCTTTCCATGCTGCGCGCGGACGGAAGCTGGGCGGTCTGAGGCGGCAAACGGATTCAGGGGCCCCGATCAAGGAGCGCCAGGCTGGTTTCAGCGCCAGAAGAGGGGATATCCGGGGCAAAACTGGGGCCGCCTGCAGTTTTCCCTGTCAATTACCGAAACTGCTCGTCGAGATCCCTGGAACCATGCAGAACCCGGACAACATCAATCCCGTCGAGCAAGGGCATGAAGAAAACGACGTACCGGCCGAATGCAAGGCTGTGGATCCCGGGTGACAGCTCATCACGAGCCCGTCCCATCTCGGGTTGAGTCGCCCACAGGGTCAGGCTCTCGTCCAGGCGATCGACCCAGCGATCTGCTTCGACAACGCTGTCCTCTGCGATGTAGCTCCAGATATCGAGAATGTCGGTTTCCGCCTGGGGGCGACGCGTGACGCGCGCCATTCACGCAGCGTCCGACTTGGCTGCTTTCCGAGCGCGCGCTTTCTTTTTCAGGGCTGCGGCGTCCCAGGCTGCACTCGGCCCACTCTCCAGTCCCTTGCGGACTTCGCGACGCAGCTCCTCCAGTTTTGCCTCTCGCATGCGGTCCTGCTCCTCCATCAGGCGGAGTGCCTCCCGAACGACCTCGCTCGCGGATGTGTACAGGCCGGAGCTGACTTTTGCTCGCACCATCTCCTCAAGCTGAGGGGTGAGGTTGACGTTCATGCCCATGATTCGCGCCTCCTGATCAAGAGCTGCCCATCCTATCAGGCTATGTCAAAGATTGACATTCATCTTGGTGTCACCCATCAGGCAAGGCTCCGGACTCTGGTTCAGCACACTTGCGCGGTCGCCCCGACTGACTCGGTACCGCCCTGCGGCCAACGACCGCCTCGATGTCCCTGGCTAAGCGCTCGTCACCCAGCACAAAGTCGCCATTCGTCGCACGCCGAATCTGATCCACCAGCCCGGGTTCCTGTTCGTGCCGGAACAACTCCCGATACGTCGCTTGCCGTCGTTCCGCATCCTGCCCCAGTGCCGAATAGAGACCGTGCACCTGGATGAGCGGGCTGGCCTCACCACTCGGCAGTGGCCCGGTAGCTTGACCATGGGTAGTCAGCCGGATGCATCATTATTAATCGAATCTGAGTCGCGTAAACTGCTTTTGGCAGCCGCTGTCTTTTGTGGTGGTCTTGTTGTTGAAGATTTCCTTTTCTTGCGCGAAGTGCTCGCCCGCATCATTCCTCAGGATCTCTGAGAAGATCACTGTGCACTGCGATCTGTTCCAGCGGTACCTGACCTCATAGTCCTTGTTTTCTTGGAACTGAATTTTAAGAGGGACGCCGCATTGATAGTGGAAGCTGCCTTCTATTTCGTTCCCCCAGAACATTGCATATAGAGGTTTGTCGTTCGATACGTAGACTTCCTTTGCAGCGTTGTCGTGATAATTCCATAGAGGCATCCCCAATCGCTTTACAGATCCTCTTAGCAATGTGCCGACACGCAGGCGCATCCACTCGTGTTCAGCTCCAGAGCAATCATCTCCGTCATATACTTTCAATACAGATGGGGAAACCGTGTCTGTTACAAATCTCACTCTGGCCCGACTCCCTGTTTGTGGTTCCGTGTAGGTAAGAGCTGCGCAGCCTGATAACGACAGCGTGAGCATACCGATCAGTAAATGGCGCACGAATTCTATTCCTGAAGTCCGAAGTGATAGGAGTGGTCCGGCTGACCGCGGTAGGTCTGCCTGAATGATTAAAAAGGAGATTCTTAATCCGTTTGATGTGCTCGCTGCTCTGCGTCAGAAAGCGTGCCCGGGAATTGTGAGTGGCACGCCTGAATGGGGAGCAGCAACCGAATTGGGTTGGCCTGGCAAACTACTTACTGAAGAACCCGATGATCTGTAAATTCATAGTCGGCCATGCAGTCTGCTGTTGGGTCACGCTTTACGTTTGAGAACTTTACTGCGTTATTGTCAATAAACGTATAGACGTATAAATCAGGGGTTAGGACGCCATCAGTAAGCAGTGATAGTCTGCCGTCTTTGACTTCCCAGTGCCCCCTCTCCTTCCCAAGGATTCGTGTTTTTCCCGGGTCGCTGTAAAAGGTGGCTTCGAATTTCCCGTCTGCTGTTCTGCCCATTTTCCAAGCCATAAATGAGCACTTTCCTTCTTGGCTTCTTTGTCCCTGCCAATTTCCGACCAAGCGAGTGTCAGTGGATTCGGCAATAGACGAAAACGAAGCAAAAAGAAGAGGGGCTGTGAGAAAAAAGGTCTTCATTCTGAAAGCCATATTTCTCCCCTGAGGGTTGTTTAAATTTCTGATGTCAAGTGGGTGGCATCTGTTGCCCAATTTTCCAGGACGCACCGATTGGTCGTGTTGTGAATCTTGAAAATGCCATCAAGATACCGTCAGCCAAGATGTCGTCTCCCCTTCGGGAGCTTGGGGGGCTGATTGCTACGATGGTTGGATCTTCTGGAGGCTTGCCGATGGGTAAGCACTGCAGCCCTAAGTAATCGGATATGTTCATGCGGTGTGAATTTACCGCTAAGCTTATATTAATGACAAGTGAATTTTTTGTGTGCCCGTGCTCGCTGGCGGCGCGTGTGGCTGTCGCTGACTTAGCAGCCCCCTACCGTAGCCCCTGCTGCTCTGCCAGTTTCTCCTCGATCCGGCTCACCGCCCGCTGTAGCGCGGGCAGGTAGCGCCGTTCTGCCTCCTTCAGCGTCACCATGCGGTTCAGATAGACAAGGTTGATCGCCCCCAGCGGGCGCTGATTCAGCATGATCGGCAGCGCAATGGCCCCCACCTTGCGCTGGGAGGTCCATTCTCCGTCGTTGCTTCCGTAGCCCTGTTCGCGGGTACGCCCCAGCACGTTGGCCACAAAGCGTTCGTCCGCCGCCAGGCGGGCCTGGTCGTCGTTGCCGGCGCGGACCAGTTGCAGGATTTCCTCGCGCTGATCGTCCGGGCAGGCGGCCAGGAAGGCGCGGCCGGCGGCGGTGAGCAGCATGGGCATGGTCTGGCCCACCATGGCACGGTGGAAGGACAGGGGGCTGAAGCGGTGGGTGGATTCGCGGATGACCAGGTGGGCGCCCTGGGGGGTGGTCAGGTCCGAGGGCCACACCACGGCCTGCAGCAGCTCCGACAGGGCCGGGGCGACGATGCCGGAGATCCAATCGTCATCCCGGAAGCCTTCCGCCAGGGAGCGCACCCGCAAGGCCAGGCAATAGCTGTCGTCCGAATCGCTGCGCCGCACATAGCCTTCGGCGATCAGGGTTTCGAGCAGGCGGCGCACCGTGGTGCGATGCAGACCGGTGGCTTCGGCCAGTTGGGCGAGGCTGGAGCGCCCCCCTTCCTGCACGTTGATGGCCCGCAGCAGGTCCAGCCCGCGGGTCAGGCCGCGGACCAGGGCGTACTCGGAGCCGGTGTTTTTGCGTGGCAAATTTTTGATTTAAATCAATGTTGTGCAAGGAGTGGACGTTTCGATTTTATTTTTTACCTGCCCGAGTCGCAACCCTAGAATCCGCTCAACAAGTTTCTCATAACGTAATTTCCGGCGCCGGCCCATCCGTTCCACGGGGGCTTCTCCTGGCGAACCGGAAACACCAGGAGACAATTCATGAGCGAGATTCAAGGCTTCGATGCCGACGTGATCGTCGTCGGCGCCGGCCCGGTCGGCCTGACCATTGCCAACACCCTCGGTTTGCACGGCATCAGCGTGATGCTCCTCGAAAAGGGTGATGCCCTCATCGACTACCCCCGCGCCGTGGGTATGGACGACGAGTGCCTGCGCAGCATCCAGGGCATCGGTCTGGTGGAACAGGTGCAGCAGCACCTCACCCCCTTCCACTGGATGCGCTTCGTCAATGCCAGCGGCCGGGTGTATGCCTCCATCGAGCCGCGCACCGACGAGTTCGGCTGGTCGCGCCGCAACGCCTTCAACCAGCCGGCGGTGGATGTGGAACTGCTCAATGGCCTGAAGCGTTTCCCCAATGCCTCGGTGTTCCTGTCCTCCGAGCTCGAGTCCTTCGAGCAGGACAAGGACGGTGTCACCCTGAAGATCAAGAAGGCCGGTAGCCCCCAGACCCTGCGTTGCCGCTACCTGGTCGGCGCCGATGGTGGCCGCAGCGTGGTGCGCACCCAGCTGGGCGTCGGTTTCGGCGGCTTCACCGATACGTCCCAGTGGCTGGTGGTGGACATCCGCAACGACCCCCTCGGCGTGCCCTACATCTACATGCACTCCGACCCCAAGCGCCCCTACGTGTCGGTGGCCCTGCCCGACGGCGTGCGCCGCTTCGAGTTCATGGTGTGGGAAGGCGAGACCGAGGAGCAGATCACCGCCCCGGCGCGCATGGCCGAGCTGCTGGGCAAGGTGCTGCCCGCCGGCACCGACATCAACAAGCTCGACTTCATCCGCAAGCGCGTCTACACCCACAACGCCCGCATCGCCGACCGCTGGAAGGTGGGCCGCGTGATGCTCTCCGGCGACGCCGCCCACATCATGCCCGTGTGGCAGGGTCAGGGTTACAACACCGGCATGCGCGACGCCACCAACCTGGCCTGGAAGCTGGCCTGGGTGGTCAAGGGCCTGGCCTCCGACACCCTGCTCGAGACCTACAACATCGAGCGCCCGCCCCACGCCAAGGCCATGATCGACCTGTCGGTGGCAGCCGGGCGCATCTTTTACCCGCGCAATGTCTTCAAGGCCGCCGTTCGCGACGCCAGCACCTGGCTGCTCAACCAGATCCCGGCGGTGAAGCGCTATTTCAGCGAGATGCGCTACAAGCCCATGCCCTTCTACGCCGAAGGTCTGGTGGTGCACGAAAAGACCCCGCGCAAGAACTCCCCGGTGGGCCGTCTCTTCATCCAGCCCCGGGTGCGCACCCAGGCGGGCGAGGTGAAGCTGCTCGACGACGTGATCGGCACCGGTTTTGCGCTGCTGTCCTGGGGCGCCGACCCCAACTACTGGCTCACCCCCCGCAGCAAGGCCATTCTGGCCGCCATGAATGCCCGCATCCTCACCGTCAAACCGGTGGTGCAGATGCAGCGCCGGGTGGACATCAGCGCCGCCACCGAGGTCATCGGCGACGAGCAGCTGCGCCTCAAGGACTGGTTTGGCGAGCACCCCGGCTCCATCGCCCTGATCCGCCCCGACCGCTTCGTTGCCGGCATCGCCTTCCCGGTGGAGATCAACGAGCTGCTCGAAGCCGTGGCCGGCAAGATGGGCCTCAACGTGGATGCCGCCCGCCCGGTCGCCGCCCTGCAGGAGGCCGCATGAGCTTTCTGCTGCAATGCCTCTCCCACACGCCCCTGAAGGGCTATGTAGACCCGCTGCCCGACGTGGTCGAGGAGGCCGGCCGCATCGTCGCCACCCTGCGCGCCGAGGTGGAGGCCTTTGATCCCGAGCTCGTCTTTCTCTTTGCGCCGGACCACTACAACGGCTTCTTCCTGGATGCCATGCCCCAGCTGTGCATCGGCACCTCGGCCACCTCGGTGGGCGACTACATGACATCGCCGGGCCCGCTGGACGTGCCCCGGGACATCGCCGAAGCCTGTGCCCAGCACGTGGTGGCGGCTGACATCGACCTGGCCATCTCCTACCGCATGCTGGTGGATCATGGCTTCGCCCAGCCCCTGGAGGAGATCTGCGGCAGCCTCGCCCGCTACCCGGTGATCCCCCTCTTCATCAACAGCGTGGCGCCGCCGGTGATCAGCTTCCGCCGGGCCCGCCAGTTTGGCGAGGCGGTGGGCGAGTTTGCCCGCAAGCTGGGCAAGCGCACCCTGATCATCGGTTCCGGCGGCCTGTCCCACAACCCGCCGGTGCCGCAGATCGCCACCGCCGTGCCCGAGGTGGCCGAGCGCCTGATCGCCGGCCGCAACCCCACCCCCGACGCCCGGGCCGCGCGCCAGCAGCGCACCATCGACGCTGCTACCCTGTTTGCCGGCGGCGACAGCCCCCTGCGCCCCCTCAACCCCCAGTGGGACGAGGCCTTCATGGCCAACCTGGCCTGCCAGGACTGGACCGCCCTCGACGCCTACGGCAACGCCGCCATCACCGAAGCGGCCGGCGCCTCGGCCCACGAAGTGAAGACCTGGGTGGCCGCCAACGCCGCCATGAACGCCGCCACCGGCGGGCACTACCAGGTGCAGTCCCGCTACTACCGGGCGATCCCGGAATGGATCGCCGGCTTTGCCGCCCTGACCGGCGTGGCCGCCTGACCCCGAACAACAGCATCCAGATACCCAACCGAGGAGACAAACCATGAAAACCCGCCAACTCATTGCCCTGGGCATTGCCGCCCTGGCCGCCGCGCCGGCCCTGGCCGACATCAATGTGGGCATCATCGCCTCCCTCACCGGCCCGGCCGCCGCGCTGGGTGCCGAGACCAAGAAGGCCGTGGCCCTGTTCCCCAGCACCATCGGTGGCGAGAAGATCAACTTCATCCTCCTCGATGACGGTACCGACCCCACCAACGCCGTCAAGAACGTGCGCAAGCTGATCTCCGAAGACAAGGTGGACGCCATCCTCGGCCCCAACCTGATCAGCACCGCCGTGGCCATGGCCGACGTGGCCAACGCCGAGAAGACCCCCATGATCTCCGTCGCGCCCCTGGACGTGTCCGGCGACAAGCGCGGCTACATCTTCCGCAGCGAGCCTTCCGCCGACCTGATGGTGGGCCGCATCGTCGCCGACATGCTGGAAGGCGGCGCCAAGACCGTGGGTTTCATCGGCTTCTCCGACTCCTGGGGCGAGCTGCTGCTGAAGGCCCTCACCAAGGCCACCGAAGGCAAGATCAAGATCGTCGCCACCGAGCGCTACGGCCGCGCCGACCCCAGCGTGCAGGCCCAGGTACTCAAGGTCATGTCGGCCAAGCCCGATGTGGTCTTCGTGGGCGCCTCCGGCACCCCCGCCGCCATGCCCCAGATCACCCTGCGCGAGCGCGGCTACAAGGGCAAGATCTATCAATCCCACGGCGTCACCAGCAAGGAGTTCCTGCGGGTTGGCGGCAAGGCTGTGGAAGGCGCCCTGATCCCCGTGGGGCCGGTGCTGGTGGCCGAACAGCTGCCCGATAGCCACCCCACCAAGAAGGCCGGCGTGGCCTTCGTGAAGGAGCTCGAAGCCAAGAACGGCCCCGACTCCCGCTCCACCTTTGCCGGCGCCTCCTGGGACGCCTGGCAGCTGCTGCAGAACGGCATCGTCGCCGCCCAGAAGGCCAAGGTGAAGTCCGGTACCCCGGAGTTCCGCAACGCCCTGCGTGAGGGCATCGAGAAGACCAGCAAGCTGGTGGGCACCAACGGCGTCTACACCATGGGCGCCACCGACCACGCCGGCTACGACGCCAGCGCCATCGTGCTGATCAAGGTTGAGAACAACCACTGGAAGCTGGTGAAGTGATGAGCGACGCATCCCTGCTCGGCACGGATGCCGCGGCGGCCCTGCTCAAGGCAGCGGCCGCCAGCGGGCAGCCCATCGCCCCCCTGCGTGACCGCCTGGCCCAGTGCGACCAGGATGGTGCCTACGCCGTCCAGGAGGCCAACACCCGCGCCTGGCTGGCCGAAGGCCGCCGCCTGGTGGGGCGCAAGATCGGCCTCACCTCCCTGGCCGTGCAGGCCCAGCTGGGGGTCGATCAGCCCGACTTCGGCATGCTGTTTGCCGACATGGCCGTGGGCGACGGCGAGCCCGTGGCCCTGGGCCGGCTCATCCAGCCCAAGGTCGAGGCCGAAGTCGCCCTGGTCATCGGCCGTGACCTGACCCACGAGCGCCACACCTACGCCGACCTGATCCGCGCCACCGAGTACGCCCTGCCGGCCATCGAGATCGTCGACAGCCGCATCGAGAGCTGGAACATCCGTTTCGTCGACACCGTGGCCGACAACGCCTCCAGCGGCCTCTTCGTGCTCGGCGGCCAGCCGCGCCGCCTGCAGGACGTGGACCTCACCGCTTGCGCCATGGAAATGCGCCGGGGCGACGAGGTGGTCTCCCGGGGCAGCGGCCGGGCCTGCCTGGGCAGCCCCCTCAACGCCGCCGTGTGGCTGGCTGACGTGATGGTGCGCTGCGGCCGCCCCCTGCTGGCCGGCGACATCGTGCTCACCGGCGCCCTCGGCCCCATGGTCGCCGTCCGGCCGGGCGAGCGTTTCGACGTGTCCATCGACGGCCTCGGCAGCGTCACGGCCCTGTTTGCCTGACGCGTCCCACCCAACAAGAGAGAATTGCCATGACCCAAAAAATCAAATGCGCCCTGATCGGCCCCGGCAACATCGGGACCGACCTCTTGGC
>NZ_JAKLLN010000039.1 GCF_023150065.1 Zoogloea sp.
CCACCCTGCCAGGCATGGAGAGCCTTACCTGCCGAGGGCGAAAACCCTTTCCATACTTAACGCGAACAGCGCCAATTTATTCGACCTGCTCACGCCGATGAGCGGCAAGCCGCTGACCAAAGTCCGCGGTCGAATGAAATCGACCCCACGGGAAAGTCTGAATGACTCTCTCATGGGGTCGAGTTCATTCGACCAACATGCGCCCGGGCGTCAACGCCGTTTCGGCGGCTCCGCCTTGGCCTTGGCCGGTGGAGCAGGGGGCTTGCCGGCGCCCTTGGCGGGTTTTTCGGCCTTTTCCTGGCGCGTCGGTTTGTCGGCTTTCTCGGGTTTGCCGGCCTTGCCGGCGGGGGCCGCCTTGGCGCTGCCCTTGGCGGCGGGCTTTTCACGTTCCTCGACCGCCCGCTTGCCGGCCTTGCCCTTGTCTGCCTTTTCGTTCCTGTCACGGGACGGGGCGCTGTCCTGCACCGTCACCTTGCGTTCCACCACCACGGATCGACCGTTTTTGCCGCGCACCACGGTGCGCTGGATCAGGGTGCGGGTAGGTGGCGGCGGCTCGACGGCGCCGGCCTGGGGCTTGGTGGGCAGCAGGTTGGCCAGGGTGATGCGGTCGCCTTCGCTCTCCGAGGGCACGATCAGGGTGTAGCCGCTGCCAATACGGGCCCGGGGTGACAGGCCGTTGACCTGACGCAGACGGCTGGCGGAGATGCCCAGGCGATCAGCGACGCCTTCGAGGCCTTCGCCTTCCCGCAGCTCGTAGGTGCGCCAGCTGGCGCTGGCCGGGTCGTGGCGGGACAGGTTGATCAGGAAGGCCTCGACCTGGCTCGCCGGAATGACCAGGGACTGGCTGCCGTTGGTGGGCAGCACGGGGCGCTTGTAGCCCGGGTTGAGGGCCAGGATCTCGTCCACCGAGGTTTCGGCCAGACGGGCGGCGGTGGCCAGATCCAAAGCGACGCGGCTCTCGACCGTAACGAAATACGGCCGGTTGGGAATGCGGGGCAGGGTGATGCCGAAGAGCTCCGGCTGGGCGACGATGTTTTTCAGCGCCTGCAGCTTGGGCACGTAGTAGCGGGTTTCCCCGGGCATGTTGAGGTGCTGGTATTCGGTGGGCAGGCCGGCGGCCCGGTTCTTGGCCACGGCGCGGCCTACCGCCCCTTCACCCCAGTTGTAGGACGCCAGCGCCAGCTGCCAGTCACCGTGCATCTCGTAGATGGTCTGCAGGTAGTCGAGGGCTGCGTTGGTGGAGGCGATCACGTCCCGGCGCTCGTCCACCCACCAGTTCTGTTCCAGGTTGTAGCTCTTGCCGGTGGACGGGATGAACTGCCACAGGCCGGAGGCCTGGGCCGAGGACAGGGCCATGGGGTTGAAGGCACTCTCGACCATGGGCAGCAGGGCCAGTTCGGTGGGCATGCCCCGGCGCTCGAGCTCGTCGACGATGTGATAGAGGTAGCGCTGGCCACGGGTGAAGATCTGGCGCAGGGCCCCCGGGCGGTTGATGTAGTAGATCTGCCTGTCGGTGACCAGCTCGGTGTTCAGGTCGGGCATGGAAAAGCCGCGCCGGATGCGCTCCCAGAGATCGTCGGTCTCGACGGTCAGGTCGACGGTGGGAACGCGGACGTGCTGCTCGCGGATCTCGAAGGTCTGGGGAGGCTGGAGGCCGCCCGCTTCGTTGAGGGACGATAGCGGGTCGAAGCGCAGGGGCATCTCGACGGCATCGTTGGCCTGCAGGGTGCCTGCAGCAAAAAGAGACAGGAACAGCGCGATAACTCTCGGATACATCGGGCTTTGTCGCGCGAAAAGCAAAGGCGGGATTTTATCTGCCCATATGCGGGAGGGTCAAACCGGTAAACGATTCAAAACACGACAAACCGGCCAAGGCCCGCGCCAGATAACGATTGTGGCCCCATGGGGGCCTGAAACGACCCGCTGCTGCCCCATTTGGGGCACAATCCGCCCACAGCCGCGCGCGCGCCAACAAACCCAGACATCGTACCGAGACCCCTCTGTGAAAGCCCTGTTGATCGAGGACACCCTGACGAGCGCGACCCTGGTGTCCCATCAGCTCCGCAAGATCGGTATCGATCCCATCGTCGCGCGGGATGGCGAGAAGGGCATCGAGCAGTTCAAGCTCGAACGTCCCGACCTCATCCTCCTCGACATCATCATGCCCGGCATGGATGGCTTCGAGGTTGCCCGGCGCATCCGCCAGCTCGAACAGTCCGGCGAATGGACGCCCATCATCTTCCTCACGGCCCGTACCAGCGATGAAGACCTCGAAAAGGGCATCGCCGTGGGGGGCGACGACTACCTGATCAAGCCCGTCTCCGAAACCGTGCTGGCCGCCAAAGTGCGGGCCATGCAGCGCATCGCCCAGATGCGTTATTCGCTGCTGGTGCTGACCCGCAAGCTCGACGAGGCCAACCAGGAGCTCACCCGCCTGTCGTCCCTCGACGGCCTCACCTCCATTGCCAACCGGCGTCAGTTCGACGAGACCCTGCTGCGGGAATGGCGCCGGGCCAGCCGCCAGGGCAAGCCCCTGGCGCTGCTGCTGTGCGATGTGGACAAGTTCAAGCAGTTCAATGACGGCTACGGCCACCAGGTGGGGGATGAGTGCCTGAAGGCGGTGGCCCGCACCCTGAGCTCGGTGCTGCGCCGCCCGGCCGACCTGGTGGCCCGCTACGGCGGCGAGGAGTTTGCCGTGATCCTGCCGGACACCGACATCACCGGCGCCCTGCAGGTGGCCGAAGGCATGCGCTCGGCGGTGGAGGGGCTGCGCATCACCCATCGCTACGCCCGTGGCAATGGCGTGGTGACGGTGAGCATCGGGGTGGCGTCGGTGATCCCGGGGCGCAACGAGGGCCTGTCGGCCGATCTGCTCAAGGCGGCTGACGACGCCCTGTATCAAGCCAAGGAAAGCGGCCGCAACCGTATCGCGGCTGCGGCAGTGCGCGTTCCTTCCTGATTTATCTGCTTCTGCAGACGTTCAGAAGCGGTTCTTCCACTCCCGCAGGGCGGCAAACACCTCTTCAGGCCCATTCAGGCTGCGCCCGGCCTGGGCTTCAGCCTGGCGCACGACATCCGCTTCGCGGGTGCGCAGGAAGGGGTTGGAGTGGCGTTCCCCGTCCAGCTGGAAGGGCACGGTGGGGCGCTCGTCGGCACGCAGGGCCTGGCATCGGGCGATGCGCTCGGTGACCGCGCTGTTGGCGGGTTCGACCGCCGCGGCGAAGGCCAGGTTGGAGAGGGTGTACTCATGGGTGCAGTACACCTGGGTGTCGCCGGGCAGCCCGGCAAGCCGTTCGAGGGACGCGTACAGCTGGGCCGGCGTGCCTTCGAAGATGCGCCCGCAACCCGCCGCAAACAGCGTGTCGCCACAGAACAGCATGGGCGCCGCGTAATAGGCCACGTGGCCGGCGGTATGGCCCGGAACATCGATGACCTGGAAATCGGCCCCGGGCACCGACACCACCTCACCGTCGCCCACCGGGCGGGTGATGGCGGGGATGGACTCCCGCGCCGGGCCATATACCGGCGCCGGGTGGCTGGCCAGCAGGGCCTCGATGCCGCCCACGTGGTCGGAGTGGTGATGGGTGATCAGGATGGCGCTCAGGCTCAGGCCTTCGTCGGCCAGGTAGCGCAGCACCGGGGCGGCATCGCCCGGGTCGACCACCGTGGCGGTGGTGCCGTGACGGAGCAGCCAGATATAGTTATCGCGAAACGCGGGAAGGGGGATAATCTGCATCCCCCGATTGTAGCCGCTCTCCCACCCTCCGTATTCCGATGTCGCCCTCCGAGTCCTTCCCCGGTCTGCACGCCTGGCTCGACACCCCGCTGGGGCGTTACGTCATGGCCTGGGAGGCCGAGCGCATCGATGCGCTGGTGAGCGACATCTTCGGCTATAACGCCGTCCAGCTGGGGCTGCCGGAAGCCGACTTCCTGCGCGCCAACCGGATGCCCCTGCGCTTTCGGGCCGGGGCTGGCGACGTGAACCTGGAGACGGATCTCGAAGCCCTGCCTTTTGCCGCCAACAGCCTTGATCTGGTGGTGCTGCCCCATGTGCTGGAGTTTGCGGCACACCCGCACCAGGTGCTGCGAGAGGTGGAGCGGGTGCTGGTGGCGGACGGCCATGTTGTCATCGCCGGTTTCAACCCCCTCAGCCTGTTCGGCCTGCGCCGCCGGCTGGCCCGGGAGTGCGGTGCCTACCCGTGGCATGGGCAGTACCTCAGCACCCGCCGCCTGAAGGACTGGCTGGCCCTGCTGAGCTTCGAGATCGGCACCCAGCGTTCGGGCTGTTTCGTGCCGGCCCTGGAGCAACAGAAATGGATCGACCGCCTCGGGCTGCTCGACAAGGCCGGCCCCCGCTGGTGGCCCATCGGCGGCGGCGTGTATGTGATCCATGCCATCAAGCGGGTGCACGGCATGCGCCTGATCATGCCCAGATGGGACCGCAAGGCGCGGGCCCGGGCGCTGGCGCCCATCATTCAGAGAAGCGGGGGTGTCGACACCGGCCCCCGTAAAACCACCGACGAGAACGATTTTGGACGAGATTGACATCTATACCGACGGCGCCTGCTCCGGCAACCCGGGGCCAGGCGGCTGGGGCGCGATCCTGCGCTCGGGCCCTCATGAGAAGGAGCTGTGGGGCGGTGAGCCCGCCACCACCAACAACCGCATGGAGCTGCTGGCGGTGATCCGGGCCCTGGAGGCCATGAAGCGGCCGGTGTCGGCGCGGGTGCATACCGACTCCCAGTATGTGCAGAAGGGTATTTCCGAGTGGATCCACGGCTGGAAGGCGCGGGGCTGGAAGACCGCCTCGAAGGCGCCGGTGAAGAACGAAGACCTGTGGCGCGCCCTGGATGCGGAGGCCGCCCGCCATGAAATTCGCTGGCTGTGGGTCAAGGGCCACGCCGGCCATGTGGAGAATGAGCGTGCCGACGCACTGGCGCGGCGGGGTGTGGAGGCGGTGCGCAAGATGGGCAGAGCCGTAGACTCGGAAGAAATGGCAGGAGTGAAGGCATGAGGCAGATCGTTCTGGATACGGAAACCACCGGCCTGGACTGGAAGAGTGGCGACCGGGTGATTGAAATCGGCTGTGTCGAGTTGCTCGACCGCAAGCTCACCGGCCGGCACTACCACGTCTTCATCAACCCTCAGCGCGAGATCGACGCGGGGGCCATGGCGGTGCACGGCATCACCAACGAGTTCCTGGTGGACAAGCCGCTGTTCAAGGACATCGTCGAGGAGTTCGAAGCCTTCGTGGCCGGCGGCGAGCTGGTCATCCACAACGCGTCCTTCGACGTGGGCTTTTTGAATTACGAGCTGGGGTTGCTGGGCCGTCCCATCCTCACCGCCATCTGTCCGTCGGTGATCGATACCCTCAAGCTGGCCAAGGAGCAGAACCCGGGCAAGAAGGCATCCCTCAACGCCCTGTGTTCGCTTTACGAGATCGACAACACCCACCGGACCCTGCACGGCGCGCTCCTCGATGCCGAGCTGCTGGCCGATGTGTACCTGGCCATGACCCGCGGACAGGAGAGCCTGATCATGAGTGTCGACGAGCCGCCGCCCCAGATGGATGACGGCAGCGGCGCAGGTTTTGCCGAGCGGCCGCCCCTGCGCGTGCTGCGGGCCGCGCCGGAGGAGCTCGAGGGCCACGAGCGGGTGCTGGGCGAGATTGCCAAGGCCAACAAGGGCAACTGCATGTGGATTCCCCCGGCACCGCCGGCCGCCAGCTGAGTGTGTGCTGCTCCGGTGGGGGCGACTTCAGTCGCCCGTGGACTTTGATCAAAGGCATGCCGGTGATTCAACCCGCGATGGGGGACTGAAGTCGCCCCTACAAGGTGCCCTTACGAATCGTGTTTGACGGAGAGGCGGTAACGTCAGCCGAGGGCGTCTCTTACCGCATCCGCCAGGGCCAGGCAGCTGGTCAGGCCGGGGGATTCGATTCCAAACAGCTGTACCAGGCCGGGCAGGCCATGGGCCTGCGGACCGAGGAGCATGAAATCGGCGGCGGGTTCGTCCGGGCCGTGGATCTTGGGGCGCACACCGGCGTAGGCCGGCGTCAGGGCGCCGTCGGGGAGGCCTGGCCAGTAGCGCCGCACGGCGGGGTAGAAGGCCTCGGCGCGGTCCGGGTCTACCTGGTAGCTGGGCGCGCCCACCCACTCCACATCGGGCCCGAAACGGGCCTGGCCGCCCAGGTCCAGGGTCAGGTGTACGCCGAGGCCGGCGCTTTCCGGTACGGGGTAGATCAGGTGGGTGAAGGGGCTGCGGCCCTGCAGGGCAAAGTAATTGCCCCGGGCGTAGCGCGCTGTGGGTATCAGGCTGGCAGGAAAGCCGTGCATGCGCCGGGCCAGGGGGATCGCGCCGAGCCCGGCGGCATTGATCACCCGGGTGGCCTGTAGGCGCATCGGGTCGGCGCCGCCCACCTGGAGCAGGTGGCCGTCAATCCCGCATGCCATGGACTCCACCGGGGCATGGGTGGCGAGGACGGCCCCCGCTGCCTGGGCATCGGCGAGCAGGCTGAGCATCAGCGCGTGGCTGTCCACGATGCCCGTATCCGGGGAGAGCAGGGCGCCTTCGCAGTGCAGGGCGGGCTCCAGGGCACGGGCTTCGGCGGCATCGAGGCGTTGCAGGCCGGTCACGCCGTTGTCCCGGGCCTGGCGCGCAATCTGGTCCAGCGCGGGTAACTGGGCAGCCGATGTGGCGACCACCAGTTTGCCGATCCGTTGATGGGGGATGTGCCGCTCAGCGCACCAGGCGTACAGGGCCTCGCGACCGGGCCGGCACAGCCGGGCGCGCAGGGAGCTGGCTGGGTAGTACAGGCCGGCGTGGATCACCTCGCTGGAGCGGCTGGAAATGCCTGTGCCGAAGGTATCGGCGGCTTCGAGGATCAGCACCTCGCGTCCGGCGTGGGCCAGGGCCCGGGCGCAGGCCAGGCCGATCACCCCGGCGCCGATGACGACGCAGTCGACCCGTGTGCTCACAGTGTTACGGTGCCATCCGGGCAGGCGCCCGACTTCTCCAGTCGGCTCAGGGCGGGCAGCAGGTCCAGGCCCGTGGCGGCCTTGAGCCCGGCTGCGCGCAGCTTCAGGGTGGCCAGATCAAAGGATTGCCCGCCCGGCGTGGTGGCGAGGGCGACGACGTTGCCGCTGTCACACTCGGGTAGATCCAGCACCCGCCCGTCGAAGGCCTTGCGGAGGCGTTGCAGCTGGGTCTTGAAACCGCGCAGCTGGCCGAAGAGGTTGACGCTGAGGATGCCGTCCGCCGCCAGACGTCTCCGACAGGCCGAATAGAAGGCTTGTGTGGCCAGCGCGCCAGCCCGGGCGTGGCGATCGAAGCCGTCAACGGCGATCAGATCCCATTGACGGGGATCGTCCTGGACAAAGGCGGCTCCGTCGCCGATGTGCACCTCCAGGCGCTCATCCTCGTCCGGCAGGCGGAAATACTGGCGGGCTACCGCATGCACCTCGGGGGCGATTTCCACCACCGTGACCCGGGCCTGGGGCAGATGGTGATGGACGAACTTGGCCAGGGAGCCGGCTCCGAGGCCAATCAGCAGCACGCGGGCCGGCCAGGGGGCTTCGCGGAACAGCAGCCCGGCCATCATCTCGCGGGTGTAGCTGAGCTCAAGGGCATTTGGCTTGCGCAGGCGCATGGCGCCCTGCACCCAGTCGGAACCGAAATGCAGGTAGCGGACGCCGGACTCTTCACTGATGTCGATGGGAATGCTCATGGGAAAACCAGTGTATTCTGTAGTGCACTGCAACAACGTCTGGCGACGTCCTGGAGTCGAACATGACCACTTTCGAACATTTCAACCGCGAGCTCGCGTCCATTGACATGGAGATCGCCCGCCTGGCCCAGCTGTGCGGTGTGCGCATGCTCGAGCCCGGTGTTGCCGAAGCCGTGCTGCGCGGTGATTCGAGCATGTGCAGCTCCGACAACCCCCTCGCCTGGGAGAAGCTGCGGGGCTTGCTGGTGCTGCACTATCACGTGGTCAGTGAGGCGGCCGCCACCGACGGTGTCGAGGCCGCGGCCGAGGGGGTGCGCAAGGCGCTGGAGAGCGTCCGCGAGCGCATGAACCCGAAGCAGCAGTAGCGCAGCCATTTCAGTCGCCGGTCCTGGGGGAGTAGGGCCGGCCGGTGGGGCGGAACAGGCGCTTGCAGCCCGGCGTCACGTCCACCTTCACCCAGCCCATGAAGGGTGAACCGAAGGTCTCCACCCGCGTGAAGTTGTCGACGGTCGCCCCATCCTTCGGGTCGCGCAGGGGCTTGTCGATACGATGCACGTGGCTGTCGCCATGCACCAGCAACACCTGGCCGGCAAAGCGGCGGGTTTCGGCCAGAACCTGGTTCAGCAGCTCCCGGTAGGCAGGGTTGCTCTTGCCGTCAGCAAAATCCTCAATGTCCGGGTTGGCCTGCATCACCAGCACCACCCCCTCCAGCCTGGTGCTGCGGGCCCGGGCAAAGCCGGCTTCGATCCACGCCTTCACCGCAGCGCTGCGCGCGAGGTATTCCGCTCCGGGCGTCTTCTTGCGTCCGTAGTTGTTGCCGCTGCCCGGCACATTCAGCGTCAGGAAGAGCACCGGACCGATCTGCCAGCGCTGGTGCTCCCGATAGGCCGCAAAGGCTGGATCATCGGCCTGGCTGTCCACGGCCATGGGATACCGGCCGCGAGTCTTGCGGGGGTCGGCGAAGAACACCGTGCGCAGCTTCTCCAGGCGCTCCAGCGGGTCGTAGGCGCCGTTGCTGGCGCGGTGGCAGTCGGTCCAGTCGTTGTCGCCGGGCACCAGTACAAACGGTTTCAGGGTGCTGTCAAAGAGGCCCAGACGATCCTTGTAGAGGTCGTCGTCGCAGCGTTCGCCGCCGTTCTTGATATCTCCGTCGTGGATGATGACCTTGAGGGGCTCGGCGTCCATTTCGGACAGCACGGCGGGCAGATGCTGGCGCTCGAAGCCGTTGTAGGGCGTGTCGCCCAGCACCCCGAAGCTGAAGGGCTCGGCCGCGTGGCTGCCCGCGGCCAGGCCGGTGCCGAGCAGGGCCAGGGCGAGCGCGCGGAGCATCTTCATCAGGCGCTCAGCCGCTTGAGTTCATACAGTGTTTCCAGGGCCTCCCGCGGGGTGAGGGCGTCCGGGTCGATGCCGGCCAGGGCGCCCAGCACCGGGTGGCCGGTCTGCTCCGGTTCGTCGGGGGGCAGGCTGGCGAACAGGTCGGCCTGGGGGCCGGCGGAGATCTCGCGATTCTCCAGGGCGCGCAGGCGGCGCTTGGCGTCGCGCACCACGGTGCCCGGAATACCGGCCAGGGCGGCGACCTCGATCCCGTAGCTCTGGCTGGCGGGGCCTTCCTCGAGGGAGTGCAGGAAGACGATGCCGTGGTTGTGCTCCACCGCGTCCAGGTGCACGTTGGCGCACTCCGGGTAGTCCTGGGCGAGGCGGGTCAGCTCGAAGTAGTGGGTGGCAAACAAGGTCCAGCAGCGGTTCTTGTCGAGCAGGTGGCGGGCAATCGCCACGGCCAGGGCCACGCCGTCGAACGTGGAGGTGCCACGGCCGATCTCGTCCATCAGCACCAGGCTCTGGTCAGTGGCGCCGTGGAGGATGGCGGCGGCCTCGGTCATCTCGACCATGAAGGTGGAGCGCCCGGAGGCCAGGTCGTCGGAAGCGCCGATGCGGGTGAAGATGGCATCCACCGGCCCGATGCGCGCTGCGCTCGCCGGCACGAAGCAGCCGACATGGGCCAGCAGCACGATCAGCGCCACCTGGCGCATGGTGGTGGATTTACCGCCCATGTTGGGGCCGGTGATCAGCAGCATGCGCCGGGTGGGGTCGAGGCGGCAGTCGTTGGCGATGAAGTTTTCCACCTGCCGCTCCACCACCGGGTGGCGCCCGGCCTGGATGTCGATGCCCGGCTGATCGCTGAAGGTGGGCATGGCGTAGTTGTAGCGGGCCGCGGCTTCGGCAAAGGCCGACAGGCCATCGAGCAGCGCGCAGGCCCTGGCGATGCGCTGAAAGCGCGGAATGTCGCCGGCGAGGGCGTCGAGCACCCCCTCGTAAAGCAGCTTTTCCCGGGCCAGGGCGCGCTCCTGGGCCGACAGGGCCTTGTCCTCGAAGGCCTTGAGCTCGGGGGTGATGAAGCGCTCGGCGTTCTTCAGGGTCTGGCGGCGGCGGTAGTCCTCGGGCAGTTCGCCCTTGGCGGCGTTGGCGGCCGAAATCTCGATATAGAAACCGTGAACCCGGTTGAACTCCACCTTGAGGTTGGCGATGCCGGTGCGCTCCCGCTCCCGGGCTTCCAGCTCCAGCAGGAAGGCGCCGCAGTTGGTCTGGATGCCGCGCAGCTCGTCCAGGTCGGCGTCGAAGCCTTCGGCGATCACGCCGCCGTCGCGCAGCACGGTGGAGGGTTCGGCGGCAATGGCGCGGGTCAGCAGATCCAGCGCCTCGTCGGGTGTGGCGAGCTCTTCGAGCATGCGCTCCAGCAGTGGCGCCTGGGGGCTGCCCAGGGCAGCGCGCAGCTCGGCCAGACGGCCCAGGCTGTCGCGCAGGGCCGACAGATCCCGTGGGCGCGCGCTGCGCAGGGCCACCCGGGCGGTGATGCGCTCCACGTCGGAGACGCCGCGCAGGGTGCGCCGCACCGGCTCCACCGGGCCTTCGCCCAGTTCGGCCACGGCCACGTGGCGATGGGCGGCGGCGCTCCGGTCACGCAGGGGGTGGTGCAGGGCGTGGCGCAACCAGCGCGAACCCATGCTGGTGGCGCAGGTGTCGAGCAGGGACAGCAGGGTCGGGGAGGCCTCACCGCGCAGGGTCTCGGTGATTTCCAGGTTGCGTCGGGTGGCCGCGTCCAGGCGCAGGAAGGCGCTGTCCCGCTCCGCCGTGAGCGCCGTGATGTGGGCCAGGGCCTGGCGCTGGGTGGCGCGGGCATAGTCGAACAGGGCCGCCGCCGCGGCCAGGGCCACCGGCATCTCGTCGGCACCAAAGCCGGCCAGATCGCGGGTGCCAAAGTGGGTGGTGAGCAGGCGCCGGGCCGTCTCGGCGTCGAACTGCCAGTCGGCCAGGCGGCGCAGGCTGGGGGCCAGATGCTCCAGCAGCGGCAGGCGCAGCCCGTCGGGGATCAGCACCTCGGCCGGGCGCAGGCGCTCGAACTGGGCCGCCAGCTGGGGCGCGTCGCACTCCAGCACCCGGAAATCCCCATTGGCCAGGTTGAGCCAGGCCAGCCCCAGCACCCCCCGGTGCAGATTGACCGCCAGCAGCGGCGCATCGGCCTTGTCATCCAGCAGCGCCGCGTCGGTGAGCGTGCCCGGCGTGACGATGCGCGCCACCGCCCGCTCCATCGGCCCCTTGGTCGCCCCCGGGTCGCCCACCTGCTCGGCAATGACCACCGACTCGCCCAGCTTGACCAGCCGCGCCAGATACTGCTCCAGCGCATGGTGCGGCACTCCGGCCATCTTGATCGGCTGCCCGGCGGAAGCCCCGCGGGTGGTCAGCGTGATGTCCATCAGCCGCGCAGCCTTCTCGGCGTCCTCGAAGAACAGCTCGTAGAAGTCACCCATGCGGTAGAAGAGGAGGGTGTCGGGGTGGTCCTGCTTGATGCGGAGGTACTGCTGCATCATGGGGGTATGCTGGCTGATCACGTCATCCGTGACGGCCGGCTTTTTATCGGATTTCTTGTTCAAGGGGTGGGTCCTGCGCGCAAACCGTGGAATTCGGGCGTGATTGTCGCATGGGAGGTGGTAGGGCGTCGCGGCGGTACCGCAGCCCCCCGCCCACAGCGTCCCGCCCTCCTGGCGCAAGGGCTATAATGCCGGCCTTCCCGTTTTCACCCTACGGACTCCGCCGTGCACAAGAAAATCCTGATCCTCGATTTCGGCTCCCAGGTCACCCAGCTCATCGCCCGCCGTGTGCGTGAGCAGCAGGTGTACTGCGAAATCCACCCCTACGACGTGTCGGATGAGTTCATCCGCAACTTTGCGCCCGAGGGGATCATCCTGTCCGGCGGACCCAACTCGGTGTACGAGGCGGGTGAAGTCAAGGCGCCGATGGCGGTGTTCGAGATCGGGGTGCCGGTGTTCGGCATCTGCTACGGCATGCAGACCATGGCGGCCCAGCTGGGCGGCAAGGTAGAGAGCTCCGGCAAGCGCGAGTTCGGCTACGCCGAAATCCGCGCCCGGGGCCATTCCGAGCTGTTCCGCAGCATCCAGGACCGGACCAACGACGAAGGCCACGGCCTGCTGGATGTGTGGATGAGCCACGGTGACAAGGTCACCGAGTTGCCGCCGGGCTTCAAGGTGATCGCCTCCAACGAGTCCACCCCGCTGGCCGCCATGGCCGACGAGACGCGCAAGTTCTACGCGGTGCAGTTCCACCCGGAAGTCACCCACACCATCAAGGGCAAGGAGATGATTGCCCGCTTCGTGCACGAGATCTGCGGCTGCCAGCACGACTGGAACATGCCCGACTATGTGAATGAAGCCATCGAGAAGGTGCGCGCCCAGGTGGGCGACGAGGAGGTGATCCTCGGCCTGTCCGGCGGCGTCGATTCGTCCGTGGTCGCGGCGTTGCTGCACCGGGCGATCGGCGATCAGCTGACCTGTGTGTTCGTGGACAACGGCCTACTGCGCCTCAACGAAGGCGAGATGGTCATGCAGATGTTCGCCCGAAACCTGGGCGTCAAGGTCATCCACGTGGATGCCACCGAGCAGTTCATGGGGCACCTCAAGGGCGTGTCCGACCCGGAAGCCAAGCGCAAGATCATCGGCCGCGAATTTGTCGAGGTCTTCCAGGCCGAGGCCAAGAAGCTGCCGAAGGCCAAGTGGCTGGCCCAGGGCACCATCTACCCGGACGTGATCGAATCGGCCGGCGCCAAGACCGGCAAGGCCCACGCCATCAAGAGCCACCACAACGTGGGCGGCCTGCCGGACACCCTCAACCTCAAGCTGCTGGAACCCCTGCGCGAACTGTTCAAGGACGAAGTCCGCGAACTGGGCATCGCCCTGGGTCTGCCCCACGAGATGGTCTACCGCCATCCCTTCCCCGGCCCCGGCCTGGGCGTGCGCATCCTGGGCGAGGTTAAGAAGGATTTCGCCGACCTGCTGCGCCGCGCCGACGCCATCTTCATCGACGAGCTGCGCGCCGCCGACTGGTACGACAAGACCAGCCAGGCTTTCGCCGTGTTCCTGCCGGTGAAGAGCGTGGGTGTGATGGGCGACGGCCGCACCTACGAGTACGTGGTGGCCCTGCGTGCCGTTCAGACCCAGGACTTCATGACCGCCCACTGGGCCGAGCTGCCCCACAGCCTGCTGGGCAAGGTAAGCAACCGCATCATCAATGAAGTGCGGGGGATCAACCGGGTGGTTTACGACATCAGCGGCAAGCCGCCGGCGACGATCGAGTGGGAGTGAGAGTTGAAAAATTCCATTTAAAATCAACAACTTACGAAAACCGTCAAAGATAATTCATTGGCAATTTCCCTCTCGTAAGCTGTTGATTTCAAAGGATTCTTCCCCAGGAGCTCTTGCCCATCCGGGGCTGCCAGAAGAAGACTTTGACGGTATGGCTGGCGGTACGAATGAGCTCTTTCCGCTAGGGGCCACGCTGGGCCGAAACTGGGTCGCTAAGCGATACCGTCAGTGACGGTAAAAAATGATCTCGGAAGCTAGGTTTCATGCGGGTTCGTAGGCATCTGCACACCTCTTGATTGGTGACGGCGTTTGGCCGTCGCAATCAGGAGAAAAATCTAGATGCTCACAGACCTCGCCCTTCGGAATTTCAAGCCTCGCGCGACCCTTTACAAGGTCGCTGACCGCGACGGCATGTACGCAGCCATCGCGCCGACGGGGTCCATTTCCTTTCGTTTTGACTACCGCATCAATGGCCGGCGCGAGACGCTGACCATCGGTCGCTACGGTTATGGCGGAATCTCGCTCGCCGCGGCGCGGGAAAAACTCTTGGAGGCCAGGCGGCTGTTGCGCGATGGCGTTTCGCCGGCTCTGCAGAAACAGAGAGAAAAAGCTCGCGGTCCTGCAACCAAGACCTTCGGTGACCATGCAGCCCAGTGGCTCTACGGAGCCACCATGGCTGAATCGACACGGGTGGTGCGCAAGAGCGTGTTGAACCGCGACATCCTGCCGGACTTCAGCAAGCGCCTTTTGAGCGAGGTTCGCGCGGAGGATCTGCGTGCGCTGTGCATGCGCGTGAAGGAGCGTGGGGCTCCGGCGACCGCGATTCATGTTCGGGAGGTCGTCAAGCAGATCTATAGCTACGCCAACCTGCATGGAGAAAAGGTAGCCAATCCTGCGGACGAGGTCGGCGCAGCGTCCATTGCCAAGCTCGTGCCTAAGGATCGAGCGCTGTCTCCCGCTGAAATCCAGTTGATGTGCAGGCAGCTTGATCTGGTGGCGGCAGACCCTGCGATCCGACTCGCCTTGCGTTTGATCTTGCTGACCCTGGTGCGCAAGAGCGAATTGATCGAGGCGACCTGGGACGAGGTGGACTTCAATACAGCGATATGGACCATTCCGAAGGCCCGAATGAAGGGGAGGAGGGCGCACAACGTGTACTTGTCTTCCCAAGCGCTCGATACCATGATCGCGCTGCATACTTATGCCGCCGGATCGAGGTATGTGCTGCCTTCTCGCTATGACGCGGCTCGATGCATGTCGAAGGGCACACTGAACCGCGTTACGAGCCTCATCGTCGAGCGGGCGAAAGCAGCAGGGCTTCCGCTGGAACCGTTCACGGTTCATGACCTGAGACGGACCGGGTCTACCTTGCTTAACGAGGCCGGTTTCAATGGCGACTGGATCGAAAAGTGTCTCGCGCACGAAAGCGGACATTCGTCGCGATCGGTCTACAACAAGGCGGAATATGCCGAGCCGCGCAGGCACATGCTTCAGGAGTGGGCGAACATGGTCGATGCGTGGGCTGCAGGGGGAGCGTACAAGCCTGCTTTGTTCCCGGTGACAACACTTCCCAGGGCCGGTCGTGGGCAACGAAATGAGGTTGCAACCGAGGAGGGTTGCATGGCGTAGCCATAGGGTTGCTGGGGGAGCTGAGTTCGACTTCCGGCCGCTCCGTCACCAGTCTCATGTGGTCCCATGTAGTCTCATCGGGCCCCATATTTGGTGAATTTGAAAGGCCAGAGCAAGATTGCTGTGGCCTTTTCCTTGTGCGCCCAGCATGGGCGCCCTCCTGCGGGTGGAAGTCCCGCCGTAAGTTGATCACAGCGAACGAAGTGAAGCGC
>NZ_JAKLLN010000003.1 GCF_023150065.1 Zoogloea sp.
CGGCTGCAAGACCTTGGGCAACACCGAGCGCATACGCTTACCTTGGCCGGCGGCCAGTACGATCACTTCCATAGGGGCCCTTGATAGGGTGAGATGACATTTCGACAAATTCTAGCATGGGGCATTTTTAAGCCTTTGCGGAGCAGTTCTCGGATTACATACAGGCACAAAATCTGCGCTGGTGATGCAATGCAGCACTCATTTGATCTAATACTAAAGTTCCCATGAGGCCTTTCCGTAGAATTGTTCATGCTGCATTGCAACTTCAGGACACTCCATGACAACCGAAGCGCTTGATTTCATCCAGAACCGGACATTTGACGAGATCGCCGTGGGCGACTCGGCGCTGCTGGTCCGCACCCTGCGCCCCGAGGACATCCACCTGTTCGCGGTGATGTCGGGCGACGTGAACCCGACCCACGTGGACCCGGAGTTCGCCCGCTCCAGCCAGTTCCGCGAGGTGGTCGGCCATTCCATGTGGGGCAGCGTGCTGATCTCCTCCATTCTAGGCACCGAGTTTCCCGGGCCGGGCACCGTCTACGTGGGCCAGACCCTCAAGTTCTGGCGCCCCGTCACCATTGGCGACACCCTCACCGTCACCATCACCTGCACCCAGCGTTTCGAGCATAACCACCATCTGTTGCTCGACTGCCAGTGCATGAACCAGGACGGGCTGAAGGTCATCGACGGCACTGCCGAAGTGATGGCCCCCACCGAGAAGATCAAACGCCCGCGCATGGCCCTGCCGGAGATCACCATCTCCGACCGCCAGCAGCGCTATCTGCATGTGCTGGAGATGACCAAGGGCATGGAGCCCATCCCCATCGCCGTGGCCCACCCCTGTGATACCGAATCCCTGCGCGGCCCCATCCAGGCCCGTGATGCCGGGCTGGTCATACCGGTGCTGGTGGGGCCGGAGAGCAAGATCCGCGAAGTGGCCGCCCGGGACGGCATCGACCTGCGCGGCGTGCGCATCATCGACGTACCCCACAGCCACGCCTCCGCCGAGACCGCCGTGCGCCTGGCCCGCAACGGCGAGGTGGAGGCCCTGATGAAGGGCTCCCTGCATACCGATGAGCTGATGAGCGAGGTGGTGGCCAAGGAGACCGGCCTGCGCACGGCACGACGCCTGTCCCACGTGTTCATGGCCGACGTGCCGACCTACCCCCATCCGCTGCTGATCACCGATGCGGCCATCAACATCGAACCGACCCTGGCCGACAAGGTGCACATCATCCAGAACGCCATCGAACTGGCGATCATGATGGGCGTACCCGAGCCCAAGGTGGCCATCCTGTCGGCGGTGGAAACGGTCAATGAGAAGATCCGCTCGACCCTCGACGCCGCCGCCCTGTGCAAGATGGCCGACCGCGGCCAGATCAAGGGTGGCCTGCTGGATGGCCCCCTGGCCTTCGACAACGCCGTGTCCCTGGTGGCCGCCAAGACCAAGGGCATCCGCTCGGCGGTGGCCGGCCAGGCCGACATCCTGGTGGTGCCCGACCTCGAGTCCGGCAACATGGTGGCCAAGCAACTCGAATACCTCGCCGACGCCCTGATGGCCGGCGTGGTGCTGGGGGCCCGCGTCCCCATCGTGCTCACCAGCCGTGCCGATACCGCCGAAACCCGAACCGCCTCCTGTGCCATCGCACAGCTCATGGCCCACAAACGTCGCCTTGGAGTCCGTCTATGAAAGCCGTCCTGATCCTCAACGCAGGATCTTCGAGCCTGAAGTTTGCCCTCTTCCCCATGACCCCGCGCCTGGCCGATACGCCCCGCCTGTCGGGTCAGGTGGAAGGCATCGGCGCCGAGCCGCTGATGCACGCCAAGGACACCCACACCGGCGAGCGCTTCACCGAGGCCCTCAGCGTGCCGGAGGGCACCGACCAGAACGGCCAGCACCGCCTGGCCCTGGAGTTCATCTTTGGCTGGATCAACCGCCACAGCCCGGGCGTGGACATCGTCGCCGCCGGCCATCGAATCGTGCATGGGGGCGATCACTATGGCGCACCGGTGGTCCTCACGCCGGAGGTGGTGACGGAACTTGAAGCGCTGATTCCGCTGGCGCCCCTGCACCAGCCCCACAACCTGCGCGCCATCAAGCTGCTCTTCGGGTTGATGCCCAACGTGCGTCAGGTGGGCTGCTTCGACACCGCCTTCCACCGCACCCGCCTGCCGGTGGCGAGCCGCTTCCCCATCCCCCGCGCGCTGACCAACGAGGGCATCAAGCGCTACGGCTTCCACGGCCTGTCCTATGAGTTCGTGTCGCGCCAGCTGCCCGACCTGCTGGGCGAAGAGAAAGCCCGCAGCGGCATCGTCATCGCCCACCTGGGCAACGGCGCCAGCATGTGCGCCCTGCGGGACGGCCAGTCACGGGACACCAGCATGGGCTTCACCGCGGTGGACGGGCTGATGATGGGCACCCGCACGGGCAGCCTGGACCCGGGTGTGATCCTGCACCTGGTGGAGCAGAAGGGGATGGACGCCAAGTCCCTGAGCAATCTGCTCTACAAGCAGTCAGGGCTGCTCGGCGTATCCGGCATCAGCCAGGACATGCGGGCCCTGCTGGAGTCCGACGAGGAGTCGGCCAAGGAAGCCATCGAGCTGTTCTGCTACCGCGCCGCCTGCATGATCGGCCAGCTCAGCATGGCTGCCGGTGGCCTCGACGCTCTCGTGTTCACCGGCGGCATCGGTGAGCACGCGGCGCCGATACGGGCGCGCATCGCCGAATGGCTGGCATGGACCGGGCTGGCCCTCTACCCCGCCGCCAACGAACGCCACGCCACCCGCATCCACGCCCGCGACAGCAAGATCGAAGTGCTGGTGGTGCCCACCAACGAGGAGTGGATGATCGGCCACCACGCGGTGAATCTGCTGGGCCTGTAAGCGGTCCTGAACGTAAAAAAGCCCGGAAAACCCGGGCTTTTTTATTGCGGCAGAACGGATATCAGCGCGGCAGGACGCTGGAACCCATCAGGAAGGTGTCCACCTCGCGGGCGGCCTGGCGGCCTTCGCGGATGGCCCACACCACCAGGGACTGACCACGGCGGACGTCACCGGCGGCAAAGACCTTGGCCACGTTGGTGGCGTAGCAGCCTTCACCATCGGTGGTGGCCTTGGCGTTGCCGCGGCCGTCCTTGTCGACGCCGAAGGCTTCGAGCAGGGACGCCACCGGATTGGTGAAGCCCATGGCAAACAGCACCAGATCGGCCGGCAGCTCGCGCTCGGAACCGGCAACCTCGCTCGGCTTGCCATCCTTCCATTCGAGTTCGACGGTGCGCAGGGCCTTGACCTTGCCGTTTTCACCGATGAACTCCTTGGTGGACACGGCGAACTCGCGCTGGCAACCCTCGTCGTGGGAAGAAGAGGTGCGCAGCTTGATCGGCCAGTAGGGCCAGGTCAGCGGGCGGTTCTCTTCCTTCGGCGGCTCGGGCATCACTTCGAACTGGGTCACGGACTTGGCGCCGTGACGGTTGGAGGTGCCGACGCAATCGGAACCGGTGTCGCCGCCGCCGATCACGATGACGTGCTTGCCGGTGGCGGAGATGGGGTTCTTGTCGTCGCCGGCCACCTCCTTGTTCTGGGGCACCAGCAGCTCGAGCGCAAAATGCACGCCGGCCAGCTCGCGGCCCGGAACGGGCAGATCGCGGGGCACTTCGGAACCGGCCGCCAGGATCACCGCATCAAACTCGGATTTGAGCTGATCCGCGGTCACCACTTCGACGGCGTCGTCGTTGATGCCGGTGACGCCCGGCTTGGTGCCAACACAGACCTTGGTGCGGAAGGTGACGCCTTCGGCTTCCATCTGCGCAACGCGACGGTCGATGTGGGACTTCTCCATCTTGAAGTCGGGGATGCCGTAACGCAGCAGGCCGCCGATGCGGGAGCTCTTCTCGAAGACGGTCACGTCGTGACCGACACGGGCCAGCTGCTGGGCCGCGGCCAGACCGGCCGGGCCGGAGCCGACGACGGCAACCTTCTTGCCGGTCTTGGAGGTGGGCGGCTGCGGCACAACCCAGCCGTTCTCCCAGGCCTTGTCGATGATGGCGTGCTCGATGGACTTGATGCCCACCGCGTCGGTGTTGATGTTCAGCGTGCAGGCCGCCTCGCACGGGGCGGGGCAGATCCGGCCGGTGAAATCCGGGAAGTTGTTGGTGGAGTGCAGAACCGCGATGGCCTCCTGCCAGTTGCCGCGGAACACCAAGTCATTCCAGTCGGGAATGATGTTGTTCACCGGACAGCCGTTGTTGCAGAAGGGCACGCCACAGTCCATGCAGCGAGCGCCCTGCTTGGCGGCCTCGTCGTCGCTCAGGTGATCGACGAACTCCTTGTAGTGCTTGAGACGCTGCTCGACCGGGGCGTAGGCCTCGGAAAGACGCTGGTACTCGAGAAATCCAGTTGGCTTGCCCATGTTACGCGGCCTCCAGTTCTTTCTGTTGTTGCGCGGCCATCTCGGCCAGCGCGCGACGGTATTCGTGCGGCATCACCTTGACGAACTTGGCACGGTAGGTGGCCCAGTCGGCGAGGATGGTCTTGGCGCGCTCGCTGCCGGTGTAGGTGGCGTGGCGCTCGACCAGCATCTTGAGCAGGGCTTCATCGGCCATGCCCAGATGACGCACATCGACGCGACCGTGGGACTCGAGCTCGTCGCCGGACTCGGAACCCTTGCGGGCCTCGATCTCCTCCTCGACCGGCTCCAGGGCCACCTGGGCCATGTTGCAGCGGGACTCGAAGGTGCCGTCTTCGTCGAACACATAGGCCACGCCGCCGGACATGCCTGCAGCGAAGTTGCGGCCGGTCATGCCCAGCACCACCACGGTGCCGCCGGTCATGTACTCGCAACCGTGGTCGCCCACACCTTCCACCACGGTGGTGGCGCCGGAGTTGCGCACGGCAAAACGCTCGCCGCCGACACCCGCAAAGTAGGCCTCACCTTCGGTGGCACCGTAGAGCACGGTGTTGCCGATGATGATGTTGCTCGGCGTGTCGCCACGGAAGCCCGCCGCCGGGCGCACGATGATGCGGCCACCGGACAGGCCCTTGCCCACGTAGTCGTTGCCTTCACCCACCAGCTCGAGGGTCAGGCCGCGGGACAGGAAGGCGGCAAAACTCTGGCCGGCCGTACCATTGAGGCGGATATGCACGGTGTCGTCGGGCAGGCCGGCGTGACCGTACTTGGCCGCGAAACGCCCGGACAGCATGGCGCCGACGGTGCGGTTGATGTTGCGCACGGGGATCTCGAAGGAGACCTTTTCGCCCTTCTCGAGGGCCGGCTTGGCCAGCTCGATGAGCTTGTTGTCCAGCGCCTTGGCCAGGTTGTGGTCCTGAGTCTCGGTGTGGATGCGCGGCACGTCGGCAGGCACGTTGGGCATGTGGAAGATGCGGCTGTAGTCGAGGCCACGGGCCTTCCAGTGCTCGATACCGGCACGCATGTCGAGGAGGTCGGCGCGGCCGATCAGATCGTCGAACTTGCGCACGCCCAGCTGGGCCATCAACTCGCGAACTTCTTCGGCAATGAAGAAGAAGAAGTTGACCACGTGCTCGGGCTGACCGGAGAAGCGCTTGCGCAGGGTCGGATCCTGCGTGGCCACGCCCACCGGACAGGTGTTGAGGTGGCACTTGCGCATCATGATGCAGCCTTCGACCACCAGCGGCGCGGTGGCAAAGCCGAATTCATCGGCACCCAGCAGGGCGCCGATGACCACGTCGCGACCAGTCTTGATCTGACCATCGACCTGCACGCGGATACGGCTGCGCAGGCGGTTGAGGACCAGGGTCTGCTGGGTTTCGGCAAGGCCGAGCTCCCACGGCGAACCAGCGTGCTTGATGGAGGACCAGGGCGAAGCACCGGTGCCGCCATCGTGGCCGGCGATCACCACGTGGTCGGCCTTGGCCTTGGCCACACCGGCCGCCACGGTACCGACACCGACTTCGGACACCAGCTTGACGGAGATGTCCGCCACGGGGTTGGTGTTCTTCAGGTCGTGGATCAGCTGGGCCAGATCCTCGATGGAGTAGATGTCGTGGTGCGGCGGGGGCGAAATCAGGCCGACGCCGGGCACGGAGTGACGCAGGAAGCCGATGTACTCGGAGACCTTGTGGCCGGGCAGCTGACCGCCTTCACCGGGCTTGGCGCCCTGGGCCATCTTGATCTGGATCTGATCGGCATTGACCAGGTACTCGGTGGTGACACCGAAACGGCCGGACGCCACCTGCTTGATCGAGGAGCGCAGGCTGTCGCCGGCCTGGAGCTCGATGTCGCGCTCGATGCGGCTGGCACCGATGATCTCGGACAGCTTGGTCGGCTGGGCGATGGGGATGAAGCGCTTCGGGTCCTCGCCACCTTCACCGGTGTTCGACTTGCCGCCGATGCGGTTCATGGCGATGGCCAGGGTGGTGTGGGCTTCGGTGGAGATGGAACCCAGGGACATGGCGCCGGTGGCAAAGCGCTTGACGATCTCCTTGGCGGGCTCGACCTCTTCCAGCGGCACCGGGGTGCCGACGGGCTTGAGTTCGAACAGGCCGCGCAGGGTCATGTGGCGCTTGCTCTGATCATTGATGATCTTGGCGTATTCCTTGTAGGTGTCGAATTTGCCGGAGCGGGTGGAGTGCTGCAGCTTGGCAATGGCGTCCGGCGTCCACATGTGCTCGTCGCCACGGATGCGGTAGGCGTAGTCACCGCCGGCGTCGAGCATGTTGGCCAGCACCGGGTCGGCACTGAAGGCCTGCTGGTGGAGGCGGATGGCCTCTTCCATGACCTCGAACACACCGATGCCCTCGACCTGGGAGGAGGTGCCGGTGAAGTACTTCTCGATCAGACCCTTCTGCAGGCCGATGGCCTCGAAGATCTGCGCGCCGGTGTAGGACATGAAGGTGGAGATGCCCATCTTGGACATGACCTTCATGAGGCCCTTGCCGACACCCTTGATGAAGTGCTTGGTGTACTTTTCGGCGGTTTCGGCATCGCCACCGGCGATCTGGGCCAGGGTTTCCAGGGCCAGATAGGGGTGGACGGCCTCGGCACCGTAGCCGGCCAGCACGGCGAAGTGATGGGTCTCCCGGGCGGAACCGGTTTCCACGACCAGACCGGTGCGGGTACGCAGCCCCTTGGTGACCAGGTGCTGATGGACCGCGGAGGTGGCCAGCAGGGCCGGAATGGCCACGTTGAGCGCATCCACCTTGCGGTCGGACACGATCAGGATGTTGGAGCCGCTGAGCACCGCGTTTTCGGCTTCCGCACACAGGGAGGCCAGGCGTGCTTCGACGCCTTCCTTGCCCCAGGCGAGCGGGTAGCAGATGTCCAGTTCAGCCGAACGGAACTTGTTCTCGGTGTAACGGGCGATCTCCCGCAGCTTCGCCATGTCGGAGAAGGTCAGCACCGGCTGGGGGACTTCCAGGCGGTACGGGGGGTTGATCTCGTTGATGCCGAGCAGGTTGGGGCGCGGGCCGACGAAGGACACCAGCGACATGACCAGCTGTTCGCGGATCGGGTCGATCGGCGGATTGGTCACCTGGGCGAAGAGCTGGCGGAAGTAGTTGTAGATCGGCTTGGACTTGGCGGACAGCACGGCCAGCGGGCTGTCGTTACCCATGGAACCGGTGGACTCTTCACCGCTCTTGGCCATGGGCTCAAGGATGAACTTGACGTCTTCCTGGGTGTAGCCGAAGGCTTGCTGACGATCCAGCAGGGATGCAGCGTACTCGGGCGCCACGGCGCTCTCCGGCTCGGCACAGGTGTCGAGGCGGATGTTGATGCGGCTGATCCACTCCTGGTAGGGCTTGGCGGCGGCGAGGGAATCCTTGATTTCCTTGTCGTCGATGATGCGGCCCTGCTCCATGTCGATGAGGAACATCTTGCCCGGCTGGAGGCGCCACTTCTTGACGATCTTGTCGTCGGGGAAGGGCAGCACGCCGGACTCGGAGGCCATGACCACGTAGTCGTCATCGGTGACGAAGTAACGGGCGGGGCGCAGGCCGTTGCGGTCGAGGGTGGCGCCGATCTGGCGGCCGTCGGTGAAGGCCACGGCGGCCGGGCCGTCCCACGGCTCCATCATGGCGGCATGGTATTCGTAGAAGGCGCGGCGCTTCTGATCCATGAGGGTGTGGGATTCCCAGGCTTCGGGAATCATCATCATCATGGCGTGGGCCAGCGAGTAGCCGCTCATCACCAGCAGCTCGAGGGCGTTGTCGAAGGACGCCGAGTCGGACTGCCCCGGGTAGATCAACGGCCACAGCTTCTGCAGGTCATCACCCAGCAACGGAGAGTGGGTACCCTTCTCACGGGCACGCATCCAGTTGTAGTTGCCGCGCACGGTGTTGATTTCGCCATTGTGGGCGATGTAGCGGAACGGATGGGCGAGATGCCAGGTGGGGAAGGTGTTGGTGGAGAAGCGCTGGTGCACGAGGGCCAGCGCGGAGACACAGCGCGGGTCCTGGAGGTCGAGGTAGTACTGGCCGACCTGATCGGCGAGCAGCAGACCCTTGTAGTTGATGGTCCGCGCCGACATGGACGGCGTGTAGAACTCCTTGGAGTGCTTGAGCTTGAGGCTGCCAATGGCGTTGGCGGCGCGGCGACGGATCACGTAAAGCTTGCGCTCGAGGGCCTCGGTGACCATCACGTCGGGGCCACGACCGATGAAGACCTGGCGGATCACCGGCTCCTTGGCCTTGACGGTCGGCGACATGGGCATGGCCGGGTCGGTGGGCACATCGCGCCAGCCGAGCACCACCTGGCCTTCGGCACGGGCGGCACGCTCGATTTCGTCCTGACAGGCGAGGCGCGAGGCATGCTCCTTCGGCAGGAAGACCATGCCGACACCGTAATCGCCGGCGGGCGGCAGCGTCACGCCCTGCTTGGCCATTTCCTCGCGGAAAAGGGTATCCGGAATCTGGATCAGGATACCGGCGCCATCGCCCTGCAGCGGGTCGGCGCCAACAGCACCCCGGTGATCCAGGTTCTTGAGGATCTCGAGACCTTGATTGACGATCTCGTGAGTTCGGTTGCCCTTGATATGTGCGATGAAGCCGACACCACAGGCGTCATGTTCGTTGGCGGGGTCGTAAAGACCCTGCTCCAGGGGAAGATCCATCTTGTTTTTCCTCGACACAACACACACCGGCGCCCGCATTCCTGCGACGCCGGACATTCAAACTGCGGAAAGTCGCCCCGTCCGAACCGTGAAAAAGCCGGCGGATGCTGGCCAGCCGGCTACGCTCGATCCCGGCGAGGAGACCGTTCAAACACATTGGGCGAGGGTCGAATATACCGCCGCAGGTGCCCGTTCTTCAAGGAATTTTTGCGCTGCCGCATGGCAGCCGCGGTTCAATGGATCTCGCCGACGGCAAACAGGCGCCGATGCTCGCGCATCGCATAGCGATCGGTCATTCCGGCGATGTAGTCCGCGATGGCGCGGGGCTTGTCGATGCGGGCCATCAGCTGGTACTGGGGCGGCAGCAGGCGGGGATCGCTCATGAACGCCCCGAAGAGATCCTGGATGATGCGCCGGGCCTTGTCGGTCATGCGCAAGACCTGATAGTGGTGATAGAGATTGTCGCGCAGAAAGGTCTTGAGGACGCGCAGCGCAGGCAGGAGATCCGGGCTGTAGGCCACAAGCCGTGGCGCAGCCCTAACATCATCAAGAGAGCCGACGTCGGCAGCGGCAATATTGCTGCGAGTCTGTTCGATCAGGTCCACCGCCATCATGTTGATCATGCGCCGGATGGTTTCATGAATCAGCCTCCGGCCACCAATGCCGGGGTAGGCCTCCTCGACGACCTGACGCTTGTGCGCGAAGATCGGCACCGCTTCGAGCTGCTCGAGGCTTATCAGACCGGAACGCAGGCCGTCATCGACGTCGTGGTTATTGTAGGCAATCTCGTCGGCCAGATTGGCCAGCTGAGCCTCGAGGGAAGGCTGACGCCCTTCGAGAAAACGCCGGCCGATGTCACCGAGCTGCTCTGCATTCTTGGGCGAGCAATGTTTGAGAATCCCCTCCCGGGTTTCATGCATGAGATTGAGGCCGTTGAATTCGGCGTAGCTTTCCTCAAGCAGATCAACCGTGCGAAGGGACTGAAGATTGTGCTCAAAGCCGCCGAAATCCTTCATGCAGGCATTGAGGGCATCCTGACCCGCATGGCCGAAGGGGGTGTGACCAAGGTCGTGCGAGAGGGCGACCGCCTCGGCCAGATCCTCATTCAGCTGCAGGGCGCGGGCAATGGAGCGGGTGATCTGGGCGACTTCGATGCTGTGGGTCAGACGGGTGCGGAACAGATCCCCTTCATGATTCACAAACACCTGGGTCTTGTACTCAAGCCGTCGAAACGCGGTGCAGTGGACGATCCGGTCCCGATCGCGCTGAAACTCGCCCCGGGCCGTCGGAGGGGCCTCAGCAATCTGACGCCCCCGACTGTTGGTTTCAGTGACTGCGTAGGGCGCCAGTTGGGTCATAGCGTGCTCGATCAGGCCTTAGGCGCAGCACGCCTCGATGCTGGCCCGCATCTGTGCCGGCGTCGCCTCGGCGCTGATCACCGCGCGACCCAGCCCCTTCAGCAGCACGAGCCGCAGCGTGCCGTCCGACACCTTCTTGTCGTGGGACATGAGCTCCAGATAGCGCTCGGCGCCGAGCGTCGGCCCGACCACCGGCAAGCCTGCACGCTCGTGGATGAGCCGGATGCGGGCCACATCGGCGTCACCGAGCCAGCCCATGCGCCGGGACAGATCGGCTGCCATGATCGTGCCGGCAGCCACGGCTTCGCCATGCAGCCACTCGCCATAGCCCATCCCGGTCTCAATGGCGTGGCCAAATGTGTGGCCGAGATTGAGGGTCGCCCGCTCACCCTGCTCCGTTTCATCGGCAGCAACGACCTCGGCCTTGTTGCGGCAGGAGCGCTCAACCGCCTCTGCAAGGGCCTCGGGCTCCCGCGCGAGGAGACGGTCCAGGTGAGACTCGATCCATTCCAGAAAGGGCAGATCACGGATCAGACCGTACTTGATGACCTCCGCCAGTCCCGCCCTGAGCTCCCGATCCGGCAGGGTATTGAGCACGCGGGTATCGGCCAGCACCAGCCGAGGCTGGTAGAAGGCGCCGATCATGTTCTTGCCGAGGGGATGATTGATGGCGGTCTTCCCCCCCACCGATGAATCCACCTGGGACAGCAGCGTTGTCGGCACCTGGATGAAGGGTACGCCCCGCTGATAGGTCGCAGCGGCAAAGCCGACCATGTCACCGACCACCCCCCCGCCCAGAGCGATCAGCGTGGTACTGCGATCACAGCGTGCGGCCAGCAGGCCGTCGAAGATGAGGTTGAGAGTCGGCCAGTCCTTGTTCGCCTCGCCATCCGGCAGGACAATCTCCGTTACCTGCAACCCCTGAGCCTGCAGGCCCGCCACAAAAGGCGCAAGATAAAGCGGCCCCACCACATCGTTGGTGATCACCGCAACACGCTTCGTTTTCAGATACGGCAGGATAAGGGCAGGATCACCGACAAGCCCGGCACCGATGCGAATCGGATAGCTACGCTCGGCAAGCTCTACATTCAGTGTGCGCATAAGATCTGCAGTTCTTTCTCGATCATCCGGACCATGGCATGGGGTGTTCCCCGCCCGCCTTCGACAATGATGTGTGCGGCTTCGCGATAAAGAGGATCGCGGGCGACATAGAGTTGCTGGAGCCGTCCCCGCGGATCGGGGACCTGCAACAGCGGACGGCTACGGTCGTGACGGGTGCGCTCCCACAGGATGTGCGGAGGCACATTGAGGTAGATGACGACACCACGCCCGGACAGCAACTCACGGTTAACGGGGCTAATCACCGCACCACCACCGGTGGCCAACACCAGACCGGCCTCCTGGGTAAGCGCATCGAGGGTACATGTTTCGCGTTTGCGAAAGCCCTCTTCGCCCTCGATCTCGAAAATCGTCGGAATCTTGACGCCGGTGCGCAACTCGATCTCGTGATCGCTATCAACAAACCGAAGGCCGAGACGCTTGGCAAGCTCTCGGCCCACGGTTGTCTTGCCGGAACCGGGCATTCCGACAAGAACAATACATTTCGGATGATTCATGCCCCGCCCCATGGGACCGGGGCTCGGCTAGGAATCCCCGGAACAGTCATCAGTTGATCGTAATGGTCTTGCCGCTCGAGTCCCCACTCGGAGATGTCACGGTGATGCCGATGCTGCCGGTCATGTCCGTTGCGCACTTGGAGCCTTCAACCAGCAAAGTGTGAAACGTGCCACCAGGAGCATCGGTGTTGGACACAGTATCGGACCCCGGCGGGAAGGACACGGTCGCCTTCACCGTATCACCCGTATCGTTCTTGTAAGTCACCCCTGAGATAGCCGTGAGTGCAGCACCGGCAGGCAACGGATTATTGTTGATGTCAGACATCCGGAACGTGAAGGAAGCGGAACAAACCGGAGCTACCGGCGGCACTGCCGTCGCATTAGCCTTGGGTAGTATGGTGAAGGTCGACGGGGCCACAGTACCGATGACATGGCTGGACAGAACCATCACGATGTTACGACGCACATGGGCGTTGCCCCACACGCCATCGCAGGTTCCCACCTTGTAGGGCGCATTTGAATATCGCCCATCAGACGGATAAGCCGGGCACGCGGAGGTGTTCAGCGCACTGAACTGGATTTCCCGCTCACCCGAAGTCCAGACTCTGTCCTCCGTGTTATCAACGAAGGCATCACCCAGATCACGGAACACCTCACCCGCATCATAGATGTTGTTCTGGTTCAGGTCGTCAAAGCTCTCCTCGCCCTGGGCATAGGCAAGAATGGTGACCCGACCAGCCTTGACCGCAAAAGTGGAGGGTTCGCTATCGACCCGCGGACGGAACTCGCCACTGGTAACGGTAACGCTGCACGAACCCGCCGCGGTTACGCAGGACGGCTGAATGCCAGCACCTTCACTGATGAAATTGATCACCGTGCCATCGGCCACCGGGTTACCCAGCCGGTCAAACGCGTACACGTTGGCTCTCGTCGTCGTACCGTCCCGACTCCAGCCCTCAATGTTGAAGGTGCCGATGGATAGGGAGAAACGATCCTGCGTCGGACGCCCCGTGGAGATCGTGAGATTGGTGGATTGCGTCACGATGGTCGGATCATCCACAAGGGTAGCCGTAACCCAGACGGGGGTCGGAACAGAACCGGCGGACACCGTCACACTGACCAGACCGGCGCCATCGGAAGTGGCCTGCACCGGGCCGGAAAGCTGGTTATTGAGCTTGATGCCGCCCACACGCGTGGAAAGATCAAAACTCACCGCCTTGGAGGCGACCGGGTTGTTGGTGCTATCCACCACCTTGAAGGTCACGACGGAACTGGAAGACAGCCCCGCCCCGCCCGTACCGGCAAGGGCCATCGACGAGGGGCTCGCGGAAACGTAACCGATATTCGACGCCCTCGGCGCAGCAACCGCAATCGTGGTCTGGGCGGATGTTCCCTGCAGGGAAGCCGTGATGATGTCCGAGCCGGCACAACCCTTGTCAGTGTAGGTAGCCGTCGCAACACCGTTGATGGTTGCAACACTCTTGGTGATGCTGGCCTTGCCGTTACTGTCACAGCCTGACGAGAAGTTGACGGTGAGCGGCGTCGTCGTCAGCACGCCATTGAAGTACACCTGCACAGAAATGGAAGTGCTGCCATAGGCGCTCAGGGAGGTCGAATTCGCCGTCAGATTCGACAGCGTCACCGAACCCGGGCTGACGGCGTAGGCAATCTTCTGGGTGACCGAAGCACCATCCACATCCACCGTGGCAGTGACTTGAGCCGCACCGCTCGAAGCGAGATCCGCAGCCAGCAGATTGATCGTGGCAAGGCCATTGGCGTCAGTCAGGCGGGTACCCGAAGTCGGATCGAAAACTGCAAGCGAACCATCGGTGGTAAAGGTGACCACCCGATTCGCCAATGGCACCCCCGTGGGAGAAACAAGCAGCGCACGAACCGTCAGCGGCTTGCCCGAGGTCAGGTTGTTGGTTGCCGCCCCCGTCCCCGCATCCACCAGGGTCAGGGTGACCTTTGGCGTCTGGGTGGTGGTACCACCGTCGGTTCCCGACCCGGTACAGGTCAAAAAGCCCCCCGGGCAGCTGGTGGAGCCACTGCCGCCACCGCCGCCACCACAACTGACCAGTGCCAGCGCAATCAGTGAAGGGGCGATGAGTCGGGCATGGGAGCGGAAAGCCGCTGAGAAAGAATCACGCATTGAAAAATCCATTCTGGCCATTGGTCAGCGCAAACCCAGCTGATCGTTGATGATGCGGGGCGTAATGAAGATGAGCAACTCGGTCTTGTTGTCGGTCCGCTCGTTGCTGCGGAACAGATAACCAAGCACCGGAAGATCGCCCAGGAGCGGAATTTTAACCGTATTGTTGGACACGTCCTGCGTGTAGATGCCGCCGATTACGATGGTGCCACCATTTTCGACCACGACCTCGGTCTTGACGTGCTTCGTATCGATGGGCACGTTGCCGTTGGCCACCGGACGGTCATAACGCGGTTGATCCTTGTTGACCTCGATGCTCATCATCACCTTGCCATCGGGCGTGATCTGCGGCTTCACCTTGAGGGCCAGGTTGGCCTTCTTGAACGACACCGTGGGTGCCGTCGTTCCACCGCCCTGAGTCTGGAAGGGCACTTCGGTACCCTGCTCGATGAGGGCCTCAACCTTGTCTGCCGTCATCACGCGCGGCCTCGACACCACCTTCCCCCGGCCATCTGCCTCCAGTGCCGAAACCTCCATATCGATGAAACGGGTGGCTGCGCTGTTCCACAAGGCCAAGGAGAAGGCGCCAGCCTGCTTGCCGTTGATGGTGGAGGCCGGCAGATTAACCGCCAGGGAATCGGTGAAGTTGGGCACAGTGGAGATCTGCCCCGCCTGATAACCCGTGGAAGTCAGGGATCCGGAACCAAAAGTGTTCCGGTACACAGAAACGCCACCGTCGGTCTTGCCGAGCAGCCCACCCGTCTTGCCGCCAAAACCGAGACGCACACCGAGGTTGCGGGTGAAAGTGTCCGTCGCCTCGACAATCTGTGCTTCGATCAGTACCTGACGCACCTCCACGTCGATTTCGGCAATCAGGCGACGCAGCTCTTCCAGTCGCGACGCCACATCATTGACGAAGATCTTGTTGCTGCGCTCGTCCGGCACCACGCTGCCACGCTTGGAGAGCACGCTCTGGTCCTTGCTCTTGAGGAACTCGGCAACGTTCTTGGCCTTGTGATAGTTGATCTGGAAACTCTCCGTGCGCAGGGGCTCCAGATCACCAATCTGCGCCTTGGATTCGAGATCAAGTTTCTCGCGGGCAGCAAGCTCGTCCCGCGGCGCAATCCAGATCACGTTGCCGTTCTTGCGCAGATCAAGACCGCGGGCCTGCAGGATGATGTCCAGAGCCTGATCCCACGGAACATCCTTGAGGCGCAAGGTAAGGTTGCCCTGGACGGAGTCGCTGGTGATGATGTTGAAGTTGGTGAAGTCGGCAATGACCTGAAGCACCGAACGTACGTCGATATTCTGGAAATTGAGGGAGAGCTTCTCGCCACCGAAACGCGCCTTGCCTGCACCCTGAGTCAGCTTGTTCGGGTCTTCCTTGACCGGCTTCACCTCAAGCACGAATTGATTGTCGCTCTGGTACGCGTTGTGCTCCCACAGCCCACGAGGCGTCACCGTCATGCGCACATTGCCGCCCTGGGCCTGGGTAAGCACGGACGAAACCGGCGTTCCAAAATCCACCACATCGAGCTTGCGACGAAGCTGCTCGGGAACATCGGTCTTCAGGAAATCAACGATCAGACTGGTGCCCTGCTGGCGGATATCGATGCCCGCATTGGGATCGGACAGATCGACCACCAGACGTCCCTCGCCGTCCTTTCCGCGCCGGAAATTGACGTCGCGAATGGCATGCTTCTCGTTTTGCCCGACTGCCGCCGGTGCAAACTGGGTGGACTGGGGAGCTGCCCCCGAGGCTTCCTTGAAAGATCCCGAGGCCAAGGTGATGTAGATATCCCGGTCTTCGATCCGCGTCTCGTAGGGATAAACACGGGAGAGGTTCAGCACCAGCCGGGTACGATCTCCGACCTGCACGATATTCACGCTGCGCAGATCGCCGGTATTCAGGACCTGGCTGTTCCGGCCAAGGCCATTGGCCGTGTCCGGGAAGTCAAAGGCAATCCTGGCAGGATTGGCCACGCTGAAACTGCCAGGCGCCACCGCCAGCGGCTGCGCCATGGTCAGCTTGAGGATGATGCTGCCCCCCTGCTCCGCGGCAACCATCTTCTCGATCCGATTGCCCGCCGGCACGGCAGCCTGGGTGGTCTGGGCGAGCGCAGGCGCCGCCGGGGCCATGCATCCCAGCACTGCCACTACGGCCAATGCACCCAACCTGAAGCTACGACGTCCCATTTTCATTTCTTCGCCTCCTGAGGCGCCTGCTCCTGCAGTTGCAGCGTGCTGATACGCTCGGTCCATTCGCCACCGGCGTCCTCGACGAGCTCTTTCAATGTGATTTCGGACTCGGATATGGCCGTGATATGGCCGTAGTTCTGCCCGAGATAGTTTCCAACCTTGACCTGATGCAAGGTCTTGTCTGCCACGACAATGGCGTGGGACTGCCCCTTTTTGATCAAGACCCCCACCATCTTCAGGGATTCGAGGGGGAAAGACTCCAGCGGCTCCTTGCGGCGGTTGGCATCGGGCATGAACATCCCCGACTTCTTGTCCGGCTCTAGCTTCGCCGCCCGGAAGGGATCAATCCTTCCCGCCCCCTCGTAAACCACCTCCACTGCCTGCTGGATCGGAGGCAGCGGTTTGAGATTGGGCTTGAGATCTTTCGAGGACTCGGTCATCCAGTGCCGAAGGTCATCCTGCTGATCCGAACAGCCTGGAAGAACCAGGAAGGCTGCCAGCGGCAGCATCAAAGTCAGTCGCATGATCCTCACTTGGCCGCCTTTTCCTTGGCTTTTTCCCTGCGCAGCCGGGCAACTTCCTCGTCGTCCAGATAGCGGTAGGTGACGGCAGTGGCGTCGAACTTCAGGTTGCCCTCCTTCATGGCCTCGATCGCAATGTCATTGAGGGTCACGATACGGGGCATCTGGGCCACGTCACTGACAAACTCGCCGAGATCGTGATAGCTGCCGGTGACACGCACGGCAATCGGCAATTCGGCGTAGAAATCCTTCGACCCCTCGGCACCTGGCTTGAACAACTCGAACTGAAGGCCACGCCCCAGACCGGCCTGGTTGATGTCGGCAAGAAGGGATTCGATCTCCGAACGATTCGGCAGCTGCTTAAGCAAGGCGCCAAACTGCCGGTCAATTTCGCTGAGTTGCCGACGGTACTCCACCAGATTCACGGCCTGCCGCTTTTTGCTCAGCCAGTCCTCCTTGAGGGTCAGCTCCTCGCGCTCACGGACCTCCAGCGTAGCGAACTGATCACTCCAGTCGAACCACCACCCACCCGCAACGATGGCCGCAAACAGGGCCAGCAGAGTCGCCACCCGCGGCAGCAGGGGCCATTGCCCCGGATCATTCGGATCAAGCCCTCTGAAATCCCGCTGCAGGGTCTGCAGGTCGAGATTGCGCAGGCTCTCGAGCGATTCTTTGAGGCCCATTATGGTTTCCCCTTCGGGGCCGCTGCCGACGCACCCTTTTCCTTGACCAGATCGGCATCCGCCGCCTTGGCGCGTTCGATATTCACGTTGAGGCTGAATTCACTCACGCGGCGGGTATTCAATACGGCGGCCTTGACCTCGACGAGATCTGCGCGCTCAAGATGAGGCGAGGCCTCAAGATTGCGCATCAGATTGGAGACTCTTGCGTTGGACTGGGCATAACCGATCAGATTGATCTTTGAACCCGTCTGCTTGAGCGACTTGAGATAGACGCCTTCAGGCATCTGCCGGGCGAGCTCGTTGAAGATCTGCACGGTCTCGGTCCGGTTGGTCTGCAGGGACTCGATGACCTGCTTGCGCGACAGGAGCGCCTCGGCCTGCTCGCGCAGCCCCTTGATCTCGGAGATCTCCGTATCGAGGGCTGCGATTTCCCGCTTGAGGAAAGCATTCTTGGCTTCCTGCCCCTCGACATAGCCCGCGATGATGGAATGCCCGACGAACCATACCGCCAGGCCCGCCAATGCTGTCAGTGCTGCCAGCAGGACGAACTGCTGACGACGGGCCTTGCGCTTTTCCTCCCGGTGGGGGAGCAGGTTGATACGGATCACGAATCAAACCTCCGCAGGGCGAGGCCACAGGCCACGAGCAGCGCCGGTGCATCCGCCGACAGATTCTTGGGGCGGACCTTGGAGCTCAAGCTCATTCCCGCAAAGGGATTGGCAATGTGAGTATCAACCTGGGTCCGGCCGGCGACCGTATCGGCAAGGCCAGGAATCACCGCACACCCCCCCGCCAGGACGATGTGATCCACCTGATTGAACTGGGTCGAAGTGAAGAAGAACTGCAGGGCACGGGACACTTCCAGGGCCAGGGCGTCCATGAACGGCCTCAGCAGATCCGCCTCGTAACTCTCGGGGAGGGCCCCCGTGCGCTTGCTGCTCTCAGCCTCCTCCAGCGACATGCCGAAATGCCGCATGATGTCCTGGGTCAGCAGGAAGCCGCCAAAAGCCTGCTCCCGGGCATAGACCTGCACACCATTGCGCAGGACCGACACGTTCATGACGTTGGCCCCCGCATCTACGAGGGCGATGATCTTGTCGTGCCCGGCGTCGGGGAGATCAGCCTGCACGAGATCGAAGGCCGAAAGCGCAGCGTAAGACTCGACATCCATCACGAGGGCCTTCAGGCCCGCCGCCTCAGCCGCAGCAACCCGATCTTCCACCTTCTCCTTGCGCGATGCGGCAATCAGCACCTCATCCTCGTCGGCACCCGATGCGGCCGGCCCGACCACCTGGAAGTCGAGATTGACCTCGTCGAGGGCAAAGGGAATGTACTGGTTGGCCTCCGACTCGACCTGAACTTCCAGTTCCTGGTCACGCAAGCCTGCGGGAAGGATGATCTTTTTGGTGATGACTGCCGATGCCGGCAGGGCCAGGGCAACGAACTTGGTATTGGTGCCCAGCCGGCGCCACCCCCGCCGGATCGCCTCGGAAACCGCTTCCAGATTGGCGATGTTGCCATCGGAAACAGCATCTCTGGGCAGTGCCTCGATCGCATAGCGCTCTACCCGGAATCCTCCCCCGGAAGCGGCGGCCAACTCGACCATCTTGACCGACGACGACGAGATGTCGACACCGATCAGGGGGCGCGCCCCGGGGCTGAGAAAGGATAGGTCGATCACAAAAAGTCCTGAAAATTCTTTACGTTAGGCGCAATTACAACAATCTACTTGAAATCCTAACAACAACCATGACAGGTGTAAAGCCAGTGCCGGTAAAACACCGATTCATGCAACGGGCGTCAAGACGCCCTGCCTCGTATAATGCAGGACTTTCATTTGCTTCCCGCCCCTGACATGCGCTGGGTACTCTACCCCTTCGTTGCCCTCCTAGGCCTGATCGCCATCGGCGTTGCAATCCTTGCCCTCGCCGTGGCCTTCGCCTGGCCGACCCTGCCCTCGCTGGAAGCCCTTACCGACTACCACCCCAAGATCCCTCTGCGGGTTTACACCGCGGACGGCGAGTTGATCGGCGAGTACGGCGAGGAACGCCGTGCCTTCATCCGCATCCAGGATGTGCCGCCCGTGCTCAAGCACGCCATCCTGGCTGCAGAGGACGACCGCTTCTACCAGCACCCCGGCGTGGATTTCGCCGGCATCCTGCGCGCAGCCGGCGCCAACCTGGCCACCGGCAGCAAGCGCCAGGGTTCGTCGACCATCACCATGCAGGTGGCACGCAACTTCTTCCTGACCCGGGAAAAGACCTATTCGCGCAAGCTGTACGAGGTTCTCCTCGCCTTCAAGATCGAACAGAACCTCACCAAGGACCAGATCCTCGAGGTGTACATCAACCAGATCTTCCTCGGGCGACGGGCCTATGGCTTCGCGGTGGCCTCTCACACCTATTTCGGCAAATCCATCCGCGACCTGAACGTACCGGAGGCCGCCATGCTCGCCGGATTGCCAAAAGCACCGTCCGCCTACAATCCGGTGGTCAATCCAAAGCGGGCGGCCCAGCGCCAGCAATATGTACTGCGCCGGATGGCCGAACTGGGTTTCATCAGCGACGCAGAACATCGCCAGGCCCTGGAAACCCCCCTCAAGGTGGCGAGCAGCGCCGCCGACCTGGGCGGCAGTGCCGACTACATCGCCGAAATGGCTAGGCAGATCGCCTACGAACAGTACAAGGACGAGACCTACACGAAGGGCATCAAGGTCATCACGACCATCCTCAAGGCCGAACAGGAAGCCGCCTACAAGGCACTTCGCCGGGGCATCCTCGACTACGACCGGCGCCACGGCTATCGCGGCGCCGAGAGCTACGCCGACCCGGGTCGCCTGAACACCCAGCACACCGAATCGATGGACGAGATCCTTTCCGAGATCCCCGATTACGACGACATGCTGGCCGCCATCGTCACCCAGGCGGGTGGAGGCTCGGTCACGGTATACCGCTACGGAGAGTCGATCCGCATCAACGGCGAAGGTCTCCGCTTTGCGTCCAGCATGCTCGGCGACAAGGCCCCGCCCAACAAGCGCATCCGCCCCGGAGCGATCGTCCGCATCACCCGCGGTGAGAACCGCTGGGAGATCACCCAGCTTCCCGAGGTGGAAGGCGCGCTCGTAGCCGCCGACCCCCAGACCGGCGCGGTTCGCGCCCTGGCCGGCGGCTTCGACTTCAACCGCAACAAGTTCAACCACGCCACCCAGGCCTGGCGACAACCAGGCTCGAGCTTCAAGCCGTTCATCTACTCGGCCGCCTTCGAAAAGGGCTATGGTCCGAACAGTGTGGTGGATGACTCCCCCCTGTCCTTCCCGGCCGGCGAGACCGGCAGTCAATCCTGGGAGCCCAAGAACTACGATGGCCGCTACGATGGCCCGATCTCGCTCCGTTCGGCCCTGGCACGCTCCAAGAACATGGTGTCGATCCGCCTGCTCAAGTCCATCGGCCCCCGCTACGCCCAGGACTACATTTCCAAGTTCGGCTTCGACCCCGAACGCCACCCACCCTACCTGACCATGGCCCTCGGCGCCGGCTCGGTAACCCCATGGCAGATGCTGCGCGGCTACTCGGTATTCGCCAACGGTGGCTATCGGGTGGAGCCCTTCCTGGTCAAGGAGATCCGTGACGAGGCGGGCAACGTCCTCGCCCGCGTAGACCCGCCCATCGCCGGCGAAACCGCCGAGCGGGTCATCGACGAACGCAACGCCTATCTCATGGACTCGATCATGAAGGACGTCGTGCGCCGGGGTACGGCAACCAAGGCCCTGGTGCTCAAGCGCGGCGACCTTGCCGGCAAGACGGGCACCACCAATGAATACGTGGACGCCTGGTTCTGCGGCTACCAGCCCACCGTCGCCGCCGTCGCCTGGATCGGCTTCGACCAGCCGCGCAAGCTCGGCAATGGTGAAACAGGGGGCGCCGCAGCCCTGCCCATGTGGATCAACTACATGCGCAAGGCCCTGGACAACGTGCCGGAAAGCTATCCCCAGGCGCCCAAGGGCCTGATCCGCATTCAACCTGCGGGCAGCCCGGGCGAAGAGATGATCTACCAGGAGAACCTGCCTGCCGCGCCCTCCGATGCGCCGCCAGAGCCATCCGGCACCCCCACGGAGGAAGCGCCGGCAAACCCTGGAGCGGGGACCAACTAATCGGAGAAGGGGTCAGTCCGCCAGGCTGATCCCCTCACCCGCCTGCTCCGACATGCAGCGGGACAGCACGGCATAAAGATCGGCGCCATCGCGGGTACCCACCCAGCGCCCATCGACGGGTCGGAAATGGAAACCGCCGGACTTGGCGGCCAGCCAGATTTCCCGGGCGGCAGAATGGCGGTTCACGATGATCTTGCTGCCGTTCTCGAACTCGATCTCGACGATCCCGCCAGGCTTGACCTCATAATCGATATCCGCCGTACAGTCATCGAGAAGATGCTCCAGGCGGTCCAGCTCGGCTTCCGCCAGGGCATTGAAGTCTGCTTCATCCATCGTCTGATCCCTTGTTCTGTTAACATTCCCGTTTTTGCGCGGAACCCATGCGAACACTCGCCATCGCCGCCGCGACCTGCGGCGCACTCCTGCTGAGCGCCTGCGGCATCAAGGGCCCGCTGCACTACCCGCAGATCCCCAAGCCAGCAGCCAAGGCCGCCACACCTGCCGACACCACGCCGGCGCCCAGCCGGGTGCCTGACATGGATCATAACAAACCCGTCTCCCAGGACTCCGCTCAATGACGACTGCCCTGCCCGTGCCGACGCTCACTGCCGGCCCCGCCGGCCTGACCCTCGAAGGGGTCGCCCTCGCCGACATCGCCGAGCGCTTCGGCACGCCTACTTACGTTTACTCCCGCGCCGCGCTGACTGCCGCCTACGAGTCCTATCAGCAGGCCCTCGGCCAGCGCAAGGCGCTGGTGTGCTACGCGGTCAAGGCCAACTCCAGCCTGGGCATCCTGTCTGTGTTCGCCCGCCTCGGCGCCGGCTTCGATATCGTCTCGGGCGGTGAGCTTGCCCGGGTGCTGGCTGCAGGTGGCGACGCCGGCAAGGTGATCTTCTCCGGCGTCGGCAAGACCCGCGACGAAATGCGCTACGCCCTCGAGTCGGGCATCGGCTGCTTCAATGTCGAGTCAGCCGCCGAACTCGACCGCCTCAACGAAGTCGCCGCCAGCATGGGCAAGCGTGCGCCGATCGCCTTCCGCGTGAACCCGGACGTCAATCCCAACACCCACCCCTACATCTCCACCGGCCTGCGCAGCAACAAGTTCGGCGTGGCCTTCACCGAAGCCCTGGATCTCTATCGCAAGGCCGCCACGCTGCCCCACATCGAGATCAGCGGCATCGACTGCCACATCGGCTCCCAGCTCCTCGACCCGGCCCCCATGGCCGAGGCCACCGACAAGATCCTCGGTCTGGTGGACCAGCTGGCCAGCGAAGGCATCAAGCTCGACCACATCGACTTGGGCGGCGGCCTCGGCATCCGCTATCGCGACGAAGAGCCTCCCACCCCCACCGAATACCTCAAGCCCCTGCTGGAGCGCTTCGCCGGACGCGACGAAGCCCTGTGCTTCGAGCCGGGCCGCTCCCTGGTGGGCAACGCCGGCCTGCTGCTGACCCGCATCGAATACCTCAAGCCCGGTGTCGAGAAAAACTTCGCCATCATCGACGCGGCCATGAACGACCTGGCCCGCCCGGCGCTTTACGACGCCTACCACGAGATCGTCGCCGTTGCCCCGCGCGGTCTGCCCACGACCCGCTACGAAGTGGTCGGCCCGATCTGCGAGAGCGGCGACTTCCTCGGTCATGACCGGGATCTGGCGGTGGATACCGGCGACCTGCTGGCGATCCTGTCGGCGGGCGCCTACGGCATGACCATGAGCTCCAACTACAACACCCGCCCCCGGGCCGCCGAGGTGCTGGTGGACGGGGACACGGTGCATGTCATCCGCGAGCGGGAAACCCTCGAACACCTGCTCAAGGGCGAACGCCCGCTTCCCTGACCCTACCGCCCCCTGCCGCCAGCCCGATGGCCACGATCATGCGTTTCGCTCCCCGCGTCACCCTGCTCCTCGCCCTCGGGCTTGCCGGCTGTGGCAACAAGCCCGAAGCGGCCCCGGACAAGCCTTCCGGCCCGCCCCCCACGCTGATCACCACCACCACTTCACGCAGCCTGGCCCTCGACATCACCGAGGACACCCTCGGTACCCTGGAGGCCCTGATCGACCCCAGCATCGGAGCCGAAGTGGCAGGCCGTGTCACCCGGGTGCTGGCCCATAGCGGTGACAAGGTCCGACGTGGGCAGCTGATCGCCGAACTGGACGCCACCGACTTCACCATCCAGACCCGGGTCGATGGTGCCGAGATTGCCCGCCTGGAAGCCCTGGTGGCCCAGGCCGAGCGCTTTGCCGAACGTCAGCAGGATCTGGTCGCCAAGGGCTTCATCTCCCGCAACGGCGCCGAGGACAGCCTGGCCCAGCGCGACGCCCTGCGCGCCCAGCTGGCCACCGCCCGGGCGCGGGAGAGCGCCACCCGCAATGATCTCGGGCGCACCCGGGTTGTGGCCCCGGTGGACGGCATCATCGAAACCCAGATCGTCTCCCCCGGTGACTACGTCAAGGTGGGCGATCCGCTCTTCCGCCTGATTTCCAACCGCATCCTGCGCGCCCACCTGCCCTACCCCGAGTCGGCGGCGGGTCGCATCCGGGCCGGCCAGCCCGTGCGCCTGAGTCTGCCCCACCTGCCGGGCAAGGTGATCGAGGGTACGGTCGAGGACGTGAAGCCCACCATCAACGATAGCAGCCGGGCCCTGGACGTCCTCGTGCGGGTCAGCAACGACGGCAGCCTGCTGTCCGGCGGCACCGTCAATGCCTCCATCGTCACCGGGCACAAGGCCGCAGCGGTGATGGTTCCCGAGCAGAGCGTGGTGTTGCGGCCGGCCGGCAAGGTGGTCTATGTGATTGCCGGTGGCAAGGCCGTCCAGCGGATCGTAGAGATCGGCGCCAAACGCGACGGTCGCGTGGAGATCGTCAAGGGCCTGGCCGAGGGCGAGACCGTCGCCGAGGACGGCGCGGGCTTCCTGAGCGACGGCGCCGCCGTCAATATCAAGGCATCCCCCACCCCCACCAAGCCATGACCCTGCCCGAGCTTTCCATCAAGCGCCACGTGCTGGCGTGGATGATGAGCGCCGTGCTGGTGCTGGTGGGCGTGATCGGCTACCAGCGGATCGGCATGGACCGCTTTCCCTACATCGAATTTCCGGTCATCTCGATCACCACGGCGCTGAAGGGCGCCAACCCGGACATCGTCGATTCGAGCATCACCAACGTCATCGAATCGGCCGTCAACAGTGTGCCGGGCATCGAGCACGTACAGTCCACCTCCTCGCCGGGGGTGTCGGTGGTCAACATCACCTTCGCCCTAGAGAAGAAGGTGGACGTGGCCTTCAACGAAGTCCAGTCGAAGGTCAATCAGGTGCTGCGCCGCCTGCCCAAGGACGTGGACCCGCCGGTCATCGCCAAGGTCGAGACCAATGCCCAGCCCATCATGTGGCTGGCCCTGCAGGGCGACCGCACCCAGCAGCAGCTCAACCAGTACGCCCTCAATGTGCTCAAGAAGCGCCTCGAGACCATCGACGGCGTGGGCGAGGTACGCCTCGGCGGGCGCCGAGACCGCACCATCCGGGTCAACCTGCTGCCCGACCGCATGGCCGCCCATGCGGTCACGGCCCAGGACATCAGCGACGCCTTCAGCCGGGAGCATGTGCAGCTCGCTGGGGGCTTCGTGGTCGGCCAGAAAACCGAAAGCCTGCTCAAGCTCGATCTGGAGTTTCACCAGGCAGATACGCTCCAGGGCCTCATCGTCGCCTGGCGCAACAAGGCACCGATTCGCCTGGGGGACGTAGCGGAGATCGAAGACGGCCTCACCGACAACCGCCAGCTGGCCCGCTTCAACGGCCAGACCACCGTGGGCCTGGGCATGGTGAAGATCGCCAACGCCAACACCGTGGCCATCACCGAACGCATCCTGGAGCGCGTGGAACGCGAGCTGCGCCCGGCCCTGCCGCCGGGCATGAGCCTGTCGGTGGTCTCCAACGACGCGGTCTTCATCCTCGAGATCGTGGACTCGCTCAAAGAGCACCTGATCGAGGGCACCCTGCTGGCCTCCCTGGTGGTGTGGTTCTTTCTGCGTTCAGTGCGCTCCACCCTGATCATCGCCCTGGCCATTCCGGTGTCCCTGATGGGGGCCATCGCCGTCATCTATTTTGCCGGCTTCACCCTCAACTCCCTCACCATGCTGGCCCTGCTGCTGCTCATCGGGGTGGTGGTGGACGACGCCATCGTGGTGCTGGAAAACATCTTCCGGCACCGGGAGGAGCTGGACCCCGACCCGGTCTCGGCCGCCATCAACGGCAGCAACGAGGTGGTCTTTGCCGTCATGGCCGCCACCCTGTCGCTGGTGTGCATCTTTGCACCGGTGGCCTTCATCTCCGGGATCATCGGCCAGTTCTTCCGCAGCTTTGCCCTGGTCGTCACCTTTGGCGTGCTGGTGTCGCTGTTCGTATCCCTCACCCTCACGCCCATGTTGTGTGCCCGCTACCTGCGGGTCGAGAAGCAGCATGGCCCCGTCTACCGGGCCTTCGACCGCCTGTTTGTAGCCCTGGACGCCCTCTATGTGCGCCTGCTGGAAGGCGCCCTCACCCATCGCCTGTGGGTGCTGCTGGCAACCCTGGCGGTGGTCGGCTCCAGCGCTTTCTTCTTTGCCCAGGTGGGCAAGGCCTTTACCCCGGAGCAGGACGAGGGGCGTTTCCTGGTGTCCTTGCGCACCCCGCTGGGCTCGAGCATCGACTATACGGACAGCAAGCTGCGCGAGGTGGAGGCCATTCTCGACCGGCACCCGGAGATCCGCTCCGAGTTCGCCCTGATCGGCCTCGGCACCGCCGGGCAGGTGAACCAGGGAACGGTGGTCGTGCGCATGGTTCCGCGGGAGGAGCGCAGCGTGAAGCAGCAGGACGTGATTCCACTGCTGCGCAAGGAGTTCAGTCAGATCGCCGGTGCCCGGGTGTTTGCTGCACCGTATCCGATGGTCCAGGGGCAGCGGGGCGAGCCGCTGCAGTTCGTGCTCACCGGCGAGAACCTGCAGGAGCTCGGCCGCCATGCGATGGCCCTGCAACGCAAGCTGGCCACCGTCCCCGGCATCGGCCGCATGGACACCGACCTGCAGCTCGACCTGCCCCAGCTGGCCTTCGCCCCCGACCGCCTGCGCATCGCCGACGCCGGCCTGAGCACCCAGGACGTGGCCCTGGCCATCAACATGCTCACCGGCGGGGTGGACATCGCCAAATACAGCGACGAGCCCGGCGACGGCCAGCGCTACGACATTCGGGTGAAGGCTCGGGAAGGCAGCTTCACCCAGCCCTCCGACCTGTCGAAGATCTTCCTGCGCAACAAATCGGGCCAGCTGGTGCGTCTCGACAGCGTGGCCAGCTTCCGGGAAACCCTGGGGCCGGCGGTTGTCGGGCGATTCGACCTGCAATACGCCGCCACTTTCTATGCCTCCCCGACCCTGCCCCTGGGCGAGGCGGTGGAGGTGGTCAAGCGCAGCGCGGCAGAGCTGCTGCCCACGGGCTATCAGGTCAAGCTGATCGGTCAGGCCGAGGAGTTCGGCAAGACGCAAAAGTACATGAGCTTCACCTTTGCCCTGGCCCTCACCCTGCTTTACATGGTGCTGGCCAGCCAGTTCAACAGCTTCGTACAGCCCTTCATCGTGATGCTGGCGCAGCCTCTGGCCATCGTCGGGGGCGTGGCGGCCCTGTGGGCCACGGGCCACACCCTGAACATCTACTCGATGATCGGCCTGGTGCTGCTGATCGGCCTGGTGGCCAAGAATTCGATCCTGCTGGTGGACCTCACCAACCAGCGGCGCGGCGAAGGCCTGCCGGTGGACGCCGCCCTGCGCAATGCCTGCCCGATCCGCATGCGTCCGGTGCTGATGACCTCGGCCACGGTGATCCTGGCCCTGGCGCCGGCAGCACTGGGCTTTGGCGCCGGCAACGAGACCAACCAGCCCCTGGCCATCGCTGTGATCGGCGGCATGATCAGTTCAACCCTGCTGACCCTGGTGGTGGTGCCGGCGGTGTATTCGCTGGTGGAGGGGTGGCGCGAGCGGCGCCACAAGGCTGCTGTGGTAGTGGGCGGCTGAACTTGAGAGGCATGGGGCTGCCGGGGCTACCCCGCTGGACTACGGCGTGGCGGCCGGCCCCCGGGGCAAGACGCTGACGGAAGCCTTCCCGGCAGGCGTATCCAGCCAGCGCAGCAGGATGCGATAGGTATCCAGATCAAAGACGCGGGGCGGCTCTGCTGCGATGAGCGCGGCCAGCGCCGCTTCATCCTCCACGGTACCCAGCACACACCAACCATCCAGCAGATGAAAAGCAAGGCGGCCGGATTCAGGATGTGCCTCGCGGACCGTCACCGGCCCGGCCCAGGGCCAGCGCTTCAGGCGCAGGCTTTCCAGCACCTTCAGCAGACGTTGGTCGTGTTCGGCCGGGCTTTCCTTGCCGGCGCACACGCCGGCGCAGCGTTTCGCCGAGTGTGCCAGGCAGGGGCCGTCATTCCAGGGCTCCGTACCCAGACGCCGGGGGCACAGACGGTAGAGGCTGGCGAATTCACGCAGGGCGGCATCTGCCTCCTTCTTGCTGCGAAACGCGCCGTAAAGCGCGGCCCCCGACATGGGGTCAAGCCCGTTCAGGCTCTCCCGCACCAGGACCGGTCCACGTTTCCGGGCCGCATCGTAGCGCAGTCCGAAAACCCCCTCGGAATCCTGCTGCTGGCGATTTTCTGCAGGCTTCAGTGCGCGAAGCAAGCGTGATTCGAGGAGCAGGGCGCCCAGTTCCCCTGCCGTCACCTGCCAATCCACCCGCCGCACGTTCTGGGCGATCTTGGCTTCCTTGCTGTTACGGTGCTCGGACGAGAAATGGCTCATCACCCGGGAGCGCAGGCTGACGCCACGCCCCACATACACGGGGCGGTCATCCTCTCCGTAAAAGACATACACCCCCGGGCCTTCGGGGACGCCCTCGAGCACCCCCTCCGGCAGCCCCGCCGGCCGGCTCGGCGCCTTCATGGCCTTGACGATGGCCATGTCGAGCACACTCCGCTCGAAGCTGGCTGCAACGATGCCGGCAAACTGGTGCAGGGCCTCGGTATCGCCCATGGCCCGGTGACGGGCCGAGCAGGTCAGACCATGACGCTCGATCAGTGCATCCAGCCCATGCTTGTGGTGCTGGGGGTATAGCGCCCGGGACAGCTTGACGGTGCACAGCACCGGCGCGTCAAAGCGCTCGCCGATGCGCTGGAATTCGTTCTTGATGAAGCCGTAGTCGAAACGGGCGTTGTGGGCGACAAAGATGCAGTCGGCGAACAACTGCCGTATCCGGATAGCCAGCTCGGCAAAAGCCGGAGCATCGGCCACCATCTCATCGGTGATGCCGACCAGGCTCTGGATGTTGTCGGGAATGGGAATGCCCGGATTGACCAGGCTGGACCAGCGTTCGACAAGCTCACCGTCTTCAACCCGCAGGACGGCGATCTCGGTAACCCGGTCGACCACCGGATTGGCTCCGGTGGTTTCGACGTCAATGAAGGCGAGTCGTGGCGCGAACAATCCGCCGCTTAACCTTCAGTCGAGTAGGGATAGGCCTTGGCCGGCACCTTGCCCTCGGCGTACTGCCGGGTGGTCTCGGCATCCTGGGGCTTGTCCCACCACAGGGCACGGCCTTTTTTCTGTTCTTCACGCTCTTCCGGATGCTTCTCCATCCATTCGCGCATGAATTTTGTGTGCTCGGATTCGTAACCTGCCATGTTTGATCTCCCTTTTAGCGGCGTGGATTCTAGCAGCCTCAGGCGCTTTTCTGGTCGCCCTTGAGACGGTTGATACGGACCACCTCGGGGATGTTGCGCACCCCGCGGATGACTTTGGCCAGATGCAGGCGGTGGGTGACCTGCAGGGTAATGTAGATGGTGGAGTAGGCCCCCTGCTCCCCATCGGTGCTCACGTTCTGGATGTTGCAGTCCTGCTCGGAGATGGCGTTGGCGACCTTGGCCAGCACCCCGCGCACGTTCTGGGTAAGGAGCTTGAGGGTGACATCGAAGAGGCGATCGGACGAAGCCTCCCACTCCACGTCGATCCAGCGGTCCCGCTCGCTGCGCAGCTTGCGGGCCTGGGGGCAGTCGTGGAGGTGCACCTCGAGCCCCTGCCCCTTGCGGATGATGCCGACGATAGGGTCGCCCGGAATAGGCCGGCAACAGCGGGCCAGCTGCACCGCCACCCCTTCGGTGCCGCGGATCAGGATGGCGCCGGCGGGCTTGGGCTTGACCACATCGGCACGGCCCGACTCCACGTCCTGGATCTCCGCCAAGCGCCGCGCCACGATGGCCGGCAGGCGACGCCCGAGACCGATATCGGTCATCAGCTCACGGCGGTTGGGCAGGGTGAATTCCTTCAGGAAGCGATCCCAGGCAAACATGCTCACCTGGCCGAGGGTCAGGCCATGGGGCCGCAGGGCCTGGTTGAGCAGGCGCTCGCCCAGGGTAGAGGCTTCTTCCTGCTGGGCGTTCTTGAGGAAATGCCGGATCTGGGCCCGCGCCTTGCCGGTGCGCACATAGCTCAGCCAGGCCGGGTTGGGGCTGGCGTGGGCCGCGGTGATGATCTCGATCTGGTCGCCGTTGTGCAGCTCGGTGCGCAGGGGCATCAGCTCGCCGTTGATGCGCCCGGCCACGCAGCGGTTGCCCACGTCGGTATGCACGGCGTAGGCAAAATCCACCACCGTCGCCCCCCGCGGCAGGGCGAAGATCTTGCCCTTGGGGGTGAAGGCATAGACCTCGCCGGGAAACAGGTCGACCTTGACGTGCTCCAGGAACTCGCTGGAGTCACCGGAGGTGGACTGGAGCTCGAGCAGGGACTGCAGCCAGCTGTGGGTCTTGTGCTGGAGCTCGGTGAGGGTCTTCTCGTCTTCCTTGTACAGCCAGTGGGAGGCCACGCCGCTCTCGGCGATGTGGTTCATCTGGTGAGTGCGGATCTGCACCTCGACCGGCGTGCCGAAGGGCCCGATGAGCGTGGTGTGCAGGGACTGGTAACCATTGCCCTTGGGAATGGCGATGTAGTCCTTGAACTTGCCGGGCACCGGCTTGTAGAGGGCATGCAAGGCACCGAGAGCCCGGTAGCAGGTCTGGATGTCGGGGACGATGACGCGGAAACCGTAGATGTCGAGCACCTGGGAGAAGCTCAGGCGCTTCTCGGCCATCTTGCGGTAGATGCTGTAGAGGTGCTTCTCGCGGCCGCGCACCTCGGCCTGGATGTCCCACTGGGGGAGGCGCTCCTCGATGGCAACGAGGATCTTGCCGACCACCTCGCGCCGATTGCCCCGGGCCGCCAGGATGGCCTTGGACAGCACGCCGAAACGCATCGGGTAGCGGTGCTTGAAGGCCAGCTCCTGGAGCTCCCGGTACAGACTGTTGAGCCCCAGCCGGTTGGCGATGGGGGCGTGGATCTCCTGGGTTTCCCGGGCAATGCGGCGACGCTTGTCGGGGCGCATGTGGTCGAGGGTCCGCATGTTGTGCAGACGGTCGGCCAGCTTGATCAGGATGACCCGCAGGTCGCTGGCCATGGCCAGCAGCATCTTGCGGAAGTTCTCGGCCTGGGCCTCTTCCTGGGACTGAAACTCGATCTTGTCGAGCTTGGAGACCCCATCCACCAGCTCGGCCGTGGTGCGCCCGAAACGCTCGGAGATCTCGGCCTTGGTGATGTGGGTGTCCTCCATCACATCATGGAGGAGGGCCGCGCACAGCGCCTGTGCATCCAGATGCCAGCCGGCGAGGATCTCGGCGACAGCTACCGGGTGGGAGATGTAGGGCTCGCCGCTCTTGCGCACCTGCCCGCGGTGGGCATCGGCAGAAAAATGGTAGGCCGCTTCGATGCGGCCCACGTCCTCCGGGCGGAGGTAAGCCGCAACCTGTGCCCTCAGCCGCCCGAAATCAAGGGGCAGGACACAGGAGGGAGGAGGCTGGAAAACGCCGCTACCACTGACGGGGATCGGGGCGGCGGATTCCATGACATTGCTCTCTCGGGAAAGGCGTTCAGGCCTGACCGCGATTGAGGACTTCCGCCCCGACCTTGCCGGCAGCGATTTCGCGCAGCGCGATCACGGTGGGCTTGTCCTTGTCGTGACGGTCCAGGTCCACCTGGGGGGTGGCGCCGGCGGTCAGCTGACGGGCACGGTAGGTCGCAGCCAGGGTCAGCTGGAAGCGGTTGGGAATTCTTTTCAGACAGTCGTCGACGGTAACGCGGGCCATATCAATCCTGTTCCAGGTAATGGAAAAACTCCGGCTTGCGTGCCTCCTGGTTGGCGTAGCGAAGCCGTGATGCTCGCACCACCGCAACCAGATCCTCGAGGGCGGCAGGCAAGTCTTCGTTGATTATAACGTAGTCGAACTCGGCCACATGGCGCATCTCGTCCCGCGCGCCCAGCACCCGGCGGGCGATGACGTCCTCGGAATCCGTACCCCGACCTCGCAGGCGACGCTCCAGCTCCTCCACCGACGGGGGCAGGATGAACACGCCCACCGCCTTCGGAAAGACCTTGCGCACCTGCTGCGCGCCCTGCCAGTCGATCTCCAGCAGGATGTCGTTGCCGGCCGCGATCTGCGTCTCCAGCCACGCGCGGGAGGTTCCGTAGTAATTGCTGTGGACCTCGGCCCACTCAAGGAATTCACCCTTGTCACGCAGGGCCCGGAAGGTGGGCACATCGACAAAATGGTAGTGGGTGCCATCCACCTCGCCGGCGCGCGGGGCCCGGGTGGCGTAGGACACGGAGAGCTTCACCAGCGGATCGCGGGCCAGCAGGCCGCTGACCAAGGTGGTCTTGCCGGCACCGGAAGGTGCCGTGACGATGAACAGTGTGCCGGGCATGGGGCTCTTCCTACTCGATGTTCTGCACCTGAAGCGTGAGATGCGCTCCAAGTGGTTGATTTTCATGGCCTATTGGGGTTGTAGGCCTGCATTTCCCCCACGATTTACCCCACAAGATACCTGGGCTGGTGTGAGACGGAGTGACACGGCTGACGGCTGGCGCGCACATGATCGGACGAAGTCTATCAGCCGGTTCCGCCCTATCAATAGATCCGTGCGAAGTGTTCCTGGGCGAACAGCGATCACACTCATGATGAGCTCAAGCGTGCCCCATGCTGTAGCAGATGCGGTTATCAATTTGATGTATGTGGTATCCTCATTAAGAGGTGAATAGAGTTCGACTTCTGGGTGAATCGTCGGTTGACGACGAGACTTTGGGGAAACCGATGGATGTGTCGCAAGCGCAGCGAGAACGGCTGGCATTTCTTGAACTGCACGCGTTTTTTACTGGCGAGTTGCGCAGGTCAGATGTCGAGGCTCGCTTTGGCATCAAACCAGCGGCGGCGTCGCGCGATCTGACGCTCTATCGGGAGATGGCCCCCTCCAATCTTGAGTACGATTCAACGAAGCGGTGCTATCGCCCCTCCGGAACCTTTACTCCGATCTTCCCGTTCAACTCCGATCGCGTACTTGCATGGCTGTTGCAGGGCTTTGGTGACGGGCTGGATTTGAAGTTGAAGCCGGCTGCGCCTTGCGAGGGGCCGGGGCAGTTCACCAGGCCTGATTTGAAGGCGCTAGGAGCCATCACCCGCAGCATGTGTGCTCACCGTGCTGTGCGGATCAATTACTTGTCGCTGTCCTCGGGTTCGAGGCGTCGCGAAATCGTCCCAGTCGCCTTAGCCGACAACGGTTTGCGCTGGCATGTGCGAGCCTTCGATCGCGACCGTGCTCGTTTCGGTGACTTCGTGCTTACGCGTATCTCGAAAGTTCAAGAAATTGAGGGTGAAGCCGACGAGAGAGAGCTCTTGAGTTCCGACGAGCAATGGGCTCGCATCGTCGAGATGGAGGTGGTTCCTCATCCCGGTATTAGGCATCCCAAGGCTATCGAGGCCGACTACAGTATGCAGGATGGGGTCTTGCGCATCAAGGCGCGAGCGGCCCTCGCTGGCTATGTGCTCAGGCGTTGGAATGTGGACGCGAGCTCGGACCATCGGCTCGATCCAGCAACTCATCACCTATGGCTGCGTAACACGCCTACTCTTTATGGTGTCGAGAGTGCAGCGTTAGCGCCAGGCGGTCCCGAACTGTCCGCCGACAAGGCGGTCGTATGACGCGCGAAGCAATTTTTATCAGCCACGCCACCCCGGAGGACAATGACTTCGTCCGTTGGCTCGGTTCCAAGTTGGAACTGGCCGGCTACAAGGTCTGGCATGACCTTGCGCGCTTGAAAGGCGGCGACTACTTTTGGGACAAGATCGAAGCGGCGATCCGCAGCGACTCGTTCCGCTTCATCGCAGTCGTGTCCAAAGTGGCCGTTGGCAAGCAGGGCGTCAAGGACGAATGGGCAGTGGCCGGCACCATTGAGCGAAGCGTCCCGGGCTTCATCATTCCGGTTCGCATTGACAACATCCCGTTCAGCGATGTGCCGATCTCGCTGCACCGCAAGAACCTGATCGACTTCGCGTCCGGATGGCACAAGGGCTTCGCGTCCTTGGTCGATACGCTGGAAGAGGCCCAAGCGCCCAAGGCGTCGAGTCCTGATCCGTCCCTGGCCCGCCACTGGCTGCCCGAGCTCAAGGAAGGCGCCATCGTTCGGACCGATGCAAACGAGACGCTCGATTCGACTTGGCTTCGCATCCTCTCCCTTCCTCCGACGATCGAAACCGCGCGCATCCTCGGCAAAGATCGCGAGATCAAGGTGACGGAGGAGAACCGCAAGCTGCCCTGGTTCGAGCACGAGGATCGCATCGTCGGATTCGCCAAGGGGGCGGATCTCGTGTCGCTGATGGCCAAGTCCGTGATGCTCAAAGCGGCCAATGCCGCGGTGACGGACACCTTCATCGATGAGGGTTCGACGCTCGGCGACAAGGACGTGCCTTGGTGGGAGGCGCGCAAGCGCGTGGGCAATCTCGTCCGACAAGCCTGGGAACTGGCGATGGAGGCTAGGGGCTTCGCGAGCGTCTACCAAGCCAGCGGCCGAAGGGTCTTCTACGCCACGCCGGAGCTCACAGGCGGGCGCGGCAAGTTCGTTTCCTACGAGGACTTCGATGGCGCGAAGCGCCGCAAGGCGCTTACAGGCAAAAGCGAGAAGCGCGGCGCTTGCTGGGCCTACGGCGTGGGCATGGTGACGTCGTTCGACGAGCCCTGGCGCGTCGAGCTTCGCCATGCGGTCATCTTCACTGACGACGACGGCAAACCGCTCGAGGACGCATTGAAGGCGCATCGCCTGCGCCGGGGCTTCTGCAAAAGCTGGTGGAACGAGCAGTGGCGTACGCTCATGCGGGCGTTTCTGTGGCTGGCCTCGGAAGGCAAGCCCGAGTTGCTCTTGCCAGTCGGCTCAGGCCGCAGCATTTCGCTGTCTTCGACCCCGATCCAGTTCGAGGCGCCGTGCGGCTTGTCCGACGTAGCGCACGCCGTCGATGATGACCCAGTCGATGAGATCGACGACGATGAAGCCGCCCAGGAGGCAGAGAGCGAAGAGGAGGGCGCGCAGTGACGTTTGCCCCTCGCCTCATCGAAATCGCCGAGCCCGAGCTGCAATTCGCGTTCAGCCAGGCGATGGCACATCCGAAGGATGGGCTCTCGCTTTACGGTCCGCTGCGCGGTCAGCTCACGGGTGGGCGGCTTCGCATCGGCGTCGTGGCCACGGCGCGCGGCCACCAAATCTACGGCAAGTTCGCAGAGCGGCTCGGCAAGCCCATTGCGCCAGCCAAGGCCGACGACCCGAACCACACCTTGTTTCCTGGATTTCAGGCGATCTTTGGAGTGGAATGGCCGTTGGAGCCAGCCGCCTTCCTCGAGATCGATCCGGCTGACCTTGATGCCGCGATCAGCATCCCCGATCGGCATCAGGCGATCCACAAGGCCGTGTCGCTGTACTCGGATGCCATCGCTGAGTATCTGCGCGATGACGCCGAGGCGCACATCGATCTCTGGATGGCGATCGTGCCGGAGGATGTACACAAACACTGCCGCCCGCAATCGAAGTCCAAGAAGGGCGGACCGGAGCAGGCTGCGCCGGTCGCGCTCATGGACAAGAAGCAAGCGACCCGACTTTTGACCAATGAGCCGGGGCTGTTCGAAGAGGATGCCAAGTCTGCGGAGATCTATCTCTACGAGCTCGACTTCCACAACCAGCTCAAGGCGCGGCTCTTGGAACACAAGGCTGCGGTGCAGGTTCTGCGCGAGACGACGATGGCGCCGGAGGAATTCCTCAACAAGATCGGCAAGCCGTTGCGCGCCTTGCAGGATCCGGCGACGCTGGCGTGGAACCTGGCGACGACTTGCTATTTCAAGGCGGGCGGTAAGCCCTGGCAACTCGCCCATGTGCGCCCCGGCGTCTGCTATGTCGGCGTCGTGTTCAAGCAGGATGCTTCGAATCCGGAGCCAGGCATGGTCTGCTGCGGCGCTCAGATGTTCTTGGAGTCCGGCGATGGCGTCGTCTTCAAGGGCACGCCGGGTCAGTTCAAGTCCGAGAAGGAAGACGAGTTCCATCTGCCCAGGGACAAGGCCAAGGCGCTAATGTCGCTGGTGGTCGAGGCCTACCGCAGGAGCCATGGCGGCGAAGCGCCCAAGGAGCTCTTCATCCATGGCAAGACGCGCTTCTCCTACGAGGAGTGGGAAGGCTTCCGCGAAACGGTGCCGCCGGAGACGAATGTGGTCTGCGTGCGCATCCGTGAGGATTCCGGCGTCAAGCTCTATCGCCATGGCCCTAGCGCGATCGCGCGTGGCCTGGCGTGGGTGAAGTCCGAGACTCGCGGCTACCTGTGGACCAAGGGCTATGTCACGCGGCTGCAGACCTATGCCGGCCGCGAAGTTCCGAGCCCGTTAACCATCGAAATCGCGCGTGGCAATGCGGACATCGAGCAGGTTATGGCCGACGTGTTGGGCCTGACTAAGCTGAACTACAACGCATGCATCTACGGCGATGGGGTTCCCGTGACGCTGCGCTTCGCCGACACCGTCGGCGAGATCTTGACCGCAGCGCCGCGCAGGGAAGACCTCCCTCCGCTGCCGTTCCGTTACTACATTTGACTGGCTATACCGAGAAATAAGAAAGAAGGGCTCGACATGTCTCTACTGCTGCCTTGGGAAGAGTTCGGGGGAGAGCATCTCCGGGACTGGTGTGCATGAATATCGCTGAGATCGAATCCTCGCTCAAGGAGCTGGCCGATAAGCCATTCAGCTCCTCGGATTTCCCCTTCGAGTTCCTGGCTGCGTATGACGCGCCCAAGGCGACCATCACAAAGCTTCGCCAAGCTTCCCAGCCTGATCTGCTCGGCGAGCCCGGTCAGATCCACTGGAAGAAGAAGCTGCTGTATCGCTGCGCGCCCAAAGGAGGGGCCGGCGCGGCTATCGAAGCCATGGCCCAGCAGTTTGAAGGCAAGAAGGATACCCCGCGGATCTTGCTCTGCACCGATGGCCAGGAGCTTCTCGCCCGCGACACCAAGACTGGCGCTACGCTCGACGTGGAGCGCTCCCTGGTCAATGATTCCTTCGATTTTTTCTTGCCGCTCGCCGGCATCGAACGCTACGAAGGCGTGGCGGAGAGCCCGGCCGACATCAAAGCAACTGGACGGCTGGCCAAGCTCTATGACGCCATCCTGGAGGCCAACCCCGATTGGAGCGAGGCGAGCTCGCACAGCCTGAACCTGTTTATGACTCGACTGCTCTTCTGCTTCTTCGCGGAAGATACCTCGATCTTCGACTCGGGTCAGTTTACCCAGGCGGCGATGACCTTCTCCCGCGAGGACGGGACGGACATGGCCGCTACGCTCTCGCTGATTTTCCGCGCGCTGGCCCTCGACGGCCCCGTTCGCGGGGAGTTACCCGACTTCGCCCGCAAGTTCCCCTACGTCAACGGCGGGCTCTTCAAAGAGGATGCGCCGATCCCGGCCTTCTCGCGCCGCGCCCGCCGGCTGCTCAAAGGCTGCGGCGAGCTCAAATGGTCGGCGATCAACCCTGACATCTTCGGCTCGATGATCCAAGCGGTCGTGGAGCCGGGTATGCGCGGCGACATGGGCATGCACTACACGTCTGTGCCCAACATCATGAAAGCTCTGCAGCCGCTCTTCCTGCTCTCGCTCGAAGAGGACTTCGACGCCTCGCGCGACAGCGAAGCCAAGCTCACTCGACTTTTGGCTCGACTCACGCGCATCCGCATCTTCGATCCGGCTTGCGGATCAGGCAACTTCCTGATCATCGCCTATCGGGAGCTGCGCAAGCTCGAGGCGCGCATCTTCGCCAGGCTGCGCGAGCTCGGCAGCTCCGCGATCCCGATGACGGGCATCCACCTCAATCAGTTCTACGGCATCGAGCTGGCCGATTTCGCCGTCGAGACCGCGAAGCTCTCGCTGTGGATCGCCGAGTATCAGATGAACGAGCAAGTCAAGGAGCAGTTCGGCGTCGCTCCCCCGGCCCTGCCTCTGCGAGACAGCGGCAACATCGTCCACCGCAACGCCCTGCGCGTCGATTGGCTGGCCGTTTGCCCGCCTCGAGAGGGAGCAGAGACTTACGTGGTCGGCAACCCGCCGTATCTGGGCAGCTCCAACCAAGATGAGTCCCAAAAGGCGGACATGGATTTGATTTTCTCGGGCCAAACCGATAACTACCGCAACCTTGACTACGTGGCGGCTTGGTATATGAAGGCCGCGGACTATGCCCAGCCCACGGCCGCGCAGTGCGCGTTCGTGGCCACCAATTCGCTATGCCAGGGCGAAATGGTCTCCATGCTCTGGCCGCTTGTCTATCGACGCGGCATGGAGATCGGCTTCGCACACCAATCCTTCAAGTGGCGCAACAACGCATCGGCCGTCGCCGGCGTCACTTGCGTCATCGTCGGCATCCGCCCGCGCTCGAGCGCCAAGAAGGTTTTGTATTCAGCCGAACTCTCGCGGGTGGTCCGAAACATCAGCCCCTACCTGATCGAGATGGACGACACCATCGTCGAAAAGGAGTCGCGCCCCATCAACGGCCTGCCGAAGATGGACAAGGGCAACATGCCAACAGACGACGGCAACCTGATCCTCTCACCCGATGAGAAGGCCGACCTGCTGGCGCGCTTCCCGGCCGCTGCGAAGTTCGTCCGCCGTTACTACGGCACGCAGGAGTTCATCAAGGGCATCGAGCGATATTGCCTGTGGATCCTTGACGAAGATGCCCAAGAGGCCGCGAGCATTCCGCCGATCAAAGCGCGCCTCGATGCCGTGGCCGCCTTCCGCCTGGCCAGCCCCGCGCCGACCACGCAGGAATACGCCGCCTGGCCCCATCGCTTCCGTCAGATCCAAGACTTCGGCTCGGACGCTGTGCTGGTGCCGATTCACTTCTCCGAAGACCGCGAATACTTCACCATCGGCTTCGCGTCCGGTGAGGACTCGATCCTGAGCAACGCCACCTTCGCGATCTACAACGCCTCGCCCTATGTGATGGCGCTGCTGTCGACGCGGCTGCATGCCGTTTGGGTCTCGACCGTGTGCGGCGGCCTGGAGACGCGTATCCGCTACTCCAACACGATGGGCTACCACACCTTCCCCATCCCCAACCTTTCCGATGAGCAAAAGCAGGAGCTCGAGGACCACGCATGGGCAATCATCGCCGCACGCGAGGAGCATCCAGGAATGACCATCGGCGAGCTCTACGACCCCGAGGCCATGCCCGAAGGGCTGCTGGCAGCCCATCGCGCTCTTGATGACACCTTGGAGCGCATCTGCATCGGTCGACCGTTCCGCAACGACACCGAGCGGCTGGAATACCTTTTCAAGCAATATGTCGCTTTGAAGCGCAAAGACAGGTCCGGCTCCAACCGCGAGCTGGCCTTGAGGAGAGCCCGATGACCGATTTCGTCCAGATCACCTACGCCCAGACCGGGGCCAGCCAGTCCGTCGATCAGATGGGCATGCGCGCCATGCAAGCGCGCGCCTTCGACGAGCGCGGCTCGCAATACCTGCTGGTCAAGGCACCGCCGGCTTCCGGCAAGTCTCGCGCACTTATGTTCATCGCCTTGGATAAGCTGCATCGCCAGGGCGTTCGCAAGGCGATCGTCGCGGTGCCGGAGCGCTCGATCGGTTCCTCGTTCAAATCCACCCCGCTCTCCAAGGACGGCTTCTTTGCCGACTGGGAGGTCGCCCCGGAGTGGAACCTGACCTCCGCCGGTGGCGCGCAGAAGACCAAGGCCTTCGCCGAGTTCATGCAAAGCGGAGCCCAGGCCCTGGTCTGCACGCACGCGACCCTGCGCTTTGCCTTCGAGCAGCTCGGCGCGCAGGCTTTCGACAACTGCCTGCTGGCCATCGACGAGTTCCACCACGCCTCGGCCGACGACGAAAGCCGCTTGGGTGAACTGGTGCGCATCCTGGTCGATCGCGACAAGGCGCACATCGTCGCGATGACCGGCAGCTACTTCCGCGGGGACGCCGCGCCGGTGCTGCGGCCCGAGGACGAGGCGCGCTTCAACCGAGTCACATACACCTACTACGAGCAGCTCAACGGCTACAAGGATCTGAAGACTCTGGGCATCGGCTACCACTTCTACCGCGGTCGCTACATCGATGCGATTAACGAGGTGCTCGACCCCTCCAAAAAGACCATCGTCCACATCCCCAGCGTGCGCTCGGCCGAAGCCACCGGCGAGGGCAAGTATGGCGAGGTCGATCGGATCCTCGATCACCTGGGCCGGGTGCTCGGGCGCGACGCGGCCACCGGCTTCTATAGCGTCGAGCGTCCCGACGGCTCGAAGCTCATCGTCGCCGATCTCGTCGACGACGGCCCCGAGCGCGAGCGCGTGATGGGGTCGCTGCGTGAGATCAAGGGCCGTGACGACGTGGACATCATCATCGCGCTGGGCATGGCCAAGGAAGGCTTCGACTGGATCTGGTGCGAGCACGCGCTGACTGTCGGCTACCGTGGCTCGCTCACCGAGATCATCCAGATCATCGGCCGCGCGACCCGCGACGCTCCCGGTAAGCCCCACGCCCAGTTCACCAACCTCATCGCCGAGCCCGATGCCTCCGAGGAGCGGGTGGTGGAGGCCGTGAACAACATGCTCAAGGCTATCGCCTGCTCGCTGCTCATGGAGCAGGTCTTGGCGCCCAACTTCAAGTTCCGAGCCAAGGATGGGAGCGACGAGATCGACGGTTCGCGCCGCGAGACCGACATCGTGTTCGACAAGGATGGCGCCACCTCGATTGCGATCAACGGATTCAAGGAGCCGTCGACTGAGCGCAGCCGCCAGATCATCGAGACAGACTTGGCGGATTTGACCGCCGCGATCTTCCAAGACGACTCAATCCTGCGCGCGTCGCTGAACCCCGATGAATACGCGCCGGAGGTGGTCAATCAGGTCTACATCCCCCGGGTGATCCAGACCAAGTATCCCGACCTCACCGACGACGAGATCGAGGAGATCCGCCAAGCAGTGGTGGCCAACGGCGCTTTCAAGAGCCCGCAGATCGAGATTGATCCCGCCCTTGGCGACGTGGATCCCGACGCCAAGGGCGGCTCGAAATTCATCCGGCTGGCCGAGAAGCTGATCAACATCGACGAGCTGAGCATCGACCTCATCGACAGCATCAACCCCTTCCAACGTGCCTACGAGATCCTCTCCAAGTCCGTCACCGCCGACGTGCTCCGCACCATCCATGGCGCGATCTCGGCGACGAGGGTCGCGATGACCGAGGAAGAGGCCGTGGCGCTGTTCCCGCGCATCAAGGCCTTCACCGCCGAGCGTAGACACGAGCCGAACCTGAACTCGGCCAGCCCGATGGAGCGTCGGATGGCGGAAGCCCTGGCCTGGATCCGCGAGGCCAAGCGCAAGCGCATGGCCGCCGGAGGCTGACAGCATGGCCGCCAAGAAGACGCTCGATGAGCTGCTCTCCGAGGAGGCCGACTCGGAGCTGCTCAACGTCAAGCCCCGACAGGCCAAAGCGATCGACACGGCCGCGCGAGCTCGGGCGCAGTTCGAGGAGATCAACGCTTTCGTCGAGCGTAATGGCTTCGCGCCCGGGAAAGGCGGCGAGAGTCGAAAAGTCGGCGTGATGGAGCGCTCCCTGCAGGCGCGCCTGCGCGCTTACCAGGACAACCCGGAACTCGCGGCCACCCTGGGCGAGATCGACCGGCATGGGCTGCTCTCCGCTGCGCCCAAGCCCGAGCCCAAGAGCCTCGACGAGTTGCTCGACAGCGACGATCCGCTGCTCATCGATCCTAACGGCGGCCTCTTCGAGTTGCGCCACGCCAAGGGTTCGCCGGCGCGGCCCGACATGGTGTCGGAGCGTGAGCCCTGCGCGGACTTCGAAACGTTCAAGCCCCTATTCGACAAGGCCGCCGCGGAGCTCTCCTCAGGCGTTCGCAGGAGCGTGCAATTCGCCAATGAGCAGGAGATCGAGGCCGGCGGCTTCTTCATCCTCAATGGCGTAATGGTCTATGTCGCCGAGGTGCGCGATCCGCACATCCGCAACGGCAAGCGTAACGCCAGGCTGCGCCTGATCTTCGACAACGGGACCGAGGGCCAGAACCTGCTGCGCTCGCTGGCCACCCAGCTCTACAAGGATCCCAACGGGCGGCGCATCTCCGACCCAAACGCGGGGCCGCTCTTCGGCTCCGAGAAGTCTGTGGAGGTCCAGCCCGCCCAAGGCCAGGATCGCGTCACCGGCGTCATCTACGTGGTCAAGAGCCTCTCGAAGCTCCCCGAGATCGCCCGGCTCGACGGCAGCCTCTTCAAGATCGGCTTCACCACGGGGAACCTCGAGACGCGCTTGCGTGGGGTCGAGGACGATCCGACCTTCTTGATGGCGCCAGTCAAGCCGGTGATGAGCTACCAGGCGATCAACTTGAACGCCAATGCCTTCGAGCGTCTCGTTCACCACTTCTTCGGTGAGGCCAGGTTGGACATCGAAGTCAAGGACCGCTTCGGCAAGGCGATCAAGCCGCGCGAATGGTTCTTGCTGCCGCTGCCGATCATTGAGCAGGCGATCCCGCTGATCGTTGATGGCTCGATCCTGCGCTACCGCTATGACCATCGGGCGTGCGCGATTGTCGAGGCGAGCAAAGCCTAGCAGCCGAGATGCCGAACATACGGTCCCTGGACATGAAGCTCGTCGACGACCTGTTCGACATGGGCAATGGCTACGTGCTCGATTTCTCGGACCGGACGATGTCATCCTTCTTCGTCGAGGAGCTCAACGTCGACATTGACGATCCGGCCTATCGGGATCTAGGCACCTCGAAGGCCAAACGCCTGCGCTGCTACTTGAACAAGGTGGACCTGGCCACGTCGATCAAGACGCTCAAAGCCCTTTGGGATTACCGCGAGGCCACTCGCAAGGACAGCCGGCGCGAGGAGTGGGTCGACAACGCCGAAGGGCGTTTCCTCTCGCTGCTTAACCGCATGCAGGGCAAGCCCGACCAGGCGTCGGCCCCGCAGGGAGAGCCGCCCAAGCCCGCGTTCGATCGGCCGAAGATCATCCTTTTGAAGCAGAAGCTCATCGAGCTGTCGGCCTTGGAGCCGCAGCCGCGGGGCTATGCGTTCGAGGCCTGGCTCACAAACACCTTCAACGTGTTCGGCTTGCAAGCCCGCGAGCCGTTCCGCCTGCGCGGCGAGCAGATCGATGGGAGCTTCCAGTTGCAAGGCGAGACCTACTTGGTCGAGGCCAAGTGGCACTCGGCGCAGACCCCTGCGGCCGACCTGCATGCTTTCCACGGCAAGGTCGAGCAGAAGGCGGCATGGGCCCGCGGGCTCTTCATCAGCAACAGCGGTTTCACGCCCGATGGCCTGATCGCCTTTGGCAAAGGGAAGCGCGTGATCTGCATGGACGGCTTCGACCTATTCGAGACGCTCGATCGCGAGCTGCCGCTCGACCAGGTGATCGCCCGCAAGGCGCGCCGGGCCGCGGAGACGGGCCTGCCGTTCGAGCGTGTGCGAGACATCTTCGGCCACTGAGGCCGAGGTCCAGACAAGAAAGGGGAGACGATGACCAAACCAAAGGCAAAGCAGAAGGCCGACGATTCGACTGGATCGCTGTTCGAGGAGAACTACCTCGTCCGCACGCTCGGGCGCATCGCCCAAGATCCCGAGGTGGCGCTCACCGAGCTCGTGGCCAACGCCTGGGATGCCGGCGCGTCCCTCGTGGACCTAACCATCCCTCCCACCAATGAGCTGGCTTTGACAGTCGAGGACGATGGCCATGGCATGAACGCCGGCCAGTTCAAGGGCCGCTGGATGAAGCTGGGCTACAACCGCCTCAAGCATCAAAGCGCGTTGGTCGAGTTCCCGCCGGAGCGCCAAGGCTGGCGCCGCAAGGCCTATGGGCGCAACGGCGTCGGCCGGCACGGGCTGCTGTGCTTTGCCGACCAGTATTCGGTGGAGACCTGGCGCGAGGACAAGGGCGCGAGCTTCGACATCGGCACCCAGAGCGAAGAGAACCCTTTCAAGATCGAGAAGGAGGGATCCTTCCTGAGGAAGGGCCACGGGACCAAGCTCTCCGTGATCGTCCAGCGGCACTTGCCCGACGCCGATGCCATCCGCGAGATCCTGGCGGGGCGCTTCGTCCACGACCCCCAGTTCGTCGTCCGGGTCAACGGGGTGTCGGTCGCGTTGGCCGAACAAATAGGCTTGATCGAGAAGCAGGACTTGCAGATCCCCGGCTGCCCGCCGGCCGAGGCCTTCGTCGTCGACACGACGCGGACGGCCAAATACACCCTCTACCAAGGCATCGCCTTCTGGGTGAATGGGCGCCTGGTCGGCGTCCCGAGCTGGGTGGTTGGCTCGGAGGCCGTGATCGATGGCCGAGCGCGCTTCGCCAAGCGCTTCTCGATCGTCATCAAGGCCGACGACGGCTGGCTGCCGGAGGTCGAGCAGGACTGGGTGCGATTCAAGAGCGGCAAGAAGGTCGATGCGCTCTTCGAGGCCGCCCGCGACTACGCCAAGAAGGTGTTCGCCCAGCTTTCGGCGACGCTGGTGGAGGAGAGCTCCGAAGAGGCCCTGGTCAAGAACCGCGAGGACTTCAAGGAGCTTTCGCCCCTGGGCCGGGCCGAGGTCGCCAGCTTTGCCCGCGACCTGGTGAAGGCCACGCCCACCGTCTCGCAGGACGTGCTCTCGGCGGCAGTGCAGGCCGTCATCAACTTGGAGAAGGCCCGCGGTGGGGCTGCGTTACTTGAAAAACTCACCAAGCTCGACGAGTCCGACATCGACGGCCTCGACCGACTGCTAAGCCAATGGACCGTGCGCGACGCGTTGTCGGTGCTCGACGAGATTGACCAACGCCTGGCGGTGATTGTGGCCATCGAGAAGCTTTCCGGCGACGATTCAACCGACGAACTGCACACCCTCCATCCACTGGTTACGCAGGCCCGATGGCTATTCGGCCCCGAGTTCGACAGCAGCGAATACGCATCCAACGTGAGTCTCAAGACGGCCGCCGAAAAGGTCTTTCAGAAGCGCCTCTCCAAGGATGCCTTCGTCAACGCCAAGCAGCGCCCAGACATCATGGCGCTAGCCAATGCGACGTGCTCGATCGTTGGTACAGAGGGATTCGATCCAACGGATCCCACGCTCACGCGCATCCAAAACGTCCTGATCATCGAGTTGAAGAAAGGTCGCTCCGCGATCGGCCGCGACGAGATGAACCAAGCCGACGGCTATGTGCAGGACTTCCTCGAAAGCGGTGCGCTCGACGGAACGCCGATGTTCCGCGCCTTCGTCGTTGGCTACGAGATCGCGCCCAAAACCGTGCGTGAGAAGGATCTGATGGAGGAGAAAGTTTTGCGGGGCAGAGTGCAGGCCGTCACCTACGGCCAGCTTACGCGTTCGGCCCATCAGCGACTGTTTCGTCTGAAAGAACGCATCCCGGCGCGCTACGAGGACGTGTCCGGAGCGGATCTGTCGGCGAAAGTGATGCAGATCGCTTCGCAGACTACGCTTGGGCTGGAGATGCCAGCCAAACGTTGAGCGCCTCACGTAATACTCTGCGGAGATTTCGATTACTCGAACCCCGCAGCTACGGCAATTTGGCGGATACCGCAGTCAGCGCCGTGTCCAAACTCCGTCCAACTGCTCCGCCCGGCTGGATTCGCCTCAGCAACCCGTCAAGCGCACTATAGGGGCGCACAGTGGGCGTTCTCGATCTGCCCACGTGGGCGTCATTGTCCAAGCCGAGGAAATCAAATAGATACGAGTCCTTGAGCGTTTCGTGCGTCAGTTGTGACGGCGGCGCGGGCAGACGCTGGTCGAAGTTGGTGATGGCCTGACCCTCCCTACCGTTCGTGCGGGCGATTGCGGCTGTGGAATTGCAGTGTCGCCCGTCCCCTCAGCCATACTCCACGGCTTGGGCTAGATGCCGGACTCGTTTATCGCGGCTTGTTCTGCACGGTTCAGAGTTGGAATCAAGGCAATTGTGTAGTGATCTGCTGCACAAATTCAGCCCAGCATTTTCTCGATCGTCGTCATGGATGCACCAATTCATAGCCCGTACTGCGTCCACCCCCAGGCGCTTTCCGCAGCACCCCCACCCCCAGCAGCTGCGTGATGTCCCGCAGCGCCGTATCCGGCGAGCACTTGCCGATGGTCGCCCACTTGCTGCTGGTGAGCTTGCCGTCGAAGCCATCGAGCAGGCGATTGAGGAGCTTGATCTGGCGCTCGTTCATCGGCGTGCCGGCCCAGCGTTGCCAGAACCGAGCTTTGGCCAGCACGCTGTCGAGCGTGGTCTGGGCGCTGGCGATGGCTCGGCCCAGCGTGCCGAGGAACCAAGCCAGCCACTCGGTGACGTCCAGCGAGCCCTTCTGGGTGCGTTCGAGGATGTCGTAGTAGGCCTTGCGCTCGCGCTGGATCTGCGCCGACAGGCTGTAGAAGCGCTGCTCGGCGCCATCGGCACGCGCCAGGAACAGATCGCCCACGGCGCGCGCGATGCGGCCATTGCCGTCGTCGAACGGGTGCAGGGTGACAAACCACAGGTGGGCCAGCCCGGCCTTGATAAGCGCAGGCTCGTCTGTTTCGTCGTTGGCCCATGTCAGGAATCGTGCCATCTCAGCCGGCAGCACGGCTGCGGGGGGCGCCTGGAAGTGAACCTTGCGACGGTTCACCGGGCCGGACACGACCTGCATCGGGCCGGCTGCGTCATCACGCCATTGGCCCACGGCGATCCTGGCAAGGCCCGAGTAGCCCGTCGGGAACAGGGCGGCATGCCAGCCGAACAGGCGCTTGGCCGTCAAAGGCTCGGTGCTGCGCGAGGTGGCGTCGAGCACCATCTCGACCACGCCCTCGACATGTCGATCAACTGGCGCCAGTGCGCCGATGTCCATGCCCAGGCGGCGGGCGATGGACGAGCGGACGGAGGCGACGTCCAGCAGTTCGCCTTCGATCTCGCTGGTCTTGACCACATCGTCCGTCAGTGCCGCCAGGCTGGCTTGGTCGCGCAACACCAGCCCGACGTCGGCCAGACGACCCAGCAGCATGCCCTGGGCGCGGCTGACCTCGGCCAGCGCTTGGGCCAATGCAGGCAGGTCGTAGTGCCACTGGGGCCAGTCGGCGGATTGCCAGATGTAGAGATTTTCTCCGCTATACATGCGGAGATTAAACACCCAATTCACCGCATGGGCAAGTGATTGCCGCAATTCATGCGGTGAAAGAGGCCTGCAATCACCGCACGGGGCGGCGATTCCGCTGCGCTTCGCTACTTGATTCGTCGCAGCCGCGGTGGCTCGGCGGATACCGCTGTCAACGCCTTCTCCAGGCCACGATCCACGTGTCCGCGCAGCCAGGTTCGCGCGAGCAGGCGTCGGATCACCTGTACGGGCAGGTACAGCACCCCGAGGGGCGCGGCCCCCACCAGGACCAGTACATCCCAGCCGAGGGCCAGGGCGGCGCCCGAGGCGATGATGCCAACCGACACGAGCCCGTCGCAGCGGTGCAGCAGCAGCGGCGGATCGGCGCGGATGAAGTTGACCTGTCGGCCTGTGTTCAGGTTCACCAGGCCCACGACCAGCTCGCCGAGCAACAGCACGCAGACCTCGTGCCCACGCCGTGCCGGCATCGAGCGGCTGTGGACTATGAGCTTCACGTCCTGGTCGACGCCATCGGTTCGGGCCAGCCAGAACTCCCGCCGCTCGCGCGCGGGATACTGCTCGCACCACCGCATGGGGACATTGATGTAGCGCTGCACTTCGGTCAATTGGCCGGTGACATACCAGAACTTGCTCATCTCGAACTCCTCTCGTCGTGATGAGGGCAAGTTCGCATGGATGAACGCATCGTCAACTGGTATTCCCAGCGCCTTGTGACACCACTCCAGTGACAGTGGATTGAAAAGGTGTTTCCGCTCTTGGGGCGTGCGCGAATCTGCAGTGACACTCCAGCTGCACTGCAGATGTTTCGCGGGCTGGGCGGCACGTGTCTGGAATGACGTGGTTTCTTGCCGGTCGAAACCAGAGGCCGTATCAATGGGAGTCAAGCCCTGATGCCGTCTCGGTGACATGCGCGTTCGAAGGATATTTTCCCCCGTCGTTTCGGTTGCAAGCGCCACCCGAAACGACCGCCATTTCGCGGGCATTGCACGGGTACGCGGCGAACAGCCGTTGACGTTCGTCCGCCGCCGGTGTCAACTGCAGTTTCCCGAGGCCTCCTGGCCTGCTCCATCGTGGAGCGAAAGGCGTTGCGGTCGTTACCCGCCTTCCCATTGCCTGGCCTATGAGCCTGGCGCGGCATGGTCCTCCGAGGCCATGCCCGGCGTTGTTTACAACGTAGAGCTGCACATGACTGGCCGGCGCTTTGCCGCCGGACGTTCCCCGAGGGCGTGTCATGCGCCTGACTGCTCGCTGACCGGCACCCGATGCCGTGCCACCGAGCCCGTCATTCTTTCGAGCACGCGCATTCGCGCAGCACACGGTTGTGCTTGCCCTCATGGGCTCCCCGTGTGCACCCGCTCGTAAACCTGGCACCGCCCTGGACTTTCGGTCAAGGGGCGGACCCCTGCAGGTGGATGACGCTGCGTTCCGAGAACCGATCCATTCAACCGCGCTGAAGGCCAGACCTTCGCGCCGGTGTCGTCCATGCCCTGCGAGGCAAGACGGCATCACAACACCCGGCAGACGCAGAAATGCGTCGCCGGGTTGGATCACTCAGTTTCATTTTTAAGACCGACCGAGCCGGCTGCCGCGCAAGTGGCGTGATGCCAGCGAATACCTGGGTAGGCAAGGCACCGCCGTGGTCGGGCGCCTCGCCGAAATGACCTGACCACGCATGGATAGCGCAATGGAATCCGCGCTGCCCATGGACTCGATCGATTCCACCTCTTTCAACCGCAGCACGCCGCCGGGACGGCGCGCGGCTTCTTCACAGGAGATGGCCATGGCCAACCTTTCTGCTCCGAACTTCAAGCGCCGCCGCCAGGGCGGCATCGACACAGCGCGCCACACCCGATATGAGCCACCCCAGCAGGTGCTCGATCGCTACCGCCCCGGCAAAGCCGACCCGATGCGTGTGCTCGAAGTGTTGATCGAGCTGTTCAACGCCCAGCACACCGCACTGAAAAAGACCGTGTCGCACAAGACGCGCCAGGAGCGTGCAGACTTCCTGCGGCGCTTCTTTCGCGACTTGCGCCTCAAGGCCGGGTTCAAGACGCTGCCAGATCCGCGCAACCTCGGGCAGAAGCACATCCAAGCCATGGTCACCGTCTGGCAACGTGAACGACTCGCGCCCGCCACCATCCAGACCTACCTGAGCTTCCTGCGCGGACTGGCGCTATGGCTGGGCAAGCCCGGGTTCATCCGAAAGCCGGATCACTATGGTCTGACGCTCGCAGAGTACCAACGCCATGAGTGCGCCCAGCACGACAAGAGCTGGAGTGCCGCGGGTGTCGACATCGACGGGGTGATAGGGCGCGTGTGTGCCTATGACCCCTATGTCGGCGCATCGCTGCGGCTCATCCGGACGATGGGTTTGCGGCGCAAGGAAGCGGTGATGCTGAGGCCCCACGGCTGCGTCGTGGCGTTCGCGGCGACAGGACTGCCCGTCGAGCAGCGGCAAGCCGACGAATACGTCTGGATTCAACAGGGTGCCAAGGGTGGCCGGCCGCGCTTCGTGCCGCTGGATTCGCTGCAGCGCATCGAAGCGCTGCAGTTCGCGCAAAGCGTCGCGCAGGGGCCGGACGCTCACATGGGTAACCCAGGCCGTGGTCTCGTGGAAAACCTGCGGCGCTTCGACTACGTGATGGCGCGCTTCGGCATCACGAGCAAAGAGCTGGGGGTGACGGCACATGGCCTACGCCACCAGGCTTTGATCGAGCACTACATCGAACAGACCGGCGGGGTGGCGCCACCCGTGCGCGGTGGTGAAGCAGGGTTGGAGCTGGACGCCGTGGCGAGGCAATCGACAGCGCACCTGGCAGGGCACCATCGCACTCGCGCCTCCGGGGCGTACCTTGGGGCCGTCCTGCATCGCCGCCAGCATGACGAGCAAGCAGAGTTGCCGGACGAGGATGCGTTACCTGCAGGTGCTTGACGACTCTGTGTCCGGGGCTGCTGTCGACATTCATCAACCGCGCATGAGTTTCTCTTGGCAGTTGTGGATCGATGCTTTCATCCGCTGCACCGTCGTTCGGCGGATCGGATACGCTGCCGCACGTTGAGAGAAGGTCGCCGCCTGCGCTGCCATCCGATCAATGGTGGCCTCGGCCGCCTTCGTCGCCACACCCCCCTCCGAGGCCAGGCGCAGCAGATGGCTGCGTTTCACTGCATTGCCTTCGCCGCAGACGTCCATGTGGTGATGGCCCATGGGGCCTTCGCTGAAGGTCAAGTCGAAGGCTGGGGCCAGCCGCCAGCGCCGGTCCTGTCCGAGGCGCCAGGCGAAGTTCTTCGGATGGTCGTCGCGGTTGTGGAACAGCACGTTGAAGACGGCCCGGGCGTAGGCCTTCTCCACCTCGCGCTCGTCGCGGGTCAGCAGGCGTGTGGCCCGCAGGAGGGCGGTGTAGTCCGCGCTGCCGGGCAGGCGGAAGTCCACCTGCAGCAGGCCCGCCAGGCTGTGGATCGGAACGCGCAAGCCCTGTTCGCGATCGAAACGCGCCACGCCGAAGGCGGCCAGCTTGGACGACAGATCGAACCATGCGCTGGCTGGCACCTCCAGTCCGCAATCGCGGGCCAGTTCGGCATACATCTGCTCGATGGCGCAGACCTCCTTGTGCTCGCCCTGGGCGGGGAACTTCACCAGCCACGGGGAGCCTGGTGCGTCGCCGCGCGTGCTGACGTGGCCCGACCTTGTGTCGTACTGCACCAGCGCCTTGGGCCGTGCGCCTTGCGGGGAGCCTCCCGTCAGCGCCAGTTCGCGCAAGGCGGCTCCTGCCTCACCGGCCAGGGCGCGCTCGCTTTCTTTGGCCAAGGCCAACAGGTTCCAGTCTGGCTCCTCGGCATCAGGCTCTGCAGCCGGCACGAAGCGCAGGGCGCCCATGGCGCGATCCCCGATGAAGGCCAGGCGATCCAGTGGCCCGGGATGGCGCAAACCCTGCTGACGGAACAACCGGTCCATCAGCAGCAGGCCCCAGCCATCGGGCAGGCTGTCGGCGATCAGGCCTGGCAGGCGGAGCAGGTGCGGTGGAAAGCCGCCATAAGCGGCGGCACGCAGCTTGAGGTGCAGCGGCGACAGTTCCAGCCCTTGCGCCAGCGCCTCGGGCGCGTATTCGAACAGCAGCGTGGTGCCATCGTCGGCGAGCAAGCCCAGTGGCCAGTCCTCGCCCCAGCCGCAGTAGTGGACGGCAAGGCGCTTCATGTGCTGCTCCGGCGGCGGGCTCGCTGCCGTTGGGTAGCCGCTTCGGCTTTTTCCATCTGAGCGATGGACTGGCGCTTGAGCACGAACAGATCCTCCAGCTCATTGACCAGCCCGAGCGCCTGCACCGCGCGAACCAGGGTTTCCAGCGAAGACTGGCCGCTGCTTTCCAGCTTGCGCAGTGCGCCCAACGAGAGGCCAGCCATCTGCGCCAGCTCGCGCTGGGGCAACCCCTGGGCCAACCGCTGCGCACGCACGCGTTGGCCCAGTATCTGGAGGATTTCGCTAGACGGCGCTAGATTTAATGACATTATTTTGTCTCTTATCTCAAAAAATCATTTTTAAGAGTCATTATAATGGTCTTTATATGGTTCTACCGCAAGCGGCATATTGCACAGTGATTGCCCACAGGGCAGCGGGCTGAAGCAGCCGCACCTCATGGGGAGTGCGTGTCATCTGCGCTCGAGCGGCGACTGCTTTGCTCGTAGCCCATGCCCAGTTCCTGGGCCTGCTTCGCCAGTGCCGCCATGGCGTCTTCGCTGGCTTGCGTGCTCGCCGCACCGCCGTTGCGCGCTTCTTCTATCGCAGCCAGCCACTTCGCCCATTTTTCCAGCGCCACCTTGCGCTCCTCGAAATAGTCGTACTGGTTGTAGACGCCCTCGATGTCGCGCACCTTGTGGTTCAGCGCCCGCTCGGCGACGAAGCGGTCCACGCCCAGCGCGGCCATGTGGGTGCGGGCCGTGCGGCGCATGTCATGCACGGTGAAGTGCTCGATGTCGTCCAGCGGTAGGCGGCGCAGCGCGACGTTCAGCGTGTCCGGGCTGATGTGGCCGAAGCGGTTCCGCCTCGGCACGCCGCCTTTCATGTGGATCAGCCGGCGCGCCGGGAACAGGTATTCGCTGTTGCAGGAGAACACCTGGACCTCCTCCAGCCACCGCAGGACCGGCGCCGCGAGCGGGATGTCGATGGACTGGTTCATCTTCGTGCGCGACGGGTGCAGCGACCAGACGCCACGCTTCAGGTCGAACTCGGTCCACCGAGCCGACAGCAACTCCATCTTGCGCACGCACAGGGCGAGCAGCAGCCACACGGCCAATTCGTTCTGGCGACCGAAGTTCGGTGTGTCCTGCATGGCCTTGGCGAACGCGGCGAGCTCATCGCGGTTCAGCCAGCGCTGTCTTGAGACCTCGAAGCCGCCTGCGTCTGAAATCTCGAAGCCGGAGGCCGGGTTGGTGTCGATCCACCGGCGCTTCACGGCGAAGTGGAACATGCGGAAGAGGTGACGCAGCGCATCGTTGGCGACGGTTGGCGCGCCTGCATCGAGGATGCGGGTGAGCACCTTGTCGATGTGCAGTGGCCGTACCTCCGTCACGCCCAGCTTGCCGATCACCGGCTCGATGTGGCGGCGGATGACGCGCAGCACGACCTCGGGGTGCTTGTAGGTCTTTGCAATGTGGCGGTCGTACCAGGCTTGCGCGAGGGCGGCCACGGTGACCTGTTCGTGGACCTTGAGTCGTTCTGCCCGTTTCTCGGCGGCCACGTCCACGCCTTGCTGGATGCGCGCTCGGTTCTGGCGCGCCGCTTCGCGGGCGTCCTTGAGCGACAGATCCGGATAGCGGCCGAGCACCTTCTCTCGGGCAACGCCAACAAAGCGGTAGCGCAGGATCCAGGAGGCTTGGCCTTTCAGCGCACCGGCGGCGGTGGCAACGAAGTTGAGGCCACCGCCGATGCCGCGGTGCACGGCTCCGGCATTGAGCCAGGCTCGCAGCGTCTTGTCGGTGACGCGTTCAGTCTCAGTCATGGCGCGATCTCCACAGCGATTCACGAGGAACCTGTGTGGTAAATGTTCGGGCGCTGCTCCCGAGATCGCGGAGGACTGGATTTCCCACACGATTTACCACACAGAAATCGTGCGCTACGCTGAAACCGCTTGCTACCTCATGACATCAATCGCCACGCTAACCAACTGATTTTCAAGGAGTTTTCGGGTGGCATGTGCCGTCCTGAAACCTCACTCTATGTTCTGCACCTGCTCGCGCATCTGCTCGATGGCCAGCTTGAGTTCGACGGCGATGGCGGTCATGTCGGCAGCCATGGCCTTGGAGCCCAGGGTGTTGGCTTCGCGATTGAGCTCCTGCATCAGGAAATCCAGGCGCTTGCCGGCCGAACCGCCGACTTTCAGGATGCGCTCCACCTCATCGAGGTGGGTGGACAGGCGCGACAGCTCCTCGGCCACGTCAACACGCTGGGCAAACAGCCCGACTTCGAGGCGGATGCGATCGTCGTCGAGGGTGGCTGCGGCGTCCCGCAAGCGGGTGGCGAGCTTTTCCTGATATTCAGCGACCAGCGCCGGAACCCGGGGCTGCACGGTGGCAACCAGCTGGCGCATGTGGGCGATGCGGCCGCGGATCATCTCGGCCAGCTTGTCACCTTCACGCCGCCGGGTGGCGATCAGCTCGTCCAGGGCCACGGCGATGGTTGCCGCGATTTCCGGCTGCATGGCCTCGAAGGTCACGCTGTCGTCGGCCAGGATGCCGGGCCAGCGCAGCACCTCGACAACCGACAGGGGCGCCGCCTGGGGCAGCTCGGCCTGGATGGCGGCCTGGGCAGCCTTCAGTTGCCCCAGCACCATGCCGTTGATGGAAATATCGCGCGCTGCGTTATCCTTGGCCTGCAGGTTGAAACGGCACTCCACCTTGCCCCGCCGCAACTTGGCGGTAATCGCCTCGCGCAACATGGGTTCAGCCTGGCGCAGGTCATCATTGATCCGGAAGGCAAGATCGAGATAGCGGGAATTGACGCTCCGCAGTTCGAGATGCAATGCCACGCGGCCCAGGTCGCGAGTCTGGACGGCGTAGCCCGTCATGCTGTGAATCATCATTTTTTCCCGAGATAGAGCGGCAATCCGCGGCTACACTAGCGAGCCAGATTGCCACCAAAAGACGAAGTGTAGCGCCCCGCCTGATGGCCACTCAACAGAACTGCGCCCTCCCGTCCGGATTTCAGCTCGACCACTACCGGGTCGAGCGGCAGCTGTCGCTGGGTGGCTTTTCCATCGTGTATCTGGCCTACGACCAGGACGGCACCCCCGTCGCCATCAAGGAATACCTGCCCAACTCCCTGGCCCTGCGGGCCGAAGGCGAGGTCACGCCCCACGTCACGGAAGCCCACCAGGGCGCCTTCCGCTACGGCATGAAGTGCTTTTTCGAAGAGGGCCGGGCGCTGGCCAAGCTGGTGCACCCCAACGTGGTGCGGGTGCTCAACTTCTTTCGGGCCAACGGCACGGTGTACATGGTGATGCAGTTCGAGCGAGGTCGAACGCTCCACGACTACGCCTACAAGAACAAGAACAACGTCCGCGAACGCTTCATCCGCGGCGTCTTCACACGCATGCTCAACGGCCTGCGCGAGGTGCACGCCCACAAACTGCTGCACCTGGACATCAAGCCCTCCAACATCTACCTGCGAGCCGACGGCACCCCGGTGCTGCTCGACTTTGGCGCGGCCCGGCAAACCCTGATGTCGGACACCCCTATCCTGAAACCCATGTACACGCCTGGCTTCGCCTCACCGGAACAGTTCAACAACCGGGACGCCCTCGGCCCGTGGAGCGACATCTACAGTGTGGGAGCCAGCATGTACGCCTGCCTGGCCGGCAACTCCCCCCAGCGCTCCGACGAACGCATCAATCACGACAACGTCGTCCCGGCCACCGAACAATGGGCCGGCAAGTATTCCCATCATTTTCTGGCCACCATCGACTGGTGCCTGCAACTTGACCCCCTGAAGCGCCCTCAAAGCTGCTTCGCCCTGCAAAAGGTACTCGCCCAACGCCACCGCGAGGCGCCGCCCGCGCAGAAGACCTGGCTCGAAGGACTGGGCTCCCGACTCAAAACAATGATAGGCCGTACATGAGATTCACCATTTTCCAGGAAAGCCGGGTCGGCAAGCGGCGCACCAACCAGGACCGTGTCGCCTATTCCTACACCCGCGATGCCTTGCTGCTGGTTCTGGCGGACGGCATGGGTGGCCATCTCTACGGCGAGGTCGCCGCGCAGATCTCGGTGCAGTTCATCGCCCAATCCTTCCAGCAGGAGGCCCGCCCCAAGGTCACCGACCCGATCCTGTTCCTGTCGCGGGTGCTCAGTAACGCCCACCACGCCATCCTCGACTACGCCTTCGACAAGCACCTCGCCGACATTCCCCGCACCACCATCGTCGCCTGCCTGGTGCAGGACGGCGTCGCCCACTGGGCCCACGCCGGCGACTCACGTCTCTACCTGATCCGCAAAGGCAAGCTGGCCACCCAGACCCGTGACCACTCGCGGGTCCAGCTGATGCTCGACCAGGGCCTCCTCGACGCCGAAAGCGCCGCCGTGCATCCCGGCCGCAACCGCATCTTCAGCTGTCTGGGGGGCAGCCACCCGCCCCAGATCGAATTCTCCCGCGGCACGCCCCTCATCAACGGTGACGTCATCGCCATCTGCTCGGACGGCGTGTGGGGTCCCCTCGACGCCGACACCCTGGTCCAGACCCTCGCCGACGGCCGCGTGATGGACGGCGTACCCCAGCTCATGAACGAAGCCGAAGCCCTCGGCGGCGCCCAGTGCGACAACATGTCCCTGATCGCCATGACCTGGCACGACGACCACCAGGAAGACACCCCCGACACCGTCTCCACCCGCACCATGCCCGCCGACGCCTTCACCACCCAGATGGAAGGCTTTGGGCGCAACAAGCGCGATCAGGAAGATCTCAGCGAAGACGAGATCGAACGCGCCATCCGTGAAATCAACGCAGCCATCCACAAGTTCAAATGACCGACACCCCCTTCGCCCGCCCCAGTGGCCGCACGCCTGCCCAGCTCCGCCCTGTCCGCATCACCCGCGGTTTCACCCGCCACGCCGAAGGTTCCGTGCTCATCGAGTTCGGTGACACCCGGGTGCTGTGCACCGCCAGCGTCGAGGAGAGCGTGCCTCCCTTCCTGCGCGGCAAGGGCCAGGGCTGGCTGACCGCCGAGTACGGCATGCTGCCCCGCTCCACCCACACCCGCAGCGCCCGCGAGGCCGCCAAGGGCAAGCAGTCCGGCCGTACCCAGGAGATCCAGCGCCTGATCGGCCGCAGCCTGCGCGCCGTGGTGGACATGGCCGCCCTGGGCGAGCGCCAGATCACCATCGACTGCGATGTGCTGCAAGCCGACGGCGGCACCCGCACCGCCTCCATCACCGGCGCCTGCATTGCCGTTCATGAGGCTCTCGACGGCCTGGTCAAGGCCGGCAAGCTGCCCGCCAATCCGATGCGCGACTTTGTTGCGGCAATCTCGGTGGGCATCTACAAGGGCGTCCCCGTCCTTGATCTGGACTACCCGGAAGACTCCGACTGCGAGACCGACATGAACGTGGTGATGACCGGTGCGGGAGGCTTTGTCGAGGTTCAGGGCACCGCCGAAGGCGCCCCCTTCTCCCGCACCGAGCTGAACAGCCTGCTGGAACTGGCTGGTGCCGGCATTGCCGAACTCGTCGTGGAACAGAAGAAGGCTCTCGGCATTCCTGCCTGAGCGCCACGAAAGCGAGGCTCCCCATGAAACAGCTTGTCCTGGCCAGCGGCAACGCCGGCAAACTCAAGGAACTCTCCGCCCTGCTCGCGCCCCTGGGCATCGAAGTGCTGCCCCAGTCGGCCTTTAACGTCAGCGAGGCAGAAGAACCGCATCCGAGCTTTGTCGAGAACGCCATTGCCAAGGCACGCCACGCGGCCCGCTGCACCGGCCTGCCGGCGCTGGCCGACGATTCCGGTCTGTGTGTCGAAGCCCTCGGCGGCGCGCCGGGCGTGATTTCGGCGCGCTTTGCCGGCGAACCCAAATCGGACCAGCGCAACAACGCCCTGCTGCTCGAAAAGCTCGCCGGCCAGGCAGACCGCCGGGCCCGCTTCTACTGTGCACTGGCCCTCCTTCGCCATGCCGACGACCCGCAGCCGCTGATCGCCTGCGGCGAATGGCACGGGGAGATCCTCGACGCCCCCCGCGGCACGGCCGGCTTTGGTTACGACCCGCTCTTCCTCGTCAGCGAGCTCGAGCAGACCGCCGCCGAAATCCCCTCCGAGCTCAAGAACGTGCTGTCCCACCGGGGCAACGCCTTCCGTCAGTTGCTCGACAAGCTGCGCGCCGAACCCGTATGAACCCTGGCGCCAACACAGGCGCCACCAAGCCCCCACCCCGATGTCCGAACCCCGCATCATCCCGATCGCCCCCCGGGCCAGCCTGCCCCCATCCGCGGCAGGCCAGTGGGAATCCCGGCTGACCGCCTCGCCGCCCCTGTCCCTTTACGTCCACTTTCCCTGGTGCGTGAAGAAGTGCCCCTACTGCGACTTCAACTCCCACGGTGTGCGCGACGAGGGCATTCCCGAGGCAGCCTACATCGAAGCCCTGGTCGCCGACCTGGAAGGGGCCCTGCCCCAGGTATGGGGCCGGCGCGTACACAGCATCTTCATCGGTGGCGGCACCCCCAGCCTGATGAGCCCGGACGGGCTGGATGTGCTGCTCACCGCGATACGCATGCGTCTGCCGCTCGATCCGATGGCCGAGATCACCCTTGAAGCCAATCCCGGCACGGTTGACGCCGGCCGCTTCCGGGCCTTCCGCGAGGCCGGCGTCAATCGGTTGTCGGTGGGCATCCAGAGCTTCAACGAAGGGCATCTCCAGGCCCTCGGGCGCATCCACGGCCGCGCCGACGCCATCGCCGCCGCCGAAGCCGCCCTGGCCCACTTCGAGGCCGTCAACCTCGACCTGATGTATGCGCTGCCCGGCCAGAGCCTGGCCGAGGCCGAGGCCGACCTGGACATGGCCATCGCCCTGGCGCCCCCTCACCTCTCCTGCTATCACCTGACCCTGGAGCCGAACACCGCCTTCGCCGCCAACCCGCCAGCCATCCCGGATCCGGACGCCTCTGCCGACATGCAGGATCAGGTGGAAGCACGCCTGGCCGAGGCGGGCTATGGTCACTACGAAACCTCGGCCTTCGCCCGCCCCAACCGGCAATGCCGGCACAACCTCAACTACTGGACTTTCGGCGACTACCTGGGGATAGGCGCTGGCGCCCACGGCAAGCTCTCGTCCCACGAAGGTATCGTGCGCGAAACCCGCCCCAAGCACCCGGCGGCCTACCTGGCCGCGCGGGAGAGCGGCGCCTTCGTCCAGGAAAGGCGCACCATCGGCAGCGCCGAATTGCCCTTCGAATTCATGATGAATGCCCTGCGCCTCAACCAGGGCTTCCCGCGCCACCTGTTTGCCGAACGCACCGGCCTGCCCTTCGAAGCCGCCGAGGCCGGCCTGCTCAAGGCCACCCGCCAGGGATTGGTCGAGAGCGACGGTGAAATCCTCCGCCCCACCAGGCAGGGGCGCCATTTTCTGAACGAACTGCTGATGCTTTTTCTACCCGCCTGAACGCTCAGCGCAGGGCAAACGCCGCCATCCCGGCACCCGCAGAGCGGCGGGACGCAAAGGCCCTGCGGCGCTCCCCGGCGAGCCCTCGCAACAGCAAGCGGTTGAACAGGCCAGGACGCAGATCCAGAAGCACGGCACTGCGCAGCACGCCATTGGCAAACTGGCGCTTGAGCTCCCCATCCCCGGGGCGATAGTCCAGATAGCGGCAGACCTGCTCCGCAAAGAGGCGACGGATCACCTGCAAGTGCAGGATGGTCGCAAGCGCATCACCCCGAAACGCCTCCGCCTCGCCGGCACCGCCATACAGGCAGATATCCCCGGCCACCTGAAGGCGCATCCAGGCGAGCGGCTGCTCCGCGGCAAACAGCACATAACCCCGGGCCTCGGCCGTGGGCCTGCGGCGCTCGGCGGCCCGGTCGGCAGGCCCCCGACGTGCCCCATCAATCTGCCCGACGAGGCGCTGGAACTCCGGAAGCGCATCAACCCCCCGATACTCGCGCAGCTCAAGGGCACCACCGCAGCGTTCGGCCAACCGGGCCTCGTCACGGGCAAACGACTCACGGCTCTTGATGGAATACCGGCTGGCCAGAAAATCCTCGTAGCTCCCGGCCAGCGACAGGTAGTGCCAGGTATCACGCACCAGCACGCAGGTGATCCTGTCGTCGTAAACGGAGTATGTCCGCCACCCCGGGTCGGGAACATGACACAGCACGCGGCCTGCACTGCGCGCCGGCAAGGTCTGCAGCGGCGCGGGTTCCCGCCCCGTCAGCGCATCGACGAGCGAGAGGTCATGGACAGCGAGCGGCAGACGAACGGAAAACAGGCGTTTCCCGAGAACACAGAAAGGCAACGCGAGCAGGCGCTCGGATGAAAGGGAAGACATGATGGGCTTTCGATGAGGTAGGGCCGTCGAATCCAGAGGTGGCCAGGGCGATTCGAGCAAGTTTCAAGCCCAAATGAATATTCTACCCCGAATGGATAATACCGATTCTGTATGGCTGCACCGTGACAGCCTCCCATCGAAAAGCAGCCTCCGGTGCGGGTGCCCCATTGCCTCCCGGCTGCGGCATAATCCGGCCAGTCTTCGCCCCGCCCGCGCCATGCCCCCAACCCCCGCCGTATCCCCCGCAGCCTTGCCCGATCTCACCGCCCTCGGGCAGGTCTTCACCCCTGAGCGCGTCGTGCGGGCCATGCTGCGCCTGCGCCACAATGCAGGTCGCGTGCTTGAGCCATCCTGCGGCGACGGGGCCTTCCTGCAGCACCTGCACCACGCGGTAGGAATCGAGCTGGACCCCCGCAAGTGTCCGCCGGGTGCCCACAACATCGACTTCTTCGCCTACCCGGAAAGCGAGAAGTTCGACACCGTCATCGGCAACCCGCCCTACGTGCGCTACCAGGACATCGCCTCCAGCACCCGATCCCTGCTGCGCCAGGACGGGTTCGACGGGCGGAGTAACCTGTACCTCTTCTTCATCGAGAAATGCGTGCACCACCTGGCCCCGGGCGGCGAGCTGATCTTCATCACCCCACGGGATTTCCTCAAATCCACCAGCGCCCGCCGCCTCAACCGCTGGCTCCACGACCGCGGAACCATCACCCACGCCATCGAGCTGGGCGACGCCCGGGTCTTTGACGACGCCCTGCCCAACTGCCTGATCTGGCGCTACGAGCTCGACAACCTGTCCCACAACACCGCCTGGGCCCAGATCGGTCAAGGTGATGACCTCAGCCACGGGCTGGACCACCCCCACTGGCAATACCGGCACTTTTCCGAATGTGCGGGGCACCTGCTGTTCAGCCGCGGGGAATACAGCCTCAGCCTGGCCGATGTGGCCGCAGTGAAGGTCGGCGCTGTATCGGGGGCCGACCAGATCTATGTCAGCGAGGTTCACGGCAATCGGGATTTCGTCAGCTCCGGCACCATCGGCAGCGGCCAGACCCGCCGCATGATCTGGTGCGGGCCCGGCGAGCCCCCTCCGGCAGCCCTGCTCCCCCACCGGGAACGCCTGCTGGCCCGGCGCATTCGCCCCTTCGACGAAAGCAACTGGTGGCAATGGGGCCGGGGTTATCCGCAAACCGCGGCGCCGCGGGTCTATGTAAACAGCAAGACCCGCCGGCCACAGCCCTTCTTCACCCACCCTTGCCCGAATTTCGACGGCGCCGTACTCGGGGTGTTTCCCCACCGGACAGACGTGGACCTGGACGCTTTCCGGGATGCACTGAACGCCGTGGACTGGGCCGACCTGGGCTTTGTCTGCGATCACCGCTACCTGTTCACCCAGCGCAGCCTGGAGAACGCCCCCTTACCCACCTCCTTTGGGGCATTCCTCCCCCCGGCGGTGTAATGGCGCACCGTCAAGGGGCGTAAACAGCAGATGGTGTAACATCCCGCGAACAATCACAGGCCGCGCAGGTCCACGACGCACTCCCTTCCGTCGTCACCCGACGCAACGCCCACCCGAGAACAGTTCGCGAGGTCCCATGGTTCCCCATCTCACCACCGCGCTCACCGGCCCTTTGCTGGAGCTGGAGCGCCACTTCCTCGACAACGCCTGTGCCATCGAGCGCTGGATGCGCACCCAGTGGCAAGAGCACCTGCCCCCCTTCTACGGCTCCACCGATCTGCGCAACTCCGGCTTCAAGCTGGCCCCGGTCGACCTCAACCTGTTCCCGGGCGGCTTCAACAACCTCAACGACGCCTTCATGCCCCTGTGCGTGCAGGCCGCCCAGGCCGCCATCGAGCGCATCTGCGTCGGCGCCGGCTCCATCCTGCTGATCCCCGAGAACCACACCCGCAACCAGTTCTACCTGCAGAACGTGGCCAAGCTGGTGTCCATCCTGCGCCTCACCGGCCTGGAGGTGCGTCTCGGCAGCCTGCTCCCCGAGATCACTGCCCCCACGGTGGTCGAACTTGCCAACGGCAGCAGCCTGACCCTCGAACCCCTGGAGCGCCACGGCAGCCGCCTCGGCCTGAAGGACTTCAACCCCTGCGCGGTGCTGCTCAACAACGACCTGTCCGCCGGCGTTCCGGACATCCTGCAGAACCTCCACGACCAGTGGGTCATTCCGCCGGTCCATGCCGGCTGGCATTCCCGCCGCAAGTCCAACCACGCCGCCGCCTACGACCGCGTGACCCAGGACTTCGGCAAGGCCATCGGCATCGACCCGTGGCGCATCAACCCCGCCTGGGACACCTGCGGCGGCCTGGACTTCCACGCCCGCGCCGGTGAGCAGGAGCTGGCCGACAAGGTCGCCGCGATGCTCGACAACATCCGCGCCAAGTACAAGGAGTACGAGGTCAGCGACGAGCCCTTCGTGGTGGTCAAGGCCGACGCCGGCACCTATGGCATGGGCGTCATGACGGTCAAGGACGCTGCCGAGCTGATCGGCCTGAACCGCAAGCAACGCAACAAGATGAGCGTGGTGAAGGAAGGCCTGGAGGTCCACGACGTGATCATCCAGGAAGGCGTGCACACCTTCGAGACGGTCAACAACGCCGTGGCCGAGCCGGTGGTCTACATGATGGATCACTACGTGGTCGGCGGTTTCTACCGGGTGCACACCCAGCGCGGCCGCGACGAGAACCTCAACGCTCCGGGCATGCACTTCGAGCCCCTGGCCTTCGAGGCGCCGTGCAGCCTGCCCGACTGCAACCAGGGGCCCGACGCACCGCCCAACCGCTTCTACGCCTATGGCGTGGTGGCCCGCCTGGCCCTGCTCGCCGCCGCCGTCGAAATCGAGGCCACCGAACCGGCAGCCACCCTCGAAGAAGTCGCAGCCTGAGCCCCACCATGAAACTTGCCTTCATCCTCGACCCCCTGGACGCCCTCAAGGCCTACAAGGACTCCAGCATTGCCATGATGCGGGCCGCCGCCCGCCGGGGGCACCAGATCTTCGCCATCCGGCGCGAAGCCCTGGTGTGGGAAGGGGGCGTGGTGTCGGCCCGGGCCCTGGCCCTCACCCTCACCGACGACGACCACGCCTGGTACGTAGCCGGCGAGGAGAGCGTACAGGCCCTCACCGCCTTCGACGCTGTGCTGATGCGCCAGGACCCGCCCTTCGACTTCGAATACGTCACCGCCACCTGGCTGCTCGAACGAGCCGCCCAGGCCGGCGCCCGGGTCTTCAACCACCCGCGCTCGATCCGCGACCATTCCGAAAAGCTCGCCATCACCGAGTTTCCGCAATTCACCCCGGCCACCCGGGTGGCCCGCGCCGCCGCCGACATCAACGCCTTCATCGACGCCCACGGCGACACCATCCTCAAGCCCCTCGACGGCATGGGCGGCAGCCAGATCTTCCGGGTGCGCGCCGACGACCCCAACCGCAACGTCATCATCGAGACCCTCACCCAGGACGAGCGCCGTACCATCATGGCCCAGGCCTACCTGCCGGCCATCAGCGGCGGTGACAAGCGGGTGCTGATCATCGGCGGCAAGGTCATCCCCTACGCCCTCGCCCGCATCCCCATGGCCGGCGAAACCCGCGGCAACCTGGCCGCCGGCGGACGGGGCGTGGCCATGCCCCTGACCGAAGGCGAGCGCGCCATCGCAGAATACCTGGCCCCCATCCTGTGGGCCCGCGGCCTGCTCATCGTCGGGCTCGACGTGATCGGCGACCGCCTCACCGAGATCAACGTCACCAGCCCCACCTGCATGGTCGAGATCACCGCCCAGATGGGCTTCGACGTGCCCGGCGCAGTCATCGACGCCCTCGAGGAGGCCTGCGCCTGAAACACCCCGCGATCGCCTGGCTGCTTGCAGCCTGCCTCGCCCTGCTGCTCACCGGCTGCAAGCGGGAACAGCTCCACCAGCAGGAGTCCTATGTGTTCGGCACCCGGGTGGAGGTGATCACCTGGGGCGCCTCCGAACAGGAGGCCCGCGCCGCCACCGCCGCGGTGCTGCAGGAGTTCGACCGCCTGCACCGGGCCTACCACGCCTGGGAGCCCTCCGAACTCACCGCCCTCAACACCGCCATCGCCGCCGGCACGCCGCAGATCCCGGTGTCCGCCGAGCTGGCCGCCATGCTCACCGACGCCAAGGCCATCGCCACCACCAGCGACGAGCTCTTCAACCCGGCCCTCGGCCAGCTGATCGCCCTGTGGGGCTTCCACACGGACAGCTTCACCCCTGCGCGCCCCGCCGCCGATGCCCTCACCGCGGCCATCGCAGCCCGCCCCCGCATGGCCGACCTGACGATCAGCGGCACCACCGTGAGCAGCCGCAACCGGGCCGTCCAGCTCGACCTGGGCGGCTATGCCAAGGGTTATGCCCTCGACCGGGCGGCCGCCCTCCTCCGGGAAAAAGGCATCCGCAACGCCCTGATCAACATCGGCGGCAACCTCATGGCCCTGGGCAGCAAGGGGGAACACCCCTGGCGGGTCGGCATCCAGCACCCGCGGGAACCGCGCCCCCTAGCCAGCCTGCCCCTGCGCGACGGCGAAGCCATCGGTACCTCCGGCGACTACCAGCGTTTCTTCGAGATCGATGGGGAGCGCTACAGCCATCTTCTCGACCCCCGCAGCGGCATGCCCGCCCGGGGCACCCAGGCCGTCACCATTCTCATCACCCCGCGCCCCCACGCCGGCACCCTTTCCGACGCCGCCAGCAAGCCGGCCTACCTGGCCGGCGAGCGCTGGCGTGAATACACCCGCCGCTTCGGCATCGAGCACGCCCTGCGGGTGGACGACCAGGGCCGGATCGAAGTCACCCGGGCCCTGCGCGACCGCCTCCAGTTCGACGCGGGCATCTCCCCCGCCAGCGTCATCGACTGACGCAACCCCAGCCATTTCCGGGTTTTCCGGCTTGCCGGGGCAGCCCCATCGGATAGAATGCCCCCATGATCGGCATCCTTCTCATCACCCACGGCAGCCTCGGCGAATCGCTGATCCAGTGCGCCTGCCACGTGATGAACCGCCGCCCGCCCCAGATCCTGCAGATGGGCGTTTCCGGCCAGGACGACCCACTCGATGCCCTGCCCTTGGCGCGCCAGCTTGTCGGCCTGGTGGACAGCGGTGACGGCGTGCTGATCCTCACCGACATCCTGGGTGCCACGCCTGCCAACATCGCCGCCAAGCTCCTGGAGCCCGGGCGCATCGAGGGCGTGGCGGGCGCCAATCTGCCCATGTTGCTGCGAACCATCACTTACCGGGAACGCGGCATGGATATGCTGGTCAAGAAAGCAGTCGCCGGCGCCTGTGAAGGCGTCGTGCATATGAAGTAGCAGTAAAGGCACGTACGCAGGCGATCACCGGCAGACATCACAAGAACCGGGCTACGCCACAAGCACATCGAGGAAGACAGGAAGAACAGAACCATGCCGCGTCAGGAAGCAGAAATCATCAACAAGCTGGGCCTCCATGCCCGCGCCTCCGCCAAATTGACCCAGACCGCCAGCGCCTACCAGAGCGAGGTCTGGCTGGAGCGCAACGGCAAGCGAGTCAATGCGAAAAGCATCATGGGTGTCATGATGCTGGCTGCCGCCAAGGGCAGCACCATCACCATCGACACCAGCGGAAACGACGCCGACGAGGCCATGAGTGCCCTGGTCGCCCTGATCGCCGACAAGTTCGGGGAAGGGGAATGACCCGGCCGTCCCGCCCGATGGCGCGGGAGGGCGAGCGATGAGTTTCACCGTACACGGCCTGGCCGTATCCCAGGGCATTGCCATCGGCCATGCCCACCTGGTCTCCCACGCCCTGCTCGAAGTCGCCCACTTCACGATCGCCCCCAAGCACGTGGAGGCGGAAGTCGTGCGCCTGCACAACGCCGTCACCCGGGTAAAGGCCGAGCTGGCCGGCCTCAAGGCCGCCACCGGCGCCGGTGCCGCCCCCTCCGAGGTGGATGCCTTCGTCGGCATGCACATCATGTTCCTCGAAGACCCGATGCTGGTGGATGCGGCCGAACAGCTCATCCGCACCCGGCGGGCCAACGCCGAGTGGGCGCTCGTCCAGCAGATGGAACAGCTGGTCGAGCAGTTCGAGGCCATCGAAGATGCCTACCTGCGCGAGCGTAAGTCCGACGTGGTGCAGGTGGTCGAACGGGTCGTCAAGGTTCTGCTCGGCCACCCCGGCCACCTGCCCCCCAAGCGCAAGGACGGCCTCGGCACCATCGTCGTCGCCCACGACCTATCGCCCACCGACACCATCGGCTTCAAGGATCACGCCGTCGCCGGCTTCATCACCGATGTGGGCGGCCCCACCGGCCACACCGCCATCGTCGCCCGCAGCCTGTCGATCCCGGCCGTGGTCGCCCTGCGCCACATCCGCCATGTGGTGAAGGACGACGAGCTGATCATCATCGACGGCACCCGCGGCGTCGTCATCATCGACCCGGACGAGCGCGTTCTCGAGGAATACCGCCTGCGCAAGGCCGCGGTCGAACTCGAACGCTCCAAGCTCAAGCGCCTCAAGTCCACCCGCGCCGCCACCCTCGACGGTGAGGAGGTGCAGATCCTCGCCAACATCGAGCTCCCCCCCGACGCCGTGCAGGCCAAAGGGGTCGAGGCCGACGGGGTGGGCCTGTTCCGCACCGAGTTCCTGTTCATGAGCCGCGACACCTGGCCGGACGAGGACGAACAGTTCGACGCCTACCGCGCCGTGGTCAAGACCATGGCCGGCAAGCCGGTCACCGTGCGCACCCTCGACGTGGGCGCCGACAAGGAGCTCGAAGGCGCCACCCGCACCGAGGACAACCCGGCCCTGGGCCTGCGGGCGATCCGCTTCTGCCTGGCCGAGCCGAAGATGTTCCTGACCCAGCTGCGCGCCCTGCTGCGGGCCAGCCACTATGGCAAGCTGAAGATCCTGATCCCCATGCTGGCCAGCAGCAACGAGATCGACCAGACCCTGGTCCTCCTCGACAAGGCCAAGGCCCAGCTGCGCGAACGCAAGATCAAGTTCGACGAAGCGGTGCCGGTGGGCGGCATGATCGAAGTCCCCGCCGCGGCCCTGTGCCTGGGCGCCTTCACCCGGCGTCTGCAGTTCCTGTCCATCGGCACCAACGACCTGATCCAATACACCCTTGCCATCGACCGGGGCAACGAGGCCGTGGCCCACCTCTACAACCCGCTGCACCCGGCCGTGCTGCGCCTGATCCACCAGACCATCCAGGCCGGCATCAAGGCCGGCATCCCGGTGTCGGTGTGCGGCGAGATGGCCGGCGACCCGGAGTGTGCCCGCCTGCTCATCGGCATGGGCCTGCGCCAGTTTTCCATGCACCCGGCGCAGGTGCTGGAGGTCAAGCAGGCCATCCTGCGGGCCGACGCCTCCGACCTGACGCCCAAGGTCCAGCGCCTGCTGAAACTGGACGACCCCGACCGGGTGCGCGAAGCGGTGGAAAAACTGTAGGCGCGGGCGCCAGCCGGGTTTGACTTGCCACCAAGCCTCGCGCTAATCTTTGGGCTCAGCGCCGATTTGAACCCTTCAGCTTGCGGGCGCTTTACAAGTACGGCTAAAGCGACGGCAGCCCAGTCCGCGACCGTTCGCCGGCTGGGCTTTTCGTTTTCGGGACGAAACTGAGATGAAAGAACAACACTCCGTCGGAATCGTGGTGCCGCAGACGGCCCACTTCAGTGATCCGCTGCCCCTCAAGAGCGGTGGCGTGCTGCCCCAGTATGACCTGGTCTACGAGACCTACGGCACCCTCAACGCCGCACGCAGCAACGCGGTGCTGGTGTGCCATGCCCTTTCCGGATCCCACCACGTGGCCGGCAAACACGCCGAAAGCGGCGCCGAAGGCTGGTGGGACAACCTGGTCGGCCCCGGCAAACCTCTCGACACCCGGCGCTTCTTCGTCATCGGGGTCAATAACCTGGGTGGCTGTTATGGCAGCTCCGGGCCCAACTGCATCAACCCGGCCACCGGCAAGCCCTGGGGTGCCGACTTTCCCTTCGTCACCGTCGAAGACTGGGTCGATGCCCAGGCCCGGCTGGCCGACCGGCTCGGCATCGAGCGCTTTGCCGCCGTGGTGGGCGGCAGCCTCGGCGGCATGCAGGCCCTGTCGTGGACGCTGCAATACCCCGACCGGGTCGCCCACGCCCTGGTGATCGCCTCCGCCCCCAAGCTCACGGCCCAGAACATCGCCTTCAACGAGGTGGCCCGCCAGGCCATCCTGAAAGACCCCGAGTTCCACGGCGGCCACTACTACGAGCACGGCGTGGTGCCCACCCGCGGCCTCGCCCTGGCACGCATGATCGGCCACATCACCTACCTGTCCGATGACGCCATGGGCCAGAAATTCGGCCGCGCCCTGCGCCACGACAAGCCGGTGTTCAGCTACGACGTGGAGTTCGAGATCGAGTCCTACCTGCGCTACCAGGGCGACAAGTTTGCCGGCTTCTTCGACGCCAACACCTATCTGCTCACCACCAAGGCCCTCGACTACTACGACCCGGCCTTCGCCTACAACGGCGATCTGGTGGCCGCCCTCGGCCGGGCCAAGGCGGACTACCTTGTCGTTTCATTCAGCACCGACTGGCGCTTTGCCCCGTCGCGCAGCCGGGAGATCGTCTACGCCCTGATGCACAGCGACCGCCGGGTCAGCTACACGGAGATCGACTGCCCCGCCGGCCACGACTCCTTCCTTCTCGACGACCCCCAGTATCACGGCGTCCTGCGGGCCTATATCGACAACATCCGGCTGTAAGGGGCGTGCCATGAGCTTCCAGCGTTACGACTACGACGTGATCGCCAACTGGATCGAACCGGGCGAGCGCATCCTCGACCTCGGCTGCGGTGACGGCAGCCTGCTGCGTTATCTCGGCGAAGTCCGCCAGGTGCGCGGCTATGGCGTCGAGAAAGACCCCGAGCGGGTTCTTGCCTGTGCCCGCAACGGCATCAATGTGATCCAGATCGACATGGAAGAAGGCCTTGCCGGCTTCGACGACGGCTTCTTCGACCACGTCATCATGAGCCTGTCCCTGCAGGCCATGCACAACACCCAGGGCATCCTGAAGGAGATGCTGCGCGTCGGCCGCGAGGCCGTGGTGAGCTTCCCCAACTTTGCCTACTGGCGCCACCGCCAGGCCATCCTGAATGGCCACATGCCGGTGTCCAAGAACCTGCCGCATCAGTGGTACAACACGCCCAACATCCGCTTCTTCACCATTGCCGACTTCGACGATCTTTGCGCCCAGGAAGGCATCGCCATTCGTGAGCGGCTGGCCTTTGACGAAGACAAGGTGATCACCGACGAGCCCAACTTCCTGGCCAGCGTCGCCCTGTACCGCCTCGGCCGGAGCGACACGCCGACGGGCTGACGGCCGCGGGGGGATTGCCCTATCATCTCCGCCGAAACATCCACTTTCCGGAGAGTGTCATGAGTACCCCCCAAGCCGGCATCCTGTTGCCCCTGCCGCCCCTCGCCCGCTACCTCGCCTTCAATCTCGAGCCCGGCACCGATGTGGCCGCCGGCCTCGCCGCCCTGCAGGGCGTGGTGGATGGCGAACGCACCGTCGCCGGCATCGGTATGGCCCCCCTTGGCGCCCTCGGCCGCAAGGTCGCCGGCCTCAAGCCCTTCCCTCCCCTGTCCGGCCCCGGCGTCGACATCCCCTCCACCCCCTTCGCCCTGTGGCTGTGGCTGCGCGGCGACGACCGCGGCGAGCTCCTGCATCGGGCGCGGCACATCGAAACGGCACTGGCCCCCGCCTTCACCCTGGCAGACTCCTGGGACGCCTTCAAGCATGACGGCGGGCGCGATCTGAGTGGCTACGAGGACGGCACCGAGAACCCCGAAGGCGACGAGGCCACGGCCGCCGCCATCGCCGCCGACGGCTCCAGCTTTGTCGCCGTCCAGCGCTGGGCCCACAACTTCAGCCACCTCGAGGCCATGCAGCCCGAGGAGCGCGACCACTGCATCGGCCGCCGCCGTAGCGACAACGAAGAGCTCGACGACGCCCCCGAGTCCGCCCACGTCAAACGCACCGCCCAGGAGAGCTTCACCCCCGAAGCCTTCCTCGTCCGCCGCTCCATGCCCTGGGCCGAGGGCCGCGACGCCGGCCTGATGTTCGTCGCCTTCGGCCACAGCGTCGACGCCTTCCAGGCCCAGATGCGACGCATGCTGGGCCTGGAGGACGGCATTGTGGATGCGCTGTTCCGCTTCACCCGGCCGGTATCAGGCGCGTATTTCTGGTGCCCGCCGATGGTGAGCGGAAAGCTGGCGCTGCCCCTCTAGCCCATGCCAGACGTCAATTGACCACACTGCCCGATACCAGCCCTCGCCCCAGCCAACCCGAATGGCATGTATGGTTCGACGGTTCGGCCTGCCCCAACCCCGGCCGGATCGGGCTGGGAGTGGTTCTTTTGAGCCCGGATGGCCAGCAGCAGACGTTCTCGGGGGTAGCAGGGCAGGATGGCTGCAACAACGAAGCTGAATTGCTGGCCCTCGGCAAGGCGCTCGATCTGGCCCGCGAATCAGGCGCCCATCGTGTCCTGGTCCGGGGCGACAGTGATTTCGTGGTGCGCCACGTCAGCGGGCTGGACCGCACGAACATCACCCGGCTGCAGGAGCTCATCCTCCGCACCCGGTGCCTGATGCGCGGATTTGCAGAATGCCGCGTGCTCTGGATTCCCCGCCATCGCAACCGGGACGCCGATCGCCTGTCCCGGGCGGCCCTCGGCCTGCCCGAAAAACCGAGCCTACACCCCGGTCTGCTGCGGCGCCGGCGCTGACGCCTCCTCAAGCAGCCGCGCCGCAATCAGCCCGTTGACCAGCCCGAACAGCGTTGCCGCCAGGGCGAATATCGGGATCAGGTAGAACACCCCGTCATGGGGTACCAGCCAGGCCCGCGCCACCAGCAGTTGCCCGCCGATGTGGGCGAAGGCGGCGATTACGCTCTGGCTGACCGGCCCGAAGGCCCGCCCCGGCAGGTGCATGGCGAGGCCCAGCACCGCCAGGCTGGCGAGGCTGCCGGCGAGGCTCAGGAAGAAACCCGGGGCCAGGAACTGCCCGAGGAGCAGGCTGCTGACGAGGACCCGCAGCAGCGCCACCCAGACGGCTTCGCGCCAGCCCCAGCGGGCCAGCACCACCAGGATGATGATGTTGGCGAGGCCGGGCTTGACCCCGGGCAGGGGCAGCGGGATCGCCGCCTCGGCCACCGTGAGGACGATGGCCGCCGCCGCATGGCGGGCCACCCGGTGGTCCTCGGCGGTGGGCGTGAGGACGATCTCAGTAGTTGATCGAGTCATAGTCGGCATTGCGGCCGGACAGGGCCAGGCTGACCTGGTTGGGTGCGCAGATGGCCACCGCACCGGCGCTGCTCAGCCAGCCCTGACGCACGCAGTACTGGCGCGGCCCGGGGTCGGCGGCGACCCGGGCGCGGCCGGGCTGGATTTCGATGCGGGTGGCACCGAGGGGGCCGGGCACATCGAGGATGCGGGCGGTGTTCAGATCCACCTCGGCAAACACCCGGCCGCCGGCCTTGATGATCGCCTTGTCGGGGCGCCCGCCTTGCCACAGGCTCAGCGCCGACGCCCCGCAAACCACCAGTGCAGTAGCCAGCACCAGTACGTCTCCCCATTTCAGATGGGCGGCCCAGGCCGCCAGCCAGCCTCGCAGGGCGGGCCCGGGGATCATTTCAGGGAGCGGTGCCGGACGTGGACGCGGGCGGTTTCGCGGAAGTGCTCGGCAAGCTTCTCGGCCACGTACACCGAGCGATGCTGGCCGCCGGTACAGCCGATGCCGATGGTCAGATAACTGCGGTTGTCATTGACATAGGCCGGCAGCCAGGACGCCACGAAACCGTAGATGTCCTCGACCATCTGCCCCACCTCGGGCAGCTTGGCGAGAAAGTCGATGACCGGGCCGTCCTTGCCGGTGAGGGGGCGCAGCACGGGGTCATAGTGGGGATTGGGCAGGCAGCGCACGTCGAACACCAGGTCGGCGTCCAGCGGAATGCCATGCTTGAAGCCGAAGGACTCGAACAGCACCGTGATCTGGCTGCCCGCCTCCAGGTCCATGAAGCCCTTCACCCAGTTGCGCAGGGTGTTGGCGGACATGTCGCTGGTGTCGATCCGCTGCCCCAGCTCGGCAATCAGGGCCAGCGCCTCCCGCTCCCGGGCGATGGCCTCGCCGAGGGTGCTGCATTCGTCCCCCAGGGGGTGCTTGCGCCGGGTTTCGGAGAAACGTGCGATCAAGGTGTCGTCGCGGGCATCGAGAAACAGGATGCGCAGGTCACTGACCATGCCGCGCAAGGCCTCGACCTGCCGGGGAAGGGCCGCGATGCTGGCACCGGAGCGCACGTCCACAGCAACGGCGATACGCTGATAGCCGGCGCCGCGCAGATGGGAGACGAGTTGCGGCAGCAGGGCCGAGGGCAGATTGTCGACCACGTAGTGGCCACAATCCTCCATGACATTGAGGGCGACGCTCTTTCCGGAACCGGACAGACCGCTGATCAGAACGAGTTGCATGACATTACCTGTTGAGAGGAAGGCGGCTGATCTGCATGCCAGCCTGCCATCGGGAAGTGACAAATTGTCACCTTCCTTCGAAACAGCATAAACAACTTCCTCAAACCTAGCAGCCTCGTTTCCCCTGGAAATCAGCACTTTTGTTAATTTATGTCACAACCAACCGATACCCCCTGCGCCTTGCCACGCCGGCGCGCTCCAACTCACCCACCAGCCAGGTCGCCAGTGCATCGGGGCTCAGGCCCAGGAAGCGGCGGTTGGCCTCCCGATAGAGGTGCACTTCGTCCAGGTAGGCCGGCAGGGCATCCAGATCGATGCTCCGCTGCTCCAGCAACATGAAGGTGATGCACGCACGGATGGCATTGCGGGCCATCCGTGCACCGTCCTGCTCGAAGGCCTGCAGGCGCGAGAAGGCGGCACGCAGGGCGTCGTCCACCTCGACGAAGGGCGCGCCATGACCGGGGATCACCACATCGACCGACAGCCGTGCGATGGCTTCGAGGGTTTCCCGCACGGCGGCAATGCCACCGCCCGCACCGATCACCTCGGCAAACAGGATGCCGAAGCCGTCCCGCCACAGGGCATCACCGGAGATCAGCAGGCGGGCGTCGGGGGCGTGGAAGACCAGGGCATCCATGTCGTGCCCGGGTGCCGGCAGGGCCTGCCACTCGAGCCCGCCCATGACCAGGCCTTCGCCGGGCGCCAGGGTGAAATCAGCCTGGAAGGGCTCGCCCTGCTGGGCGGCAATGCTCAGCAGCAGGGCTTCCTCGTCCCAGCGCGCCACGGCACCGGCCATACCCTCGGGTACGCCGATCCGGCAATCGAAGGCGCGCTGCACGGCCGCGTTGCAGCCGATGTGATCGGAATGGGAGTGGGTGTTGATGAGCCGGGCGAGCTGGCGTCCGGCAAGGGCCTCGCCCACCAGGGCCACGGTCTGGGCCGCGTGGCTCACGTAGCCGCTGTCCACCAGGGTGGCTTCGGGCCCGTCGAACAGCAGCACATTGTTGGCCGACAGCCAGCCCCGCTCGATGACCTGGATGCCGGGCGGCAGGCCCACGGCCCCATGCGCGCTCATGCCTTCCGCCTCAATCCGAGGACTCGACCTGCTCGCCGGGCAGGGGCTGGATACGATCCACGCCCGCGTCGACATCGTCACTGCCTGCCGAATCCGTCTCACCAAAGATGACCTCGGCACTGCGGCCACAGCCGATGCAGTAGCCGTCCTCAATCTCGCAGATGCCGATGCAGGGGTTGTCGTCACTCATCGCCCGCCCCTCAATCGCGCACGCATTCGTCGTGCAGGTTCGCTTCGAGCGGATCGGCAGCGGCGCGGCGTGAGGCCACCTCACCCAGGATGGCCTGCTTGCGGGCGTCGCTGGCGCGGCTCCATTCGGTGATTTCCGGGATGCTGCGATAGCAGCCTTCACAGTAGCCGCTGCTCGGATGCATGCGGCAGACGTTGATGCACGGGGACGGAATGCTCATGGGGACTCTTGGGGAAAACATGCCCGCCGCTACGTGGCGACGGGTCGTAAATGGAAATACCTTGATCTGTTTATCGCAGACCCCGGCCCCTATGGCAAGGGCCGGGCCGCGCGAGGGGCAAACAGCCGGCGTACGAAACGCCACAGGACCACGATCAGCAGCACCGCGAACACGCAGAACACCGCGAGGGCTGCCAGGAACAACAGCGGCTGATGGATCAGCGTCCATACGCCGCCGGCAAACAGCACGTCTTCACCCAGGGAGGCGACGACGTTACTGACCGGCTCCGGGGAGGTGTTGATGGCGGCCCGGGCACCGGCCTTGGCCAGGTGCGTGCCGGCAGCCAGGGTCCCGCCAAGCAGGCCCATGGCGAGCTGCAGGGCGCCACCCTGGTCGCCCATCACGGCCGCCGCGAGCGCCGCCCCGGCCGGGATGCGGATGAAGGTATGCACCGCATCCCAGATGGAGTCCAGCCAGGGCAGCTTGTCGGCAAAGAACTCCACTAGCAGGAGCAGGCCCGACACGCCGAGGACCAGGGGATGGGCGAGCAGGCCCAGGCCACCCGGCAACTGCACGCCGGCAAAACGCTCGAGGGCGCCGAGCACGAACACCAGGGCATACAGGCGCAGGCCGCTGGCCCACCCCAGCCCCGCCGCCAGCGCGGCCAGGGACGCCAGATCCACCGGCACATTGCGCCAGTCGAGGAGCGGCTTGACGCCCTCGGCCAGAGCCTGCAGGTCGGGGCTGGCAAGATCCATGGGCTCAGGCCTTCAGGTGGCGGGCATGGTGGGCCAGGTGGTCCGCCATGAAGGTGGAGATGAAGTAGTAGCCGTGGTCGTAGCCCTCATGACGACGCAGGGTGAGGGGCTGACCGTCGGCACACACCTGCTCGAAGCGGTCGGGATTGAGCTGGGTGGGCAGAAACTGGTCGGCCATGCCCTGATCGATCAGGATGGGCGGGCAGCGCCGGCCGTCCTCCACCAGGGTGCTGGCGTCGTGCTCGCGCCACACCTGGCGGTCCGCCCCCAGGTAGCCGCCAAAAGCCTTTTCACCCCAGGGGCACAGGCTGGGTGCGGCAATCGGTGCAAAGGCTGAGACCGACCTGTACAGATCCGGATGGCGCAGGGCCAGGGTCAGGGCACCGTGGCCTCCCATGGAGTGGCCGAAGATGCCACAGCGGCCCAGATCGGCCGGAAAGCGGCTCGCCACCAGCCGGCGCAACTCGCCGGTGATGTAGCTTTCCATACGCCAGTGGCGGGCCCAGGGCTCGCACACCGCGTCCAGGTAGAAGCCGGCGCCCACGCCGAAATCCCAGCTCTCGGCCTCGCCCGGCACATTGGCACCGCGGGGGCTGGTGTCGGGCGCGACCAGCATCAGGCCCAGCTCGGCCGCCAGGCGCTGGGCGCCGGCCTTGATGGGAAAGGTCTCCTCGGTACAGGTCAGCCCGGCCAGGTAAAACAACACCGGCATCGGGCCGTCGGCCGCCTGGGGCGGCACGAACACGGCGAAGCGCATCGGGAGCCCGATCTCCCGGGACTCATGACGGTAGAAGCCCTGCCGGCCGCCGAAGCAGCCGTGCTCGGACATCACCTCGATCGAGGTATCACCCATCTCAGTAGACGACCACCGAACGGATGGACTCGCCCTTCTTCATCAGGTCGAAGCCATCGTTGATCTGATCGAGGGTGAGCGTATGGGTGATCAGGTCGTCGATGTTGAGCTTGCCCTCCATGTACCAGTCCACGATCTTCGGCACGTCGGTGCGGCCGCGGGCGCCACCGAAGGCCGAGCCCTTCCAGACCCGCCCGGTGACCAGCTGGAAGGGACGGGTGGAGATCTCGGCGCCGGCTTCGGCCACGCCGATGATCACGGACTGGCCCCAGCCCTTGTGGGTGCATTCCAGCGCCTGGCGCATCACCTTGGTGTTGCCGATGCATTCGAAGCTGTAGTCGGCGCCGCCGTCGGTGAGCTGGACGATGTGATCGACCACGTTTTCGACATCGTTCGGGTTGATGAAGTGGGTCATGCCGAACTTGCGGGCCATGGCTTCGCGGCCGGGGTTGAGGTCCACGCCGATGATCTTGTCGGCGCCCACCATCTTGGCGGCCTGGATCACGTTGAGGCCGATGCCACCCAGGCCGAACACCACCACGTTGGCCCCGGCTTCCACCTTGGCGGTGAACAGCACGGCGCCCACACCGGTGGTCACGCCACAGCCGATGTAGCAGACCTTGTCGAAGGGCGCGTCATTGCGGATCTTCGCCAGGGCGATCTCGGGCACGACGATGTAGTTGGAGAAGGTGGAGGTGCCCATGTAGTGCAGGATGGGCTTGCCGTCCAGGCTGAAGCGGCTGGTGGCGTCGGGCATCAGGCCGCGGCCCTGGGTACTGCGGATCTTCTGGCACAGGTTGGTCTTGCGCGACAGGCAGAACTTGCACTCGCGACATTCCGGCGTGTACAGCGGAATGACGTGGTCGCCGGTGCGCAGGGACTTCACGTCCGGGCCCACATCGACGACGACACCAGCGCCTTCGTGGCCGAGGATGGCCGGGAACAGGCCTTCCGGGTCGGCACCGGAGAGGGTGTAGTAGTCGGTATGGCAGATGCCGGTGGCCTTGATCTCGACCAGCACTTCGCCGGCCTTGGGGCCTTCCAGGTCAACGGTCTCGATGCTCAGGGGGGCGCCGGCCTTCCAGGCAACGGCTGCACGGGTCTTCATGGGGAGTTCTCCTTGGGGAAGGGTAGATTCAGAGTTGTTTTTCGTCGCGGATGCGCTTGCCCACGGCGGGGGGATGATAGGCCCCCATGGCGCGCAGCAAGGCATACACATTGTCTTCAACCAGCAGCAGACCGCGGTTCTCGGTCTTCATGAAACCTTCGCCAACACCCCGGTCCATCATCTGGATCAGGGGCTGGTAATAGCCTTCGCAGTTGAGCAGGGCCACCGGCTTGTTGTGGAAGCCCAGCTGGGCCCAGGTGAGGATCTCGAACAGCTCCTCGAAGGTGCCCAGACCGCCGGGCAGGGCGATGAAACCATCAGCCAGTTCGGCCATGCGGGCCTTGCGCGAGTGCATGGAATCCACCACTTCAAGCCGGGTCAGGCCTTCGTGACCGACCTCCCACTCCAGCAGGGCGCGGGGGATCACCCCCACCACCTTGCCCCCCGCCGCCAGGCAGGCGTCGGCGATGATGCCCATCAGGCCCACGTTGCCGCCGCCATACACCAGCTCGATGCCCCGCTCGGCAAACGTCTTGCCCAGGGATTCGGCAGCGGCACGATAGGCCGGATTGACGCCCGGGCGGGAACCGCAGAAGACGCAGATCCGGCGCATGTCAGAAGGGGCCCCGGGCCAGCCAGCGCTCCAGCTGGGGCAGGCGGTCATTGCCCCAGAAGCCTTCACCTTCGACGATGAAGAAGGGCGAACCGAACACCCCCCGGGCTTCCGCCAGATCGATCTCGGCCTTCAGGCGGGCCTTGGTGGCCGCATCGGAGAAAGCGGCGGAGACATCGTCCCGGTCGAGCTTGAGGGTGTCGGCAATCTCCAGCAGCACCGCCGTCTCGGCAATGTTGCGGCCATCAACGAAATAGGCACGGAACACCGCATGGGCAAAGGCGCGGGCATCGTCCGGGCTTCGGTCACTGAGCCACTGGAAGGCGCGGGCGGCATGCTCGGTATGCACCGGGTAAGGCACGGGCTCCTTGAAAGGAATGCCGAAGAAGGCGGCCGAACGCTCCACGTCGCGCTTCACATATTCGGTACGCATCAAGGCGGCGGGGATCTTCATGCCGCCCTGGGGCTGAAACTGGGCATCCAGCACAATGGCGTGCCACATCACGGCCCGGTCATGCTTTGCCCCCAGGGCATCGATCTGCTCGGAGGCCAGATAGCCGTAGGGCGAGGAAAAGTCGAAATAGAAATCGATGGGTGCAGACATGGGGTCTCCGGAATTCGGGGGGGTCGGAAATGCGCACTCAGCATTATCCATGGCAGCCCGCCCGGCGGGGCGGGCAACACGGGGCAGGCAGCACCCCTGCCCCGGGCGCGCTCAAAAGCCGCCTTCAGCCAGCCAGCGCTCCAGCTGGGGCAGGCGGTCCGCCCCCCAGAAGGCCTCACCATCGACGAACACGAAGGGCGAGCCGAACACGCCGCGGGACAAGCCGAGATCCACCTCTGCGGCCAGGCGGGCCTTGATCTCGGTGCCGGCCAGCACCGCCGACAGCTCGTCGCGATCGACATCCTGGGCCGATGCCAGATCGAGTACGGTGCCCAGATCGGAGATATTCACGTCGTCTACGAAGTAGGCACGATAGGCCGCCAGACCAAAGGCCTTGGCCCGCGCCGGGTTGCGGTCATTCAGCCACAGGAAGGCCCGCGCGGCATGCTGGGTGGGGATGGGGAAGACGCTGGGCTGCCGGAAGGGCAGACCGAAATAGCGGGCCGAGCGTTCGATGTCGTGGAGCGAGTAGGCGCCCTTGAGGGGAATCGTCGGCAGGGGCGCCAGGCCCGTGACCTTGAAGGTCACCCCCAGCAGAAAGGGGTGCCACAGCACCGTGCGCCCGTAGCGGGCCGCCAGCGCGTCGATCTTCTCGGCCGCGAAATAGCCGTAGGGTGAAGAAAAGTCGAAGTAGAAGTCGATGGGCGCAGCGGGCTGCACGGGCTCGGTCATGACACAGGTCTCCGTAGCGTGCCCCGAGGGGGCAAAGGGATCGTCCGGGTAAGGCAGCAGCGGCCCGGCTCAGGCCTCAAGGGCCTCGAGCGCCCCGAAGTAGCGTTGCATGAGGTCCTCGCGGCGGCTCACGTTGATGCCCAGATCGCGGATCAGGCCGTCCTTCAGGCCATACACCCAGCCATGCACGGTCAGGCGCTGACCCCGCTTCCAGGCATCCTGGACGACGACGGTCTGGCACACATTGACCACCTGCTCAAGGGCATTGAGCTCGCACAGGCGATCGTGCCGCATGTCCGGGGGCAGCAGATCGACGCGATCGAGGTGCTTGACGTGCACGTCCTGCACATGGCGCAACCACAGATCCACCAGGCCCACCCGCTCGCGCTGCAGCGCGGCACGAACGCCGCCACAGCCGTAGTGCCCCACCACCATGATGTGCTTGACCTTCAGCACATCCACGGCGAACTGGATCACCGACAGACAGTTGAGGTCGGTATGCACCACCACGTTGGCGACGTTGCGGTGCACGAACACCTCGCCCGGCAGCAGGCCGATGATCTCGTTGGCCGGCACGCGGGAATCGGAACAACCGATCCACAGGTACTCCGGGGCCTGCAGGGTGGACAGCTTCTCGAAGAAACCCGGGTCCACCTGGCGCATCTTGCGCGACCAGGCCAGGTTGTAGTCGAAGAGATGAAACAGGTTCTCGTTCTGGACTTCGGTCTCCGACCAGTTCTCCAGATCGAGGGCGAGGAACATGGTGCCCTCTACGGGCGTCGGGTAGTAGGCCGGCGCTTCGGTGAAACCCAGCTCACGGTAGAGCTTCACGGCGATGCGCATGGCCGGCAGGGTGTCCAGCATGATCTTGCGGTAACCGAGGGCCTTGGCCGCCTTGATCGCCGCAAGGGCGAGCTCGCGGCCCACGCCATTGCCCCGCAGCTCCGGCTCGACGTACAGGCGCTTCATCTCGCAGATGCCTTCGGTGGCCGGGCGGAGACCGACGCAACCGGCGGGCCTTCCGTCCAGTTCGGCGAAGAACAGGCGCCCTGTCGGCGGCGCATAGGCCCCCGGCAGCGAGGCCATTTCCTCGGCAAAATTCTGATAGCCCAGATCGACGCCCAGCCAGCCCGCGTAAGTGCGGAAGAACTGCCGGACGTGCTCGATCTCGGCATGGTCATGCTCATCAAGGATGCGAAGGGTTACAGCCATCGATCACTCTTCCTTCAATGGGAAACAGCCCGACACGATACCCTGCCACGCCATTCGTTTCATCACGAACGTGCGCCGCTGCCTCCTCTTCAGCTGCCTTTCTCCTTGCGCCCGTGCATGGCCATGATGGTCTGCTGCATCACTGCGCAGAGCGTCCATTGCTCGGCCTTGATGGCAAAGACCTCGGCCTTGGTGATGATCAGGGTGCGCCCCGAACGGATCACCTCGCCCCTTGCCACCAGGCGCTCGCCGTCGGCCGGTGCGATCAGGTTGAGCTTGTACTCCACGGTCAGCACGCTGCTGTCGGCCGGGGTCAGGGTGTTGGCGGCGTAACCGGCCGCCGAGTCGGCAATCATGCCCACCACGCCACCGTGGATGAAGCCGTGCTGCTGGGTGATCTCGGCCTTGAACGGCAGGTGGATCTCGGTGTAGCCGGGCTCGACCACCGCCAGCCGCGCACCGATCAGGGCCATGGCCTGCTGGAGATCGAAGCTGGCGCGCACCCGAGCAGCGTAGTCGGGGTCACGGGGATGGAAAGGCTCCAGGGGCGGGCGGGTCATGACGGGTCTCCTCGGGTTCGATCTGCTTCAAATGGCAGCTTCAGGTTTTTTTAACGTTTACGTAAACGTAACTTTAATGGTAAAAAATCAACTGCCCTCACGCAACCGGGCGACCAGTTCGGCCCGTGCCTCGGCAGCGCCTTCGGGATTTTCGGCCAGCAGCTCGCGGCATTGCTTTTCGAGCATGCCGATTTCGCCGAGGACGGCGATGATGTCCTCGCGCTGCTGCTCGATGGCCCGCCGGCGTTCGGCGAGCACGGACAGGAAGCGGCTCAGTTGCTGGGTGGAGTTGCGCACGCCGTCATACATGCCGAGCAGCTCGCCGATCTCGGCCAGCGACAGGCCGAGCCGCTTGCCGCGCAGGATGAGGCGCAGCCGGGTGCGGTCACGCTTGGCGTAGATGCGGTTGCGCCCGGACCGGGTCGGCGCCAGCAGGCCCTCGTCCTCGTAAAAGCGGATGGCCCGCGGGGTGATGCCGAATTCACGAGCGAGCTCGGTAATGGTGTAGGTTTCTTCCTGGCTCATGGGTCCGGCGAAAACGTGCTGACACAAAGAAAACGAGGGCCAGTAAAGCAGATTTCGCAGCCTCCGGCAACGCGGCCAAGCGAAACGACTATCCGTACAAACAGGAGAACAGAACGATGACCCCGACACTGGAATACCCATTCGACACCCTCCCCCCCACCGGGGAGACCCGTGAGGTGGCACCCGGCGTGCACTGGATCCGCATGCCCCTGCCGTTTGCCCTCAACCACATCAACCTGTGGCTGATCGAGGATGGCGACGGGGTGGTGATCGTCGACACCGGCTACGGGCTCGACGCCAGTCAGGACGCCTGGAACACCATCCTCGCCGGCCTCGGCCGGCCGGTGACACGGATCATCGTCACCCACTGCCATCCCGACCACCTGGGCCTGGCCCAGTGGTTGTCGGAGAAGACCGGCGCCCCGGTGACCATGACCCTGGGCGAATACCTCGGTGGCCACGCCCTGTGGAACCAGCTGCCCGGCTACAACACGACCGCCATGGTCGCCCAGTTCCGTCAGCACGGCCTCGACGAGGAACGCTGCACCGCGCTGGCCAGCCGCGGCAACGCCTACAAGCGTGGCGTGCCGTCCCTGCCGGCCAGCTACGACCGGGTCATCGACGGTGACAGCCTGAACATCGGCGGTCGCGACTGGAAGGTGATCGTCGGTCACGGCCACTCGCCCGAGCACATGTCATTGCATTGCGAGTCCGCCGGCGTGCTGATTTCCGGCGACATGCTGCTGCCCCGCATTTCCACCAACGTGAGCGTTTTTGCCGCCACGCCGGATGACGATCCGCTGGGGCGATTCCTCGATTCGATCCGCAGTTTCAAGCAGTTGCCGGTAGCCACGCTCGTGCTACCATCCCACGGGAGCCCGTTCCGCAACATCGGTTTGCGCGTGGATCAGCTCATCGAGCACCACGACGACCGCTGCGCGGAGCTTCTCGCCGCCTGTGCCGTGCCACGCTGTGCCGGGGAGCTTCTTGCAACCCTGTTCCCGCGAGAACTGGACACGCATCAGGTCATGTTTGCCATGGGGGAAGCCATCGCCCACCTGAACCATCTCGCGCGCAAAAGGGAGGTGTGCCGGTCAGTGGAAAGCGATGGGATTGTCCGTTTCATCAAAAGCCATCAATAAAGGAGAACCCGAGAATGGCTGCGCCCGAAAAAGAAGTCGCCAAGTCCGAACTGCCGGACCCCAAAGAAGTCGCCAAGACCTACGCTGAAGTTGCGCAGCGGGCCTCCAAGCTGCTGGCTGATCACATCCAGAAGCAGGTCAAGAAGGGCATCAGCGCCCCCGCCGACGAACTCGGCATCGCCCAGGCCTTCATGGACATGATGGGCAAGCTGCTGGCCAACCCCTATCGCCTGGCCCAGGCCCAGATGAACCTGGTGTGGGACTACTTCTCCCTGTGGCAGCACTCCATGATGCGCCTCACTGGCGTCGGCTCCGGCAGCCCGGTGGCCACCCCCGCCAAGGACGACAAGCGCTTCAAGGACGAAGAATGGCAGGAGCACTTCCTGTTCGACTTCATGAAGCAGTCCTACCTCATCGCTGCCCGTCACATCCATGACACCGTGAGCAGCGTTGACGGCCTGGATGATCAGAGCCAGAAGAAGGTCAATTTCTACACCCGTCAGTACATCGACGCCCTGTCCCCCTCCAACTTCGCCCTGACCAACCCGGAAGTGTTCCGCGAGACGGTCAAGAGCCACGGTCAGAACCTCATCAAGGGCCTGAACAACCTGCTCCGCGACGTGGAAGACGGCGGTGGCAACCTGCGCGTCAAGATGACCGACACCACGGCTTTCGAGCTGGGCAAGAACGTCGCCACCACGCCGGGCAAGGTCGTCTTCCAGAACGACATGATGCAGCTGCTGCAATACACGCCGAGCACCCCCGACGTGTCCAAGCGCCCGCTGATGATCGTGCCGCCGTGGATCAACAAGTTCTACATCCTCGACCTGCGCGAGAAGAACTCCTACATCAAGTGGTGTGTTGATCAGGGCCACACCGTCTTCGTGATCTCCTGGGTCAACCCGGACGAGCGCCAGGCCGAGAAGAGCTTCGACTCCTATCTGCTGGAAGGCACCCTGGCCGCGGTGGACGCCATCGTCGAACAGACCGGCGCCAAGGAAATCAACGCGGCCGGCTACTGTCTGGGCGGCACCCTGCTGGCCACCACCCTGGCCTACATGGCCGGCAAGAAGGACAAGCGGATCGCCTCCGGCACCTTCTTCACCACCATGACCGACTTTGCCGATCCGGGCGAGCTGGGCGTGTTCATCGACGAAGGCCAGGTCGCCAGCCTCGAGAAAAAGATGTTCGAGCGCGGTTACCTGGAAGGCTCCGAGATGGCCGGCACCTTCAACATGCTGCGTGCCAACGACCTGATCTGGTCCTTCGTGGTCAACAACTACCTGATGGGCAAGGACCCCTTCCCCTTCGATCTCCTGTACTGGAACTCCGATTCCACGCGCATGCCGGCGAAGATGCACAGCTTCTACCTGCGCAACATGTACATGAAGAACCTGCTGAAGGAGCCGGGCGGCATCGAGATCGGCGGCGTGGCCATCGACCTCTCCAAGATCAAGGTTCCGACCTACTTCATCTCCACCATCGAAGACCACATCGCCCCGTGGAAGAGCACCTACTCCGGTGCCCGCAACTTTGGCGGCAACGTACGTTTCGTGCTGGGCGGCTCCGGCCACATCGCCGGCATCGTCAACCCGCCGGCGGCCAACAAGTATGGCTACTGGACCAACCCTGCGGCCAAGCTGCCCGCCACCGCCGACGAGTTCTTCGCCGGCGCCGAGCAGCACCCGGGCTCCTGGTGGACCGACTGGCAGGCCTGGCTGCTTGGCCAGGACGCCACCAAGGTTCCGGCCCGCGACCCCGTCGCCGGCAACCTGAAGGTGCTGGAAGACGCACCGGGCTCCTATGTGAAGGCTCGCCTGGACGCCAAGAAGGCCGCCTGATCGCGGTAACGCTGCAAAGGGCAAGGGGGCTTCGGCCCCCTTTTCCTTTTGCATTTCACCCTCTCCACTCCGACCTGCCGTGGCCACCTACCCCCTCGAAGCCCCCCTGCCCCATGGATTTCCGGTCATTCTCGACACCAATGTGGTGCTGTCCCTGTGGATGTTCGAAGACCCGGCCCTGCTTCGCCTGCGCAACGCAGTGGAAGCCGACGCCCTGATGCTGTTTACCCGTGAGGACTGCCTGACCGAGCTGACCCGCGTGCTGGCCTATTCACAGTTCAAGCAGCCCCCCGAACGCCAGCTCGAAATCGCGGCCGTCTACCGCGCCCGCTGCACGCTGATCGAGACCATCGAAGCGCCCGCCTGCGAACTTCCCAACTGCCTGGATCGGGACGACCAGAAGTTCCTGGAGGTAGCCCGTGACAGCAAGGCCTGCGCCCTGCTGAGCCGGGACAAGCTGGTACTCAAACTGGGGCGGCGACCGGTGATTGCCAGCCGCTTTGCCATTCTCACTCCGGAGCGCTTCCAGGCCCTGCTGCCTTGACCCACGGCAGAGCCACAAAAATTAACATGACATGCAATACCCCTCCACCCTGAGCCGTTAGACTGGTGCTCCCCCTTCACCACGGAGTTCCTCCATGGCCATCGACACCAGTAGCCTCGACGTCGGCACGCTCGTCACCACTTACCTGATTCCCCTTGGCTGGAAGCTTGCAGGTGCCATCGCCCTGTGGATCATCGGCGGATGGGTGATCAACCTGATCGGCAACCTGTCCAGCCGCGGGATGACCCGCCAGAAGGTCGAACCCACCCTCGTCCGTTACGTGGAAGCCACCCTGCGCGTGATCATGCGCATCGTGCTGGTCATCGTCATCCTGTCCGTGTTCGGCATCGAGACCACCAGCTTTGCCGCCCTCATCGCCGCAGCCGGCGTGGCCATCGGTGTGGCCTGGAGCGGCCTGCTGTCCAATTTCGCGGCGGGCGCCTTCCTGATCATCCTGCGTCCCTTCAAGGTGGGTGATTTCATCAGCGGCGCCGGCATCACCGGCACGGTGAAGGAGATCGGCCTGTTTGCCACCAGCATCGACCAACCCGACAACGTGCGTACCACCATCGGCAACAACAAGCTGTTCTCCGACAACATCGTCAACTACACCCTCAACCCCTGCCGCCGGGTGGATCTGACCGCCCAGATCGCCCACGCGGTCGACCCCTCCCAGGCCATGGCGCTGATCCGCGCCCGCATCGTCCAGATCCCCAACGTGCGCACCGATCCGGCGCCCGACGTGGAGATCCTGGAATTCAATGCCGCCGGTACCAAGCTGGTCGTGCGCCCCTACTGCCACAACGACCACTACTGGCAGGTCTATTTCGACACCAACAAGGCCCTGGCAGAAGTCGGCGCCGCCAATGGCTGGCCGATTCCGGCGCCCCATCAGGTGCTGCGGCAGCCGTCCTGAGACCGAGGCCAGTCCATTCAACGCCCACCACCCGGTGGGCGTTTTTCATTCCACGGCCAGGCTGCGGCGCAGGGCCGCCAGGTGCTGCAGGCCTTCAATCGCCCGACTGCCGTACCAGGACGCCATCTCTCCGTCGATCAGGCTGGCCCGCAAACCCGAAAGGCGCCCGACCTCCTCCACGTGACGCTCGCGGAAACGATAGGGCTCCGACGACAACAAGACCCGCTGCACCTCCGGGAGCCAGGGCGCATCCCACTCAAAAGCCGGGTAACGGGGTTCCGTGAGCAGTGGGCAGGTATCCCAGCCCACCGCCGCCAGGGTCGCGGCGATATAGGTGCTCTGGGCCACGGTCATCCATGGCTCGCGCCAGATCAGGTAGAGCACCTTCTCCCGCGGCAAGGCCGCTCCCACCGCCCGGGCCTCGGCCAGGGCCGCCTCCAGGGCTGCCGTCAGTCGTGTCGATTCGGTGCGCCGATGGAAGATCGCCCCCAGCAGGCGGTACACCGACAGATTGTCCTCGGGCGTGCAGGGATGGGTGACGATCACGTTCGGCACGAAAGTGGCGATCTCCTCCACGCAGTCCCGCCGGTTCTCATCCACATTGACGATGATGTGGGTGGGCGCCAGGGCCCGCAGGCGCTCGAGGTTCACGTCCTTGGTGCCCCCCACCTTGGTCACGGCCTTCAACACGGGTCGGGGGTGGATGCAGAAACCGGTGCGGCCTACCAGCTGCGGCGCAAGGCCGAGATCGCACACCAGTTCGGTCAGTGAAGGCACCAGGGAGACGATGCGGGCCGGGCCGTCACACGGAAAATGACGCTGCCCGGCAGCATCGATCATCACTTCATCAAAGGTATCGGTCATCATTGTCAAAGTATCTCAAGACCCGCGCCGTTATTGGAACCAGGCTTACACCCGGCCACTCTGAAAGCACACGGCCCACGCACATGGAGAAGAACATGAAGATCGGCGTTCCCAGGGAAACCAAGAACCACGAATATCGGGTCGGCCTGACACCCGGCGCAGTCCGGGAAGTCGTGGCCCACGGGCACGAGGTGTGGGTCGAGTCGGGTGCCGGTCACGGCATCGGCGCCAGTGACAGCGACTACGAGCGCGCCGGTGCCCACATCGCCCTGAGCGCCGAGGAAGTCTTCGAGCAGGCCATCATGATCGTCAAGGTCAAGGAGCCCCTCCGTGACGAACGCGCCCGCCTCAAACCTCACCATCTGCTGTTCACCTACCTCCACCTGGCACCCGATCCGGGCCAGGCCGAAGAGCTCATCGCCAGCGGCGTCACAGCGATCGCCTACGAAACAGTCACAGCTCCGGGCGGCAGCCTGCCCCTGCTCGCCCCCATGTCCGAAGTGGCCGGGCGGATGAGCATCCAGGCCGGCGCCTCAGCTCTGGAAAAATCCCACGGCGGCCGCGGCGTACTGCTCGGCGGCGTACCCGGCGTGGAACCAGGCCGGGTGGTGATCCTGGGCGGCGGCACGGTGGGCAACAACGCTGCCCACACTGCCGTCGGCATCGGTGCGGACGTGACCATTTTCGACAAGTCACTGCCCGTGCTGCGCCACCTGGACGAAGTTTACGGCGGACGGGTGAAGACCCTCTACGCCACCCAGGACGCCATCGAACGCCTGGTACTGCAGGCCGATCTGGTCATTGGCGCGGTGCTGATTCCGGGTGCCACCGCCCCCAAGCTGGTCACCCGGACCATGCTGGGTGCCATGAAACCCGGAGCGGTGATCGTCGATGTGGCCATCGACCAGGGGGGCTGTTTTGAAACATCCCGGCCGACAACCCATGCCGATCCCACCTATCTCGTGGACGGTATCGTGCATTACTGCGTGTCCAACATGCCCGGCGCGGTCGCCCGCACGGCCACCTATGCCCTCAACGCCGCCACCCTGCCCTACGTGCTGGCCCTGGCCGACAAAGGCTGGAAGGAGGCCCTCAAGGACGACGCCGGCTTGCGGGCCGGCCTCAACATCTGCAATGGCAACGTGACCCACCCCCAGGTGGCCGAGGCCCTGGGCAAAAAATACCTTCCGGCCATCACCCAGTTGGGCTGAAGCCCCGCAAGCAGGCTACAGGGGCAAGCCGCGGGGCTTGCGCCCGGCCCGGGCAAAGAGTCGGTCGAATACGGGGTTGGGCAACAGGCGCAACAGCTTGGCGACCCAACCCATCTGCCAGGGAATCACCGTGTAGCTGACACCGGCCTCGATGGCCCCGGCGAAGCGCGCCGCGGCCTGATCCGCAGGTATCAGAAAAGGCATGGGGTAGGAATTGACCGCCGTCATCGGCGTCTCGATGTAGCCCGGCGCGATGGTCACCACCCTGACACCCGTGCCATGGAGCTCGACCCGCAGGCTTTCCAGGTAGGCGATCACGGCCGCCTTGGACGCGCTGTAGGCCCCCGCGCCGGGCAGGCCACGGATGCCGGCAACAGACGCGATCCCCACCAGTCGGCCCTGCCCCGCGGCACGCAGGGGCGCCACAAAGGGCTGGAAGGTGGCCACCATGCCCAGCACGTTGGTCCGCAGGACCCGCTCGAAAGCCGCCAGATCATCGACCATCTCGGTCAGGGTGCCCACCGACACCCCGGCGTTGGCGATCACCACATCGGGCAGCCCGAAGCGGGCCATGAAGTCGGCCGCGGCGCCGCCCAACGCCACCGGATCAGCGACGTCCAGCCCATACACGGCGTGCTTTCCCGGCAGGCTGGCCACCAGTGCCTCAAGGGTCGCAACGCGCCGGCCGACCAACCCCAGGCTCGCGCCCCGGGCAGCATAGTGGCGCGCCAGGGCTTCACCGATGCCGCTGGAGGCACCGGTTATGAAGACACGAGAGGCAGGATGCGTGATTACTTGCGACCCTGTTCGCCGCGCGCCCGGGCGATCAGCTGATCGGCCACCTTCAACGCAGCTTCGTGGGAGCCGGCAATGGACCCCGAGGTGAAGTACTTGCCATCCACCGCCAGGGTCGGCACGCCCTGGATCTTATAGTCGCGGCCGAGCTTCTCGATGCGCTGCATGCCGACCTGCACGCCGAAGGAGCGGTAGGCATCGGCAAACTTCTTGCTGTCGACCCCCTTCTTTACCGCCCACTCCTGGGCAGCGGCCTCGGTGTTGAGGGGCAGCTTGTCCGTCTGGACCGCATCGAAGACCTGCGGATGCAGCCGCGCCAGGTCGCCGGTAGCCGCCAGCGTGAGATGCAGCTTGGCCAGGCCGGCCAGTTGCGGACTGCCCCAGGTGACAGGCACCTGGCGGAAGATCACATCGGCCGGCAGCTTCTTGACCCACAGCTCCAGTAGGGGATCAAAGGCCTTGCAGTGGGGGCAGCCGTAATGGAAAAACTCGAGCACCTCGACCTTGCCCTTGGTCTCCGTGGGCTGGGGAGGATTGATCGCCTCGAACCCACCCCCCTGGGCACCGGCGGGCAGACCAAGGCTGCCGAGGGCGGCAAGGGCAGACAGTTGCTTGAGGACATCACGACGCTGCATTACGGTTTCTCCTGGTTCGGCCAAAGGACTCATTGAGCGGCGGTGGCCGGCTTTGGTTCCTTCGGCTTGATCTTGATGATGGCCGCGTTGATGCCGCTGGACGACAGCTGCTGCCGGGCCCGGTTCATCTCTTCCTGCCCCAGGTAGGGGCCAACACGCACCCGGTGCACCGTACCCTTTTCCGGCAGCTCCACCTTCTGCACGCTGGCCTCCACACCCATCAACGCAAGACGCGCCTTCAGGTTGTCGGCCTCGGACGGATCTTCGAAGGAGCCGGCCTGGAGGAAGAAGCGCTCGGGGACGGCCGGCTTGTCGAGCAGGGCCGCTTCGGCCTTGGCCCGCTCCGCGTCATCGGGCTTGCCGTCTGCCTTGTCGGTCTTTTCGGGCTTGACCGGCGGCTTGACGACTTCCGTCGTCTCCTCGGGCTTGGTCGGGGCCGGCAGGGCATCGGAGCCCTTGGGCAAGACGTTGTAGAAATCGAAACGGGGTTTTTCCACCGGCTTGTCGCCAGCCTTGCCGGGCAGGGCAATGGGCTCGCCGCCCTGGGGCTTGGGCGGCGGCGGCGGAACCGGCCGCTCCTCCTGCTTCGGCTTCTGGAAGGGGGACGCCGCCGTGAAATACAGCGCAATCCCCGCCGCCACCAGCGCGCCGAGAATCAGGCCGACAAAGATGCCGACCAGGGTACTGCCGCGGCTGCCCGATTTGGGCTTCTTGGTCTGCAGGCGTGGCTTGAGATCGCGACTCATGAACGACGGGTCCGGGAATTACATGGAATCGGGAGCGGAAACCCCCAGCAGCCGCAGGCCATTGCGGATGACGTGACGCACGGCAGCGGCCAGGGCCAGGCGGGCAAGCTTGAGGCCTTCATCGTCCACCAGCATGCGCTCGGCGTTGTAGTAGCTATGGAACTCGCCGGCCAGATCCTTGAGGTAGAAGGCGATCTGGTGCGGCGCGTAATCGGCCGCGGCACTCTGGACGACCTCCGGGAAGGCGGTGAGGCGGGCGCACAGGGCCAGTTCGCGCTCGTTGTCGAGGCGCGCCAGATCGGCCTCGGCCAGGTCGGCCAGCACGCCGTTCCACTGGTTGAGCACCGAGCACAGGCGGGCGTGGGCGTACTGGATGTAATACACCGGGTTCTCGTTGCTCTGGCTCTTGGCCAGGTCGAGGTCGAAATCGAGGTGCTGGTCCGCCTTGCGCAGCACGTAGAAGAAGCGGCAGGCGTCGTTGCCGACCTCCTTGCGCAGCTCGCGCAGGGTCACGAACTCGCCGGAGCGGGTGGACATGGCGGCCTTCTGCCCGTCGCGATACAACACGGCAAACTGCACCAGCGCCACGTCGAGCTTCCCGGGCGGCAGACCGAGGGCTTCGAGGGCGCCCTTCACGCGGGGGATGTAGCCGTGGTGGTCGGCGCCCCAGATGTCGATGATGCGGTCGAAACCCCGCTCGTACTTGTTGGCGTGGTAGGCGATGTCGGAGGCGAAATAGGTGAACAGGCCGTTCTCGCGTTGCACGACACGGTCCTTCTCGTCACCGAAGGCCGTCGAGCGGAACCACTTGGCGCCGTCCTGCACGTAGATGTGCCCGGCGGCTTCGAGGGCGGTGACCGCCTTTTCGACGAGACCGGTATCGAACAGGGAGCGCTCGGAGAACCACTTGTCGAAAGTGACGCCGAACTCGCCGAGGTCTTCACGACCATCGCCGAGCTGCTCGGTCAGCGCAAAGCCGTGCACCCAGGCGTAGTCGGAGCCAAGGAGGTTCTTGGCATTGGCGATCAGGGCGTCCAGGTGACCTTCCTTGTCGGCCTCGACGCCCGGTGCACCGGCCAGCACATCGGCCGCACTGACCTTGGCAAAGCGGTCGGCATGGCCTTCCTTGATCTGGGCGGCCATGTCCTTCACGTAATCGCCCTGGTAGGCGTTGGGCGGGAAGGGAATGGCGATGCCGAAGAGGTCGAGATAACGCAGCCAGGTGGACAGGGCCAGGATGTCCATCTGCCGGCCGGCGTCATTGATGTAGTACTCGCGGGTCACCTCAAAGCCGGCAAAGTCGAGCACATCGGACAAGGACGCACCATAGGCAGCGCCGCGCCCGTGGCCGACGTGGAGCGGCCCGGTAGGATTGGCGGAGACGTACTCCACCTGCACCCGGACGCCCGTCTTGACGCCCCGGCCATAGGCCTCGCCGGCGGCCAGCACGGCGCCGACAACGGCAGTCTTGGCGTCAGCCACCAGGGTGAAATTGATGAAGCCGGCACCGGCCACTTCGGCCTTGGCAATCAGGCCCGAGGCAGGCAGTTCGGCCAGCAGCAGGTTGGCCAGCTCACGCGGATTGCGCTTCAGGGGCTTGGCCAGTTGCAGCGCCAGATTGCTTGCGAAGTCTCCGTGCCCGGCCTGCTTCGGACGCTCCAGGTTGATCGGAGTTTCCGCCTGCTCGGGCGCCACGCTGAGAAGGGCGGCACGGAGGAGGTCGGCAAGCTGGGTCTTGGAATCGGCGCTCATGGGGAATACTGCGACTAAAAGCACAGGATTATAGCCAAGCGCCGGGCAAACCGGCGGGAAGGCAGGCTTTTGGCCGTAACAAAGTACAACGGACATGACAAAATCAGGTGGCCTGCCCTAATCTACCGACCGTGGAGCCCCCGGCCACCAACCGAGTCCCGAGCAAACCGTGAGCATTCGCCCCCTGCATGCCGTCGCACTTGCCCTAGGCGTCCTGGTCAGCCTGCCGGTCAGCGCTGAATCCCCGACCCTGCACTGGCCTCTCCCCCTGCCTGCCGGCCACCCCTGGCGCATCGTCGATCTGCGCGAAGGCAACGGCATCCGCCACGAGGAATACATCCCCCGCGGCCAGGGCATCGAAGACTACCGGGACCGCATCGTCGTGCAGCGCATGGCCTCCCAGAACCTCAACCCGGAGACCTACCTGGCCCACGTTTCGGCCGGCCTGCGCGCCCATTGCAGCGAGCTGACCACCAGTGGCCTGTTCGCCTCCGAACGGGACGGACTCCCGTCTGCAGCCCTGACGGTCTACTGCGCCCGCTTCGCCTCCCGCAGCTATGGTTACGTGGTGGCCCAGAAGGCCGTCCTCGACGGCGAACACCTGTTCGTGGTCGAACGCGAATGGCGTCTGCCGGCCTTCAGCATCGACGCCACCGGCCTGCCCCAGTTCGACCCCGGATCCACCGGCGGCGACGAGAACATCGGGAAGGAAATCCGCCTGGCCGTCCGCTGGCTCGTGGAGCAGGTTCAGCCAGGCACAGAGATCGCCGCCCCTGCCCCCCCACCCCCACCGGCCCCACGCTCCAAGCGCCGCCCCTGAGCCCGGGCGCTCCGGCGCGCCGGCTTTGCGCGCCCTGGCTTTCCGGGCACAATCCGCGTTTTCCTCATCGCCATCTGCCGTGCGCCTCTTCCGACTCGTCAAGATCATTTCCGTCAGCCTGAAATACGGGCTCGACCAGATGATTCTCTCCAACGAGCCGTCCGGCCGGCTGGCCTGGCTGGCGAGGCTGACCCGCTTTCGCCGGACCTTTGACGAGCCCTCGGGTGCCCGCCTGCGTCAGGCCCTGGAATCCCTCGGCCCGATCTTCGTCAAGTTCGGGCAGATGCTGTCCACCCGCCGCGACCTGCTGCCGCCCGCCATTGCCGAAGAGCTGGCCCGCCTGCAGGACCGCGTGCCGCCTTTCACCAGCGCCGAGGCCCTGGCCCAGCTTCAGGAAGCCTATGGCAAGCCCGCCGACGCGGTATTCGCCCGCTTCGACCGGGAGCCCATCGCCTCGGCCTCCATCGCCCAGGTGCACTTCGCGCAGCTGCCCGACGGCACCGAGGTGGCGGTCAAGATCCTGCGCCCGGGCATCGCTCCGGTCATCGCCCACGACCTGGCCCTGCTTGACGTGGCCGCCACGGTGCTCGAGAAACTGTGGCCCGAAGGCCGCCGCCTGAAGCCCCGGGAAGTGGTGGCCGAGTTCTCCAAGTACCTGCGCGACGAGCTCGATCTGATGCGCGAGGCCGCCAACTGCTCCCAGCTGCGGCGCAACTTCAAGGACTCCGAGCTGCTGGTGGTCCCCGAGGTGCACTGGGACTTCTGCACCACCAACGTGATGGTGATGGAGCGCATGAAGGGCGTGCCCATCTCCCAGCTCGATGCCCTCAAGGCCCACGGCATCGATCTCAAGGCCCTGTCCCGGGCCGGCGTGGAGATCTTCTTCACCCAGGTGTTCCGCGACGGCTTCTTCCATGCCGACATGCACCCCGGCAACATCTTCGTGGCCACCGACGGCCCCACCCGCGGGCGCTACATCGCCCTCGACTTCGGCATCATCGGCAGCCTCAACGACTCCGACAAGAAATACCTGGCCACCAACTTCCTGGCCTTCTTCCAGCGCGACTACCGGCGCGTGGCCCTGGCCCACATCGAGGCCGGCTGGGTTCCAGCACACACCCGGGTAGACGAGTTCGAGGGCGCCATCCGCGCCGTCTGCGAACCCATCTTCGACCGCCCGCTCAAAGACATCTCCTTCGGCAAGACCCTGCTGCGCCTGTTCCAGACCGCCCGGCGCTTCGAGATGGAAGTCCAGCCCCAGCTCGTACTGCTGCAAAAAACCCTGCTCAACATCGAGGGCCTCGGCCGCCAGCTGGACCCGGACCTCGACCTGTGGAAAACCGCCAAACCCTTCCTCGAACGCTGGATGAACGACCAGATCGGCTGGCGCGCCCTGCTGCGCCACTCCGCCGACGAGGCACCCGCCTGGGCAGCCACCCTGCCCCAGTTGCCACGCCTGATCCATCAAGCCCTGGCCGCCCCCCGGGACGACGGCACCCGGGCCGAGCTGGCGCGCCTGGCCACCGAGAGCCGGCGCACCCGGGCCTGGCTGATCGCCTGTGCATTCCTTCTCACCGGCCTCGCGGCACTCGAGGCCTGGCACTGGCTGCACTGAACAAAGGGCGACATCCCCCGCTCCAACGGGCGTAAGGGCGCCACTCCCGGCCCCCCGACCTGTCACCGAAGGAAGATCATGCCCGCCCCGCTCGCGCCCCCCCGCCCGGTCCGCATCGTCGGCGTGGGCTCCTGCCTCGGCGCCCCCATCTTCGGCCCCGCCGCAGGGCCCCGCGCCCTCAAGGATCTGGGCTTCGACGCCCAACTGCGCCAACGCGGCATCCCCGCCCGCTGGCAGAAACTGATGGAACCCTCGGCCCCCAAGCCGCCCCAGGCCCCCCTGCAGGAACGCCTCGGCACGGTGAGCGCCATGCTCCACGACCTGGCCGATGAAGTGGCCGGCATCTGCGAGGACGACGCCATTCCCCTTGTCCTTGGCGGCGATCACGCCATCGGTGCCGGCACCTGGCGCGGCGTCGCCCGCGCCCTGGCGCCCCGGGGCAAGCTCGGCCTGATCTGGATCGACGCCCACCTGGACGCCCACACCGACCAGAGCACCCACAGCGGCAACATCCACGGCATGCCCCTGGCGGCGCTGCTCGGTATTGGTGACGAGAGCCTGACCGGGCTGCCCGGCCCCCACCTCGACCCGGCCCATCTGGCCATCGTCGGCGCCCGCTCCTGGGAGCCCGAAGAGAAGGCCCTGCTCAACCGGCTGGGCGTGAAGATTTTCACCATGGCCGAGGTGAAGAAACGCGGCCTGCCGGCGGTCCTGTGCGAGGCCATGAGCATCGCCCGTCAGGGCACCGCCGGCTTCGGCGTGTCGGTGGATCTCGACTCCATGGACTGCGCCGCCCTTCCCGCCACCACCTGCCTGGTGCCGGACGGGCTCGATCCCCAGACGCTGGTGGACAACCTTCACGGCCTGCGCAGCTGCGCCGACCTGATGGCGCTGGAAATCGTCGAGTACGTCCCCGAACGCGATCGTGATGGCAGCGGCGCGCGCTGGGTCACCGAACTCGCCGCGGCGGCCCTCGGCCCGACCACCGCCAACCTGCGCCAGCGCGAAGACACCTTCGGCGCCCACAACTACGCGCCGCTGCCGGTGGTCTTCACCCGCGGCCAGGGCGCCTGGCTGTGGGACGTGGAGGGGCGCCGCTACCTGGACATGATGAGCGCCTACTCGGCGGTCAGCTTCGGCCACAGCCATCCGCGCCTGGTGCAGGCCCTGGTGGACCAGGCCGGGCGCCTGGCACTCACCTCCCGCGCCTATTCCAACGACCGCCTGCCCCTGATGCTCGAGCGCCTGTCGGCCCTGCTCGGCTACGACCGGGCCCTGCCCGTGAACACCGGCCTCGAAGCCGTCGAAACCGCCCTCAAGGCCGCCCGCAAGTGGGCCCACACCATCAAGGGCGTGCCCGACGGCCGGGCCGAAATCATCGTCTGCGACAACAACTTCCACGGTCGCTCCACCACCATCATCAGCTTCTCCAGCGAGGCCCAGTACCGGGACGGCTTCGGCCCCCTGACCCCCGGCTTCCGCAGCATTCCCTTCGGCGACGCCGACGCCCTGGCCGCCACCATCACGCCGCACACAGCCGCCTTCCTGTTCGAGCCCATCCAGGGCGAAGGCGGAATCGTCATCCCGCCGCCCGGCTGGCTGGCCCGCTGTGCCGAGATCTGCCGCGCCAACCGGGTCCTGCTGATCGCCGACGAGGTGCAGACCGGCCTCGGCCGGACTGGCCGGCTGCTCGCCTGCCAGCATGAAGACGTGCGCCCCGACGGCGTGATCCTGGGCAAGGCCCTCGGCGGCGGCCTGCTGCCGGTGGCTGCCTTTCTGGCCGACGACCCCCTGATGCAGGTCTTCCAGCCCGGCGACCACGGCTCGACCTTCGGTGGCAACCCCCTCGCCGGCGCCGTCGCCGCCGAAGCCCTGGCCGTGCTCGCCGAAGACAAACTGGCCGAACGCTCCGCCACCCTCGGCGCCCGCTTCCTGGCGCGTCTGCAGGCCATCGACAACCCGCTGATCCGCGAAGTCCGCGGACGCGGCCTGATGATCGGCCTGGAACTCGACACCCGTCGCGTGGCGGCCCGGGTGGCAGCCGAATGGATGCTGGCCCGCGGCCTGATGACCAAGGACACCCACGAGAAGGTGCTGCGTTTTGCGCCCCCCCTCATCGTCACCGAGGCCGAACTCGAGTGGGCGGCCAGCACCATCGAAGACGCCCTCGCCGACCTCGCCCGTCGCTTCCCCGGAGATACCCCATGACCGACAAACTCGACCGCCTCGTCGCCGAGGCCCGCCGCGCCGCCGACAAGCGCGCCGAAGGCTACCGGGAAAGGGCCCTCAAGCTCTACCCCTGGATCTGCGGCCGCTGCGCCCGGGAGTTCACCACCACCAACCTGCGCGAACTCACCGTCCATCACCGCGACCACAACCACGACAACAACCCGCCCGACGGCAGCAACTGGGAGCTCCTGTGCCTCTACTGCCACGACAACGAGCACCAGCGGCAACTGGAAGCCACCCAGGGCCAGGTCGCAGCCAAGCAGCCCGGCAAGGCCGCCACCCACTCCCCGTTTTCCGGGCTGGGCGCCCTGCTCAAGAAGAACTGAGCACGCCGGGGCGCCGGTGCGGTGGATATGCCCTGCGCAATGGCAGATTCCTGCCCGCAAGCCACCCCATCCCGGTATTCCGGTGCTAAGCTCCCACGCGTGGAAAACATCCCCGCCCAAGGGCCGGAACATTTTCCACATTCAAACGGAAAGCCACGGGACACCGCATCGTCATCGATCCGTCCTGCGTGCTCATCGAAAACAGCTCCCTTTTAGAGCGAGCGTTTTGAGAGGGTTGTCGTGAATAAACTTGCAACGTCCGGCATCGCCATTGCTCTTGCCGGCATGATGATCGGCTGCGCTCCGCGCTATGCGGACGTCCCCGCCCCGACCCGCTTCGAAAACTCGAAGCAGGACAAACTCCAGGCCGCCGAACACTGGCGCAAGATCGCCGATCACTTCGCCAGCCAGCTCGCCACCGACCTGCGCGACAAGCTGGGTGGCCGCGCCATCCATGTTCCGAATCCGGGCGGCGAACAGGCCTTCGTCGACGGCTTCCGCGAACTGCTGACCACCGCCCTGGTGGCCCAGGGCCTCCCGGTCAGCACCGATGCCCGCAATGCCCTGACCGTGGATGTGCGCTACTCCATCTACCGTTTCCGCCCCGACCGGGCCCAGAACACCTACTACTACGGCGATGCCACCGCCCTGACCGCCGGCCTGTGGGCCATCGGCGCCGTGGCCGCGTCCGACATCTCGCCCAACGCCGGCATCTCGGCGGGGGTCAAGGTGCTGTCCGCAGTCGCAGGCATCGAGGGTTTTGCCTGGCTGTCCCAGGAAGCCATGGGCCGCGGCCAGTACGCCTCCGGCCCCGTGCCGCGTTCGGAGATCATCCTGACCGCCGCAGTGGCCGACAACACCCGCCTGGTCAGCCGGCGCACCAACATCTACTACGCCACCGACGAGGACAGCGAGCTGTACTGGCAAAAGCCGGCCCGGGCCGTGAGCATTCCGGTCATGGGTGACTGTGGCGAGAGGAGCAAGCTATGCGTCCGCTGATGTTTGCCGCACTGGCTGCAGCCGGCCTTGTGCTGAGCGCCTGCGAAACCACGCCCAAGCTCAGCCCGCTGAGCGAGCCGACCTACGAGCAGGCCCAGAACAACGCCTTCAACGCCGCCAACTACACTGCCGTCGGCGAGCTGATGAAGCGCTATCCCGCCGCCCCTGCGGTGTCGAGCAACAACTTCGAGGGCGGAACGGGCGCTCCCTTCATCGTCGCCACCCTGGTCAACATCGATCAGCTCGAGCAGTCCTCCACCCTGGGGCGCCTGATTTCCGAGCAGGTAGCCTCGCGCATGTCCCAGCTGGGCTACGGCGTGCTTGAGCTCAAGGTGCGCAATGGCGTGTACATGAAACGCAACGAAGGCGAGCTGCTGCTGACGCGGGAGATCAAGGAGGTTGCCTCCACCCACAATGCACAGGCCGTCATCGTCGGCACCTATGCCGAGAGTTCGACGATGGTCCATGTGAATCTCAAGGTGGTGAATCCTTCCACCAGCGTGATCCTCGCCGCCTACGACTACGCGCTGCCGCTGGACAAGCAGATCCACAGCCTGATCCGCAAACGCTGAGCCCGCCGGGTCCTTGCCGGTGCAGCTCACCCGAGGGGGCGTCGTAATGGCGCCCCCTTTGCGTTGCCAAACCGGCCCGGCCGGGTACGGCCGTCGATTCAGCCGCCGGACTTCACCGCAAACACCCGGATCCGGCGTAGCATTCGCCCCCCGCCATTTTCTGCATCATCCATGAGCACCACCCCCGCCCGCGCCTGCGGTATCGACTTCGGCACGTCCAACTCCACCGTGGGCTGGCTGCGCCCGGGTTCACCCACCCTGCTGACCCTGGAGGCCGACAAGCCGACCCTGCCCTCCGCGGTGTTCTTCAACGCCGACGAAGAGAGCACCCACTTCGGCCGGGACGCACTTGCGGAGTACCTGGAAGGCTATGAAGGCCGCCTGATGCGGGCACTGAAGAGCCTGCTCGGCAGCAGCCTGATGGATGGGAGCACCGAGGTGGGCGGCCGCGCACTGCCCTTCAAGGACCTGCTGGCCAGCTTCATCGGTGAGCTGAAGACCCGCGCCGAAGCCCAGGCCGGGCGCAGTTTCGATCAGGCGGTCTTCGGCCGTCCGGTGCATTTTGTTGACGACAACGAGACGGCTGATCGGCGGGCTCAGGACACCCTGGAGGCGATTGCCCGGCAGGTGGGCTTCAAGGACGTCAGTTTCCAGTTTGAACCCATCGGTGCCGCGCTCCACTATGAGGCCGGCCTCAACCGGGAAGAGCTGGTGCTGATCGCCGACATCGGCGGCGGCACGGCCGACTTCTCGCTGGTGCGCCTGTCTCCCGAACGGGCTCGGCGGGTGGACCGCCGCGAGGATCTGCTCGGCAACGCCGGCCTCCACGTAGGTGGTACGGATTTCGACCGGGCCCTGAGCCTGGAGTGCGTGATGCCCCTGCTGGGCTACCGGGGCCTGATGAAGAGCGGCGCGGAAATCCCCTCGAATCTGTTCTTCCAGCTCGCCACCTGGCACACCATCAATTTCGCCTATACCCGCCAGGCCTTCGCCGATTTTCAGCACATCTACCGGGATGCGGCAGCCCGCCGGGAGCTGGATCGCCTGGCCCGCCTGATCGGCCAGCGCGAAGGGCACTGGCTGGCGCTGCAGGTCGAGCAGGCCAAGATCGACCTGTCCGCCACGGATGACACCCTGCTCCACCTCGACCGGCTGGAAGCGGGGCTCACCCACAGCATCACCCGGGACGACTTTACCCTGGCAACCCGCAACCTGGTGGAGCGTGTTGCCGCGACGGTAGGCAGCCTGCTGGACCAGGCCGGGGTGGCGCGGGACCGGGTGGATACGCTCTATTTCACCGGCGGTGCCAGCGGCGTGCCGCAGCTCCGGGCCCGCATCGCGGCCGAGCTGCCCCAGGCGCGCAGTGTCGAAGGCGATCTGTTCGGCAGCATCGGGGCCGGACTGGCCGTGGAAGCCGCCCGCCGCTACGGCTGAGGTGCCGAGCCGCTGTCTGGTGAGGCCAGCACGCAGCGGTCACGCCCACCGCCCTTGGCCTGGTAAAGAGCAACGTCCGCCTGGGCCAGGCTCCCCTCCAGATCACGCCCGGTCGCATCAGCGAGGCCAAAACTGACCGTCACCGGCAGGGCGCTGCCATCGGGCAGGCGCGGAGGCGTCTCGGCCAGCCGCTGCCGCAGACGCCCGGTCAGACGCAGGGCCTCAGCCGGTGTGGTTTCCGGAAAGATGAAGGCGAACTCCTCGCCACCGTAACGCCCGACCCGGTCGGTCTGGCGGAGCGTCTCGGCCACCAGGCTGGCGAAACGCTGCAGCACATGGTCGCCCACCGCATGGCCAAAACGGTCATTCACCTGCTTGAAGTGATCGAGGTCGGCGATACCCACGGTGATGGGCCGGCCATACCGCAGGGCCCTGGCCATCTCCTCGGCCGCCTGCCCGAGAAAGTGGCGCCGGTTGGGCAGGCCGGTCAGGCCATCGGTGGTCGCCAGGCGCTCGAGCTTGAGCCGTACCTCTTCGTTCTCCCGCAGGGTGGCGTGAAAACGGACGATGGCCTCCTCGACCGCATGGATCTCGGCCATGGGAGCAGAGCTCAAATCAGGCAGCGGCCCCCGCGCATCCAGGCTGCTCAGCACGCGATGAATGCGCTGCAGCGGCTGAATGAGATAGCGCCGCAGAACGAACAGGGCGCTGGCCAGAAACACCCCCACCAGCACCAGATTGAGGACGAGCTTGTAGCGGGTCTGCTCCACGGCTTCGGACATCCGGTCAAGCTCGGCGCTGACCCGCTGCCCTCCCTCCACCGACAGATCATCGGCAAGCAGGCGCAGGCGCGCGGAGATGGCCTCCCAGGCCTTGATGTCCACTGCACGGGGGTGCTGTGCCGACGGCTGGGCGAGAAAGCCCTCCACCTCCGCCGCCAGGGCTGCGGTGCGGGGGTCTTCCCCCATGCTCGGGTGGGCTGCCAGGACTCGGACCAGGAACAGCGCGTCGTTCCGGGCAGCCGCATCGGGGGCCGTCAGCACCCGCTGCCCGCCGAGACGGAGCTCCTCCAGATTGCGCGCCAGACGCTGGCGCTCGAGGGTCCAGGGAACCGTCTCGTCATGCAGGCGAACCGCCACATCGGTCACCAGGCGCTGATCCACCGCCAGCAGCAGCACCAGGCTGAGAGCGACCAGGGCAAAAACACTCCCCAGCACCGCCAGTACGGTTCCCGCCGGCCAGCGCCTGACGGCGTCAGCCGCCAGGATATATCGCCCTGCCGATCGCTGGTCGTCCTTGCTCACTGCAGGCGAAAGGGGATGAACCGGCTGTTGATGCGGTCGAACCGGCCATCGCGCTTGATCCGGTCAATGGCGTCATTGAGCCGGGCACGCAGTTCGGGCATGCGGGGGTTGATACCCAGACATACATCGCCGGCCAGCTGGGGATCCCTCAAGAGGGTGGGGGCAAACCCCAGCGGGTTGATGCGCGGATCCTGCTGCAAGGCAACTGCGGTTGCCATGGGCAACAGCGCTGCATCGACCGTACTGGCCAGCAGGGCCGTGGCGATCTCGTCATGGCTCCCGAACTGGACGGCTTTCCAGCCCTGGGCCTGGGCATGGCGCGCCTGCACGCCCCCCCGCACGACCCCGGCTCGCCCCTCTCCGGGTGCGATACCCGGCCGGGCAAACCACACGCTGATCGAGCGGTAGTAGGGCTTGCTCATGAGCACCCGGGCCCGTCGTTCCGGGGTGGCCAGCAGGCTGACCGCGGCAAAGTCGAACTCTCCGGCGGCCACCGCATCCACCACCCGCTCAAGGGTTACGGGCACCGGCTCGCACTTCACCCCCATCGCGTCGCACAGGGCATACATGATTTCCACATTGAACCCCGTCAGCACCCCGGCTTCGTCCGTGTAGGACATGGGCGGCGAATGATTGAGCACAGCCACCCTCAGAGCTTTCTCTGCAGCCAGCCCGGGAAGACAGCATGCAAGCAGCGCCAGTGCCACGACGAAGCGGGGAAAATTCATCTTTTACGTTACGGAATTCCAGATACTGCCGAATTCCGCGATTTTACCCTCCCCCCGGACAGAGTGAAGCACCCATCGCCGCGGGCCGACATTCCGCCCCCGGGGACCCCAAAAAAAAAGGGCCGTCCAAGGACGACCCCACTCCCTCGACAGGAACCCGCCACACGGACGAGTCTCCCTCCCCATCGAACGAAACCTGTCGGCCACAGCCTGGCGGGAGTCGCCCGGCTGCGGCCCATGCTGATTATTCGAACTCGATGATGATCTCGTCCACCGACAGGCTGCTGCCAGCAGTGGCAGTGATCTTCTTGACCTTGCAGTCCTGCTCGGCCTTGAGGATGTTCTCCATCTTCATGGCTTCGATGACGGCCAGCTTCTCACCGGCCTTCACGTCCTGCCCCACCTGGACCGACACCTCGCGGAGGAGGCCCGGCATCGGGGAGAGCAGGAACTTGGACAGATCGGGCGGCAGCTTCTCGGGCATGAGAGCCAGCAGCTCAGCGGCACGGGCGCTCATCACCATGAAGTCGGCACGGGTGCCCCAGTGGAACAGGCTGTACTTGGTCTTGTGGCGCTCCACCTGCAGGGTGAAGGGCTCGCCATTGACAGTGCCGTTGAACAGGGACTCGCCCAGCTTCCAGTCAGACTTGATCTCGTAGCTCTTGCCGGCGTACTCGACGTGGTAGCCACCGGCCACCGGACGGGCCACCACCGGGTGGTGCTCGTTGCCTTCCTTGTTCAGGCGCACCACCATCCAGTGGTCGCCCACCAGGCGCTCGTGGCCCTGGAGCTGGCCGGAAATCGAGGCCGAACGGTCGGTGAAGGCACGGTAGACGTAGGCCGCCACGGAAACCAGCAGCGCCGGATCATCGTGAGGCACCATCGACGCATCGAAACCCGTCGGGTAGTACTTGGGAATGAAACCGGTATCGAAGATGCCGGAATGGAAAACCGGGTGCTGCATCAGCGCGGCCTGGAACGGGATGTTCGAGGAGATGCCACGGATCACGAAGCCGTTGAGGGCGTCACGCATGCGGTCGATGGCCTGGGCGCGGGTCGGGGCGTGCACGATGAGCTTGGCGATCATCGAGTCGTAGAACATGGAGATCTCGCCACCGTCGTACACACCGGTATCGACGCGGGTGGTGCCCTTGTCGTCGGTGGTCTCCTTGGGCGGCAGGAACTTCACCAGCCGGCCGGTGGAGGGCAGGAAACCGCGGAACGGGTCTTCGGCGTTGATCCGGCATTCCATGGACCAGCCGTTGATCTTGACGTCGGCCTGGGCCAGAGGCAGCTTCTCGCCGTAGGCGACACGGATCATCTGCTCGACCAGGTCGAGGCCGGTGATCAGCTCGGTGACGGGGTGCTCCACCTGGAGACGGGTGTTCATCTCGAGGAAGTAGAACTCCTTGGTCGCACCGGACACCACGAATTCAACGGTACCCGCGGATTCGTAGTTAACGGCACGGGCCAGGGCCACGGCCTGTTCGCCCATGGCCTTGCGCATCTCGGCGTCCACGAAGGGGCTCGGCGCCTCTTCGATGACCTTCTGGTGACGGCGCTGGATCGAGCAGTCACGTTCGTTGAGGTACACGTAGTTGCCGTGGCTGTCGCCCAGCACCTGGATCTCGATGTGACGCGGCTCGAGCACGTACTTCTCGATGAAGACGCGGTCGTCGCCGAAGGAGTTGCGGGCTTCATTGACGCAGGAGGAGAAGCCTTCGTGGGCTTCGGCGTCATTGTAGGCCACGCGCAGGCCCTTGCCGCCGCCGCCGGCGGAAGCCTTGATCATCACCGGGTAGCCGATCTTCTTGGCGATCTCGACGGCTTCATCCGGGCCGGCGATGGCGTCGTTGTAGCCGGGGATGGTGTTCACACCGGCGGCGATGGCGAGCTTCTTGGACTCGATCTTGTCGCCCATCTTGGCGATGGAGTAGTGCTTCGGGCCGATGAACTTGACGCCCTCTTCTTCCAGACGACGGGAGAACTCGGCGTTTTCGGACAGGAAGCCGTAACCCGGGTGAACGGCCTGAGCACCGGTCTGCTTGCAGGCAGCGATGATCTTGTCGGCGACCAGGTAGGATTCCTTGGAGGCCGCCGGGCCGATGCACACGGCCTCGTCAGCCAGCTCGACGAACAGGGCGTCCTTGTCGGCCTCGGAGTACACGGCGACAGTGGCGATGCCCATCTTGCGGGCGGTCTTGATGACGCGGCAGGCAATCTCGCCGCGGTTTGCAATCAGGATCTTGGTAAACATGTCTTGGCGTCCTCGGCGATCACAGCGGAATGTTGCCGTGCTTGCGCCACGGGTTGTCGAGCTGCTTGTCCTTGAGCATGGCCAGGGAACGGGCGATGCGCTTGCGGGTGGCGTGGGGCATGATCACGTCATCGATGAAGCCCCGGGCGCCGGCCACGAAGGGATTGGCAAACTTGGCCTTGTACTCGGCTTCGCGCTCGGCCAGCTTGGCCGGGTCGTTCTTTTCTTCGCGGAAGATGATCTCCACGGCGCCCTTCGGGCCCATCACGGCGATCTCGGCGGACGGCCAGGCGAGGTTCACGTCGCCACGCAGGTGCTTGGAGGACATCACGTCATACGCGCCGCCATAGGCCTTGCGGGTGATCACGGTGACCTTGGGCACGGTGCACTCGGCGTAGGCATAGAGCAGCTTGGCGCCATGCTTGATGATGCCGCCGTATTCCTGGGTGGTGCCGGGCATGAAGCCGGGCACGTCCACGAACGTGACAACCGGGATGTTGAAGGCGTCGCAGAAACGCACGAAGCGCGCGGCCTTGATCGAGGACTTGATGTCCAGGCAGCCGGCCAGCACCAGGGGCTGGTTGGCGACGATGCCCACCGGGCTGCCGTCAATACGACCAAAGCCGATGATGATGTTCTTGGCGTAGTCGGGCTGGAGCTCGAAGAAATCGCTGTCGTCCACAACCTTGACGATCAGCTCCTTCATGTCATACGGCTTGTTGGCGTTGTCCGGGACCAGCGTGTCCAGAGAGTAGTCGAAGCGGTCGGCCGGATCGTTGGTCGGCGTGACGGGCGGCTGCTCCCGGTTGTTGGCCGGCAGGAAGTTCATGAAGCGGCGCAGCATGGACAGCGCTTCCACGTCGTTCTCGAAGGCCAGGTCGGCCACGCCGGACTTGCTGGTATGGGTGACGGCGCCGCCCAGTTCCTCGGCGGTCACATCCTCGTGGGTCACGGTCTTCACGACTTCCGGACCGGTCACGAACATGTAGGAGGAGTCCTTCACCATGAAGATGAAGTCGGTCATGGACGGGGAGTACACCGCGCCACCGGCACAGGGGCCCATGATCATGGAGATCTGCGGCACAACGCCGGAGGCCATCACATTGCGCTGGAACACGTCGGCGTAACCACCGAGGGAGGCCACGCCTTCCTGGATGCGGGCGCCGCCCGAATCGTTGAGGCCGATCACCGGGGCACCGACCTTCATGGCCTGATCCATGACCTTGCAGATCTTCTCGGCGTGGGTCTCGGACAGGGAGCCACCGAACACGGTGAAGTCCTGGGAGAACACGAAGACCAGGCGGCCATTGATGGTGCCATAGCCGACCACAACACCGTCACCCGGGGTCTTTTCGGCTTCGTTCATGCCGAAATCGACGCAACGGTGCTCCTTGAACATGTCCCATTCTTCGAAGGAATCGGGGTCGAGCAGCAGCTCGATACGTTCACGGGCCGTCAGCTTGCCCTTCTTGTGCTGGCTGTCGATACGCTTCTGACCGCCACCCAGGCGGGCCGCTTCGCGCTTCTTTTCCAGCTGGTGGATGATGTCGTGCATTTACAACCTCCAGTCAATGATCCTGTTGTATGTCGTTTTTTTGTTCAGCCCAGATAGCCCAGCAGCCGCAGGGCTGCGGCGGAGGGCGTGGTCTGTCCGGCCTCGACGGCCGCCTGCAGACCGGGCAGATCCTGCTGTACCCGGGCGTGACCTGCAAACCGGGCCCGCAGGCCCTGGTCGATCAGTTCCCACATCCAGGCCTGTGCCTGGTGACGGCGGCGGGCGTCGAATTCACCGCTCTGCTGCATCGCGGAACGGTAATCCCCGATGGTATTCCAGAACTCGGCAATCCCCTGCTTTTGCAAGGCCGACATCATCAACACCGGCGGCGTCCAGTTGGGCGAGGCATGACGCAGCATGCCCAGCGCACTCTTGATCTGCGAGCGGGCCACATTGGCAGACTGGGGGTGGATGTCGGCCTTGTTGATGACGATCAGGTCGGCGATCTCCATGATCCCCTTCTTGATCGCCTGCAGGTCGTCGCCGGCATTGGGCAGCTGGAGCAGGCAGAAGATGTCGGTCATGCCGGCCACGGCGGTCTCCGACTGCCCCACGCCCACCGTCTCGATGATGATCACGTCGAAGCCGGAGGCCTCGCACACCAGCATGGCTTCGCGGGTCTTCTCGGCCACGCCCCCCAGGCTGCCGGCGGACGGGCTGGGGCGGATGAAGGCCTCGGGCCGCTGGGACAGCAGCTCCATGCGGGTCTTGTCCCCCAGGATGGACCCGCCGGTGACGCTGGATGAGGGATCGACAGCGAGCACGGCCACCCGGTGGCCCTGCTCGATGAGGTACAGACCGAGCGCTTCGATGAAGGTGGACTTGCCCACCCCCGGCACTCCGGAAATCCCAACCCGCATGGATTTGCCGGTATGCGGCAGCAGGCCTTCGAGCACATTGCGCGCACGCTGCTTGTGATCCGACCGCTGGGATTCGATCAGGGTGATCGTCTTGGCAAGCGGACGCAGCTGATGCGCCAGCACGCCGTCGACCAAGGCCTGGTCGGCGGCGTCCCGTTGCGGAAGATCGGCGGGCATGTTCATGGGCTCAATCGTGGCCGGCGCGCAGGCCAGGCCGGCGCGCCGTAGGTCGGGTGAGGACGGATCAGGCCTTGCGGGCGGCCCGGATCTGCTTGAGCACTTCCCGGGCCGAGGTCTGGATCGGCGTGCCCGGCCCGAAGATGCCCTTGGCACCGGCGGCGTAGAGCGCGTCGTAGTCCTGGGCCGGGATCACGCCACCCACGAAGGTGATGATGTCATCGGCACCCTGGGCCTTGAGGGCGTTGATGATGGCCGGTACGAGGGTCTTGTGACCGGCGGCGAGGCTGGAACAGCCCACGGCATGCACGTCGTTCTCAATGGCGTGGCGGGCAGCCTCTTCCGGCGTCTGGAAGAGGGGGCCGATGTCGATGTCGAAGCCCAGGTCGGCGAAGGCCGAGGCCACCACCTTGGAGCCGCGGTCATGACCGTCCTGACCGAGCTTGGCGATCATGATGCGGGGGCGGCGGCCTTCCTCGGCCACGAAGGCCTCGATGTCGGACTTCAGGGACTTCCAGTCGTCGTCGCCTTCGACCACGGCGTTGTAGATGCCGGTGACGGCCTGGGGATTGGCACGGTAGCGGCCGAACACGACTTCCAGCGCATCGGAGATCTCGCCCACGGTGGCGCGCAGGCGCACGGCCTTCACGGCCAGGTCAAGCAGGTTGCCTTCACCGGTCTTGGCGGCGTCGGTCAGGGCTGCCAGGGCGGCGGTCACGGCGGCGCTGTCACGAGTGGCGCGGATCTGGGCCAGGCGGGCGACCTGGGCATCACGCACGGCGTGGTTGTCGATGTCGAGGATCTCGATCGGGTCTTCCTTGGCGAGCTTGTACTTGTTCACGCCAACGATCACGTCCTTGCCGGAGTCGATGCGGGCCTGCTTGTCGGCGGCGCATTCCTCGACCTTCATCTTGGCCCAGCCGGACTCGACCGCCTTGGTCATGCCGCCCATGGCCTCGATCTCCTCGATCAGGGCCCAGGCCTTGTCGGCCATGTCCTGGGTGAGCTTTTCCATCATGTAGGAGCCGGCCCACGGATCGACGACGCTGGTAATGTGGGTTTCTTCCTGGATGATGATCTGGGTGTTACGGGCGATGCGCGCCGAAAACTCGGTGGGCAGCGCGATGGCTTCGTCCAGCGCGTTGGTGTGCAGGGACTGGGTGCCGCCGAACACGGCCGCCATGGCTTCGATGGTGGTGCGCACCACGTTGTTGTACGGGTCTTGCTCGGTGAGCGACCAGCCGGAGGTCTGGCTGTGGGTGCGCAGCATCATGGACTTCTGGCTCTTCGGCTCGAACTGCTTCATCAGGCGCCACCACAGCATGCGCGCGGCGCGCATCTTGGCGATCTCCAGGTAGAAGTTCATGCCCACCGCCCAGAAGAAGGACAGACGGCCCGCGAAGGTGTCCACGTCCATGCCCGACTTGATGCCGGTGCGCACGTATTCCACACCGTCGGCCAGGGTGAAGGCCAGCTCGATGGCCTGGTTCGCACCCGCTTCCTGGATGTGATAACCCGAAATCGAGATCGAGTTGAACTTCGGCATGTGGGTCGACGTGTAATTGAAGATATCAGCGATGATCTTCATCGACGGCGTCGGCGGGTAGATGTAGGTGTTGCGGACCATGAACTCCTTGAGGATGTCGTTCTGGATGGTCCCGGACAGCTTGTCCTGCGACACGCCCTGCTCTTCGGCGGCGACGATGTAGCCGGCGAGGATGGGCAGCACGGCGCCGTTCATGGTCATGGAGACCGACACCTTGTCGAGGGGGATCTCGTTGAAGAGGATCTTCATGTCCTCGACGGAGTCGATGGCCACGCCGGCCTTGCCCACGTCACCCACCACACGGGGGTTGTCGGAATCGTAGCCCCGGTGGGTGGCCAGATCGAAGGCCACCGACACGCCCTGGCCGCCGGCGGCCAGCGCCTTGCGGTAGAAGGCGTTGGAGGCCTCGGCGGTGGAGAAGCCGGCGTACTGGCGGATGGTCCACGGGCGGGCCGCGTACATGGTGGCCTGGGGGCCGCGCAGGAAGGGCTCGAAGCCCGGCAGGGTGTTGGAATACTTGAGGCCTTCCAGATCAGCCGCGGTATACAGAGGCTTGACCGTGATGCCCTCGGGTGTCACCCAGTTCAGCTTGGCGACATCGCCTCCGGGGGCCGACTTGCCGGCGGCCTTGTTCCAGGCGGCCAGGTCGGGTTGGGGAAAGGTCGGTTCGGTCTTGTTCGCCATGGCTTTTCTACCCTCACGTAGCGTGGGCCGCTCGGCAGCCCTTGGTAATTAGTGACGCCAGTACCGGCCGTGACCCCTGGTCACGGCCGGCTGCCGTGCCCCGCGCAGGGCAGTTTTCTCCCTCCCTCTATTTTTTGTGGTCTGACGACTATCTTGCCGCCTGACCGACACAAGGGTTACATCCTGCGCAGGAACTTGACTTGCTATCTTGTAGATAATACTTTATCCATAATTATGGATGCAACAGCTGAAGACAACACTTTTTCGACCTTGTCACTTAAAACCATGAACGCAGGCCGGATCGCCCCTCTCGCCCTCTATCAGGAAGTCGCGGAACGCCTGCGTCAGCGCATCTTTTCCCATGAACTGCCCCCGGGCACCTGGGTGGATGAGCAGGCCCTGGCCACCCAGTACGGCATCTCCCGCACGCCCCTGCGGGAAGCCCTGAAGGTGCTCGCGGCCGAAGGCCTGGTCACCCTCAAACCTCGGCGGGGTTGCTACGTCACCGAAATCTCCGAGCGCGATCTGGACGAGATCTTCACGGTCATGGCCCTGCTCGAAGGCCAATGCGCTGCAGACACAGCCCGCAAGGCCAGCGACGCCGACCTGAAGCGCCTGCTCGACATCCACGCAGAGCTCGAACAGGCCACCCGGACCAGCGACATCGACGGCTTCTTCGAGGCCAACCAGGCCTTCCACCAGGAAGTCCAGCTGATCGCCGACAACCGCTGGCTGACCCAGGCCATCACCGATCTGCGCAAGGTCATCAAGCTGTCACGGCACCACTCCCTGTTCATCGATGGACGCATCGAGCAGTCCCTCGCCGAACACCGGCTGATCCTCGACGCCCTCGGTCGCCGCGACGTGAGCGCCACTGAACTCGCCATGCGCGAGCACATCTCCAGCGGCCGCCGCGCCCTGGCCAAGATCGCGGCCAAGCGCGAAGCCACCGCCTGAGACAAACCACGCCGGCAACTGCGGCACGCCGGCGGCACCCAACAAAAACCCCCGATCGGGCCAGCCCGTCGGGGGTTTTGTCATTCATCCCGCGCCCTTGCGGGCGCTACGGACATCAGTGGGCGCTGGCGTCAGCAGCACCAAAACCAGTCTGGGCACGCACGTACTGATCATCAAACATGGCGCGCTCGGCATTCCCCTCGGGGCTGTTGTCCAGCTTCGAGAAGATGTAGGTCAGCAGGAAAGCCAGCGGCATGGAGAACAGGGCCGGCTGGTCGTACGGGAAGATCGCCTGGGCGTTGCCCAGCACAGTCACCCACACGGACTTGGAAAGCACCACCAGCAGCACGGCAGCAATCAGACCCGAGTAGCCACCAATGATGGCGCCGCGGGTAGTCAGACCCTTCCAGTACATGGAGAGGATGAGCACCGGGAAGTTGGCGGACGCCGCGATACCGAAGGCCAGGGCGACCATGAACGCCACGTTCATCTTCTCGAAGGCGATACCGAGAACGATGGCCACGAGGCCCAGGCCCACGGAGGCGAAGCGGGACACGCGCAGCTCTTCGGTCTCGGTGGCCTTGCCCTTGCGGATCACGCGGGCGTAGATGTCATGGGAGATGGCAGCCGCGCCAGCCAGGGCCAGACCGGACACCACCGCCAGGATGGTGGCGAAGGCCACGGCGGAGAGGAAACCCAGCAGCAGGTTGCCGCCCACGGCCTTGGCCAGGTGCATGGCGATCATGTTGCCGCCGCCGACGATCTTGCCGCCGATCTGACCACCCTCGAAGAACTCGGGGTTCTGGCCGACGATGATGATGGCGGCGAAGCCCATCAGCAGGATCACGTTGAAGAAGTAGGCCACGAAACCGGACGCGTACAGCACCGACTTGCGGGCTTCCTTGGCGTTGGTCACGGTGAAGAAGCGCATCAGGATGTGCGGCAGGCCGGCGGTACCGAACATCAGGCCAAGGCCCAGGGACAGGGCAGTGATGGGGTCCGGCAGCAGGGTGCCCGGGAACAGCAGCTTCTCGCCCAGGGAGTGCAGGGACACGGCCTGGCTCATCATCTTCTCGAAGCTGAAGCCGAACTGGGACATGGCCAGAACCGCCACCAGGGTGCCGCCCGCCAGCAGCATGCAGGCCTTGATGATCTGCACCCAGGTGGTGGCAACCATGCCGCCAAAGGTGACATAGACCATCATCAGCGCGCCGACCACGAACAGGGCGATGTTGTAGTCCAGGCCGAACAGCAGCTTGATCAGCTGGCCGGCACCGACCATCTGGGCCACCAGGTAGAAGCACACCACGGTGAGGGAGGACACCGCCGCCATCGTCCGCACCTTGCTCTGGTTGAGCCGGTAGGAGGTGATGTCGGCAAAGGTGAACTTGCCCAGGTTGCGCAGGCGCTCGGCCATCAGGAACAGGATGATGGGCCAGCCGGCGAAGAAGGCGATCATGTAGATGTAGCCATCGACGCCCTTGGTGTACACCAGCGCGGTGAGGCCCAGCAGGGTAGCGGCAGACATGTAGTCGCCGGCAATGGCCAGGCCGTTCTGGAAGCCGGTGATGCCGCCACCCGCGGTGTAGAAGTCGGACGCGGACTTGGTGCGGCCCGCGGCCCAGTAGGTGATGCCCAGGGTCATGGACACGAAGAGCACGAACATCCCGATGGCGTGCAGGTTCAGGGGCTGCTTCTCGGTGGCGGAAATCGCATCACCGGCGAAGGACAGGGCCGGCGCAAGCAGGGCCAGCAGGGCAACATTCAGACGTGCCAGCATTACTTCACCTCCTTGGATGCGTCGCGGATGATCTCGGTGGTGATGGCATCGAACTCGCCATTGGCGCGCTTGACGTACACGGCGGTGAGCACCCAGAAGAAGATGAACATGAACAGCTCGGCGGCGATGCCGACGGTCACGTAAGACCCTTCGGACAAACGCTGGCCGATGAGGTTGGGGTTGAAGGCCACCACCATGAAGAAACCGTAGAAGATCGTCAGAACGATCACCGACAGCAGGGTGGCAAAGCCCTGGCGCTTCGACACCAGTTCGGCGAAGCGCGGGTTCTTGCGGATACGGGCGTACACCGCATTCTGGCTTGCATTGGTCGACATCTTTTCCCTCCCAAGAGAAAGTCAGTGAATTTGGCGCGATCTGCCTGTTGGTGTTTTTGGTGCGGCGATCGGTGGAGCTTTTTTTATGTGGTGCTTCCGGCGGGCGAAGTCGCGCCATTAACGACGCCCGGGCAGATGATATAGCATATAGAAGACTCCATACTACAACGTACGGTGGCTTTTTGCGGTGCAGCAAGCACGCCCAAGCCACCTCCACCCAGGACGCACATCCCCCATGCCCGGAGAAATTCTCTTCCATCAGGACAACGGCATCGCCACCCTGAGCCTTTCCAACCCCGACAAGCTCAACGCCGTCGATGCCGGCATGTGGCGTGGCCTGCAGGCCCGGATGTCGGCCATCAATGCCGATCCGGACGTACGCTGCGTGGTGCTGCGCGGCGCGGGTGACAAGGCCTTTGCGGCCGGGGGAGACATCGAGGAGTTCCTCACCGTGCGGGCCACGGTGGACGATGCGCTGCACTACCACGAGGACCTGGTGGCCGCCGCCCTGGACGCCGTGCGGGCCTGCCCGGTGCCCACGGTGGCGATGATCCAGGGGGCCTGCGTGGGGGGCGGGTTGGAGATCGCGGGCTGCTGCGACCTGCGCATCGCCGGCGAATCGAGCCGCTTCGGAGCCCCCATCAACAAGCTGGGCTTTTCCATGTATCCGGGGGAGATGGCCGGCCTGCTGGGCCTGGTGGGGCCGGCGGTGCTGCTGGAGATCCTGCTCGAGGGGCGCATCCTGGGTGCCCGGGAGGCCCTGGCCAAGGGCTTGCTGACCCGGGTGGTGGACGACGAGGAGGTGGAAAAGGAAGCGCTGGCCACCGCCCAGCGCATCCTCAAGGGCGCCCCTCTGGTGGCCCGCTGGCACAAGCAGTGGGTGCACCGCCTGATGGATGGCCGCCCGCTGACGGCCACCGAGAAGCGCGCCGCCTTCGACTTTCTCGCCACCGAGGACTACGCCGAGGGCCTGGACGCCTTTCTCAACAAGCGGGCGCCGGCCTTCAAGGGGCGCTGACGGAACTCAGCCGCCCAGCACCGTGTGCAGCATCTTCAGGGACAGCAGCACCAGCACGGCGGCGAAGATCTTCTTGAGCACCGCCACCGGCAGGCGATGGGCCAGCCGGGCGCCCACGGGCGCCAGAAAGGCCGACACCGAGCTCACCAGCACCAGGGCCGGCAGATTGACGAAGCCCACGGTCCACTCGGGCAGGCCCGCAGCGCCCCAGCCGTTGATCAGGTAGCCCAGCGCACCGGCCAGGGCGATGGGCAGGCCGATGGCCGCCGAGGTGCCGATGGCGTTCTGCATCTTGACGTTGCACCAGGTCATGAAGGGCACCGACAGGGACCCGCCACCAATCGCCACCAGGGCCGAGATCACCCCGATCACGCCCCCCACGCCCGCCAGCCCCGCGCTGCCCGGCAGCGCGCGGGAGGGTTTGGGCTTGACGTTGAGGATCATCTGCACCGCCACATAGGCCATGAAGCAGGCGAAGAAGATGGCCAGCGGAGCCGTGGCCACCCGGGACGCGATGAAGGTGCCACCGAAGGTACCCAGCAGCACCCCCGGGGTGATGCCCTTCACAATGTCCCAGCGCACTGCGCCGTGCTTGTGGTGGGCGCGCAGGCTGGAGATCGAGGTGATCACGATGGCCGCCATCGAGGTGCCCAGGGCCACATGCACCAGATGCTCCCGGGGAAAACCCTGGGCAGCGAAAAGCGTGGTGAGCATGGGCACCATGATGCCTCCGCCCCCCACGCCCATCAGTCCGGCAAAAAAGCCCACGAAGGCCCCCAGGGCCAGGTAGGCCACCAACCATTCAATACCCATCACACTCTCAATTCAGCAGATCCGTCGCGCCGAGCAGCTGCCCGACGATGAAACGCCACTCGGCCGGCTCCACCGGGGTGATGGAGAGCCGGTTGCCGCGGGCCAGGACGCGCATGTTCTCCAGTTCCGGGTGGCGGCGCAATTCGGACAAACCCAGCAGCCGGGTCTTGCGCACGAAGGCCACATCCACATGCAGCCAGCGCGGCGTTTCGGGCGTGGCCTTGGGGTCGAAGTACTTGCTCGCCGGGTCGAACTGGGTGGCATCCGGATAGGCCGTGCTGGCCACCCGGGCAATACCGGCCACCCCGGGCTCGGCACAGCCGGAGTGGTAGAACAGTACGCCATCGCCCACCTGCATGGCGTCGCGCATGAAGTTGCGTGCCTGGTAATTGCGCACGCCATACCAGGGCACCGTCTGCTCCGGCCGCGCGGCCAGGTCATCGATGGAAACATCGTCGGGTTCGGACTTCATCAGCCAGTAGCGCATCGCCCTCTCCATTCAGGAACAGGATTGAAGCTGCCCGAAGGCCCCATCCTCACATCCGGATTGAGCCACAGGGCTGTTGAGGGCAAGATTCTGGCACACAACGGCGTGACCCTCCGACGCCCCCGCCTCGCCACCCGGAAAGCCCAAGCGCATGGCCACAACCCTCCGCCCGCCCCGCCCAGACTCCTCCTTCCGGAAGTGGCTGCAGCACGCCCTCGCCTGTGTCTGCACCGCCCTGACCCTGGCCTTGCCCGTAACCGCAACGGCGGCGGATGAAGCCCCCACCCCGGCAGACCGAAGATCGGTGACGACCCCGGACGACGGCGAGGCCGACCTGGTCCTGATGAATCGCCACGTGGTCCGCTTTCGCAGCAGCCTGCTCGGATCTCCCGCGGCCCAGCGGGCCGAACGGGGCAAGCACAACCTCGACGTAATCCTGGCCCGGAACGAAGACGACACGGTCAAGGTTCAGTCCAACCCGATGGGCAACATCGTCCTGGTAGGCGACCAGCTGGCCTTCATCCTGACCCATGACGACGTGGACAGGCTTAGCGGCGAGACCCTCGACAGCCTCACCCATCGCACCCTCGGCGCACTGCGCCAGGTAATCGTCGAAACCCGCGAAAGCCGCGACAGCGAAGCCATGGCCCGGGGCGCCGGTGCCGCGGCCGGCGCCACCGCCGTGGCCCTCATCCTCGCCCTGGTCCTGACCCGCCTGCACCGTGGCCTCGGCACACGCCTGGTCAGCACCATCGACCGCAAGGCCGAGCAGCTCAAGCTCGGGGGTACCGAGCTGATCCGCCGCGACCGCATCCTCGCCGCCGTGGGCTGGCTGATGAGCGCCAGCTACTGGCTGCTTATGCTGCTCCTGGGCTATGCCTGGCTGGGCTTCGTGCTGGCCCGCTTCCCGTTCACCCGGGCCTGGGGCGAGCAGCTCAACGGCTATCTGCTGGGCATCGTGCTGGACATGGGCAAGGGCATCCTCACCACCCTGCCCAACCTGCTCATCGCCGCCATCATGTTCCTGCTTGCCCGGGGTGTGGTCGGCCTGCTCAAGCCCCTGTTCGACCACGTGTCGTCCGGCGAGCCCGGCATCGGCTGGCTGGACCGGGACACCGTGGAGCCGACCCGCAAGATCACCAACATCCTGATCTGGATCTTCGCCCTGGTGATGGCCTACCCCTACCTCCCCGGCGCCCACACCGAGGCCTTCAAGGGCATGTCGGTGCTGATCGGCCTGATGGTGTCCCTGGGGGCATCGAGCATCGTCGGCCAGGGTGCCAGCGGCCTGATCCTGATGTACTCCCGCACCCTGCGCACTGGCGAGTACGTGCGCATCGGCGAGCATGAAGGCACCATCGTCGCCATCAGCCTGTTCACCACCCGCCTGCGTACCGGGCGGGGCGCCGAGATCACCCTGCCCAACGCGATGATCGTCGGCAACGCCACCCGCAACTACTCCCGCACCGTCAGCGGCGAAGGCTTCATGGTGGATACCACCGTCACCATCGGCTACGACACCCCCTGGCGCCAGGTGGAGGCCATGCTCATCCAGGCCGCCGCCCGCACCCCGGGCATCCTCGCCAGCCCCACGCCCCGGGTTTACCAGACGGTCCTGTCCGACTACTACCCCGAGTACTGCCTGGTGGCCCAGGCCCTGCCCACCGGCCCGCTGCCCCGAGCCGAGGTGATCAGCCGCCTCCACGCCAACATTCAGGACGTCTTCAACGAGCATGGCGTGCAGATCATGTCGCCCCACTACATGGCCGACCCCGCCACCGACAAGGTTGTGCCCCGGGAGCGCTGGCACACGCCACCGGCCCGGCCGGCCGACGAGTGACGGGGCTGGGGTATCATCCCCGGCTGTTTCCTGCCATCCCGCCTTCAGGAGCCCCCATGAGCACCCTCCCCGAGCGCCGCAAGAACCTCAGCCTGCGCGAGCTGGTGGACAAGGCCTACCTCATCATCGAGCCCTTCTTCGACCCGGCCAACGCCTGGAACGGCCAGTCCCTGGAGCACCTGGCCTATCGGGTGGTCCGCGAGAACCTGCCCGACATCGCCCCCCAGGACGTGCAGGTCATCGTCTCGGCCGCCACCCGCATCTACCGCAGCAAGCACACGCCCCAGTAAGCATCCGGTGACCCGCTTTTATCCCTTTCTCTTCGTGCTCCTGTGGAGCACGGGCTTCATCGGCGCCAAATACGGCCTGCCCTTCGCCGAACCCCTGAGCTTCCTGTCCACCCGCTATGTGCTGGTGATTGCGGTGATGGGCCTGCTGGCGCTGGCCACCCGCGCGCCCTGGCCGGCCAGCCCGCGCCAGTGGCTGCACATCGGCGTCACCGGCATCCTGGTCCATGCCATCTACCTGGGGGGCGTGTTCATGGCCATCCGCCATGGCCTGCCGGCCGGCATCACGGCACTGGTGGTGGGGCTGCAGCCCCTGCTCACCGCCCTGGGCGCCGGCGCCCTGCTGGGCGAGCGCGTGCTGCCCCGCCAGTGGGCCGGGCTGGCCCTCGGCTTTGGCGGCGTCGGGCTGGTGGTCGCCCACAAGGTGGCGGCGGCGGCCAGCACCCCGGCCCTGGCGGCCATGCTCGTCCCGGCGGTCGTGGCCCTCCTCGGCATCACCGCCGGCACCCTCTACCAGAAGCGCTTCTGCCCCGCTTTCGACCTGCGCACCGGCGCCGTGGTGCAGTTCATCCCTACCCTCGTCCTCACCCTGCTGGTGGCCAGCCAGACCGAAACCATGGCCATCGAGTGGACGGGCCAGTTCGTCTTTGCCCTGCTGTGGCTGGTGCTGGTGCTGTCGGTGGGCGCCATCAGCCTGCTCAACCTGCTGATCCGCGGTGGCAGCGCGGTGAATGTGGCCAGCCTGTTCTACCTGACCCCGCCCACCACTGCCCTCATCGCCTGGGCCGCCTTTGGCGAGACGCTTACCGGCCTGGCCCTGGCGGGCATGGGGCTGACCGTCTTCGGCGTGTGGCTGGCGCGCAAATGAGGGTCCATGGCCCCACCGCCTCGGCCAGTGTCGCCACCCGCATCCTGGGTATCGACCCGGGCCTGCGCAGCACCGGCTTCGGCCTCATCGACACCCTCGGCAGCCAGCTGCGCTATGTGGCCAGCGGCTGCATAAAGACCGGCGAGGGCAGCCTGCCCGAGCGCCTCAAGATCATCCTCGATGGCATCCGCGAGGTGATCGCCACCTACAAGCCCGACCAGGCCGCGGTGGAGATCGTGTTCGTCAACGTCAATCCCCAGTCCACCCTGCTGCTGGGTCAGGCCCGGGGGGCGGCCATCTGCGGCGCCGTGTCTTGCGACCTGCCGGTGGCCGAATACACCGCCCTGCAGGTCAAGCAGGCGGTGGTGGGCCACGGCAAGGCCGCCAAGGAGCAGGTCAGTCACATGGTGCAGCGCCTGCTGTCCCTCGAAGGTGCCCCGTCGTCCGACGCCGCCGACGCTCTGGCCTGCGCCATTGCCCATGCCCATGGCAGCAGCGGTGTGGCCGCCATGGCCGGCATCGGCACACGCAAGCGCGGCGGCCGCCTGTCGGCCTGAGCTGCCCGCCCTCAGGGCATCCGCTTCAGCACATGCAGCAAGGCCCGCTGGGAGGGGCCCAGCACATCTGACAGGGCCACCTTGTCCAGCGACGCAAAAAAGGCCTCCAGCGCCGCCCCCAGCACCCCCTTGAGCTGACAGCTGGCGGTGAGCAGGCAGCGGCTCGTCTCGTGGAAGCACTCCACCAGGGCCAGATCGGTCTCCATCTTCCGCACCACGTCCCCCACCGCGATCTGCTGCGGCGGCCGCGCCAGGCGCAAGCCGCCGCCCTTGCCGCGCAAACCCTCCACAAAGCCATTGCGGATCAGCTGATTGACGACTTTCATCAAATGACTGCGGGAGATCTCGAAGCGCTCCGAGATCTCCTGGATGGTCACCAGGCGTTGCTCGTTGGACGCCAGATAGATCAGGACGCGCAAGGCGTAGTCCGTGTGCTGGGTGATGTGCATGGATGGCGGGTGGCCCAAAGGGAGCTTCAACCCTTCGATTATAAGGGGCTTTTTAAAAGATTCATTTAAGTTGACTCTTTAAAAGATGAATCTTAAAGTCCACTTAAAGCAAACCCATCAACGGAGAGAACCATGACCACCCATGAGAAAGCCCCGCCCGAGCACCCCGTTCTGGCCCAGGCCTGCGCCGTCATGCGCGAAGCCTACGAACGCGGCTGGATCAGCACCCGTGACGGCAACGTATCGGTGGCCATGAGCGACCGCCGCGGCTTCCTGGTGTCAGCCAGCGGCGTGATCAAGCACACCCTGGTACCCAGCCAGTTCGTCTTCATCCCCGCCGATCCCGCCGCCGCCCCGGCTGCCAACGCCTATCCCCGGCCGTCGGGCGAGCTCGACCTGCACCGCCGCCTGCAGGCCCTGCTGGCCGGGCGGGCACTGACGGTACTGCACCTGCACCCCACCCACATCGTCGCGGCCCTCTATGCCGGGCGGGATCTGGCCGAGCTGTCGGCCGACTTTCCCGAAGTCACCCGCTACACCCGGGTCGGGCCGAACATTCCGGCGTTGCCCGCCACCAGCACGGAGCTGGCCGAAGCCTGCGAGGCGGCCTTCCAGCCGGCCCTCGGCCTCCCGCCCCACATCCTCGGCCTGGACCGCCACGGCGTGGTCGCCGTCGGTAAAACCCCGTGGGAGGCCTTCGAGCATGTGGAGCGCCTGGAGCACATCTGCCGCATCGCCCTCACCGCCGGCCGTCGCCACATCCACCATCCCGATCCCATCAACGAGGAGGCCGACCATGCCACACGCCGCCCCTGACCCGCGTCGGGTCCTCACCACCGGCCGGGCCATGATGGTCCTCGCCGCCATCGGCATGCTCATCTCGACCCTGGTGGCCTACCCCCTGGCCGAGCGCTTCAGCCTGGGCATGCAGATCGCCGGCCATCTGGCCCTGCCGGTATCGGCGGCCTTCTTCAAGCTCGGCTACGTGGTGCGGCTGGCCGCCCACCATGCCCTTGGCAACCTGCAGGCAGGCTGAGCAGACGGATGGCCACTACAATGACGCCCCGATCCAACCCTGGAGCGTCCGCGCATGCCCGCCCCCATCCACTGCGTCACCGCCCGCCTGCTGCTGCGTCAATGGCGCGACGAGGACCTGACGCCCTTTGCCGCCCTGAATGCCGATCCGGAGGTCATGGCCCACTTCCCGGCGCCCCTGGCGCGCCAGGCCAGCGATACGCTGGCCCTGCGCTGTCAGGCGCTGATCGCCGAGCGGGGCTGGGGTTTCTGGGCAGCGGAACTGAAAGAGAGCGGGCAGTTCATCGGCTTTGTCGGGCTGCACACGCCCATTGCTGAACTACCGTTTTCGCCCTGTGTGGAAGTGGGCTGGCGTCTGGCCCGGGCCCACTGGGGGCGTGGCCTGGCCTCCGAAGCAGCCCGGGCTGCGCTGGAGGTGGGCTTTGAAACCCTGGGACTCGCGGAAATCGTGTCCTTCACGGCCCTCGGCAACCTGCGCTCCCGGGCGGTGATGGAGCGCATCGGCATGCGCCGGGCAGACGAGGACTTCGACCACCCGGCCGTGCCACCGGACAGCCCCTTGCGGGCACATTGTCTGTACCGGCTCGACCGCGGCAGCTGGCAGGCAAGGCCGGGCTGATCAGCCCGGCTGCGGGGCTCAGGGCTTGGCCGGCGCCATCGCCTTGGCGCGCATGCCGCCGCGACGATCACCCCGATGGGCCTCATCGAAGATCTTCTGCTGCTCGGGGCTCAGCTGGGCATAGAAGGCCTTCAGCACGGAGATGTGCTCGGCCATCGCGGCCTGGTGGGCCTTCATGTGCTCCAGCATGCGCTCGGCCCGCTCGGGGGTGGTCAGGGTGGCCGCATCCGCCATCTTCGCCGGGTCGTGCCGACCCTTGCCCATGGGGTGCTCGGACTCGACCAGCTTCTTCCAGCCCGCCTCCTGCTCGGGGGTGAGCTTGAGGGCCTCATGCAGCTTGCGGTGATGCTGCTCCATGCGCTCGGCGCGATGCTCGCCCATGCCACGCGGGCCCATCGGGCCACAGGCCGGGTCGGCCAGGGCCGGCAGGGAGGTGGCGCCCAGCAGGGCAATCAGGGTGGCAGCCGGGGCAAGGTGGCGAAAACGCTTCATCATGGTGAATCTCCTCGTGGGACGTCATGTCCGGACAGCATATCCGGATCTGCCGTACCAGACCGGCCCGCACAGGCGCCGGTTCCACCCCAACTGTAAGCGCCTATTGCCTGGCCAGCACGTTGAGTCCCGGCTTGAGGTCGGCGGCGTCGATGTAGCCGATGGCCCCGGGGGTCTTCTGCACGAAGTCGATGATGGCGGCGCTGGACTCCATCTCCTTGGGCGGCAGCCCCTTGCCGATGAAGCGGCGGACCGTCCAGTAAGCCACGTAACGCTCGTCATCCTGCTCCACGTAGAGGCTCAGGAAGCGGTTGCGAACGGGGCTGCCGGGCAGGGCGTTCACCACGATCACGGGGGCACCGTTAACCTCGGTGGAACGCCCCGTATAGAGCTTGCGCAGCGCCCCGGCATTGAGCTTGGGCAGTTGGGAGTGGCCGATCACGACCACGTTGTCGGCCTGGGCCGGCAGAGCCAGCAGAAGGCTCATCCCGAGGAGACCAGCGCGCATCCAGTTGATGTCCATGGCCCCCTCCCTAGAACACGAAGCTGTAGGAGAGGGAGAACACATTGATGCTCTGGAAGCGCACGTCGCTCCCTGCTGGCGCATCCACCAGGCTTGATCCGGCCCCGATCCGGGTCCGCGCCCATTCCGCCTTCAGCTTGCTGGAGGGGGTCAAGGCATACGAGGTGCCGAGGGCCCAGGTGTGCTGATCAAACACCTGCAGGCCATCCGCGGTTGCCCGCTGGGACAGGTTGATGAGATCCGCCTGGGGTACCCAGGCCGGCACGGTCGTACCATTCACGGTCTGGTACAGGTCCACCATGTCGCGGTCGGACTTCAGCCAGGCGTAATAGAGATACGGTGTCCAGTTGCCCGTGCGCCGGCGCAAGGAGAGATAGCCCGCCTGGCTATTGACGCCCCGGTCCATGTCCTTGAGCTGGCGGACGGCATACTCCGCCCCCAGCCGGACCTGCCCGCCCAGCCCCACGTCCGCGGCCGCATTGGCGATCACCATGTCCATGGCCCGGCGTTCCGGCACCCCCGTCCCGGGCAGGACGCTGTAGTAGGACACCCCAGGCACCGGACTCACCAAAACCGGCCGATCGGCCCAGTTCTCGCCGTTGGTCCGCTCGGAGCTCGCCTTGTGGACACCAATGCGGTACTGATCGCCACCGTCCCGGTAGGTCAGGGCCAGCCCGCGCGCCGTTACGTCAATCCCCTCGAAATTCAGACCTGCAGCGAGGAATCCAGGCACCCCGTCGCGGGCGTACTGGCGGATGCTGGTCCGCGTCCGGCCCCAGTAGGCATCGAGGCTCAGCTCCCCCTGGCGCACATCCCAGGAGCGGGTCACCGAGACGCCGTTGAAGTCCAGGGTCGGCGCGATGGAATAGACCTCGATGGGCAGGCGGGCGTAGTCGAAGGACGCGCCCACGTCCATGCTCTCGGCCCCGAGGTACAGGGGAATGCGCAGCTTGCCGGCGCGCAGCAGCCAGTCATCGGCCGGCCGCCACGACAGGAAACCCCAGGAGAGGCGCGGCGCCCAGCGGCTGTCGCTGTCCACGTCGGGAGCAAACTTGAACTGGAAGGTCGCGCTCCAGCGCGGCGCCAGCGCGGCGTCCACCTGCACGGCCAGCAGGCTGTCCCGTTCGAAGGTTCCCTGCTCATCGATGAAGCGCTGGTAGGAGTAGGGCTTGTCCGAGATGGCATAACCCAGGGTGCCAAAACCCGAAACCGCCAGATCCATGGCCTGTGCCGGAGCCGCCAGAAGGGCCAGGCCGGACAGCAGCAGGGATCGGAGGGGTCGGATCATGGACTGGAAAATCGTTACAGCGTGGAAACACTTGCAGGCTCGGCCGGCATTTCAGCCCAAAACGTCAACTCCTGCAAGACAACCGCTCCCGAAGTGCAGAAAAAGCACTGAAACCTGGATTTTCCGGATCTACCGGCCCCAACAGACCGGACAGAGGGCTCGCTGACCAGCTGTATTCCCCCTCTGGCCCGCAACACCGCCGGGCGACACTTCGGTTTTTCCGAACCATGGATGAGAATAATCCGTCTGGTCCGCCAGGGCCCACAGGCCTACCATGCAGTGAAGACACCGGTTTCGCCATTGATCCCCGGGCATCCGACCGCCCCTGAGCGCGGCATGACGCCATGAGCCCTACGCCCTCTCCGCCCCCCTGGCACGCCCTGAGCTCCGACGAGATCTCCCGGCGACTCGACTGCGATCCCGCACAGGGGCTCACGGCGGCAGAGGCAGCCCGACGCCTCCACACCAGCGGCCCCAACCGCCTCGACCACAAGCCGCCACGCCCGGCCTGGCGGCGCTTTGCCGACCAGTTCGCCAACCTGCTGGTACTGGTGCTGATCGGCGCCGCGGGGGTGGCCGGCCTGCTCGGCGAGGTGAAGGATGCCCTGGTCATCGGCGTGGTGGTGCTCCTCAACGCCACCCTCGGCTACATCCAGGAGAACCGCGCGGAGCGTGCCCTGGCGGCGCTCCGCGACATGCTGGCGCCCACCGCCCGGGTCCGCCGTGATGGCGCCGTGCAGGTGGTCGAAGCCACCACCCTGGTACCCGGCGATGTGCTTCTGCTGGAGGCCGGCGAACGGGTTGCCGCCGACGCCCGGGTGGTGGACGCCCACGCCGCCGAGGTGGCCGAGGCCGCACTGACGGGAGAATCCGCCCCTGTCCCGAAGCATCCGGGCACCGTCGCCAGCGAGGCCCCCCTGGCCGAGCAGCAGGGCATGGTCTTCATGAACACGGTCGTCACCCGCGGGCGCCTCGATGCGGTCGTCACCGCCACCGGCATGGGCACCGAGATGGGCCGCCTGGCCAGCCTGCTGGGCGGTACCACCGAACCCGACACCCCGTTGCAGATCCAGCTGGACACCCTGGGCAAGCGCCTGGCCCTGATCGCCGGCGTGGTGGTGGCGCTGATGTTCGCAGCCGGCCTGGCCCGGGGTGATGCGCTGATGGACACCGCCCTCACCGCCATCGCCCTGGCCGTGGCCGCCATTCCCGAAGGCCTGCCGGCGGTGGTCACGGTCACCCTGGCCCTGGGCATGCACCGCATGGCCGGGCGCCAGGCCATCGTCAAAAAGCTCGCCTCCGTCGAGACCCTGGGCTGCACCACGGTGATCTGCTCCGACAAGACCGGCACCCTGACCCTCAACCGCATGACCGCCCGGGCCCTGGTCCTTGCCGGCCGCCAGCTCGCGGTGAGCGGCGAAGGCTACGCCGCCGGCGGGCAGATCAGCGCTCCCGACGGCGCTCCGCTGCCCGACCTGACGCCGGCCCTGCTGCCTGCGGCCCTGTGCGCCGACGCGCGCCTCGCCGACGACCAGCTGATCGGCGACCCGACCGAGGGCGCCCTGCTGGCCCTGGCGCGACGGGGCGGGCTCGACCTGCCACAGCTGGCCGCCGCCCACCCGCGCATCGCCGAAATCCCCTTCGATTCGGACAGCAAATTCATGGCCACCTTCCACCGGGAAGGCGACCAGGTGCGCATGTGGATCAAGGGCGCCCCCGATGTGCTGCTGGCCCGGGCCAGCCGCTGGCTGGGCCCCGCCGGCGAGGCGCCCCTCGACGCCCCGGCCCGGGCAGCCCTGCAGGCCGCCAACGACACCCTCGCCAGCCAGGCCCTGCGCGTGCTGGGCCTGGCCGGGCGAAGCATTCCCGCCGCCGACTTCGACCCGACCGGCGACCTCCATGCCTGGACCCACAACCTGACCCTGAGCGCCCTGGTAGGCATCATCGACCCCCCCCGCCCCGAGGCGCGGGAGGCCATCCGCGTGTGCCGGGCCGCCGGGGTGCAAGTCAAGATGATCACCGGCGACCACCGGGCCACCGCCGCCGCCATCGCCACCGAGCTGGGCCTCGCCGGCTCGGTGCACGAGGGGCGCGAGCTGGACGGCCTGAGCCCCGCCGAACTGCAGCGCCTCGTGGAGGGCGCCGCGGTGTTCGCCCGGGTCACCCCCGAGCACAAGACGCGCATCGTCGAAGCCCTGCAGGCCGGCGGCCATGTGGTCGCCATGACCGGCGACGGGGTCAACGACGCCCCGGCCCTGAAAGCCGCCGACATCGGCGTGGCCATGGCCATCACCGGCACCGAAGTCAGCCGGGAGGCCGCCACCATGGTGCTGGCCGACGACAACTTCGCCACCATCGTGCGGGCCGTCGAGGAGGGGCGCACCATCTACGACAACATCGTCAAGTTCGTGCGCTTCCAGCTGTCCACCAACATCGGCGCCATCCTCACCGTGCTCGGTGCGCCCTTCCTGGGCTTCGCCACGCCCTTCACGGCCATCCAGATCCTGTGGGTCAACATCATCATGGACGGCCCTCCCGCCATGACCCTGGGCGTCGAACCCGCCCGGCCCGGCATCATGCAGCGCCCGCCCCGCCCTGCCGGCGCAGCCATCCTGTCGTGGCCGCGGCTGTGGCGCATCGGCCTGTACGGGCTGACCATGGCCGCCGGCACCCTGGGCATCTACGCCTGGGGCCTCTCACGTGGCGGCCCGCTGCTCGCCGGCACCCTGGCCTTCACCACCTTCGTGCTGTTCCAGTTCTTCAACATCTTCAACGCCCGGGCCGAACACGGGAGCGCCTTCAACGCCCAGTTCTTCAGCAACGGCAGACTATGGGTGGCCCTGCTGGCCGTCGTCGGGCTGCAGGGGCTGGTGGTGCACTGGGCACCGGCCCAGGCCGTCTTCGACACCGTGGCCCTCGCCCCCGCCGAATGGGGCTTGGCCGCGCTGGTAGCCTCGAGCACCCTGCTCCTCGACGAAGCTCGCAAACTCATCCTGCGCCTCGGCGCCCCAACCCCGGAGGAAGGACGATGAACGCCATTCGCCAGATCCTGGCCACCACCGATCTGTCAGCCCCCGCCCGCCACGCCATGGACCGTGGTTTCCAGCTCGCTGCCGCCAGTGGCGCACGCTACACCGTGCTCCACGCCCTGCACCTGGGCCCCCTCGACACCCTGCGCGGGCTGCTCGGCGACAGTGGCGCCCAGATCGGGCAGCGCCTCGAGGACGCCGCCCGCGACAGCCTTGGCGCCCTCCTCGCCGACCCCGCCCATCACCGGGGCGTCGCTGCCAGCCTGCGCATCGAGGCCGGCGCACCAGTCGACGTGATCACCGCCAGCGCCGACGCCGAAGACGCCGACCTGCTGGTGGTCGGCGCCCGCGGCGAGGCCTTCCTGCGCCACGGACTGCTCGGATCCACCGCCTCGCGCCTGCTGCGCTGCACCGCCGCGCGCCCGGTCCTGGTGGTCAAGCAGCCGCCCCACGAACCCTATCGCCGGGTTCTCGCCCCGGTGGACTTCTCCCCCGGCTCGGTCCAGTCCGTGCGCCTGGCCCGGCGCCTCGTGCCCACCGCCCACATCGTCCTGATCCACGTCTTCAACGTACCCTTCGAAGGCAAGCTCACCCTCGCCGGTGTCGACCAGGTCGCCATCCACGCCTACCGCCGCAAGCAGCGCGAAGAATCACTGCAGCGCCTGCATGTGCTCGCCGCCGCGGCCGGACTGGAGGCCGGGCAGTACTCCGTCCTAGTCCCCCGCGGCGACCCGGCCCAGCAGGTCATCGCCCAGGAGCAGGAGCAGGACGCCGACCTGATCCTGGTGGGCAAGCACGGCACCGAACTGACCGAAGAGCTGCTCCTCGGCAGCGTTACCAAGCGCATCCTCAACGAATCCCAGTGCGACGTGCTGGTGGTGCCCGACCCGCGCCGCGTCGAACACACCCCACTCTGAGCTCAAGGCCCCGCGACCACCTCGCCGCCCCCCCGGGCAGGTTGCCGGGGCCTTCAGCCCCAGCAGGACATCGTGCACGGACTTCGCCTGCCAATGGGCACAGATCAAGACACGCGCCCCGGTTCTGACCTAGACTCGACACCGCCTAAACAGAAACCGGCGCACCGCCCAGCCGCGGCGTGCCCTGCACTTGAAACCACACCCCCTCGCCGAAACCGGACGGACACTGGTCGTTGCCCTGGCCTACCTGGCCCTGGGATGGCTGGGGCTGATCTTTGCCATCGCGCCGGGTTACGCCAGCCCGATCTTCCCTGCGTCCGGGCTGGCGCTGGCGGTCACCCTGATCCTCGGCCCGCGTGCCCTGCCCGGCATCTGGCTCGGCTCCGCCTGCCTGAACAGCGCGCTGGCATGGAGCAGCGGCAGCCTGTCCGGCACCACCCTTGCCGCCGCGGCCCTGATCGCCAGCGGCGCGGTGGCCCAGGCCTGGATCGGGCGCCTGCTGATCCGGCGCATGGAGGGCAAGCGCTGGCACCGGCTGGAACATGAGCGGCATGTGGTCCTCTTCCTGCTCATCGGCGGGCCGGTGGCCTGCCTGGTATCAGCCAGCATCGGCATCGTCAGCCTGGCCGCCCTGGACGTCCTGCCGGCGGCAGTACGGGCCTTCGCGTGGTGGAACTGGTTCGTCGGTGACACCCTCGGGGTGCTCACCTTCGCGCCCCTGTGCCTGTCGCTGCTGCTGCAGCGCGTTCCCCTGTGGCGTTCCCGCCTGCAGCAGATGGCGGTGCCGATGGTGCTCACCCTGGTCTGCGTGGGGGTGGCCATCTACTTCACCGGGCGCTGGGAGCAGCAGAACCAGGCCGACCGCCTGAATGCTGACGCCCAGGCCTTCCAGAACCGCATCGGCGATCGCCTGCTGGCTCACCAGGAGGCCCTGCAGGCGCTGCGCCGCCTGATCGAGATCGACCCGAATCTCTCCCCCGAACAGTTTGAGCGCTACACCCTCTACACCTTGCAGGACAACCCGGACATTTCTGCCCTCAGCTTCAACGCCTACGTACCCGACGCCCACCGCACCCGCTTCGAGCGGGACATGGCCCTGCGCCTCGGCCTGCCGGCGTTCCACATCACCGAACGCAACGCCGACGGGGAGCGCGTCACCGCGGCACGCCGGGATTTCCATGTGCCGGTCAGCCACATCGTGCCCAAGGCCGCCAATCTCGCGGCCTTCGGTTTTGACATCAACTCCGAGCCGCTGCGCCGCGACGCGGTCCATCGGGCCATGCAGAAAGGCGGCTCGATCACCGTCACCGCGCCCATCCGGCTCATCCAGGACGTGGACGGCGAGCGCTCGGCGCTCCTGCTCGCCCCGGCCTATCACCACCGCCGGGCCGGTGACAACGAAACGCGTCTGCATGGGTTCGCAGTTGCCGTCCTCCGGCTCGACACATTGGTGGAGACCGCCATCCACGGGGCCATACCCAACGGTCTTTCCCTGAGCCTCACCGACCCGCTGGCCGGCCCCCTCACCACCCGGCGCCACGCCGCCGGCCCCATCGGGCCGAGCCGGGCCAACTGGCAGGGTCACATCAAAGTGGGCGACCGCCAGTGGCAGCTCGACGTACAGGCCAGCGACGCCTACCTGCAGCAGAACCGACCATGGGTGGCCTGGGCCGTGGGCGTTGTCGGCCTGCTCTTCGCGGCGCTGCTGCAGACCCTGATGCTCGGCATGACCGGCCGAACCGCCACCATCCAGCGCAAAGTCGAAGAGCAGACCGCCGACATCGCCGCCAAGAACCGGGAGCTGGCCCTGATCATGGTGTCGGTGGATCGCTCCTCCGACGGCACCTACTGGATCGACGAGGACGGAAACATCGTGCGGGTCAATCCGGCCGCCTGCCAGATGCTCGGCTACACCCGGGACGAGCTGACCCGGCTGCGCATCCACGACGTGGACCCGGGCCTCGATGCCAGACGCTGGTCGGCCCACCGCACCAACCTCGATCTGCGTCGGGGCGAACACTTCGAGACCACCCACCGGCGCAAGGATGGCAGCACCTTTCCGGTCACCATCGCCACCGCCGTGGTCCACACCGATGACCAGCGCTACATCTACGCCACGGCCCGTGACATCACCGCCAGCAAGCTCACCGAGGCCGAGCTGAAGCGCCACCGGGACCACCTGGAAGAGCTGGTCGCCGCCCGCACCACCGACCTCTCCATCGCCAAGGAGGCGGCCGAAAGCGCCAGCCGCGCCAAGAGCATCTTCCTGGCCAACATGAGCCATGAGCTGCGCACTCCGATGAACGCCATCATCGGGCTCAACCACATGCTCTCCCGCCGCAACACCGACCCGGCCCAGAAGGACAAGCTGGCCAGCGTGGGGCGGGCTGCCCAGCACCTGATGCAACTGCTCAACGACATTCTCGAGCTGTCCCGCATCGAGGCCGAACGGATGCCCCTGGAGAGCCTCCCCTTCCGCTTCGACACGATCAGCAGCCACGTGGCCAGCCTGGTCGGCCCCGAAGTGGCGGCCAAGGGGCTCCAGTTGGACATCCGCATCGCCCCGGCCCTGGCCACCCAGCCCCTGCTGGGCGACCCGCTGCGCCTGCAGCAGGTGCTGCTCAACCTGGTCGGCAACGCCATCAAATTCACCACCCGGGGCGGCATCCGCATCCGCGCCGACATTGCCGCCGACAACGGCGACACCCTGCAGCTGCGGATCGAGGTGGAGGACGACGGCATCGGCATTGCGCCCGACACCCGCCAGCGCATCTTCGAGCCCTTCGAACAGGCCGATGGCTCCACCACCCGACGCTTTGGCGGCACAGGCCTGGGCCTGTCCATCTCGAAACGCCTGGTCAGGCTGATGGGCGGGGAGATCGGCATCGGCGAGCACCCGGGGCCGGGCAGCCTCTTCTGGTTCACCGTCCGGCTCCACAAGGCCGAAGCCTGCCCGGGTGACGAGGCCGCCAGCGGCCCCAGCGGCCTGGAGGCCGAGCTGGCCCTGCGCACCCACTACCGGGGTCGGCGCATCCTCTTTGTCGAGGACGACGTGGTGAATCAGGAGGTGGGCATGGAGATGCTGCACGAAGTGCTCGGCCTCGACACCGACCTGGCCGGCAACGGCGAGGAGGCCGTCCGCATGGCCGCCGCCCAGCCCTACGACCTGATCCTGATGGACATCCAGATGCCGGTCCTCGACGGCCTGGCGGCCACCCGGCAGATCCGCGCCCTGCCCGGGCACGCCCGCACCCCCATGGTGGCCATGAGTGCCAATGCCTACGAGGAAGACCGCCAGGCCTGCCGCGCCGCCGGGCTGGACGACTTCATCGCCAAACCGGTGGACCCGAATCTGCTCTACGTCACCCTGCTGCGCTGGCTGAGTGAGACCCGGCCAGGCACCACCTGACACCACCGTCTCTTTCCAGGACTCTCCCCATGCCCCGCGTCGGCCTGTTTGCCACCTGCCTGATGAACCTCTTCCGCCCCACGGTCGGCTTTGCCGCAGCCCGGCTGCTGGAAGATGCCGGCTGTACCGTCGAAGTGCCCATGGCCCAGAGCTGCTGCGGCCAGCCCGGCTACAACAGCGGGGATTTCGATGCCGCCCGGGCGCTGGCAAAGCAGGTCATCACGGCCTTCGAGGGCTTCGACTACGTGGTCGGCCCCTCCGGCTCGTGCATGGCCACCCTGCGCCACGACTATCCGAAACTGTTCGAGGGCGATCCGGCCTGGCGCCCCCGCGCCGAGGCCCTGGCCGCCCGCAGCCACGAGCTGCTGTCCTTCCTCACCGACGTGTGCGGCGTGAGCAAGGTGGCAGCCGCCTACACCGGTACCGTGACCTACCACGACTCCTGCTCCGGCCTGCGCGGCCTGGGCGTCAAGGCCCAGCCGCGCCTGCTGCTCGGCTCGGTGGAAGGGCTGCAGCTCACCGAGATGCAGGATGCCGAGGTGTGCTGTGGCTTCGGCGGTACCTTCTGCGTGAAATACCCGGAGATCTCCGGGCGCATGGTGGATGACAAGCTGGCCAACGTGGCCGCCACCGGCGCGGACACCCTGCTCGGCGGCGACCTGGGCTGCCTGATGAACATGGCCGGACGGCTGCGGCGCCAGGGCTCGACGCTCAAGGTCTTCCACACCGCCGAAGTGCTGGCCGGCATGGCCACGGGTGGCGGCATCGGCGAGGGGGAGCGCTGAGATGGACGTCAGCAGCCCGCGCTTCAAGGAAAAGGCCGTCATCGCCCTGGCCAACCCCACCCTGCGCCAGGCCCTCGGCCAGTCGCGCAAGGGCTTCGTGAACAAGCGCGCCGAGCTGGTCGCTGCCCTGCCCGAGTTCGAGGCCTTGCGTGACCAGGCCCGGGACGTGAAGAACCACGTGCTCGAAAACCTCGACCACTACCTGGAACGCTTCGACAGCGCCGTCACCGCCGCCGGTGGGCATGTGCACTGGGCCCGGGACGCCGAGGAGGCGCGCAACATCATCCTGGGCATCTGCGAGCGGGTGCAGGCGCGGACCATCACCAAGGGCAAGTCCATGGTGTCGGAGGAGGTGAACCTCAACGCGGCCCTGGAAGAACGCGGCTACACCGTGGTCGAGACCGATCTGGGCGAGTACATCATCCAGCTGGCCAAGGAGCCCCCCTCCCACATCATCGCCCCGGCCATCCACAAGACGAAGGAGCAGGTCTCCGACCTGTTCGAGGCCGCCCACGGCGGGCCGCGCAAGACCACCGTCGCAGACCTGGTCACAGAGGCCCGCCTGGTGCTGCGCGACAAGTACTTCAAGGCCGACGTGGGCATCACCGGCGGCAACTACCTGGTGGCCGAAACCGGCTCGTCCATCATCGTCACCAACGAAGGCAATGGCGACCTGACCCAGACCCTGGCGAAGGTACATATCGTCACCAGCGGCATCGAGCGCATCGTACCCACGCTGGAGGATGTCAGCCTGTTCCTGCGCATCCTGGCCCGCAGCGCCACCGGGCAGGAGACCGAGACCTACACTACCTTGTCCACCGGCCCGCGCCGCCCCGGCGATGTGGACGGCCCCGAGGAATTCCACGTGGTGCTGGTGGATAACGGCCGCTCGAAGATGCTGGGCGGCAAGTTCCAGGACATGCTGCGCTGCATCCGCTGCGGCGCCTGCATGAACCACTGCCCGGTGTACGGCGCGGTGGGCGGGCACGCCTACGGCTGGGTCTATCCCGGCCCCATGGGCTCGGTGCTCACCCCGCTCTTTGTCGGCCTCGACGCCACCTACGACCTGCCCAACGCCTGCACCCTCAACGGCCGCTGCCAGTCGGTGTGCCCGGTGCGCATCCCCCTGCCCGAGCTGCTCCGCGAGCTGCGCCACCAGCAGCACCAGCGCGGCATCAGCCCGCCAGTGCAACGCCGCGCCCTTGGCGTGTGGCGTTTCGTGGCTGAACGGCCAGGGCTCTACCAGTTTGCCAACCGCCTCGCCGCCCGGGCCCTGAAAAGCCTCGGCGGCCGTGAAGGGCGCCTGCGGCACCTGCCCTTCGCCGGCGGCTGGACGGCCCTGCGCGATCTGCCCGCCCCCGAGGGCAAGACCTTTCTCGAACTGTGGCAGGCCCGCAAGACCTGAGATCCGATGCCCGAATCCCGTAGCACCATCCTCCAGCAGATCCGCGCCGCCCTTGGCCGCGGCCCCCTCTCCGACGCGGCGGCGGCAGCCCTCGACGCACGTCGCCCGACCCACACCCGCATCGCCTTCGATGAAGACCCGGTGGGGCGCTTCGTCACCCGCTTCGAGAGCCGCTCGGGCACGGTGGCCCGGGTGAGCAGCTTCGACGCCATCCCGGCCGCTGTAGACGCCTACCGCGAGGCTCATGGCCTGCCGCCCCACGCCGCCGTCGCCCGGCCCCTGGCCGGGCTGCCCTGGCCCGCCGGCTTCACCCATCATCCCGGCCCCTCCGGCGTGGACGAGCAGATGTCGGTGACCCCCTGCCTGGCCGGGATCGCCGAGATCGGCAGCCTGATCCTCGCCTCCGGTCCCGACAGCCCGACGACCCTCAACTTCGTGCCCGACCACCACCTCATCGTGCTGCCGGCCGGCCGCATCGTGCGCCACTTCGAAGACGCCTGGGCCCTGCTGCGCGCCCTGCCCGGCGGGCTGCCCCGGGCCACCAACATCATCTCCGGCCCCTCGCGCACCGGCGACGTGGAGCTCACCATCCAGCTCGGCGCCCACGGCCCGCGCAGCGTGCACGTGCTGCTGGTGGCGGACGGATCCGCAGCGGCCGCCTAAACTTCCGCGCCCCGCCGCCGAAATAGCAGCTATCGTCCGCCACCGGCCCCCGTCCGATGCCGCCTGCTTCACACCAGGATTTCGTCCTTACCCCCGACCAGCTGTGCGTCGGGGTGTTCATCCATATCGACCTGCCCTGGTTCAGCCATCCGTTCAGCTTCAACAGCTTCAAGATCCGCTCGGCGGAGCAGCTGGCGACCCTGCGCACCCTGGGGGTCAAGCACTTCCGCTACGACCCCGACCGCTCCGACGTACAACCCCGCGGCCTGACTGCCGCTCCGCCGGCCTCGGCCCCGCCCACCGAAGCGGAGGTGGAAGATCCCGCCAACAGCTCTGCCCTGGCCAGCAAGCGTGAGCGCATCGCCCGCCTGGCCCAGCGCAAACGGCAGGTCATCGAAGTGGAAAAAGCCCTGGTGAAGGCCGCCGGGGTGATGCGCAACATCGGCAAGAACCTCTTCGCCCGCCCCAAGGAATGCCTGGAGGAAGTGGACGAGCTGGTGAACCAGATGGTGACCGCCTTCCTCGACCAACCCGAGGTGGCCCTCCATGTGATCGGCGAACATGCCGGCGGCGAGGAGACCTACTACCACGGCCTGAACTGCTCGATCCTGTCGATGATGCTGGCCAAGGAGCTGGGCTTCGCCCGGGCCCACTGCCAGATCCTCGGCGTCGGCGCCCTGCTCCACGACATCGGCCTCAACGACATTCCCGACCGGGTGGCCCGCCCGCGCCACGAACTGACCGCCCCCGAACGCAACCTGCGCCAGCTCCACTGCGACTACGGCGTGCGCCTGGGCAAGCAGATCGGGCTGCCCGATCCGGTGCTGCGCATCATCGCCCAGCACCACGAGCTGGCCGACGGCAGCGGCTACCCCAACAAGCTCAAGGGCGACCAGATCGACCCCCTGGCGCGCATCGTGTCCCTGGTCAATTACTACGACAACCTGTGCAACCCCGCCGACCTGGCCAAGGCCATGACGCCCCATGAAGCCCTGTCCCTGATGTTCGCCCAGCGCCGTGCCAAGTTCGACACCCGGGCCCTGCAGGTCATGATCCGCTGTCTCGGCGTGTATCCCCCCGGCACCGTGGTCAAGCTCTCCAACGACGCCCTCGCCCTGGTCTCCTCCGTCAATCCGGCCAAGCCCCTGCGCCCGTGGGTCACGGTCTACGACCCCGACATCCCCAAGGACGAAGCCATCATGCTCGACCTGGAAGAAGAGCCGGACATCAACATCGCCAAGGCCCTGCGCCCCATCCAGCTCCCCCCGGAAGTGTATGAATACCTCAGCCCGCGCAAGCGCGTGACCTACTACTTCGACGCCGATTCACGGAAGGGGCGCAACCCATGAACGCCGCCTACCAGGACGCCCTGCTCGCCGCGGCAGAAGAAATCCTGCTGCTCGTGGACCCGAACAGCCTCCTCATCCTGGCAGCGAACCCGGCGGCCGGCCGCCTGCTCGGTCACCCGGCCGACGCTCTCGTGGGCATGTCCATCACCGACATCGAATGCGCCCTGGCCGACCTGTTCTTCTGGGAGGAAGTGCGGGCTGGCGGCGTCATCGACGAACAGGTGATGGAGGGGCTCTACCGCCGCGCCGACGACAGCCTGCTGTCGGCCAGCAAGAACATCCGGCGCATTCCGGAAGGCATCCTGGTGCGGGCCACCGACATCGGCGCCCAGAAGCGTGCCGAAGACGAGCTCGCCCTGATGGCCTCGCGCCTGCGCGCCACCCTCGAAGCCACGGCCGACGGCATCCTGGTGCTCGACCGGGAAGGCCGCGTGGTGAACATGAACCGTCGCCTGGCCCGCCTGTGGCAGCTGCCCGAAGACCTGCTGGCCCGCCATGACGACGCCGCCCTGCTCGGCCACCTGATCCAGGCCGTCGAGGCACCGGACGTGCTGCGCCGCCTGCTCACCGGCCAGGGCCTCAACGAAACCTTCGACACCCTGCCCCTGCGGGACGGGCGCATCTTCGAGCTCAGCGCGCGCCCGGCACGCCACGACGAGGAAGTCATCGGCAGGGTGTTCTGCGTCACCGACGTGACCGAGCGGCATCGCGCCGAACAGGCCCTGATCGCCGCCCGTGACGCCGCCACCGCCGCCAGCCGGGCCAAGAGCGACTTTCTGGCGATGATGTCCCATGAAATCCGCACCCCGATGAACGGCATCATCGGCATGGCCCAGCTGCTCGAAATGGCCCCCCACTCGGCCGAGCAGAAGGACTACATCAGCACCATCCAGAAGAGCGGTGAAGCCCTGCTCGGCATCATCAACGACATCCTCGACTACTCCAAGATCGAGGCCCGCAAGATGAGCCTCGAGCAGGTCTGCTTCGACCTGCGCCAGCTGGTGGCCGACGTGGAGCGCCTGTTCCGCCCCAAAGCCCGGGAGAAGACCCTGGACTTCAGCGTGGCCGTCAGCGACAACACCCCGCGGGTGCTCATCGGCGACCCGACCCGGCTGCGCCAGGTACTGATGAACCTGGTGGGCAATGCCTTCAAGTTCACCGCCCAGGGCCACGTCGGCATCCATGTGGCGGCCAGCCCCGGCGACGGAGGCCGCACCCACCTGCGTTTCACGGTCAGCGACACCGGCATCGGCATCGCCAGCGACAAGTGCCGGCACATCTTCACGCCCTTCGAGCAGGCCGACATGTCCACCACCCGGCGCTACGGTGGCACCGGCCTCGGCCTGGCCATCTGCCGCATGCTGTGCGAGCTGATGGGCGGCGAGATCGGCGTGGACAGCGAGGAAGGCAGCGGCTCCCGCTTCTGGTTCACGGTGAGCCTGGAGAGCGCCGCCACCGAGGAAAGCACCGCCCCCGAAGCCCCGCGCCCCATCCTGCGCCAGAACACCCGCATCCTGATCGTCGAGGACAACCCGATCAACCGCCTGGTCCTCGGCCGTATGCTCGAACGCTTCGGTGCCCACGAGCTGGTCTATGCCGAGAACGGCGAGGAAGCCCTGGTGCGCTGCGCGGAAGCCGACTTCGAGCTGATATTCATGGACGCCCGCATGCCCAGGCTCGACGGTATCGCCACCACCCAGGCCCTGCGGGCAGACGGTAACAAGGCGTACATCATCGGCGTCAGCGCCGACGCCATGAGCGAGGAGCGCCAGGCCGCCCTGGACGCCGGCATGAACGACTACGTGGTCAAGCCGGTCGCCCGGGAAGCCCTCGCCGAGGCCATCCAGCGCTGGCGCCAGATCCTGATTGCCGCCCACCATGCCGGCCAGGGCAACGGCGACAACTGAAAAGAACACGGCCGGAAGACACAATCCAGCCGCCGCCCGACACAGATTTGCTTACAAAACCGGCCGACCCGCCGGACCCAAGCTCGCTATCCTTGAATCGTTCCACCCCAGCCGGGGCACGAGGAGAGGACCATGCGCAACATCCGTCACCTGATCATCACCAGCCTGCTGGCCAGCCTCGGGCTCGGCCTGTCACTGAGCGCCAGCGCCCACGGCGGTGACCGCGATCGCCATCACCGCCATGACTACAGCGAACGTCACCATGGCTGGAAGCATCACCATCGCCACGACGGCTACCGCGATTATTACCGCCCCCCGCGTGTGGTCTATCAGCCCGCCCCCTACTACGCCCCGCCGCCGCGCTACGCCTACACACCGCAACCGTCGGTGGTGATCGGCATTCCGCCGCTGGTCATCCCCTTGCGCTGAAACTGGGAAAACCCATGGACGGCAGACGCGTGCCGGCCGAGAAGGCCAGCTGGAGCACAGGCTCGACATCCGTCCGCAATCCGAACAACTCTTCCATACAGCGGATGTGGGCCTGGGTGCACTCCTCGATGAGGCCCCGGACGATGGTCACACAGCCCTCGGCACCGGCTTCGGCCATCAGCCCGACACGCTGTTCGAGTTCCGCCCGGTCTGCGGTATAGAGCACATCCCCATGCGGCAAGGCATGGGTGCGCAGATAGCTGTCACTGGCCCCCAGGGCCAGCCTGCTCACCAGGTACTGCATGCGCTGGGCCGCATCGACATTGGCGAGGGCAAGCCTTCCCATCAGGGTCATCAGGCTGACACGGGTGCGAAAGGCAGGGTCCGGCAGGGTCCACATGGGCTCAGGGTCTCGGTTGGGTCGGCACATCGGAATGACGGCAAGAATACGGGCAGAAGGCACTTACCGGCCGGGAAATCTGTCGCCACCCGCAGCGCGTCATTCTGCGCCGATTGCAACAGCTTGTCTCAGCCGGCCTGCATTTACCCGAGCCCGTCCACCGGCCATAGCCAGGCCGCCCCGCGCACCCCGGACGAGTCCCCGTGGGCGGCCGCCCGCAGGCGGGTGTCCACCTGATCGGAGAAGACGTGGCGCCCCCACAGACGGGGGACATGCTCATGCAGGCGCGCCAGATTCGACAGCCCGCCGCCCAGCACGATCACATCCGGATCCAGCAGGTTGATCACCCCGGCCAGCGCCCGGGCCAGCCGCGCCTCGTAGCGCTGCAGGGTCGCTTCGCAGGCGACATCCCCCGCTGCCGCGCCAGACACGATGGCCTCCGGGGGCAACCCGATGCCATTCCGCCGGGCGTGATCGGCGGCCATGCCCGGGCCGCTCAGGTAGGTTTCGACACAGCCGGAACGGCCGCAATAACAGGCCGGCAGGGGCAGATCGTCGCCTTCGGGCAGCGGCAGCGGGCTGTGCCCCCACTCGCCGGCAATCCCGTTGGCCCCGTCCAGCACCTGCCCCTTCACCACGATGCCGCCCCCCACGCCGGTGCCGAGGATCACCCCGAAGACCACCCCGGCCCCCGCAGCGGCGCCGTCCACCGCCTCGGACAGGGCAAAGCAGTTGGCGTCGTTGGCGATACGCAGCTCGCGCCCAAGCAGGGCCTGCAGATCCGTCAGCAGGGGCCGGCCGATGAGACAGGTGGAATTGGCGTTCTTGATCAGCCCGCTGCGTCGCGACAGGGCCCCGGGCGTGCCCACCCCCACCGAACCTCGCCGGCCCAGCTCGCTCTCCACCGCCGCCACCAGCCCGGCCACTGCGGCCAGGGTGCCGGCGTAGTCGCCCTGGGGCGTCGCCACCCGACGCCGGGCCAGGGTGCGGCCATCATCGTCGAGGGCGATGATTTCAATCTTGGTGCCACCGAGGTCGATGCCGATGCGCATGGGCGGGATGTCCGGAAAAATCCGGATGATAGCCCCACCGTCTCCGCTCAGGCCTGGCTGGCCCGGTACTTCTGCCAGCCGCTCCAGCTGTACAGGATCAGCCCGGCCCAGATCAGCCCGAAGGTGAGGAGGCGGGCGGGTTGCAGAGGCTCGTCGAAGATCAGGATGGCGGTGAGGAACTGCAGGGTGGGGTTGATGTACATGAGCATGCCCACCGTGGCCAGGTTGAGGCGCTGGGTGGCCGCGGCAAACAGCATCAGGGGCAGGGCCGTGAGCACCCCGGAGGCCGCCAGCAGGCCCTGGGTCAGGCCGTCGAAGCCCGTGAACACGCTGTGCCCCTGGGTCTGCTGCCACAGGGCATACAGGCCGATCAGCGGCAACATGGTGAGGGTTTCCAGCCACAGCCCGGAGATGGCATCCACCGCCACCTGCTTGCGCACCAGCCCGTACAGCCCGAAGCTGCCGCCGATGAACAGGGAGATCCAGGGCAGGCTGCCGAGGGTCAGAAACTCGCTGCCGACGGCCGCCACGGCCAGCCCCACCGAGGCCCACTCCTTGCCGTTGAGGCGCTCCTTGAGCACCAGCATGCCCAGCAGCACATTCACCAGCGGGGTCAGAAAGTAGCCCAGGCTGGACGCCACCACCTGGCGCTGGTCCACCGCCCACAGGAAGGCCAACCAGTTGGAGCCCACCAGCAGCGCCGCCACCCCCAGGCGCAGCACGGTGCCCGGGCGCCGCGCCGCGGCGAGGGTGGCCGGCCAGTGGCGGCGCGCGCTGAGGATGAGGCTGACGAACACGCAGCCCCACAGGGCCCGGTTGCACAGCACCTCCACCGGGCCGACATGGCCGAGCTGGCGGAAGAACAGGGGGAAGAAGCCCCAGATGCCGTAGGCACCGAGGCCGAAGGCCACACCGGCCAGGCTTGCGCGTGGGTCCACGGGTTTACGTTCGCGGAAAGTTGGAGAACAAAGGTATCACCTGCCTTGCCACCGCGCCCTTGGGGTTTTCCTCCGGGCCCGCCGACAGCCTACAATGGGCCCATTCCACTGCAAGGACGCACCACCATGCTGATCACCTTCAAATCCCCCGCCAGCGGCGACGTCATCATGTTCGAGAAGAACGGCAAGGAGATGCTCACCGTGCTGGGCAAGGACCCCGCCGATCCCAAGGGCATCTTCACCGTGGAACAGCTGCCGGCAGCCATTACCACCCTGAAGGACGCCATCGCCGCAGACAAGGCCCGCCAGGCCGAGAAAGCCGACGCGGACAGCGCCGAGGCCAAGCCCGGCGGTGCCGGCGTCAGCTTCTTCCAGCGCGCGGTGCCGCTGCTGGAGATCCTGGAGCGCTCCCTGAAGGGCAAGCACCCGGTCACCTGGGGCGTCTGAGGCACGCTGGCCTGCCCCGTCCATCCCCATGACCCGGCGCGACATCGATCTGGCCCTCGAAGTGGTGCAGGCACACCTGCCCGGGCTGGGCATTCCGAAACGCCTGTGCACCCGGCGTCTGGCCGCATCCGGACGGGTGGTCGGGCAGTACCGCTGGCACTCCGACACCCTGCGCCTCAACCCGCGCTATCTCGCCCCCCTGTCGGAGGCCGATGCCCTCGACCTGCTTGACACAGTGCTCCACGAACTCCTCCACAAGGCCTCGCCCCTGTGGAAGCAGCTACGTGACAGCTTCCGCCCGCATCCGGACATCTGGAAGCAGGCCGAAGCCCTGGCGGCACGCCTCGGCCCGGCCTACCTGGCCCGCCGCCGCGGCGACGACCCGGCCGGGCCGCGACAGGCCTGACCTGCCGCCCGCGCGGCAGCCGGCTCAATCCGGAATGTCGGCCACGTCGGGCACCACCACCGCAAACAGATCCCCCAGCGCCGCCAGGGCCGCTGCCTGCAGGGCCGCGGCGGGAACGGTGCTGCCATCCGGCGCCGCCAGGGGGCGGGTGGCGGTGGCACTGGCGGGCACCGTCACGGCATAACCCAGGTTGAAGGCACCGCGGCCCGTAGAGTTGATGCACATGTGGGTCATGAAGCCGGCCACCACCACGTTCTTCACCCCGAGGGCCTTCAGGCGCGCATCCAGGTCGGTGTTGAGGAAGGAGTTCGGGTAGTTCTTCACCACCACCGGCTCGCCTTCGGCGGGCGCCACCTTGTCGGCAATCGCACCAATCTCGGCCCGGATATCGTAGGGCGTGCCGGGACCGGCATCGTGCTGGATGTGGATGACCGGCACCTTCAGGGCCCGGGCGCGGGCCAGCAGGCTGGCGCAGGCATCCAGGGCCGGCTCGACGCCGCTGAGCTGCATCACGCCCGTGCGATAGGTGTTCTGGGCATCGACCAGGATGAGGGCCGACTCGGACAGGCGGGAGGGGGCAGCGGGAAGGCCGGACAGCTGGCGCAGGGTGGTGGAAGCGGTCATGGAATGTCTCCGGAATGAATGATGAAGCAGCGGGCACAGGCTAATCCCCGGCCGAACCTGCGTAAATTGACATCCATGCCACGCTTTCCTGCAAAAATGCAGAGCTTGAACGAAGGTGGATGCGATGAACTGGGACGATCTGCGTTTTCTGGTGGTGATCGGCCGCGAGGGCACCCTGGCCGCCGCGGCCCGCAGCCTCAAGGTGGACCAGACCACCGTGGCCCGACGCCTGCGCGCCCTGGAGGACGCCCTGGGTGCCCCCCTCTTCGAGCGCAGCGAGGGGCGCTGGCACCCCACCCCAGTGGGCGCCCGGGTGCTGGAGCGCAGCGCACGCATCGAGGAGGACGTGGCCGGCGTGGTGCGTCTGGCCGAAGCCGGCAACCGGGCGGTGAGCGGCCTGGTGCGCGTCACCGCGGTGAGCGCCATCATCGGTGAATACCTGGTGCCACGCCTGCCCGGCCTATACGCCCGCCACCCGGACCTGGCGGTGGAGCTGATCGCCAGCAACGACAACCTCAGCGTGGCCCGCCGGGAGGCCGACATCGCCATCCGCCTGGCCCGCCCGGCGAGTGGCGACTTCCTGATCCGCAAACTGGCCGACGTGGGCTTTGCCATCTACGGCGCCGCCCGGGGTGATCTGCCGGTGCGGCCTGGTGACTGGGTGGCCTACAACCAGGACCTGGCCCACACCCCGGAGATGCAGCGCCTCGACGCCATGCTCGGCAAGGGCCGGATACGTCTGCGCTCCAACAGCCTGCGTGGCCTGGCCCGGGCGGTGGCCGACGGCATCGGCCATGGCATCCTGCCCTGCTTCATGGCCGACCCCGACCCCGGTCTGGTGCGCCTGGGCGGGCATGAGCCCGTGCTGAGCCGGGAACTGTGGATGCTCATCCACCCGGATGCCCGCCCCCAGGCCCGGGTTGCCGCCAGTGCCGACTGGCTGGTGGAATGCTTCAGCGCCGAGGCCGCACGCTTTCGCGGCAGCCCCTGAAACAGCGGGGGCCGCAAGGGCTTCGCCATCACGCTGTCTTCACAAAAGCTTCATGCAATTGGCGTGGAGGGCTGGCAACAATAGCGGTATTACCCATTGTGCCCCCGTCCACGCCCCATGTACTTCAGCGGCCTCGTCTCCCACCTCCGCGACATCCTCTCCAGCCAGGCCCTCGGTTTCGTCTTCCAGCCGGTCTTCGACCTGCGCCGCCGGGAGGTACTGGGCTACGAGACCTTGATGCGCGGCCCGATCGACTCGCCGCTGCACACACCGGAACAACTGCTGCGGGTGGCCCGGGATGCCGGCCTGGGGCTGCCCCTGGAGCACCTGGCCGTGCGCCGCGCGGTCTCCGCCTTTGTGGCTGCCGGGCTGCCGGGGCGGCTCTTCATCAACCTCAGCGGGGCCATGATCGTCGACCTGGTGCGTGAGGGAGGTCTGCCGGCTGTGCTCGATGCAGGGGGGCTCAACCTTACCCGGCTGGTGGTGGAGCACATGGAGGCCGAGCCCGCCCCGCCGGCCGGCCTGGACGAGGCCTGGCAGGAGCTCGCAGCCCTGGGCTGCGGCCGCGCCACCGGGCGCCCCGAAGAGGCGGCAGACTTTCTGAAGCTGACACCGCCCCACACCCGCCGCATCCATGCCGAAACCCCGCGCCGGGAGGCACTGGCCGGGCTGGTGGAAGGGGCTCGCCGGCAGGGGCTGCAGGTGATCGCCGAGGGCATCGAGGACGCCCGTGACCTGGCCACCCTGTGCGCCCTGGGCTGCGACTGCGCCCAGGGCTACCTGCTGGGCATGCCGGCCAGCGAGCCCGTGCGCCAGCTGTCGCGCAGCGTGGCGGGGCTGCTGGCCACGGCCTGCGACAGGGCGCCCCTCAACCCGCGGTGAGCTGGGCGTAGAGCGCCGGCAGGCGCGCTGGCAGATCGGCCGGATTGCGCAGGATGGTGTAGCCGGACGGCCCGAAGAGGTGGGGCAGGTAGCCCTGGCCTTCCTTGTCGATGGTCACGCAGAAGGGCCGTACGCCTTCCTGGCGGGCCGCGTTGAGGCTCATCCGGGTGTCCTCGATACCGTAGCGGCCTTCGTAGTGGTCCACGTCGTTGGGCTTGCCATCGGACAGGATCATCAGCAGACGCAGGGCCTCCGGGCGCTTGGCGAGAATCTGCGTGGCGTAGCGGATGGCCGCCCCCATGCGGGTGTAGAAGCCGGGCTTGAGCACACCGATGCGGCCGCGGATGCGGTCGTCGATCTTCTCGTCGAAGCCCTTGATGCGGTGGAAGCGGATGTGCTCGCGCCGCCGTGAGGAGAAACCGTACAGGCCGAAGGGGTCGCCGGTGGCCCCAAGGGCCTCGGAGAACAGCCACAGGCTGTCGCGGATCACGTCGATCACCCGCTGCTCGTCGCTGACCCAGGTGTCGGTGGACAGGGACAGGTCGGCCAGCACCAGGCAGCACAGGTCGCGCTCGCGCCGCTCGCACGACAGGTAGCCGCCATCGCTGCCGGCCACGTGGCCGGTGCGTCGGTCGGCGTAGGCGCGCACGCAGGCGTCGATGTCGAGCTCGGGACCGTCGGGCTGGTTCTTGAGCCAGCGCCGGGCCGGGGTCAGGGCCTCCAGCTGCCGGCGCAGGCGCCGGGCCGGGGCGCGCAGCCGCGGGGGCAGCGGGCAGGGCTCGGCATCCCGGGGGTCGAGCACGGAGATGCTGCACATGTCCTTCTTCAGGATCTGCTTCTTCCAGTCCCACTCGGGCAGCAGGATGCCGCTCTCGAGGGGAATGTCGTCGTGGGCGGCGGAGGGCAGGTCCAGGTCGAAGCGCACCCGCGAGGCGGTGTCCTGACCGTCCTGGGCCACGGCGATGCGGTCCATGTCCTGGGCGACCCGGGTCGGGTCCTCGTCGTCGCCCTCCTCGTGGCCGCGGTTCACCTTCACGTATTCGGCAAAGGACAGCAGGCTCTCGGCCCGGAAGGGCAGGATCAGCCCGTTGCGGCCATCGGGCATGTCTTCGCGCTGGGCCTGGCGGCGGCGGTCGGTGGCATCGGCCGACTTGCTGCCCTCCCGGTGTTCGGCGGGCGTCGGATCGGCCGCAGATTCGCGCCGGTCCAGGGCCACCGGCGCCGGGTACAGCCACAGGGCCACCGGCGTGGGCGGGCGGCGGGCGGCCGGCAGGGCGGCGACACTGCCCGGCGCCTCCAGGGCCTGGCGGATGACCTTTTCGGCGGAGGCCTCGTCGGCCGGCAGCTTGCCCGGGTCCGGGCGCTCGGCCAGCACCGCCGCCACCAGCCGGCGATAGCGTGCTGCAAACCCCGGAAAGGCTTCCAGGGTGGCGACGCTGGCCTGCTGGTTGGCGACAATCCAGGTATCGGCCGACAGACCACCCGCAGGCAGGGCGGCCCCCTGGGCGATCAGCCACAGGTACAGATCACGGTTGAGGCTGCGTTCGGAAAAGAGGGCGATCTCGGCCGGCAGGCGCAGGGTTTCCTCGTCGCGGGCTGCCTGGGCCACCTTCTCGCCGGTATGGGCCAGCCGCGCCAGCCAGTTGCGGCGGGCACCGTGCTCCACTTCGGCGGCGGGTGCCACACGCAAACCGGCGTCGCCCCCCAGGGCTCGGAAGAGGATGCCGGCAGTGCGCTCCATGTCGGCCAGCCGCACAGCCGCCTCGGGGTGGCTGCGCGTTGCCGCGCGGGTGATGAAACGGTGCCACAGACCGCCGATGAACTCTTCCATGCCTGCCTTTCCCGGGGGCTACCTCGCGGTCCAGCCCCCATCAATCAACTGCACCGAGCCGGTCACCGAACGGGCCGCCTCGGAGCACAGGAACACCGTAAAGGCCGCCACTTCGTCGGCCTCGACAAACTGCTTGGTGGGCTGAGCGGCCAGGATCACCTCGCGGATCACCCGGTCTTCCGGCAGGTTATGCACCTTGGCCTGATCCACCACCTGCTTTTCCACCAGAGGCGTGCGCACATAACCCGGGCACAGGGCGTTGCAGGTGATGCCCTGCTCCGCCACCTCCAGCGCCACCGCCTTGGAGAAACCCACCACCGCGTGCTTGCTGGCCGTGTAGGGCGCCTTGAAAGGCGAAGCCACCACGCCATGGGCCGAGGCGATATTGACGATGCGGCCCCAGCCCCGCGCCTTCATGGACGGCAGGGCCGCCTTGGTGGTGTGGAACACCGACGACAGGTTGATGGCAATGAGCTGATCCCAGCTGTCGTCGGGGAAGGCGTCAACGGCCGCCACGTGCTGGATTCCTGCGTTATTGACCAGGATGTCCACACTGCCGAAGGCCGCAATGGTGGCCTCCACCAGGGCCCGGGCCGATGCCCCCTGGGCCAGGTTGGCCTGGGTGTAGGCCACCTCGACGCCCGTCTCGGCGGCCAGCCCGGCCCGCAGGGCCTCGGCATCGGCCGCCGGCCGCGAACCGTTGAGCATCACCTTTGCCCCGGCCTTTGCCAGCGCCTGGGCCACCGCCAGACCAATCCCCGAAGTGGAACCCGTCACCAAAGCCGTCTTGCCTGCCAGCATCTCACTCTCCTCGATTCACGCCGGGCCCCTGCCCGGTCAGACAGGGGATGCTACCCGAAGGACGGCAGGGGGTGACACGAAGGGAGCGATGGTGAACGGGCTGCATGACTGGCCCCAACTGTAGCGGCCAAGCCCGCGCACCACCCTGTTCTGGCTCAATTTGCGACGTCGATCCCCGCCGCTGGCGCCAGTCGGGCTACTGGAAATCCCCTTCGATCCAGCTCCGCGCCACCTGCTCGGTGAGACGGAAATCGGGCACAACCCGCTCTTCCGCGACGACCTCATCGAGCTCATCGTGGGCCACGAGCAGCGCATGGGGCTCGTATTCATCGGGCACCAGGCGCAAGGACACCGCCCACTGCCGCCCCCGCACCATCACCGACACGGAGCGCAGCGGCCGGCCACCCGCCTGCCGTGGCTCGGCGGGCTCTGCCACCTGCCGCGAACTGCGCACCAGCGTCTCGAAAGCCGCCTCATCGGGTGGCGGTGGCACCACCACCGGGAGCCGCACCTCAATGGGCTCACCAGACGCCACCAGCGCCAGCTGGGACGGCGCTCCGGCATCCACCCCGTCACGCCGACGCCGGCGCGTCCGACGCAGCACCGGCGCAGATGGCAGCACACCCTCGACGGGAAATTCGAAACAGGTCTGGTGATTCATGGGCATGGCTTCGGGTGCCGCGGTAATCAGGCACGGCAGTCGGAGGAGTTCTTTTGACTGTATAAAAAAACAGCCAACAACTCAAGACCAGAATGGCGCCCTGAAGCCTCGGTCTGCGGGATCAGCGCAACAACCCCCCATACCAACGGCGCTCACCCCTCCTCCGGCGTATCGGCAAACCTTGCCCCCGGCGCGGCCACCAGGCGGACGATGCCGTCGGGGCTGCGTCCCTCCCATCCGGCGGTGCCGGCAGGCCGGGATGCCTTGAGGCTCGCCAGCTTCATGATCCCGTCCCCGCGAGGAGGAGGAAATGCTTGACCCCGGGCGTTCGTCTGGCACTATCCGGGCACGGGTTTAAACATAATTTTCTTGGGGTCATTCAGCGTGTGGAAAGTCTTCAACCTCAATGAGCTCAAAGGCAAGGTTGCCGGAAATCAGCCTTCCATTTTCGAGTTTCTTCGCAGTTCGCAGATGTCCTGCGCACTGTATCGCCTGCCGGCAGGCGCGCGGGACATGCAGGCCCCGCACCTGGAGGACGAGCTCTACATGGTGCTGGAGGGCCGGGCGCGGCTGCGCGTCGACGGGCAGGAGCAGGAGGTGGGGCCGGGAATGGTGCTGTTCGTGGGCGCCACCACCGAGCATTCCTTCTTCGACATCACCGAAGACCTGACCCTGATGGCCATGTTCGGGCCGTCCGGGGGCATGCGCTGACGCAGCCTACAGCTCCACCCGGTTCCGCCCAAGGCGCTTGGCGCGATACAGGGCGGTGTCGGCGTGGCGGATGAGTTCGTCAGCCGAGGTGCCGTGCCCGGGATAGGCAGCGATGCCGATGGACAGGGTGGCGCGCAGCCGGAAGTCGCCAAACGGGACTTCGAGATTGCCCACGGCCTGGCGCAGGGCCTCGGCACGCTCCTGGGCCGAGATCAGGGGCATGGTCGGCATCAGCAGCAGGAATTCCTCGCCACCGTAGCGACAGGCCACGTCGCCGGCGCGGGCCATGCTGCCCAGCAGGGCTGACAGCCGGAGCAGGATTTCGTCGCCGGCCTGGTGGCCATAGGTGTCGTTGACCTGCTTGAAGTGGTCGATGTCGATGAGGATAAGGGCCAGGGAATGGCCGTCGCGCTTGCAGCGGGACAGTTCCCGCTCCAGGGTGCTGTCCAGGTAGCGCCGATTGTAGAGGCCGGTAAGGGGGTCGCGGTTGGCCTGCTCGCGGAGCTGTTCCTGCAGTTCGTCAATCTCCCGCAGGTTGTTATGCAGGGCGTCATTGACGTTCATGAGCTCCCGTTCACGCACCTGCAGGGCTTCGCGGGTCAGGCGCAGGCGCTGGATGCGGGTGAAGGCGACCTGCCCCAGGGCGGTGAGATAGAGGGTCAGGCCGACGATGCACGACAGGGTGGTGATCCAGTCGGTCTCGGGCGTGAAATGAAACCCCCACAACAGGCAGCCGATCAGGGCGCCCCCCGGGAAGGCCACCAGGGTTTCGGCAACACCTGTCCAGCCCTTGTTGGCGGTGTTGTTGGAAAGGGTGCCGAGCAGAGCGGCAAAGGTGATCCAGACAGGAAAGCCGACGGTGGCCACGGCCATGCCGAGAAACACCGAATCGGTGCGCAAATTGCGCAGCTCCGCAGCGGTCGGGTCGGCCAGGCGACGGGTGCGCAGGTACTGGGCGTGGGGGTAGATCAGGAACAGCAGGACCATCAAGGCCCAGAAACCGGGGCCACGGCCATCACCCGTGCCATGCAATGCAACGACGCCGAACATCATGGCAAAGGCCACGGTGCGCATGAGGTAATGCATGCGCACGAGCCACGGTACCTTCGGCTGGATGACGGCGAAATCGGGCTTGGACATGGCGAAGGGCGCCTCCTGCGGCTTCCCGGATGGAATCGACACGATGCCAACCTTATCCTGTCCGGATGGCCTGCGGTTTACTCCGGTGCACCAAAGCCGCCTTCAACCCACGCGGCAGCGCTGCGCCGGTCGAGCTTGAAGCCGGCGCTGACGCGCACTTCGGCGATGAGGTCGTCAAACGCGTCGCGGGCCGAGAGGGTGGCGTAGGGCTCGTAGTCATCGGGAACGATGTCGAGCAGGACGCTCACCGCGCCCTCGTCGGTACTCACCGTGATGCTCTTGTGGAGCAGGGCATGGAGGTGCTGTTCATGCCGGCGCAGCACTTCGGAGGCGGTCTTCACCAGGGTCTGGAAGGCGCCGGCATCAAGGGGCTTGGGATTCTTCTTGTCCCTCCCCATGGTCCAGGGGCCCACCAGGGCGGGTTCGGACTCACCGTCCTTGAGCATCTCCACCGCCCAGCCATCGTCGTCCTGGTTCTTGATGACGCGTGCCGTCCAGCCGTTGTCGCTCCACAGCCGGTCTTCCCTCACGGCCACCGGGCCGCCTTCATCGAGGATCTCGGCCGACATCATGCGGCCTGCCGGCGGCTCAGCAGCAGGCCGCATTCCAGGTGGGGCGTGTAGGGAAACTGGTCGAACACGGCGGCGGCGCGGATCTCGTGGGTGTCGTGCAGGGCGGCCACGTTGTCGCGCAGGGTGGCCGGGTTACAGGAGATGTAGAGGATGTTCGGAAAGCGCCGGGCCATGTCGACGGTGGCCTCGTCCAGGCCCATCCGCGGCGGGTCCACGAAAAGGGTGGAGAAGTGGTAGCTGGCCAGATCCACGCCCTGCATGCGCCGGTACTCACGGCCGCCGGAGAGGGCGTCGCTGATCTCGTCGCTGGACATGCGCACCATGGTCACATTGCCCACGCCATTGGCTTCCAGGTTGTAGTCGGCGGCCTTCACCGACGACTTGCTGACCTCGGTGGCCAGCACCCGCCCGAACTGGGGCGCCAGGGCGATGGTGAAGTTGCCGTTGCCACAGTACAGCTCCAGCAGGTCGCCGCCCACGCCGGCCACCTGCTGGCAGGCCCAGCCGAGCATCTGGCGGTTAACACCGCCATTGGGCTGGGTGAAGCTGCCCTCGATCTGCTGGTAACGCAGGGCGCGGCCGTCGAGTTCAAACTCTTCCAGCAGCCAGTCCTGGCCGACAACCACCTTCTGCTTGCGGCTTCGCCCGATGATCTGCACATCCATGACGGCAGCCAGTTCGCGGGCGGCGGCCTCCCAGTCTGCGTCCAGGGGGCGGTGATAGACCAGGGTGATCATCAGCCGACCACTCAGCGTGCTCAGAAAATCCACCTGAAAGATCTTCCGCTTCAGGGGCGGGCTGGTCATGAGGTACTCGCGCAACACCGGCATGGCCCGGGCGATGGGCTCGGCAACGGCGGGAAACGCATCGATGATCACCGGCGTCTTCGGGTCGGCGCTGTCGAACATGGCGTAGTCCACCCGGTCCCCTTCGTGCCACATGCGGAACTCGGCGCGCAGGCGGTAGTGCAGGTGGGCGGATTGATGGACGAGGGGCGCTGGCACGGCGAAGGCGGCGAAGTCCTGCCTGAACTTGTCCACCTTGGCGGCGAGCTGGCTGGGGTAGTCGGCAGGGTCGATACGGGGCAGGGACATAAGGGTGGTACGGTGAATTTTCGATGCGGGGCGTGCCCTCAGGGCCGCCGGCGGAGGGCCGAATATACGCCTGTCGGCCCTGCCCCGTCATGGCGTGCCAGAATCCGCCGCCCACCCGCCCGGAACCCGCCGCCCGGCCCATCACTCGAAAGCGCTCTTTCGTCCTTACTTTGCCACCCCACCGCCATGTCCCCTCGTCAGCTCAAGATCCACAGCCACCCCGCCCCCACGCCGTCCGGCAAGCCGCCCCTGCTGTTCGTCCATGGCGCCTATACCAACGCCCTGGGCTGGCAGCTCAACTTCATCCCGTATCTCAACGCCCGGGGCTTTGACTGTTTCGCCCTCGACCTCTCCGGCCACGGGGAAAGCGAGGGGCGGGACCAGCTCGACCACTTCGGGTTGGCCGACTACGCCGACGACGTGGCCCGGGCGGTCGCCAGCCTGCCTGCCGAGCCGGTGCTCATCGGCCACTCCATGGGCACCCTGGTGGTCCAGCTCTACCTTGCCAAGGCCAGCGCAGCCGGCGTGGCCCTGCTGGCTCCGGTTCCGCCCACCGGCACCGGCGGCTCGGCCAGCCGGCTGGCCCTGGTGCAGCCGGATTTTTTCAGCGAGCTGCCCAAGGTGATCGCCGGGCGCCCGGACGAGCACACCCTGAGGGTGATGGCCGAGGTGTATTTCTCGCCCGACATGCCCCACCAGGACGTGCTGCAGTTCATGCCGATGATCCAGGCGGAATCGGAACATGCCGTCGCCGAGATGGTCGCCCTGCCCTTCATGTCGGTCAAACGCCGCCCGGACATCCCCGCCCTGGTGATGGGCGGCGGCGAGGACGCGGTGTTCCCCGCCTCCATGCTGTTCTTCACCGCCCTGCCCTGGAAGGCCCGTCAGGTGATCATCCCCCGCGCCGGGCACATGCTGATGCTCGACCCCCAGTGGCAGGAAGCCGCCGCCGCGCTGGCAGACTGGCTGGAGACCCTGCCGACGGCATAGATGCAGAGGGGCCCTTACTGGCCCGGCCTGTCGAACATCACATAACGCTTGGTGACGTGCTCCAGCACTTCAAAGGTGCCGACGAAGCCGGCGGGGATGATGCCGGCGTCGCCGGGGCCGAACTCCCGGGCCGCACCCGCAGCATCGATGATGCGCAGGCGGCCGCTGATGAGCTGGAAGAACTCGTGGCGCCCCGGATGGAAGGCGATGCGCCAGGCGCCAGGCTCGCAGGCCCAGTCGCCCATGGAGAGGGCGCCGTCTTCGGCGCAGTAGCGCTCGGAGGTCAGGCGTCGGGGTGGGGTGCCGATGGCCCGCTCGGGGGCGGGGCGGTCTTCAAGGGGGGCTGGAGCAGGATCGGAAAAATGGATGAGGGCAGGCATGGAAGACACCGGGCGGAATGATCAGGCCCGGAGTTTACGTCAGCCACGGCCCCTGCCCGGGCCGTTCAGAACAGTTCGACGTCGTCGCCCTTGTCCTTCATCTCGGCCTTGTAGTTGCTCAGGGCTTCCTTCACCGGCATGCCCTGCATCACCGCGTTGAACATCTCCACCTCTTCCCGGGTGGAATACTTGGCGCGGATCTTCTCCTGCAGGGCCACCCACTCGAAGGGGTTGTAGAGCTTGCGCTGGTCGGTGACCAGGGTGGTGAGCGCGTCCAGGCTGTGGGAGACGTGGGCCAGGCGCTGGCTGAGCTTGTCGTAGAACTGGAAGGCGATGATGGATTTCTGCACCCGCCCCGCCACTTCACCGGCATGACCGATCAGGGACTCCTTGAGCTGGGCGGTGGCCGGCGTGTCGGGCAGCTGCTCCAGGGCCGTGCCCATCATGCGCATGTAGCCGGCCATGGAAGTGAAGGAGTCGGTGAGCACCTCCACCGAGCTGCTGCCTTCCTTCATCGCCGCCTCGATCTGGCCGACGGCGAGCTCGAGCATCAGCACGGTCTCACGCACCTGACTCCAGTCCAGGTCCGGCATATGGGCACTGGTACCGCGACGTTCGTCTGCTGCTGGCATATCTGTCTCCCGGTTCAAACTAAGTTCCCGGGGTTTTCGGCACGGTACACAAAAGCTTTAGGGCAGGGCCCGCAGGCCCGCCCCGCTCAGGCCTTCTTCACAAACTCCGATTTGAGCTGCATGGCGCCGAAACCATCGATCTTGCAGTCGATGTCGTGGTCGCCGTCCACCAGGCGGATGTTCTTGACCTTGGTGCCCACCTTGACCACCGACGACGAACCCTTGACCTTCAGATCCTTGATCACGGTCACGCTGTCGCCGTCCTGCAGCACATTGCCATTGGCGTCGCGCACGACTTTCTGCTCCTCGGCGGCGGCCACCTGGGGCCACTCGTGGGCGCACTCGGGGCAGACGAAGTTGGCGCCGTCCTCGTAGGTGAATTCCGACTTGCACTGTGGGCACGGGGGCAGGCTGCTCATGGTCTTTCCTTGATGAATGGAGGCCGGCGGGCCGGCTGAGGGCCGGAAGGATAACCCTTCCCGGGGCAGGGGGAAATCCCGGGCGGTCCGTGTTAGGGTTGCCCCCGTCCCGACTGGAAGCCCCCGATGAGCTCAACACCCCCGCCCCCCGCCGATGGCCGCGGCACCCGCGCCGCCCTGATCTTTGCCCTGACCGCCGAACGCCTGTCCCTCTGGTACGAGCACAATCAGTGGCCTACCGAAGCCCAGGGCGCCACCCTGGTGGCCGACTGGCTCGGCCGAACCCGGCGCAGCCTGCCCCTGGCCGACCGCCGCCACCTCTCCGACCTGAGCGATCAACTGGCCCGGCGCATTGCCGGCGCCCTGTCCCGCGAGGCCGGCCTGTACGCCGTCCACGAAATGATGGAAGCCCTCGACCCCAACTACGAATCCGACCTGGCCCGCTCCCTGATGGCCGAGTGCGAGAGCCTGCTCGACGGCCCTGACACCCCGGCCTGAGCGCCGGGCCCCCACAACAGCCCCCCAGCCCGGCAAATGCCCAGCGGACGGCGCCCAAAGCCCGTATCCTTGCGCCCTTCCCGAGTCGGCCGAATTCCGCCGCCCCCAACCGGAGCTTCACCCCATGATCACCCTCAAGAGCGTCACCCTGCGCCGCAGCGCCAAGGTGCTGCTCGACAACGCCTCCGTCACCCTCAACCCCGGCGAGAAGGTCGGCCTGGTGGGGCGCAACGGCGCCGGCAAGTCCACGCTGTTCGCCCTGCTCAACGGCACGCTGCATGAAGACGCCGGCGACTTCCATATCCCCGCCGCCTGGCGCATGGCCCAGGTGGCCCAGGACATGCCGGAGACCGAGCAGTCCGCCACCGACTTCGTCATCGAGGGCGACAGCGCCCTGGTCGCCGCCCAGCAGGAAGTGCACGACGCCGAGGCCAGCGGTGACGGCGAGCGCATGGCCTACGCCTACATGGCCCTGCACGACGCCGGTGCCCACGACGCCCAGGCCCGCTCCCAGGCCCTGATCCTCGGCCTCGGCTTCAAGACCACCGAGCTGTGCAACCCGGTGAACAGCTTCTCCGGCGGCTGGCGCATGCGCCTGCAGCTGGCCCGGGCGCTGATGTGTCCGTCCGACCTGCTGCTCCTCGACGAACCCACCAACCACCTGGATCTCGACGCCCTGGTGTGGCTCGAAGCCTGGCTCAAGCGCTACACCGGCACCCTGGTGGTGATCAGCCACGACCGGGAGTTCCTCGACGCCATCACCAACGTCACCCTGCACATCGACGCCGGCAAGCTGACCCGCTACGGCGGCAACTACTCCACCTTCGAAGACACCCGGGCGATGCAGATGGAGCTGCAGCAGAACGCCTACGCCAAGCAGCAGGACAAGATCGCCCACCTGCAGAAGTTCATCGCCCGCTTCAAGGCCAAGGCCAGCAAGGCCAAGCAGGCCCAGAGCCGGGTCAAGGCCCTGGACCGGATGGACCGCCTGGCACCGGTGCTGGCCAGCGCCGACTTCACCTTCGAGTTCAAGGAACCCCTTAACCTGCCCAACCCCATGCTGGCCATGGAAGACGCGTGCTTCGGCTACCCGCCGGCAGACGACGCCCCCCCCGGCACCCCGCCCACGGTGATCGTGCGCGGGGTGAACAAGTCGGTGATGGCCGGCCAGCGCATCGGCATCCTCGGCGCCAACGGCCAGGGCAAGTCCACGCTGGTGAAGACGGTGGCCCGCGACCTCGCCCCCACCGCCGGCATCGTCACCGAAGGCAAGGGCCTGCGCATCGGCTACTTCGCCCAGCAGGAGCTGGACATACTGCGCCCCCAGGACAACCCGCTCGAACACATGGTACGCATGGCCCGCGAAGGCCTGCCCCCCGGGCAGAGTGGCCGCGAGCAGGATCTGCGCACCTTCCTCGGCACCTTCAATTTCAGCGGTGACATGGTCAAGCAGGCCGTCGGCACCATGAGCGGTGGCGAAAAGGCCCGGCTGGTGCTGTGCATGCTGGTATGGCAGCGCCCCAACCTGCTGCTGATGGACGAACCGACCAACCACCTGGATCTGGCCACCCGCGAAGCCCTGGCCATGGCCCTCAATGAATTCGAAGGCACCGTGATGCTGGTCTCCCACGACCGCGCCCTGCTGCGCTCGGTGTGCGACGAGTTCTGGCTGGTGTCCCGCGGCGGCGTCGAGCCCTTCGACGGCGACCTGGACGACTACCAGCGCTACCTGCTGGAAGAAGCCCGCCGCGCCCGGGAAGACCTCAAGGCCGCCCTCAAGAGCCCCAAGCCCGCCGCCACCCCGGCACCGGCGCCCGTGCCTGCCGCCCCTCGCATCAGCCCCGAAAAGCTCAAGGGCCTCAAGCGCGACCTGGGCAAGCTCGAGCAGACCATCCTCGACGTACAGACCCGCAAGCACGCCCTCGAAGCCCAGCTCTCCGCCAACCCCGCCGCCGACAGGATCGCCGAACTGGGGCGCGAGCTGGCCCAGGTGGACGCCAGCCTCAACACCCACGAGGAGCAGTGGCTGCTGCTGTCGGAGGAGATCGAGGCGGCAGGGGGCTGAAGCCTAGCCGATCCGCAGCCCCGTCTTCTTGAGGATCGCCGTCGAGAACAGCACGTCCCGCGCCCGGCACGCACTGCCGAGCAGGGTGGCGATCTCTTCCACCTGGGCCAGCACGCTGGCCCTGTCCTTGCCATGGACCATGGCGAAGAGGTTGTAGGGCCAGTCGGGGAGTGCCCGGGGGCGTTCGTAGCAGTGGGTCACGCCGGGCAGGCGGCCGACCGCTTCGCCCAACTCGACGATGCGCTCGTCGGGCACATCCCACACCGACATGCCGTTGGCGGTGTAGCCCAGGGCGTAGTGGTTGGGCACCGCGCCGATGCGGCGGATGCGGCCGTTGTCGAGCATGTCGGCGAGGCGGGCGCGAACCTCACCGGCGCTGATGCCAAGCTGTTCGGCAAGCACGTCGTAAGGCCGCGACACCAGGGGCAGGCCGGCCTGGGTGGCCAGCACCAGGCGGCGGTCGAGATCATCTGCGGGGCGGGTCGTCATGCCTGCAACCTCATGTCCACAAAGAACTCCCGACGCTTGGGAAAGGCGAACACCGGCAGGCCAGTGGCGGCCTCGATGCGCCGGATCACGTCGTCGATGCCCTCCGGCGTCTCGGTGGCGAGCACGAACCACATGTTCAGCCGGTGGGTGCGGCGATAGTTGTGGGCCACCTCGGGGAAGGCATTGACCTGCGCCGTCACCGCCTCGAAGCGTTCTTCCGGCACGGCCAGGGCCGCCAGCACGAAACGCCCGCCCAGACGCTCGATCTGGAACATGGGCCCGAAGCGGGTCAGCACGCCGGTGTCGAGGAGGCGCTGGAGGCGGGCGAGCAGATCGGCCTCGTCGATGCCCAGACCCTCGGCAACATCCTGGTAGGGCGTATCGGAGAGGGGAAAGCCCCCCTGCAGGGCGTTGATGATGCGCCGGTCGAGGGCGTCCATCACGGGCGCGACGGCGCTCATGCCGCCTGCTCCAGCGGAGCCTGATAGCGGGCGCCGCATTGCTTGTAGCAGTCGGTGGAGAACAGCACTGCCGAAGGAAAGGCAGCGAGCCCCACCCGGGCGGCCAGCGCGGCGCGGCGGGCGTCCACTTCGGCGCGCCCCTGACCGTGGATCATGCAGAACAGGTTGTAGGGCCAGTCGGGGCGGGTGCGCCGGCGATAGCACAGGCTCACGCCGTCTTCGGCGGCGAGGGCGTGGCCAAAGGCGCTGACCTGATCCTCGGGCACCTGCCACACGCACATGGCGTTGGCCCGCCAGCCCAGCTCCCGGTGGCGAACCACCACGCCAAAGCGGCGCAGGGTGCCATCGGCCAGCCAGCGGGACAGGGTGGAAAGAACCCGCCCTTCCCCCAACCCGGCGGCGTCGCCCAAGGCCTGGAAGGGGCGTGCGCCCCACGGCAGCCCGTCGTGGAGCCGCCCGATCAGCTGCCATTCGCTGCGGGTCATGGCCTGCCGCTGGACCGGGAGGACGGCATGGCGGGTACGCCGACCGCTGGCCAGATCAAAGCCCAGATCGATGTGGTATTCCTCGACCAGAGGCAGGGCGATGGCCGGACAGCCGGTGGCGGCCCCCACGTGCTCCAGCAGGCGGGCCAGGGCGGCCTCGTCGGGGGCGCTGGCGACGAACCACAGGTTGTAGCGGTGTTCGCGCCGGTAGTTGTGATTGACCCCCGGGAAGGCACTCACCTGCATCGCCACCCGGGGCAGCTCGGCCTCGGGCACGGCCATGGCGGCCAGGGTGCTGGCGCCGATGCGGTTGGGTGCAAACACCGCGCCCACGCGGCTGATCTTGCCCTCGTCATGCAGCATGCGCAGGCGGGCAACGACCTGTGCCGCGCTGCAACCCAGCTGGCCGGCCAGCACGTCCCAGGGCTGGCTCACCAGCGGAAACCCACGCTGAAACTCGTTGAGCAGGCGGAAATCCAGGGTGTCGCCGTTGGGGGCAAAGGGCTCCGCGCGCGGAGGCTGTTCCATGATCTGCATGTCAGAACCCGATCCGCTGGCCGCGCGAGGTGAAAAAGATGCCCGAGGGCGCGTCCACGGGGAGCTCGCGCCGCACGCCAAAGCTGGCCGTATCCACCACCGTGACCCGGTTGCTGTCCCGGGCGGAGAGCCACACCTCCTCGCCCCGGGGGGTGAATTCCATGTGCAGCACGGCCTTGCCGGGGCTGAAGGTATGCACCACGCGCTTCTCCACCGTGTCGATCACCTGCACCCACTCGTTGTCGGGGAAGGCGAAGTTGACCCACACCTGGCGGCCATCCGGGCGGGCCATCACGAACACCGGCTGGCCCTTCACCGGCACCCGGGCCACCTCCTGCCAGCTGCGGGCGTCGGCCACCAGCACCTCGTGGCGCCCGATGGCCGGCAGCCAGGCCTGGCCGGCCGCCATGGACCAGCCGCGCAGGTGGGGCATCTTGAAGACCGGCAGCTTCTCTTCGCCGCGGCCGTAGCCGGCGAGCACCTTGCGGGCGCCGGCCCCGGGCTGCCACAGGTCGAGCAGGGAGATGCCGTCCTCGCCGAACAGGCCGGCCAGGAACCAGCGGCCGTCCGGCGTCACCAGGCCGTCGTAGGGCTGCTTGCCGGCCGGGTAGCGGGTGGTGACGGGCTTGCGCGGGTCGGTGAAGTCGGTGATGCGGATCTCGTTGGCGTCGAACAGGGCATACACGAAGCGCTGGCCGGGAATGTCGGCCAGCCCGACCACACGGGAGAACTTGCCCGGGGCGTACTCGGCAGGCACGTCGGCGAGGAGCTCGAGGGTGTCGGCGTCGAAGGCCTTGATGCCGCCGGGTTCGTAGTTCTGGGCGACGATCAGGCGGCCATCCTGGGAGATGGAGCCGCCGATGGAGTTGCCGGCCTGGATGACACGCCGGTCGATGCGGCGGGTCAGCAGATCGACCTTGGTGAGCCCGCCGTCACGGCCGAAGACATAGGCGTAGCGCCCGTCGCGAGAGAAGGTGACGTGGGCGTGGGACAGATCGCCCAGCCCTTCGACGGTGCCGAGGGCGGTGCGCTGGCTGTGCTCCACCACCTGCACGCGGCCGGCGGCGCGTTCGATGACCACGCCCAGGTCGCCGGTGCCGCGCAGGGCCTGGGGTGGGGCGGTGCCACAGGCCGACAGGCCCAGGGCCAGGGAGGCGGCAATCAGGAGGGCACGCATGATCAGGGCAGGGCCGGGAAGCCCCGCTTGAGCTGGGCCACCACCCAGCCCGCCTCGGCTTCATCCATGAAGCGCAGCCAGCCGGGCATGGCCGTGCCGGGGCGGCCATGGAGGATGGTCGCGACGAGGGAGTCGTCCGGCCAGTCGGCCAGCTTCTCGGGCAGCAGGGAGGGGCCCAGGCCGCCCGCCAGGCGCATGCCATGGCAGGAGCCGCAGTCCTGGCGGACCAGGTGGATCAGGTCTTTCTGGCGGGCAGAGTCAGGCTCTGCGGCCGGCGCGGAAGTGACGGCCAGGGCGGTCAGGCCCAGCAGAACGGTCACGTGAATCAGCAGGGATCGGTCCATCGCAGGCTCCTTCGGAAGACGGCGCCACAGTAGGACGTCGTACTCCGGGGGGCATTGACGGGTATCAAGAAGGCCCGGCTGACGCCCTAGGCAGGGGATCCGAGCCGACCCATGAGCGCCCGCCAGGCCTGCTCGGCGTCCGCGCCCGCGGCGGTGAAGACTTCTTCCAGCAGGGCCATCTGGGTGCCCGACAGTTCGGCTTCGAGGGCCGCGCCGGCGTCGGTCAGCTGGAGCTGCCGACTGCGCCTGTCCTCGGTGCCTGCGCGGGAATCCACCAGACCGGCCTCGACCAACTGGCGCAGGGGCGCGTTGAGGGCCTGCTTGCTGACCCCCAGCACCCCCAGCAGGGCCGTCACCGTGGTGCCCGGGCTGCGCGCCACGAAGTACAGGATGCGGTGATGCACCCGCCCCAGACCGCGAGCTTCCAGGATGCGGTCGGGGGGCGCGGTGAAGGCGCGATAGGCGTGGAAGAGGAGCTCGATGGCCTGGCGCAGTTCGGCCTGACGATTTAGGTCAATCATGTTGACTTTAATTTTCATGAAGAGCAGGATTAATAGGTCAATATTATTGACTTAACTTCTTTCACGCAATCAGGAGAACCCTCATGTCCGCAGGCCTCAGCCCCCGTCACGCCCCTTCCCTCTCTGCCCGGGTCAGCGATCTGCACCCGTCGCCGATCCGGGAGATCCTGGCGGTGGTGGAGCGGCCCGGAATGATCTCGTTTGCCGGCGGGCTGCCCGCCGCCGAGACCTTTCCCGACTTCGGCCTGGCCGTCCCCGATGCCGCCCTGCAGTATGGGCCCACCGAGGGCGATCTCCGCCTGCGCGAGCGCATCGCCGACGAGCTCTCCGCCATCGGCCTGGACTGCGGCCCGGAGCGGGTGCTGGTGTTGTCGGGTTCCCAGCAGGGCATCGACCTGGTGGGCAAGCTGTTCATCGACCCGGGCACGCCGGTGGCGGTGGAATCGCCCACTTACCTGGCGGCCCTGCAGGTGTTCCGCTTCTTTGGCGCGCGCTTTGCCCCCTTCACGCCGGAAACACTCGACGCGACCGGCTTCGGACCCACCCGGCCGGCCTTTGCCTATGCCATCCCCACCTTCCAGAACCCCACCGGCCGCTGCTACACCGGCGCCGAGCGTGAAGCCCTGGCGAGGACCTGCGATGAGGCCGGGGTGCCCCTGTTCGAGGACGACCCTTACCGCGATCTGGTGTACGACGCCTGCGAGCGCCGCCCGGTGGTCAGCCACCTGCAGGGCAGCCCGTGGATCTACCAGGGCTCCTTCTCGAAGAGCCTGGCGCCGGGGCTGCGCCTGGGCTTCCTGGCCGCCTCGCCGGAATTCTTCACCTATCTGGTGCGCCTCAAACAGGCCGCCGACCTGCACAGCAACCGTCTCAGCCAGTGGCTGGTGCTGCAGCAGCTGGCCGCCCCCGGACGCCCAGCGCGAATGGCCCGCCTGGTGGACTTTTACCGCCACAAACGTGATCTCTTCGCCGCCGCGCTGCATCGCCACTTTGGTGGCCTGGCGAGCTGGGAGACACCGGCCGGCGGCCTGTTCTTCTGGGTGCGGCTGCGCCAGCCCATCGACACCCGGGCGCTGCTGCCCCTGGCCATAGAAGCGGGCGTGGCCTTCATGCCGGGTGAAGCCTTTTACCCCGACGATCCTGCCGCCACCGGCACCCTGCGCCTCAACTTCAGCCACGCCGACGAGGCTGACATCGATCGGGGCCTTTCCACCCTGGCCGGCCTGTGCGCCAGCCACATGGCCATGGGCTGACGACCCGCAGCCTCAGGCCTCCGGCCAGCCGGCCGCGTCACGGCCGGCGGCAATCGCCGCCACGATGGCGCGACGGGCCCGGGCGCGGCGCAGCAGATTGCTCACCTCGCCTTCCCGGTCCAGCCATTCCAGGAAGCGGCGCAGGGCCAGCATCACGGCGCCCGCATCGACGCACTGGGCCAGCAGGACAACCTGGGTCTGCATCACATCCTCGGCCGCAAACACCCCGAATTCCGACGCCACCGCCACCGCATTGCTGGTGCCAAGGAGGCGCAGGGCCTGGGACTCGGTCACGCCCCGGTGGCAAGCAAGCAGGTGGATCGGGCCAATGGCATCCTCGGCCTTGAGCAGCCCGGCGCACAGGTGGTCGGTATAGAAGGGCTGACCGACCCGCTCCCGCGCTGCGGCCACCCCGAGGGCGGCGGGGATGGCGTCCACCCGCAGCAGCAGGCGGGCCGATGCCAGCCCCTGGGGCGCCAGGGTGTACAGCACACCCTGTTCGGTGGGGGTGCCATCAAGGGCATCCACGAGGGCCGAACGCATGGCTGCGGCGCGACCGGGCAGATCGAGCCGCGCCCAATCGAGGGCCGTGCCCTGATCCACGCGGCGGCCGGTGGGGCGCGCACCGCGCTTGGCCAGCTCGACGAAACGCTGCAGCAGCAGGCGCACCGCGGCATCGAACAGCCCCTCCCGGTCCTGTACCCGGGCATGGATAAGACGCCGCCGGGTGACATAGGCCTGGAAAACCCGGTCCCGCTCGGCCGATGGGTCGATCAGGGGGTCCAGGGCGATCACCGATACCACGTCACGGCGCCGGGCCAGGGCCTCCTGCAGCTCGGCGTGGCAGATGCCAATGCTGCTGTCGGCCTCGGCACTGCCCGCTTCGCCGGAGTACAGCACCAGCACCACGTCGGCCCGGCTGATTTCGTCGAGGGAGCCTTCGAGGATGGTGCGACCGGCCGGGGCCGGGTCGTCTTCATGGATCCACACCTCGAAGGGCTGATGCCCGCCGATGCGAATGCCCTCCACATGGGCCTTGAGGGCCAGGCGCAGCTCGGTCAGAGTGGTATCGCCGAACACGCGGGTCGCGGCACGGCTGGAGAACATCACACGGAGACGGGGGATATCGGCCATCGGAGTTTCCCGGAACAGACAGCGGAGGCGCCCACGATACCACTCTGCCATCCGCCAGCGCCGGCCGGCACCCGTTGGCTAGGGCGGTGGCAGGTCTATGCCCCGGGCGCCCAGCCAGGCCCGGTCGAGTTCCCACTTGACGCCCTTGATGCCGGGCTGGGCTTCGACGATGGCGCGCGCCTCGGACTGGCGGGCGGCGAGGGTCTGCTGGGCTTCCACGAAGGCCGGGTTGTTGGCATTGCTTACGTCAATGCCGGGGTAGAGGACCGCGATCACCAGGATCCACTGCCAGGTCTTGATCTGCCTGAAGCTCATGGGCGCTCTCGCGAAGTCAAAGGAGCGGCGGCCGGATTCCGGAACCACACCCGTGCCGAGAAGGGATCGACGATGAGCGCACCACCGGCAAAGAAGGATGCCCCCAGCTGGGCCGCCGGCTGCGGCCAGGTGCCGATGCCGCCGCACACCCGCGCCGCGGGCGGTGTGCGCTTGACGAACAGGGTCACGCCGGGCTCGCTGCGCACCACGCGCCCCGACGGCCCGATGAAATCCAGCGCCGTGCCCGACGGCAGCTGCCAGGCATCCACCGCCTCGCTCACGCCAGGCTGGCAGGTGGTGAGCTGAAGGGCGATCTCCGGTCGCGCCTGAAGGCGCACGCCGGCCTTCTGCAGGGCGTCGAAGAGGGCCACGTTGATATTCACCGACAGGGGCTGGGCACTGTCGTCATACCCGGTATCGAGCTGAGCCACCGCCACCACCGGGCCGATGCGTACCGGCACCGCCGGCACGTTGGGGCAGGCCGGGCTTCCGGCCCGCGGGCAGGTGAGGCGGCCCGGCCCGTCGGCGTAGTAGTCCCGGGTGCTGAGGGCCGAAAAACCCGCCGCGCTCAGGGCTTCATCCGTACAGAAACGGCCCTGCCCGGCCCGGTGGAGGCGCCCTTGCGGGTAATCCAGGGTGTAGATGTGGGAGGCCAGGAAGTCGGTGCCGATGATGCCCGCCTGGGGCACGCTACCACGCAGCCCGCTCACACCCCCCGCCGGCAGACGCACCTGCCCCCAGCTGCCAAAAAAGTTGAAGTCATCGTAGGTGTCGCTCTGCCCGGGCTGCGGGCGCGGCTTGAGCGGGCCAAAAAAGGCATCGGGCACCACGGTGCTGAAGGTGGCGCCGAAATCCAGCACAAAGTAGCCCTGCCGCCCGGCAAGGGTCACCAGGGCGTAGGGCATCTGGCTGGAGACCACCAGGGGCTGGGCCTCACCGAAACACGCCGGCAGGGCTTCGGCGCCCTCGGCAGCGAAAGGCACGGCCAGCACGGCAAGGGCACGGAGTCCGTTCAGGAAGCGCCGAAACGCCCGTTTGATCTTCATTTCATACCCGGATAAGATTTGGCGCCCATTGTCACATTTTGTTTCCTGACACCATCAGCCCTCCCGAACGCCTGCTTCAGGCCGTGATCGCAAGGATGAAGACCCCTCGTATCGCCTCAGTCCTGCTCCTGGCGCCCGCCCTCGCCGCGGCGGAGACCCTCCCCCGGAACGGCGCCCCCCTTGAGAACCTGCCCCTGGCCGGCTTCGTGGAGGTCACCAGCCTGGAGCAGCTGGGCAATCTGGTGGTGACGGACACCAAGCTGGAACAGTCGGCCGATACCGTCACCCAGCGCATTGTCGTCCTGCGCAACGAGGAAATCGAGCACCTCCCCAGCCCCAACCGCAACCTGGCCGAGCTGATGCGCCACACCTCGGGCCAGTTCGTGAATGTGCTGTCGCGCAACGATGCCAACTGGGGCTCCTACGCCGGGCTGGGGCCCAAGTACAACAGCTACCTGCTCGACGGCCTGCCCATCGACGCCTTCGTGGATGCCATGAGCCTGGACAGCGCCGCCATCGAGCGCGTCGAGGTACACAAGGGGCCGGCCTCGGTGCTGTACTCCAACTACCTGTCCATGGACTTCGTGGGCAACCAGACGCCCCTCGCCGGCACCACCAATTTCGTCCTCAAGAACCGCATCGACACGCCCCTGACCCGCTTCAGTGCCGGCGCCGGTGCCTGGGGCAGCTACCGCGGCAGCGCCTACACCCAGGGCAACGCCGGCCAGCTCGGCTACATCCTCAGCGCCGGCCATGAGCGCGCCGACTACACGCCCTACGGCATGCCCGGCTCCTGGCTGCAGGCCACCCAGTCACCGCACTACGAGAAGGACAAGTTCTTCCTCAAGCTCAACTACGCCCTCGACCGGCCGGACCACACCCTGTCCCTGTACTACCAGCGCACCGCCCACCAGGGCAACATGGGCCGCCCCAACCGGGATTTCGAGCACCACTACGACACCCTCAACTTCGCCTACAACAACGCCTTCGCCACCGACTGGCACCTCCAGTTCAAGTACGGCGAACGGCGCTATGACCGCAACTTCGCCAACGACGCCTACCCCGCCAGCCTGGCCCTGGTGAACCACGAAGCCACCCGCCAGACCATCCGCCCCGCCGACCTGACCCTCAGCCACCGCCACGGCCAGGGCGCCCTGCTGACCCTGGGGGTGGATGCCCAGTGGGTGGACTACGAAACCGACGTGCGCAGCCCGGCCGGCGGCGTATCCGCCGAGAACCGCGCCCAGGCCCGCTCCACCGGCTATTTCATCCAGGAGAAGCTGCAGCTCGATCAATGGATCCTGCGCGGCGGGCTCCGGCGCAATACCCTCCAGCACGACTACGCCCGCCTCGGCGGCAACATCCCGGCCACCAACGCCGCCAGCTGGAGCAAGAACCTGTGGAGCCTGGGCACCCGCTACAACCTGTCCCCCGGGCTGGCCTTCTACGCCAATGCCGGCTCCAGCTTCATGGCCCCGGCGGCCAAGCAGATCGGCGGCACGGTCTCGTCGCCGGTCACCAGCGGCGAGTTGCCCAACCCCGGCCTGAAGCCCGAGAGCGGCATCGGCCGCGACCTGGGTATGGCCTGGCAGCCCAGCCGGGAGCTGACCGTCGACCTGCGCGGCTTCCTCAACACCCTCGGCGACGCCATCGTCACCAACATCGTCAGTGCCGCCCCGTCCCAGGTCCGCTCCGAGAACGCCGGCAGCGCCCGGGCCATGGGCTTCGAGCTGGACGCCCGCTACACCCCGTCGGCCCACTTCAGCCTGTTCGCCAACCTGACCCGCACCCACACCCGGGTCAAGGACCCGAGCAATACCGACCACAACGGCACCGAGATCCCCTTCGCCCCGGCCGAGCTGGCCAACGCCGGCCTGTCCTTCCGCCTGCCCGGTGACATCCACGCCGCGGCCTACTACCACTGGGTCGGGCGCTACTACGACAGCACCTCCCGGAGCGGCCGCCAGGGCTTTGGCCACTTCGGGCTGGTGAACGCCCGACTGTACAAGGATCTGATCCACAATGCCCGGCACGAGGTCCGTCTGACCCTGGATCTGAACAACCTCACCGACCGGCAATACCGCATGCCCTTCGATTTTCGCGACCCGGGCTTCAACGCCTTCGTCGGCGTGGATCTCCGCTATTGAGCGGCCCCATGCCCCTGTTCCGATGAAGCGCCGCGCGCCGCGCCTGCCCCTCCTGCTCCGCTGCATTCTCGCCGTGCTGGCCACAGCCAGCCTGTCCCCGGCCCACGCCGCCCCGGGCGAGCTCGAGGCCAAGATCAAGGCCGCCTACGTCTTTCACATCATCAAGTTCGTCGACTGGCCCAGCCTGCCCGCCGACGCCCTGCAGCTGTGCGTGGCCGGCAACGACGGGGTCACCCAGCTGCTGGTGGATCTGGCCGGCAAGCAGGTCAAGGACCGCCCCCTGAAGATCGACAGCGACGGCAGTTTCGAGCCGGCCCAGTGCCAGGTGCTCTACGTGGGCCGCCCCGAAAAGCGCTGGGCCGAACTGCAGGCCCGCCTGCGCGGCCAGGCCGTGCTGACGGTCAGCGACCAGGACGGCTTTGCCCGCGGCGGCGGCATCGTCGGGCTCTACCCCGAGGGCGGCAAGATCAAGCTCGAGATCAACCCCGATGCAGCCCGCAGTGCCAATCTGCGGATCAGCGCCAAGCTCCTCGAGCTGGCCCGCACCGTGCCCTGACCACGGAGCCCGAAGCCCATGCGCGCACTGTTCTACGGCATGCAGATCAAGACCAAGCTGGTGATGATCATCGTCATCACCAGCCTCGCCGCCGTGCTGCTCCAGGCCACCGGCTTCATCATCTACGAGCGGATGCGCGTCAAGGACGAGCTGGTGCGCGACCTGTCCTCCCTCGCCCGCATCGTGGCCGACCGCAGCACCGCCGCCTTGATCTTCAACGACGACAAGGTCGCCATCGAAACCCTGGGGGCCCTGAAGGTAAGACGGCCGGTCACCGCCGCCTGCCTCTACGACGCCGAAGGCCGGGTGTTTGCCCTCTACGACAGCGGCGAGGAGCGGCCCTTCACCTTTCCCGCCCTGCGCGGCACCGAGAGCCGGGCCGACATCGACGACGGCTACCTGACCCTCAGCGAGCCGGTGATGGAAGGCGGCGTGCCCATCGGCACCGTGTACATCCGCGCCAGCCTGCGCGAGCTGGACCTGCTGTGGCGCAACTATCTGCTCTTCGCCGGCCTGATCGCCGCGGCCACCGCAGCGCTGACCCTGCTGGTGGCCACCCGCTGGCAGCGCATCGTCTCCGGCCCCATCGAGCGCCTGACCCGCACCATGCAGACGATCTCCCGCAGCAAGGACTACAGCGTCCGCGCCGGCGCCGAGGACAAGGACGAGATCGGCACCCTGGTGGCCGTCTTCAACGACATGCTGGCGACCATCGAGGAGCGCAACCACGCCCTGCTCACCACCAACCAGCGCCTGTCCGACAACGAAAGCGAGCTCAAGGCCATCAACGAAGGCCTGGAGCAGCGGGTGGCCGAACGCACCGCCGAACTGCAGGCCCTGTTCGACTCGGCCAGCGTCGGCATCGTGCTGCTGCGCGACGGCCTGATCGTGCGCAACAACCGGCGCCTGGACGAGCTCTTCGGCTACGCCCCCGGGGAGCAGCTCGGGCAGCCGGCCCGCATCTGGCTGGCCGACCCCGACACCGCGCTCAGCGACGCCCAGGGTGACGGCGCCGAGCGCCTGGCCCGGGGCGAAACCCTGCGCCGGGACATGCCTGTGCAGGCCCGGGATGGCCACCGCTTCTGGGTGCGCCTGTCGCAGCGGGTGGTGGACCCGGCCGACCCGGCCAGCGGCATGGTCGGGGTGATCGAGGACATCACCGCCGAAAGGGACGCGCTGGAGGAGATGATCCACGCCAAAACCCTTGCCGAGGAAGCCTCGCGCATGAAGTCGGATTTTCTGGCCACCATGAGCCACGAGATCCGCACCCCGATGAACGCCATCATCGGCATGCTCTACCTGGCCCTCAACGCCGAGCTCAGCCCCAGCCTGCACAACTACCTGTCCAAGGCCCAGGGCGCGGCCCACTCCCTGCTCGGCATCATCAACGACATCCTGGACTTCTCGAAGATCGAAGCCGGCAAGCTGGAGGTCGAGTCCATCGAGTTCGGCCTCGACAGCGTGCTCGAGCAGCTCAAGGACTCCATCGGCCTGCAGGCCGAGCAGAAGGGCATCGAATTCCTGATCCGCTACGACGTGACCCTGCCGCCGGTGCTGGTGGGCGACCCCCTGCGCCTTGGCCAGATCATGCTCAACCTGTGCAGCAACGCCATCAAGTTCACCGAGAGGGGCGAGGTGGAGCTGGCCTTCCACAGCCTGTCCAGCACCGACGACGAGTTGATGCTGCACTTCTCGGTGCGCGACACCGGCATGGGCATGGCGCCGGAGCTGGTCCAGCGCCTGTTCCAGAAATTCACCCAGGCCGACCAGACCACCACCCGTCGCTTCGGTGGCACCGGGCTGGGCCTGGCCATCAGCAGGCACCTGGCCGAGCTGATGGGCGGCCGCTTGTGGATAGAGGAGTCCTGCCCCGGCCGAGGCACCACCGTGTGCTGCACGGTGCGCCTGCAGATCGCCCGGGACGCCCGCACCGACCGGCGCGAGCGGGTCGAGCAGGCCAGCCCCCTGCTGCGCGACATCCGCATCCTGGTGGTGGACGACAACGAGGTGTCCCGCGAGATCCTCGCCGAGATGCTGCGCTTCTTCCACCTCGACGTCGCCGTCGCCTCCAACGGCGCCAGCGCCATGGGCATGCTCCAGGACACCGGCGGCAGCCCCTTCGACATCGTGCTGATGGACTGGCGCATGCCCCCCATGAACGGTGACGAGGTGACCCGGCGCATCCACGCCAATCCGGCCATCCAGCCCAAGCCGAAGGTCATCATGGTGACCGCCTACGGCCGCGAGGACGTCATCCGGGCCGCCGAGCAGGCGGGCGTCGCCGGCTTCCTGGTCAAGCCGGTATCCCCGTCCATCCTCCTCGACACCCTGCTCACCAGCCTGGGCCGTGGCCGCCTTTTCGAGGAACAGTCCGGCGACACGCCGCGCAACGGCATCTGCGACTTCCGCGGCGCCCGCCTGCTGCTGGTGGAGGACAACGAGATCAACCGCGAATTCGCCACCGAGCTCCTGCACCGCATGAACACCCAGGTGGATTGCGCCGTGAACGGCCAGGAAGCCCTGGCCCTGGTCCAGGCGCGCAACTACGACGCGGTGCTGATGGACATCCACATGCCGGGCATGGACGGCCTGGAGGCCAGCCGGCGCATCCGCGCCCTCGGCGAACGGGCCAGCGGCGAGCGCTTCCGCACCCTCCCGATCATCGCCATGACCGCCCTGGCCATGGCTCGGGACGAGCAGCAGAGTCTCGCCGCCGGCATGAACGACCACATCACCAAACCCGTCTCCCCCGAACGCCTGCAGGCGGCCCTGGCGCGCTGGCTGCACATCCCCGTCGGCCCGGCCGCCCCCGGCCGCCACCAGGCCGCCCTGCCCGACGACCTGCGTCGCCTGGAGAGCCTGGACAGTGCCCAGGGCGTGCACCGCATCGGTGGCGACAGCGAGGCCTACCGCAAGCAGCTGCGACGCTTCCGGACCCGCTACGACGACGCCCCCGCCCGGCTCGCCGCCCTGATTGCCGAAGGCGCCCTGCAGCGGGCCGAGGAGTACTGCCACGCCCTCAAGGGCGTGTGTGGCAATATCGGGGCCGATGGGCTGTTTGCCTGCATCACCGAGATCGATGGCGAGCTCAAGCAGAGCAGCCCGCCCGCTGCCGAGGCCCTGGCCCGGATGGGCGCCCTGCTGGAGCAGGTGATGAAGGATATCGACAGCCTGGCGGCCCCTCCGGGGGCGGAGCCAGGCGCTACGGCAGCGCTCAGCAACAGTGAGATCGCCCTGCGGGTGAGCCGCCTGCAGGCCCTGCTGGAGACCGACCTCGGCGCCGCCCAGGCCACCCTGGCCGAGCTGCGCAGCGGCGTCGGCGACAGCCTGCTGCAAGACCTGATCCGGGACGTGGCCGAAAAAATCGATCTGTTCGAGATCGATGAAGCCCTGACCCTGCTGAATGACCTGAACACGCAACTGGTCGGACGAACATGAGCGACACCCCTACACCGGACAAGGCCAAACCACGCATTCTCGTTGTCGACGACGTCAGCGAGAACCTGCACATCCTGGTTGGCATCCTGCGCAACGACTTCGCGGTCATCGTCGCCACCAACGGCCCCAAGGCCCTGGAGCTGGCCACCCGACAGCCGGCCCCCGACCTGATCCTGCTCGACATCCGCATGCCCGGCATGGACGGCTACGAGGTGCTGCACCGGCTCAAGTCCGACCCGGCCACCGCCGACATCCCGGTGATCTTCGTCACCGCCCTGGCCGAGACCGCCGACGAAGCCGTCGGCCTGCGCCTGGGCGCCGCCGACTATGTGACCAAGCCCATCAACCCCGAGCTGCTGCTGCTGCGCGTCAGCAACCAGCTCGAGCTGCGCCGCCACCGCCGCCGCAGCGCCGCCGGGGTGGGCAGCCAGGCCCTGCTGCGCCAGGACAAGCCGGCCCTGCTGCTGGTGGATGACATCCCCGAAAACCTCCACGGCCTGGCCACCGCCCTGCAGGACGAATACCGCATCATGGTGGCCGCCAACGGCCCCAAGGCCCTGGAGCTGGTGACCGGCCCCCACCCCCCCGATCTGGTGCTGCTCGACATCATCATGCCGGAGATGGACGGCTACGAAGTGTGCCGACGCATCAAGGCCAGCCCGGAGGGCAGCCGCATCCCGGTGATGTTCGTGACCGTGGTGGACAGCGTGGTGGACAAGGTCCAGGGCTTTGCCATCGGCGCCGCCGACTACATCACCAAACCCTTCGACATCGACGAGGTGCGCGCCCGGGTGCGCACCCACCTGGACCTGATCCGCCTGCAGCGCTCCCTCGAAGACCTGGTGGACGCCCGCATGGCGTCCCTGCAGGAGGCCAACGACGCCCTCGCGGAGAGCAAGGAGAAGTACCGCATCCTGGCCGAGTACTCCCCCAACTGGGAATACTGGGTCGACCCCCACGGCTTCTACCTCTACATCTCCCCGGCCTGCCTGGAGGTGTCGGGCTACGGCCCGGTGGACTTCATCGGCGACCCGGACCTGATGCGCAAGATCATCCACCCGGAAGACCTGCCCATCTGGCTCGGCCACGACGAAAAGGTGGTCACCCCCGGCGGCCACCGCCTCACCCCCTTCCGCATCATTGCCCGGGACGGCTCGGAGCGCTGGATCGAGCACGTCTGCCAGCCGGTGATCGACGTACGCGGCCGCTTCCTGGGCACCCGCGGCACCAACCGGGACATCACCGAACGGGTGATGGCCGAAGAGCAGCTGCACCTGGCCGCCACCGTCTTCGCCAACACCTCCGAGGCGGTGATGATCACCGACGCCGACAACCGGGTGCTCACCATCAACCCGGCCTTCAGCGAGATCACCGGCTACACCCAGGACGAGATGGCCGGCCGCGAGCCCCGCCTGCTCCAGTGCGACCAGCTCGACGACGACTCCTACCGCAACCTGTGGGCCTCCGTGGAGGCCAGCGGCCGCTGGCAGGGCGAAGTCTGCAGCCGGCGCGCCGACGGCAGCGACTTCATCGCCTGGATCACCGTCAGCACCGTTTTCCGCGACGACGCGGCGGTGCACCGCCGCGTCATCCTGTTCTCGGACATCACCGAGAAAAAGAAGGCCGACAACCTGATCTGGACCCAGGCCAACTACGACCACCTCACCCAGCTGCCCAACCGGCGCCTCTTCAACGACCGCCTGGAGCGGGAGATCAAGAAGGCCCAGCGCGACGAGACCGTGATCGGCCTGCTCCTCATCGATCTGGACCGCTTCAAGGAGGTGAATGAAACCCAGGGCCACGAAACCGGCGACCTGCTCCTCGTCGAGGCCGCCAGCCGCATCCGCCAGAGCGTGCGCGACTACGACACGGTGGCGCGCCTGGGCGGCGACGAGTTCATGGTGATCCTGTCCGAGCTGCAGGGCGGCACCGACATCGGGCGCATCGCCCAGGACGTCATCGAGCGCCTGTCGGCACCCTTCGCCCTCAACGGCAACGAGCACTTCGTCTCGGCCAGCATCGGCATCGCCCTCTACCCCGCCGACGGCACCGGCATCAGTGAGCTCATCAAGCACGCCGACCAGGCCATGTACCTGGCCAAGGACGCCGGCCGCGGCTGCTTCCGCTTCTTCACCCGGGCCCTGCAGGAGAGCGCCGAACAGCGCGTGCGCCTGGCCGGCGAACTGCGCCGGGCCCTGGAAGGCGGGCAGATGGAGGTGTATTACCAGCCCATCGTCGAGCTCGACAGCGGCCGCATCATCAAGGCCGAGGCGCTGATCCGCTGGAAGCACCCCATCCAGGGCTTCGTCAGCCCGGCCACCTTCATCCCCATCGCCGAAGACACCGGCATCATCCACGAGCTGGGCGAATGGGTGTTCGAGCAGGTCCTCGGCCAGACCCTGCGCTGGCGCCGCACCCTCGGCACCGACTTCCAGGTCAGCATCAACATCTCCCCGGTACAGTTCAATCCCGGCGAGCAGACCTTCCGGCGCTGGATCGACACCCTGCAGTCCGCCGGCCTGCCCGGCAGCAACCTGGTCATCGAGATCACCGAAGGCCTGCTGATGGGCACCGACCCGGGCATCCGCGACACCCTGCTGCACTTCCGCGACGCCGGCATCGGCGTGGCCATCGACGATTTCGGCACCGGCTACTCGTCCCTCTCCTATCTCAAGAAGTTCGACATCGACATCCTCAAGATCGACCAGTCCTTCACCCGCAACCTGGCCCCCGACAGCGCCGACTTCGCCCTCTGCGAGGCCATCGTCGTGATGGCCCACAAGCTCGGCCTGAAGGTGGTGGCCGAAGGGGTCGAGACCGAACTGCAGCGTGAGCTGCTGCGCCAGATCGGTTGCGACTACGCCCAGGGCTTCCTGTTCTCCCGGGCGGTGCCAGCAAGCGAGTTTGAAACCCTGCGCCTGGGCAACAGTCCGAGCGGGTATCACAGCCTCCCGGAAAGCCTGTCATGAGCGACACCCCCAACCTCGCCGACCTGCGCAAATCCTACGAGCGCGGCAGCCTCGACGTGGACGACGTGGCCACCGACCCCCTGGCCCAGTTCGGCAGCTGGCTCAGCGAAGCCCTGGCCCAGCAGCTCCCCGAACCCAACGCCATGACCGTCGCCACCGTCGGCCCCGATGGCCGTCCGTCCACCCGGGTCGTGCTCATCAAGGGCTACGACGCCCGCGGCATCGTCTGGTACACCAACTACGCCAGCCGCAAGGGCCACGAACTCGATGCCCACCCCTTCGCCGCCCTGCAGTTTCACTGGGTCGAGCTGGAGCGGGTGGTGCGCATCGAAGGCCGGGTGGAGAAGGTCTCGGCCGAGGAATCCGACGCCTACTTCGCCAGCCGCCCCCTCACCCACCGCATCGGCGCCTGGGCCTCGGAGCAAAGCCAGCCCATCCCCGGCCGCGGCACCATCGTCGCCCGCGCCGCCGAATACGGCCTGCGCTTCGGCCTCAACCCGCCCCGCCCGCCCCACTGGGGCGGCTACCGGCTGGTGCCCGACTACTGGGAATTCTGGCAGGGCCGCAGCTCACGCCTGCACGACCGCATCACCTACCGGCCCGCCGACGACGGCAGCTGGACGCGGCAGCGCCTGGCGCCCTGAGCCCACGATCCGGCCGGGGGCCGGCTTCGTTGGTACAATCGGCGCCGTCTTCCCCACCCGCTCGATGCCGGCAGCAAGCGATCACGTGCACTGCGCGCAAGGCATCGGGCGACGGCGAGTGCCTGGAAACGGGGGCTTGCCTACTGCTCAAAGGTTCCTGGTGCAGCCCTCTTCCCGCGTCGCTCCCGCCCTCCTTTCCCTCGCCAGCCTGGGCCTGGCACTCGCCGGGCCCGCAGCGGCGGCCGAGCTCCCCGCCACGACGGCAGCCGTCCTGGCGGGCGGCTGCGTCAATTGCCACGGCCCGGATGGCCGCGCCCAAGGTGCCATCCCGCCCATCGGCGGGCTGGACGAGGGCTACCTGCGCGCCCGCCTGCTGGCGTTTCGCGACGGCCGTGACGCCCCGGGCAGCGTCATGACGCGCCTGATGAAAGGCCATGACACCGACCAGATCGAGGCGCTGGCGAAGTGGTTTGCCCGGGGTGGAACGCGATGAGCGGACTATCACGCAGGCAGATGCTGGGCAGCCTGGCGGCAGGTGGCGCGGCCCTGGCGCTGCCCGCCATCGTGCGGGCGGGCGCCGGGTCGGCCCGGGTGGTGATCGTCGGCGGTGGCTTCGGCGGCGCCACGGCGGCCCGCTACCTGAAACGGCATGCGCCGCAGCTGCAGGTCACGCTGGTCGAACCCGCCCCGCGCTTTCACACCTGCCCCTTCTCGAATCTCTACCTGGCCGGCCTGCGCAGCTGGGACAGCCTCGGCCATGGTTTCGAAGGCCTGCGTGCCGCGGGGGTCGAGGTCATCCACGCCCGGGCCGAGGACGTGGACGCCCGCCGGCGCAACGTCCGCCTGTCCACGGGGCAGACCCTGGGCTGGGACCGGCTGGTGCTGTCGCCCGGTGTGGACATGCGCTGGGATGCCCTGGCGGGCTACGACGAGGCCGCCTCGCAGCTCGCCCCCCATGCCTGGAAGGCCGGCCCCCAGACCCAGCTCCTGCGCCGGCAGATGGAGGCGATGGAAGATGGCGGCAGCTTCGTCATGGTCATCCCGGACAACCCCTTCCGCTGCCCCCCGGGGCCCTACGAGCGGGCGGCGATGGTGGCCCACTACTTCAAGCGGCACAAACCCCGCTCCAAGATCCTCCTCCTCGACGCCAAGGACAACTTTTCCAAGAAGGGGCTGTTCCAGCAGGGCTGGAAGGCACTTTACGGCGACATGATCGAGTGGGTCGGGCTGGCCGACGATGGCCGGGTGACCCGGGTGGATGCGGGCACGCTGACGGTGGAAACCGCCTTTGGCCAGATTCACAAGGCGGCCGTGCTCAACGTGATTCCGCCCCAGAAGGCCGGCTTGATTGCCGAGCGCGCCGGCGTGGTGGATGCCAGCGGCTGGGTACCGGTGAAGGCCGAGAACTTCGAGACCCGGCAGGTGGCCGGCATCTACGCCCTGGGTGACGCCACGCTGGCCGCCCCCATGCCCAAGTCGGCCTTCGTCGCCAACACCCAGGCCAAGCTGGCCGCGGCAACCATCGCCGCCGACCTGCTCGGCCAGGCGCCGCCAGCGGCCTTGTTCACCAACACCTGCTACAGCCTGATCGGCCCCGACTACGGCATCTCGGTAGCCGGGGTATACGGGGCCGCGGAGGGCCGGATCGTCGAGCGGCCAGGCTCCGGCGGCGTCAGCCCCGGCACTGCGGACGCGGCCTTCCGGGCGGCCGAAGCGGCCCACGGCGCGAGCTGGTACGCCGCGATCTGCGCCGACATCTGGGGCGCCGGGTGATGACGCTGCTGGGTGCTGGCCTTGCTCTCGGTTGCGGGTTCGGCGTTGCCGCGCGTCTGGGCGACTTCTGCCTGCTTCGGGGCCTCCGGCAGGCCCGCGAGCGTCACACCGATGCCCGGGCACTACGCGCCTGGGCCCTGGCGCTGGCCGTAGCCATCGCCGCCACCCAGGGGCTGGCCTGGCTGCAACAGATCGAGCCGGCCCGGGCCCAGGTCGTCCGCAGCACCTTCGCCCTTCCGGCGGTGCTCGCCGGTGGAGCCCTGTTCGGCTTCGGCATGGTGCTGGCGCGCAGCTGTGGTGCCCGCGCCCTGGTGCTGCTGGCCGGCGGCAACCTGCGCGCCCTGGTCGTGCTGGTCAGCCTCGGCCTGGCGGCCCAGGCCACCCTGACGGGCGTCCTCGCGCCCCTGCGCCAGGCGCTCCAGGGCTTCGGGCAGGTACAACTGGCCGCCGGCACCCTGCCGGAGCAGCTCCGGCAGGCGGGGATCGGGGACACGCCGGCGACGCTGCTCGCGGTATTGCCCCTGGTCGCCATGCTGCTGTGGTTCGCGCTGCACCGCCCGGGCCTGCGCCGGGCCCCGCGGGAGGCCCTGGCCGCGGTCCTGATCGGCGCGCTGGTGGCGCTGGGCTGGTGGGTCAGCACCCATGTGGAGGTGGATCCCTTCGACCCGGCGGCCCCCACCTCCCTGAGCTTCATCGGCCCGGTGGCGGAGAGCTTTCTTTACCTGCAGCTGGCCGTGGGGCGGGCCCTGGGCCTGGGGCCGGCGATCGTGCTGGGCACGCTGGCCGGCGCCGGCTGCGTGGCGCTGGCAACGCGATCCTTTCAACTGACCGGCTTCGACAGCCCCGGGCGTCTCCTGGCGTCCATTGTCGGGGGCGGCTTGATGGGCTTTGGTGGCGTGCTGGCGGTGGGTTGCTCCATCGGCCAGGGCCTCTCCGGCCTGTCCACCCTGGCCCTGGCCAGCATCCCGGCCTGTGTCGGGATCGTGCTGGGCTGTCTGCTTGGCCTGACGGCCGAAAACTCGATCCACTCCTTGAGGGGGAACACACCATGAATCGTCGCAACTTCCTGATCACCCCGCCGGCCATGGCCCTCGCCCTGGGCCTGGGCAGCACGCCGCTGCAGTCGGTGGCAGCCCCCGCCATCCTCACGCCCGCCTCGCGCATCCTGCCCCGCGAGGGCAAGCGGCCGCGCATCGTCGTCTGTGGCGGCGGCTGGGGTGGCATGACCGCCGCGCGCTACCTGCGCGAGCTCATCCCCAACTCTGACGTGATCCTGCTGGAGCGCAACCCGACCTTCTGGTCCGGCCCCATGAGCAACAAGTGGCTGATCGACATCGTCAACACCGACTTTGTGAACCACGACATGCAGCGCCCGGCCAACCGCTACGGCTACACCCTGCTGCAGACCGAGGTGATGGGCTTCGAGCGGGACCGCAAGCTGGTGCGCACCGCCCACGGCCTGATCGAGTATGACTTCCTGATTCTCTCCGGCGGCATCCGTAACGCCTACGAAGCCTGGTTCGGCAACGATCAGCGGGCCATCGACCACACCCGCACCCACTTCCCGTCGGCCTACATCCCCAACGCCGAGATGTTCGCCCTCAAGCGCAAGATCCAGGAGTTCAAGGGCGGCACCCTGGTCATGACCCTGCCCCCGCCGCCCCATCGCTGCCCGCCCTCGCCCTACGAGCGGGCCTGTCTGATCGCCTGGCACATCAAGAAGAACCGCATCCCGGGCAAGATCCTGATCCTCGATCCGAAGCCCAAGGTGGCGCCCATCCACATGGGTTACCAGACCGCCTTCCGCGAGCTCTACCCGGACATCATCACCCATGTGCCCAACGCCCGGGTGCAGGAGCTGGACCCGTTCAACAAGCGCATCAAGACCAGCGCCGGCGAGTTCAAGTTCGACGACGCCATCCTGATGCCACCCCACCAGGCCGCCGAGATGGTGTGGCAGGCCGACCTGATCGGCAAGGACGCCAACGGCAAGCCCACCGGCTGGGCCGACATGCACCCGCGCCTGTTCCACGCCCACAGCGATGACAGCGTGTACTTCGTCGGCGATCTGATGGGCGCCATCTCCGACCAGTTCGGCCACTACCCGAAGAGCGGCCACGTGGCCAACTACGTCGGCCGCATCGTGGCGCGCAACATCGCCGAGCGCGTGTCGGGCAAGGAGGTCGTCGCGCGCCTGCCCGACAACCTGTGCTACATGATGGTCAACGCCGAGCCCCAGGAAGAGATCTCGGTCAAGTTCGAGTACGAGGTCGACCCCGCCTCCGGCAAGGTCATCCAGACCCAGATCGATATGGACGTCCGCACCGAAGACCTCGTCAAGGAAGACTTCGCCTGGATCAGGGAGAAGTTCAGCGACTTTCTGGCCATCTGACCGGTGATCCGCACCATGAAACGACGTGATTTCGTGACCGGTGGCGTGGCCCTGGGCGGCGCCCTGGTGCTGCCTGCCGGCCCGGCCCGGGCCCAGTCGAGGCCGGCCCCCGCCAACCCCCTGGCGCCCAACCCGGCCGAGTTCAAGCGGACCATGGCGGAGTTCGTGGGCTCCGCCAGGCCGCTCGAAAGCGGCCTCAAGCTGGAGCTGCCGGTGCTCGCCGACAACCCCGGCGCGGTGCCCGTGCATGTGTGGGTGACCGCCCCCATCAGCGACAGCCATTACTGCAAGGAGCTCATCGTTCTGGCCGAGCTCAACCCCTCGCCCCTGGCCTGCCGCTTCAGCTTTTCGCCGGCCGCGGGCACCGCCGAAGCCGCCGTGCGCCTCCGCCTGAGCCAGAGCCAGACCATCCATGCCCTGGCCCGGATGAGTGACGGCAAGGTCCTCGTCGCCCGCCAGGCCATCACCGTCGCGGCCAGCGGCTGCGGCATGTAAGGAGGTCTCCCGAATGGCAAAACCACCCCGCATCTGGGTCAGCAACGCCAAACCCGCAAGGGGCGAGATCGTGCGCGTGCGGGCCCAGATCGAGCACCAGATGGAAAGCGGCCTGCGCAGCGATGAGGCAGGCAGGTTGCGGCCACGCAACATCGTCAAAAGGTTCGAAGCCCGGCTCGGGCAGAACCTGCTGTTCACCTGGGAACCGGGGATCAGCATCGCCCAGAACCCCTACATCGAATTCACCTTCGCCGCCCGGGAGAGCGGCGAGCTGGTGATGGTGTGGACCGACGAGAAGGACCCGCCCCTCGAAGCACGCAAGACCATCACCCTGTCCTGAAACCGGGCGGTGGGCGGATGCCGCCTGACGCACCGGCCCCGGCTACGCGAAGCAGGCCTTGACCCGATTCAGTCAATCGACTAACTTAAGTCAGTCGATTGACTGAATCCGCCTCCCATGGCGGAGCAAGGCCTCCATGAGCGTTCCTCCCCCGCCCAGCCACACCCCCACCCGCAGCGACGGCACGCTGGCGCGGCAGCGCCTGCTCGAAGCGGCGCTGCAGCTGTTTGCCGACAAGGGCTACCAGAAGACCTCCACCCGCGAGATCGCCGATGCGGCGGGGGTTAACCTGGGCTCCATCAGCTATTACTTCGGCGACAAACCCGGCCTGTACCGGGCGGTGTTCTGCGAGTCCTTCTGCGACGCCACCGCCACACCCGACATCCTGCAGGCGCGGGACTGCCTGCCCGACCCCACCGCCGCGCTCGACCCGGACGCCGCGCTGGCAGGCTTCTTCTTCAACTTCCTGCATCCCCTCAAGCAGGGGGCGCTGATCCGCCTGGTGATGCGCCTGCACTTCCGCGAGCTGGTGGAGCCCAGCGGGGTGATGGGCACCGAGATGGACGACGACCTGGCCGATCTCTTCCGCAACATGAGCCAGCTGATCAGCCGCCACCTCGGCCTGGCCAGCCCCGACACCGACACCCTGCGCCTGACCCACGCCGTGCTCGGCATGGCCATGCACTTCTTCGTCGCCCAGGACCTGGTGGACCAGGTCAGCCCCGAACTGGTCGCCAAACCCGAATCCATCGATGCCCTGGCCGAACGCCTGGCCGCCTGGGCGGCCGGGATGATCGACGCCGAAGCACGCCGCCGCCACACTTCCGGAGGCCCCGCCTGATGCGCCACCTTTACCTTCTCGGCCTGCTCCTGGCCCTGCCCGCCTGCTCCCTGCTGCCCCGGGTCGGCCCCGACTATCAGCCCGCCCCCCTGGCCGCCCCCGCCGGCTGGCACGCGCCCCTGCCCCACAACGGCCAGCTCGGCACCCTCAACGACTGGTGGCGCCAGCTCGACGACCCCGCGTTGTCCAGCCTGATCGACGCCGCCCAGCGGCACAGCGCCACCCTGGCCCAGGCCCGCGCCCGCATCGCCGAGGCCCGCTCCGACGCCGTGCGCGCCGGCGTGGCCGGCATGCCCACCCTCGACGGCAGCCTGGCCGCCAAGCGCGCCGCCTTCACCTTCGGCGCCCCCACCACCTTCCAGACCACCCGCCAGGCCTCGGTGATGGCCAACTGGGAGATCGATCTGTTCGGCGGCATCGCCCGCGACCAGGAGGGCGCCGACGCCCGCCTGGCGGCCACCACGGCGCGCTGGCACGAAGCCCGGGTGTCGGTGGCGGCCGAAACTGCCAACGCCTACCTGCAGCTGCGCTTCCAGGAGCGCCGGGTGGCCCAGGCCGAGGCCGACGCCGCCTCCCGGGCCGAGACCGCGCGCCTGATCGACACCCTGGGCCGCGCCGGCCTGAGCGCCCCGGCCCAGGTCGCCCTGGCCGCCGCCAGCGCCGCCGACGGCGCCGCCGCGCTCACCGAACTGCGCTCGGTGCGGGATCAGCAGATCAAGGCCCTGGTAGCCCTTACCGGCCTCGACGAGCCCGCCCTGCGCGCCCAGCTGAAGAGCGCCGACGGCCGCTTTCCGCGCCCGGCCGCCTTCGCCATCGAGGCCCTGCCCGCCCAGGTGCTCGGCCAGCGCCCCGACGTGGCCGCCGCCGAGCGCGATCTGGCCGCCGCCAGCGCCGCCATCGGTACCGCCCAGGCCGCCCGCTACCCGCGCCTGAGCCTCAGCGGCTTCATCACCCCCCTGCGCCTCAACACCAACGGCGACCGCATGTCGGCCACCACCTGGTCCATCGGCCCGACCCTGTCCATGCCCCTGCTGGATGGCGGCCGCATCGGCGCCCGGGTCGAGGCCGCCGAAGCCGCCTATGTCGCCGCCGAGAGCAGCTACCGCCAGAAGGTCCGGGACGCCGTGGCCGAGGTGGAACAGGCCCTGGTACGCCTGGACGCCGCCACCGCCCGCGAGGCCGACGTGCGCCGCGCCGCCCGGGACTACCGGGCCGCCTTCACCGCCACCGAGGCCCGTCAGCGCGCCGGCTTCGCCAGCCTGATGGAGCTGGAGGATGCCCGCCGCACCCAGCTCGCCGCCGACACCACCCTGGCCGGCTGGGAACAGGAGCGCGTCGCCGCCTGGGTAGCCCTGTACCGGGCCGTCGGCGGTGGCTGGACGACCTCCGCCCCCACCTCTCCCTCCTCTTCCCCCCAAGCCGCCCTCTCCGGAGACGCCCGATGATCGCCGCCCGCCGCACCCTCCTCGCCCTCGCCGGCCTCACCTGCCTGGCCGCCTGCTCCTCCGGCGAGGACGCCCCTGCCACCCCGGCGGCAGCGACCGCCAGCCCGGCCAAACCGGCCCTGACGGTCACCATCGCCACCCCCGAGAGCCGCGACCTGGAGCGCCGGCTGGCTGCCAACGGCAGCATCGCCGCCTGGCAGGAAGCCTCCCTCGGCGCTGAATCCGGCGGCCTGCGCCTGATCGACGTGAAGGTGAACGTCGGCGCCCGGGTGAAGCGTGGGGAGCTGCTGGCCGAGTTCGCCGCCGACATCCCCGCCGCCGACCAGGCCCAGGCCCGCGCCGCCCTGGCCGAAGCCGAGGCCGCCCTGCAGGAGGCCCGCGGCAACGCCGGCCGGGCCCGCAGCGTGGATGGCACTGGCGCCCTCAGCGCCCAGCAGCTCCAGCAATACCTCACGGCCGAGGCGGCCGCCGACGCCCGGGTGAAGGCCGCCCGGGCCAGCCTGGCCGCCGCCGACCTGCGCCTGCGCCACACCAAGGTGCTCGCCAGTGACGACGGGGTGATCTCCTTCCGCGCCCCGGCAGCCACCCTCGGCGCCGTGGTGCCCCAGGGGCAGGAGCTGTTCCGCCTGATCCGCCAGCATCGCCTGGAGTGGCGCGCCGACGTGCCCGCCGCCGAGCTGGCCCGGGTGCACGCCGGCCAGAAGGTGCGCATCACCGCGCCGGGTGGCAGCCAGGTCACCGGCACGGTGCGCACCGTGGCCCCCACCGTGGACGCCCAGACCCGCAACGCGCTGGTGTACGTGGACCTGCCCGCCAGCGCCGGCAATGGCGCCGAGGCGGCCTTCAAGGCCGGCATGTTCGCCCGCGGTGACTTCGCCCTGGGCCAGTCCCGCGGCCTGACCCTGCCGCGCCAGGCTGTGGCCATGCGCGACGGCTTCAACCACGTCTTCCTGGTGGGCGCCGACAACCGCGTCACCCAGGCCAAGGTCGAGGTCGGCTATCGGGATGCGGAGCGGGTCGAGATCCTCTCCGGCATCAAGCCCGACGCCCAGGTGGTGGCCAGCGGCGCCGGCTTCCTCAACGACGGCGATCTCGTCCAGCGTGTGCCGGCGAGCGTCCAGGCCCTCGCCCCGACCACCCGTTGAGCGCGCCATGAATTTCTCCGCCCTCTCCATCCGCAACCCCATCCCGGCGATCCTGCTCTTCGCCCTGCTTACCCTGGCCGGCCTGCTGGCCTTCCGGGGCTCTGGCGTCCAGGATTTCCCGGACATCGAACTGCCGGTAGTCACGGTCAGCGCCAGCCTGCCCGGCGCCGCCCCCGGCACCCTGGAAACCGAGGTCGCCCGCAAGCTGGAAAACAGCATCGCGACCCTGGCCCAGATCAAAAAGATGTACACCACCATCCTCGACGGGGAGGTGACGATCTCCATCGAGTTCGAGCTGGAAAAGAACGCCAACGAGGCCGAGACCGAGGTGCGCGCCGCCGTCAGCCGGGTGCGCTCCGACCTTCCCGCCGACGTGCGCGACCCGGTGGTGGCCAAGATCCTCACCGCCGGCCGGCCCCTGGGGGCGTGGACACTTACCTCCGACAGCCTCGACGAGGAGGCCCTGAGCTGGCTGGTGGATGACACCGTGACCCGCCGCCTGCTGGCGGTGAAGGGCGTCGGCGCCGTCAAGCGCATGGGCGGCCTGACCCGCGAGCTGCGGGTGGAACTGGACGCCGACCGCATGGCCGCCCTGGGGGTCAGCGCCGCCGACGTGTCGCGCCAGCTGCGCAGGGCCCAGCTGGAGGCCCCTGGCGGCCGCGGCGACGTGGGCGGCGGTGAACAGGCCGTGCGCACCATCGCCACCGTGGCCAACGCCCAGGCCCTGGCAGCCATGGACATCCCCCTGCCCGGCGGGCGCAGCGTGCGCCTGGAGCGCATCGCCAGCATCACCGACACCACCGCCGAGCGCCGCTCGGTGGCCCTGCTCGACGGCAAGCCGGTGGTCGGCTTCGAGGTCTCCCGCACCCGGGGGGCGAGCGAAATCACCGTGACGGACGGGGTGGTGAAGGCCGTGGCCGAGCTGCAGGCCGCCCACCCGGAGCTGCGCTTCACCCACGCCTACGACAACGTGGCCGCCGTGCAGGAAAACTTCGACGGCTCCATGCAGCTGCTCTACGAGGGCGCCCTGCTGGCCGTGCTGGTGGTGTGGTGGTTCCTGCGCGACTGGCGCGCCACCCTGGTCGCCGCCCTGGCCCTGCCCCTGTCGGTGATCCCCACCTTCCTGGGCATGGCCTGGTTCGGCTTCACCCTCAACACCGTCACCCTGCTGTCCCTGGCCCTGGTGGTGGGCATCCTGGTGGACGATGCCATCGTCGAGATCGAGAACATCGCCCGCCACCTGCGCATGGGCAAGACGCCCCTGCAGGCCGCCATGGAAGCGGCCGACGAGATCGGCATGGCGGTCATCGCCACCACCTTCGCCCTGGTGGCGGTGTTTCTGCCCACCGCCTTCATGGCCGGCATCGCCGGCAAGTTCTTCAAGCAGTTCGGTTGGACCGCGGTGCTCGCCATCATCGCCTCGCTGGTGGTGGCGCGCCTGCTCACCCCGATGATGGCCGCCTACTTCATGCGCCCGGTGGCCCATGGCGAAGTGCCCGAGGGCCGCATCATGCGCAGCTACATGCGCAGCATGCAGTGGTGCCTGCGCCATCGCTTCCTGACCCTGCTCGGCGCCATCGCCTTCTTTGTCGGCTCGGTGATGCTGATTCCGCTGCTGCCCACCGGCTTTGTGCCCCCGGCCGACCGGGCCCAGACCCTGGTGAACGTGGAGCTGCCCCCGGGCAGCACCCTCAAGGAGACCTGGGCCGCGGCCGAAACGGCCCGTGCCGCCATCGCCGCCATGCCCGACGTGAAGGCGGTGTTCAGCTCCATCGGCGGCGGCGCGGCCGGTGACGGCTTCAACCCGGGCGCCGCGGCCGAAGTGCGCCGGGCGGTGCTCACCGTCACCCTCAGCCATCGCACCGAACGCCATCGCAACCAGCAGGCGGTGGAGGTAGAGATGCGCGAGCGCCTCGGCGTGCTGCCCGGCGTGCGCGTCACCGTCGGCCCGGCGGATTCCGGGGTGAAGATGATCCTGGTGCTGAAGAGCGACGACCCGGCCGCCCTGGGCGTGGCTGCCCAAGCCGCCACCCGCGACCTGCGCACCCTGCAGGGGGTCGGCAACATCACCTCCAGCGCCAGCCTGGTGCGCCCCGAAGTGGTGCTGCGCCCCGACTTCGCCCGCGCCGCCGACCTGGGCGTGACCGCCGACGCCATTGGCGAGACGGTGCGCGTGGCCACCGCCGGCGACTACGACGTGGGCCTCGCCAAGCTCAACCTGGAGCGCCGCCAGGTACCCATCCGGGTGCGCCTGCCCGATGGTGTGCGCGCCGACCTGGACGCCATCGGCCGGCTCACCGTACCCGGCAAGAACGGCCCGGTACAGCTCGCCAACGTGGCCAGCATCGGCATGGACAGCGGCCCGGCCCAGGTGAACCGCCTGGACCGCAGCCGCAACGTGATCCTCGAAGTCGAGCTCGGCCAGCGCGAGCTGGGCGAGGTGTACAACGAGGCCCTGGCCCTGCCGGCCCTGCAGAACCTGCCCCCCGGCGTGCGCCTGGCCGACTCCGGCGACGCCGAGATGATGCAGGAGCTGTTCGGCAGCTTCGGCCTGGCCATGGGCATCGGCGTGCTGTGCATCTACATGGTACTGGTGCTGCTGTTCAAGGGCTTCACCCAGCCGGTGACCATCCTGGCCGCCCTGCCTCTGGCCATCGGCGGCGCCTTCGTGGCCCTGCTGGCCACCCGCAGCAGCTTCTCCATGCCCTCGCTGATCGGCCTGCTGATGCTGATGGGGGTGGTGACCAAGAACTCCATCCTGCTCATCGAGTACGCCATCGAGGCCCGCCGCGGCCGCGGCGGCGTGGAGCTGAACCGCTTCGATGCCCTGGTGGACGCCTGCCGCAAGCGCGCCCGCCCCATCGTCATGACCTCCCTGGCCATGGGCGCCGGCATGCTCCCCATCGCCATGGGCCTGGGTGCCGACCCGAGCTTCCGGGCGCCGATGGCCATTGCGGTGATCGGCGGCCTGATCAGCTCGACCCTGCTCAGCCTGCTGGTGGTGCCCGCGGTATACACCTACGTGGATGACCTGGAAGACCTGCTGGCGCGGGTTTTCCGACGCCAGCAGGGGGGCCGTCAGCAAGCCGCTCGCATTGCCACGGGGAACGAATCGGATTAGCCTAGGTCCGGATAAGAAGAGGCGGCACATCCAGTGCCGTACCCGATAATTTTGCCTTTCACCTGGAGAAACCCATGAGCGAAGCACAAGTCACCAAGGAAAAACTGGTTTCCGATTTCAAGGCCGTCGTGGCCGACACCGAAGAGCTGCTCAAGCTCACCGCCGGCCAGGCCGGCGACAAGGTGGCCGACGTGCGTGGTCGTCTGTCCGAGAAGCTGACCTCCGCCAAGTACAAACTGCAGGACCTGGAAGCCGCCGTGGTTCAAAAGACCAAGGCCGCCGCCCGTGCCACCGACGACTACGTGCATGACAACCCCTGGAAGGCCGTCGGCGTCGCAGCCGGTGTCGGCTTCCTCCTGGGCCTGCTGGTCAACCGTCGCTAAGTGCCTCGCTCCCCCATGAGCGACCCCGCGCCCACGCGCCTCGGCGAGTCCCTCAAGGGGCTCGCCGACTCGGGTCTGGCCACGCTCCAGACCCGGCTCGAACTCTTCTCCGTCGAACTCAAGGAAGAAAAGCTGCGCGCCAGCGGCTTCCTGTTCGATACGGTACTCGCCGCCCTGTTCATCGGTTTCGGCGTGGTCTTCCTGATGGCCTTCCTGACCGTGCTGTTCTGGGACAGCCACCGCCTGCTGGCCCTGGGTCTGGCCACCACCGGCCTGTTCATCGCCGGGGTGTGGGCCGCCACCCGGGCCGCCGGGCGGATGCGCTCCGGTTCGCGCCTGTTTGCCTCCAGCCTGGCCGAGATCGCCCAGGACCGGGAAGCCCTGCGCCCCCGGGAATGAAGCCCGAACTCGTCGAACTGGCCCTGCGCAAGCAGCGCCTGCAGGCCCGCAGCGCCGAGCAGCGCGACGCCCTGATCCATCATGCCCAGGCCTTCACGCCCGTCTTCCGCGGCGTCGACCGGGTGGTGAACGGCGTGCTGTGGGCCCGTGACAACGCCCCCATCCTGTCCGGCCTGGCCATCTTCGTGGTGGTCGCCCGCCCCCGGGCCGCCCTGCGCTGGGTCCGCCGGGGCTGGCTGGGCTGGCAGCTGCTGCGCCGCGCCCGCAACCTGATTCCCTGACCCTTTGCGTACCGCCATGACCGTCGACCTGGAAGAAATCCGCCGTGCCCGCGAAGAGGCGGACTGCCTGTGCTCCCCCGCCGAGGTGGATGCCGCCCTCAACCAGCTCGCCGCCGACATCACCGTGCGCCTGCAGGACAGGAACCCGCTGGTGTACGTGGTGATGAACGGGGGGCTGATCCTGGCCGGGCGCCTGCTGCCGCGCCTGCCCTTTCCCCTCGAGCTGGCCTATCTCCACGCCACCCGCTACGGCCACGCCCTGCAGGGCACGCTGCTGGACTGGCGCGTGCGCCCCACGCAAGACCTGCGCGACCGCAATGTGCTGGTGCTCGACGACATCCTCGACGAAGGCCACACCCTGGCGGCGATCATCGACTATCTGAAACAGGAGGGGGCCCGCGAGGTGCACTCGGCGGTGCTGGTGCACAAGGTGCACGACCGCAAGGCCTATCCGGGCATGCGCGCCGACTTTACCGGGCTGGAGGTGGCTGACCGCTTCCTGTTCGGCGGTGGCATGGACTACAAGGGCTACTGGCGCAACGCGCCGGGCATCTACGCCCTGAAGGGGCACTGAACGCTCAGTCGCCCCGCACCTCCACCACGCCCTCCATCTCCGGATGGGGGCCGCAGCGGTAGGCCTGGCTGCCGGGGCCGTCGAAGCGCCGGCTCCAGCTTTCACCGGGGAAGAGGCGCTCCGACTCGAGGGCTTCTGCGGTGAACAATACGGAATGGCTGGCACGCTTTTCCTGGTTGGTCCAGCGCACCGTGTCGCCTGCGCGGATTGACACGCGGGCGGGCACAAAACGGAAATCCCGGATCGCGACCTCCACCGTTTCCGCCGCGGCAGCGGAGACGGCCGTGATCGCGATCAGGATGCCCGCCAGGCAACGCATCGCCGCTTACTTGGTGGCGGTGATGTCGGCCTTGGCGTCCAGACCCAGGGTGTAGCCCAGGGAAACGTGGTGGAAACGGCCGCTGGTGTGGTCGTCGTGGATGGCAAAGCCGAAGTTGTACACCTTGCCCGGCTCGAGGCTCACGTCACCCTCGCCACCAACCAGCTTGCGGGTGATGGTGACCGTCCAGGTGTCGCCCTTCAGGTCGCCCTTGGCTTCCACCAGGGCCTTGCCCCCTTCCATGACGCGCTTGTCGGCCACGTAGCCATCAAGGGCCTTTTCCTTGCTGCGCCACTGCACCAGGTCATAGAACTTGCCGCTGGCCAGGGATCCGCCGGTGACGTACTTGGTCTTGGTTTCCGCAGCGCCGGGCATGGTCCGGGCGTCGGTGTGGCAGGTTGCCCAGCAGCCGCTCTGCCCGGCCAGTTCCACCTTGTTGGCTTCCAGCATGTAGGCCAGCTTGACGGCATTGGCAGCATCCATCTTGGTGCCACCGGACGCGGCCGGCTTGGGCCAGCTGAAGCGCAGGTACAGGTTGGCGTCGTCGTAGGCGGCCTGCACATTGACGGCGATGGACGGTGCCTTGCCGGCGATCGGGGTGGGCTCGAGCTTCTGGCCGCTGGCCATCTTCTTGCCCATGTCAGCCACTTCCTTCTCGTGGCAACCGACGCAGGTCTCACCCTTCTTGAGCGCCTTGGCGCCGCCGTGCTCGGTGCCCTTGGTGATCCACTCCATGGGGGATGTCCCGGGGTAGAACACGGTGATTTTCTTGGCGGGCACCTTGGCCCAGTCCGGCGCGGCCAGAACAGACCCGGAACCCAGGGCCAGGGCCATGCCGGCGGCGAGGGCAGTGAAGCGGATATTCATTTTTGGCAACTCCTGTGTGTGTGGCAACGAATGGGGGCTCACTCGTCTTCTTCTGTCATGCCTTCCGGCTTGTGGTGGGCAATGCCCTTGTGGCAATCGATGCAGGTCTCGTTGTCCTTGCGGGCCATCTCGTGGGATTTCTGGGCGCGGGGCTTCTGGGACTCGGCATTCATACCGTCAAAACTGTGGCAGTTGCGGCACTCGCGGGAGTCGGACGCCTTCATGCGGGCCCATTCGTGACGAGCCAGCTCAAGCCGTTTGGCCTCGAACTTTTCCTTGGTGTCGATGGTGCCCATGATCTTTCCGTAGACCTCCTTGGAGGCCTGCACCTTGCGGATGATCTTGTGGGTCCAGTCCTTGGGCACATGGCAATCGGGGCAGGTGGCGCGCACCCCGGTGCGGTTCGAGTAGTGGATGGTTTTCTTGTATTCCTGATAGACGTTGTCCCGCATTTCGTGACACGAGATGCAGAAATCCATCTGGTTGGTGGCCTCCATGGCGGTGTTGAAGCCGCCCCAGAAGATCACCCCCAGGATCATGCCGGTGCTCAGCAGACCGATCAGTGAGTAGCGCGCGCTCGGCCGGCGCAGGCGTGCCCACAGGCCGGGGCGGGGCGTTTGTTCTTCGTTGGGCGGAATGGCCATGGTCGGAATCCTCTCGGCTGGAGGGCCGTCGGCCAGCCCCGGGAGGGGCCGGCCTGACGGTCATCAGTAGATGTCGTGCTGGGTGTTGAAGACGTTGAACTTGCCGGTCGGGGTGATCATCTTGGGATCGGTGATCACCTTCTTGACCTTCAGGGTCGCGTCGTCATACACCACGATGGCGGACTGGTCGGTCTTGCCACCCCACAGGGAGATCCACACTTCCTTGCCGTCGGCGCTGTATTCCGGATGCACCGCGCGCTTGACCGCCTTGGTCTCCGGCAGGCCCGAGTCCTTGGCCACGTTGAGGATGGCCTTGGGCTTGGACAGGTCGGCCATGTCCCACACGGCGACGGATTCAGCCAGATCCTTGTCCGGGTTCTGGGGCGAATCGGCCCAGAAGTGCTTGGACTTCGGATGGGTCTTGACGAACAGGTTGCCCGGTACGTGCTTGATCTCCTGCACCACCTTCCAGTTGTTGTCCTTGTACTTGGAGAACTTCTTCTCGTCGGACGGGGTGGAGATCAGGGTCACCACGTCGGCGCCAAGGTGACCAGTGGCCCACACCGGACCGAACTGGGGATGCACGAAATTGGCGCCACGACCCGGGTGGGGGATCTTGGCCACATCAACCAGAGCGGCCAGCTTGCCGGTCTTGGTATCCACCGCGGCGATCTTGTTGGAGGCGTTGGCGGCCACCAGGAAGTAGCGCTTGGAGGCATCCCAGCCGCCGTCATGCAGGAACTTGGCGGAGCCGATGGTGGTGGTCTTGAGGTTCTCGATGTCCGAGTAGTCCACCAGCAGGATCTGGCCGGTTTCCTTGATGTTGATGACCCATTCCGGCTTGGTGAAGGAGGCCACGATGGAGGCCACGCGGGGTTCCGGGTGGTATTCGCCATCCACGGTCATGCCGCGGGTGCCCACGACCTTGCGCGGCTTGAGGGTGTCGCCGTCCATGATCACGTACTGGGGCGGCCAGTAGGAGCCGGCCACGGCGTACTTGTCTTCAAAGCCCTTGAACTTGGAGGTGTCCACCGAGCGGGCGTCAAAGCCGATCTTCACTTCGGCCACGACAGCGGGTTTCTCCATCCACAGGTCGATCAGGGACAGGCGGCCGTCACGGCCGATCACGTAAACGTAGCGGCCGGAGGCGGACAGGCGGGAAATGTGCACCGCGTAGCCGGTCTTGACGATGCTGCGGATTTCCTTGGTGTCGCCGTCGATCAGGGCAACCTCGCCGGTGTCACGGAGCGTCACCGAGAACACGTTCTTGAGGTTGATGTTGTTCATCTGCTTCTTGGGACGCTGATCCACCGGCACGATGACCTTCCAGGAGTCCATGGTCTCCTTGAAGGTGTACTCGGGCGGCACATCCGGGGTTTCCTGGATGTAGCGTGCCATCAGGTTGATCTCTTCCTTGGTCAGGATGTCGTCGAAGTTGACCATCCCGCCTTCGGTGCCGTAACCGATGATCTTCTCGAGGCGGCTGGTGCCGAGCTTGGTGGTGCCACCTTCCAGCTTGGTCCCGTCCTTCAGGGTCTTGGTCCAGTGCGGCTCGAGGTTCTTGCCGGTGGCGCCCTTGCGCAGCACGCCGTGACAGCCGGCGCAACGCTCGAAATAGATCTTCTTTGCCTGAGCCTTCTCATCCGCCGAAAGGGCTCCGCCCTCCTGCGCAAAGGCGCTGCCGATGGTCATCGGCAGGGCAGCGAGGGCAAATAGGCCCGCATACCAGATTCCACGTTTTGTCATGCTGTGTCTCCCTTCAAGAAACGGACGGATGGATCTTCTTGCGGGGCGGATCATTGAGCGGGGGGGTCTGGAAGTCCTTGATTGCAGTCAATTTGCTCCAGGGGGTGAAGGCGCTACAGTCCGGCCAACCCTTAATGAGGATGCATCATGGATCGCGTGACAGATCTTTACATTGCCCGTCGCCAGCCAGCGCCAGCACCGGGCAGGCTGGCCGAACTGGTGCATCGGATCGAACAGCAGGCCCGCCTGCGCGACACCGGGCTGCGCCCCCTGTGGCGGCCCACTGCGACCGACCGATCGCCTGACAGCGCCCGACGCCCCAGGCCCGAGCCGGGGCGCGTTGCCCTGGTGGGCGCCGGCCCCGGCGACCCGGAACTGCTCACCCTGCGCGCCGCCCGGCTGATCGGCGAGGCCGACGTGCTGGTGGTGGATCATCTGGTGGGCGAGGGTGTGCTCGACCTGGCGCGGCCAGGCACCGAGCGCATCTACGTGGGTAAAGAGTCGGGCCACCACACCCTGCCCCAGGAGCAGATCAATGCGCTGCTGGTGCGCCTGGCCCGGGAGGGCCGGCGGGTGGTGCGCCTGAAAGGGGGCGACCCCTACATCTTCGGCCGTGGCGGCGAGGAGGTGGAGGAGCTGGTGGCCGCCGGCGTGCCCTTCGAGGTGGTGCCGGGCATCACCTCGGCCTGCGGTGCCGCGGCGTATGCGGGCATCCCCCTGACCCACCGGGATCATGCCCAGTCGGTGGTGTTCGCCACCGGCCACCGCCGGGAGGGGGAATCGGCCCTCGACTGGGCGGCCCTGGCCCGCCCCCACCAGACCGCCGTGATCTACATGGGCGTCGGCCAGCTGGCAGCCCACTGCGCCGCACTGATCGCCCACGGCCGGGGCGCCGGTACGCCGGCCGCCCTGGTGGAAAACGCCACCACGGCCCGTCAGCGGGTGGTCACCGGCACTCTGGAGAGCCTGCCGGCGCGGGCCGTGGAGGCAGGTATCCGCCCGCCGGCCCTGCTGATCGTCGGTGAGGTGGTGAGCCTGGCGGGCACCCTGGACTGGTTTGCCCCGACCCCGATGGCGCTGGCCGAGGCCAGCTGAAAGCACAAGGGCTGGATGTCCGCATCCAGGTCGGCCCGGGGTCTTGAAGCTGCCATTGACCGAGATCGGCGTGATCAACAGGTTGGAGAGGGCGTTCTCCAGGTAGTTGAACTTGAGCAGGGACTGTTTTAGGGGCAGGCTGAAATTGGCCTCCGCCTGGCTGTAGCTCTTGCCCTTGATGCTGACGGTCTGGGTACCGTTCCACCACGCGGAGCGGAAGGCGGTCTTGATCAGCTCGCATGGCTGGCCTTGTTCAGGCCGTCGCCGGGGCTGGCCCGGTAGCCGGCCGGCAGGCTGTCATCAATGGGGCCCTGCTGACCGGAGAGCGGCCGCAGGAACAGCATCTTGCGGCCCAGGTCCGGAAAGCCACGCCCGACGGCGCTCATCCCGGTGGTGCTCATCGGGGCGTCGGCGTCCCGCTTGCCCCAGGGGTTGCCCCCATTGAACAGGGTCTGGGCACGGCCACCCCACAAGTTGCGCAGCATGTCCCAGAACAAGGCCTTGCCCAGGGCCGTGGTGACGGCCTGGTTGGCCCACCGGAACAATTGCCGGCCGGATAACGCCGGCCCCGGCGATCCAGGCCTCAATCCGGCCCGCAGACGCTGCACCACGATGGTGCACGGCAAGGTGTCCACACTGGTGCATGGCACGGCCGGGGAAGATCCGCCGGACTGCCTGATGCCCCATAAAGGCTGCCGAACGCCCTCACGGGCCGGAAAAACGCAAAACGGGTGCAATGCGGGAGGCGTAAACCGGGTGGCGTGAAGCTTGCTAGAAGTCCTGGCAAAGCCTGAAACCCGCAGCCCCAAGAACGGAGTATCCCGTGACCATTCACGTTGCCCTCAATCACCTGACCTCCTACAAGTACGACCGCCCGGTGAACCTCGGCCCGCAGGTCGTGCGCCTGCGCCCGGCCCCTCACAGCCGCACGCGCATCCTGTCCTACTCCCTGCGGGTGCTGCCCAAGCCGCACTTCATCAACTGGCAGCAGGACCCCCAGGCCAACTACCTGGCGCGCCTGGTCTTTCCGGAGAAGGTCACCGAGTTCAGCGTGGAGGTGGACCTGGTGGCCGAGATGTCGGTCATCAACCCCTTCGACTTCTTCCTGGAGCCCGAGGCCGAGAACTTCCCCTTCGAATACGCCGGCGCCCTCAGCCACGAGCTGGCCCCCTACCGCCTGAAGGACGAAGCCACCCCCGAATTCAAGAAGTATCTGGACACCATTCCCCGCGACAAGCTGCGCATGGTGGACTTCCTGGTCAAGATCAATGCCGACCTGCAGCAGCACATCGGCTACGTGATCCGCATGGAGCCGGGCGTCCAGACGCCGGAAGAGACCCTCACCAAACGCACCGGCTCGTGCCGTGACTCCGCCTGGCTGCTGGTGCAGCTGCTGCGCCACCTGGGCCTGGCCGCGCGCTTTGTGTCGGGCTACCTGATCCAGCTGAAGGCCGACGTGAAATCCCTCGACGGCCCCTCCGGCACCGAGGTGGACTTCACCGACCTGCACGCGTGGACCGAGGTGTACCTGCCCGGTGCCGGCTGGGTCGGCCTCGACCCCACCTCCGGGCTGTTCGCCGGCGAGGGCCACATCCCCCTGGCGGCCTCCCCCGACCCCTCCTCCGCCGCGCCGGTATCCGGCCTGATCGACGAATGCGAGTGCGAGTTCGAGCACCTCATGAAGGTCACCCGGGTGAAGGAAGCGCCGCGGGTCACCAAGCCCTACACCGAAGAGCAGTGGGCCGAGATCGAAGCCCTCGGCCACCTGATCGACACGGACATCGAAGCCAACGACATGCGCCTGACCATGGGCGGCGAGCCGACCTTCGTGTCCATCGACGATCCGGACGGCGCCGAGTGGAATACCGAGGCCATGGGCCCCACCAAGCGCGTCCGCGCCGAAGACCTCTACCACCGCCTGCGCGACAAGTACGCCCCCTTCGGCCTGGCCCACTTCGGCCAGGGCAAGTGGTACCCGGGCGAGCAGCTGCCGCGCTGGTCCCTGACCTGCTTCTGGCGCAAGGACGGCCAGCCGGTGTGGATGAACCCCGACCTCATCGGCGACGCCAACACCCCCGGCGACGTCAAGGTGGACAAGGCCCACACCTTCCTGGCCGGCGTGGCCGCCCGCCTCGACGTGGACCAGCGCCGGGTCTTCCCGGCCTACGAGGACGCCTTCTACTACCTGTGGCGCGAGCGCCGCCTGCCGGGCAACGTGGACCCCTTCGATGCCCGCCTGGACGACCCCCTCGAGCGCGACCGCATCCGCCGCGTGTACGAACACGGCCTGCCCAACCCGGTCGGCTACGTGCTGCCGATCAGCCTCGACGCCTACACCGGCGCCTGGCAGACCGGGCCGTGGTTCCTGCGCGACGAACGCTGTTACCTGATCCCCGGTGATTCCCCGGTGGGCTACCGCCTGCCCCTGGATTCCCAACCCTGGGTAAGCAAGGGTGACTACCCCTACGTCAATCCCATCGACAGCCACCAGTCCTTCCCGCCGCTGCCGGAGTACAAGGCCATCCGCCGTCAGCTGCCCGGCGGCCAGACCGCAGTGCTCAACGCCCTCAAGGACGACGAGGCCGGCTTTGGCAGCTCTGCCGCCGCCCGCGCCGCCGCCGCCCTGAAGGCCGCCCGCGACGCCGAGAAGCGCAGCCCCACCGACCGCCAGCCCGAGATGTTCAAGTCGGCGGACTGGATCGTGCGCACCGCCATGTGCGCCGAGCCGCGCAACGGCACCATGCACATCTTCATGCCGCCCCTGTCCAGCCTCGAGAAGTACCTGGAGCTGGTCACCGCCATCGAGGCCACCGCCGAGGAGCTCGGCATGCCGGTGGTGCTGGAAGGCTACGAGCCGCCCTCCGACCCGCGCCTGCAGCACTTCCGCATCACCCCCGACCCTGGCGTGATCGAGGTGAACATCCACCCGGCCAGCAACTGGGAAGAGCTGGTGGACCGCACCACCCACCTCTACGAATCGGCCCACTACTCGCGCCTGACCAGCGAGAAGTTCATGGTGGATGGTCGCCACACCGGCACCGGCGGCGGCAACCACTTCGTGCTCGGCGGCGCCGTGCCCTCCGACTCGCCCTTCCTGCGCCGCCCTGATCTGCTGCGCAGCCTGATCTCCTACTGGCACAACCACCCCAGCCTGTCCTACCTGTTCTCCGGCATGTTCGTCGGCCCGACCAGCCAGGCCCCGCGCATCGACGAAGCGCGCAACGATTCGGTGTACGAAATCGAAACCGCCTTCCGCCAGTTCCCGAAGGTCGGCGAGAGCGTGCCGCCGTGGCTCATCGACCGCCTGCTACGCAACCTGCTCATCGACGTCACCGGCAACACCCACCGCTCCGAGTTCTGCATCGACAAGCTCTATTCGCCCGACGGCCCCACCGGCCGCCTCGGCCTGCTGGAGCTGCGCGCCTTCGAGATGCCGCCCCATGCGCGCATGTCCCTGGCCCAGCAGCTCCTGCTGCGCGGCCTGCTGGCCCGCTTCTGGGAAACCCCTTACGCACCCGACCGCCTGGTGCGCTGGGGCACCGAGCTGCACGACCGCTTCCTGCTGCCCCATTTCGTCGAGCAGGACTTCAACGACGTCATGGAAGACATGCAGGCCCACGGCCTGGCCTTCAAGCCGGAGTGGTTCGCTCCGCACATGGAGTTCCGCTTCCCGAAGATCGGCGAGTTTGCCGTGCGCGGCATCGAGGTCGAGCTGCGCAGCGCCCTCGAGCCCTGGCATGTGATGGGTGAGGAAGGCGCCATCGGCGGCACCGTGCGCTTCGTCGACTCCTCCGTCGAGCGGCTGCAGGTGCGGGCCACCGGCATGTCGGACGACCGCTTCCTGCTCGCCGTCAATGGCCGCACCATCCCCCTGCAGCCCACCGGCACGGTGGGTGAGCATGTGGCCGGGGTGCGCTACCGGGCCTGGCAGCCGCCGTCCTGCCTGCACCCGACCATTCCGCCCCACGCCCCGCTGGTCTTCGACCTGGTGGATACCTGGACCGGCCGCTCCCTCGGGGGCTGCCAGTACCACGTCTCCCACCCGGGCGGGCGCAGCTTCGAGACCTTCCCGGTCAACGCCTTCGAGGCGGAGAGCCGGCGCCTGGCGCGCTTCTTCCGCATGGGCCACACCCCGGGCGAACCCCAGGTGAAGGTCTCTCCGGTCGAGCGGGAATTCCCCTTCACCCTCGATCTGCGGCGCTGAGCAGCACATCGCGGGCGCAGCCTGCGGGCGGGGAAGGCCAGCCTTCCCCGCCCGCAAGGCGCATGCGCCCTGCGCATTTCGCCATTTCCCGAATGCCGGCAAGAGTGTTAGTTTCCGCGGATGCCCAGCTCGATCCTTGCCCATTACCCCTACCGCCCCGACAGCTATGACGAGCTGTTCGGCGAAGACGGCGTACGCCCCCACTGGCAGGAATTCCTCGATCACATCGACGAAGTCAGTGCCGACACCCTGAAGGCCCGCTCTGCCCAGCTGTCCCGCGGCATCCAGCAGAACGGCGTCACCTACAACGTCTATGCCGACCCCCGCGGCACCGATCGCCCCTGGTCCCTCGATCTGCTGCCCCTGATCCTCCCGGCCGATGAATGGCGCGGCATTTCGGAAGCCATCAGCCAGCGGGTACGCCTGCTCAATGCCCTGCTGGGCGACCTCTACGGCGAGCAGACCACCCTGGCCGAGGGCCTGCTCCCCCCCGAACTGGTCCACGGCCACCGGGGCTTCCTGTGGCCGTGCAAGGGCATCCAGCCCATCGGCGACACCTACCTGCACCTCTATGCCGCCGACCTGGCGCGCTCCCCCGACGGCCAGTGGTGGGTCATCGCCGACCGCACCCAATCCCCCTCCGGCGCCGGCTACGCCCTGGAAAACCGCCTGCTGGTGTCCCGGGCCTTCCCCGACCTGTTCCGCGACCTGCAGGTGCAGACCCTGGCCGGCTTCTTCCGCGGCCTGCAGCGCAGCCTGGGCAGCCAGGCCCCGGCCGACGGCGAGCCGCCCCTGACCGTACTTCTCACCCCCGGGCCCTTCAACGAAACCTACTTCGAGCACGTCTACCTGGCCCGCTACCTGGGCTTCCCCCTGGTCGAGGGGCAGGATCTCACCGTTCGCAAGGACACCGTCTATCTGAAGACCGTCTCCGGCCTGAAGCGGGTGCACGCCATCCTGCGCCGCCTCGACGACGACTTCTGCGACCCGGTGGAGCTGCGTGCCGACTCCGCCCTGGGCATCCCCGGCCTGCTCGGCGCCGTGCGCGCCGGGCGCGTGCTGGTGGCCAATGCCCTGGGCAGCGGCCTGCTCGAATCCGCCGCCCTGCCCGGCTTCCTGCCCGGCATCTCGCGCCACCTGCTGGGCGAGGAGCTGGCCATGCCCTCCGTCGCCACCTGGTGGTGCGGCGAAGAGCCGGCCCGGGCCGAGGTCATCAAGAACATCAAGGATCTGGTCATCAAGCCCACCTTCCCCGGGGGCAGCAGCGAAGTCATCTTCGGCGACCAGCTCAACGACGAACAACTGGCCGCCCTGACCCGTCGCATCGAGGCCGACCCGTCGGCCTTCGTCGCCCAGGAGCTGGTCAAGCTGTCCCGCGCGCCGGCCTGGTCCGGCGGCCAGCGCCGCAAGCTGATGACCCGGGCCATGGGCCTGCGCGTCTATGCGGCGATCACCCCGGAAGGCTACAGCGTGCTGCCCGGCGGCCTGGCCCGGGTGGCGGGGGTGGACAACACCCGCATCCTGACCATGCAGAAGGGCGGCAGCAGCAAGGACACCTGGGTGCTCTCCGACGGCCCGGTATCCACCTTCAGCCTGCTCCAGAACACCATCCGGGTCGACGACCTGATCGACGAGACCGGCACCCTGTCGTCGCGCCTGGCCGAGAACCTGTTCTGGTTCGGGCGTTACGGCGAGCGCTGCGACGCCGTGGCCCGGCTGGCCCGGCTGGCCCTGTCACGCCTCTCCGAAGGGCGCCGCACCGAGCGGGCCGGCGCCCTGTCGATGATGCTGGAGCTGGCCGCCGGTGCCGGCCTGGTGGAAAAGAACGTGGCCACCCTGCCCCTGGCCAAGGCCGAGCTGGACCTCTTCCGCGCCGTGCTCGACCGCCGCGCCGACAGCGGCCTGGCGGCCAACCTGCAGCGCCTCACCTGGTGCGCCACCCAGGCCCGGGAGCACCTCTCCCTCGACCACTGGCACGCCCTCAAACGTCTCTCCGCCGAACTCGAGAGCGCCCGCGGGCGGGTCTCCGACGTCTCCGCCCTGCTCGAATTCCTCGACGAAGCCCTGACCACCTTCGTGTCCCTGTCCGGCTTCGCCATGGACAACATGACCCGCGACATGGGCTGGCGCCTGCACATCGTCGGGCGGCGCATCGAGCGCCTCGACAACCTCTCCGGCAGCCTGGCGCGCTTCCTGCGGCGCCACGTGGACATCGCCGGCCCGCTGCAGCGCGAGCTGGCCGTGGAGGCCCTGCTCGAGCTGTTCGATTCCATCATCACCTACCGCACCCGTTACCGCGCCCAGCCGGAGCTGCTGCCCGCCATCCACATGCTCACCATGGACGGCGCCAACCCCCACGCCCTGGCCTTCCAGGTGCGCATGCTGACCAACTACTTGCAGAGCTTCGACGTGGATGGCAGCGAGCTGGGCATCGAGGCGCTGGATGCCAGCTTCGCGGCCCTGCAGGCCTTCCCGTGGGCCGACCTGGAGGCCGCCGGGCCGGAGGGCGAGCGCGCCGAGGCCACCCTCGAGCTGGCCAATCGCCTGGACGACCTGGCCCGGGCCGGGCGCACCCTGTCCGATCGCCTGGCCATGCGCTTCTTCAGCCATGTGGGCGGCGCCGGTCAGGCCACCTTCGCCGCCTGAAGCCCCCTTGCCCCCGCCCGTCATGACCCGCCGCGTTCCCTACACCATCCTCCACGAGACCGAGTACGCCCCCTGCGGTGTGCCGGTCTCCCTGGCCCAGCACCTGCTGCACCTGATCCCCCGGGAGCTGCCCTGGCAGACCCGCGAGTCGGGGGTCATCACCATCGAGCCCGATCTGGCCCGGCTGAGCGAAGGCGAGGACGCCTTCGGCAACCCGGTGGCCTGGCTGTCCCTCGACACCCCCCACGACGGCCTGCTGGTGCGCGCCGAGAGCCACGTCACGGTGATCGGCCGGCCGCTGCCCAAGGCCGAGGACTCACCGGCCTGGGAGAGCGTGCGCGACAGCCTGCGCTACCGCCCCGAGCCCCGCGACGCCGACACCCTCGACGCCCTGCGCTATCTCTATGCCTCCCCCCGGGTGCCCCGGGACACCCAGCTGGCCGAGTTCGCCCAGGCCGCCTTCAAGCCCGGCCTGCCCCTGCTGGTGGCCGCCCGGGCGCTGATGGACCTGATATTCAAGACCTTCACCTTCGACGCCAAGGCCACCGAGGTGAGCACCCCGGTGCACGAGGTACTGAAGAAGAAACGCGGGGTGTGCCAGGACTTCGCCCACCTGATGATCGCCGCCCTGCGCTCGGTGGGGGTGCCCGCCCGCTACATGTCGGGCTACCTGCTCACCGACCCGCCACCGGGCAAGCCGCGTCTGATCGGCGCCGACGCCTCCCACGCCTGGGTCGCGGTGTGGTGCCCGGAAAACGGCTGGGTCGAGTACGACCCGACCAACGGCATCCAGCCCGACGTGCGTCACGTCACCCTGGGCTGGGGCCGTGACTTCCAGGACGTGTCGCCCCTGCGCGGGGTCATCCTCGGCGGCCTGGCCCAGGTGCCGGAAGTCCGCGTCACGGTGATTCCCGACGGGGAGAAGGCGGTTCCCCGTCCGGCAGCGTGAGCGCCTCCCCTCAGGGCGGCGGGCCCGACACGGCAGGTAAGCCGGGGAGCATCGCCTCCGCCCGCTGAAACGCCCCGGGTACCCAGCGCGACGGCTCCACCAGGGGCGTGCGCCCCACCGGAAAGCGGAACTCCGCCGTCGGTCGCAGGGCCGCCTCGTCGGCCTGCTCCAGCCGGCTCACCCGGCCGCGCAGCAGCGAACCGGCCGCCAGGGTGAAATCCAGCCGTTGCGGGTCCAGGGCGCCCGGCGGCAGGGCATGGTTGCCCTGATGCCACCCGGGCAGGGCCAGGGTGAACACCCCCAGCCCCACCGTGAGGTTGTTGCGCGCCACGAAGCGCGTGTCGGGGGGCAGCCGGTCCGCCCACACCCGGGCAAACAGGGCCGGCCGCCAGCCCTCGCTGATCAGGGTGTTGTGGGCCATGAGCAGGCGGTTGTCGGGCCAGCGGGCGCCTTCGGCCCCGTAGGCCAGCAGGGTTGGGTTGGCGCTGTCGGCCCCCTGCCCGATCACGTTGCCCACCACCACCGCCACCCCGCCTTCGGGAAACTCCAGCTCGTAGGAGGCCCGCCCGGCCTGGCCATCCACCAGCAGGTTGTAGCGGATGTCGTTATGGCGGGCCCGGCTCTTCAGCAGATGCCCCTGGTAGCCCCCGTGAAAGCGGCTGCCCTCCACCGACAGGCGCCCGATGCGTCCGGCGTAGAGCAGGTGGTGCAGGGCGCGGGTGTCCCGGGGGGCATCCCGGAACACGCTGTCCACCACCGTCAGCTCGGCATCGGCAAAGTTGGCGGTGAGGATGCCGTGCTCGTTGTCCTCGAAGAGGCAGTCACGCACCTCCAGACGGCCCCGCTCGAAGCGGATGCCGGCACCGTTGTGGTCGGCCGCACGGGCGCCGCGGAAGGCGATGTTGCGGACCTTGAAATCCCCCCCCGAAAACACCCAGATCGCCTTGCCATCGGCCACGGCACCACCGGCATCAAGCACCGGCCGATCGCCCACGCCGCGGATCTCCAGGGACTTCTGGGGCCACACCGTCACATCGCCGGTGTAGGTGCCGGGCCGGATCAGCACGGTGTCGCCATCCCGGGCCAGGCGGGCGGCGTCGGCGATGCGGGTCAGCGCCTCATGGGGCCCCACCACGAGGGTCGCGGCACAAAGCGGCCCGGCCGCAGCCAGGGACACGAGGGCAAGGAGGAGAGAGCGTGGCACGGTCAGCATGCTAAACGTATTCGGTGCCGGCCGTCAGGTCCTGCATTGAGCCGTGTCCACTTGCTGAGTACCATGGCGGCTCCTCTTCCAGGCCGTGCTTTCCCGTATGCCTCCTGACGCCCAGCTCGCCCCACCGGACCCGATCCAGGCGCAGTCACGCCTGTGGACCTTCATTCTGCTGGGCAGTCTGGCCTTCCTCATCTATGGCAGCCTGGTGCCTCTCAACTACCAGCCGATGCCCTGGTCCGCGGCGGTGGCGGCCTTCCTCGCCCTGGGCGATGCTCCCCAGGGTAGCGGCGGCAGCATCGACTGGGCCAGCAACTTCCTGCTCACAGTCCCCATCAGCTTCGCCGCCGCCGCCCGCTTTCTGCCGGGCCGCTCGGGCCTGGGGCGGATCGGGGTCCGGTGCCTGATCCTGCTGGGGATCGGCCTGGTCTCCACCGGCGTGGAGTTTGCCCAGCAGTTCTTTCCACCGCGCAACATCTCCCTCAGCGACATCCAGGCCCAGGCGCTGGGGGCCCTTGCCGGCCTGGTGGCCCAGCGGGTCTGGGGCGCACCGGTGCACCGCTGGCTGGCTGGCTGGTGGCAGCAGGAGAAAGGCGCCGACCGCCTGATCCGTGCCCTCAAGCTCTACCTGGTGGTGCTGGCGGGCTTCACGCTCCTGCCCCTCGACCTGACCATCAGCCCGGTGGAGATCTATCACAAATGGTCCGAGGGGCGCGTCGTGCTGATTCCCTTCGCGGGCCTGCGGGGATCCCTGGCCGACAAGGTGTACGAGTGCTTCACCGACGTGGCCGTGTGGGTGCCGGTTGGCGTCTTCCTGAGCTTGTCGGGACGAGGCCGGGCGCTGCAGGTCGCCCTCTTCGGCATGCTGCTGGCGGCCGCTCTGGAGGGGCTCCAGCTCTTTGTGTACTCCCGCTGGACGGACGTCACCGACATCCTGCTGGCGGGTGTCGGGAGCCTCGCCGGCGCAGGCCTGGCACGGCATCTGCGCACACCGGGCAGCCATCCATCCACCGGCAGATGGTATGGCGCCTGGGCCGTCTGGGCGCTGACGATCCTGGCGCTGTTCTGGTTTCCCTTCAACTTCCAGCTCAATCCGGTGGACACGGCCCTGCTGCAGGTGCCGTTTGCCAACTATCAGGTTCAGGACGAATACAACGCCGCCAATGAACTGCTGCGCAAGCTCGGCCTGTTCCTGCCCGGCGGCCTGCTGTGGGGCATCGCCCGGAGCGGTCGTCGGCAGGACGGGCGGTCCAGCCGCTCCGGCCTTATCGCATTGCTGGGCGTCGCCCTGCTGGTGGAAGGCGGCCAGGTCTTTCTCCCCGGCAAGGTGGCCGACCTCACCGACGTGCTCCTGGAGCTCCTCGGCGGCGGCCTGGGCCTGGTGCTGGCGACCACGCTGATACGGGCCGCCCACCACACGACGGACCGCCCGGTCGAGGCCCGCCCGCAGCCGGCCCCGATTGCGGCGCCCGCGCCCTCTCGGCATGCCGCACCGCCACCGACCGACGCCGCCAGCCTGCCCGGGCCGGGTCACCACGTGCTGGCGGTGCTCGCGCTGGCGCTGCTGATCGGCATTGCCGTGCGCCTGCCAGGCGTGCCCTACAACGTGCGCGAGCTGGTGTCTGGCGGGCCTGCCGGCGTCTTCTCCCTGCTGGCCCTGGCCGCCGCCAGCTACCTGCTGGCCAACGCCGCGCTGCCCCTGGGCCGGGGCCGGCCCGCCTCCCGCATGCTGGCGGCGCCCCTGTGGCTCGCCGCCAGCGGCACGGTGGTCTTTGCCCTGCTGCGTGCCGGCGTCCCCACCGAGAGCATGGACGACATCGTCGGTTCGCCCATCCTGGGCTGGCCCTGGGAGTGGGAGCGCCTGGGCCGCTTCATCGCCCTGTGGATGGCGGTCAGCCTGCAGGTCGCGGGCGCCTTTGCCCTGGCGGCCACCCTGGGCCATGCGCGCCGCTTGCCGCTGCTGCTCAACTGGGCGATCGTGGCGGGCGTGTCCGCCGGCCCGCTGTTCCATGTGGTGATCACCCTTGCCGCCACCGACAACCTCACGGAGCTGGTGGCCCAGGGCGGCAGCTTCGTGGCCGCGAGCCTCGTGGCCCTGGGCCTGATGGCCGTGGCCCTGTGCGGTTCCTGCCTGTCGGCCCTGGTGGCAGGGGCCGGATCCCGGGCCGGACTGGCAACGGGCCTGCTGGCCGGGGCGGCCCTGGCTCCGGTGTGCTTCGTCCTCGGCACCGAGGCCACCATCGTCAAGTACGACAAGGTCTTTTCGGCCCTGCAGTTCCTGTTGAGCACCGACCGCGGCCACTACGCCACCGGAGCAGCACTGTGGCTGCGCCTGGCCGCGGCCCTGGTCATGGCTGCGCTCACCCTGGCCGCCCTGCAGCACCTCCACTGGCGCCGCCTGGCGACCCGCCCGCCCCGGCAGCGCAAGGCTTGACCGGGTGACACGGGCAACGCAGCATAGGTTGCCCGAGCCCCCGACACCACCATGCCCCCTTCCAACCACCCCGCCGAACCCGCGCCCGGCCTGCGTGCCAGGCCCCTGCTCGCCCTGCTGCTCGCCACCCGGCCGGCCTTTCTCGGGGTCACCCTGTTCGCCTGCCTGATCGGGCTGGCCACTGCCCACGGCAGCGGCGTCCTGCTCGACGTGCCCAAGGCCGTGCTGACCGTGTTCTTCGCCCTGGTCGCCCACGCCGGCATCAACGTGCTCAACGATTACTACGACGCCCGCAGCGGCGCCGACGCGGCCAACACCGAGCGCCTCTTCCCCTTCACCGGCGGCAGCCGCTTCATCCAGAACGGGGTGCTCAGCGAGGCCGAGACCGGGCGCCTGGGCTATGCCCTGCTGGCCCTGGTGGTGCCGGCGGGCCTGTGGCTCACGCTGCAGTCGGCCCCGGGCCTGATCCTCATCGGCCTGGCCGGGCTCTTCCTGGGCTGGGCTTACACCGCGCCCCCCTTCGCCCTGGTGAGCCGGGGCCTGGGCGAGGCCGCCGTGGCGGCGGGCTGGCTGACCGTGGTGGCGGGCGCCGACTTCGTGCAGCGCGGCAGCTTCTCGAGCACGCCCCTGGTGGCCGGCCTGTCCTATGCCCTGCTGGTGGCCGCCATCCTGTTCATCAACGAGTTCCCCGACCGGCGCGGCGATGAGGCCGCCGGCAAGCGCACGCTGGTGGTCCGCCTGGGGCCCGACAACGCCAAGTGGGCGCTCCTCGGCCTGGTGCTGGTGGCCTACGCCTGGCTGGTGCTGATGGTCGGGCGCGACCGCCTGCCCCAGGGCGCCGGCGCCGCGGCCATGACCCTGGTGTTCTCCTTCCGCGCTGCCCGCAACCTGATGGCCCACGCCCACGAGCCCGCCGAACTGGCCCCGGCCCTCAAGCTCACCATCCTCGCCGCCAACCTGCACGGCCTGCTGCTGGCCGCCACCCTGGCCTTCGGCCGCTGGCCCGGACCCACCCCATGAACCTTCATCTGCCCTTCACTCCCCACGACGTGCACGCCGTCATCTTCGACATGGACGGCCTGCTGCTGGACAGCGAGCGGGTGGCCCTGGCCACCGTCGCCGACGCTGCCGCCGAGCTGGGCGTGCCCTGGCGCTACGAGGTGGGCCTGGCCCTGGTCGGCCTCAACTCGAAGGACGGCCCGGCGGTGATCCGCCAGCACCTGGGCAAGGACTACCCCACCGCCGCGCTGTACGACACCTTCGGCCGGCTTTACGAACTGGCCATCGAGGAAGGCCGCATCCCCCTCAAGCCGGGCGTCCACGCCCTCTTCGACGTGCTCGACGCCCTGCCCCTGGGCCGCGTCGTCGCCACCTCCACCCGGCGCTCCCGGGCCGAACCCAAGCTGGCCGCTGTGGGCCTGCTGCCCCGGGTGCATGGCATGGTGTGCGGTGACGAGGTGGCCCGGGGCAAGCCTGCGCCGGACATCTTCCTGGCGGCCGCCGAACGCCTGGGGGTGGCGGTCGAACACTGCCTGGTGCTGGAGGATTCCAACGCCGGCGTGCGCGGCGCCCTCGCTGCCGGCGCCCGGGTGGTGATGGTGCCCGACCTGCTGCAGCCCGCCGACGACCTGCGCCAGGCCGGCGTACCCGTGGCGGCCAGCCTGCATGACATCGCCGGCTTTCTGGCCACGAGGGTCGGCTGATGCGCGCCGCCCTGCTCCTCGCCCTGCTGCTGCAGGCCAGCGGCGCCCTGGCCCAGGCCACCGGCTCCACCGCCTTCTGCCTGTTTCCCGTGCCGGCCGATGGCGGGGTGCAGCGCTGGATCAACCTGGGCATCGTCCAGTATGTGGAAGCCCGCAACGACGATGTCCGCATCTATTACGGCGGCGGCAACCTGGGGAGCGGCCACGAGGCCCGCATCCCGGTGAAAAGCCGCGAGGAGGCCGAAGCCGTCCTCGCCCGGCTGCGCCGCAGCGCCGCCCTGTGTGCTCAACCTGTCTCCGGAGGCTCACCATGAAACTGATCGGCATGCTGGATTCCCCCTTCGTGCGTCGCACCTTCATCACCGCCCGGATGCTCGGCATTCCCTTCGAGCACGAGTCCCTGTCGGTGTTTCGCAACTTCGACGCGTTTCACGCCATCAACCCCCTGGTGAAGGCCCCCACCCTGGTCATGGACGACGGCGAGGTGATGGTGGACAGCTCCCAGATCATCGCCTGGCTGGAACGCATCGCCGCCCCCGGGCACAGCCTGTGGCCGACGGACGACGACCTGTACCGGCGCTGCCTGCAGCTCACCAGCCTGGGCCTGGCCGCCGCCGAGAAGAGCGTGCATCGGGTCTACGAGACCAAGGTGCGCCCCCGGGAATTCCGCGACCCGGAGTGGCTGCGCCGGGTGGAAGGGCAGATCGCCGACACCTACGCGGTGCTCGAGAAACACGTGGGCGATGGCGACTGGCTGTGCGGCGAACACCCCACCCAGGCCGACATCACGGTGGCGGTGGCCTGGCGTTTCACCCATTATTCGGCCCCCGGCCTGGTGGCCGACAGCGACTACCCGGGCATCGCCGCCCTGGCCGCCAATGCCGAGGCCCTGCCGGCCTTCACCGCCGCCGACTACTCGTAACCCCCGCGTAACCCTGAAAGCACTCATGATCGGACGCATCACCGGCCGCCTGGCCGAGAAGAACCCGCCCCAGATCCTCGTGGACGTGAATGGCGTCGGCTACGAACTGGAGGTGCCCATGAGCACCTTCTACGGCCTGCCCGCCACCGGCCAGGCCGTGTCCCTGTCCACCCATCTGGCGGTGCGGGAGGACGGGCACTTCCTGTACGGCTTTGCCACCGAGGACGAGCGCACCGCCTTTCGCCAGCTCCTCAAGGTGGCCGGCATCGGCGCCCGCACCGCCCTGGCGGTGCTCTCCGGCCTGTCGGTGGCCGACCTGGCCCAGGCCATTGCGCTGCAGGAGAGCGGCCGCCTGGTGAAGATCCCCGGCATCGGCAAAAAGACCGCCGAACGCCTGCTGCTGGAACTGCGCGACAAGCTCGCCAAGGCCCTGCCCGCCGTGGCCGGCAGCGTGGCTGCCAGCCTGCCCGGCGACGACCGCAGCGACATCATGAACGCCCTGCTGGCCCTGGGCTACAACGAGAAGGAAGCTCTGGGCGCCACCAAGGCCCTGCCCGAGGGGGTCAGCGTCTCCGACGGCATCCGCCAGGCCCTCAAGGGCCTGTCGAAGGCCTGAACCACCGCCGCCATGAGCCAGAAACTCAAGCAGGGCTTCATGCGCAACGTCAAGCTGGGCGCCGGCAGCCTGCGCCTGCTCATGAACCTGTGGCCGCCCTTCATCGGCGCGGGCATCCATGTGGAGCACATCGCGGCGGATTACACCCAGGCCCGGGTGCGCATGCGCATGGGCCTGCTCAACCGCAACTACATGGGCACCCACTTCGGCGGCTCCCTGTACGCCATGACCGACCCCTTCTTCGCCCTGCTGATCATGCACCAGCTGGGGCGCCGCTACGTGGTCTGGGACAAGGCCTCGGCCATTGACTACAGGCTGCCCGGCCGGGGCACGGTGCACGCCACCTTCCGCATCACCCCGGCGCAGATCGACGCCATCCGCCAGGCCACCGCAGGCGGCGACAAGCACGAGCCGGTGTTCGGCGTTGACGTGCTCAACCGCCAGGGCGAGGTGGTGGCGCGGGTGGACAAGACGATCTACGTGCGCCTCAAGCCCGGCAGCTGAACGTCATTCCGGCCAGCGGCGGCGGCCATGCTGCGGAGCAGAAGAATCAGGGATAATCCCGCCATTCCGTTCCGGACCTCGCCCCCATGACACCCCGACGCATCGCCCAGCTGGCCATCACCGCCGTGCTGCTTCTCGGCTGCGCCTTCGTGCTCAGCCCCTTCTTCGCAGCGATCCTGTTTGCCGGCACGGTGTGCATCACCACCTGGCCCCTCTACCAGTCCCTGCTGCGCCGGCTGGGTGGACGGGACGGGCTGGCGGCCATCACCATGACCCTGCTCCTGACGGCCGTGCTGCTGGTACCCATGATCGGCCTCACCGCCTCCCTCACCGAATCGGCGGTGGACCTGGTGGACTACGTGCGCACGCTCATCGAGCAGTCCGACGGCCGTCCCCCCGCCTGGCTCAAGGAGATCCCGGTGGTGGGCGCCGATGTGGACGCCTACATCCGCAAGCTCACCCACAGCCAGGCCGAGATGCGCAAGCTGGCCCTGCAGGCCGTGGAGCCGGCGCGCAAGTTTGCCCTCGGGCTCGGCGGCGTGGTGGGCCAGGGGCTGCTGCAGATCTCCCTGGTGCTGTTCATCGTGTTCTTCCTGTACCGGGATGGCGCCCGCATCCAGGCCCAGCTCGAAACCGGCGCGGCGCGCCTGGGAGGCGAGCTGTGGGGCGAGCTGCTGGAGCTGGCCGGCAACACCGTCAAGGCGGTGATGATCGGCATCGTCGGCACCGCCGCGGCCCAGGCCCTGGTGGCCCTGGTAGGCTTCCTGCTCGCCGGCGTTCCGGGCGCGCTGCTGATGGCCGCCGGGGTGTTCTTCCTGTCCCTGGTGCCGGTGGGCCCGCCCCTGATCTGGGGTGGCGCAGCCTTCTGGCTCTATCAGCAGGGCGAAAATGGCTGGGCGATCTTCATGGTGCTGTGGGGCGTGCTGGCCATCAGCTCGGTGGACAACTTCCTCAAGCCCTTCCTGATCAGCCGCACCGCCAGCCTGCCCATACTGCTGATCGCACTGGGCGCCTTTGGCGGCGTGCTGGCCTTCGGCTTCATCGGCATCTTCCTCGGCCCCACCTTCCTGGCCCTGGGGCAGGCCCTGTTCACCAGCTGGACGGCCAGCCGCCAGCTTGAAGCGGAAACCCGCACCGAGAACGATAGCGACAGCGACAGCGATCTGGCCCGGGAGGGGCAGGCATGATCCACACCGACGACATCAAGGGCGGTAGCCCCGACCCCTCCGCCCGCCTCATCACCGGCCAGCGCGCCAGCAACCAGGAGGAAGCCCTGGAGCGGGCCCTGCGCCCCAAGCGCCTGGCCGACTACGTAGGCCAGCAGAAGATCCGCGACCAGCTGAGCATCTTCATCGAGGCGGCGCGCAAGCGCGGCGAGGCCCTCGACCACGTGCTGCTGTTCGGCCCACCGGGCCTGGGCAAGACCACCCTGGCCCACATCGTGGCCGCCGAGATGGGGGTTAACCTGCGCCAGACCTCCGGCCCGGTGCTGGAGCGGGCCGGCGACCTCGCCGCCCTGCTGACCAACCTGGAGCCCCACGACGTCCTGTTCATCGACGAGATCCACCGCCTCAGCCCGGTGGTCGAGGAGATCCTCTACCCGGCGCTGGAAGACTTCCAGATCGACATCATGATCGGTGAAGGCCCCGCCGCCCGCTCGGTGAAACTCGACCTGCCGCCCTTCACCCTGGTGGGCGCCACCACCCGCGCCGGCATGCTCACCAACCCCCTGCGCGACCGCTTCGGCATCGTCTCGCGGCTGGAGTTCTACACCGCCCAGGAGCTGGCCTACATCGTCAGCCGTTCCTCACGCCTGCTGGAAGTGGAGATCGACGACACCGGCGCCTTCGAGATCGCCCGCCGCGCCCGGGGCACCCCGCGCATCGCCAACCGCCTGCTGCGCCGGGTGCGTGACTACGCCGAGGTGCGCGCCAACGGCCGCATCACCGCCGAGGTGGCGGATGCTGCCCTGACCATGCTGGACGTGGATCACCTGGGCCTGGATCTGATGGACCGCAAGCTGCTGGGCGCGATGCTGGAAAAATTCGGCGGTGGCCCGGTGGGCCTGGACAACCTGGCCGCCGCCATCGGCGAATCATCCGACACCATCGAGGACGTGCTGGAGCCCTACCTCATCCAGCAGGGCTACCTGCAGCGCACGCCCAGGGGGCGCATCGCGACGGCATCCATCTGGCAACACTTCGGGCTGAGGGCGCCCGGGCAGGGTGGGCAGCTGTGGGACGAAGGTGCAGGCTGAAGTGCGCTTGAAGGGATGGTAGGGGCGACTTCAGTCGCCCGCGGACTTCGGTCACCGACATGCCCCTTCCCCACTGGGGCACCGGCGGGAGGGAAGACTAGCCTTGCGGGGCGCTGGCGATCAGGCGGACCCGGTCGGCGGTGCCGAGGAAATCGGCCAGGTTGTCCTGGTCGAAGGGTTCCAGGCACAGGTTGGCGGCCTTGGCGGTGATGGTCAGGCCGCCCTTCTGATCGCGGGCGATCCAGCCCAGCTGGATCAGGTGGCTGACCTTGCGGCGCACGGTCTCCCGCGGGATGCCGGTGGAAGAGCTGATCGAAAAGGCGTTGCAGGGGCGCAGGGGCAGCTTGCCGAAATCATCGTCGCTGCAGCGGATGGCGGCCAGGGCCTGATCGTCCAGCCCGAGCCCGCCGACGTTGTAGAGGCCCACCTCGCCAAGCACGATGGGCAGCAGCAGATCGCCTTCGAAGGCCGCATACAGGCGGACCATGTAACGCAGGTTGTAGCGGGAAAGCAGCAGGGCAGCGATGCGTTGCTGGCGTCGTGCCTGGACCCCAGGGTCTTCGTCGGCCATCGGGGCCAAATCGTGGGGCTGCGGGGTATTCATCTGTATCTCCGTGGCATGATCGGAACAGTTTCAAGTAACAACTTTTAACTGTTCATGAGCCCCTTGAGGATACACACCTCCGCCCGGTTTGACGCCTGGATGACTACCCGCTTTGAGCAGTCGCTCAAACCTGGCAGGCCAGGCCTTTCAGATATTCCCCTTCGGGTACGGCCAGACCGATGGGATGATCCGGCGCGGCGGACAGACGGTGGATGATGCGGGCTTCCACACCCACGTCGGCCGCCGCACTGGCAACGATCTTCTGGAACATCTCCTGGCCGATGCCACCCGAGCAGGAATAGGTCATCAGGATACCTCCCGGGTTGAGCAAGCGGAAGCCCAGGAGGTTGATATCCTTGTAGGCGCGGGCAGCCCGCTCGGCATGGGCCGCCGAGGGCGCGAACTTGGGTGGATCGAGGATGATCAGGTCGAACTTGCGCCCCTCGGTCTTGAAGCCGCGCAGGGCCTGGAATACGTCGTCCTCGCGCCACTCGGCACGGCTTGCGTCGAGCTGGGGGTTGTGGGCCACGTTGCGCGCCGCGGTGACGAGGGCCGGGCCGGACGAATCGATGGACACCACGCTCTTCGCGCCGCCGGCCAGGGCCTGCAGGGAGAAGCCGCCGGTGTAGCAGAAGCAGTTGAGCACGTCGCGGCCGACGGCCAGCTGGCCGGTGAGCAGGCGATTGTCGCGCTGGTCCAGGTAGAAGCCGGTCTTGTGGCCGCTGACCACGTCTACCTCCATGCGCACTCCGTTCTCGACGATGGTCAGCAGCTCGGGCAGCTCGCCGTGGGCCAGGCCGGTCACCGGGCCGAGGCCTTCGAGCTTGCGCACGTCCGAATCGGAGCGTTCGTACACCGTGCTGCAGCCGGTGGCCTGGACCAGCCCGGCGACGATGGCATCACGCCACTTGTCGGCCCCGGCGCTGGTCAGCTGGACCACCACCACCGACCCGAAACGGTCGGCGATGACCCCCGGCAGGCCGTCGGATTCCCCGTGGATCAGGCGCACGCCGTCCTGCCCCGCCAGCCAGGGATGCACCGCCCGCCGCGCCACCGACGCCGCCACCGCCCGCTTGATGAAGGCATGGTCGATGGACTGCTCCGGGTCGAAGGTCCACACCCGCGCCCGGATCTGCGACTCCGGCGACCACGCCGCCCGCGCCAGCGGCTTGCCGCGGGAATCCATCACCAGCACCGTATCCCCCGGCCGCGCCCGGCCCTCCAGCCGGTCCACCGAACCCGCGAAGATCCAGGGATGCCGCCGCACGACGGTACGGTCACTGCCAGGTTTGAGAATCAGATCAGCCATGAGGAAATCACCAAGCTTCTAAAATAAGGAGTCGCCACACATTCGAGGTGCGCAGAAAGCGTAGCGAGCAGGTCGAGGTTGTGCCGAGAAGCGCAGCCGTACTGGAGTACGGCGAGCATCGCAGGCGCAAGATCGGCCTGCGCAGTAGCTTTATGCGCGCCTCAGCCGAGTTGGCGGCGAAGGATGTGAGAGACCATATCGCCGATGCGCGTCACGTAGAGCGTGCCCATCTCGGGATAGAAGCGCTCCGGGTCTTCGCTGCCCATGGCCAGCAGGCCGAAGGTCTGTTCGTCCCGGCGCAGGGGCACCAGGGCCACCGAACGGATCTGCCGACCGGCCGGGCCGAACCAGTTGGTGATCTCCTTGAGGGCCGGGGCACCGCAGTAGGGCTGGACCAGATCGCCAGTGAAAAAGCGCACCTCCTCCCCCACCGGCAGGAACTCGGGGCCGCTGCGCGACAGCACGCTGTTCCACACCCGGAAGGCCACGTGGGGCACGGAGAAGTCTTCCTTGAGGTGCACATACACCGCCGTGCGGATCGACTCGAAATCCTCGGCTTCGAGCAGGCTCAGGCTGAGGCGATGCACCTTCTCGCCGATGGCGTCGTTCTCCTCGCCGAAGGACAGCAGCTCTGCGAACTTGTCCTCGAGCTGGGCGATGCGGTCACGCAGGGCGATGAGCTGGCGTTCGGTGAGGGAGATGGCCTGCCCGTTGTGCGGATGGGTCACCGTCAGGTCAGTCAGCAGGGTCGAGTTCCGGTCGAAGAAGTCGGGGTTTTCCTGCAGGAACTGGATGACGTCGGAAGGATTCATGGCGTGGGGCCGGAGCAGGTGGAGCAGGAGAGATTCAGGGAAGGGTCAGGGTGCCGCTGAACACGGTGACCGCCGGGCCGGTCATCATCACCGGGGTGCCGACGCCGTTCCAGGCGATGCTGAGCTCGCCGCCGCGGGTTTCCACGGTGACCGGCGACACCACCAGCTCACGCAGGATGCCCGCCACCACGGCGGCGCAGGCGCCGGTGCCGCAGGCCAGGGTTTCGCCGGCACCGCGCTCGAAGACGCGCAGGCGGACACGGTGCTCATCGACGATCTGCAGGAAGCCCGCATTGACCCGGGCCGGGAAGCGCGGGTGGTGCTCGATGAGCGGGCCCTGCCCGGCCACCGGAGCGGTGTCCACGTCGGCCACCACCTGCACGGCGTGGGGGTTGCCCATGCTCACGGCGGTGATGGCCACGGTGGTGCCGGCCACGTCGAGGGGCTGCACCCAGGCATCGGACTCGCTGACGAAGGGCACCTCGGCGGGGGTCAGCACCGGCACGCCCATGTCCACGGTCACGTTGCCGTCGGCCTCGAGGCGCGGAGTGATGATGCCTTTCTTGGTCTCGACGCGGATCTCGCGCTTGTCGGTGAGGCCCTGGTCGAAGACGAAGCGGGCAAAACAGCGGGCGCCGTTGCCGCACTGCTCCACCTCGCCGCCGTCGGCGTTGAAGATGCGGTAGCGGAAATCCACCCCCGGCGCCTGGGCCGGCTCGACCACCAGCAGCTGGTCGCAGCCCACCCCGAAATTGCGGTCGGCGAGGTAGCGCACCTGGGCTTCGGTGAGCTGGATGTCCTGACGCACGGCGTCGATCATCACGAAATCGTTGCCGAGGCCGTGCATCTTGGTGAAGGCGAGTTCTTTGCTCATATGACGAGATCCATGTAGTCGCGCCACACGCAGCGGTCCATCACCACGGTGATGCCGGCGGCCTGGGCGCGGGCGGCGGCGGCTTCGTTGATCACCCCGTCCTGCAGCCACAGACGCTTCACGCCGAGGGCGATGCATTCATCAACGACCGGGTCGATCTGGTCACCGGCACGAAATACATCCACCATATCCACGGCGAATGGAATCTCGGAGAGGCGCGCCCAGGCTTTTTCGCCGAGAATTTCGGCAACGGCCGGGCGAACCGGTACGATGCGGTAACCGAAGCCCTGCATCGCGCGGGAAACCCGGTAACTCGGGCGCTCCGGGCGCGGCGACAGGCCGACGACGGCAATGGTCTTGACCTCCTGCAGCAGGCTGCGGATCTGGTCGGGTGAGGGATTGGCAAACATGGCGGGATTCTACCGGATTGGCGGTGCCCGCAAACCTTGGAGGCGGCCGCCGGCCGCCGGGTCGCAAGGCCCGTTCTGGAGAGTGTGATGGATCGGAAAGCACGGCCGGGTGTCGTGAGAAGTGTTATCGGGGGGCTGTGGCGGGCGATTGACCGCTTCCGGCAGATCAGTCTCAACATCCTGTTCATCGCGGTGGTGGTCTTTCTGGTGGCTGGCTGGCTGGCAGCCCGGCCGACGCCCCTGCCCTCGGACGTGGCGCTCTTGATCGCCCCGAGCGGGCAGCTGGTCGAGCAGCGCACCGTGCGCAGCGCCATGAGCGTGCTGCAGGGTGGCGACGGCATCCGCCAGATCCTGCTGCGCGATGTGGTGGACTCCATCCGCGCCGCCGCCACCGACCCGCGCATCAAGGCCCTGGTGATCGAGACCGACGGCCTGGCCGGCACCGGCCTGCCCAAGCTGCAGGAGATCGCCGCGGCGGTGGCCGAGTTCCGCAAGACGGGCAAGAAGGTCTATGCCCACGGCAAGAACTTCAACCAGGTCCAGTACCACCTGGCCGCCCAGGGCGATGAAGTCTTCGTCAGCCCGGACGGTTACGTCTTCCTGTCGGGCTTCGGACGCTTCCCCACCTACTACAAGGGCCTCTTCGAACAGGTCGGCGTGAAGATGCAGATCTTCCGGGTGGGCACCTACAAGTCCTTCGTCGAGCCCTACACCCGCAGCGACATGTCGCCGGAAGACCGGGAGGCCACCCGCGACTACCTGGACGCCGCCTGGAAGGCCTACCAGGCCGACATCGTGGCGGTGCGCCCCAAGGCCGCCGCCCACCTGGCCCGCTATGTGGGCGATACCGCGGCCCTGCTGGCGGAATCCGGGGGCGACGCAGCCCGCATGGCCCTGGGCGCCGGGCTGGTGGATGGCCTGAAGACCGCCGACGAGTGGCGTGAGCACCTCAAGGCCCAGCTCGGGGCCGGTGAGCAGGGCAAGGGTTACAAGCACGTGGACATGGGCACCTACATCTCGCGGATGCGTGAGGAAACCACCGCCCCCGCAGACAAGATCGGCGTGGTGGTGGCCCAGGGCGCCATCGTCGATGGGGAGCAGCCCTCCGGCGTGGTGGGGGGCGACACCGTGGCCGGGCTGATCCGCCAGGCCCGGGAAGACAAATCCATCAAGGCCGTGGTGCTGCGGGTGGACAGCCCGGGCGGCAGCGCCACCGCCTCCGAGGTGATCCGTCGCGAGCTGGAGCTGACCCGCCAGGCCGGCAAGCCGGTGGTCGTCTCCATGGGCTCGGTGGCGGCCTCAGGTGGTTACTGGATCAGCATGGCCGCCGACGAGGTCTGGGCCGGGCGCAGCACCCTCACCGGGTCCATCGGCATCTTTGCGATGCTGCCGGATCTGTCGGGCCCCCTGAACAAGCTCGGCCTGGCGGTGGACGGCGTGGGCACCACCCCCCTGTCCGGCGGCCTTGATCCCCGCCGCCCCCTCGACCCGCAGGTGGCCGGGGTGCTCCAGCAGAGCATCGAGTTCGGCTACAAGCGCTTCCTCGAGCTGGTGGGCAAGAGCCGCAAGATGGACGTGGCGGCCGTGGACCAGGTGGCCCAGGGCCGCGTGTGGCTGGGCAGTCAGGCAAAGGAAAAGGGCCTGGTGGACAAGATCGGCGGCCTTGACGAAGCCATCCAGGCCGCCGCCAGCCGCGCCCATATCAAGGAGTACGAAGTCAGCTACGTGGAGAAGCCCCTGTCCCCGCGGGACCAGCTGCTCTCCAAGCTGCTCGACAATGGCGAGGACGCCGAAGGGGCCCGGGCACGGGTTTCACTGGTGGACAGCACGCTGGCCAGACTGCGCAGTGAGCTGGAAGGCCTGGCCCTGTGGAACGACCCGGGGCACATGTATCTGCACTGCCAGTGCGAGGCGCCCTGAGCACTGGTGAAGAAGCCCTCAGTTTGAGGCTCGGTAGGGGCGACTGAAGTCGCCCCTACGCGTCTTGCCAACGCAGCCGGTATGCCCTACCAGCGCTTGATCACCCACTTGGGCACGCGGATGCCGCTGTCCTGGGCGTCGCGGCGGGTGAAGTCGCCGTTGCCGATATCGTCGTAGAGGTAATAGGGCACGCCCCCCGGCGGGGTGACCTTGACCATGTAGAGCTGGCCATTGACCCGGTATTCCTCCACCGTGTCCTCGCCCTTCTTCGTGATGGTGACCTGGGGCTCGGCGGCCTGGTCGAGCTCCATGCCCGGCGGCGGGGGCGGCGGTTCGGGCAGGGGTTCGAGCTTGGGGGGCTGCTGGGCCCAGGCCGGGGCGGCGAGGGCGAGCAACAGGGCGGCAATGTAAGGTGCGCGGGGCATTTTCGTTATCTCCTGGCTATGCCGCAATTGTAACCCCTGGCCGATCGGCTACAGGTTGAGCATCAGCTCGTGCTCTTCGGGCAGGGGCAGGAAGCCGCGGCTCTGGTAGTGATCGAAGATGGCATCCACCACCTTTTCCGGCTCGTCGATCACCTGGATCAGGTCCAGATCGTCCGGATTGACCATACCCTCGGCCACCAGCCGCTCCTTGAACCAGTCGATCAGCCCGCGCCAGAAAGGTTCATGCACCAGGATCACCGGGATCTTGCGGCTCTTGCCGGTCTGGATCAGGGTCATCGCCTCGAGCAGTTCGTCCAGGGTGCCGAAGCCACCGGGCATCACCACGTAGGCCGTGGCGAACTTGACGAACATGAACTTGCGCGCGAAGAAGTGCTGGAAGGTCTGGGAGATGTCCTGATAGGGGTTGGCCTGCTGCTCCATGGGCAGCTGGATGTTGAGCCCCACGCTGGGCGACTTGCCGAAGTAGGCCCCCTTGTTGGCCGCCTCCATGATGCCGGGGCCGCCCCCCGAGATCACCGAGAAGCCCGCATCCGACAGCAGCCGGGCGATCCGCTCGGTGGTGGCGTAGTAGGGGTGATCGGGCTTGGTGCGGGCGCTGCCGAAGATGGACACCGCCGGGCGGATGGGCTTGAGCCGCTCAGTCGCCTCGACGAACTCTGCCATAATCCCGAAAATCCGCCACGACTCCCTGGCCGTGAAGTTCTGCGCCGCCGTGCTCGGCGCCATCCGGGGAAGTTTGTCTTTTGCAGTCATTGATTTTCTGATTGAGGAGTGCGGGAGGCCCGGCTTGCCCGGCCCTCCCCGATTGCCCATGCCGACCCTGCTGCTCGTCGACGGTTCCAGTTACCTGTACCGCGCCTTCCATGCCCTGCCCGATCTGCGCAACTCGGCGGGCGAGCCGACCGGTGCCGTGCGCGGGGTGCTGTCCATGCTACGTCGCCTCGAATCCGACTACAAGGCGGAGTATCGCGCCTGCGTATTCGACGCCAAGGGCAAGACCTTCCGCGACGAGTGGTTTCCAGACTACAAGGCCCAGCGCCCGCCCATGCCCGACGACCTGCGGGCCCAGATCGAGCCCCTGCACGAAGCGGTGAAAGCCGAAGGCTGGCCGCTGCTGATGGAGGACGGCGTGGAGGCCGACGACGTGATCGGCACCCTCACCCGCCGGGCCGTGGAGGCCGGCTGGGAGGTGGTCATCTCCACCGGCGACAAGGATCTGACCCAGCTCGTCCAGCCCGGCGTGCGCTGGGTGAACACCATGAGCGAGGAGGTGCTGGACGAAGCCGGCGTGACCGCCAAGTTCGGCGTGCCGCCGAATCTCATCGTCGACTACCTCACCCTGATCGGCGACACCGTGGACAACGTGCCCGGCGTGGAGAAGTGCGGCCCCAAGACGGCCGTCAAATGGCTCACCGAATACGGCAATCTGGACAACCTGGTCGCCAACGCCGACAAGGTGAGCGGCAAGGTCGGTGAAAACCTGCGCAAGCACCTGGACTTCCTGCCCCTCGGGCGACGGCTGGTCACCGTGGTCACCGACCTCAAGCTGCCCGTCGGACCCGCCGACCTGCCCGCCCGGGAGGACGACAAGGAAGCCCTGGCCGCCGTCTACCGGCGCATGGAATTCAAAGGCTGGCTGAAGGAGCTGGAAGAGGGCGTCCATCGCCCGGTGGCAGCGCCTGCAGACCAGGCCGCCCCCGTGGAAGCCCCGGGCGAACCCGGCGCCCACCGCACAGGCTACGAAACCCTGCTCGACCGCAGCGCCCTGGACGCCTGGCTGGCAAGGATCTCCGCCGCCAGCCTCACCGCCTTCGATACCGAGACCACCGGCCTCGACCCCATGGTGGCCACCCTGGTGGGCATGTCCTTCGCCACCGTCGAGGGCGAGGCCGCCTACCTGCCCCTGGCCCACACCTACGCCGACGCCCCGGCCCAGCTGCCCCTGGCCGAAGCGCTCGACGTGCTGCGCCCCTGGCTCGAATCCGACACCCACCGCAAGGTCGGCCAGAACCTCAAGTACGACGCCCACATCCTGGCCAACCACGGCATTGCCCTGGCCGGCATTGCCGACGACACCCTGCTCGAGTCCTACATCCTCGAGAGCGACAAGTCCCACGACATGGACTCCCTGTCCAGCCGCCACCTGGGCATCAAGACCCTCACCTACGCCGAGGTCTGCGGCAAGGGCGCCAAGCAGATCGGCTTTGGCGAGGTGGAGCTGGCCCGGGCCACCGAATACGCCGCCGAAGACGCCGACATCACCCTGCGCCTGCACCACGCCCTGTCACGCCAGCTGGAGGCCGAGCCCACCCTCGCCGCCCTCTACCGGGACGTGGAGCTGCCCACCGCCCGGGTGCTCTTCGAGATGGAACGCAACGGCGTGCTGATCGACGATTTCCTGCTCGCCCAGCACTCCGAGGAGCTCGGCCGCCGCCTGCACGAGCTGGAGCTGCAGGCCCATGAGCTGGCCGGCCAGCCCTTCAACCTGGGTTCGCCCAAGCAGCTCGGCGAGATCCTGTTCACCAAGCTGGGCCTGCCGGTGGTCAAGAAGACCGCCACCGGCCAGCCCTCCACCGATGAAGACGTGCTCACCCAGCTGGCCGAGGACTACCCCCTGCCCAAGCTGCTGCTGGAGCACCGCAGCCTGGCCAAGCTCAAGAACACCTACACCGACAAGCTGCCGCTGATGGTGAACCGCCGCACCGGCCGGGTGCACACCAGCTTCAGCCAGGCCGTGGCCGTCACCGGGCGCCTCGCCAGCACCGAGCCCAACCTGCAGAACATCCCCATCCGCACCCCGGAAGGCCGCCGCATCCGCGCCGCCTTCATCGCCCCGGCGGGCCACAGGATCGTGTCGGCCGACTATTCGCAGATCGAGCTGCGCATCATGGCCCACCTGTCCGCCGACCCGGGCCTGCTCAAGGCCTTTGCCGAAGGCGAGGACGTGCACCGCGCCACCGCCGCCGAGATCTTCGGCATCACCCCGCTGGAAGTCAGCAGCGAGCAGCGCCGCTACGCCAAGGTGATCAACTTCGGCCTGATCTACGGCATGAGCGCCCACGGCCTGGCCAAGAACCTGGGCATCGACCGGGTCGCCGCCGCCAACTACATCGACCGCTACTTCGCCCGCTACCCCGGTGTGGCCGCTTACATGGAGCGCACCCGTACCGAGGCCAAGCTCCAAGGCTACGTCGAGACGGTGTTCGGGCGCCGCCTGCACCTGCCCGAGATCCGCGCCCAGCAGGTGGGCCGCCGCCAGGCCGCCGAGCGGGCCGCCATCAACGCCCCCATGCAGGGCACCGCCGCCGACCTGATCAAGAAGGCCATGATCGCCACCTCGGCCTGGCTCCGCGAGTCCGGCGTGAAGAGCAAGCTCATCCTGCAGGTGCACGATGAGCTGGTGCTCGAAGTGCCCGACGACGAGGTCGCCCTGATCCGCGAACAGCTGCCCCGCCTGATGGCCGGCGTGGCGCAACTTTCCGTGCCCCTGGTTGCCGAAGTGGGCGTCGGCGCAAACTGGGACGAAGCCCATTGAGCCCCAACCCGGACCAGAATGCCCTCCCCCATGCACCACCGCTTTACCGTACTCCTGCTCAGCTTCGCTCTCGCCGCCTGCAGCAGCCTGTCGTCCAAACCCAAGGACGAAAGCTACAAACTCGAGAACTTCACCCCCGACTCGCCCTATGAGCAGTCCTTCGAGATAAGCCCCGAAGCCGCCTGCGAAGCCGGGCGCCGGGCCCTGCTCAGCCAGGGCTACCTGATCGACGAGAGCAAGCCTGACTCGGTGCGTGCCCGCAAGTACTTCCAGCCCGACCGCAGCACCCAGATCCAGCTCACCTTCAGCCTGTTCTGCCTTGCCGAGGATCAGGGCGACACCAAGGGGTCCGCCGTCTACGCCAACGTCCGCCAGGTGCGCGAAGAACTCAAGGCCGGCTCCGCCAGCACCGGCCTCAGCGTCACCGGCATCGGCTCCCTGTCGCTGCCGTTTGGCGGCAACAACGAATCCCTGGTCAAGGTCGGCGAAGAGACCGTCACCGACGCCGAGTTCTACGGACGCTTCTTCGCCCTTATGCAATCCTTCATCCGATGAAGAAACTCACCCCACCGATCCTGAAGATCCTCCCCGCCCTCTTCGGCCTGCTGGCCGCCGGCCTGGCCCACGCCGACGCCCCCGACCCCGCCCGCTTCACCCCCTGTGTGGCCGAGCTCAAGGCCGGCGCCCTGGCCCGGGGCGTCTCCGCCGCCGGCTACGAGCGCCTCACCGCCAGCCTGCAGCCCGACCTGAAGGTGCTGGACTTTCTCGACTACCAGCCCGAGTTCCGCACCCCCATCTGGGACTACCTCTCTGGCCTGGTGGACGACGAGCGCGTGGCCGACGGCCAGGCCATGCTCAAGCAGTGGGGCGACACCCTCAACGCCGTGGCCGCCCGCTACAAGGTCGACCCGGCCACCGTCGTTGCCGTGTGGGGCGTGGAGAGCAACTTCGGCCGCAACTTCGGCAGCCGCTCCCTGCTCGGCTCCCTGTCCACCCTGTCCTGCTACGGGCGCCGCCAGGCCTACTTCCGCGGCGAGTTCTACGACGCCCTGAAGATCGTGGACGCCGGCGACGTGAAGGCCGAACAGATGGTCGGCTCCTGGGCCGGCGCCTTCGGCCACACCCAGTTCATGCCCTCCACCTTCCTGCGCCTGGCCGTGGATTTTGATGGCGACGGCCGCCGCGACCTGGTGGGCAGCGTGCCCGACGCCCTCGCCTCCACCGCCAACTTCCTCAGGAAGGCCGGCTGGCGCGAGGACGAAGTGTGGGGCTACGAAGTGCGCCTGCCCGCCGGCTTCGACACCAGCGGCGCCGGCCGGCGCAACAAGCAGGCCCTATCCGCCTGGGCCGCCCGGGGCGTCAAGCGCATCGACGGCAGCCCCCTCGCCGGCGACGGCAGTGCCGGCCTGCTCCTGCCCGCTGGCCCGAAAGGCCCGGCCTTCCTGGTCTTCCGCAACTTCGACGCCATCTACGGCTACAACGCCGCCGAAAGCTACGCCCTGGCCATCGCCCATCTGTCCGACCGGCTGCGCGGCGCCGGCCCCTTCAGCACCCCCTGGCCCACCGACGACGCCGGCCTGTCCCGCGCCGAACGCCGCGAAGTGCAGACCCTGCTGGCCGCCCGCGGCCACGCCATCGGCGCCATCGACGGCATGCTCGGCGACGCCAGCCGGGCCGCCATCCGGGTCGAACAGCAGCGGCTGGGGCACAACGTGGATGGGCGGGCCGGGCAGAAGCTACTCAAGGCCCTCAAGGAGAACCGCGGATGAGCGCAGCCGCGTCCCACCCCGACGCCTCACCCCTCGGCAAGGCCGTCGCCTACGCCGAGCACTACGCCCCCGAGCTGCTCTTTCCCATCGCCCGCCAGGGCAAGCGGGACGAGATCGGTATCGCGCCCGGCGCCCTGCCCTTCATCGGCGAAGACCTGTGGACGGCCTTCGAGCTGTCGTGGCTCGGCCCCCGGGGCAAGCCCGAGGTGGCGCTGGCCCACTTCCGGGTGCCGGCGGATTCGCCCAATATCGTCGAATCCAAGTCCTTCAAGCTCTACCTGAACGCCTTCAACCAGACCACCGTGGCCAGCGTGGCCGAGCTGGAGGCGACGCTGGCGCGGGATCTGTCGGCCGCGGCCGGCGCCCCCGTAACGGCGCAGGTGGAGCCCCTGTCGGGCCGGCCCCGGCGGGCCATTGGCTATCCCGAGGGCGTGCTGCTGGACACCCTGGACATCGAAGTCGACCGCTACACCCCCGACCCCGGCCTGCTGCGCGCCGACGCCAGCCAGCCCGAGGTGGAGGAGACCCTGTACTCCCACCTGCTCAAGTCCAACTGCCTGGTCACAGGCCAGCCGGACTGGGGCATGGTGGTGATCCGCTACCGGGGCGCGCCTATCGACCGGGAGGCCCTGCTGCGCTACATCATCTCCTTCCGCCGCCACAACGAATTCCACGAACAGTGCGTGGAGCGCATCTTCACCGACGTGCTGCGCCAGTGCCGGCCCACCGAGCTGTGCGTGTGGGCCCGCTACACCCGCCGCGGCGGGCTGGACATCAACCCCTGCCGGCGCACCGCGGGCCTGTCCGCGCCGGCGCTCCTTGCCGAAGTCCGCCAATGAGCCGCAATCCCACCGTCTCCGCCGACAGCCTGCTGCGCCAGGGCGTGGCCCTCGACAGCCTCAACACCCTGCGCCTGCCCGCCCGGGCCGCGTGGTTTGCCGCAGTGGACGACGTGGACGGCCTGCGCGCCGTGCTCGACGATCCACGGGTGGCCGGCCTGCCCCGGCTGGTGATCGGCGGCGGCTCCAACCTGGTGCTCACCGGCGACTTTCCCGGCCTGGTTCTGCACGTGGCCTTTCATGGCCGCAGCCGGGTGCAGGAGGACGCCGAGGCCTTCTACATCCGCGCCGGGGGCGGCGAGAACTGGCACGACTTCGTGCGCTGGACCCTGGAGATGGGCTGGCCCGGGCTGGAGAACCTGTCCCTGATCCCCGGCACCGTCGGCGCCGCGCCGGTGCAGAACATCGGCGCCTACGGCATCGAGATGGCCGAACATTTCTACAGCCTGCGCGCCTACGACCTGGAAACCGGCAAGACGGTGGGCTTCGACAAGGGCGACTGCGCCTTCGGCTACCGGGACAGCTTCTTCAAGCAGGCCGGCAAGGGCCGCTACCTCATCGCCGCCGTCACCTTCCGCCTGCCCAAGGCCTGGAAGGCCAGCACCGGCTACGCCGACGTGGCCCGGGAGCTGGAAGCCCGGGGCATCACCCAGCCCAACGCCCTGCAGGTGTCGGACGCGGTCATCGCCATCCGTCGCCGCAAGCTGCCCGACCCGGACGAGATCGGCAACGCCGGCAGCTTCTTCAAGAATCCGGTGGTGGACGCCGCCGAACACGCGCGCCTCATCGCCCTGCACCCGGGCCTGCCCAGCTACCCGCAGCCCGACGGCCGGGTCAAGCTGGCCGCCGGCTGGCTGATCGAACAGGCCGGCTGGAAGGGCCGGCGCCTGGGCCCGGTGGGCTGCTACGAGAAGCAGGCCCTGGTGCTGGTGAACCATGGCGGGGCCACGGGCGCCGACGTGGTGGCGGCCAGCGCCGCGGTGCAGGCCGAGGTACGGCAGCGCTTCGGCGTGAGCCTGGAGCCCGAGCCGGTGTTTGCCGGCCCCGGCGGCGTCTGAGCCCACAGGACGAATGGCCATGTCCGAAACACCGTCACGCCCGCCCTTTCTGGCCCGCCTGCTGCGGCCCGGCCCCTTCCTGTTCATCGGGGTGATCTTCATCGCCCTGGGCCTCACGGCCCTGCGCTACACCGCGCTGCCCGCCATCGACAGCCTCGTCACCGCCTTCAGCGGGGGCGTGGACCAGCCGGACGGCCTCAACGCCGAGGCCAACTGGAACATGTTCATGGGCATGGCCCTGGGGCTGGTGGCCTTTGTGGGCTCGGTACTGGTGGCGGGTGGCGGCTTCCTGATCCGCACCCACCTGAAGGACGGCGACGCCCCCGCCGCCAGCGAAGTCAGCCCGCCAGACGCCGGATGAGGGTATAGACCGCCTGGTGGGTGGGCAGCCCCCGCCCCTGGGCCGCAGCCATGGCCAGCAGGGCACCGGTGATGGCGTCGATCTCGGTGGGTCGCCCGGCCAGCACATCCTGCAGCATGCTGGCCCGGTTGGCCGCCGTGGCGGTGGCGACCGCCTGCACCCGTGCCAGCGCGGCGGCTTCGTCCAGCGTCAATCCGGCCTCCCGCAGCACCGGCCAGGCCTCGCTCACCAGGGCCTCCAGCAGCACCCGGTGGGGTGCCTCCAGCAGAGCCCCGTTGGGCACCCGGAACAAGGCTGCCAGCGGGTTGATGGCCACGTTCACCAGCAGTTTGGCCAGGCGTGCGGCGGCAATGTCCGGCTCGACGCGGGCACGCAAACCCGCGGCACCCAGGGCCGCGGCCAAGGTCTCGAAACCGGGCGGCAGCAGGGTCTCGCCGGCCCCGGCGGGCTGCACCCGGGAACCCTCCCGAAACGCGCCCTCGGTGGTGATGCCCTGCCCCGCCGGCACGGTGCCACATGCCTCCGTCAGCAACGCCTCCACCAGCCCGTTCTGCAGGGACACGACGCCCCGCGGCTGCAGGGCCAGGGCGGTGCGGGCGGCCTCGGCGGTGTCGCCGGTCTTGACCAGCAGGATCACCCAGTCGGCCTGCGGCAGCGCATCCGGCGCGAAGACCTCGGGTACGAAGCGTCGCGAATCCACCTCCACGCCGGCACGCAGGGCGGCAGCCCGGACTGCATTGCGTGCCACCAGCGCCACCGGGCCGACGGCCGCGAGGCGGGCCGCAAAGTGCAGGCCCAGGGCGCCTGCACCGAGGATGGCCAGGGGGTAGCGGCCCGGGGTCGCCATCAGCGCGCCACCAGCGCCGGCGACACGGTGAGCCGGCGCCCTTCCTGGAGCAGGTTGAAGTGTTTCAGCACGTTCATGCCCAAGAGGGCCTGCTCACCCATGCCGGGCATCACCGCAACACTGGCATTGCGCACCTCGAAGGGCCCGAAACGCAGGGAGGGCACGCGGCCGACACAGGCTTCGGTGGTGCCGTTGGCGGTATGGAAGGTCTGCTTGCGGCAGCAGCCGGGCGCGTTGCCGGCGCTCAGGTCGAAGCCGATGGCGGCGCATTCACGGATGCCGATGCGCTCCCCCAGCTGGCGGGGAATGGCGGTGACGCTGGCCCCGGTGTCCACCAGAAACTCCACGGGCACGCCCCCCACCGCGCCGCTCACCGCGTAGTGGCCACCACGCCCCATGCGCAGCTCCAGATTGCCGTCGGCCACCACCTGAAACGTGGTGTCGCCTTTGCTGTTCGACATCCAGTAGCTGGCGCCCAGGGTGCCCAGGCCGATCAGCGCCGTCCAGAACAGGGCCGGCAGCAGCCAGCCACCGCCGCCAGGCGTTTCCGGCGCGGCATGCCCGTCCACGCGCAGGCGCGCCCGTACGTCCTGCAGGCGGCGCTCCTTCTCGTCATCGGGCAGGGTGAAGCGCCGTGCCTCCTGCTGATCCCTGTCATTCACCAGACTGTCTCCTTGCCCCGGGGCTCATTGTTGCGCCGGGATGGTAGCGGGTTCGGGCGCCGTCTCGCCGCCAGGGGCTGGCGGTGGGCTTGAGGGTGCCGGCGTGGGCGCCACGGGCACCACCGGAGGCGCCTCCGGTGGCGGGGGCGCCTGAGGTCTGGGACGCCGCGGAGCGGGCCGGGGTTCCGGCGCGGGCTCGGGATCGGCCCACAGGCCGCTCAGCCAGCGCCAGCCCCGCTGCAGCAGGCCGGGCTCTTCCTTCGAGACGAAGGGCTGGCGCGGGTCGATGAGGCGGTTGGCGAGGGCGTAATGGAAGGCGTCCCCGACAATGGGCAGGGCGCTGCGGGCCCCCTGCCCCCAGTAGTCGCTGCGCAGGGTGATGCGGTTGTCGTTGAAGCCGACCCACGCGCCGGCCACCAGCTGTGGGTGCATCAGGATGAACCAGCCGTCGGTATTGTCCTGGGTGGTGCCGGTCTTGCCGGCCAGGTCGGCGCGCAGGCCGAACTGGTTGCGGATGGCCACGCCGGTGCCCCGGTCCACCACGCCGCGCATCACGTCGAGCAGGGTGTAGGCCACGCCCGGGTCCAGAGCCGCCTCCGGCGCCACCGGGGCGAATTCGGCCAGCACCTGCCCGCTGCGGTCCTCGATGCGGGTGATCAGCACCGGCTCGATGTAGCCGCCGGCGTTGGCCAGGGTGGCGTAGGCCGCCACCATCTCGCGCAGGGTCACGGGGCTGGTGCCCAGGGCCAGGGACGGCACCTCCTCCAGGGGGCTCTGGCGCACCCCCATCCGCTTCGCCAGCCGCGCCACCCGGGCCGGGCCGACCTCTTCCATCAGCTGGGCGGTGATGCGGTTGCGGGAGTAGGCCAGCCCGTCCTTGAGGCTCACCGGCTTGCCGCTGGGCGGGGATTCGTCGGTGGGGCGCCATACCTCGTCGTTGGGCAGCGGGATCTCCACCTCCCGGTCGATCAGGGTGTCGGCGGGGCGCAGGCCCTTGTCGAAGGCCGCGCCGTACACGAAGGGCTTGAAGGTGGAGCCGGGCTGGCGCCGGGCCTGGGCCACGTGGTCGAAGGGGTCGGTCTGGAAATCCCGGCTGCCCACCCAGGCGCGCACCTGGCCGTCCCGCGGGTCGATGGCCAGAAAACCCACCTGCAGGCGGGTCTTGTCCTGGCGCAGGGCCTCGGTAAAGGCCCGGTCGGCCAGCAGGCGGGCCAGGGCCGCGTCGGCGGCCTCGCCGCGGGCCACGGCGGCACGGTAGTCCTTCGACTCCCGGACCAGCGCCTCCACCAGCTCGGGGCTGCCGGCCCAGCCCTTGCGGCCGCTCCAGGCCTGGTCGGCCAGGGCCTGGAGCTGGCGGCCCCGGCGCTGCACCGCCTGGGTGGCCTGGGCCTGCAGGCGGCTGTCCAGGGTGGTGCGCACCACCAGCCCGTCGGTGTAGATGTTGTAGTCGTGGCTGTCGGCCCAGGCGATGAGCTGCTTGCGCACCTGCTGGGCAAAGTGGGGAGCCGGGCCGGGGGACTCCAGCTGGCGCTCGAAGTCGATGCGCAGGGGCTTCTTCTGCAGGGCCGCCAGGCGGGCCTCGTCGAGCTGGCCGCGCTTGACCATCTGGGCCAGCACGGTGTTGCGCCGGGCCAGTGCCCGCTCGGGGTTGAGCACCGGGTTGTAGTAGCTGTTGCCCTTGAGCATGCCCACCAGGGTGGCGGCCTCGAGCACGTCCAGGCTGCGGGCCGGCTTGTCGAAATAGGTGCGCGCCGCCATCTCGATGCCCCAGGCGTTGTAGAGGAAGGGCACGGTGTTGAGGTAGGTCTCGAGGATTTCGTCCTTGGAGTACACCGCCTCGATCTTGAAGGCGGTGATGGCCTCCTTGAGCTTGCGGGTCAGGGTGGGCGCGCGGCCGATCTCGTCGGGGAAGAGGTTGCGGGCCAGCTGCTGGGTCAGGGTCGAGCCGCCCTGCTTGTCGCCGGTGAAGGTGCGCAGGGCCGCGCCGCCCAGACGATAGAAGTCGATGCCGTGGTGGCTGTAGAAGCGGTGGTCCTCGGTGGCGATCAGCGCTGCCTTCACCTGCGGCGACACCCGATCCAGCCCCACCCACTCCCGGTTGGCCCATTTGAACACCGCCAGCTCCTTGCCGTCCGCCGACAGCACCCGTGCCGGCTGCTCCACCTTGGCCTTGCGGATGTCGCGGATGCCTGGGGTGAAGGGGATGAGGATCAGGCTGTAAACCAGCAGCAGCGCCGGCAGCGCGGCGACGCCCAGCACCAGCTCGCGACGGGTCGGGCGACGCAGGCGGGACAGCCAAGGAGCAAGAACACGCAGCAGGCCGGCAAGGGCCTGCCTCAGGCGGAGGCGCAGGGACATCGGGGCAAGGGTGGCGCTCGGAAGCCACGGGTTTTAACACATATCCCTGCAGGGTCGCCCGCAGCCGGATGAATTCGACCCCACGGAGAGCCCGTGCCCCGTGCTCAGTCAGGCAGCTGGCTCTCGCTGAAACCCCACAGGCGGTAAGCCCAGAAGCTCTCGTCGGCAAAGATGCGGCGGCGCAGTTCGGCGGGGGGAAAGCCGGTGACGCGGCGGCTCTGGCGGCTCAGGTGGGATTGATCGGCGTAGCCGCTGCTGGTGGCCACGTCGCTCCAGTTCACCTCGCCGGAGCGCCCGGCCACCACCGCATCGAAGAAGGCCTGCTCGGAGCGCCCCATGCCGCGCAGCTCGCGCAGGGGCTGGCCGGTCCACTGTTTGATGCGCCGCTCCACCTGCCTCATGCTGCGCCCCCAGCCCGACACCGAGGCGCGCAGGGCCAGCTCGCGGGACCAGTCGGCATACACGCGGGTTGGCGAGGCCGCGTCGGGGCGGGCCTGCCGCCACAGGGGCGCCAGGAATTCATCGATGAGGGCCACCCGGGCCGCGTCGTCGGGGGCCACGTCCACGGCCCGGCACATGGCCATCCACGCCGGGTCGAGCACATCGCCGGCGGGCACGACCCGGTTGAGGAAGGCGCCCGGGTCCAGGCCGGTGAGCTGGCCCAGGGCGTCGGGCATGAGCATCAGCATCATGGCGTGCATGGGCCCCGGGTTGCGGCTGATCACCGGCCGGTTGAAGGGGCCGCAGAAGGTGATGCGATCGGGTAGGGGCCGGCCAGGCGTGTCGGGGGTGGCGGGCCGGTGGGGGTCGAGCACCTCCGCGTCGCCGCTGAAATACCAGACCAGGGAGCACACCGGGGTGGCCGGAAAGTGGTTGTAGCGGTCGCCCTCGGCCAGCGCCACGCCGCGGGTGTCGCGGCTCATCACCCCCCGCAGGCAGGACGACAGGGCGGCACGGGGCAGCCACAGCTCGGAGCGGGCAGCCGAAAGCGAGGTGGCCAGCTCGCCGGAGGGGATCGGGTCGATCCTGAACATGCCTGAAGTATACGGAGCGCCGCCCGCCACGACAGCCCCCCGCGATGTCGGAAACGTACAATACCCCCCGTCTGCCCGCTGGGTAGGATGCGCTCCGGTCGGCCCGGAGCCGGCCCTGCTCAGTGTTTTTGGGGAAAACCATGCATCCGGTCAGTTTGCGTCAGGTGGGCAAGACCTACCGTCTCGGGTCGGTGGACGTACCGGCCCTCAGCGATATCACCCTCGACATCCACCAGGGGGCCTTCACTGTGCTGGCCGGCCCGTCGGGCAGCGGCAAGACCACCCTGCTCAACCTCATCGGCTGCATCGACACCCCCGACCAGGGCGAGATCACGGTGGCCGGCCAGCAGGTGCAGTCCATGCCCGACGACGCCCTGTCGGACTTCCGCGCCCGCCACATCGGCTTCATCTTCCAGAACTTCAACCTGATCCCGGTGCTCAGCGCCCGGGAGAACGTGGAGTATCCCCTGGCCCTGGCCGGGGTGGCCGCCGGCGAACGGCGCCGGCGGGTGGACGCCCTGCTCGACGCCGTGGAGCTGTCGGACCGCCAGCGCAACCTGCCGGCCCAGCTCTCCGGCGGCCAGCGCCAGCGGGTGGCGATTGCCCGGGCCCTGGCCACCGCGCCGCGACTGGTGCTGGCCGACGAGCCCACCGCCAACCTGGACAGCCACACCGGCGCCGCCATCATCGCCCTGATGCGCCGCCTGCAGCGCGAGGAAGACGTGTCTTTCGTGTTCTCTTCCCACGACCCCCAGGTACACGCCGAGGCCGACGAGATCATCTTCATCCGCGACGGGCGCATCACCGGTATCGAGGCGGGCCGCAACACGGCAGGAGGCCGGCCATGAGCACCTGGTCCCTGGCCCTGCGCAACCTGCTGCGCAACCGCCGCCGCTCCCTCACCACCCTGCTGGCCATGGTGGTGGGCCTGGTGGCCATCCTGCTGTTCGGGGGCTATCGCTCCAACATCATCTACGGTACGCAGACCGGCTTCGTGCAGCAGACGGGCCACCTGCAGATCCAGCGCAGAGGTTACTTTCTCGACGGCGGCGACAACCCCACGGCCTACGGCATCGCCGACTACCCGCGCCTGCTCGAACGAATCCGCCAGGACCCGGTACTGGCCCCCATGCTGGCGATTGCCACGCCCACGCTGCAGCTGGGCGGCATTGCCGGCAACTTTGCCGCCGGGGTGTCCCGCTCGGTGATGGCCACCGGCCTGATCCCCGAGGACCGCAACCGCATGATGGAGTGGAACGACCTGGGTGTGGTCAGCTACGCCCGGCCGCTGCCCCTGGCCGGTGCCCCCGGCGACACGGTGGTGATCGGCACGGGGGTGGCGCGCAAGCTGCGGCTGTGCGCGCTGCTCGACGCCCCGGACTGCCAGCCGGCCAGCCCCCCCGCCACGCCGGACGGCACCGCGCTGCCCGACGACATCGCCGCCCTGTCGTCCCTCGAAAAGGCCGGCCCGGCCCCCGGCGCCGGGCACCGCATCGAGATGCTCGCCGCCACCGCCCGGGGCGCCCCCAACGTGGCCAGCCTCAACGTGATCCAGGCCAGCAACATGGGCATCAAGGCCCTCGACGATGTGTACATGGCCATGCACCTGACCCAGGCCCAGCGCCTGATCTTCGGTGCCGGCACGCCCCAGGTCACCGCCATCCTGATCCAGCTCCACCACACCGGGCAGATCCCCGCTGCCCGGGAACACCTTGGCCGGCTGCTGGCCGAGGACTTCAAGGAGGCCGACCTGGAGATCCTCGACTTCGACACCCTCAACCCCATCTACCGGCAGACCAACGAGTTCATGGACTCCATGTTCAGCTTCATCGCCCTGCTGATCGGCGTGATCGTGCTGTTCACCATCGGCAACACCATGAGCACGGCGGTGGTGGAGCGCACCACCGAGATCGGCACCCTGCGGGCCATGGGCCTGCGCCGCGCCGGCATTCGCCGCCTGTTCGTGTGCGAGGCCCTGCTGCTGGGGGCTGCCGGATCGGCGCTGGGAGTGCTGTGCGCCGTGCTCATCGCCTACGCCATCAACCACAGCGGCTGGTCGTGGACACCGCCGGGCTACTCCTACGCCTACCTGATCCTGGTACGCGTCGGGGAGGACCCGGGCCTGCTCATCGGCAGCGTGGCCGGCATGCTCTCCGTCACCCTGCTGTCCGCCTGGTGGCCGGCCCGGCGCGCCGCCAGGCTGGTGATCGTCGACGCCCTGCGCCACGCCTGAACCAACCCGACACGCATGAAGACACTCCGCCGCCTCCTCGCCCCCGTGCTGGCCTGCGCCAGCCTGACGCTGGCCACCCACGACACCCGGGCGGCGCCCAGCCCCCAGGAGATCCTGGTGGCCAGCGACGCCGTGCGCAACCCCGACTTCCCCTTCGGCCTCACCAACACCCTCACCGAATACCGCCAGGGCAAACAGACCGACAGCAGCACCCTGGCCATCTACTCCCGCGCCGACCCCAACGGCGGCCAGTTCCGCAGCCTGGTGCGCTACGTCGCCCCGGCCCGGGACGCCAGCAAGCTGATCCTCTTCAACGGCAAGGACCTGTGGTTCTACGACCCGGCCAGCAAGGCCAGCATCCGCCTGTCGCCGCAGCAGCGCCTGCTCGGCCAGGCCTCCAACGGCGACGTGGTGACGGTGAACCTGGCCCGGGACTACCAGGCCACCAGCGCCGTCGAGGAAGACACCCAGGACGGCGACCGCCAGACCCGGCGCAGCCACCGCCTCAACCTGGCCGCCAGCACCCCGGACGCCACCTACGCGCGCATCGACATGTGGGTGGACGTGGCCACCGCCCGCCCCCTCAAGGCACGCTTCTACGCCGACAGCGGCAAGCTCCTGAAAACCGCCTACTACCGGCGCTACCAGAGCGTGTTCGGCATCCAGCGCCCCACCGAGACGGTGATCATCGACGGCCTGGAGCCCGACTGGGTCACGGTGATGCGCTACACCGACTGGGTGAAGCGCGAAGTGCCCGAGACCTGGCTGCAGCGCGACTACCTGCCCCGCTTCCGGCCCGAATGAAGAACACGGGTTCCGGCAGCCCGCCCCCACAGACCTCTTTGCCCGCGCTCGGCCTGATCATCGCCCTGCTGCCGGGCGCCGGCCCCGTGGCCGCCCAGGACGCCGAACTCGACGCCCTGCAGCTGGCCGACACCGCCCCCACCGAGGTACAGGCCCCCAGCGACTGGCGACGTTTCGTCGAGGCGGGACTGGGCGCCAGCCACCTGCGCAGCAGCGGCGACACCCGCAGCACCCGTCGCCTGTCCCTGGACATCCAGTACGACCACGCCCTGAATCACGACTGGCGCGTCCTGGTGGCAGACCGGCTGGACCTCGGCCAGCCCGCCCTGCGGGGCCGCGAGCACGCCATCAACACCCTCAAGGAAGCCTACCTGAGCGGGCGCCTGCAGCCCGACACCCTCGTCGACCTGGGGCGCATCAACGTGCGCAATGGCGTGGCCCTGGGCTACAACCCCACCGACTACTTCCGCGCCGGCGCGGTGCGCGCCGCGGTATCCATCAGCCCCGCCAGCCTCAAGGAGAACCGCCAGGGCAGCGTGATGCTGCGGGGCCAGCAGCTGTGGGCGGGCGGCGCCCTGAGCGCGCTGTTCTCTCCAGGCCTGGCCCGCCAAGCCGAGCCGGAGGGCCTCAACCCCGACCTGGGCGCCACCAACCGGCAGCACCGGGGCCTGCTGGCCCTGAGCCAGAAGGTGGGCGGCTTTACGCCCCAGCTGCTGGTGTACCAGGAGGAAAGCCTGCCCACCCAGTTCGGCTTCAACCTCACCGGCCTCGTCACCGATGCCACGGTCGCCTACCTGGAGAGCTCGGCCGGACGCAGCCCCTCGCAACTGAGCCAGTCCCTGCCTGCCTTCGCCCCCTGCCGCTGCAGCGCCTGGCACAACCGCCTGTCCGCCGGCCTCACCCACACCACCGCCCACAAGCTGTCCCTGAGCGCCGAATACCACCACAACGGCGGCGGCCTCGATGCGGACGACTGGCGGCAGCTGCGCCAGGGCCCGCCCGCGGTCTACGCGGCCTATCGCCAGTGGGCCGCCACGGCCCAGGAGATGCCCACCCGGCGCGCCGTGTTCCTGCACGGCGTGTGGCAGGACGCGCTGATCCCCCGCCTCGACCTGAGCGCCATGCACACCCTCGACCTCACCGACCGCAGCCAGCGCAGCTGGCTGGAAGCCCGCTACCACCAGGGCAGCGTGGACTACGCCGTCCAGTGGCAGGCCCACAGCGGCCGCCCCACCAGCGTCTTCGGCGCCCTGCCCGACAAGCATGGCTGGCAGCTCAGCCTGCGCTACTACTTCTAGCCCGGAACCGCGCCGGCCGGGGTCGGTCTCACTGGCTCATCGCCTTACGAGAAGCGCCCCATGACCGTCCCCCTCGCCCCCCGCCTGACCCTCGCCAACGGCGTCCGCATCCCCCTGCTCGGCCTCGGCACCTGGCCCATGAACGACGACGAGGCGGCCATCACCGTCGCCGAAGCCCTGCACCTGGGCTACCGTCACCTGGATACCGCCGAGAACTACGGCAACGAACGCGGCGTGGGCGAAGGCCTGCGCCGCGCCGGCCTGCCCCGTGAAGAAGTCTTCATCACCACCAAGTTCAACCGCCAGTGGCACAGCGTGGACGGCGCCCGCCAGGCCTGCGAGGCCAGCCTCACCCGGCTCGGCGTGGACTACATCGACCTGCTGCTGGTGCACTGGCCCAACCCCGACCAGAACCGCTTTGTCGAAGCCTTCCAGGGCCTGGTGAAGCTCCTGGAAGCCGGCAAGCTGCGCGCCATCGGCACCTCCAACTTCAAGCCCGCCCACCTGCAGCGCCTTTTCGATGCCGGCCTGGTGCCCCACCTCAACCAGCTCCAGCTCGACCCCTGGCACCACCGCGACGACCTCCTGGCCATCCATCACCAGAAGGGCATCGCCACCGGCGCCTGGCGCCCCCTGGGCTGCGGCAACGCCATGCTGGCCGACCCCGTCATCACCGCCATCGCCGAAACCCACGGGCGCACCCCGGCCCAGGTCGTGCTGCGCTGGATCGTGCAGCAGGGCATCGTCGCCACCCCCAAGTCAGCCAACCCGCTACGCCTCGCCCAGAACCTGGACATTTTCGGCTTCAGCCTCAGCCCCGCCGAGATGAGCGCCCTCGACACCCTCGACCGCCCCGACCCCGACATGCTCGACGCGGACAGCTTCGGGCACTGAGACGTGTCAAGCTCCACCAGCAGCCCCACGCCCGGATTAGTCAGTTATTTCTGTATTGACAGAAATAACTGACGGCGTACCATGCGCCCATGGAACTGAAACCGATAGCCGAACGCTTTGTGCTCCACTGGGGCGAGATGGGCTCACGCTGGGGCGTCAACCGCACCGTGGCCCAGGTCCATGCCCTGCTCTACCTGGCGGGCCGCCCCATGGACGCCGAGGAGATCACCGAGACCCTCGGCGTGGCGCGCTCCAACGTCAGCACCAGCCTCAAGGAGCTGCAGTCCTGGAACCTGGTGCGGGTGGTGCACCTGAAGGGCGAACGCCGCGACCACTTCGAGACCTCGGCCGACGTGTGGGAGCTGTTCAAGCTGATCGTCGCCGGCCGGCGCCAGCGGGAGATCGATCCGACCGCCACCGCCCTGCGGGAATGCCTGGCCAACCCGGCCATCGCCGATGAAGAGGAAGGCACCCGCCAGCGCATCGAGGACACCCTCAAGTTCATCGAGATCATGAGCAGCCTGGCCGACGAGATGCTTCGCTACAAACCCGAGACCCTGATGAAGACCCTGGGCGTCAGCGCCCGCATCAGTCAGGCCATCCGCCGGAAGGAATAAGCCCCGCCCCCCGCGGGCAGGACGGGCTTCGCCGCCCGTTTTTTTAAGCCCTTTTTTTCTGTTTTTACAGAAAAGTCTGTCATAAAGGATTGAAAATGCACGGAGCACAACACCCTCCGCCCTCCCGCCCGGTGACGCCGCTGAAGGTCCTGGTCTGCGGCGCCTCAGGATTTCTTGGCCGGGCCATTTCTACCCGTCTGAGTCGGGCCGGATACCAGGTGATCCGGGGCGTGCGCCAGGCCCGCCGCCCCGACGACATGGCCATCGACTTCCGCATCGACACCACCGTGGCGCACTGGCGCGGGCGCCTGGACGGCATCCAGGTGGTGGTGAACGCCGTCGGCATCATCGCCGAAACCCGCGACAGCCGCTTCGACGCCCTCCACCACCACGCCCCGGCCGCCCTGTTTGCAGCCTGCGTGGAGGCCGGGGTGGCGCGGGTCGTCCAGATCTCGGCCCTGGGCGCCGACACCGGGACCACCGCCTACTTCCGCAGCAAACACGCCGCCGATCAGGCCCTGATGCGCCTGCCCGTCGCCTGGCAGATCCTGCGTCCGTCCCTGGTCCATGGCGTCGACGGCGCCTCCTCCACCCTGCTTCGCCAGCTCGCCAGCCTGCCCCTGTTGCCCGTACCGACCCTCGGGGACGCCCACTTCCAGCCCGTGCAGGTGGAGGATGTGGCAGAGGCCGTGCTGCGGGCCATGGATCCAGGCCAGCCGGCCGGCCAGCAGATCGAAGTGGTCGGCGCGACCCGGGTCAGCTTCGGCCGCATGCTTGAGCACTACCGGCACGGCATGGGCCTGGCTCCCACCCGCCAGCTGCCCGTGCCGGCCCCGGTGATGGCCCTGGCCGCCCGCCTGGGCGGATGCATCGACGGCGTCCCGCTCAATCCGGACACCTGGCGCATGCTGCAGGCCGGCAGCACCGGCGACCCAGCGGCCCTGACCCGCCTGCTCGGGCGGCCGCCTCGGGGCATCGCCTGCTTCATCCCCCCTGCCCAGGCCGAGACCCTGCGCGGGCGCGCCCTCGCGGCCTGGCGCACACCACTGCTGCGCTACACCCTGGCCTTCGTGTGGCTGGCTACCGCCTGGGTAAGCATCGCAGTCCATCCCCGCGACGCCAGCCTGGCCCTGCTCGCCGGGGTGGGCCTGAACGGCAGCCTGGCGGCGCTCGCCCTGTATGCCGCTGCCGCCCTCGACCTGGTCATGGGCCTGGCCTGCCTGTTCCGTCCAAGCCGCCGCCTGTGGTGCCTGCAGGCCGCACTGGTGCTGGGCTACACGGCCATCATCGCCGTCGCCCTGCCGGCCTTCCTGTCCCACCCCTTCGGCCCGGTACTCAAGAACCTGCCGATCCTCGCCATCCTCCTCATCCTCATGTCGGAGCCGCAGCCATGGACTACCTGAGCATCAAGACCCTGCACATCCTGTCATCGGTGCTGATGGTGGGCACCGGCTTCGGCACGGCCTTCTACCTGTTCTTCGCCAACCGCTCGGGCTCGGTGGAGGCGATTGCCGTGGTCTCGCGCCTGGTGGTGCGGGCCGACTGGTGGTTCACCACCCCGGCGGTCATCATCCAGCCCCTCTCCGGCGCCTGGCTGATCCACCAGGCCGGCTACCCCCTGGACTCCCTGTGGATCCTGGCCTCCGTCGGGCTGTATGCACTGGCCGGGCTATGCTGGCTGCCGGTGGTCTGGTACCAGATCCGCATGGGGAAGATGGCGGTGGCTGCCCATGCCGAGGGCCGCGCTCTACCCGCCCAGTACTGGCTCTTTGCGCGCCGCTGGGAGCGGCTCGGCTACCCGGCCTTTGCGGCAATGGTGGTGGTGTACTTCCTGATGGTGTTCAAGCCCGTATGAACGGCCGGGCGGGAGCCTGGGGGGTTCGGGCGCCGGGGGCGGTGGCGTAGCGACCACGCCCGGCCTGCTTAGCCTCGTACATGGCCCGGTCGGCGGCCTGGAGCACTGCCTCGGGTTCGTCGTCGGCCTCGCTCAGGGCGATGCCGATGGACGCCCCCAGGGTGCATGAGGTGTCCCGCAAGGTCAGGGGCGGGGTCAGGGTGTCGATGCAGCGGTCGGCCAGGGCGGCCAGATGGCCCTCGTCGTCCCGGGTCAGGTCGGTGACCAGCAGCACGAACTCGTCGCCCCCCACCCGGGCCAGGGTGTCGCTCTGGCGCAGCACGCTGGAGAGGCGGCGGGCCACTTCGATCAGGGCCTCATCGCCGACCCCGTGCCCGAGGCTGTCGTTGATGGGCTTGAAGCCATCCAGGTCGAGATACAGCACGGCGATACGCAGGCCGTTGCGACGCGCCCGGGCCAGGCCCTGGTGCATCCGGTCGGCCAGCAGCACGCGGTTGGGCAGGCCGGTGAGTTCGTCGTGATGGGCCATGCGTTCGAGCTTCACCTGGCTGCGGGCGAGCTTGTCGAGCAGCTGGTTGAAGGCGGTGGTCAGGCGCCCCACCTCGTCGTCACGCACCACCGGCAGAGGCCGCATGGGAATCTCGCCGTGGGTCATGCCATCGGCCAGCGCCGCCGCATTTTTCAGGGGGCCGAGCATGACGCGCACCATGAAGCCGACCACCAGCAGCACCAGCAGCAGGGCGGTGACGCTGTGGCGGATCACCACGTCCTGGGCACGACGGACCGGGGCAAAGGCCTCGGCCGTCGGCAAGCGGGCCACCACGAACCACCCGGTGCTCGGCACGCCGACGATGCTCGACAGCTCCTCGATACCCTTGGCGTTGCGGGTGATGCCGCTGCCCCGGAAGCCCGCCATGGCCTGGTCGTGGAGCAGGTTGATGCCCGGGGCGGGGGTGGGCTTGAGCACCAGCTCCGGATCGCCAGCCGCGACGAAGAGCTTGTCGACGGGCGAGATCAGCAGGAAGCCGCCGCTCTCTCCGATGCGGCCGTGGGAGATGCGGTCGAGGAAGCCCGGCGCCCCCAGGGCGGTGATGCCCAGCAGCACCGCATGCACGCGGCCATCCGGGCTCTTCAGCGGCACGCCCATGGGCAGGATGGACTGGCGCGTGAACGGCCCCAGGCGCGGCCTGCCCACCCCGCTCTCGCCCCGGGCCACGCGCACGAAGTCGGGGTTGTCGGCGATGGACGAGCCGGCACGGCCCGCCACCTTGGGATAGTCCGCGAGGACGTGCCCACGGGTATCCACCACCAGCACACCAAGGGAAAACACCGGGTTCAGCTGGTAGCGCTCCGCCAGCCAGGCCTGCAAGGCCTCGGGCTGGTCGAGCAGGGCCGGAGGCAGGGTCAGGGCGAGGCGCTCGAGGAGACGCAGCCGGTCCTGGATCTTGGTGTCGATGTCCTGGGCCACAGCCTGGGCCAGGGCGGTCTGCTGGGACGACACCAGCTGGGTCAGGTCTTCGCGCAGGAAGCGCGCCTGGAAGTAGTAGCGGGTGATGCCACCCAGGACGACCAGCAGCAGGCCGAACAGGATGATGCGGGCGAAGAGGCTGTTGCCGAAGCGTTTCAGGTTCATGGGCCTGTCGAAGCTGCACGGACCTGCGCCGGGTGGCGGGCCAGCCCGGATGGTAGCGTCAATGCCCCCCACGCCCCAAGGGGTCGCCCCATCGGGGCGATTTCGGGCGACACTCGCGAGTCAGCCCGACGAGACAGCGCATGCCCCATCACGACACCCTCTCCGTTCCCGGCGGCGCCCCGATCAAGCTGTGGACCCACGGCGTGCCGGTGGAGGACGCCGCCCGCCAGCAGCTCATGAACATCGCCCGTCTGCCCTTCATCTACAGGCACCTGGCGGTGATGCCGGATGTGCACCTGGGCAAGGGCTCGACCATCGGCAGCGTCATCCCCACCCTCGGCGCCATCATTCCGGCCGCCGTGGGGGTGGATATTCGACGAGGCCGGACAGGTATGGTGCATGCTCCACTCCGGCTCGCGCGGGGTGGGCAACGCCATCGGCACCCACTTCATCACGCTGGCCCAGGCCGACATGCGCCAGCACATCGCCACGCTGCCCGACCGGGATCTGGCCTATTTCACCGAGGGCAGCCAGCACTTCGACGACTACGTGGACGCCGTGGGCTGGGCCCAGGAATACGCCCGGCAGAATCGGCGCCTGATGATGGACGCCGTGCTGGCGGCCCTGCAGCAGGCGATCCCCAAGCCTTTCCAGGCCAGCCTGGAGGCGGTGAACTGCCACCACAACTACGTGCAGCGGGAGACCCACTTCGGCCGCGAGGTGCTGGTGACGCGCAAGGGGGCTGTGGCGGCCCACACCGGTCAGCTGGGCATCATCCCCGGCTCGATGGGGGCGAAGAGCTTCATCGTGCGCGGGCTGGGCCACGCCGAGGCCTTTTGCTCATGCAGCCACGGCGCCGGCCGGCGCATGAGCCGCACCCAGGCGAAGAAGCAGTTCAGCGTGGCCGACCAGGTGCGCGCCACTGCTGGCGTGGAATGCCGCAAGGACGCCGACGTGATCGACGAGATCCCGCTGGCCTACAAGGACATCGACGCGGTGATGGCGGCCCAGCGCGATCTGGTGGAGATCGTGCACACCCTGCGCCAGGTGGTGTGCGTGAAGGGCTGAGCCCGGCCCCGCCTCAGGCGCCGAACAAGGCAGCCACGGCGGCGGGGTTGGACGGGAAGTAGAAGTGCACGTAGGAGGCGGTAAGGCGGCCGAGGCGGTAGATGGCCTCGCCCTCGCGGCCGGCCGGGGTGGTGGCCCGGGCCAGGGGCGCCAGGGGCGTCTCGCTCTTCGAATAGTGGAAGGTGTGGCCGGTGAGGCGCCCCTCCGGCAGCTCGGCCACCTGGGTGCCCAGGGCCGCCAGGCGCGGCTGCATGCGGGTGTGGCCCGGCAGCACGGCCGCGCCGGAGTGGGTCACGCCATCCCGGTCGGTGAGGGTCTCGAACAGGCTCATCATGCCGCCGCACTCGGCCAGCAGGGGCTTGCCCGCGGCCTGGTGGGCCTTGAGGCCGGCCTGCCAGCCGGCATTGGCGGCCAGGGCCTGGGCGTGGAGCTCCGGGTAGCCGCCGGGCAGCCACAGGGCGTCGCAGTCGGGCAGGACCTCGCCCGCCAGCGGCGAGAAGAAGCGCAGCTCGGCGCCAAGGGCCTGCAGGGTGTCCAGGTTGGCCGGGTAGATGAAGCCGAAGGCGGCATCCCGGGCGATGGCGATGCGCCGCCCCTGCAGCAGCGGCAGCACATGGGGCGCCGGCGCGTCGGGGAAGGCCACCGCCGCCGGACGGTCGGCGGCGCCGGTGCGTGCGAGATGGTCGGCGAGGCGGTCCAGGCGGGCGTCCAGATCGGCGATCTCGGCGGCCTGGAGCAGGCCCAGGTGGCGCTCGGGCAGCGCAGCGTCGGCGTCCCGCGGCAGGGCGCCGTACCAGGCGATGCCGGGCCGCAGGCTGTCCTGCAGCAGGCGGGCGTGGCCTTCGCTGCCCACGTGGTTGGCGAGTACCCCCGAGAAGGGCAGATCGGGCTGCCAGGTGGCGAGGCCGTGGACCAGGGCGCCGAAGGTCTGGGCCATGGCCTTGGCGTCGATCACCGCCATCACCGGCACGCCAAACAGGCGGGCGATGTCGGCGCCGGAGGGGTTGCCGTCAAACAGTCCCATCACCCCTTCGATGAGGATCAGGTCGGAGCTGCGGGCCGCCGCGTGCAGGCGCCAGGCCGCGTCGGCGGAGCCGCACATGCCCAGGTCCAGGTTGTAGACCGGCGCCTGGCTGGCCACGGCGTGGATCTGCGGGTCCAGGAAATCCGGGCCGCACTTGAACACCGTGACCCGGCGCCCCTGGCGCACATGCAGACGGGCCAGGGCGGCGGTGACGGTGGTCTTGCCCTGGCCGGAGGCCGGTGCGGCAACAAACAGGGCGGGGCACAGGGCCGGTTCGCGCAGGGGGCTATTCATTCGGGTGGAACCAGGCAAGGCGGGGCTGCAGGCTGACCACGTCACCGACGATGGTCAGGGCCGGCGGGGTGATGCCGGCGGCCTTGACGGCGGCGGGCAGACCGGCGAGGTCGGACGTGACGACCCGCTGCTCGCGGGTGGTGCCGCGCCGCACCACCGCCGCTGGCGTGGAAGCCGCCAGGCCGTGGGCGGTGAGCTGGGCGCAGATCTCCGCCAGCTGGGTGATGCCCATGTAGAACACCAGGGTCTGCTTGCGCCGGGCCAGCATCTCCCAATCCAGGTCCACGGAGCCATCCTTCAGGTGGCCGGTGACGAAGATGCACGACTGGGCGAAGTCCCGGTGGGTGAGGGGAATGCCGGCGTAGGCGCCGATGCCCGCCGCCGCGGTGATGCCGGGGATGACCTCGAAGGGCACGCCGGCCTTCACCAGCTCCTCCACCTCTTCACCGCCCCGCCCGAAGATGAAGGGGTCGCCGCCCTTCAGGCGCACCACCTTGCGGCCCTCGCCAGCCAGCTTCACCAGCAGGGCGTTGATGCCTTCCTGGGGGACGGAATGGTTGGAAGCCTTCTTGCCCACGTAGACGCGCTCGGTGGCCGCCGGCACACAGGCCAGGACTTCCTTGCTGACCAGGTTGTCGTAGACCAGCACGTCGGCCTCGAGCAGCAGACGGGCGGCGCGCAAGGTCAGCAGCTCCGGGTCGCCAGGGCCGGCACCGACGAGATACACCCAACCCGGCCGGGCCGGGGAACGTTCGCGGGGGAAGGAGGAATCGGGCACGTCAGCGCTCCAGCAAGGAATGTCTCAGGATAGCGCCGGCTTGCGCCACAGGGCCAGACGAACCGGCGCGCTCGGCGCAAAACGCAGGCGCCCGGCCACGGTCTCGCCCCGGGACAGGCTGAGTTCATGCCAGGCCTCGGCGGGCACCCGGCCGGCGAAGGCGAGGAGATCGGCGCGGGCCTGGTCGTCCTCGGCGGTGGCCACCAGGCGGCCACCGGGCGCCAGGCGTTCCCAGGCGGCGCTCAGCCACTCGGGCAGGCCGGCCGCACCACGAATGAACACCGCTTCGGGCATCGGCCATTCGCGGCAGCGCAGGGGCGAGGCGGCGGGAATGGCCGAGAGATTGTCACCCACGCCGGCGCGGGCCATGCTGACGCCAAGCAGGGTCGGCTCGACCCCGACGGCACGCACCCGGGCGGTAGGCACGGCGCGGGCCCATTCGAGGGCCAGGCTGGCCTCGCCGTCGCTGATTGCCCAGCCACTCTCCCAGGCAGCGGGCTGCAGCCAGGCCATGGCGAGGGCCCGGGCCGCCAGGGGCAGCGCGGTTGCGGCTTCATCCCCGAAGGCGGCGTCGGGCAGGCCGGGCAGCTCGGCAAAGACGCCGGACGAGGGGCCGGTGGCGAGGATCAGCACGGCGTGGGTGTCAAAGGCCTCGCGCAGTTCCACCAGTTCGCTGGCGAGCCAGGCCCGGGCCTGCAGGCCGGTGCCGGTCCATTCGCAGACCCACAGGCGGGCGCCGGCGAAGCCGCTGTCCAGCACCAGGCGGGCCACCGCGACGGGGGCCGCGGCGTCGGCCAGGGGCAGCGCGAAGAGCGCATGGGCGCGCAGACGGCCACGCAGCGCAGCCAGGGGCGCCCGGCGCAGGTCCACCACCGAGACCACTTCGGCCGACAGGCCGAGGGCCGCGCAGGCAGCCTGCACGCGACCCACGCCAGGCAGCACGCGCACATAGGCCGGGCCCAGGTCGGCCAGCAGCTCCGGGGCCGGGCCGTCACCTGCGCCATCGCCCACCACCACCAGCACGCTGCCGGCATGACCGGCGACGCGTACATCCATGTGGGCGGAATCGGCGGCGCACAGCTGCTGGGGCGCCTCCAGACCCAGGCCGGCGAGGCGGTCGAGGGCATCGGCGGTGCCGAGGATGACCCGGGCACCGCGCAGGGCCTCCAGGGCGGCAGCGGACAGCACCGGCGGCAGCTCGAGGCCCAGGCTCACCACGGTGAGGGGCGGCAGGGGTTCGGGCGGCGTGGCGGCAACTTCGGGCTGGACGTCAGTGTCAGCTTCGATCACGGAGTCGGCTGCGGCCTCGGCAGCCAAAGCGGGCTCGGGCTGCCCGTCGGGACCGGCGGGCAGTTCGGTTGTGGGAACCGGCGCGGGCAGAGCGGTTGCCGCGTCGGCAAGGCCGGGCATCTCGATCTGCTCACCACGGGCGGTCTCCCGGTCGGCACCCCCTTTGCCACGGCGACGCTTGCGCTTGCGCCGGGGGCCGGTCGGACCTTCGCCTTCAGCGGCATCAGGCTGGGCTGCGGCATCTTCAGCGTCGTCGACGCTGTCGGGCGCAGGCGAGGGCTGGTCGTCAATGGCGAGAGCAACAACAGGCTCGGGGGCGAGCTCGGGAGCAGCTTCGGCAGCGGGCAGCTCCGGTTCGGCAAGCGGGGCAGACGCCGCATCAGGCGCCACCTCCGGCGCATGCACGGTGGCCGCCTCCGGCTCCGCGAACAGGTCGGCCGTGACTTCGTCGGGCAAGGCCTCTACCGGCTTGGCCTTGGGCTTGCGCGGTGCACGCCGGACCTTGGGCTTGGCCTCGGCCGCATCGACGACGGGCTCGGCCACGGTAGCGTCAACAATCACCTCGGCCGGGGTGGCCGGGGCCTTCTTCTTGCGGGGGCTGCGGGCCGGCGCCTTCTTCGGCGCCGGGTTCGCCACCTCGGCCAAGCCGGCCACCGGGGCGGAATTCTGTTCGTCGCTCATGCTCTGTCGGCCACTCTGTGCGCAGCCGGAAAAACGGGGGTCGCAGGATAGCATGAAGCGTTTTCAGGCCAAGCCCGGCCCGCGCCCGGTGGGGTCGATTGAATTCGACCCCACGAGGGCGCCGGCTTACAGCAGCACGCGTTCGATGCCGCCCTGGTTGGCCTTGGCCACGTAGTCGGACATCCAGTTGTCGCCGAGGATGTGCTTGGCCATCTCGACCACGATGTAGTCCGCATCCACCCCACCGGCGTCACTGCTGTAGCGGGACAGGCCCTGCAGGCAGCTGGGGCAGGAGGTGAGGATCTTGACCTGGGCGGTGGCATCGGCGCCGCGCAGCTTTTCGGCGCCCTTCTCGATCTCCTCCTGCTTGCGGAAGCGCACCTGGGTGGAGATGTCGGGACGGGCCACCGCCAGGGTGCCGGATTCGCCGCAGCAGCGATCAGACAGGTCGACCCGCGTGCCCATCAGCTCGTTGGCCACCTTGATGCCGGAATGGACCTTCATCGGGGTGTGGCAGGGCTCGTGGTACATGTAGCGGGTGCCGCTGATGCCGTCGAGCTTGAGGCCCTTCTCCATCAGGTATTCATGGATGTCGAGCAGCCGGCAGCCGGGGAAGATCTTCTCGAACTGGTACTTCTGCAGCTGATCCATGCAGGTGCCGCAGGACACGATCACCGTCTTGATGTCGAGGTAATTGAGCGTGTTGGCGACCCGGTGGAAGAGCACCCGGTTGTCGGTGGTGATCTTCTGGCCGGCGTCCTCCTCGCCCGCAGCGGTCTGCGGGTAGCCGCAGCACAGGTAGCCCGGAGGCAGCACGGTGGTGGCGCCAACCTGGTAGAGCATGGCCTGGGTGGCGAGGCCGACCTGGCTGAACAGGCGCTCGGAGCCGCAGCCGGGGAAGTAGAACACCGCCTCGGATTCGTCACGCCCGACCTTCGGGTTGCGGATCACCGGGACGATGGCGTCGTCCTCGATGTCGAGCAGGGCCCGGGAGGTGCGCTTGGGCAGGCCCCCCGGCATGGGCTTGTTGATGAAGTGGATCACCTGGGCCTTGATGGCCGGTTTGCCGAGGGTGGCGGGCGGGTGCTGGACCTGCTCCTGGATCAACCCGAGGCTCTTGCCGATGCGGTGGCCGAGACGCTGGGCCTTGTAGCCCCAGCCGATCATGCCGCTGCGGATCAGCTTGATGGTGGCCGGATCCTTGGCGGTGAGGAAGGCCATGGCCGCGGCCTTGCCGGGGTTGAAGGACTTCTTGCCCTGCTCGCGCAGCAGGTTGCGCATCTTGATCGACACGTCGCCGAAGTCGATGTCCACCGGACAGGGCTTCTCGCACTTGTGGCACACGGTGCAGTGGTCGGCCACGTCCTCGAACTCGGCCCAGTGGGCCAGGGAGACGCCGCGGCGGGTCTGCTCTTCGTAAAGGAAGGCCTCGATCAGCAGCGAGGTGCTGAGGATCTTGTTGCGCGGGCTGTAGAGCAGGTTGGCGCGGGGCACGTGGGTGGAGCACACCGGCTTGCACTTGCCGCAGCGCAGGCAGTCCTTGATGTCGTGGGAGATCTCGCCGATGGCGGTCTGCTCCATGATCAGGGACTCGTGGCCCATCAGGTTGAAGCTGGGGGTGTAGGCGTTGTCGAGGTTGCCCTTGATCGGCCCGTTGCGCATCAGCTTGCCGCGGTTGAAGCGGCCTTCCGGGTCAACCTTCTGCTTGTAGGCCCAGAAGTTGGCCATCTCGGCGTCGGTGAGGTAGTCGAGCTTGGTGATGCCGATGCCGTGCTCGCCGGAGATCACGCCGTCCAGGCTGCGGGCCAGCTCCATGATGCGGTCCACGGCCTTGTTGGCCGTCTGCAGCATCTCGTAGTTGTCGGAGTTGACCGGGATGTTGGTGTGCACGTTGCCGTCACCGGCGTGCATGTGCAGGGCCACGAAGACGCGGCCGCGCAGCACCTGTTTGTGCAGCTTCTTGATGCCCTCGCGCACCGGCCCGAACAGCTGGCCGTCGAAGATCTTGTCGAGGCGGGGCTTGAGCTCGGTCTTCCAGCCGGTACGGACGGAGTAGTCCTGCAGACGGTGGAACAGGCGCGGGTTGGCGGCCCGGTTGGACAGCTCGGCGGCCTGGATGCCGTAATCGGCAAACTGCGGCTCGGCCTGGGCCAGGGGCAGGTCCAGGTTGTCCAGCAGCCACTGCCAGCGGCGACGCACCAGGGCCACGTAGTCCAGGGCGTCCTTGCGGCGCTCACCCATGAGCTCGTCCCGGGAGATGGTGGCGTCACCGGTATCCAGGGGCAGCTCGCCCTGCAGGTAGTCGGTGAGGGCATCGCACAGGGCCAGCTTGTTCTGGGTGGACAGCTCGATGTTGATGCGCTCGATGCCGTCGCAGTAGTCGCCCATGCGCGGCAGGGGGATCACCACGTCCTCGTTCACCTTGAAGGCGTTGGTGTGGCGCGAGATGGCGGCGGTGCGCGAGCGGTCGAGCCAGAACTTCTTGCGCTGCTCGGGGCTGACGGCGATGAAGCCCTCGGCACCCCGGGTGTTGGTCATGCGGATAACCTCGGAGGCGGCGGTCATCACCGCGGCCTCGTCGTGGCCGACGATGTCGCCGATCAGCACCATCTTGGGCCGGCCGTGGCGCTTAGCCTTGGTGGTGTAGCCCACCGCCTTCACGTAGCGCTCGTCCAGGTGCTCGAGGCCGGCCAGCAGCACGCCGGCGGCGTTGCCGGCACCGCCCGGCTTGAAGTAGTCGGTGATCTCGACGATGGCCGGCACGGCCTCACGCACCTGGCCGAAGAACTCCAGGCACACGGTGCGGGTGACCGGCGGCATCTTGTGCAGCACCCAGCGCGAGGCCACGATGAGGCCGTCGGTGCCTTCCTTCTGCACCCCGGGCACGCCGCCCAGGAACTTGTCGGTCACGTCCTTGCCCAGGCCGTCCTTGCGGCAGGAGGCGCCCGGCAGGGAGAGGACTTCTTCGGAGAGGAACTTGTAGCCTTTGGCGTCGAAACGCTTGAGGCGGAAGTGCACGGTTTCCTGTTCGTGGATCTTGCCGAAGTTGTGGTCGAGGCGTTCCACCTCGAGCCAGTTGCCGTCCGGCGTGACCATCTTCCACCAGGCCAGGTTGTCGAGCGCGGTGCCCCACAGCACGGCCTTCTTGCCGCCGGCGTTCATGGCGATGTTGCCGCCGATGCACGAGGCGCTGGCGGAGGTGGGGTCCACGGCAAACACGCGGCCGGCGGCCGAGGCGGCTTCGGAGACGCGCTCGGTGACCACCCCGGCGCCGGTGCGGATGGTGGCGTAGGGCGCGCCCATGGGGCCGTTCAGGCCGGGCAGCACCACATCTTCGACCGGGCCGATGGAAATCAGCTTTTCGGTGTTGATGACCACCGACTTGGCATCCAGCGGCACGGCGCCGCCGGTGTAGCCGGTGCCGCCCCCGCGCGGGATGATGGTCAGGCCGAGCTCGATGCAGCTCTTCACCAGCGGGGCCATCTCTTCCTCGGTATCGGGGTAGAGGACCACGAAGGGGTACTCGACGCGCCAGTCGGTGGCGTCGGTGACGTGGGACACCCGGGCGTGCCCGTCAAAACAGATGTTGTCCTTGCGGGTGTGACGGGCGAGCTCGCGCTGCACGCGCTTGCGCAGCTCGGCGGTATCGTCGAAGAGCTTGGCGAAGCGGTCGACGGCACCGTGGGCCGCCACCACCAGGCTGGCCACCTTGGCGCTGCGCTCGGGATCTTCGGCGCTGGCTTCCTCACGGCGCTTCTCGACCTCATGCAGGCGGTGGCGCAGGGCCCCGATCAGGGCACCCTGGCGATCCCGGTTGCCGAGCAGGTCGTCCTGCAGGTAGGGGTTGCGCTGGACCACCCATACGTCCCCCAGCACCTCGTAGAGCATCCGCGCGGATCGGCCGGTGACGCGCTCGGACCGCAGAGCGTCCAGGGTCTTCCACGCATCCTGGCCAAGCAGGCGGATGACGATCTCCCGGTCGGAGAACGAGGTGTAGTTGTAGGGAATTTCACGCAGGCGTTGGGTCATCGGGATACCTGGGTCTGTGCAGCGGAGAACGGAGTATTTTAGCGGACCACCCCGCCTTCTGTCGAAAAACAAAGCCTTACGGCTGATGGGGGATTGCCGGCGCTCTGCTGGAACAGGTGTGTGGACCCATCGCGGCAGGGTCGGTTCCGGCGTGGGGGCGACTTCAGTCGCCCACGGACTTCGATCAAGGGCGTGTCGGTGATCAACGCGGGGATGGGCGACTGAAGTCGCCCTCACAAGTCGGCCCCGCAGGAAAGATGACGCTTGCCCTTGGCTACCCCCGCAGGGCCGCCTGCACCGCAATCTCCACCCGCCAGCCGGGCTTGGCCAGGCGTACCACCTGCACACAGGCGCGGCTCGGCGCCGTGCCGGCGGGCACCCAGGCGTCCCACACGGCGTTGACCACGTCGTAGTCGGCCATGTCGGTGAGGTAGAGGGTGGCCATCAGCAGGCGCTCCTTGCCGCTGCCGGCCTGCTCCAGCAGAGTCTCGAGGCTGGCCAGCATGGCGCGGGTCTGCTCGGCAATGGCGGCCGTTTCATCGGGGGGCACTTCGACGCAATACACCACCCCGTTGTGGGTCGTGGAATCGGAATACCGCGGCGTGGTGCCAGCGCGCTGGATGGGGCTCATGGAAGACTCCGGAAAGGTAAAGGTGCGTATGTTGCAGCGCGGGCGCTCCGGCTGCTACCCTCCTGTGCTTCCCCCAGCCGAAACGCAGGTCCAGCCATGAGCGCGCAGCACCCCGACTACCTCCAGAAGATCCTCACTGCCCAGGTCTATGACGCGGCCATTGAAACGCCCCTCGACCCGGCTCCGAACCTGTCGGCGCGCATCCACAACAAGATCTGGTTCAAGCGCGAGGACATGCAGCCGGTATTCAGCTTCAAGCTGCGCGGCGCCTACAACAAGATGGCCAGCCTCAGCCCGGCGGCCCTCAAGCGCGGCGTGATCTGCGCGTCCGCCGGCAACCATGCCCAGGGCGTGGCCCTGTCGGCGAAAAAGCTCGGCGCCCGCGCCGTGATCGTCATGCCCACCACCACCCCGGCCATCAAGATCGACGCCGTCAAGCGCCACGGTGGCGAAGTGGTGCTGGCCGGCGAGAGCTATTCCGACGCCTACGGCCACGCCAAGGAGCTGGAGAAGACCGAAAAGCTCACCTTCGTCCACCCCTACGACGACGTCGAAGTGATCGCCGGCCAGGGCACCATCGGCATGGAGATCCTGCGCCAGCACCCCAAGGCCATCCACGCGGTGTTCTGCTGCGTGGGCGGCGGCGGCCTGCTGGCCGGCGTGGCGGCCTACATCAAGCGTGTCCGCCCCGAGATCAAGGTGATCGGCGTGGAAACCATCGACGCCGACGCCATGACCCAGTCCCTGGCGGCCGGCAAGCGCATCGAGCTGCCCACGGTAGGCCTGTTTGCCGACGGCGCCGCCGTGAAGCTGGTAGGCGAGGAGACCTTCCGCCTGTGCCAGGAATACGTGGATGAGATGATCCTGGTGGACAACGACGCCATCTGCGCCGCCATCAAGGACGTGTTCGAGGACACCCGCTCCATCCTCGAGCCCGCCGGCGCCCTGGCCGTGGCCGGTGCCAAGGAATACGCCAAGCGCCACGCCCTCAAGGACAAGACCCTGGTGGCCGTTGCCTCCGGCGCCAACATGAACTTCGACCGCCTGCGCTTCGTGGCCGAACGGGCCGAGGTGGGCGAACAGCGCGAGGCCGTGCTGGCCGTGACCATCCCCGAAAAGCCGGGCTCCTTCAAGAAGTTCTGCGATCTGCTCGGCAACCGCAACATCACCGAATTCAACTATCGCTACGCCGATGCAGCCAAGGCCCACATCTTCGTGGGCGTGGGCGTGCACAACCGGGCCGAAGGCGTGCGCATCACCGAGCTGCTGCAGCGCCACGACCTGCCCTGCCTGGACCTCACCGACGACGAGATGGCCAAGAGCCACATCCGCTACATGGTCGGCGGCCACGCCCCCCAGGCCGAGAACGAGGTGCTCTACCGCTTCGTCTTCCCCGAGCGCCCGGGCGCCCTGCTCAACTTCCTCGACACCCTGCGCTCCGACTGGAACATCAGCCTGTTCCACTACCGCAACCACGGCGCCGACTTCGGCCGGGTGCTGGTGGGCATGCAGGTGCCGCCCCATGACCGGGAAGCCTTCCAGGGTTTCCTGGCGCGGCTGGGGTACGAGTACGTGGAGGAGACGGGCAACCCGGCGTACCGGATGTTCCTGGGGTGAAACCCGCCCCCGCCCCCACCACGCCCGGTCCTCATTCGGCCAAGGGCGAGGTCGCCGGATCATTCCTGCTGGGGCTGGTCGAGTCCTTTTGTCACCTGGATGTCTTTCCTGCAGAGGAAACCGGGCTTTCCAGCGAGGAGATCCGCCCGGAGCGGTGGTATCCCCACGCCCTGCTGATCGACATCCTGCATCGGCTCGAACGGGTCGACCCTACGTCCAGGCATATCTTCTTCCGCGCCGGGATGCATTTCCTACGCATCTGGTATGAGCAGGGGCCGGGCAAGACCATGATCCACTCCACGCTCGACTGGCTGTATGCCAACAAGGAGAGTGGCGGCTATAACTCGGTCGTGCGCGGCGGCCCGCCGGAGGAGATCGGCTGGTGCCGTCTCCAGACAATGGACGAAGAGGCAGGCATCGCCGTTTATGAGAACGTGATGCCGCTGCACCCGGACTACATCAAAGGGGTGTTCTACGGGGGCTGCATGCTCTTCGACGATGTGGAGTTCGTGGACGTGGAGGCTAGCAGCGAGCCCTATGCCCTGAATCCGGCCTTGTCCAGAACCATGCTGACAATCCGGTTTCGCCTCAAGCCGAAAGGGTGCTGCGAGGGCCTGGAGGCCCGCCTCGATGCCCTGAGCCCTGGCGCCAACCTGACCTTGACGCCCGAGGAGACAGCCAGTCTGATCTGGCGTTACAAAGGGCTGAAGATCCGTAATCGGCACGAGACGGATTACCACAACAACATCAATGCCATCCTGGCAAGAACGCTGATCGAACGCAGGCAGGCCGAACAGGAACTGGCGGCCTACCGCGATCATCTGGAGGCCCTTGTCGAGGCCCGTACTGCCGAACTGGCCTCTGCCAAGGAAGCGGCCGAGGCAGCGAACGTTGCCAAGAGCGCCTTTCTCGCCAACATGTCCCATGAAATACGCACCCCGCTGCATCAGATCGGAGGCCTGGCACAGCTCCTCAGGCGCGATCCCCTGACCCCCAAACAGGGCAGCCATCTGGACAAGCTGGATTTTGCCGTGAAGCGCATGAGCGGCCTTGTCGAGTCGATCCTGGATCTGACCAGGATGGAGGCGGATACCCTGGAATCCGCGGAAAGGCCGATTTCCATCAACGAGGAGGTCAGGGATGTAGTGGCCTTGCTGAAGGGGAAGGCCGAAGCCAAGGGTTTGCAGCTGACGGCCGAAGCCGATGGTCTGCCGACCGGACTCCTTGGCGACCCCCGGCATCTCCGGACTGCCCTGCTGCATTACGCGGAGAATGCCATCCGTTTCACGGAGGCCGGCAGCGTGACGATCCGGGTGAAGGTGGTGAGCCAGGACACGACGGGCGCACAGCTGCATTTCGAGGTCGAAGACACAGGCATCGGCATCGCCCCGGAGGTGCTGCCCAGGCTATTCACACTCTTCGAGCAGGCCGACAACTCCTCGACCCGAAAATACGGTGGCGCCGGGCTCGGACTATTCACCACCCGCAGGATCGCACAACGCATGGGTGGTGACGCGGGCGGCCAGAGCACACCTGGCCAAGGCAGCACCTTCTGGTTCACGGCGAGGCTAAAGAAGCAGCGTTCCTGATCGTTTCTGGCAGCCCATGGAAGCCCTCCACGAAGCCATCGAAATCATCCTCCTGCTGGCCAGCGTGATTGGCGCGGTGGCGGCGTATTTCCGCTTTCGCGGGCACCGCTTCGGGCTGTCGGACATGCTGATCTTCGTGCCCCTGGCGGTGGCTGCGGATGTCGTCTGTTACCAGCTTTTCCAGGAAATGGCCGGGCCCCACGGCGAGTCGACGGCCTATGGGGCGCTGGAGTCCGGCGCGGCAAGCCGGGCGGAGTGTGATCGGCAGTCCACCGCGCAGGCGTTTCGCGAGGGGTGCTATGCGAAGCTGGGGCGGTGAAGGCACGCCCTCCCAATAGTGCTTCCAGCCCCGAAGCGAACTTCGGTTGCAAATACGGAGCCCCTCTTCCCGGGGGGATTTAGCCACGCCCACCCAAGCCCCCGCAGGCAGGAGCAACTGCAGCGTTCATCATCCCTGCTCACTTCCCCGCTGTTCCCCCACCGCCCCATCGGCGACAATTGAATCCTTCTAGAGGAGGGTCATGCCATGGGTTGGGAGCCGGATCGATACCTGCAGTTTTCCGATGAACGTCTGCGCCCGGCAGTGGATCTGCTCGGGCGGATTCCCCTGCGCACACCGGGGCGCATTGTTGACCTGGGCTGCGGCGCAGGCAATGTGACACGCCTGCTGGCCGAGCGCTGGCCGGAAGCGGACATCACCGGGCTGGACAGTTCCGCAGCCATGCTGGAACGGGCACGCAGTGTGTTGCCCGACGTCCGCTTCGACCAGGCCGGCGTCGAGCACTGGGAACCCGAAGAGGCCCTCGATCTACTCTTCTCCAATGCGGCCCTGCACTGGGTGGGCGATCATGAAAGCCTCTTCCCGCGCCTGGTGGATGCGCTGTTTCCGGGCGGGGTGCTGGCGGTGCAGATGCCCGGCAATTTCGAGGCACCGTCCCATCGGCTGATCCGGGAGCTGGCCGCAGCGCCGGAATGGGCGGGGCGGATCGGTGCGGCCCGAATGGGCGCGGTACTTGGCATGGCTGACTACCATCGTCTTTTGTCCCCCCTGTGCACACGCCTGAGCCTGTGGGAGACCACTTACTGGCAGAGCATGAGCGGGCCGTCACCGGTGCTCGACTGGCTGCGTGGCACCACCCTGGTCCCCTATCTCGCCTCTCTGGATGAGCCGGCACAGGCGGACTTTCTGGCCCAGCTCGGTGAGCGGCTGGCGGCAGCCTATCCACCGGACACCCACGGGACGACCCTCTTCCCCTTCCGGCGCATCTTCATCGTCGCGCAGCGATGAGCACCACGGCCCTGTTTGCCAAGGCGGCGGCTCTGGTGGCCGAGGCTGACGGCCTGGTCATTGCCGCCGGGGCGGGCATGGGGGTCGATTCGGGCCTGCCGGACTTTCGCGGCAACACGGGTTTCTGGCGAGCCTACCCGGCCCTGGCGGAGGCCCGCATCGCCTTCGAGGAGATCGCCAACCCGGACGCCTTCCGACATCATCCCCGGCTGGCCTGGGGCTTCTACGGCCATCGCCTCAACCTGTACCGACGCACCGTTCCCCATGCGGGCTTTGCCATTCTGCAACGCATCGGGGCGGGTCTGCCTCGGGGAGCATTCGTGTTCACCTCGAATGTGGACGGGCAGTTCCAGCGGGCGGGTTTTCCGGAGGAGGCCATCTGCGAGGTGCATGGCTCCCTGCATCACCTCCAGTGCATGGAGGCCTGCGGGCAACCCATCCACCCGGCAGACACCTACTTCCCGGAGGTGGATGAGCAGGCATGCCTGCTCACCAGCCCCCTGCCCCGCTGCACCCGATGCAGCGCCCTCCTCCGCCCCAACGTGCTGATGTTCGGCGACGGCGAGTGGCTCAGTCAGCGTACCGCCGCCCAGCGCAAACGGCTGGACGCATGGCTCAGCAGGGTGGAACGCCCGGTGGTCATCGAGATTGGCGCCGGCAGTCATGTGCCCACCGTCCGCTGGTTCAGTGAGACCCTGGGCGAACCGCTGGTGCGCATCAACCCAACCGAACCCGATATTCCAGGGCGAGGGGTCAGCCTGCCGATGGGCGGCCTGGCCGCTTTGGAAGGCATTCGTTCAGCCCTCGAACAGCGGGGGCTTTCTGCATGAGCGGCCCCTGCCCCAAGCGTGTTTCACGTGAAACAATACCGGCCAGTCTGACCTGCCTCACACAGCAGTCACTTTGACCTCCCGTCCCGGCGCCGAGCAATTTCCCTGATCAGAACGGAGTGTTTCACGTGAAACATACCTCCCCGATCCATCTGCCTCTGGGCAAGACCGCGGCGCTTGCACTGAAGCGGCGCCATTCAGCCCGACGTATCCAAAGCCACTTCCAGGCCATCGCCATCGAAGACACCTACGCTTTCAGCACCTTGTACAGCCTGGACGGCGACGCCATGGCCGCAGTGGCGGACGAGTTCATGATCCACGAAAGCCTGGTGCACATCCCTGCCCTCAGCCACCCCGCCCCCTCCCGGGCCCTGGTGCTGGGGGGTGGTGACGGCGCTTCCGCCCGGGAGCTGCTCAAGCATCCAGGCCTGGGCCACATCGTCGTGGCCGAGCTGGACCCGGACGTGGTGAGCACCGTCCGCACCCATCTACCCGCCCTGCCCAAAGGCGCCTTCGACGCCCCACAGGTCAGGCTGCGCATCGGCGATGCGGCCCTTACCCTGGAGGCTGCCCAGCAGGCGGGGGAACGTTTCGACGTGATCCTCTTTGACCTGACCGAGGCTGACGACCCGGCCTGCGCCCACCTGCACCAGCCGGATTTCCTCCAACTCTGCGCGGCCAGCCTGGCTCCCCGTGGGATAATCCACGTCCAGCTCGGCTCCCCCTTCTACCAAGCGGAAAAAGTGGCCAGCCTGTACCGCCGGCTGGGTAGCGTTTTTCCCGTGCTGCGGGTCAGCCTCATCCATGTTCCGCTGTATGGCGGCCCCTGGCTTCTGGCCTGCTGCAGCACAAGCGCCCTGCCCGAGCCGGACGAAGCCACGCTTGCCGAACGTATGAGCGCAAGGCGCATTGACGGTCTGCGCTACTACAATCCGGCGCTTCACCTTGCCAGCCGGGCCCTGCCCAATTACATCCGCGACCTGCTCGCCTGAGATCCATGCCCAGCCGCCCCCCTCGCCCCGCCGCATCACCTGCCCCCCAACTGGCCGAAGACGGCCTTGCCTACGCCCTGGTCACCACCGCCCAGCTCATCGCCGAGGTGGTCGCCGGAGGCACCCTGACCGAAGCCCTGGCAGCCCTGTGGAGCGCACGGCCGGCAACCCCTCCCGGCGTTCGCGGGGCCATCCTCGATCTCGCCTACGGCAGCCTGCGTGACTACGGCCGGCAGGATTTCATCCTCGGCAAGCTGCTCCAGAAGCCCCTCCCCGAACCCGTCCAGTCCCTGCTGCGGGTTGCCCTGCACCGCCTCGACAGCCGCGCCGATCCCGCCCACACCATCGTTGACCAGGCCGTCACCGGCGCCGCCACGCTGCTGGGCGGCAAGTTCAAGGGAGTGGTGAATGGCGTGCTGCGCAATGCCCTGCGCCAGACCGCCGATCTCAACCGGGCCGCCGACGCCGACATGGTGGCCGAATTCCGTCACCCCCCCTGGTGGATCCGCCGCCTGCGCAGCCAGTATCCGGATGACTGGCGCGCCATCCTGGCGGGTGGCAACACCCATCCACCGATGGCCCTGCGCATCAATCGCCGCCGGACAACACTGCGTGAAGTGCTGTCCGCGTTCGCCGCCGCCGAACTACCGGTTCGCGAGCTCAACAACGGCGCCCTGCTGCTCGACCGCCCGGTACCGGTGACGCGGGTGCCGGGCTTCGCCGAAGGCCTGCTCAGCGTTCAGGATGCCGGCGCCCAGCATGCCGCCCGCTACCTTGATCTGGCCGATGGCCAGCGGGTGCTCGACGCCTGCGCCGCCCCCGGTGGCAAGACCTCCCATATCCTCGAGAGCGCCGATGTGGCACTCACCGCCCTCGACAGCGACGCCTTCCGTGCCCGCCGCGTCAGCGAGAATCTGGCCCGCCTCGGCCTCTCGGCAGAGGTGAAGACCGCCGACTGCCGCGACCTGTCCCGCTGGTGGGACGGCCGCCCCTTCGACCGCATCCTTGCCGACGTCCCCTGCTCCGCCTCCGGGGTGGTCCGGCGCAATCCGGACATCAAGTGGTTGCGCCGCTCCGACGACATCGCCCGCTTCGCCGCCCAGCAGGCCGAGATCCTGGATGCCCTGTGGCAGGTCCTGGCCCCGGGTGGCAAAATGCTTTATGTCACTTGCTCGGTGTTTGCCGAAGAGAACCGGGAGCAGATCGCTGCATTTGCGAACCGCCATCCCGACTGCTGCCGTCTGCCCATCGCAGGCCAGCCCGATTGCCAGTATCTGCCTAGCACCGAACATGACGGATTCTTCTACGCCCTGCTCGAGAAAGCTGCCTGAACGACGTCGCTTCCTGCGGGGGGCGACGGCCTTCATCGTGGCGGGCAGCCTGGCGGCGGGGGCTGCCCCCGCCCGGGCGGCGGAGGCTGAGATCCGGAGCGCCTCCATCGACGCCGGTGAAGAACAGTTCGTGCTCAATGCCGACATCGCCGCCGAACTCACCCCGCTGCTGGCCGACGTGGTGAGCCGGGGGGTGGCGCTGTTCTTCGTCACCGAGTTTGAATTGCGCTCGCCGCGCTGGTACTGGCTGGACGAGGAGATCGTCAGCAAGACGGTGACCTACCGCCTGTCCTACCAGTCCCTGACCCGCCAGTACCGCCTCACCACCGGCACCCTGCACCAGAACTTCAGCACGGTCGAAGAGGCCATGCGCACCATGCTGCGCATCCGTAACTGGAGTGTGGCCGAGCGCAGCGCCCTGCGTGTCGGGCGTAGCTACAACGCCGCCCTGCGCTTCCGCCTGGATGTCACCGAGCTGCCCAAGCCCCTGCAGGTGAGCGCCTTCGGCCGCAAGGACTGGAATCTCGGCACCGACTGGTATCGCTGGACCTTCGTTGCCCGCGAAGCCAAATGAGACCGACCGCCCTCGTCGTCGTCGCAGCCATCGCCGGCATCCTGCTCTTCCTGCTGGCCACCGCCAGCGCCAACACGCCCCTCTTTGCCCGCAACTACACCCTGCTGCTGGTCCTCAACGGCGTCATCGCCGTGGGCCTCGCCAGCCTGGTGTTCGTACAACTGCGGGGGTTGTGGCGGGAATACCGGGCGCGCCGCTTCGGCTCCCGCCTCAAGCTGCGCCTGATGGCCATCTTTGCGGCCATGGCGGTGGTGCCCGGGGTGCTGGTGTATGCGGTGTCGCTCCAGTTTGCTGTCAAGAGCATCGACTCCTGGTTCAATGTGCGGGTCGACGCCGCCCTCGAGAGCGGCCTGCAGCTCGGCCGCAGCTCCCTCGACATGCTCCTCGGCCAGCTCACCGACAAGGCCGAACGCATGGTCGAGGAGCTGGAGCTGGCCCCCCAGGTGCGCTCCACCCTGCTCAACAACCTGCGCGAACGGGCCAATGTCGAATCAGCCACGGTGTTCTCCTCCAGCGGCAGGATCGTCGCCACCGCCGACGCCGAGATCGACAGTCTGGTGCCCGAGCGGCCCAGCGTGGCCCAGCTGCGCCAGGCCCGCCAGACCCAGGGCTACCGGGCGGTGGAAGGTCAGGCGCCGGACGGCCTGATCCTGCGGGTCATCGTGCCCATCCCCTCCCGCCGCCTGGCCGACCCCCAGCTGCTGCAGCTCACCCAGTCGGTGCCGAGCACCTTCGCCGCCCATGCGGACAGCGTCGAGACCGTGCATCGGGACTACCAGGAACTGTCCCTGGCCCGTAACGGCCTCAAGCGCATCTACACCCTCACCCTCACCCTGACACTGCTGCTGGCCCTGTTTGCCGCCGTGGCCGTGGCCTTCGTGCTCACCCGGCGCCTGGCGGCGCCCCTGTTCATCCTCGCCGAGGGCACCCAGGCCGTGGCGGCCGGCGACTTCAGCCCCCGCCAGGCCCTGCCCGCCCGGGACGAGCTGGGCGTGCTGACCCAGTCCTTCAACCAGATGACCCGCCAGCTCGAGGACGCCCGGGCCCAGGCCGAGAACAACCGGGCTGCCGTCGAACGCAACCGTGCCTATCTGGAAGGGGTGCTGGCCAACCTCTCCGCCGGGGTGCTGGCCTTTTCGCCGGACGGCCACCTGCGCGCCGCCAACCACGGCGCCATGACCATCCTCAACGACCCCCTGGACGGCTACGAGCGGGTGCGCCTGGAAGACTGGACCGCCCACGGGGATTTTCGTGAAGCGCTGCTGGAGGGTCTGCGCGACCCCGAGCCCAACTGGAACCGGCAGATCGAGTTCTCCAACCCGGACGGCAGCACCCAGACCCTGCTCCTCCACGGCACCCGCCTGCCCGACGACACCGGCGGCGGCTGGGTGGTGGTGTTCGACGACATCACCCACCTCATCGCCGCCCAGCGCACGGCCGCCTGGGCCGAGGTGGCCCGGCGCCTGGCCCATGAGATCAAGAACCCTCTCACCCCCATCCAGCTCTCCGCCGAGCGCCTGCAGTTCAAGCTCGCCGACCGCCTCGATACCGAGGGCCGCGAGATGCTGGAGCGCTCCACCACCACCATCGTCAACCAGGTGGAGGCCATGAAGAACCTGGTCAACGCCTTCCGTGACTACGCCCGCCTGCCCACGCCGGTGATGACGCCCGTCGACCTCAACGCCCTGGTGCGGGAGGTACTGGTGCTCTACGAGGGCTCCCGGGTGATGATCCACGCCGAACTCGCCGCCGAGCTCCCGCCGGTGATGGCCGACGCCACCCAGATCCGCCAGGTGATCCACAACCTGCTCCAGAACGCCGAAGACGCGGCTGACCAGGATGAACCGGAGATCGCCCTGTTGACCCGATCCGACGGCCGCCGGGTAGACTTGATCCTGCGCGACAACGGCTCGGGTTTCCCGCCCGAGATCCTGTCCCGGGCCTTTGAACCCTACGTCACCACCAAGGCCCGGGGAACCGGTCTTGGTCTGGCCATCGTCAAGAAGATCATTGACGAACATGAAGGCGAGATCCGTCTCGCCAATCGCGAAGCAGGCGGAGCCGAGATCCGCATCCGCCTGCGCACCGCCCCTCAATCCGAGTCCAGCACCCATGGCCAAGATCCTCATCGTTGACGACGAAGTCGGCATCCGCGAACTCCTCTCCGAGATCCTGCGCGACGAGGGCCACGACATCATCCTCGCCGAGAACGCCGGCGCCGCCCGGGCGGCCCGCAACGCGGCCCGGCCCGATCTCGTGCTGCTCGACATCTGGATGCCCGACACCGATGGTGTGAGCCTGCTCAAGGAATGGTCGGCCAACGGCCAGCTCACCATGCCGGTGGTGATGATGTCCGGTCACGGCACCATCGACACCGCCGTCGAAGCCACCCGCATCGGCGCCATGGAGTTCCTCGAGAAGCCCATCGCCCTGCAGAAGCTGCTGGCCGCGGTGAAGCGCGGGCTGGCACGCATCAAGCCGGCCCACGCCCCCAGCCCCCTGGGCCTGGCCGCCTTCAGCCGCTCGGCCCCCCTGCGCGACCTGCGCAAGCGCCTGGAGCAGATGGCCGACAAGTCGCGCATCATCCTGCTGCGGGTCGGCCCGGGCAGCCTGGCCGAGCTCTGCGCGCGCAGCCTGCAGCGGGTCGGCACGCCCTGGCTCGACCTGTCCCTGTCGTCCCTGCCCATCGAGCTCAACGTGCTCGAGAGCGCCCGCAACGGCGTGCTCTACGTACCCGAGCTGATCTACCTGTCCCGCCCCCAGCAGAAGAACCTGGTGTTTGCCATGGACCGCCTGGAGCGCCACGGCCAGACCCTGGTGGTCGCCACCGAGCACCGCCCCGAAGAACTGGTGGAGCACGGCTGGGAAGAACGCGCCCTGGCCCGCCTGTTCGAGGTATCCCTGGCGCCGCCGGCCCTGGGCGAGATCCGCGACGAGATCCCCGAGATCGCCAGCCAGATCCTGCTGCACTTCGTCGAGGCTGGCGAAGTGCCCCCCCGCCGCCTCTCCTCCGCCGCCCTCAACGCCCTGCGCAACCAGGGCTGGCCGGGTGGCTACGGTGAGCTCAAGGCAGCCATCAAGTCCCTGGCCCTGGGCACCCTCGAAGAAGAGATCGGCATGGACGAGGTGGCCCACCTGCTGGTCAAGACACCGCCGGCCGCCCTCGGCCTGCCCCTCGACCTGCCCCTGCGGGAAGCCCGCGAGATCTTCGAGCGCCTGTACTTCGAGCACCACCTGCAGATCGATGGCGGCAACATGACCCGCCTGGCCGAGAAGACCGGCCTGGAGCGCACCCACCTCTACCGCAAGCTCAAGCAGCTGGGCATCAGCGTCGGCCGCCGGCACGAAGAGAGCGGCACCTGAAGACTGCCCCCGGGCGCGCCGGATGGCGTCCGCCACATGCCATAAGGATATAAAGAACAGCATGAAGATCATCATCCTGGGGGCTGGCCAGGTCGGCACTTCCGTCGCCGAGAGCCTGGTTTCCGAAGCCAACGACATCACCGTGGTGGATAACGATGTCGAGCATCTGAATGCCCTCCAGGAGCGCCTCGACCTGCGCGTGGTGACCGGCAACGGGGCCGCTCCATCGGTGCTGGAGGCCGCCGGCGCCCAGGACGCCGACCTGCTCATCGCCGTCACCCAGTCGGACCAGACCAACCTGTGCGCCTGCAAGGTGGCCAAGAGCCTGTTCAACATTCCCACCCGCATCGCCCGCCTGCGCTCGGCCGACTACGCCGAGCACCCCGAGCTGCTGGACGACAGCAACTTCGCCGTCGACCACTCCATCTGCCCGGAGCAGATCGTCACCGACTACATCCGCAAGCTGATCGAGTTTCCCGAGGCCCTGCAGGTACTGGAGTTCGCCGAGGGCATGGTCACCATGATCGCCGTGAAGGCCTTCGAGGGCGGCCTGCTGGTGGGCAAGCCCCTCAAGACCATCCCCCAGCGCCTGCCCAACATCGACGCCCGGGTGGCGGCCATCTTCCGGCGCGACCAGTCCATCATCCCCTCCGGCGACACCATCATCGAAAGTGGTGACGAGGTCTTCATCATTGCGGCCACCTCCCACATCCGCAAGGTCATGACCGAGCTGCGGCGCATGGACAAGCCCATCAAGCGGGTGATCATCGCCGGTGGGGGCAACATCGGCTTCCGCCTCGCCCGCGCCATCGAGAACACCTTCAACGTCAAGCTCATCGAACGCGACCGGCGCCGGGCCGAGGCGCTCGCCGGGCAGCTCTCCCGGGCCCTGGTGCTGCGTGGCGACGGCACCGACGAAGCCCTGCTCGACTCGGAGAGCATCGAGGAGACCGACATGTTCCTCGCCCTCACCAACGACGAGGAGGACAACATCATGTCGGCCTCCCTGGCCAAGCAGATGGGCGCCCACCGCACCCTGGCCCTGATCAACCGCAAGTCGTACGTAGACCTGGTCCAGGGCGGGCGCATCGACATCGCCATCTCGCCGGCCCAGACCTCCATCGGCCAGCTGCTGGCCCGGGTGCGCCGGGGCGATGTGGCCGCCGTGCACAGCCTGCGCCGCGGCGCCGCCGAAGCCCTGGAAGTGATCGCCCACGGCGACGCCAAGCACTGCAAGGTCATCGGCCGCCGCATCGAGGAGATCGACCTGCCCGATGGCGCCACCATTGCCGCCATCGTGCGCAACACCGGGCAGAGCCGCACCGAGTACAAGGAACTGGTGCCCTATGAGGTGCCCATCCACGAAGTCATCATGGCCCACCACGACACGGTGATCCGCGCCGAAGACCACGTCATCGTCTTCTGCACCAGCAAGAAGCTCGTCGGCCAGGTGGAGAAACTGTTCCAGGTAGGCTGGGGCTTCTTCTGATGGACGCCCTGCTTCCGGTCGCCAACGTCCTCGGCCGGCTCCTGTCCATCTTCAGTCTGGCCTACCTGATGCCGATTGCAGCGGCCATCATCTACGATGACGGCACCACCCCGGACTTCATTGCTGCGATGGTCATTTCCCTGGGCAGCGGGCTGACGCTCTATGGGGTGACGCGCGCCCACTATCGGGAGCTCAAGCCGCGGGATGGTTTCCTGCTCGTATCGACGGTCTGGGTGCTGATGGCGGTCATCGCCACCATTCCCCTGCTCCTGGTTTACGACACCATGAGTTTCACCGACGCCTTCTTCGAAGCCATGTCGGCCCTGACCACCACCGGCGCGACGGTCATGACTAACCTCGACCAGGCTCCGCCGGCCATCAACCTGTGGCGCCACGAGCTCAACTGGCTGGGCGGGATGGGCATCATCGTGCTGGCAGTCGCCGTGCTGCCCATGCTCGGCGTCGGCGGCATGCAGCTCTACAAGGCCGAAACGCCCGGCCCGATGAAGGATTCCAAGCTCACCGCGCGCATTGCCGACACGGCCAAGGCCCTGTGGCTCATCTACCTGGGGATGACCCTGGCGTGCATGCTGCTCCTGCGTCATGCAGCAGGCCTGTCGTGGCTGGATTCCGTATGCCATGCCTTCTCCGCCATGTCCCTGGGAGGGCTGTCCACCCGCGATGCGGGCATCGGAGCCTTCGACAATCCGACGGTCGAGCTGATCCTGATCGGCTTCATGCTGCTCTCGGCGATGAACTTCTCCACCCACTTCATGGCTGTCCGCAGTCGTGACTTGCGTCTGTACTGGCGCGATGTGGAAGCCCGGGGCGTGATCGGTCTGGTCGGGGTTTCCTGCTTCGGGATCGCCCTCTACCTGTGGCTGGAAGGGACCTACGAGGATTACCCCACCGCCCTGCGCCACGTCAGCTTCAATCTCGTATCCGTTGCCCTGTCCTGCGGTTTCGTGAGTCAGGACTACGAGCAGTGGCCGGTCTTCGCGCCACTCTGGATGCTGTTCCTGGCCAACATCACCTGCAGCTCCGGGTCGACTGGTGGTGGCATCAAGATGATCCGGACCCTGATCCTCGCCAAGCAGGCCAACCGGGAGCTCACCCGCCTGGTACATCCGGCGGTGGTCAATCCGGTCAAGGTGGGCGGCGCGACGATTCCCAACAACGTGGTCATCGCGGTGCTGGGGTTCATCTTCCTGTACTTCATGAGCGTGGTCATGCTCACCTTTGTACTCATCCTGTCCGGGCTCGATTTCCTGACCGCTCTCGGTGCGGTGCTCGGCAACATCACCAACGCCGGCCCCGGCCTCGGCAAGGTGGGGCCCGCCGGCAACTATGCCGGGCTCACCGATTTCCAGACCTGGGTGTGCAGCTTCACCATGCTCCTCGGGCGCCTGGAGGTGCTGTCCCTGGCGGTGGTGTTCACCCCCCAGTTCTGGCGCAAGTAAGCGCTTCTTGATCTGCTCCATCCACGCCGGGGTGGCAAATGGCGGATAATCCCGCCTTTGCCGCCCCGCGCGGCCCTGCCTGTCGAGGAACATCCGTGAGCCGTCCGAAGAACGATACCTTCCTGCGCGCCCTGCTGCGCCAGCCCACCGACTACACCCCGCTGTGGCTGATGCGCCAGGCCGGGCGCTACCTGCCTGAGTACCGCGAGACACGCAAGCGCGCCGGCAGCTTCCTCGACCTGTGCAAGAACCCCGGCCTGGCCTGCGAAGTCACCCTGCAGCCCCTCGCCCGCTACAAGCTCGACGCCGCCATCCTGTTCTCCGACATCCTCACCGTGCCCGATGCCATGGGCCTCGGCCTGTATTTCGCCGAGGGTGAAGGCCCCAAGTTCGAGCGCCCCCTCAAGGAAGAGTGGGAAATCCGCAACCTGGCCGTGCCCGACCCCAACATCGAGCTCGGCTACGTGATGGATGCCGTCGCCGAGATCCGCCGCGCCCTGGACAACTCCGTGCCCCTGATCGGCTTCTCCGGCAGCCCCTGGACCCTCGCCTGCTACATGGTCGAAGGCGGTGGCTCCGACGACTACCGCAAGGTCAAGTCCCTGCTCTACAGCCGCCCGGATCTGATGCACCACATCCTGGAGGTGACCGCCCGCTCCGTCATCGCCTACCTCAACGCCCAGATCGAAGCCGGTGCCCAGGCCGTGATGATTTTCGACTCGTGGGGCGGTGTGCTGGCCCACGAGGCCTACAAGGAATTCTCCCTGGCCTACATCCGTCAGATCGTTGCCGGCCTGACCCGCGAGAAGGACGGCGAGAAGATCCCCTGCATCGTCTTCACCAAGGGCGGTGGCCTGTGGCTGGCCGACATTGCCGACAGCGGTGCCGATGCCGTGGGCCTCGACTGGACTGTGGACATCGGTGCTGCACGGCGCCAGGTGGGCGACAAGGTTGCCCTCCAGGGCAACCTCGACCCCTCCGTGCTGTTCGGCACCCCGGAAGCCGTTGCCGCCGAAGCCAGAAAGGTGCTCGACGCCTACGGCCCCCACGCCGGCCACGTCTTCAATCTGGGCCATGGCATCTCCCAGTTCACCCCGCCGGACAACGTGACCGTGCTGGTCGATACCGTGCACGAATACAGCCGGGCCCTGCGCAGCCAGGCCCGTTGAGGCATCTGCCAGATCGATCCGGGGCCGGCTGATGCCGGCCCCTGTTTTTTGTCAGGTAGCGCCCGCCCCCTGTGGCCGGGGGTCTCCATCGACCGTCCCGAAACGCCCCCCGTCAAGCACTAAATTTGATCGAAGGGGCTTGACTTGTGCACAGCACCACGGGTGTTGTCAGTTTTGTGACAGAGCCCGGACGCAGAATTTTGCATATCTTCAGGCCATTGTTTTAAAAGGAAATATTATTTGTTCATGAATGAGGCAATGTAGGAAAAACGCTGATGGGAGGCGGGTTTAGCGGCACTACGCCCATGTTTCCCACAAAGTTATCCACAGATTTTGTGGACAAGGGAAAATACCCGCGCCGCCCCAATGGCTTCAGACCTGTTTCCCAAGCAGAGCCTCATCAAAGCTCCGCAATTGACTGATTTAAATGGATTTTTGTTAAACAGCCCGATTCTCTGGTCATGAGCCCCGCCATCGTCCGTGTCGCCCTGCCCCTGCCTCTGCCCCAGGCCTTTGATTACACGGCAGAAAATATCTCCGCCGGAGATCTGGGGCGCTGCGTGCGGGTGCCCTTCGGGCGGGGTGAGAAGACCGGCCTCATCGTCGCCCTGCCCGATGCTGCCGATCTGCCCGTCGATCGCCTCAAGCCGGTCATCGCCATCCAGCGGGATGCCCCGGCCCTCCCTGCCGACTGGCTGGCCATGGTCGAATTTGCGGCCCGCTACTACCAGCACCCCCTTGGCGAAGTCGTCGCCATGGCCCTGCCGCCCCGCCTGCGCAAGGCCGACGCCGTGGCCGGCGCCGAAGCGGACCCCCTGCTCGATCTCACCGATGACGGCCGTGCCGCCCTGGACGCCAGCAAACGGGAGAGCCGTGCCCTGGGCCTGCTGCGCGATATCGCCGCCCACGGCCCACGGCGGCGCAGCCTGCTGCGAGCCGGCGAGGGTGCCACGCCCGCTGTGGCCGATGCCCTCAAGCGCGGCTGGATCGCCCCCAGCGTCGCCTCCGACCCGGCCGCCATGGCCGGCGCCCCCACCCTCACCGCCGAACAGGAAGCGGCCCTGGCCATCCTCTCCGGGGGGGCTGGCCACTTCCAGCCCTACCTGCTGGCCGGCGTCACCGGCAGCGGCAAGACCGAGGTATATCTGCGCCTCGTCCAGCAGACCATTGCGCGGGGTGAACAGGCCCTGATCCTGGTGCCAGAGATCGCCCTCACACCCCAGCTCGAAGGGCGCGTGGCCGGCCGCTTCCCCGCCGCCCGGGTGATCAGCCTGCACTCGGCGCTGGCCGAAGGCGCCCGCTCCCAGGGCTTCGTGCAGGCCATGGAAGGCCGCGCCGACATCGTCCTCGGCACCCGCCTGTCGGTGTTCACCCCCCTGCCCCGCCTCGGCCTGATCGTTGTGGATGAAGAGCACGACGCCAGCTACAAGCAGCACGAAGGCGTCCGCTACAACGCCCGGGACCTGGCCATCTGGCGCGCCCGCCAGCGCAGCGTGCCCATCGTGCTGGGCTCGGCCACCCCGTCCCTGGAAAGCTGGCATGCGGCCAACACCGGCCGCTACCGGCGGGTCGAACTGAGCAGCCGCGCCGTTGCCGCCACCCTGCCCAAGGTACGCCCGGTGGATATCCGCCGCGAGAAGCTGCAGAACGGCGTGTCGGAACATCTGCTGCGGGCCATTGCGGCCCGTCTGGAACGGGGCGAACAGAGCCTCGTCTTCCTCAACCGCCGGGGCTATGCGCCGGTGCTCTCGTGCCCCTCCTGCGGCTGGGTCAGCCGCTGCCCCCACTGCACCGCCAACATGGTGCTGCACCTGGCCGACAAGCGCCTGCGCTGCCACCACTGCAGCTACGAGGCCGGCATCCCCCTGGCCTGCCCCGACTGCGGCGACCAGGACATCCAGCCCTTCGGCCGTGGCACCCAGCGCCTCGAGGAGACCCTCGGCCAGCGCTTCCCCGACGCCCGCGTGCTGCGCGTGGATCGGGACGCCGCCCGCACCCGCGCCCAGTGGGACGCCCTCCTCGACCAGATCGGCCGCGGCGAGGCCGACATCCTGGTGGGTACCCAGATGATGGCCAAGGGGCACGACTTTCCCCGCCTCACCTTCGTCGGCGTGCTCAATGCCGACTCATCCCTCTTCGCCGCCGACTTCCGCGCCCCCGAGCGCATGTTCCAGCAGCTCATGCAGGTGGGCGGCCGGGCCGGCCGGGGCGAACTGCCCGGTGAGGTGATGATCCAGACCCAGTACCCGGACCACCCCCTCTACAAGTGCCTGGAGGCCCACGACTTCGCCCGCTACGCCGCCCTGCAGCTGGAAGAGCGCAAGCAGGCCCGCTTCCCGCCCTACGCCGCCAACGCCCTGCTGTTCGCGACGGCACCGGAGGTCGCCATCGCCATCGACTGGCTCAAGGAGGCCCGCGCCCTCGCCGCCCCCCTGGCCCAGGCCTTTGGCGTGCAGGTGTTCGACCCGGTGCCCATGCGCATGCTCCGCCTGGCCCGCCGCGAGCGCGCCCAGCTGCTCGTCGAGGCCACGACCCGCCCTGCACTGCAGGCCTTCCTCACCGAATGGAGCCACCACCTGTGGAGCCTGCGTCCACCCCGCGAGCTGCGCTGGCATCTGGACGTGGATCCGGCCGAGGTGTGAGGGGCAGGCAGGCCCGGGCGCCGGGGCTTGCTCCTGTTACATCCCCACATACCCTTACAACTGCCTTGCCAACCCGGCGCAGGCAGGGCGCGTTGATCTCCGCACGGGCTGGCAATCACGCCGGCCTGGCTGAAAAGCAAACACTGCCCAGGAGAACACCATGCTGAAGAAGATCATCGCCCTCGCCATCGCCACCGGTTTCGCTTCCGCCTCCTTTGCCCAGGCGCCGGCTGCCGCCCCCGCCGCCGCCCCGGTTGCCGCTGCGGCAGAAAAGAAGGCCGAGCCGGTCAAGGCTGAAGTGGCCAAGGTCGAGAAGGGCGCTGCCGCCAAGGCCGACAAGGCCAAGGCTCACGCCAAGGCGCATGCCAAGCCCGCCGAAGCGCCTGCCGCTGCACCGGCTGCGGCACCCGCAGCCAAGTAAGCCTTTTCCCGGCTTCCCGAGGGGGCGTGTTCCGGACAACCGGGGCACGCCCCCTCGGCCGTTTACCACGCGCTTCCATGATTCAGATCAAGATCTGCCCGGCGTGAAAGGCGTCAAATCAATCCGCACTTTAGACTTATTCTAAAAAATACCCCCAGAGATCCGGTTTCAGCGTTCTGACATCAGCACTTTCTGGAGGATGAAAACATGAAGATCAGCCACCTTGCCCTTGCCACTGCCCTCATCGGCGGCAGCCTCACCCCTCTTGCCTGGGCAGCCAAGCCCGCCAGCGAACCGGTCGGCCCGATCCAGCCGGCCAAGGTCACCAACCCGAAGCTGGTCGAACTGGGCAAGAAGCTCTACTTCGATCCGCGTCTGTCCAAGTCGGGCTTCATCTCCTGCAACTCGTGCCATAACCTGTCCATGGGCGGCACCGACAATCTCAAGACCTCCATCGGCCACAACTGGCAGAAGGGCCCCATCAACGCCCCCACGGTGCTCAATTCCAGCCTCGCCGTGGCCCAGTTCTGGGACGGTCGGGCCAAGGATCTGAAGGCCCAGGCCGGCGGCCCCATCGCCAACCCGGGTGAAATGGCCTTCACCCACGAGCTGGCCGTGGATGTGCTCAAGTCGATTCCCCAGTACGTCGCCGAGTTCAAGACCGTGTTCGGCTCCGAAACGGTGGATATCGGCAAGGTCACCGACGCCATCGCCGCCTTCGAGGAAACCCTGGTCACCCCCAACTCCCGCTTCGACAAGTGGCTGAAGGGTGACAGGAAGGCCCTCAACGAGAAGGAGCTGGCCGGCTACGCCCTGTTCAAGAACAGCGGCTGCGTGGCCTGCCATAACGGCCCGGCGGTGGGCGGCACCTCCTTCCAGAAGATGGGCGTGGTCGAGCCGTACAAGGCCACCAGCCCGGCCGAGGGCCGCTCGGCGGTGACCGGCAAGGACGCCGACCGCTTCAACTTCAAAGTGCCGACCCTGCGCAACGTGGAACTCACCTATCCGTACTTCCATGACGGCGAAGCGGCTACCCTGGAACAGGCCGTCGACACCATGGGCCGCCTGCAACTCGGCAAGCAGTTCACCGCCGACGAGAACGCCAAGATCGTGGCCTTCCTGAAGACACTCACGGGTGATCAGCCCAGCTTCAGGATGCCGATCCTGCCGCCTTCAACCAACGCCACGCCGCGTCCGAAGCCCTTCGAGTAAGCCCCCCGGGGCGGGGTGGTCCGGCCCGGACCGCTCCGCCCGCGTGGACGTGTGGCGCCCCGACTCGCTAAGATCCGGATCCCCCCTCCCGCGAGGGAGACAGAATTCGAACAGTACGGACGCCCGACGGAGACCCCACCATGGAAAGCATGAGCATCAGGCAGGCCACCGAGCTGCTGCGCGAGGCCGGCATACCGGTCACCCTGCAGCGTGTCGAAATTGCCCGCAGCATGTTGTCCACACCCGTCCACCTGTCGGCCGACCAGGTCTTCAGCCGTGTCCGCGAGAGCGTGCCGGCCACCTCCCGGGCCACGGTGTACAACACCCTTAAACTGTTCAGAGAGAAGAACTTGGTACGAGAGCTCATCGTGGACCCGGAGCGGGTTGTGTATGACTCCAACACCGCGCCCCATTACCACCTCTACGACGCAGCCAGCGGCCAGCTGGTCGATGTTTCTGCCGACGAGCTGAAGGTGGTCGGCATGCCTGCCCTCCCGCCCGGGATGGAGCTCGAGGAGGTGGATGTGATCATCCGCGTACGGAGTCGCCCGTAAGCTGCCCGCCCTGCCCCGGGCGGGCATGGCGATGCGCCTGCTTACAATTTGAGAATTATTCTCGTTTACAAAATGGATCCGCGGGATTAAATTGAGAACCGTTCTCATCAATCCCGATCGGGTGATTCCATGGATCCTGTCAGCGGACTGCCTGCCGCCCTTGTCCCTGTTCCGGCCAGCCTGTGGGCCGGAGCGCTCAGCGAACTCCTCAATCACGGCGAAACCGGTTGCCGCCAGTCGGCGCGCCGCGCCGTCGACCTCCTGACCCGCCTGGCCGACAGCCCCGCCGTGGATCGCGACGTGCGCGACCTGTGCGAACGGGCCTGCGAGCGGCTCGCTCACCCCGAACAGGAGCGTCGCCATGTGCCTGGCCTCTGACCCGAAAGGCGGCGATCTGCAGTCCCTCCTGCGCGCCGAATACGCCAGCGCCCTGGTGGCCATCGATCTGCCCAAGCCCGGCGTCGTCCCCACACCACGCCGCGCCCGGCTGTGGGACCTGGATGACAAGCTGCACTGCCCCATCATCGGCACCTGCATTTCGATCGAAGAGCTGCAGCGCTTTGCCCGGCGCTTCCAGTTTGCCGCCCCGACCGATGACGATTTCACCGTACACGTGGAGGCCGTGGGCCTGGCGCGCCATCGCAACCCGGTGTCCGAAGCCCTGCAGCGCCACCTGGAAAGGAAATTCCATCTGGCTGTGGAACGCTTTAGCAAGCTCAAGAGCGATGCCGAGGTCCGCCGGCAATGGATCGAATGCTGCAATCAGGGAGACGTGGCCGGCCCCCTGTGGGCAGTGTGCACCCACCGGGCCGTATCGGCAGAAACCCGCCAGCGCGCCTATACCGACATCCACATGCTGTCCCACCAGGTAGGGGCCGGACAGGCCGCCGACGCCCGGCGCCTGGCCCATCTGGCGGCCGAAAACACCGAACTCAAGCGCAAGCACACGCACGAAATGGCGGCCCTGCGCCGGCAGCTTGCCGAGGCCACGGCCGGGCTCAATGGGCGGGATGCCGCCCTCGAACAGGCAGCCCTGTTCCAGAAACGCCTGCAGCGCTTCGAGTCGGGTCAGGCCTACGTCGAGATGGGCCAGCGCCTGCTGGCCCTGCAAACCTCCCACGAGGCCCTCCTCGGCGCATCCCGTCAGGTGCAGGAACTTGAGCGTCAACTCAAGGAAAGCCGGGAAGAATCACGCCGCTTGCTAGCGGAGCGCGATACGGCCGTGGCCGAGCGGGAAGCCCTGGAGCATATGCTGCAGGCCCTGGACACCCCTGTCTGCGACAAAGCCGGCAGCGACGACTGTGCCGGCTGCAGCGAAGCCCTGAGCGCACGTTGCGTACTCTACGTAGGCGGGCGTTCATCCCTGCTGGCCCAGTACCGCCAGCTCGCCGAACGCCTGGGCATCACCCTGATCCACCACGATGGCGGGCAGGAGGAATCCCTGTCGCGCCTGCCCGAACTCATCCGCGGTGCAGACGCGGTGGTGTGCCCCACCGACCGCATCAGCCACAACGCCTACTATCACGTGAAGGCCCACTGCAAACGGGTCGGCAAGCCCTGCCTGTTCTACCGGGGCGGCGGGGTATCGGGCTTTGCGGTGGCCATGGCGCGGGTCAGCCGGGGCGAGTTCAGCGTGGCCGGAGCCGAGGCCCCGGCAGGCTGAATGCCCCCTCAGTGGGGCTTGAAACGACCCGCCCGGGCCAGCGGGACGAAGCTCAGGATCTGCGCCCCGAGCAGGATCAGGAAAGCCACCCGCAGGGCATCCACACCACCCATGCCCCCGGCCCGCAGGCCGTCCAGCAGCCCGCCCAGGCCCCACTGCACCACGAAGGCGCCGATGAAGGCCATCAGGTTGATGCTGGTGGTCACGCGGCCGGTGAGATGCAGCGGAAACAGGCCGGCCACCACCCCGTACATCTGGGCGCCGGTGGCTGAAACGATGCCGAGCACGCACCACAGCAACAGCGTCGTCCCCGCCTCGGCAATGATCAGGCCCTCAACCACCATCGTCAGGAACAGCCCCACCTGCATCAGGCGCAGGGGCGTGATGCCCCGGGCGGCAAGCCGGGTGGCCCACGCACCGATGGACAGCTGGCCAGCCAGCATGCCGACGTTGAGCCAGAACAGGTGGTCGGCTGCCACGCTGCGGCTGTAGCCATTCACCTCCATCAGCCAGGGTACGGCCCACAGGCCCTGCAGGGCCATGAAACCCCCGGTGAAGAAGGCCGACTGCCCCGAAAAGCTCCAGAAACGCCCGGCCGACAGTACCTCGGCGACACCCCGCAGGGCGTTCTGCAGATCCACGGCATGGGTGCCCTCATCCTTCTCCGGCATGGCGAAAAAGATCAGGACAGCAATGGCGGCAGCGAGGACAGCCACCACCCAGAAGGCCCCACGCCAGCCCAGGAAGGGCAGCGCTGCCTCCAGCGGCGCCGACGCGGTAACGGCACCGAGGGCGCCGCAGGACATGATGTAGCCGGTCATCGAAGCCAGTTTCTCCCGCGGAAACCACAGGGTGAAACCCTTCAGCCCGGCCATCAGGCAGGCTGCCACCCCCAACCCGATCAGACCCCGGGCGCTGGCCAGGGTGGGCAGGCTGTCGCCGGTGGCAAAGAGTACCCCGCCAAGGGCCGTGATCAGCAGCAGCGCGGCCTCCACCCGGCGCGGGCCATAGCGGTCCAGGGCGATGCCCACCGGAATCTGGGCCAGACCGAAAGCAAAGAAGTAAGTGCTGGTGAGCAGGCCCAGATCCGCGGCGGTCAGCCCCAGCTCGCGGGTCAGGTCCGGCGAGATCACGGCATTGACGGTGCGCAGCAGGTAAGACAGGTAATAGCCCAGGGCAAAGGGCAGGAAGATCCGGCTGACCAGAAAGAGCGACGAAGGGGCTGGGCGGGCGGGCATGGAACGGGCGCAGGGATTGGGCGAGCCCGGAGCTTACCGGGCCGGATGGCCTTCGTGTCAGAACATCAGGGAAAGCCCCAAGGCGATTCCATGCGCCCGCTCAAACTGCCCTGAGCGCCTTGACAGGCTTTGTTCCAGGCCCGGAAAGCGGGTCTTGTGCAACGGCACGATTCATTAATTTGGTGTGCATAATTTAACTAAAGTTTGCACAACGGCCGTCGTTACCGGCTTACGACATCATCGGAATGTAGCCATGCCCACGCCCGCCACGATTCTGCTCGTTGATGACAGCCGTGCTTCGCGCATGTTGTGTGCGTCGGTCATGCGCAGCATTCGCCCGGATCTGCAGCTGCTCGAAGCCGGTGACGGCGCGGCCGCCCTGGCCATGTTGGTGGACGTGAGCCCCGATCTGGCGGTGCTCGACATGAACATGCCCGGCATCTCCGGCCTCGAGCTGGCCGAAAAGCTCCGCGCCAGCCACCCGGAGATGAAGCTGGCGCTGCTCACCGCCAACGCCCAGGACGCCATCCAGCGGCGGGCCGCCGATCTGGGCGTGCACTTCTTCCGCAAGCCCATCGGCGAGGCCGTGATCGCCGATATCCTCGCGTTGCTGGGGTAGAGCATGCGGACATTCTCGGAACTCGAGATGGATGCCCTGACCGAGGCCTTCAACCTGTCCCTGGGAGAAGCCGCGAATACCTTTTCAGCCATTGTCCGGGAAGAGATCGAGCTGTCGGTGCCCACCATCGAGATCGTCTCCCGGGAGGAGCTGACCCTCCGCCTGGAGAGCACTCAGCCCGGTGGCGCGGCCGAGCGCCTGTGCCGCATCAACCAGCACTTCGACGCCGCCAGCGGCTTTCAGACCGATGCCCTGCTGCTCTTTCCGGAGCATGGCAGCCTCGAGATCGTGCGCCGCATGCTCGGTGACGACACCTCCATCGAGCACATCACCGAACTCGAACAGGACGCCCTGGCCGAGATCGGCAACATCATCATCAACAGCTGCATGAGCAGCCTGGCCAACCTGTTCGGCACCGAGATGAGCGGCTCCCTGCCCCGGGTCCAGTCGCGCACCGCCCGTACGCTGCTCGATGACAAGGCCGCCACCGACGTGATCCTGGTGGCGCGCATCGGCATGACCATGGCCGCCCACAACCTCTCCGGCTTCGTGCTGTTCATCATGGACGTGCCCTCCATCGAGCACTTCATGGACCAGGTGAGCCGCCTCTTTCGTCTTCCCCAACACGGCGAAAGCCAGCCCTCCTGATGGATTGCTGCCACCTCCTTCCCGACAGCGTCGACATGGGGCTGATCCTCGTCAGTGGGGAAGGCCGCATCCTGCTCTGGAATCGCTGGATCGAAGAACGGGCCGGGCTGGCTGCCAGCCAGGTGACCGGCATCACCCTGGCGGAAGCCTTCGGCCCCCACGTGGACCCGCGGGTTGCACTGGTCGTGCGCGAGGCCCTCGATTTCGGCTGGTCGGCGCGCCTGTCCCACGCCCTGCACCCCATGCCCCTGCCCCTCTATCCCCCCGGCGGGGGCCGCAGCGAACGCATGAAGCAGTCCATCGACATCACCCCGGTAGCCAGCGAAGGCCGCTATCACTGCCTGCTGCAGGTGCGCGACGTGACCGAGACGGTGCGCCGCGAGGCCCTGCTCAAGCAGCAGTCCCGCCAGCTGCGCCTTGACCTGCAGCGCCTGTCCCGGGCCCAGGTGGAGCTGCAGCGCAGCGAGATGCGCTTCCGCGAACTGGCCCGTCAGGCCCCGGCGGGGCTCTTCGAGGCCGACGCCCAGGCCTGCTGCACCTTCCTCAACGAACGCTGCGAACAGATCCTCGGACACGATCTGGAGCACGTCGCCGGCACGCCGTGGATCAACCTCCTGCCCGTGGGCGAGCAGGCCCGGGTGCGGGCCATCTGGTGTCTGGCCGCCGAATCGGCCACCCGCTTCGCCGAGGAGTTCCGCTATACCCGCCCCGACGGGGAGAGCCGCTGGATGCGCGCCGAGGCGGGCCCCCAGCGCGACGAGCACGGACGCATCAGCGGCTTCATCGGCACCATGCTGGACGTCACCGAGTTCCACGAGCGGGCCATCCGCAACGAGTTCCGGGCCAACCATGACGGCCTCACCTCACTGCTCAACCGGGACCGCTTCGAACGCCACCTGCGCGCCGCGATCTCCGGCGCCCGCGAGGTTGCCGACCGGCTGGCCCTGCTCTTCATCGATCTGGACGACTTCAAGGGCATCAACGACAACCATGGTCACCATGCCGGTGACACGGTGCTCAAGACCATCGCCGGCCGGGTGCGCCGGGTGCTGCGCAGCGAAGACATGGTGGCCCGCTATGGGGGTGATGAATTTGCCGTGCTGCTTACCGGTACCGGCGACAGCGACACCCTCGACGCCATCATCTTCAAGATCCACCAGGCCGTCGGCCTGCCCATCAACCTGGGCCACTGCCACGTGCGCATCGGCTGCTCCATCGGCGTCTCCGTCTATCCCGACCACGGCAGCGATCCCCTGAGCCTCCTGACCCACGCCGACAAGGCCATGTACACAGCCAAGCGCTCCCGAACCGGTCACAGTACCACCCCGGCCTGACGCGCCCGCCGGTCGGGGCAGCTGTCTTTCGATACGGCCGGGGCTGGCCGGGCTCAGCCCAGTGCCGGGCTGGGCGGCAGGCCGCAGGCCGCCCTGTACTCGGCGGCGAGGCGCTCGCACAGTTCACGCACGGGCGGTACATCGTGGATGTTGGCGACCCCGTGGCCGGCACTCCACACATCGCGCCAGGCCTTGGCTTCGTCCGCCAGGGCCTTGAGCTTGCCCTTGCCAACCCCCTGCACCAGGTCCTCGCGCTGATGGCCGAGCTTTTCCAGGCTGTGCCACAAAAAGTTGGCATTGGTGCCGGAAACCGCGTCGGTATACACGATGTCCGCCGCGCCGGAATCCACCAGCATCTGCTTGTAGGCCTCCTGGGCGCTGGATTCGCGGGTGGCGATGAAACGCGTACCCATGTAGGCCAGATCGGCACCCAGCACCTCGGCGGCCCGCACGGCATAGCCGTCGGAGATGGCGCCACCGAGGATCAGGGCCCCATCCCAGAACTCGCGGATTTCGCGGATCAGGCTGAAGGCGCTCTGGGTGCCCGCGTGCCCCCCCGCCCCACCGGCCACGGCGATGATCCCGTCCACCCCGGCAGCCGCAGCCTTGCGGGCGTGGTAGGCGTGGATCACATCCGAAAACACCAGCCCGCCGTAGGCATGGACGGCCTTCACCACCTCACCCGGATGCCCCAGGCTGGTGATCACGAAGGGCACCCGGTGGCGGCAGATCAACTCCAGGTCAGGCTCCACCCGGGGGTTGGAGGCATGGAGGATCAGGTTGATGCCATAAGGAGCGACGGGGGCCGCGGGATCGGCAGTCTTTGCAGCAGCCAGCCCCGCGTCGATACTGCCCAGCCAGGCGTCGAGCTGCTCCGGGGTGCGGGCATTGAGGGCAGGAAAAGTACCGGCAACACCGGCCTTGCAGGTTTCGGTGACCAGCTCGGGGCCGGACACCAGGAACATGGGCGCGGCGATGGCGGGAAGGCGCATCGCGCCGCGGAATGCGTGTGGAAGGGTCATGCTGTCTCCTGGATTGATCTTTTTGTGGGTGCTGCGGTGACGAATCTAGCACGTCACCGGGGAGACAGCAGTAGCAGGCTTACTCCGCGCCAGCCTCTTCGGCCGCTTTCTCGGCCGCCGGTGCCGCCTTCTTCACCACCTTGCTCACCGCCCGGACAACCGGCTTGGGGATCACCTTGGGCAGGTTGCGGGCCGCCGCCTGACCGGCGCCGAGCACCACGGAGGGCAGGCTGGCGCCCGGCTCCAGGTGCCAGTCGGGCCCGCTCAGGGGGCCCTTGACGCGAACCGGCAGGGTCACGCCACGCAGGCTGGCCAGGGGGCCACTGTCGGGCCCCAGCGGCACGACCACGAGGGTCACCCGGGAAAGGTAGTCGATATGGCTCCGGGTCAGGTCGATCTCACCCGCGCCCCCCACCTGCAGCATGCCGCCCTTTGCCTGCAGGTCGGTACTGCGGGCCACCCCGCCGGCAATCTGGAAGCTCGCCGTGAGCTCGCCCACGGAGGTGGACTCGCGCTCCCGGTGGGGCCGCCTGGCGCCCTGGCGGGTGCTGAGCAGCACACGCCATTCCTTCATGGCCTGCCCCATGTCGATGCCGGGTACGCTGCCGTTGCGTATCCGCAGCCGGGCCAGGCCCTGCAGCCCGTGCAGCAGGCCACTGCGGCTGTCAGCCTTGCTGCTGAGGTCGACGAAGAAGTTGGTCGTCCCGCCGAGCTTCTGCTGCACACCAGCATCCTTCAGCAGGGGGCCCAGATCGGCGTTCTGCAGATAGCCCCTGTAGCTCGCCTGGGCATCGTCTGCGCTCAGACTGAGGCTGCCCTCCAGGCTCCCGCCGTAGAGGGACAGCGTATGCCCGGTGGACTGCAGGCGCCCGCCGTGCACGCCGAGCGGCAGCTTGACCTGTTCCAGCTTGAGGCCTGCCACCCGCAGCTGACCGACGCGGATCACGCCATCCAGATCCAGCCCGCGCAGGGCCGACAGATCGAAGCGCTCATCGGCCGCCTTGTCCTTATCCTTCTCGGGCGCCGCCGTACGGCCGGACTTGCCGGCCAGGTAGGCATCGACATCCAGCTGGTTCACGTCCATGTCGAAGCCGAGGGCTGCGCTGTCGAACCGGGGCAGCGTCCAGCTGCTCTTGATCTGGCTTTGCTCCGAACGCAACGCCAGGTGGCCGGCCGCGTTGCTGCGGGTCAGGTCGATACGGGCATCGGCTTCAGCAGCGAACTTGAGGGGGGGCAGACCTGCCCGGGCCGGGGCGAAGCTGAACTCGCCGGTGAGGGCCGCCAGGTCGAGCTGGCCGCTGCTACCTTGCCAGCGGCCCGGCCCGGTCAGGTTGCCGGTGAGGCGGCCACTGGCGAAGCGCAGGTCCAGCTCGGTCATCAGCTTGCTGGCCTGCAGGCCCTTGTCGCCCGCCTGCAACTCGGCCAGGCGCAGGCGCAGGTTGCCACCCCGCAGCTTGCCGTCCAGACGCAGGCTGGCATCGACGCTGTCGGCCTCCGGGCCCCTCGGGCCAAGCTTGAGACGAGGCGTGGTCGCCTTGAGCTCGAAGGGCTCGCCAGCGGCCTTGCCGCGCACCTGCAGGCTGCCCCCCTGGAGCACCGAGGGGCTGCCATCGGCCCACTCCACTTCGGTCAGGGACAGGTCGCTGTCCAGGGCCTGCCATCCGGCGACATCACCACGGGCAGCCAGGTGCAGCTGGCGCAGACGCGGCAGGCTGTCACTCGCTTCCATGCGGTAGGCACTCTCCAGCTCGATGCTCACATCGGTGGCGGGCTCGACGCGGGTCAGGCGGGTGGTGGCCTGCAGGTGGCCATTCGCGTTGCGGCCGATGCGCCCGGTCTCGATGCCGAGCCCGGAGAGCGCGAGCTGGCGGCCACTCTGCTCGTCGCTCCAGGTGAGGGCGCCGCGACGCACAATCAAGGCCCCCACATCCAGCTCAAAGGGGGTGCCGGCACTGGCCGCCGGCACAGCCTCGTTGTCCGGATCGAGAAGGTCGTCGGCGTTGAGCTTGCCGGCCTTGTCACGCAGCAGGGCCATGCGCAATCCGTCCAACTCCACCCGTTCGACCACCACCCGGCGGGTCAGCAGGGGCAGCAGGCTGACGCTGATGGTGGCCTGCTCGATGCCGATGAACTCACTGCCACCATTGCGCCCGGACAGCGTGGTGGCCGGCAGATGGAGGCGCAGGCGGGGAAACATGGACAGCGCCACCGGCCCATCGATGCGCAGGCTGCGCTGGTAGCGTTGCTTGGCAAAGTGGGTCAGTTCGGCGGCCAGGCGCACGCCATCGAAGGTGGCGTAGAGGTACAGGGCGCCGGCGGCGACGACCGTACTCAAACCACCCAGAACGAAAGCCAGGTACTTGAGGTATTTGAAGCGCATCTCAGGCAAATTCATGACCGATGCCCCGATCTTACCCCACGGGGCTCAGGCACCGACCGGCTGCGCCGCGTGGCTGCGCAGGGGCAGCCGGAGCTCGAAGGTGCTGCCTTCGCCCGCCTGGCTTTCCACGCTCACGCTGCCGCCATGACGCTCGGCCACCGTCTTGACGATCACCAGGCCGAGCCCGACACCCGACGGCTTGTCGCGCCCTTCTTCCACGATGCGGCTGAAGCGCCTGAACAGCCGCGGCAGGGCCTCCGCGGGGATGCCGGCCCCCTGGTCGCTGACCCGGATGATCCAGTCGGTGCCCTGGGCCTTCAGGCTCACCGCCACGCGACTGCCGGCATTGCCGTACTTGATGGCGTTGGTGAGCAGGTTGATCACGGCCCGGCGCAGCAGCGAGAAATCACCACGCACGATGGCCTCTTCCGTTTCGGCGTCCCGGGTGTCCACCTCGATGCGGATGCCCCGGGCATTGGCCTGGGGCCACACTTCGTCAGCGGCCGAATCCACCAGGCCGGCCAGGTCGAGCTCGACGAAGTCCTTGGGGTCGGAGCCCTCGGCACGCACCAGGCGGAACAGGCCATCGGCCAGATCGAGAGCCGAGCGTGCATAGCGGCCGATACGGGGGATCTGCTCGGCCTGCAGCCCGGGGTCGTCCCTGTAGCCGTCGATGAGGGTCAGGATGGAGGCGAGGGGTGCCCGCAGGTCGTGGGACAGGAAGTGCATGGTGTCCTCACGGCTGCGCTGGGCCTCGTGCATGGCAGTGACGTCGGCCAGGCCGATGACCCGTCCGGGCCGGCTGCTGGATTCGGAGAACAGGTCGGCCACGGACACCAGCAGGTAGCGCTTCTTGTCGGGGGTGAGCTCGAACTGGCGGGTGCCGGAATAGCCGCTCAGATCGGGCAGGCCATCGCGCATGGGCAGGTAGCCGGGCCAGGGCAGGGCACGCAGGGCGCTCAGCAGGGCGTCGCTACGGAAGGCGCGCAGCAGGTGACGGGCCCGCTCGTTGTGGAGGATGACCCGGTCCATCTGGTCGATCACCACCACCCCGATGGGCAGATGCTCGAGGGTGTCGGCAATGAAGCGGCGCACGTCGCGCTGGTGCTGGGCGGCCTGACGCACGATGCGGATGCGCTGTTCGAGGGGGTCGGCCGCTCCCCGACCCGCATCACCGCTGGGCAGGCCCAGGGGCGTGCCTTCGCGCTCCAGGGCAATCAGCTCGGCATCCAGGTAGCGCTGGGCAGATTCCAGGCGGCGCCAGCTCCACAAGGGGTAGGCCAGCATGCAGCCCAGGACCGCCGGGGCCGGGCCGAACCACCAGCCACCCAGGTGCAGCCCCAGGCCGGCAAGCAGCACGGCGGAGGCCCCCAGAATGAACGAAGCCATCAGGCCGGCGCGGGCCTCGGCGTAGAGCAGGATCAGCATGAGCACGATCACCAGCACCGTCGCCACGGCCGCAGAGACCCACGGCGACAGGGGCATGACGGCCGAACCCCGGCGCAGGGCGTCAAACACATTGGCCTGCACTTCGACACCAGCCATGGGCCGGGACAGGCCCGAGGTGGGCGTGGGCACGGCGTCGCCCATGCCGGCCGCAGTGGCGCCCACCATCAGGATCTTGCCGCGCAGAGCCTCGGCCGGCACCTCGCCGCTGAGCACGGCCCTGTAGGAGAAGTGGGTGTAGGTGCCGGGGGGGCCGGAGAAGGGCATGCGCAGCCAGTCGGCGCGCTGCCAGTGCTGGTGGTCCCGGCCCTCCCCGATGGGTGGGGGCGGGAAGCGGCCCGCAGCGTCCTGATCGATCAGGCGCAGCAGGGCGAGGGCCAGCTGGGGGTGCCGGGCCGCACCAAAGCCCTCCCACAGGTAGACGCTGCGAGCGATGCCGTCCGGGTCGAACTCGACCTGGCTGTGGCCGATGGCGGCGGCAGCGTCGGCGAAGACGCCGAGGGGATGGACCTCCCCGGAGAGGATCGCGCCGGTGGTGGCCTGGGCGAGGGGCAGCACGACCCGTCCTTGATCGCGGATGGCCCGGGCCAGGGCGGCATCGGCGCCGGGGTCGTCGGTACTGGCGGTTTCGAGGAGCAGGTCGAGCACGACGGCCCGCGCCCCGGCCTCCCGGGCCACGTCGATGAGGGCCGCATGCACCCGCCGTGACCAAGGCCAGCGTCCGATACTGGCGAGGCTCGCGTCGTCGATGGAGACGATCACCACATCGTCGCTGGCCGGGCGCGTCCAGGTGGACAACACCCCGTCATAGAGCGTCTGGTCGATTCTCCACAGCCAGCCCTCAACCGCTGCCACGAGGGTCAGCAGGACGCAGATGAGCGTGACCGCGAACCACTCGAGGGTGGGTCGGCGCAGGGTTGCTGCGTGGGGACTCACGGACTCTTTGCTGCGGGAGCGGAGAGCGTCCACGCGGGCAGCAGGAACAGGGACTGCAGGTTCTGGGTGCCGGACCAGGGGGAGCCGCCGCCATCCGGATCGGTCGCGCGGATACGCAGCCGATAGCGTCCCGGGCTGGGAGCAACGATGGTCAGCGCGGCTTCGCCGATGCGCTGATCGACCAGCAGATCCTGGAAGGCCTCATCACGGGCCAGCTGAACGTCGTAGATCTGCCCCGGCCGGCCGGCCCACGCGAAACGCAGTCGATTGTTGTATCCCTCCACACTGGCCGGGCCGGGGGCCGGACGGATGTCGAGGGTTCCCGCGTCGCTCCACGGGCCGCGCTTGCCACTGGCATGCCGGCTGGCGATGCGCCAGGCGTACTGGCCCGGGCCGAGGGTCGGCTCGCTACGCAGTCCGTCGATATCCTGGTCGACGAGGGGCCTGGCGAAGCTGGTGTCCTGGCCGATCTGCAACCTGAAACCGGCGGCTTCGGGGCTCGGCGTCCAGGCGAGGACACCAGGGGGAGCCTTGACGGCCACGGGCGGCTCCGGACGGGCACGCAGTTCGATGGCGCGGGTTGCGTCATAACCTTCCAGACCCTCGGCGTCGATGGCGCGGATGCGCAACTGGTAGCTGCCGTCGGGGAGGGAATTGAAGCGGGCTCTGGGCGAGGTGAAGACCTCGGTGGCCACCACATCACTGAACTGTGCGTCCCGGGCGATCTGTGCCCGGTAGGCGACGGCCTTGTCCACCGGTGGGAAGGAGATGTGCATGTCGACCCGCTCGAACACCGCTGCGACACCGTCGAGGGACGGCGCCGCCAGCAGGGGCCGGGGTGACGGAACCGGCTGGCCGGCCCGCGCAACCACGCCGAAACCGGCCGGCAGGGCGGTGGCCCCGGAGCTTGACGCATTGCTCATTCCGACCTCGCCCGCCGTGACTTCGGCCTGGGCCATGCCGGAAACCGCGTCCGACCCGGCCCGGAAAGCGGTGCCACGCACGCTGAGGGCCGCCGTAGGGGTGCGGATCTGGTAGCGGGCGGCGGGGCCACGCTGGGGCGCGACGGTGGTCTCGACACGCCCCTGTTCGAGGAAGATGCGGGTGTTCTGACCGCTGAAGCCCTGGAAACCCTGGATCTTCTCCATGCGCGCAGCGCTGCCCGGCTGCACCGTCAGGCGCGACTCGTCCGGCATCAACAGGGTGATGAAACCGCCGGCACCGGTACGCAGGATGGCGCCCGCCGGCACTTTGGCATCCAAAGTAAGGGGCTGCCCATCCATGGTGACGTCACCGCTGAGGGCCACCACCCGGGCAATGCGCGGCTCCGTCCGCAGCCAGTTTTCCGGGATGCGCAGAGGCGTACCCACGGGGATGCGCATCGGGTTGCCGATGCGGTTGAGGGCCTTGACCCCCTTCCAGCCAAAGGGCGCCGCGAGGTACTGGCGCTCCAGCCCGATCAGGGTGTCGCCGGCACGGGTGGTGTAGATGACTTCCAGATCGCTGGCAAGGACACCGGAACAGGCCGCCAAGCCTAAGGCAGCACCCAGGAGACAAACGGATTGACGGGCCACGGAAGAGATCTTTCAGTCGAATTTGGGGGACTATATTAGTTCCCGGCCTGATGCAGGGTGCAAAACTTCGCAAAATGGAGGTGATGTCGTGCCCAACATGCCAATTACACGCTAAAGGCGGCCCGCCGGAGCCCTATCATTGGGGCAGACACATCGGCCCTTCCCCGTCCGGGGTGTTGTCATATCCTTTCCTCTCTTTCACATCTCTCTCAAAGGAAACCCTATGAGCTTCATTCAGGAATTCAAGGAATTTGCCATGAAGGGCAACGTCGTCGACCTGGCGGTCGGCGTCATCATCGGCGGTGCCTTCCAGAAAATCGTCGACTCCCTCGTCAAGGACATGCTGATGCCGGTCATCGGCAAGCTCCTGGGCGGTGTCGATTTCAAGCACCTCTACCTCAATCTCGGAGACAAGACCTTCGAGACCATGGAAGCGGCCGAGAAGGCTGGCGCCCCGCTGTTCAAGTATGGCGTCTTCGTCAACTCGATCATTGACTTCACCATTGTTGCGCTGGCCATCTTCGTGGCCATCAAGGCCATGAACAAGCTCAAGCGCGACGAGCCGGCACCGGCGCCCGAAGCGCCCCCGGCCGAACCGGAAGATGTAAAGCTGCTGCGGGAAATCCGCGACGCGCTGAAAAAGTAAGCGCGCAGGACAGGGGTCCCGGCCCGGGACCCCTGGTGTCATCAGGCCGGCGACATGGCGGCCTCGCCAAGAGTCGGCGATTCAGACGGGTCGATCTTCTCCAGCCGGTAGCCGAAGTTGTAGGTCGGGGTCAGCCGGAAACCGTTTTCAGGCCTCAGGTTGAGCTTGCTGCGCACGCGGCTGATGTGGGTATCGACAGTACGCGTGGCCAGATCGGGATTGCGCCCCCACACCGCCTCCAGCAGATGCCCCCGCGACAGCAGGCGCCCCAGGTTGCGGAACAGGAAGGCGGCCAGCTCGAACTCCTTGTCGGTCATCTCCACCGCCACGCCGTCGATGGTCAGGGCCTTCTTGACCAGGTCGAAGTGGTAGGGCGCGACAGTCAGGGTCTGATTGGTGTTGCGGGGCTGGGCCCGACGCAGCACGGCCTCGATGCGCGACAGCAGCTCGATGCGGCGGGGCGGCTTGATCAGGTAGTCGTCAGCGCCGGCACTGAAGGCATTGGCGATGTCCTCTTCCGCATCGCGGGAGGTGATGAAGATCGCCGGGGTGTCGTTGCCCCGCTCCACCCGCAGCCACCGCAGGACCTGCTCGCCGGTCAGATCGGGCAACACCCAGTCCACCAGGAACAGGTCGAAACTTTCGCGGCTGGCGACCCGCATCAATTCGCGGGCCAGTCCAAAGCCATGCACATCGTGCCCGGCTTCCCGCAGCCAGCCCGTCAGGACTTCCATCTGGGCCGGATCGTCTTCGAGAATAGCGAATCGCACGCTGGTTTACCTTTATCGAGAAATTGAAGCACACCACTCAAGACTACGCGCCGGCCGCACCGGCAGAAACGCCCCCGGGGCCTTTCTATGCGTAATCACCCACATACGGATTACTTTCCCGCTCATCGCCAAAGGTCGACATCGGCCCATGACCGGGAATGAAACTCACATCCTTGCCCAGCGGCCACAGCTTCTGCCGGATCGAATTGATCAGATCCTTGTGGTTGCCCCGCGGAAAATCCGTGCGGCCGATGGAACCCGCAAACAGCACATCCCCCACCACGGCCAGGCGTGCAGTCTCGCTGAAGAACACCACATGACCCGGGGTGTGCCCGGGGCAATGGATGACCGACAGGGTCTCTTCGCCCACGCGGACGGTATCGCCGTCCTCCAGCCAGCGCCCGGGCGTGAACGCCTCCACCTGGGGAAAGCCGAACATCTTGCTCTGCTTGGGCAGATCGTTGATCCAGAACGCATCCTCCTTCTCCGGCCCCTCGACGGGCAACGCCAGCTGGCGGGCAAGTGCCGCCGTGCCGCCGGCATGGTCGATGTGGCCATGGGTCAGCAGGATGAGTTCGATGCTGACCCCAAGGGTTTCAGCTGCCTTGAGAATGCGTTCGAGGTTGCCCCCCGGGTCTACGACAGCGGCCTTGCGAGTCTGGTCGCACCACAGTATCGAGCAGTTCTGCTCGAAGGGCGTTACAGGAACGATCTGGTATCTGAGCATGGTTTGCACATGCCTGCCAAAGGGGCAGGGGTCGGTAAAAAGACTAATTACGCCTGGGCCGCACAATTTTCAAGACCGGCGTGACAGGTCTCTGCATGCCGCAAAGTTTATCACGCTCAAATTGGGGGGCCATAAACCCTGTCGTCCCCCTGGCCTCCGGGAGGCCTGCTGACACGCTTGTTTTCACAGAACATTCATTTGATTTTATTCAAACGTCAAAAAGCAATGCCGGGCAGAAACACCGCTTTCCGGAACATACCGTGAAGACCCTTACCCCCTCTGCCAAAAGGGGCAATCCCGCCAAAGAGCAAAATACCCCCTGGCGTTATGTTCTGATGCTGTCGGGAACAGGCTTCAGCGAGGGAAAGGGCGGGATTCCGTAAGGGCGATGTAACGGCTGCGGTCCTGCTCGTAGCGGCTGCGGATCGCTTCGATGTCGCGCCGCTTGGCTTCGATGATCGACCCCTGGGCCGCCAGCTCGCTGTCGGAGTCACGCAGGGCCGCCGCCAGGTTGGGAGGCATGGCACGTTTCTGGAAGAACTCGGCCTCGCGTAGCAGGCCGGAACGCTTTTTCACGAGCAGGGCCTGGCGCGCCTCCGCCTGCCGCAATTCCGTTTCGACCGCTTCAACGGCCCGATCGCGCCGGGTGTCGATGTCCGCCACGCTGGAATAGGTTTCGAGCAAGGACTGGTTGCGCCGCATCTCGGCCCGTTGACGGGCCACCTCGGCCCGCCGGGCGCGTTCCTCCGCCTCGCGCTTGGCCAGCTGCTCCGGGCTCAGGGGCGCCTCGACCGTGCGCCGCACCGTGCCCTGGGGGCTCATTTCCCGGTAACTCTTGCCGAAACACTGAGGCGGCAATACGTCACCACACACCTGGTGCCCGTTGTCCGTGCAGCAATAGACCGTCCCCCTCGGTGCCGTCTGGGCATGGGCAGAGGGCAGGGTCATCAGCAGGGAGACGAGAACCAGACGGCGCATGGGCTTATGCGTCTCCACTCACACCGTAGGTTTCCCGGTAACGCTGGACAGCATCCAGGTTCGCCTTCAGGGCCGGGCTGTCGGCCAGAAAGCCGATCAGATCCTTGAGGCTGGCCACGGCCAGCACGGGAATGCCGTAAGCCTCGCGCACCTCCTGGACCGCCGACAGGCTGCCGGTACCGCGCTCCATGCGATCGAGGGCAATGACCACGGCCGACGGGGTGGCGCCGTGGGCGCGGATGATCTCCACGGACTCACGTACCGAGGTGCCGGCCGAAATCACGTCGTCAAGAATGGCCACACGCCCCTGCAGGGGAGCGCCAACCAGGGTGCCACCTTCGCCATGGTCCTTCGCCTCCTTGCGATTGAAGCAGAAGGGCAGGTTGTGTCCGTGCTCCGCCAGACGCATGGCCGTGCCGGCCACCAGGGGGATGCCCTTGTAGGCAGGCCCGAAGAGCATGTCGCAGGGCAGGCTGGCGGACAGCAGGGTCCGGGCATAGAAATCACACAGGCTGCCGAAGGAGGCCCCGTCATTGAAAAGGCCTGCATTGAAGAAGTAGGGAGACAGGCGGCCCGCCTTGGTAACAAATTCCCCGAACCTCAAAACACCCTTGTCGCACGAAAGTGCGATGAAATCACGGCTAAAATCCACGATGCTCCCAGCCAAAAAATCAGACCATGTCTCTAAAAATGTTACGCGTCGTTTCCGCCAACCTCAATGGCATCCGCTCGGCAAACGTGAAAGGTTTCCTCAACTGGCTCCATAAACAGGACGCCGATGTGGTGTGTGTTCAGGAGTTGAAGGCCCAGATTGCCGACCTTTCGCCCGAGATGCGCGAGCCCGGCATGTATACCGGATACTTCCACTGTGCGGTGAAGAAGGGTTACAGCGGAGTGGGAATCTACACCCGCCGGGCACCCGACCGCGTCGTCGAAGGCCTTGGCAACGAGGAGTTCGACGCCGAGGGACGCTACCTCCAGCTGGATTTCGGCCCCCTCTCCGTCGTCTCCCTGTATCTGCCCTCCGGCTCCAGTTCGGAGGAGCGCCAGGCGGCAAAGTTCCGCTTCATGGACATCTTCCTGCCCCACATGGCGGCCCTGCGTGCCAGCGGCCGCGAAGTGATCGTGTGCGGAGACTGGAACATCGCCCACCAGGCCATCGACCTCAAGAACTGGCGCTCCAACCAGAAGAACTCCGGCTTCCTGCCCGAAGAGCGCGCCTGGTTCGGCCGCCTGCTGAACGAACAGGGCTGGGTGGACACCTACCGCCGCCTGCACCCCGACGCCACCGACGCCTGCTACACGTGGTGGTCCAACCGGGGCCAGGCCTGGGCCAAGAACGTGGGCTGGCGCCTGGACTACCAGCTCGCCACCCCCGGCATCGGCGCCCTGGCCCGCAACACGGCTGTCTACAAGGACGAGCGCTTCAGCGATCACGCCCCCCTCACCGTCGATTACGAGCATTCTTTCTGATGCCCGCGCGGCGCCATCATCAAGGTGCGGCAGCGCATCGAGCCGGACTCACCCGAAGACTCCCGATACGCCTCGCCGCTGCCGCGGGGCTGCTGAGCCTGGCGGCGTGCCCGGTACTGGCCGACAGCCCGGCCGGCCTCGATGGCCAGTTCCAGCTGGGCGTCGAGTACGAGTATGAAAAAGCCGCGGACGGACGGCAACGCACCGACGCGCTGACCCTGGTACCCGGCGTCAGATGGCGCTCGGGCTGGCTGACCATGACCGAGCTGCTGATCGAGACCGAACAGGAGCGCGAAGCCGGCCGTGTGACGGAGCGGACGAGCAAGCTGGGCCTGCGCCTGCGCAAGGACTTCGCCCTGACGGAGCGCGCCCGCCTCGTCGTGCGCGGCCTGCTCGGCCAGGCCTTCGGCGGAGGCGAGGGCTATTCCTACGCCTACCTGGAACCCAGCCTCAGGTACGAGTTCAATGCAGTGGAGATGATGATCGGCTTTCGCGCCGTGCGTTCGATCGATGGCAGCCCGGGCCATGACTTCAACAAGTTCCGCATCGGCCCGAGTTTCGACCTGGGCAGCGCCGCGGAGATCGAATTCCGCTTCGTGCGCAACTGGGAGGCCGCCACCGGCCGCCATGCCAGCGACGCCTATATCATGGAGTTCGTTCAGAAGTTCTGACACGCCTCGCCCGAAAGGGCCGGCCCACGCATGTCACGGCTCGGGAACGAACCGATAGCCGATGCCCGGTTCGGTCACGATGTGGTCCGGGTTGGCCGGGTCGACTTCCAGTTTCTTGCGCAAGTGCCCCATGTAAACGCGGACGTAGTGGCTGTCCTCGGCATGGGACGGCCCCCACACCGCCTTGAGCAGTTGTCGATGAGTCAACACACTATCGGGATTGGCCGCCAGGTAGGCCAGCAGGCGAAACTCGATGGGCGTCAGGTGCACTTGCTGCCCGTCTCTTTCGACCCAGCGCCGGCCCAGATCAAGCCGGATCGCGCCAAAGGCCATCAAGCTGGGCCCACCAGTGCCTGCACGCTGTCGCCGCCGCAGATGGGCGCGGATGCGGGCCAGCAGCTCCGCCGATCCGAACGGTTTAGTAAGGTAATCGTCGGCACCGGCATCCAGGGCGGCCACTTTCTCCGCTTCCGCCGTACGTGCTGACAAAACGATGATCGGGATTTCCGACCAGGTGCGCAGGTCGCGGATCAGGTCGATGCCATCGCCATCCGGCAACCCGAGATCAAGCACCACGAGATCGGGTTTCCGCGTTCCCGTTTCGATAAGGCCGCGCTTGACCGAATCGGCCTCGAAGACGTCACAGCCTTCGGCCTCCAGGGCCAGTCGCACGAATCGGCGGAGATTGACTTCGTCCTCGACGACGATCACCGTCGGAGCAGGGTGGGACATGGCTATTCCTTGTGGTCTGTCAGGCTACCCCATCCGCTTCGTCGGCCACGAGCGTTGGTGGCGACCCCAGGGGCAGGGTGAAGTTGAAGCAGGCTCCGCCGCCGGGGCGCTGCCTTGCAGTGATGGTGCCGCCATGAGCCTCGACGATGGCTCGGCTTATTGCCAGCCCCAGACCGACCCCGGGTGTGCTGCCCTCCGGCTGGCCTCGCTCGAACTTCTTGAATATCGCCTCCTCGCGCCCAGCAGGCAAACCCGGCCCGTCGTCCTCGAGGCACACCTCCATTCGGGTATCCGCCGTGGCGGCTCGGATCCAGATATGGCTGCCCGGCGGCGTGTACTTCAGCGCGTTCTCGAGCAGATTGCAGAACACCCGCTGCATCAGCACCGAGTCCACCTCGACAAGGGGGAGGTCTTCATCCAGCTTCACCCTGAGCTGATGATCGCCAAGCGCCGGGCGCAGGCTCTTGAGGGCACTGCCGATCACCTCCTCGATGGGCTGCCACTGACGATTCAGTTGAACCCGGCCGGCTTGCAGCCGAGCCATGTCGAGCAGGTTGTCCACCTGGGCGTTGATCAGCAGGGCCTGCTCGCGCAGCTTGCGAGAGATGGCGGCTTGCGCGTCACTCGGCGGCGGCCGGGTCAGAAACATGGAGTCCGCCAGCCCGATCATGACACTCAGCGGGGTGCGCAGATCATGGGAAATGGCGGAAAGCAGGGAGTTGCGCAGGCGCTCCGACTCCATCTGGACGGTGCTCTCCTGGGCCACGACGACGTAATGCACTCGTTCCAGGGCAATGGCGATCAGCGACGCGAAGGTCTCCAGCAGACGTCGCTGCTCGGGAATGAGAAGACGTGCCGGATTGCGCATTTCCAGGGCCAGCACCCCACGCAGGCGCATGGGTGCCTTGAGGGGCAGGTAAAGGACCGGGCTGGCGGGTAGCGTATCGGTCCCCTGTCCAGCGGGCTCGGCGTGGTCGAAGGCCCACTGGGCAATGCCGGGATCGATCTCGGGCAGCCCCGCAGAGGCAAAGATGGGGGCTTGCAGGTGGTCGACGTCATCAGTGAGCAGGAAGGCCGAGCGGGCACCCATCTCTGCCACCAGAAAGCGCTCGCCAATCTCGGCAATCTGCTCCGGCAGCAAGGCTGCGGAGAGGTCTCGCGACATTTCGTAGAGCGCCCTGACACGGCTCGCCCGGCTACCTGCGACATACGCCTGATACTTGTACCCGGCGGTAAGCTGGCCCACCACCAAACCCACGACCAGCATCACGGCGAAGGTCATCAGGTACTGAACGTCGCTGACCGCGAAGGACATCCGTGGCGGGACGAAGAAGAAGTCGAAGATGGCCACACTCAAGAAGGAGGCCATCACGGCAGGGCCCCGGCCGAAGCGCACCGCCACGAACACGACACCGAGCAGGAAGACCATGACAATGTTGGCCAGATCAAACAGCGGATGCAGTGGGGTGGCAAGCAGCCCGGCCAGGCCACACACCACGACGGTCAAGGCGTAGGCACGCCAATCGGCCGCGAGCTGGCCTGTGGGCCGTTGTGAAAGGCCTTCGGTGACGGGCACACGCCCATCCGCACGCGCCACTTGGATGACATCCAGATCCGGAGCGATCTGTCCGATCCGGTCGGCCACCGAGCGCGTCCAGGCACGCCAGAGCGATGGCTCGTCCCGGCCGACCATGATCCGGGAGAGGTTGTTGGCACGGGCGTAATGCACCGCCTCATCTTCAACCTTCGTGCCAGCAACGGTTGCAGTGGTGGCACCAAGCTCCTCGGCCAGCTTGAGTGTTTTCAGGATGCGCTCTCGGCTGCCGGCCGACAGGCGCTGGCGATCCGGGGTCTCCACATGGATCGCATGCCAGGGCGCCTCGAGGCGGCCGGCAATGCGCGCGGCGGTACGCACGATCTTCTCGCTCCCTGCGCCGGGCCCGATGCAGGCCAGCAGTGAATCCTGGGTCTGCCAGACGGGGGACACCAGCCGGTCACGCCGGTACTGCTGCACGTCATCGTCCACCCGGTCGGCCGTACGGCGCAGAGCCAGTTCGCGCAGGGCCAGCAGATTGCCCTTGCGGAAGAAGTTACGGATCGCCCGTTCCGCCTGATTCGGCAGATAGACCTTGCCGTCCCGGAGGCGCTCCAGCAGCTCATCCGGCGGGAGGTCCACCAGAACGACCTCGTCGGCATCATCGAAGACCTTGTCCGGCACAGTCTCCCAGACGCGGATGCCGGTGATGCCGCTGACCACGTCGTTGAGGCTCTCCAGGTGCTGGACATTGACGGTGGAATACACGTCGATGCCGGCCGCGAGCAGCTCGTCCACGTCGTGCCAGCGCTTGGGGTGGCGCGACCCCGCGACATTGGAATGGGCCAACTCGTCCATCAGGATGAGCGCCGGTTTGCGCACCAGGGCCCGATCCAGATCAAACTCGGCCAGTATGCGCCCCCGGTAGGGCACCTCCACCATCGCAAGGCGCTCGATACCGTCGGCCATCGCCTCCGTTTCCATGCGCCCATGGGTTTCAACCACGCCGATGACCACATCAACTCCCTGGATGAGTTGCTGGCGCGCCGCCGCGAGCATGGCGCATGTCTTGCCGACGCCGGCGGAGGCGCCGAAGAAGATCTTCAGACGGCCGCGACCGGCACGCGCCTCGTCCTGCTGCACCCGCACGAGGAGCGCGTCCGGATCGGGGCGGCCCTTGTCCGGGGTATCACCGAGGGCCATGCCTATTGCTCCGGCTTCCTGAACACGCGAGCCAGGGAAGACCACTTGGCGCGGAGATCGAGACGCTCGTCGGACATGGCCTCCAGGAAATCCGAGAGTCGTTTGGAGCGCGCAACGGCAAACAGCACCAGCCCCAGGGCCGCCCCCGTGACCAGGCTGAACTGCAGCAGCTTGCGCGACTCCGGCACCTCCGGGAAGCTGAACAGGTTCATCCCGAAGTAGCCGGTCACCACGGTGGCAATCAGGCCGAAGATGGTCACCACGGTGAGTCGCAGCACCGTGCCGGACTGGCGCCGCTGGCTGTCGCTGTCCAGGTAGGCGCTCATCTCGCGGACCTGCTCCTTCACGTCGGAGAACAGTTCGTCATTGCGCAGCAGGCGTGTGGTGCGCTGGAAGAGTGCCTGCACCAGACCCTGCTCGGAGACCTCGTGAAACCAGTAACGATGGGTGAAGCGCAGGAAGGTCTCGAAAGACTGGCGGATGCGGCGCTTGAAGCGACGTACCGACTCACTGTCACGAATATCAAGATCATTGACGGCACTGGCCAACCCGTCCGAGAAAGAAAGGAGGGCGGCACGATGGAAATGGGCAATCAGGAAAACGAGAAAGTACTGGTGCCGGAAGCGCGCCAGAAAGCCATGGTCCGCATCACGGAAGTAGTCCGATCCGGCTTCGCCCACCAGCATCAGCGCGTTCCCTGTGCAGATGAAGCGGGTATTGGGCCCGCCATCCGCCCCGGTCCAGTAGCGATCCTCGCAGTGCAGCCGTTCAAAGCGGACCACCGCCGGGTCGCGCAGCGGCACCGGATCGCGGGACGGCAAGTTGGCCGCGAAACCGATGCGGATGAAATCCTCCCGGCTCAGGCTGCGTGGGTCGTCGAGGGCCAGGTAGGCCATTGTCGGCATCCGGTAATACTCGATCAAGCGGAAACGCAGCTCGCTGGCCTGCTCCTCCTGGTCGAGCACCAGCGGGCGCAGCAGCCAGGCCCACAGGGCACCGACACAGGGGGCCCGGTTCCTGCACACGAAATGCAGGTAACGCTCCCGGTTCTCGGAGTCGGAGCTGGCGAGCACCCGCCCCTGTCGGTCCAGCAACTCGGAGCGGTGCACGTTGTGCACACCCTGCCCGCCCGTATCCCAACCCGTCGGGTAGGCCCGCCCGAAGCGGTAGAGCAGCTCCAGTGCGGTAGCGAGGGGCAGATCGTCGGCAGCGACTTCCACGTTGAGCAGGGCCACATCCATGTCGAGGAAGAGATACAGGTCGACATGCGCCACGCGCAGAGGGATCGGCGTATCGCCCGCTTGGGGGGTGACATTCAGGCCGGCCACGTCGGTGCGCCGGAAGACGGCCATCGGTGCGGCCTGCCGGGCCTGTCCGCCCGGGGTGCTCGAGCGGCTGTCACCGTACAGAAAGCGCTGCACGTAGGGCAGAAAGGCCACGAATTCCTTGTAATGACGTTCCTGAAAGTCTGCGGGATCGGCCGTGAATTCATCGTCGACGGGGCTCCACTGACCATCGGCGGTCATCAAATCACGAATGTGGGCCACGTTCTCGCCCGAGAAGCCTGGGCGGATCTGGACCGGCCACACCAGTACATCCCGGAAATGGCGAACAAGGTGGTCTGGCTGTGAAAGCATGCATCTCCTCTTCTCACCGGCGGGTTGCGTGAAGTCCGTTCGCCGGTGGTGCGCCCGGACATCATGCACCAGTCTTCTCCCGCAGCCCTTGTCCGACGGGGGAGACGGCGGATTCCGCCATTGCGGCAAGTGTGCGCTGGCGGGCGAGTGCAGCCAGTGCCACCTTGCATTTTGGCGAGCATGTCAGCGCATACCCACAGGCAAGACGATGAAGCACCACCGAGACTTCATGCCGGGCACCACATACCGGACACACATGGACAGGCATGCGTCACAGGGCCCGCGCGGCATAACGCGCCAAGGCGACCGGATGGTCCGCCACCCTCCCAGCCACGATATAGATATCGCACCTCTCGGCGGGGCCCACGGCGAAGGCCAGACCCATCGCAGCATCGCCGGAAACCGCGAGGCGCAAGGGGCGACTCTGGCCGGCCAGGAAGACCCGCAAGGCCGCGCGCCCCAACTGAGACACCGGAAAGCGGACGTGCTCGGGTGTGCCCGAAGCATCAAGGGTGGCCACCTCGCAGGTGTTCTTGCATGCGACGACTCCAACGCATAGATCAGCAGGACTCACGTTTCATCTCCTCTTTCATCGGGTGACAGATATAGCGCACTCCTGGCGACCACTCCGGCAATGCCGTCCGGGAAAACCAAGGTACCCCGGCTTTCGCAGCCCAGTATTGCAGGCAGCACGTCGGGACGCTGCGCATTGACCCCGAGCACAGCCCCTGCACCCGATCACAGCGCGCGAACGAGACTCACGCTGCGGCCGCCAGCCAGGACCGGAACAGCGCCTGGATTGCGTAGGGATCATCGCAGGCATGCAGTGCATCGCGAAAGCGTGGGTCAGTGAAGAGGCTGGATACACTGGCGAGAATCCCCAGGTGTGTGTCGGTGGCGCGCTCGGGAAGAAGGAGCACGATGAAGTCCGACACGGGCTTGCCATCGGGCGACTGGAAGGGCATGGGACGTCGGGGCCTCACGTAAGCTGCGTGGCTCTGGTTCAGCCCCTTGATTCGACCGTGGGGAATCGCCACCCCCAAGCCGAGCGCCGTGGAACCAAAGGCCTCCCGTTGCGCCAGGGCCCCGGCAACCACCACACGGGGCAGCCCATGCCAGCGCTGCATGGTCTGGCCGACCTCATCGAAAAGCCCTGCAGCACCGCTGACCTCAAGATCAAGCAGGATGTCTTCCGGAAGCAGGATGTCGGCAATCGAGATCATGTTCATGTCCTCCACATCCACTCAGAAGCTTCGAGCGATCGAGAGAACGATCACCCCCCGGCCCGCATCGCGGCTGCGCGAACCGTTCCCGCTGCCATCGCTGCCCATGCTGCTGCTGAAGCAGTAGAACTCGCCATTGGAACAGCGTCCCTGCGCATTACTGCCTACGTAGCTGGCGCCGGCGATCCAGCCCGAGATGTCCTTGGTGACACCAATGCGCCAGTCTGAATAGCGGCCGTCATCGGTCGATCCATCGGCATTGCGATAAGAGAAGTCACGCAGCAGCAAATGTCCGACATGTGCGCCGAGCACATAGCCATTGCCCAGGTCGTGGGCGGCCGAGAGATCCACGTAGCCGCTTCCCCGGGTGCCCGGCATCGAGAAATAGTCCGTGACGGCGTGCGAGTACTTCAGGGTCAGGAAGCGCCATGTCCCCGCGAGGTAAAGCTCGCCGTTATTGACCCCACCGTTGGCGGCCTTGCCCGGGTGGCGCCGATTGACGCCAGCAAAGGCGTTCTCCAGCCGCGTCCCGGGGTAGTGGTAATACAGCGCCCCCATATCCAGGCCGACATCACCCACGCGGGTCTTGTAGCCTGCATAGAAATCCATCTCCAGGCTGCCTTCCGGATAGCCTGCACCACTGCTCACATTGGAGTTCCAGTTGCCGGCGTACAGCCCGGATGCGTGGGTGTAATCGAATCCACCCTGCACGGCCGGCTTGCCAAAGGTCTGATCAAGCCCGCGGAAGCGGTAGCTGCTGAAGAGCCCCGCATTGGCCGTCAGCGAGGACGGGGAGGAGGCCCCTTCCGCGTCCTGCTGCGCGTGGGCGGGTGAATGGAAAGTGGTGGCGGCAAGGGCCAGCACGGCAAGGCGTTGGATTGTGTTCGACATGTTCTTTCGTGCCCCCTGTTCAGTGCTCAAGCGCATCCAGCGCCAGGTTGAGCTTCAGTACGTTGACCCGCGCCTCGCCGAGCAGCCCCCATTGGCGCCCCTCCGTGTGGGCATCGACCAGCGCCTTGATCTGCGCCTCCGGCAGGCCACGCGCCAGCGCCACCCGTCCCGCCTGCCACAGGGCAGCAGCCGGACTGATGTGGGGGTCGAGACCGCTGGCAGAGGCCGTCACAAGGTCGGCGGGTATGGGACGGGAATTGTTTGGGTCTGCGGCTCGTAGCGCCTCGACACGGCCTTTCACCGCGTCAACCAGAGCCGGGTTGAGGGGCCCCTGGTTGGAGCCGGACGAGGCGGTCGCGTTATAGGGCTGGGGAGCGGTGGCGGATGGACGCCCCCAGAAGTGCTTCGGGTCACTGAAGTGCTGGCCGATCAGGCTCGACCCGACGGGCTTTCCGCCCTGGAGGATCAAGCTGCCCGCGGCCTGTTCCGGAAAGATTGCACCGGCAATACCGGTGACAGCCAGCGGATAGGCAAGGCCGGTGATGGTGCTGAGCAGCACGAATACGCTGAGGGCGGGGCGCAGGAGGGATTGCATGGTGATGTCTCCAGGTTCAGGCCATGCCGGTGGCGGCCAGGATGAGGTCGATAAGCTTGATCCCCACGAAGGGCACCAGGATGCCGCCGAGGCCGTAGATGGCCAGATTGCGACGCAGCAGCGCGGCGGCCCCGACGGGGCGATAGGACACGCCCTTGAGTGCCAGGGGGATCAGGAACACGATGATCAGCGCGTTGAAGATCACCGCCGAAAGGATGGCCGACCCCGGGCTGCTGAGCCCCATCACGTTGAGGGCAGCCAGCTGGGGATAGGTGCCGACGAAGGCCGCCGGAATGATCGCGAAATACTTGGCGATGTCGTTGGCAATGCTGAAGGTGGTCAGTGAGCCCCGTGTCATCAGCATCTGCTTGCCGGTCTCCACCACCTCGATGAGCTTGGTGGGGTTGGAGTCCAGGTCCACCATGTTGCCGGCCTCCTTGGCGGCCTGGGTACCGGTGTTCATGGCCACCGCCACGTCGGCCTGGGCCAGCGCCGGGGCATCGTTGGTACCGTCGCCGGTCATCGCCACCAGGCGGCCTTCGGCCTGGTACTGGCGGATCAGCGCCAGCTTGGCTTCCGGTGTGGCCTCCGACAGAAAGTCGTCCACCCCGGCCTCCGCGGCGATGGCGGCGGCCGTCACGCGGTTGTCGCCCGTCACCATCACGGTCTTGATGCCCATCCGGCGCAGCTCGGCAAAGCGCTCCTTGATGCCGCCCTTGACGATGTCCTTGAGTTCGATCACGCCGAGAACGCGCTTCCCCTCCGACACCACCAGCGGTGTGCTGCCACGGCGTGCCACCTCCTCGACCCGGGCACTGACCGAGGCCGGGAAGCTGCCCCCCAGGCTTTCCACATGGCGCCGGATCGCATCGGTTGCGCCCTTCCGGATCTGCTTGACTGCGGCCACGGTCGTGGCGCCTTCGCTGCCCGGCGCGCCTCCGATATCCACGCCGCTCATGCGCGTCTGGGCAGAGAAATGCACGAAATGGGCGTCGAGGGCGTGAATGTCCCGCTCGCGCAGCGAATATTTCTGTTTGGCCAACACAACGATGCTGCGGCCTTCGGGTGTTTCGTCCGCAAGGGAGGCGAGCTGGGCGGCATCGGCCAACTCCGCATCGCTGACACCATCCGCCGGCAAAAAGGCCGAGGCCTGGCGGTTGCCGAGGGTGATCGTCCCGGTCTTGTCCATCAGCAGCACATCCACGTCGCCCGCCGCCTCCACGGCCCGGCCGGATGTGGCGATCACGTTGGCCTGCATCATGCGGCTCATGCCGGCCACGCCGATTGCCGACAGCAGGCCGGCGATAGTGGTGGGGATCAGGCACACCAGCAGAGCCACCAGCACCGTCACGCCGACCGGCTTTCCGGCACCGGACACGTCCACGCTGAACAGGGAGAAGGGCAGCAGCGTTACGGTAACCCCCAGGAAAACAATGGTCAGGGCCACCAGCAGGATGGTCAGTGCGATCTCATTGGGGGTCTTCTGGCGCTTGGCGTTTTCCACCATGGCGATCATGCGGTCCACGAAAGTCTCGCCGGGGTTGGCGGTGACACGCACGACGATCCAGTCCGACAGCACACGGGTGCCGCCGGTCACCGCCGAGAAGTCACCGCCCGATTCCCGGATGACTGGAGCTGACTCACCGGTAATGGCCGATTCATCCACCGAGGCAACGCCCTCGATGACTTCGCCGTCGGCAGGGATGACCGACTGGCCGATGTCGCCGGCCTCGACCACGACGATGTCGCCCTTGCGCAGATCGCCGCCCTGCACCAGCTGCCACGGGGCGCCGTAGTGGGGCGCCTGCAGCTTCTTGGCCCAGGTCTCCTTCTTGAGCCCGCGCAGCGATGCAGCCTGGGCCTTGCTGCGGCCCTCGGCCAAGGCTTCCGCAAAATTGGCAAAGAGCACGGTGAACCAGAGCCAAAGGGCGATGGCGACGACGAAGCCGGCCGGCGCTTCACCTTCGCCAGCCAGCGCCTGGATGGCCAGCAAGGTGGTCAGGATGCTGCCCACGTACACCACGAACATCACGGGGTTGTGCCACTGCACCGCCGGACTGAGCTTGCGGAAAGCTTCGCGCAGCGCCGGCACCACCAGGGCGGGATCAAAAAGTGTAAAGGTCTTGTTGCTCATGTCATTCTCCTCAGGCCGTCATCCACAGCATCAGGTGCTCGACCACCGGCCCCAGGGCCAGTGCCGGCACGTAGTTGAGCAAGCCCACCAGTAACACCGTGCCGATCAGCAGGGTGACAAAGAGCGGACCGTGGGTCGGCATCGTTCCCGCGCCCACCGGAATCCGTTTCTTGGCAGCCAGAGAACCCGCCATGGCCAGCACCGGCACGATCACGCCAAATCGTCCGAACCACATGGCGATGCCCAGCAGGACGTTGTAGAAGGGGGTGTTGGCGGACAGGCCCGCGAAGGCACTGCCGTTGTTGTTGGCGGCCGACGTGAGGGCGTACAGGATTTCGGAAAAACCATGGGCCCCCGGATTGGCGATGCCTGCGCGGCCGGCTTCGGTGGTCACCGCGATGGCTGTGCCCAGCAGCACGAGCAAGGGCGTCACGAGAATGGCGATGGCGCTCATCTTCATCTCGTAGGCTTCAATCTTCTTGCCCAGATACTCCGGGGTACGGCCAATCATCAGGCCGGAGATGAATACGGCCAGGATGGCAAACACCAGCATGCCGTAGAGACCCGTGCCGACACCGCCAAATACCACCTCACCAAGCTGCATGTTGGCCAGGGGCACCAGCCCTCCGAGAGGGGTGAATGAGTCATGCATGGCGTTGACCGCTCCACAGGAGGCGGCCGTGGTGACGGTCGCAAAAAGCGCGGAACTGGCGATGCCGAAGCGGACCTCCTTGCCCTCCATGTTCCCGCCCGATTGCAGCGCGCTGACGCCCTGATCGACGCCCAGTGCAGCAACCAGCGGATTGCCCTGCTGCTCGAAGCGCATTGCGCCCCAGGCCATGAACACGAACATCAGGGTCATGGCGGAGAGCACGGCCCACCCCTGACGTTCATCTCCCACCATTCGCCCGAAAGACAGGCACAGGGCGGCCGGTATCAGGAAGATCGCCAGCATCTCGATGAGATTGGTGAGCGGCGTGGGGTTTTCGAAGGGATGGGCCGAATTGGCATTGAAGAAGCCGCCACCGTTGGTGCCGAGCATCTTGATGGCCTCCTGGGAAGCGACCGGCCCCATGGCGAGGGTCTGGGTACGGGTTTCGGCAGGCTTCGTCAGGGGGCTGCCCTTGTCGTCCTTCAGGGCCTGCCCATCCGCATCGAACAGCGGTGCGTCGTAACGGGTGACCTCCACCGTCGTCACGTCGCGATAGGCGTCGAGGTTCTGGATCACCCCCTGGCTGACCAGCAGCACGGCGATCAGGACAGACAGCGGCAACAACAGGTACAACGTTGCCCGGGTCAGATCCACCCAGGCGTTCCCGAGCGTGGCGGTGCTGTGACGGGCGATGCCACGGATCAGGGCAATCACCACGACAATGCCCGTAGCCGCGGAAAGAAAGTTCTGCACGGTCAGGCCAAGCATCTGGACCAGGTAGCCCATCGTCGATTCGCCGGCATAGCCCTGCCAGTTCGTATTGGTCACGAAGCTGATGGCCGTGTTGAAGGCCGAATCCGGTGCAACAGCGGCCATGTGCTCAGGATTGAGAGGCAGTCCGGCCTGGAGTCGCTGAAGCGCGTAAACCGCCACGACACCCAGGGCATTGAACAGCAAGAGGGCGAGCGCATAGCGCAAGCCGCCCATCTCCTCGTCGGCCTTCACGCCGCTCAGGCGATACAGGATGTTTTCCACCGGGCGGGCGCGATGGAAACGTCCTTCCATGACGTAAGCGATGTAGCGGCCGAGGGGTTTGGCCGACAACAGCAGCGCCGCCAGGAAAACCCCCAACAGAAGCCAGGCATTGGAGGTCATCATGAGAAGTCCTCCGGCTTGAGAAGCGCCACCAGCAAATAGACGAGCAGCGCAGCGGCCGCAATGGCCCCAAGGACATAAGGCCAGCTCATTTCTGGTCTCCCAGACGGTCGCATCCGACCGCGAGCCCCATCACCAATGCCAGGAAGACGGCGGTGATGGCGAGATAAACGAGATCCATGAATTCCCCTTTCGGTTCGAACTATTCGGCCTCTTCATGCTAGGGAAGAGGGCATCAAAAAATTCGAAAAAGGGGAGGGCTGCAGATAAAGGACTTGTAAAAATGGGGGGCACCGCCACGAAGACAGGCGGATTGACCCGACCGGAATGCACCATCCGGTGGGTTGCAGGGAAAAGGGAAACGGAAGGACGAGGGGCGTCGGCCCACGCTTTCGCTCGCTGGAGCGAGCTCACTCACCCCAAAACGGGGGACTCAGGCAGGACGCCTCATCTTGCCGCGCTTACTTCCCTATACAAAAACGCGAAAAGATCACCCCCAGCAGATCATCCGGGGTGAACTCCCCGGTGATCTCATTGACCGCCTCCTGGGCCAGGCGCAGCTCTTCGGCCATCAGCTCGAGGGCGTGGCGGGCATCCAGGGCAGCCTCGACCCGGGCCAGGGCTTCGCGCAGGGCGATGAGGTGACGCTCGCGGGCGAGGATCACGTCCTCCCCGTGGCGGTGCCAGCCTGCCACCCGCAGCAGCTCGGCACGCAGCAGCTCGACGCCCTGATCGGCCTTGGCGGAGAGGTAGAGGCTGATGCCGGCAGCGTCCTCGGTGCGCCCGGGCTGACGCGCCAGCAGGTCCACCTTGTTGAAGACGGTGATGCGCTCAACCCCCGCCGGCAGGCGGGCATCGATGGCGGCGTCGGCATCGGTGAGACCGGCCCGCACGTCCACCAGGCGCACCACCACGTCGGCACGCTCGATCTCCTGCCAGGTGCGGGCAATGCCAATCTTCTCGACTTCGTCGGTGGTGTCGCGCAGCCCGGCGGTGTCGGTGATGTGCAGCGGGATGCCCTCGATCTGGATGGTCTCGCGCAGGGCGTCGCGGGTGGTGCCGGCGATGTCGGTGACGATGGCCCGCTCCTCACCGGCGAGCCGGTTGAGCAGGCTGGACTTGCCGACGTTGGGCTGCCCCACCAGCACCACGTGCAGGCCATTGCGCAGCAGGCTGCCCTGGCGCGCCCGGTCGAGGATGGCACGCAGCTCGGCGGCCACCACCTCGATGCGCTCGAAGGCCCTGGCCTCGATCAGGAAATCCACGTCCTCGTCAGGAAAATCGAGGGTCGCCTCGACCAGCATGCGCAGGTCGATCAGGCGGTCACACAGCCCCTGGACTTCGCGGGAGAAACTGCCGGTGAGGGAGCGGACCGCCGAGCGGGCCGCAGCGGCCGTGGAGGCCTCGATGAGATCGGCAACGCTTTCGGCCTGGGCCAGGTCGAGCTTGCCGTTGAGGAAGGCCCGGCGGGTGAATTCGCCGGGTTCGGCGAGACGGGCGCCCAGCTCGAGGCAGCGGGTCAGCAGCATCTGCATGACCACCGGGCCGCCGTGGCCCTGGAGCTCGATGACGTCTTCGCCGGTAAAGGAGTTGGGCGCCGGGAAGTAGAGGAGGAGGCCTTCGTCGATCAGCCCGCCGCTGCCGTCCCGGAAGCGGGCAAACTGGGCGATCCGGGCTTGCGGCTCGCGGCCGCCGAGAGTGGCCGCGAGCGGGGAGAGACTCGGTCCGGAGATCCGGACCACGCCGATGCCACCGCGCCCGGGGGCGGTGGCAATCGCCGCAATGGGCTCACTCGGCCGGCTTGCCACCGGCCGCGATCATCCGGTTGATCTGCCATTGCTGGGCAATGGACAGGGTGTTGTTGACCACCCAGTACAGCACCAGACCGGCCGGGAACCACAGGAACATGAAGGTAAAGAGGATGGGCATCATCATCATCACCTTGGCCTGGATGGGATCAGGCGGCGCCGGGTTGAGCTTCATCTGGATGAAGCTGGTGGCACCCATGATCAGCGGCAGGATGTAGAACGGGTCCTTGACCGACAGATCGTGGATCCAGCCCAGCCAGGGGGCGCCACGCATCTCCACGACACCCAGCAACACCCAGTAGAGGGCGATGAACACCGGGATCTGGATCAGGATGGGCAGACAGCCGCCGAGGGGGTTCACCTTCTCGCGCTTGTACAGATCCATCATGGCCTGCTGCATCTTCATCTTGTCGTCGCCGTACTGCTCCTTCAGGCGCTGCAGACGCGGGCCGAGGGTCTTCATCTTGGCCATCGACTTGTAGCTGGCGGCCGACAGGGGGAAGAACAGGGCCTTCAGGGCGATGGTGACCAGGATGATGGCCCAGCCCCAGTTGCCGGTGAGCTTGTGGAACCACTCCAGCACCCAGAACAGCGGCGCGGCAATGATGGTCAGCCAGCCGTAGTCCACCACCAGGTCGAAGCCCTTGGCGAACTGTTCGAGGCGGCTCTGCTCCTGGGGGCCGGCGTACAGCGGCATGGACAGCTTGCCGCTCTGGCCCGGGGCGATGGCGGCCACCGGCACGATCACACCGGCAGAGTAGAGGTCGGAGCTCACCTGGTTGGCGAAGAACTCGCGCTCACCCTCGGCAGGCGCCCAGCCGGCCACGAAGTAGTGCTGCACCATCGCCGCCCAGCCGTCGGAGGCCTTGGTGACGAACTTGGCCTTCTTCGAGGCGATGTCCTCGAAGGAGACCTTCTGGTACTTCTCGGCTTCGGTGTAGAAGGCCGGGCCGGTGAAGGTCTGCACGCCGAAACCACCGGGCTGCTCCGCCGGCTTGCCGTCACGGGTGAACTGGAAGTAGGCGTGGGGCGCCAGGGCGGCAGCGCTGCCGTTGGCGATCTCGTAGCTCACATCGGCCACGTAGCTGCCACGCCGGAAGGTGATCAGCTTGCTGACCTTGACACCGTCGGCGGTGGCCGGCGCGTCGAGGCGCAGGGTCACGGCATCCTCGCCGTCCTTCAGCTCGAGGCTGGAGGCCGCCAGGTTGAACAGGGTCTTGTGATTGGGCAGGCCATTGCCGATCAGGCCGGTCTGCGCGGCGTAGCTGTGCTTTTCGCCGTTGTCGAAGAGCACGTAGTTGCGCGTGGGATCTTCGGAGGCCTTGTGACGGGTCAGCTCGAGCCGGACGATGTCGCCACCCTGGGCCGAGACTTCCGCCACCAGCACATCGGTGCGGATGATGGCCTTGGGTGCCGCAGCCGGCGCTGCCGCCGTGGCATTCTGGCCGGGCAGGGCGGTGCCGGCCGCCGCAGCGCCCGGCGTCGGCGTGGGAACACCGGCAGCAGAGTTGGCCGTCGCGGCTACGGCCGGGACCGGGGGCTTGTTGTGCTTCTGCCAGCCGTCCCACAGCATGACCAGGGAAAACGAGAAGACGAGAAGGAGGATCAGACGACGGTTGTCCATCGGAGTCAGTGTCAGGAAGGAGTTTGGGGCGGAAGGGTTTGCAAGCGCTGCTCAGGGTACCGGATCGTAGCCACCCGCGCTGAACGGATGGCAGCGGCACACACGCCGCGCCGCCAGCCACGACCCCTTCAGGGTGCCATGGCGCTCGACAGCCTCAAGGGCATATTCGGAACAGGACGGCACGAAACGGCAGTTGCGTCCCAGCATGGGGCTGATGGCGTAGCGATAGACCCTGACCAGCGCCAGCACAAGCCGCTTCACTTGATCACACCCTGCCTGGGCAGGCGTTCAATCAGAGCGAGCATGTCTTCGCGCAGGGAGCGTTTACTCACGTCACCAACCTTGGCCGACAATCGTAACACCAGATCGTAGGGCGGCAGGCTTGCACAGGCATGACGGAACACATCGCGACCGATGCGCTTGAGCAGATTGCGCTGCACCGCCCGCTTGGCGAGCTTCTTCGCCACCACCACACCGAGCCGGGCCGTGCCGGCCTGACCGGGGCAGTAGTGGAGCGCGAAGTAGCGCCCGCGAACGACACGCCGAAAAGCAAAAACGGATGAAAATTCATCCGTTTTGTGCAGTCGCAAAGACGCGCCGAAGCCGAACCCTGCCGTGTTTTCTGCTTCATCCGACGGGCCACTGCTGCTGCCTGCCGGGGAAGGAATATCAGGATCGGCCTGGGGGCGAGCCTCAGACGGCGAGACGATGACGGCCCTTGGCGCGGCGAGCGGCGATGACCTTGCGACCGCCACGGGTGGCCATGCGGACCAGGAAGCCGTGGGTGCGCTTGCGACGGACGACGGACGGTTGGTAAGTACGTTTCATTTTTCGTGCCCGAAAAGTTGAGTCAAACGCGCAATTTGATACGTTAACCCACTGTTTGTCAAGCAGGTTTTATCCACCCCCGGCAAACACCAGCCCGCGCGTGCGCCTCCGCAACTTTCCACAGGCCCGCGCGCACTGTCCAAAGGGCCACCCGCAGCTGTGGATAAGTCCCCTTTGCGCAGGTACAATACGCGTTTGGCCAAACGCTTCCCGCGCGCGATTCTGGCCACTCCGGCCCCAAGCCGGGGTCATCCGGAAACGTCCATCCGGTGCGCGTTCTGCCGTCGAAACCCACCCGCCCAATCATCGTGCCCGAAGCCTCATCGTCGCCCCAATGCGCTGCGTTCTGGACGCATTGCCTGAACTGCCTGGAGCAGGAACTCCCCGCCCAGCAGTTCAAGACCTGGATCCTCCCCCTTCGCGCCGAAGAGCTTGCCGGTGACGACAACGCCGGACTGCGTCTGGTGGCACCGTCCAACTTCCATCGCCAATGGCTGCGTGACCGCTACCTGCGTCGCATCGAAGAGCTGGGCGAGGAGTTCTTCGGCGGTCTGCCCACCATCGAGGTCAGCCTCGCTCCCGCCGGCGGTCTGCGCCGGGCCAGCCCTCCGCCGCCCAGTGCACCAGCCCCCGCCGGCGCGGCCCCTGCGCCGGCACCGGCCAATGGCAGCAGCCCGTCTGCGGCACCCGCGGTCATGCGCAGCGCCCCTGCCGAAGCCCCGGTGTCCGCCGATGTCGCCAATTACGACAAGTCGCGCCTCAACCCCGACTTCACCTTCGACACCCTGGTCACCGGCCGCGCCAACGACCTGGCCCGCGCCGCCGCCCTGCAGGTGGCCCAGAACCCGGGCGTGTCCTATAACCCGCTGTTCATCTATGGCGGCGTCGGCCTGGGCAAGACCCACCTTATCCACGCCCTCGGCAACACCGTGTTCAAGGCCGACCCGCGCAAGGTCATCCGCTACGTGCATGCCGAGGACTACTACGCCGACGTGGTGCGCGCCTACCAGCAAAAGTCCTTCGACGTCTTCAAGCGCTACTACCGCTCGCTGGACGTGCTGATCATCGACGACATCCAGTTCTTCAATAACAAGAACCGGACCCAGGAAGAGTTCTTCCACGCCTTCAACGCCCTCACAGAGGCCAAGAAGCAGATCATCATCACCAGCGACACCTACCCCAAGGACGTCCAGGGCCTCGAAGACCGCCTCATCTCCCGTTTCGACTGGGGCCTGACGGTGCAGATCGAGCCCCCCGAGCTGGAAATGCGGGTGGCCATTCTCAAGAAGAAGGCCGAAGTCGAGCGCATCGCCCTCAACGAGGACGTCGCCTTCCTGATCGCCAAGAACCTCCGCTCCAACGTGCGCGAGCTCGAAGGCGCCCTCAAGAAGGTGCTGGCCTTTGCCCGCTTCCACGGCAAGGAAGTGACGCTGGAGGTGGCCAAGGAAGCCCTTAAAGACCTCCTCAACGCCCACAACCGCCAGCTCACCGCCGAGTTCATTCAAAAGACGGTGGCCGACTACTACAAGATCAAGGTCGCCGACATGCACTCCAAGAAGCGTACCCGGGTCATCGCCCGGCCGCGCCAGGTGGCCATGTTCCTCGCCAAGGATCTCACCCCCATGAGCCTGCCGGCCATCGGCGAGGCCTTCGGCGGCCGCGATCACACCACCGTGCTGCACGCCTGCCGCACCATCGCCGAGCTACGACTCGGCGACACCCAGCTCAACCACGACCTGCACGTCCTCACCCAGGTGCTGCGCGGCTGATGAAACCTTTCGCCCCCAAGATTGCCGGATGGACGCCCACCGCGCGCCTGCCCCTCTAAATACGATACTGGAGACCTGAGTCCATGCTGCTTTTCACTGCGCCCCGCGACGCCCTTCTGGCCCCGCTGCAATCGGTATCCGGCATCGTCGAGAAACGCCACACCCTGCCCATCCTCTCCAACGTCCTGATCGAGAAGAAGGGTGACTCCCTGACCCTCCTCGCCACCGACGTCGAGATCCAGATCCGCAACAGCACCTCCGCCGCCCTCGGCGCCGAAGACGTGGCCATCACCGTGGGTGCCCGCAAGCTGCAGGACATCCTGCGCGCCCTGCCCGACACCGCCGACGTCAGCCTCACCCTCGACGACAAGCGCATCACCCTCAAGGCCGGCAAGAGCCGCTTCCAGCTGCAGACCCTGCCCGCCGCCGACTACCCCCGGCTGGCCCCGCCGGAAGGCGAAGGCGTGCATTTCACCACCACGCAAAAAGCGTTCAAGAAGCAGCTCGCCCTGGTGCAGTACGCCATGGCCCAGCAGGACATCCGCTACTACCTCAACGGCCTGCTGCTCGTGGTGGCCGGCAACCTGCTGCGCATGGTCGCCACCGACGGCCACCGCCTGGCCTACGCTGCCTCCCCGCTGGTGGGCGACTACGCCCGCACCGACGTGATCCTGCCGCGCAAGACCGTGGTCGAACTGGCCCGTCAGCTGGCCGACTCCGACGACCCCCTGGAAGTCACCCTGGTGGGCAACCAGATCGTCTTCCGCTTCGGCAACATCGAACTCATCTCCAAGCTCATCGACGGCAAGTTCCCCGACTACGAGCGCGTCATCCCCCAGGGCCACCCCAAGCTCGTCAAGGCCAGCCGCCTGGCCCTGCTGCAATCCCTGCAACGCGCCGCCATTCTCACCAACGAGAAGTTCCGTGGCGTCCGCCTGATGCTCTCCGAAGGCAGCCTCAAGCTGGTGTCCACCAACGCCGAGCAGGAAGAAGCCCTGGAAGAACTCGAAGTCGACTACAGCGGCGACAGCCTGGACATCGGCTTCAACGTCACCTACCTGCTCGACGTGCTCACCAACGTCTCTGCCAACGAAATCGAAATCCGCTTCAACGACGGCAACGCCAGCGCCCTCTTCGGCCTCGCCGAGAACGCCGACTTCAAGTACGTCGTGATGCCCATGCGGATCTGATCCACCGCCGCACCGTCTGTCTGCGCGCCCCCCGCCGGGGGCGTCCCCGCTGTACCCGCTGAACCGAGAACGCCATGTCCGATACGCCGCAACAACCCGCACCCGCCGACAACTACGACGAATCCAGCATCCAGCAGCTTGAAGGGCTGGAGGCCGTGCGCAAGCGGCCGGGCATGTACATCGGCGACACCTCCGACGGCACCGGCCTGCACCACATGGTCTTCGAAGTCGTCGACAACGCCATCGACGAAGCCCTGGCCGGCCACTGCGACGACATCGTCATCACCATCCACGCCGACAACTCCATCTCCGTCACCGACAACGGCCGCGGCATCCCCGTCGGCGTCAAGATGGACGACAAGCACGAGCCCAAGCGCTCGGCGGCCGAGATCGTCATGTGCGTGCTCCACGCCGGCGGCAAGTTCAACCAGAACTCCTACAAGGTCTCCGGCGGCCTGCACGGCGTGGGCGTCTCCTGTGTGAATGCCCTCTCCAAGTGGCTGCGCCTCACCGTGCGCCGCGACGGCAAGAAGCACGGCATCGAATTCAACCGCGGCCACGCCGTCGACCGCCTGATCGAAGTCGTTGACGGCATCGAGACCAGCCCCCTGCGCATCCTCGGCGATACCAACCGCCGCGGCACCGAAGTGCACTACCTGGCCGACGAAGAGATCTTCGGCACCGTCGAATACCACTACGAAATCCTCGCCAAGCGCCTGCGCGAACTCTCCTTCCTCAACAACGGCGTCAAGATCCGCCTGATCGACCGCCGCACCGGCAAGGAAGAAGACTTCGCCTTTGCCGGCGGCGTGGCCGGCTTCGTCGAATACGTGAACCGCGCCAAGTCGGTGCTCCACCCCACCGTCTTCCACGCCAGCGGCGAATCCCTGCAAAACGGCGTGCCCATCACCGTTGAAGTGGCCATGCAGTGGAACGACAGCTACGCCGAACAGGTGCTGTGCTTCACCAACAACATCCCCCAGGCCGACGGCGGCACCCACCTCACCGGCCTGCGCGCGGCCATGACCCGCGTCATCAACAAGTACATCGAAGAGAACGAGATCGCCAAAAAAGCCAAGGTCGACATCTCCGGTGACGACATGCGCGAAGGCCTCGCCTGCGTGCTCTCGGTCAAGATGCCCGACCCCAAGTTCGCCTCCCAGACCAAGATGAAGCTGGTCTCCGGCGAAGCCCGCCCGGCCGTCGAAGAAGTCGTCGCACAAAAGCTCGCCGACTTCCTGCTCGAGCGCCCCATCGACGCCAAGACCATCTGCGGCAAGATCGTCGAAGCCTCCCGCGCCCGTGAAGCCGCCCGCAAGGCCCGCGAAATGACCCGCCGCAAGGGCGTGCTCGACGGCGTCGGCCTGCCCGGCAAGCTCGCCGACTGCCAGGAGAAAGACCCCGCCCTGTGCGAAATCTACATCGTCGAGGGTGACTCCGCCGGCGGCTCCGCCAAGCAGGGCCGCGACCGTAAGTTCCAGGCCATCCTGCCCCTACGCGGCAAGGTGCTCAACGTCGAGCGCGCCCGCTTCGACAAGCTCATCAGCTCCGAGCAGATCGCCACCCTCATCACCGCCCTGGGCACCAGCATCGGCACCGAAGACTTCAAGCCCGAAAAGCTGCGCTACCACCGCATCATCCTCATGACCGACGCGGACGTGGACGGCGCGCACATCCGCACCCTGCTGCTCACCTTCTTCTACCGCCAGATGCGCGAACTCGTCGAGCGCGGCCACATCTACATCGCCCAGCCGCCGCTCTACAAGATCAAGCACGGCAAGAACGAGATGTACATCAAGGACGACACCGAGCTCAACGCCCACCTGCTCAAGCTCGGCCTTGAAGGCGCCATCCTCACCCCGGCCGAAGGCGCCGAGACCATCCACTCCGACGCCCTGGCCGGCCTCGCCCGCACCTACCTGCTGGCCGAAGCCGTCATCCGCCGCCTCACCGACTGGATCGACCCCTCCGTCCTCCACGCCCTGCTGGCCAACGACCTGCCCCTGTCGGTCGAAGACGAAGCCGCCGCCCGCGACTCCGCCGCCCGCCTGCAAGCCGCCGTCGGCACCGAAGTGAGCATCGAAGCCGTCTACACCGAAAGCGCCGAAGCCTGGACGCTCAACATTGCCCGCATGCACCACGGCAACCGCAAGCTCACCCAGATCGACGGCGACTTCCTGCGCTCCGGCGACTGGCGCATCATCCGCCAGGCCACCGAATCCATCTCCGGCCTCATCCAGCCCGGCGCCGTCATGCGCCGCGGCGAAAAGCAGCAAGCCGTCACCAGCTTCGCCGAAGCCATCCGCTGGATGCTCGCCGACGTCGAACGCGGCCTCTCCAAGCAGCGCTACAAAGGCCTGGGCGAAATGAACCCCGAACAGCTGTGGGAAACCACCATGGACCCGGCAGTGCGCCGCCTGCTGCGCGTGCAGATCGACGACGCCATTGCCGCGGACGAGATCTTCACCACGCTGATGGGCGACAACGTGGAACCGCGCCGGGCGTTTATTGAAGAGAACGCGCTGTTTGCGAGGAATCTGGATGTGTGAGCGTGTAGGATCCCGCGATTGTCTAGATTTTTCCTAAAAAATCTAGATTTCGGGGGAATCTGATCTGCAATGAAAGCCATCTTATATACAAGGTGGCTTTTTTTAAATTCAGTTGATGTAATCAGATTACTTCTGACAGTAAATTATTGGCACTACGTTGTATTCCTTCGCGGCATGTGCAAACGACGAGAGTATCCAAAACAGTTGAATGACGTTGCCCCGCACTACCTGTCCGGTCTTCATTGCGTTGAATGCCTCGGTAACCTGGTCCTTAGAGAGAAAGGAACACGAAAGCACGCACTTACGTAATATGCGGTAGTCCGATAACAGCGACTGAATATATGCTTCTATTGGTTCATTGATGGCTTTACGGGTTCGGGCGATTTTAGTTTGAATCCCATCGCGAGAATAGTATTCGGAAAACTTCTCCTGATGCTTTTTCAAGAATCCTTCACGGGTGAAATACATGTTGCCCAGATTCTTTATCCCTTGGCCTACCAAATCATGTAGATTGCTTGCGGACGTGCTCGGAGACCCGTGCTTCGAATGCACGAAGCTAATACATGGATCCCCCCTATTCAACGTGATGTGATCAGCCCATTCATTTCCAAGATCATCGCAGAAAACAAAATCGTCGTTAGCGTGAAGTGTTTCGACAACACCGAACATGCAGTCATCGTCGAAGTTTTCCAAGGTCGCGCTAACGCAACCTTTTTCACTCTGAACGCCAGTAATAACGTCAATCGGCTTCAGTAGTTCGAGAATACTCTCGATTTCTGCAACTCCCGCCGCATCCTCAAAGCATCTTCCCATGAAGTACATGAATTTTGGATTAGCAAAGCAGACGCTATACAGTCCATGTTTTAGTATGTACTTTTGGAGTGATATATCTTTTCCGGCATCGCAGACACGTATTCTTTGTAAAGGTGTAGAGGAGAATGTTATTGATTTTGAATTTACTCGAATCCTTGACGTCTCTTCTAGCCCGATAATTTTTAATTCACCGTTAACTTCATAGACTACTTCGAGAGCACGAAACAATCGCTTCTGTATACGAGCGGGAAGCGCAGCCAGCTCCCCCGCCCGCGTTTTGAAGAAAAGAGGCAATCCCTTTTCATGAAGGCGGTCGTAAACCGTAGATCCTTCGATTAGGATCGCATTTGGCTGTGTCTCAGCCAAGACTTCTTGAAGAGCTACCTGTTTAGCGAACGATTCAAGAAAATCTTTGTCTGGTGTGGGATTTTGCAACAGATAAATCTGTTGTCGTACCCATAATGCAATTTCATCGATTCCCGTGCGCTCGGACGATTCAACTATCCGCGCTGAATTCGCGGATATCGATTTAATGTTGTCGCCATCGCGGATCTTCAGGAAATATGGAATAGATCGACCTGCCGCATGTGATGACAGCAAACCTTTCAAGTCTGCGGCCTCGTACGACCGGGCGCGCAGTGCGCGCTCGGATACGGTCATGTTTCTAAGTGATATTTTTTGGAAATCAACACTGTTATCCGAAAAAGTCGAATTGAGTACTTTAGAGTCTACGAGGCTGAGACTTTCTTCGAAAATGTCTGAAAAATTCGCGCACGACTTTTTGAACAACACGACGAACTCCTGAACTTCGAAAACAAGTGCAAAAGCATAGATTCGATCTCGGATTTTCTCCCCTCCCCAAAAATACACATCGCGATCAGTAGGGAAAACGCAGACCGAAAAACGATAAAAATAATTTGATGCAGGAATTTCCCTCAATAATCTGAACTCATTGATCAGGAACTCTCCACCGGGCGTCATGTTTGCGGTTGCGGCATTTAGGAGCGCCTCGATTGCTTCAGCCGGATCTACACCGTCTTTAAGGACACAAAACTGAGCATTTCTTGTCAATAGTAGGCGGTGTGGCATCCAGAGAGCCTTATGTCAATGTATCGTTTGGGAGATCGTCTTGATTTCATAAACTTATCCGTTGCGGCGCATGCTTCTACAAGCTCTCCGGGGTAAGCTCACATAGCTTTTAAGGGATTTTCTGTAATTCACTTCCGCATCGTATTGCTAGGCCCGATACAGATTTCTGAGCTATTAGTGTTAGTTTTTCAGAAAATGTACGCAAAGCAAGTTCACTTAGCTTCCGTGAATGGATCCAGTAATGGAAAATTTTTCAGTAGTTCCGTCGGAACGATTCACCCAAAAGCACTTGGTACCAAAATCAGCAGTTCTAACGCTAAAGTCGGTAATCCCGCATCCTATTTTCTTGGCGGCGTTTGGATGGTGCTCCAACGCCGCTCTCAAAATCACTGCGTCGTTTGCATTGACTCGGTCGCCCACATCGTACCGGTGGAGCATATCCTTCAAATATGCTACTGCATCCCCTCTCTTGGCGAAGTGCATGGAACCTAGGCTAATCGGCTTTGCGGGCATGTGTGAGCTCCAATTCAATGATGATACTAGGTGGCTAAGTCACTAGGTAAGGTAAGACGGTCGCGCACCTCGCGGATGATGATGGTTGGAATATCCATTGCTTGGAACTGACCAACCCGCTCCATAATCCAAGCTGTGCATCCCTCTTTACTGAGGTCGTCACGGGCAATCTTCTCGTATAAAGAAACAGCGCTCATGCGGGAGAGGCCAAGCTCCATGAGCGAGAGAAGTGTCTTTGATGAAATGCCAAATTCGAGTTGTGTTCCGACATCTAAACCTTCATCGACAAGATCGTCACGACCAATCTCCCGAAGATACAGGTTCAACACGTCCATGTAGGCGGAAAGGTATTTGGGTGCCTTGAACCGTGCGATTTGCTCTACTAGCTCCATCGTGCCGCGAATAAGTTCTGGAAGTCTGAAAGACCTGCCGGCTTCCTGATGCCATTCGATGCTATCGCGGATGATCTTGGCTAGCGAGAAACCCTTTAGCCATTTAAGGACGATCAACGCATATAGCCGAATACGGCCTGCAGGAGTGAAAGCGGGAAATAAGTGCTCATTTATCCTCCCCATGATAGTAACGAACCGGTCGTAGCTGTCATTGCTCGCAACTTCAGCCGGAAGTAGGTTTTCAACATCACCTGCGTATGCACGGAAAGCTTCAAGAAGGCGCTGAAGGCCAATCGCGCTCACTCCTGGATGCCGCGCTGCAAGATCAACGTCAATTTCAATCTGCGCTACCAGTGCATCAAGAGCTTCGTCAAGCTTCGAAATTAAGCCTTTGTCATGGCGTTTTGCTAGACCAGCCACTGATATCGAGCCTAACCGCATGAAGGTAGCAAGGAGATAGGCGCTAACCTGCTCGTATTTATCCATGTCATCAAGGCTGGACATGTCCGATAGCCTTCGCTTGGATAGATAGTCCAACATGCCGTTACCAAACTCGAGAACTGCATCACTTTCACGTTTTATTGGATAACGGGCACGGTTGGGAACACCGCTAGGCCAGGCTCTTGTATCCTCTGGATCGATACAAATAATGTTTCCTTGGAACTCATCGCCCCATCGGCCTGCGCGACCAGCTAGGTTCCAAAAGTCATGCGGTTCCATCGGATGACCTTTTCCTTTTCGCGGTCCTCGGACCACTATAGTTCGACACGATAGATTTACACCCTCAATCAGTGTTGAAGTACAGACAAGGAATCGAATCTTACCCGACCGGAAAAGTCGCTCTATTTCTTGTCGGATTAGCGAAGGCATATTGCCGTAGTGGAATGCCACCCCGCTTTCGACTAAGGGGGCAAGTCGGAAATCATGGTGCACACCTTTCCGAGCAAGTTCGGCAAGTTGTGAAAGCTCAGGGTCGATGCACTCAAGCTTGGGCACGAGCTGACTGATTAGGTCCGCAACTTCTTCCGCCTCTCCTGCCCCGTTCGTGTAAACGAGCGTTCCGCCTTTCTCGCCCGCTGCCGCGGCAATAAATGCGAGGCGCTTTTTGAGTCCTTCCGGCGTACTCGCGAGTTGAAGAATTCCTATTGGAAGTGTCGAGCCCTGCCGTCGAAGAGTTAGATTCCAGAGCTTAGATTTTCGCGGTACCTGCGTTGCGACAATCAAATTCTGAAGGACGGTAGTGGTATCGCTGTCTACGGTGACGGTCTGTACACCCAGGGGCGCGTCCGTGAGTAACTCTTCTGGGTTCTGTGTGGCCGGGCTGATGAATACGGCCTTCAGCCGTGGGTTAGCGCGGGTGGCCCGCTCAACTGCATCCTGCAAAATCACGCCACGCTGGTTGTCGCCGATTTTGTGTGCTTCGTCCACAATGAGTAGATCAATCAAAAAAGCGTCGCCAAGTACGTTGGCCAGAAGGTGCAGCCGCTCTTGCGTGAAGACCAGAATCACTCGCGATCCGCCAGTGCGAGCGGCTTTGTATTTATCTGATAGCGGAAGGGATGACACCTCAACCTGTTCGGTTTTACCGAGGAGATCCTTTAGATTGGTCTCTATCTCTGAAACCAGTGCGCGAGTTGGAGCAAGATAGACAGCAACTTGAGTCTCGCCTGCAATAACTTGATCTATTAACCACTGAAGTACAAGAAATGTCTTTCCAGAAGCGGTAGGGGCAGATGCTGAGAGCCAGCGTTCCCCCGCCGCATTTGTCCAGAAGCGTTTCTGGAAATCGTTTACTTGTAGCCAGGTACCACTCGATTGAACCAGAATAGAACGGTCCATCTCTCGACGCTGAGCCTCAAGTCGTAATGCGACACCTAGACGTGCGTCAAGGTCAGCTGACAGCAACTTGCGATCAGTTGCCAATGCAATGGCCCGAAAGTTGGAGAGCTTGCCTAGAAGGACGGCACCAGCATCTTTAAGTGCTTGATTATCCTTGAGAGAAATTACAGCAGTTGCAATTCGGAGTGCAGCTTCTTGGTCCGTCCGCTCTTCAGATCGCGCCAGAATGCTACCGGCAAGTAGCAACCTGGGCCAATCAATTGTCGCAACAGACGGGATGGCGGGGTCAGCTGCCAAGTTATCGATTTCCATCCGCACTGTAAGTCGAGTGATCACATCGAGATCGTCTCGTATGCCTTCCCGGAGGAGCCAGGATTGGAGGTCTACTAAGCTCATTATTCCTTGATCCCCATTGCCTTCAGGAAGGCTGCCCGGAAACCTTCAGCTGAGGGCAGGGGGATACAAAAAAACTCGATTTCCATCTTATCTAGCTTCTCTGTTTTAAGTCGCGCTCCAATATTTTTTGTCCAAGCCGCAAGTTCTGTGCGGGAGGCAATAGCGATTTCGTCAGCAACTACTTTCGCATCGCCCTTCGAATAAAACGGTGCGTCAAAGCCGACAAGGGCTACGCCGCAGTATTGAACGCGCTTAGACATCACTGATGACTTGTCAAAGTACTTCTTGAGTGCAGCGGTGAGTGTGGGGTTGCTTAGATCGGCCTTGTCGCTCAGGAGTAATAGGTCGCGTTCCCGCGCGGCCTCCTCGTCCTCGGGTTCGGTTAGGAAAGGGGCAAGGGAACTGAGGCAATCTCGTATTGCGGCGCTCGCATCTCCGTAGATTTTCGATTCACCCCAGTAGAGCTTAAGTATGCCTTCAGGTGTCACACCAGCATACACACCATCCGCGCCGTGGTAGTGCATTCGTGCATCGGTCTTGAGATCCATCTTGCAAAGGACTTGTGGCAGCTTGAGGAAGCGCTCCGCCAGCAGGAATAACAGCATCTCTCCGCCTTCGCCGGATTTCGCAAGATCGGTAAACGAGCGCTTTGCTCGCTCGATGAGTTCAGCGACTGCCTCTGTACTGTTGAATTTATTGTCGCGCGCCTTCGCGTCAGCTAGCTTCGAGCGCGGGATGGCATAGTCAACAGTGGCATTCCGCATGAACTCCGCCAGCCTGTGCGGTTGAACGCGGCCGTTTCCATCCACTGTAAGGCAGTGACAGTGGATTTTGACTGAATGACCGTCAATAACCACATCTCGCTCTACGAGGGTAAGGTGGACCTCGAGTGCTTCAGGATTGCCTGTTAAAGCAGACAAGAGATCGGCGGCGGTGATGGCAGACAAACTTCATGCTCCTATCGTTACCTATCTGTTTTCAGGCGGGCTGACGAAAGCAAATTGCTGATTTTACGACGTACCCACGTCTTCAGTAGCAGTCAGGGCTCCCGAAGATACGCGAATGGCATCAATTTCTGACTTTCCTCTAGTCACCTTAACTTCGCATTTTTTTGTTTTGTTGAGATGTGTCAACTGAGCCTCAGCAAAGAAATCAATGCTGAGTGCGTAGCTGCGGGAGCCCCGCCCCCTCACCCCCCATTTACAAAAAACACCTCCTCCCCCTGGCATTTCTCGCACTTTACATAAAACGTATTCTTCTGCTTCCTCAGCCGCCCCGGTTCACCGCATTTCGGGCAGCTTGGTTTTATCGTCGTATTCGTTTCACACGCCTTGCAGAAGAAGTAATAGGAATAGACGTAGCGGATCTCCAGATCCGCGCTGCTGCATTGACGACAGGCGTGGCCATTTGACGGTGTTTCAGGACTGTCCTTGGCCGGCGTCACCGCGCTTTCCTGAGCCTTTGCAAGCTCAGCGACTTCCGTTTCCACCTTGGCCTCCCCCTTCACATCTCCTTCGTGGGGGCGCAAGGGCTTATTGGTTTTCACCAGGAATTCGGCAATCTTCAGCCGGTCGGGCAGCGCGAGGCCCTGGGCCTGCCCGCTGTTCATGCGGGCGGTATTGGCGGCGAGGATGCGGTCGGGCACTTGGTCGGCCTTGCACACGCCATCCACCTGGCCGGATTTGGGCCACAGGATGATGCCGCTGTCCGAGATGGCTACGTAGAGGTCGAAAGGTATTGTGGAGAAAAGGTCTGGCCGTTTCGAGGCCTTGCCCAGCACGTCGCGGAAGAAGCGCTCCTGCAGGCGCGCCTGGGTGATGGGAGAGGCCACGCCCCGCGACTGGTTGGTGCCAAACCAGCGCAGCCATTGCCCGTCGTCCTTGATCTGGATCTTCCCAACCACGCTCTTGCTCTCCACGATGGAGAGGCCGTGGGAATGGATGAGCAGGTGGTCCACCTGGGCGGCGTCGCCACTGTGTTCCAGCCGGATGCCGTTGAGCACCACGATCTCCGGGTCATTGGCAAAGAAGCGCTTAAGGTAGAAGGCCATCTGCTCCTCGGCGGCACGGCCGGAGCGGGCAAACTTGTCGTCGGAGGAAAAGGGATCGAGTTCTTTGTAGATCACGGACGCGGAGGGATGAAGATCGGATGGGCATGCCTTATGGCTGTGAGCACCATCGTGGCATACCACGCCACGCTTCATCTATGCACTGCTGTATTGACCCACCAAATCCTGCACAGGTCACGCTGCTAAAGCGAATGCCTCAGCCGGCGTTTTCATATCCAGCGCC
>NZ_JAKLLN010000040.1 GCF_023150065.1 Zoogloea sp.
TTCGTCTTCCATGGCCGTGCTCATGTGTCATTCCTTTCAAGGTTAACACCTGAGCAGGATTTCACTGGGTCAATACATCCGGGACTCGACCGAGAAATAGTGAAACATTGAGGACTGGGGATCGACTTCGCCGCGCATCGTTGTTCTGCTTGGGGTTCGGGGATACGGCTAGGACAGACGGGTGGCGGGATCGTTCACTGGGTTTTGCATCAACCTGCTAGTGATTTTAGGCTGATGAGGTCATAACCCATAGGTCGGCAGTTCGATTCTGCCCATCACCAGAAACACCTGAAAAACCCGAACCAAGTGGTTCGGGCTTTTTTACATCGCAAAAAAAGAAAAAAGTGGGAAGTCGGTGTAGTTTTGGCGTGCGAGTCAGTGCGGATATTTCACTGTTGGCAAATGGTCGCCAATATAGCCGATAATAAAGTCTCGACTTGCACGATCTTCAATGAAATGAATACGGTGTCGGCCAGAGAAATAGACATGATTTTCAAATGCAGCTGAGCCACCATCCGGCATACGAAATTCACGCTCCTTACCATAGGCGTCCATTGTTGGCTCACTCTCCCTATGCCATTGGAAACTATATTCTGGTTCAACACATTTCAATTCGGCCCAACGGACAGCCGTTTCATTCATCTTCGCCAGTTTTTTCAGCGCATTTATCAAATAAACCGACTCGATCCGACGCACCTGATCATCAACATCAGGAGAAAAGCGAAGATTTGGAAAAATAATCGATTTGCTTGCGGAAAACTCAGCGGCTGTAGCAACTGACGTAAAATGACGAGCATTTATCGCTTCACGAAGATGACAAACGTGCACTTCGCGACTCGCGTGATCAACATCCTCGGCCTGCAGAACAGTTGTTCCCCGACAGGCAAGCATCGTCAACTGATGAACATCCCAAATTCCATCGGTCGGAATGCTGACAAGCACTCCGCCAGCGTGAATCGCAAGGCCTCCCGCATAACAGATTGGTCCTGAAGCTTTCCCTGCACGATACTCAAGCTCTATTAGGGCCTCTTCAATCTCCGACTCCAACACCAGCCCTTTTTCAATTGGCACTTTCGTATCAAGGCCAAGAGCAAATAAGCGTAGCTCTCTATCTACTCCAGGATCAATTAGCCAATCCTCTACCTTCCACTGCTCTCCAGTTGTTGTTGGAATGATGACATCTTGAAAGCACACATGAGAACGGAGAACTGAGCGACAGATATTCTCGTCAACCAACGCACCGAGGGTAGCGATGAACTCATCAAACACCTGCTGAGCGACTGTCGGATTGGGAACCGGTAGGTGTATAAGAGAAGCATCGTTAAATACGATATCTTGCAGCGCCACTGCTCTTACCCCCTGGGCTTACGAATAAGCGCTGCAAGCGATTTTTCGTACTCATCAAAGAATCCGTCAGGCCAAGAAGATAACCGACCATTGCTGTCGATCTCTGGCGTTTCCCGGCGCGATGTAACACCATCACGCAAGAAATAATGAAAATAGATGTCCGCCGGGGTAAGCGTACCGTTCTTCACTTCAACGCGAAGTCCATTCATGACGTGATCACTATGGGTTTCAACTATTACTTGTACATACTTTCCTACCAAGGCAATTAGCCTAGCCAACTTTGTCTGTGCGCGGGGATGCAAATGTGCCTCTGGGTTTTCCAATAGAAGCACTGTGCCGGGCTTCGCGGACAGCAAGGCCACAAGCAGAGGCAGAGAATAAGTTAGCCCAAATCCCACATGCGTTGGCCGATAGTAACGAGATCCGACGTCACCTTTCTGCTCAAAGCCAAAACCAACCACTGACACCCCAGCCTCGCGCAAAGGTTTAGCGTCAATTCGGACGCCAGGGCTTAGCTCACCAAGCCATGCTTGAACTTGGTATAGAAGCCCTACACCCTTAGCAGTCGGGTGCCGTGCCTGCTCATTTTCAACAGGATCTTCGGCATGGTCGATCAAATAACGTATCGCATACTCACCACAAATACCTAACCCAGTCTGCTCTGCATCCTCATAGGGATAGGTGAGACGAGGCCCCCACCGCTCAGCACTAAGATATGATAAGGGCAGCTCAGAAAGGATTGCAAGACAACTGCGTTCATAGACATTCTCGGTAATTAACCGATTAGTCTTGGCGTTGTATTTGAACCTCCACTCGCTCAAGCCGATTTCACTATCGCAAGAAATAACAATTTCGTCTTTGTCGGCAAACTCATAAAGCAGTTCGCGACCACTACCTTGCGACACGTAGTCGCCATTGGAGAATAATTCAACATGATCAGTACTCGGATCACGCTGATAATCTATCTGCTTTAGAAGCAATAAAGCCTGAATAACAGAGCTTTTTCCCGAACTATTAAGACCGGTTAGTAAATTGACGGATCTAAAGGGAACATCAACAACATCAAACCCCTTGAAATTCTCAAGGTGTAGTTTCTTAAGCATCTAGGGCTCCATTTATCAGCTCTTCGATTTCTTTAAAGCGCCGCCTAACGTTCGTGACAGTTCCAGTCGCCGTCGAAATCGACGCAACAAAGTCATAATCCTTCATCAACTTTGAAAAATTCTGCAGAACCAGACTTTTTTTATCAATCAGATAGTTAACTTCCTGAGGAGACAGCTTTGACAGACAAACCGCCCACACTTCAAATAACGCCTTATTAATTGGGCTCAACCTGAAAGATTTTCCATAATATTTCCGGAAAGCGGCTCTACCCAAAATAAGATGCGCAGCTTTCATAGCCCACTTAAAGGCCTTTTCGAGCTCCGCTATCTTGTATGTCGACCAGTTATTAATCTGATCCATCGTTTGAATCAGCAACGCATCGAGGTCACCTGTCGCATATCGCGCCGGTGGCGTAATATAGAAAGCACAAAAGCGTAGTACGCATTCCCTGTCGGCCATGCGTTCATCTTTGATGGAATTGAAGGTCGCCTGCTTGAATTCTGGTGACTCAGCCAATTTCTTTAAAAGTTTTGTTGCGGCTCCTTGCTTTATAGCATGCCTTATTTCTTGTGAAGAAAGTGGGAGCCCCCCCGTATTGATTCGTTTAAAAATATTAAACATCACTGTCGGCGGAGTTCCCGGCTGAATTACATGCACTGTAATCTCGGACTCCTGAATGCGTCTTTGCATTTGGCGGCTGAGATCATCAAATCCATTCCCATTAAGATGATGGAGAAACTCCAGCCCTTGCAATGCCAAAGTTTTATCGTGAATAAATTCTTTTAATGTAGTAATTCGTTGAAGGCCGTCGACGACCGACCATCGATCATCTTGGTCGGCGGCGACGTAAAAAACAGGCAAAGGAATACGAAGAAGAAGCGATTCAATAAGGCGAGATTTTCTGGTTCCATCCCAAATGCCCGCACGTCTTTGAAAATCAGGCATTAGATCTATTTCTTCATCGCCGCCACGTACCCTCTCCATGATGAGACCGACCGTCATTGGCTTTGTCTTGACGTCAATCTTTTCCGGATCAAAGGGATCTTTTATTTCAAGCGAGTTGATTGTTACGAGCTCAACCTCGACACCAGCTCCTCGCTGGTCTGATGTCAATTCCTCTAGCAACTCGAGCGGTTGGGAACCGGTCTTAGGAAGCTTGATAATCAAGTGCAACTCCCGTAAACAGAAAATCTAAATACCTCGAAGCCGGGGCTGATGCCATGCCAAGCGGCCCCAAAAGTGGATGAAAAGGTCACACCGAAACCAAGCGCTCTTTTCTTTGGCTGCCGCAGTCGTATCCTAGGGCTGACATTGTCCGTTACGGCGTAGATATCGTCTTCAGATTGCAACCCTCTAGCAGGGTGATGCAAAACTATTTTTCACCGTCATAAACGATGTTTTCAGGGGTCTCTTCACCCCTGCCGCCCCGAAAAAAATGGCATACAGGCCGTTCTGAGAGGTCGTCATACTTTTCCGGGACCGAATTTCTACTTTTGCATCACCCTGCTAGACGATGGATTGTGTATGAGAGACACCAAAACACCAAGCGCCGAGTTGCTAGCTCACCACCCACTGGAAGACGGGACATCGTTACCGATAGCATAGGAACTAGATAAAATTATGTCATTCAATTGAATATGCCTGCTCGATTCATTGAGAACGACCTGCCGTCGGAGCTGTGGAGCGGCGAAAGGCAGATGTGAGTCGAGTTACGTCCTAGGTCGATGACGGCAGTAGCAATCGACCGCCATGAGAAGCTAAACAGCAGGTAAGAGGCACATTGCCGCCTGATACGTGCCAGAGGCCCAAGGTCAGAAAAAGCCGAACACCAGCCCCTCTCCCACGCCTCCCAGCCCTCAATCCCCACACACAGAACCGTCTCCACTCCCGTCATCGGGCGCCGCGCGCCGCTTCCGCAAATGCCAGCGCATCCGGAAAGAAAGCCAGAAAATCCGCCTCAAACCCCGGGTAGTCCGCCAGCAGCTCGTCTCCGGCGCCGGCCAGGGGGTTGGGTTGGCGGGCCCGGTGGAGGGCCATGCGGTCTAGGGCCAGGGCCACGTTGGCGGTGTCCCGGTAGCTCCCCAGCCAGTCATGGGCGGCCATGCGTGCAAAGACCGGCGTGAAGGGCGCGGGAAGGCTGTCGAGGCGGGCGGCGATAAGGCGGTAGGTGTCGGCGGTGAAGTCGTCCAGAGGCTCCGCGCTGAAGCGCTGCCAGTGCACCGCCAGGAAGTGGTCGTAGAACATGTCCACCAGCACCCCGCCAAAGCGTCGTCGCGCTTCGCTCACCCGCGCCCGGCTGTGCCGGAAGGCCGGGTGGGTGTCGGCGAAGCTGTCGATGCGCCGGTGCAGCCTGACCCCCGCCACCAGGGCCGGGTCCAGCCCGCCGGGGCGGGGCTGCAGCAGGCCTTTCACGAAGTCGCCCGCCACGCCGCCGACACGGTCGGTGGCGAGGGGGCCGGCGAGGAGGGCGTGGGCGAGGTAGTTCATGGGGCTTCGAGCCAGTCGTGGAGCTCGGCGCTGGCGAGATCGACAAAGGCGCGCAGCTTGGGCGGGATGAAGCGCTGGCGCGGGTAAACGATGTGAATCGGATCGGCCTTGGCGTGCCAGCCGCTCAGCACTTGCGTGAGCTCGCCCTGAGTGCACTCGGCACGGCACAGGTAGAGGGGTAGCAGCACCACGCCGTCGCCGGCCAGGGCCATGGCGCGCAGCACGCCGATGTCATTGACCATGATCTCGCCGGGCATCGGCACCACCTGGCTGCCCTGCGCGTTGCTCAGCGTCCACGCTTCCTTGCCGATGGAGGTGAACTGGATGCAGCGGTGCTGCCGCAGGTCGTCGGGGGTGGCGAGGGGCGGCGCCGACTGCAGGTAGGCGGGGCTGGCAAAGGGCACCCAGCGGGCAATGCCGGCGCGCCGGGCGATCAGCGATGAATCCTTGAGGCTGCCGGTGCGGATCGCCACGTCGACCCCTTCGGCCACCAGATCCACGTAGCGGCTGGTCAGCGCCAGGTCGATGCGCAGGGCCGGGTGCCGGGCCCGTATCCGTCCGATGATCCCGGCCAGGATGCGGTCCCCCAGGTCGGGCGGGGCGCTGACCCGCAGTACGCCTGTGGGCTCGCCCAGGGACTGGCTCACCGCCGCCTCGGCATCGAGGAGGAAGCCCAGCCCCGCGGCCGCGTGCTCGAAATACAGCGCCCCGGGATCGGTGAGGTGCAGGCGCCGGGTGGTCCGCTGCAGCAGGGTGATGCCCAGGCGTTTCTCCAGGCTCGCCACCCGGTTGCTCACCGTGGAGGTGGGCAGCCCCAGCAGGCGGGCGGCGGCGCTGAAGCTGCCTTCCTGCACGACTTTGACAAAGACCGCGGCCTGATTGAAGTCCATTGTTCACTCGATTGGAAAGTGTTTTTGGATTTAACCATCTACTGCGAATCCTGTCTGCTGTCTAAAGTGAGCTCATCCACCCACGGAGAGCAATCATGAAGAAGCTGGCATTCATCAAGCGCAGCAATGGCAGTCACTGGGTTGGCGACGGCTTCCCGGTGAAGAGCATCTTTTCTTACGGGGACATCGCTGCCGAGCTTTCGCCCTTCCTGTTGCTGGACCACGCCGGCCCGGCCGAATTCCCGCCAACCGGGCAGCGGCTCGGGGTCGGGGCGCATCCGCACCGGGGTTTCGAGACGGTGACCATCGTCCATGCGGGCGGGGTGTCCCATCGGGACTCGTCGGGGGGCGGGGGCACCATCGGCCCCGGTGACGTGCAGTGGATGACCGCCGCCTCGGGCCTGATCCACGAGGAGTTCCACAGCCCGGAGTTTGCCCGCGAGGGCGGCGAGTTCGAGATGCTGCAGCTGTGGGTCAATCTGCCTGCCCGGGCCAAGATGGCGGCCCCCGGCTACCAAGGCATCACCGCCGCGCAGATCCCCGAGGTAGCGCTGCCCGAGGGTGCCGGCCACGCCCGCATCATCGCCGGGGAGTACGCCGGCACCCGGGGCCCGGCCCGCACCTTCACCCCGATGAACGTCTGGGATCTGCATCTGAAGGCGGGGCACCGGGTGGCCTTCGATCTGCCCGACGGCCACACCACGGCGCTCTTCGTGCTTAGCGGCGGCCTGCGCCTTGACGACGGTGAGGCCGTGCACGGGGGCGAGCTCGCCGTCATGACGCGGGACGGTAGCGGGCTGGCCTTCAGCAGCAGCGCCGACACCGTGGCCCTGCTGTTGAGCGGTGAACCGCTCAACGAGCCCATCGTCGGCTACGGCCCCTTCGTGATGAACAGCGAAGACGAGATCCGCCAGGCGATCAAGGATTTCAACACCGGCCGGTTTGGACGAATCGGCCAATGACCCCACCGTGCCTTCGGGCACGGCACACAAGGAGAGCAAACATGCGCAACACCCCCTACAACCGCCTCGACAAGAACAACGCAGCGGTGCTGCTGGTCGATCACCAGGCTGGCCTGTCGTCCCTGGTCCGCGACATCGACCCGGACCGGTTTCGCAACAACGTGCTGGCCCTGGCCGACCTGGCCCGGTATTTCGCGCTGCCCACCATCCTCACGACGAGCTTTGAGACCGGCCCCAACGGTCCCCTGATGACCGAGCTCAAGGAGGCCTTTCCCGCCGCGCCCTACATCGCCCGCCCGGGGCAGATCAACGCCTGGGACAACGAGGACTTCGTGAATGCGGTCAAGGCCACGGGCAAGAAGCAGCTGATCATCGCCGGGATCGTCACCGAGGTCTGCGTGGCCTTCCCGGCCCTGTCGGCCCTGGCGGAGGGCTACGAGGTCTTTGTGGTAACCGATGCCTCCGGCACCTTCAACGAGCTCACCCGGCATTCCGCCTGGGAGCGCATGTCCGCGGCGGGCGCCCAGCTGATGACCTGGTTCGGCGTGGCCTGCGAGCTGCACCGGGACTGGCGCAACGACGTGGAGGGCCTGGGGGCGCTGTTCGCCAGCCACATTCCGGACTACCGCAACCTGATCAACAGCTACACGACGCTGCAGGGCGGCAAGTGAGCGCTTCGCGTTAGCGTGAAGGAGGACAAGATAACTCCAAGGGTTAGGGCGAGATAACTCCGGGGGGATGAGGTGGGGCGAGGGGGCCGGCGAGGAGGGCGTGGGCGAGGTAGTTCACTCGGAGGCGGTCTGGACTGTGGCACCTCGAGTCTAGCCCGACTCGCCCGCGCCGAGTTGGGGGCGGTCAGCGGTCGTGTGGTGTGTGATGGATCCGTTCGAGGACAAGGGCGACGCCCTGGCCGACGCCAATGCACAGACTCACCACCGCGAAGCGGCCGGCGCGTCGGTCCAGTTCGCGCGCAGCGGTGAGCACAAGGCGGGCGCCGGACGCGCCAAGGGGATGCCCGATGGCGATGGCCCCGCCATTGGGATTGACCCTGGGATCGTTCTCCGCCAGCCCCAGCAGCTTGAGGCAGCCGAGCACCTGGGGCGCGAAGGCCTCGTTGATCTCGATCACGTCCATGTCGGCCAGCGTCAGCCCGGCCCGCGCCAGCGCCTTGGGGATCGCGTAGGCGGGCCCGACACCCATGATGCGGGGCTCGACGCCGCTGACCGCGCCGGCGAGGATGCGCGCCAACGGCTTCACGCCGGTTTTCTCGCCGATCGCGGCCGAGCCGATCAGCAACGCGGCGGCACCGTCGTTGATGCCCGAAGCGTTGCCGGCCGTTACCACGCCACCTTCGGCCAGCGGGCGCAGCGCCGACAAGGCCGCAAAGTCGCTCGCCGGGCGCGGATGCTCGTCGGCGCTCACCACCCGCGGCGGGCTCTTGCGGCCGGTGGGCACCTCGATGGGCAGGATCTCGCCAGCGTAGAAGCCGGCAGCCAACGCCGCCGCGTAACGGGCCTGGGACGCGGCGGCAAAGTGGTCCGACGCCTCGCGGCCGATGCCGAACTCGGCCGCCACGTTGTCGGCGGTCTCGGGCATCGAGTGGTTGTCGTAGCGCGCGATCAGGCGCGGATTGGGAAAGCGTGCGCCGATGGTCGTGTCGAAAACCCGGAACTCCCGGCTGAAAGGGGATTCGGACTTGGCCACCGCGAAGGGCGCGCGGCTCATGCTCTCCACGCCGCCCGCCACGTAAAGATCGCCCTCGCCGCAGCTCACCGCCCGGGCCACGTCGAGCACCGCGGCCAGGCCGCTGCCGCACAGGCGATTGACCGTCTGGCCCGGCACCGAGGGCGGCAGGCCGGCGAGCAGCGCGGCATGACGCCCCACGTTGCGGCTGTCTTCGCCGGCCTGGCAGGTGCAGCCGAGCACCACGTCCTCGATGGCATCCGGGGCAAAGCCGCTGCGGGCCACCACTTCGCGGATCACGGTGGCGGCCAGGTCGTCGGGGCGTACGGCGGCGAGACTGCCGGCGTGGCGGCCGATGGGCGAGCGGAGGCCGGCGTAAAGATAGGCGTCGAGCATGAGTTGTCCTCGTTGGGTCAGGATTCGGGCGTGAGCAGGGAGACACCCAGGCGCGCGCGGCGGACGAGCCACGGGCTCGGGCGGTAGCGCGGGTCGCGGTAAAAGGCGTGGAGGCCATCGAGGATCGCCAGCACCGTGGCGGCGCCCAGGCGATCGCCGAGTGCCAGCGGGCCGAGGGGGTAGCCCAGGCCCAGCGTCACCGCGGCGTCGATGTCGGCTGGCGTGGCGATGCGTTGCTGGGCGATGTCGCAGCCGATGTTGACGATCATCGCCACCACCCGCTGGGCGACGCAGCCGGCGCTGTCGTGAATCACGCTGACCGCCGCGCCGCTGTGGCCCAGCGCCGCCCACACGGCGTCGCGAAAGCGCGGTGCGGTGACCGGCGTGGTCATCAGTGTGAGGTGGCCGTCCATGAAGAGCGGATCGACCGCCAGCGTGCGACACGGGTCGAGCCCGGCATCCAGCGCGGCCCCGGTGGCGTCGCCGCCCACCGGAAAGACCACGCAGGCCGAATCCGGCCCTGGCCGCGCGCCCTCGTCGAGCACGACGCCCGGTGCCAGGCGTTCGAGCAGCGCCCCACGACGGGCCGGGTCGGCGCCATCCACCCACAGCGGAGTCGACGTCAGCGCCGGCAGCGGTGCGGAGGGCGGCGTATCGGCCTTGCCGTCGGTGTAGGTGTAGAAGCCCCGCCCGCTCTTGCGCCCGAGCAGCCCGCCGGCCAGGCGCTGGCGAGTGATCGGCGACGGGCGGTAGCGTGGCTCCTGGTAATACTGGTCGTGGATCGACTCCATCACCGGGTGCGACACATCCAGCCCGATCATGTCCATCAGTTCGAAGGGCCCCATCCGGAAGCCCGCACCGCGCAGGATGCGATCCACGTCGGCAGGCTGAGCGATGCCTTCGCCGAGCACCCGCAGCCCTTCGGTGAGCAGCCCGCGCCCGGCGTGATTGACCACAAAGCCCGGCGTGTCGCTGGCCCGCACCGGGCGATGGCCGAGGCGCCGGGCAAGGCCCGTCAAGGCGTCGCCGACCCGGGCGTCGCCCACGGCGCTGTCGATCACCTCGACCACCTTCATCAGCGGGACCGGGCTGAAGAAATGGAAGCCGCCTACCCGCCCGGGCAGGCGGCAGGCACTGGCGATGGCGGTGACCGACAGTGACGAGGTGTTGGTGGCCAGCACGCAGTCGTCCGCCACCACGCTTTCCAGGTCGCGGAACAGGCCGCGCTTGGCGTCGAGGTGCTCGACGATGGCCTCGACCACCAGCGCGCAGCCGGCCAGATCGGCGAGTGCGGTGGCCGGGTGCAGGTGCCCCACCGCCGCGTCGCGGGCGGCAGCGTCGAGCCGGCCCTTGGCGCGCAAGGTATCGAAGGTGGCGGTGATGGCCGCCACGGCGTCGTCGGCGGCACCGGCGCGGGTATCAAAAAGATGCACGTCGATGCCCGCCTGGGCGGCAATCTGGGCGATGCCGCGGCCCATCAGGCCGGCGCCGACGACGCCAATCACAAGCTGCTGGTTGTCTGGATCGAACATCGCGTCACGCCCCCACGAACTGCGGTGCGCGCTTTTCGAGGAAGGCGTGCATGCCCTCCTTCTGGTCGCGGCTCGCAAACAGCAGCTGGAAGGCCTTGCGCTCCAGCATCAGGCCGGTCTCCAGCGAGGCATCCTCGCCGGCGATCAGCACCTCCTTGATCTGCGCCACCGCCAGTGGCGGGCGGCTGGCAATCAGCACGGCCAGCTCCAGCGCCCGGGCCTGCACCTCGGCGTCAGGCACCACCTCGCTCACCAGCCCCATCGCGTCGGCCTCGCGGGCCGATACGGGCAGGCCGGTGAGCGCCAGCTTCATGGCCTTGAACTTGCCCACCGCGCGGGTGAGCCGCTGGGTGCCGCCGGCGCCGGGCATCACGCCCACCTTCACCTCCGGCTGGCAGAAGGACGCACCTTCGCCCGCCACGATCAGGTCGGCGTGCATTGCCAGCTCGCAGCCGCCACCCCAGGCGAGGCCATTCACCGCGGCGATCACCGGTTTCGGGCACGCGGCGATGGCCTGCCACAGTCGGTGCGCCTGGCGCAGCATGATCTCGATGGCGCTGCGGTCAGCCAGATCACGCAGATCGGCCCCGGCAGCAAAGATGCTGTCGCCGCCGGTGAGCACGATGGCGCGCACGTCCGGATCGGCGCCCAGCGCCGCAAACTGCTCGGCCAGCCCGGTGCGCACCGCCTGATTGAGGGCATTGCGCGCCTCGGGCCGGTTGAGGCGGACGACGGCCACATGCGGGGCCGGCCGCTCGACGATGACTTCGTCCATGACGCCTCCGCCGCTCACAGCGCCGAGACCAGCTGCGGCACGGCCTCGAACAGATCCGCCACCAGGCCGTAGTCGGCCACCTGGAAGATCGGGGCTTCGGGGTCCTTGTTGATGGCCACGATCACCTTGGAGTCCTTCATGCCGGCCAGATGCTGGATGGCACCGGAGATGCCCACGGCGATGTAGAGCTGGGGCGCCACGACCTTGCCGGTCTGGCCCACCTGGTAGTCGTTGGGCACGAAGCCGGCATCCACCGCGGCACGGGAGGCGCCCATGGCGGCGGCGAGCTTGTC
>NZ_JAKLLN010000041.1 GCF_023150065.1 Zoogloea sp.
CGCGAAAAGTTCGGCAGCTGGATCCGCGAGCCCCACCCCGAGGCCCTCCTCAACGCCACCATCTTCTTCGACTTCCGGGTGCTCTACGGCGACGAGAAGCTCGCCCACAACCTGCGCCACTGGCTGCTCGCCCTCACCGGCGGCAACCCGGCCTTCCTCAAGGCGATGGCCACCAACGCACTCGACGTGGCGCCGCCGCTGGGCAAGATCCGCGACTTCGTGACCGACGACGACCCCAAGCACCCCGGCACCATCGACCTCAAAAAATTCGGTGCCCGCCTGTTCGTCGATGCCGCCCGCGTGCTCGCCCTGCGCACCGGCGTCGAAGCCACCAGCACCGTGCAGCGCCTGCGCCAGGGCGGCTCGCGCATCGGGATGCCGGCCGAGGAGCTCTCGGCGATGGCCGACGGCTTCCACTTCATCCAGCTCCTGCGCCTGCGCCACCAGCACCTCGACACCGACCACGGCGCCCCGGGCGACAACCGGGTCAAGCCCGACAACCTCAACGAGCTCGACCGGCGCATCCTCAAGGAGGCCTTCCGGCAGGCCCGCAAGATCCAGCTCCGTCTCAAGCTCGACTACCAGATCTGACCCATGAACTGGCTCTCCCGATTCCTGCCCGGCAGCGGCCCGGGCCTCGACGCCCCGCAGCAGGCCAGCCTCGATCTCGCCGCCAGCCTGCCGGCGCCCGACCTGGCCCGCTCCCACTATGAAACCCGCTACGTGGTGGTCAACACCGAAACCGGCCCCGCCGACGGCGCCCAGCGCCTGCTGGCGGTGGGCGCGGTGGCGATCAACCGCGGCCTGATCCACGCCGACGACGCCTTCCAGGCCCGGCTGGGCGACAAGCCGGCCGATGCCCTCATCGGGCTATTGCGCTTCATCGCCCGCGCCCCGGTGGTGGTCTTCAACGCCCCCTTCAACCGGGGCATGCTCGAACGCGCCTTCGAACAGCACCTGGGCACCCTGCCCGCCCTCGAATGGCTCGACCTGATGGTGCTGCTGCCCAGCCTCTACCCCGAGCGCATCGGCGGCCAGGCCCGCATGGACGCCTGGCTCGGTGCCTTCGGCGTCGACCGCCTCGACCCCCGCGACGCCCTCCTCGAAGCCCTCGCGGTCGCCCAGCTGCACCAGGTGGCCCTCGCCCGCGCCCGCAGCCAGGGCCTCAGCAGCCCGCAGGACCTGCTCGATACCCAGAGCAGCCGCAAGTGGCTGCGGGGGGGCTGAATACGCCCCATCGGGGCCGCCCCACGGCCCCTTGCTGAACACCGGCCGCCGCGCCGGCGCCAACACAGCTTACAGCTCCCACCCGACGCCCCCATGAGGGGCGTTAATGAGATGGTCAGCCCGATCCCTACCCAGCGGACTACGCTGAGTAGGGATTTTGGTTTTTGGGGAGGCCATCATGAGCATCGTGACACTGATCGGGATCGATCTGGGCAAACACAGCTTCCACCTGCATGCGCAGGATGCGGCGGGCCGAATGGTGTTTCGCAAGAAACTCACGCGTAGCCAGCTGCTGGGCCAACTGGCGAACGTCCCCGCCTGCACGGTGGTGATGGAAGCCTGTGCCGGCGCCCACTGGATCGCGCGTCAATTGGCGGCATTGGGGCATACCGCCAAACTGATTTCCCCGCAGTTCGTGAAGCCCTTCGTGCAGGGCAACAAGAACGACTTCAACGACGCGCAGGCGATCTGCGAAGCGGCCAGTCGGCCCAGCATGCGCTTCGTGACGCCTCGCAATGAAGCCCAGCAGACGCTCTCGGCCCTGCATCGGGTGCGCGAAGGGCTGGTGCGGCAGCGCACGGCCGCCACCAACCAGATCCACGCCTTCCTGCTGGAGTTCGGCATCAGCCTGCCCAAGGGGCTGGCGGTCATCAAGCGCCTGCCGGCCGTGCTGGCCTTGCATCCCGATCTCCCCGTGCGTCTGGTCGCGCTGCTCGAGCGCCTGCGGGCGCACTTCACGTATCTGGACGAGCAGGTCGCCGAAGTGGAGCGGGAACTCGCTCAGCAATTGAAGGAGGACGAATCCAGCCAGCGCTTGCTGGAGATCCCCGGCATCGGGCCGATCACCGCCAGTGCGCTGAGCATCGAGCTCGGAGATGCGCGGCAGTTCGGCAGCAGCCGTCAATTTGCCGCCTCTCTGGGGCTGGTGCCCCGCCAGTACAGCACCGGAGGCAAACCAACGCTGCTGGGCATCAGCAAGCGGGGCGACAAGAACCTGAGACGCCTGCTGGTGCAGTGCGCCCGTGTGCTCATGCAGCGTATCGACAAGCGCGAGGACAGCCTCGGGCGCTGGGTGCGTGATCTGCTCACCCGGCGCCACTCGAACGTGGTGGCCTGTGCGCTGGCCAATAAATTGGCGAGGATCGCCTGGGCCATCCTCGCCAAAGGAACGCATTACCAGTCCGACCCCGCGGCAAGCGCCGCTTGAGCGGATGAAGACCGGTTTAACCAAAGTAGCCCATCTGGTTTTGCGACGGTAGAAAGTGTGATGACCTAAACGGCTCAACGGCCTGGCAAGAAACCTGACATGCAAAACAGCGGACAACGCTGAGGCGTTTTTGAGGTTTGCCAGGCGCGGCTCTCATCATGGGGCGGGCAGACACTTGCCTACCACGACCCCGGATAGATTTAAGCAAGCCCACTATAGGTCACGCAAATCTGCCTTGCAAAAATCGGGCTGACCATAGATTTTCATGGGCCCGCTGGCCCGGGATGTCAGCGCCGCCGTTCGTAGGTCACGAAGGCGAAGGGGAGCCCGGAGGCGGATGTCTGCGGGGCCCGGCTGGCTTCGCTCCAGTCGTCGGTGGTGAAGGCGGGAAAGAAGGCATCGCCCGGGTAATCCTGGTCGATCTCGGTGAGCAGCAGGCGGTCGGCGATGGGCAGGGCCTGGCGGTACAGTTCGGCGCCGCCGATCACGAAGGCGATGTCTGCGCCGGCCGCCGCGGCCAGGGCTTCGGGCAGGCTGCCCACCACCTGGCCGCCGCTGGCCTGGTAGCCCGGGTTGCGGCTCACCACGATGTTTGCCCGGCCCGGCAGCGGGCGGAAGGCATCGGGGAGCGATTCCCAGGTCTTGCGGCCCATGATCACCGGCTTGCCGCGGGTGGTCTCGCGGAAGAACTTCATGTCTTCCGGCAGGTGCCAGGGCAGGCGGTTGTCGATGCCGATCACGCGGCCGCGCCCGCAGGCGGCGATCAGGGCCAGGATGGGTCTGCTCATACCGCCACCGGGGCCTTGATGTGCGGGTGCGGGTCGTAGCCCTCGAGGGTGAAGTCCTCGAACTTGAAGGCGAAGATGTCCTTCACCTCCGGGTTGATCCGCAGCTGCGGCAGGGCGCGCGGCTCGCGGGAGAGCTGCAGCTGGGCCTGCTCGAGGTGGTTTGCGTACAGGTGGCAGTCGCCGCCGGTCCACACGAAGTCGCCCGGCTCGTAGCCGCACACCTGGGCCACCATCAGGGTGAGCAGCGCGTAGCTGGCGATGTTGAAGGGTACGCCCAGGAAGATGTCGGCGCTGCGCTGGTAGAGCTGGCAGCTCAGCTTGCCGCCGGCCACGTAGAACTGGAACAGGGCGTGGCAGGGCGGCAGGGCCATGCGGTCGACCTCGGACGGGTTCCAGGCCGACACGATGTGGCGGCGGGAGTCCGGGTTCTTCTTGAGGGCTTCGATGAGCTGGGCGATCTGGTCGATGCTGCGCCCGTCGGGGGCCTCCCAGCTGCGCCACTGCTTGCCGTAGACGGGGCCGAGCTCGCCGTTTTCGTCGGCCCACTCGTCCCAGATCGAGACGCCGTTGTCCTTGAGGTATTTAATATTCGTGTCGCCGCGCAGAAACCACAGCAGCTCGTGGATGATGGAGCGCGTGTGCAGCTTCTTGGTGGTGAGCAGCGGGAAGCCCTCGGCCAGGTCGAAGCGCATCTGCCAGCCGAAGACCGAGAGGGTGCCGGTGCCGGTGCGGTCGTTCTTGCGATGGCCGCGTTCGGCCACGTGGCGCATGAGTTCGAGATACTGTCGCATGGCGGGCCAGGGCATGAAAAAGGACCTCGATTTTAACCGATCCCGGCCCGCGTGATGCCGCATTGGCGCTTCACTGGCCTGCGGGCCAAAGGGCTTTCAATCCTTTGTGCTAACATCAAACGCTTAACGATATTTTGCAACAAATTGAAAGGCGCAAGGCGGTTATGGGAGCTGGTACGGTCGTCGAGAATGCGCATCCGCTTCTCCAGGCGGAGGCCCTTGGCCGAACGCTTGCAGATATCGGCAGCAACGGCGCACCGGCGGCCCTGGTCCAGGTGATCCGCTGGCTCGACTCCTTTCAGTTTGAGGAAGTGCCCTTTCCCGACCTGGCCGGCCTGGTCGTCGCCCTCGACGAGGCGGCCCAGCCCCAGCTCCGCTACGCCTCCGAGCTCTACCTCTCCAACGCCTACGGCTCGCGCAGCGCGCGCTACAAGGCGATCGGGCGCGATTACTACGCCAGCCTGGGCCGCGCCTACGATCTGGTGATGGCCGGCCTGGCCACCGATTTCTCCCTCGAGCCCGGCAACCGCCTGCGCCTCGAGATGCTGCTGCGGATGGTGCGTGCCGCGGCCGGTGAGATGAAGTGGGTGGCCTTCGACTATCACGAGCTCACTGAGGCCGTCTGGCGCCGGGCCGGGGCCGCCTACCGGGCCGCCCACGCCGCCGGCGGGCTCAACGTGCCGGTCACGGTCCGCGAGGGGCGCGAGACCCGCTCGACGATCGCCCGCGAGTTCACCCGGCTGGTGGCGCTGCAGTGCGCCAGCCTCGACCAGCTGCCGCCCGACCGCATCGAGGCGACCGACAAGCTGGTGCGTTACCTGCAGACCTCCCTCGATCTCTCCATTGAGCCGGCGGACGGCAGCCTCTTCTCCATCGATCTCGCGAAGCTTGCCGCGCCCCGCCGCGTGCTGGGCGCCGCCGAGCCCCAGCCGGGCTCGCTGCGTTATTTTCGCGCCGCCGACGCGGTGCCGATGCTCGACGAGCTGCGTCGCATGCTCGCCGAGGGCGCCCTGGATCCGGCCTTTGCGGGGGTTGGTGCGGGAGCGGTGGCGTCGGCGATCCGCCATCTGTCGCGCCAGTGGGGGCCGGTGCCGCCGATGCGGCAGTATCGCCGTCATCCGGTGCAGGGCTCCATCGCGCTGGCAACGGGGCTGGGTTTCATCCGCTCGCTGATCTCCGGCGAGGCGCTGATGCGTCCGGCCGCCGCCTGGTCGCTCACCGACGCCAGCCGCAGCGGCTTTGCGGTCTCGTCGCCCAACGTGGACGGCGAGGTCTGCCGGGTCGGCGCGATGGTGGCGGCCAACCTGGGCGACGGCGGGCGCTGGGTGCTGGCCGTGGTGCGCCGCGTCCGCCTGGGCGAGCGAGGCGCCGCGATGGGCCTGCAGACGATCTCGAGCGACCCGCAGCTGCTGGTTTTCGACGACGGCAGCCGTAGCTGGAACGGCATCCTGTGCGACGTGCCGGTCGCCGGCCGGGGCGTGCGCATTGCCTGCGAGCCGGGCGTGCTGCGCACTGGCATCCATGTTTTCGCCAAGGTGGCAGGGCGCCTCCTCAAGCTCACGCCGGCCGGCATACTGCAGAACGGGCCCGGTTATCAGATCGTCGGTTGCAATCTGGTCTGATATCGCAATAGACGACGGCTATTGCTTTCATATCACACCAATGTTTGACCTGCTGATTGCCAGCTGCTAACTTTGCGTCCATGAACATCGCGCAACAGACCACTCGCTTCTCTTCTCTGGCCTTCTCCGGGCTAGGTCTGCTGCTGCCCTGACGGGCACACATCTATTTCCCCTCCCTGTTGGTTTTCTCTGCCTCGCCCGATGTGGGCGGATTGCGTCCCTGCACGCACGGCCTCTGGAGCCCTTGCCATGATCTCGTCGAACTTCGTCCTGCTGTCCCTGCGACTGCGCCCCGGTTGCCAGGCCTCGAGCCCGCGGCAGTCTGGCAGCCCCGTGTCCGCATCCCATCATTCGCAGCGCATCCGACGACAGCAAAGGACAAGACCATCATGTTGAAGAACCCGAACACCAAGTACTCCGCCTTTCCCCCGGTCGCCCTCGCCGACCGCCAGTGGCCCAGCCGCCAGATCACCCATCCGCCCATCTGGATGAGCACCGATCTCCGCGACGGCAACCAGGCCCTCTTCGAACCCATGAATGCCGCCCGCAAGTTGCAGATGTTCCGCAAGCTCGTGGCGATCGGCTTCAAGGAGATCGAAGTCGCCTTCCCCTCCGCCTCCCAGACTGATTTCGACTTCGTCCGCCAGCTCATCGAGACCGGCGAGATCCCCGACGACGTGACCATCGAGGTCTTGAGCCAGGCCCGCGAGCACCTCATCCGCCGCACCATGGAGTCGGTGCGCGGCGCGCGGCGGGTCATCGTGCACATCTACAACGCCACTTCTCTGGTGTTCCGCGAGACCGTCTTCGGGATGAGCCGGGACGAAGTCCGCCAGCTTGCGGTGGACAGCGTGATGCTCGTCAAGCAGCTCGCCGCCGAGCAGCCCGACACCGAGTTCGTGCTCCAGTACAGCCCGGAAACCTTCACTGCCACCGAGCTCGACTTTGCCCGCGAGGTGTGCGACGCCGTGGTCGCCGCCTGGGACCCGCAGCCGGGCGAGAAGGTGATCCTCAACCTCCCGGCCACCGTCGAGGTGGCGATGCCCAACGTGTACGCCGACCAGGTCGAGTGGATGCACCGCCACCTCGCCCGCCGCGAGCAGATCGTCCTCAGCGTGCATCCCCACAACGACCGCGGCACCGCGGTGGCGGCGGCCGAGCTCGCGATGCTCGCCGGCGCCGACCGGGTCGAGGGCTGCCTCTTCGGCAACGGCGAGCGTACCGGCAACGTGGACGTGGTGACCCTCGCCCTCAACATGTACACCCAGGGCATCAACCCCGGGCTCGATTTTTCGGACATCAACTCGGTGGCCCGGATCAGCGAGGAATGCACTCAGTTGCCGGTCCATCCACGCCACCCCTACGTGGGCGACCTCGTGTTCACGGCTTTCTCGGGCTCCCACCAGGATGCGATCAAGAAGGGGTTCGAGCGCCAGCGCCCGGACGCCCCGTGGGCTGTGCCCTACATGCCGGTCGATCCGGCCGACCTCGGTCGCAGCTACGATTCGGTGATCCGCGTGAACAGCCAGTCGGGCAAGGGCGGTGTCGCCCACTTGCTTCAGGCCCACTACGGCCTCGTGATGCCGCGGCGGATGCAGGTGGAGTTCAGCGCCGCGGTGCAGCGCCTCACCGACCGCAGCGGCCAGGAGGTGGATGCCCACCAGTTGTGGACGCTCTTCGGTGAGGAATACTTCGGGGCCGACGTGCCGGTGCGCTATGTGGCCCACCACCTCTTCGAGGCCGGCAGCCGGCAGGGCATCCGCATCGAGGCCGAGCTTGGCGGCCAGCCGGTGGTGTTCACCGGCGAGGGCAACGGCCCGGTCGAGGCGGCGGTGGCGGCGCTCGGTGTGCCGATCCGGGTGCAGGGTTTCGAGGAGCGCTCGATGGGCGAGGGCGCCGACGCGGCAGCGGTGGCCATCGTCGAAGTGGCGATGGATGGCGTCGCCGGCAGCTGCTTCGGTGCCGGCATGCATCGCAATACGGTGACGGCCTCGGTGCAGGCCATCGTCAGCGCGAGCAACCGCATCCGGGCGCGGCGCGGCGAGACGGCGGCCCCGCGGGAGGCCGCGGGCTGCGCCGTGTAAGCGGGAGAAACGGAGCTGAAACGGGCCGGGTGATCCCCGGCCCGTTTTGTTTACACCGCCGCCAGGGCCTGGTCGAGGTCGGCCAGGATGTCGTCGATGTGCTCGATGCCGATCGACAGCCGCACCATGTCGGCCGACACGCCGGCCCTGGCGAGCTCGTCGGCGGACAGCTGGCGGTGGGTGGTGGAGGCCGGGTGGCAGGCCAGGCTCTTGCAGTCGCCGATGTTTACCAGCCGGGTGACCAGCTTGAGAGCGTCCTGGAAGCGGGCGCCGGCGGCCTTGCCGTCGCCGTCGGCGCTCTTCACACCGAAGTTGATGATGCCGGAGGCGCGGCCGCCCATGTACTTCTGGACCAGGGCGTGGTCGGGGTGATCGGCGAGGCCGGCATAGTTGACCCACGCCGCCTTGGGGTGGGCCTGCAGGAAGGCGGCCACCTTGGTGCTGTTTTCGCAGATGCGGTCCATGCGCAGGGCCAGGGTCTCGATGCCCTGCAGGATCATGAAGGCGTTGAACGGGCTGATCGCCGCGCCCATGCCCCGCAGCGGCACGACCCGGGCGCGGCCTATGTAGGCCGCCGGGCCGAGGGCTTCGGTGTACACCACGCCGTGGTAGGACACGTCGGGCTCGTTGAGCCGCGGGAAGCGCGCCTTGTGTTCGGCCCACGGGAACTTGCCGCTGTCGACGATGATGCCGCCCAGCGTGGTGCCGTGACCGCCGAGGTATTTGGTGAGCGAATGCACCACGATGTCGGCGCCGTGCTCGATGGGCCGGCACAGGTAGGGTGAAGGCACGGTGTTGTCCACGATCAGCGGCAGGCCGTGGGCGTGGGCGATGGCGGCCAGCGCCTCGAAGTCGGTGATGTTGCCCAGCGGGTTGCCCACCGATTCGCAGTAGATGGCCTTGGTGCGGGCGTCGATCAGCGGCGCGAAGGAGGCCGGGTCGCGGTAGTCGGCGAAGCGCACCTGGATGCCGAGCTGGGGCAGCGTGTGGGCGAACAGGTTGTAGGTGCCGCCGTACAGCGTGGAGGCCGAGACGATGTTGTCGCCGGCCTCGGCGATGGTCTGGATCGCATAGGTGATGGCTGACATGCCGGAGGCCACCGCCAGCCCGGCGATGCCGCCTTCCATGGCCGCCACGCGGGCTTCGAGCACCGCCTGGGTCGGGTTCATGATGCGGGTGTAGATGTTGCCCGCCACCTTCAGGTCGAACAGGTCGGCACCGTGCTGGGTGTCGTCGAAGGCGTAGGAGGTGGTCTGGTAGATGGGAACCGCCACGGCCTTGGTGGTCGGGTCCGGGCTGTAGCCGCCATGAACGGCCAGGGTTTCGAGTTTCATCGTCTTTCTCCGGGTTGAAGGCGCGGGACGGTGGAGGATGACCCTTGTCGGATCAGGGTTTTCCCGGAGGTGATTCCGGGAATTTCCAGCTCCCCGTCCTTTTGTCGCCTGGGGATAATACGCAAAGTGGCGCGTGGACAGTCCTGATCTTTGGCAAGCCCGGAAACTAAACAATACCGGGTGGGGCCACAGGGCGCGCAGCGGCACGCAGGAGGAGAAAAAATGGAAATCAAAGGACGCCAGTCGACCTGGCTCGAACTCGCCGTGGCGCCCCTGTGGCGGCTCGGCCAGACGCGGGTCCGGGTGCATGCCCTGGAAGGCGGCCACGCGGGCTGCCTGGCGATCACCGTGGACGAGCGCTGGCTGTGCGCCAACGACGGCCGGCTCACCGTCTTCAAGTGCCGCGATGCGGTGCTGCGTTTCCTCCGGCTATTGCGCATCGATCACATGGAGGAGGGGGAAGCCCGTGAGCTGCCCGCCTCCTGCGGCCGGGGAGACGTGCAGTGCATGCGTCTCGGCGCCCGTGGCCTGTGCGCCTGCAGCGGCGGCCGGCAGCTGAGGCGTGTAACGTCTCAGGCCGACCGGCCCAGCGCTTCGCTCAGCAGTAGCGCCATGCGCTGATCGAAGGCGGCCAGCACGATTTCCTTCTCGTACTTGTGCACCAGGTAGCCGGCGACGAGTCCCGCGCCGATCAGCAGCAGCGGATTGCGCAACAGCACGCCGCCGAGCAGGCCGCGGCCGGCGGCGAAGCCGGTGGCGGCCATCATGGCGCCCTGGGTCATCGGGCTGCCCATCATGCCGCCCATCATGTGGCGGGCCGGTTCTTCCATCATCATGGCATCTCTCC
>NZ_JAKLLN010000042.1 GCF_023150065.1 Zoogloea sp.
TAGTAGGAGAAGGGGATGGAGGATTCCCGGTGCCCCAGGGAGATGGTGCCGCTGCTCTTGATCTTGGCCAGGGTCGGGGATTCCTGGGCGAAGGCCGGCTGGACAAGGCTGGCGCACAGGGCCAGGGCGGTGAGGGCGGGGGTGCGGATACAGGACATGGGCAATTCCTCCGGATAAGGTCGAATGGTCACGGGGGCGGGCCGCCCGGGACAGGGCCTCGAATGCAAGCAGGGCCATTGTAGCCCCAGCTTGCGGGCGCTGCGTCTGGCCTCAGTGCAGGTATTCGGCCTCGAAGCGGGCCACGGGCAGGCCATTGGCCAGAAGTTCGAGGCTGCTGCCGGCCTGGATGCGGTGGGTGGCGCGGGACAGGGCATCGAGAAAGCGCGTCTCCTGTTCTGCCGGTGCCCCCGGACAGGCCATGCGGGTAGTGGCCAGGGGCAGCACGGTGAAGCCGACCGGCCCCCAGCTGCGATATTCGCCGTTCACGCGGTTGCAGCCGGTGGAGCCCGTCAGGCGCCCCTGCTCGGGGTTGAATTGCAGGAAGGGCGGTATTCCTTCTGCGCTCACCGGCCGTCCTTCGAGGCGAACCAGTTTCCAGCGGGCGGTGTTGAGTTCGATCTGGCGGGTGCAGCCCCGACTCTGCTCGACCCGGGCAAAGCGGTCGACCACCAGCACGTCTTCGCGGCCACCGCCTTCGAGGCGGGGGCGGTTCTCCACGTGTCCGAGCAGGCTGACCCACAGGGGCGCGCCGGGTTGGGCAACGCCCGCCAGGTAGGCGCGTTCGAGCGCGGCGTTGTCGGCTTCGGTCGCCACCGCCACGCGCCTGCCGCTGCGGCAGTCGGTCAGCATGCCGGCATCGGCCAGGTGGATGTAGATCCCGTCGATGGGGCCGGACGGGTTGGGGCCGGCCCCCAGGGCGGGGGCTGCGGCGAGGATGAGGCTCAGGGCAAGGAGAGGGCGCACGACGGGCTCCGGTTGGGCAAGCCCGGATTATGCCCCCGTCACCCGCGCGTGGATTGCCTTCAGGTCGCTTTCATCGAGGGTTTCCCGCGCCAGCAGATCCCGGGCGGTGTCTTCCAGCACATCGCGCCGTTCGGTCAGGATGGCGCTGCTGCGTTCAAAGGCCCGGGCTACGATGGTGCGCACTGCGCAGTCGATCTCGCGGGCGGTCTCCTCGGAGTAGCTGCGTTCCTGGGGCGGGGCGGCCTGGCCGAGAAAGTTGCCGCGATCGCTCTCGTAGGCCACGTTGCCCAGCTGGGCGTCCATGCCGAAGCGCATCACGATGGAGCGGGCGATGGAGGTGACCTTCTGCAGATCGTCGGCGGCGCCGGTGGACACCTCGCCGAAGATCAGCTGCTCGGCGGCCCGGCCGCCCAGCAGCACGGCCATCTTGTTCTCCAGCTCGGCGCGGGTCATCAGGAAGCGGTCTTCGGTGGGGCGCTGGATGGTGTAACCCAGGGCGCCCACCCCCCGCGGGATGATGCTGATCTTGTGCACCGGATCGGTGCCGGGCAGGCCCATGGCCACCAGGGCGTGGCCCATCTCGTGGTAGGCGACCACGGTGCGCTCGTGTTCATTGAGCACCCGGTTCTTCTTCTCCAGGCCGGCCACGATGCGCTCCACCGCCACGGTGAAGTCCTCCACCGTCACCGACTCGCCGTTGCGGCGGGTGGCCACCAGCGCGGCCTCATTCACCAGATTGGCCAGCTCGGCGCCGCTGAAGCCGGGGGTCAGGGCGGCGACCTTTTCGGCGTCGGTGTTGGCGGCCAGGGTGATCTTCTTCATGTGCACTTCGAGGATGGCGATGCGGCCCTTCTTGTCGGGGCGATCCACCAGCACCTGGCGGTCGAAGCGCCCGGCGCGCAGCAGGGCCGGGTCGAGCACTTCCGGCCGGTTGGTGGCGGCCAGCAGCACCAGGCCCGAAGACGAGTCGAAGCCGTCCAGCTCGACCAGCAGCTGGTTGAGGGTCTGCTCCTTCTCGTCGTGGCCGCCGCCCATGCCGCCGAAGGCCCCGCGGGCCCGGCCCATGGCGTCGAGTTCGTCGATGAAGATGATGGCCGGCGCCTTGGCCCGGGCCTGCTCGAAGAGATCGCGCACCCGTGCCGCGCCGACGCCGACAAACATCTCGACAAACTCCGAGCCCGAGATCGAGAAGAAGGGCACCCCGGCTTCCCCGGCCACGGCCTTGGCGAGCAAGGTCTTGCCGGTGCCCGGGGGGCCAACCAGCAACACGCCCTTGGGTACCCGCCCGCCCAGACGCCCGGACGCCTTCGGGTCCTTCAGGAAGCCGACCACCTCCTTGAGCTCGTCCTTGGCCTCGTCCACGCCGGCCACATCCTCGAAGCTCACCCCGGTGTTGGCCTCCACATACACCTTGGCCTTGCTCTTGCCGAGGTTCATGAAACCGCCGCCGAGGCCCTGCTTGCCGGCGAACTTCTTCATGGCAAAGATCCAGATACCGACGAAGATCACCGCCGGCAGCACCCAGCCGAGGAGATCCTTGAGGAAGGTGTTTTCCACCACGCCGGTGAACTTCACGTCGTACTGGGCCAGGTCCTTGGCCAGGGAGGCATCCACCCGGGTGGTGACGAACTTCTGCCGCCCGTCCTGCAGGGGCTGCTTGAGGCTGCCCTGGATGGTGTTGTCGGCGATGGAGATCTCGGCCACCTCGCCAGCCTTCAGCAGGCGCTGGAACTCGCTGTAGGGCAGGGGCTCGACGGTGCGCACCTGGACCCACAGGTCGTGGAGGGTGAAGATCGCAAACAGGGCGAAGACGAAGTACCACAAGCTGAATTGCGTTTTCTTTTCCATGATCCGGGGGAGAGGGCAGTGCCAGCCTCCCATGTGGGGGCGGATCGGCGAGCTTCAAGAATTGGGGAGCAAATCGGGCTTTTGTGGCGAAGCGTTAAATTGTTGGGGGGCTGGAGGCGCAGGCCGTGGCCTTTGTCACAGTCAGTCCGATGGAGCGCAATTTATAACCAAAGTTATATTATTTCGCCCCTTGCGATCCATGTCCGCTTCCGGCTGCGCCTCTTCCTTCCGCTCTTCCAGAACGCTCATCGCCGGCCTTGTGCTGGGTGCGGCCCTCGCGGTCAATGGGGCCCACGCCGCCCGCGGTGACAGTGTCCAGGCCGCCCGTTACCACGAGGACGCGGTAGCCCGTCTGGCCCGCAACGATGTTTCCGGCGCCATCATCCAGGCCCGCAACGCCGTGCAGAAGGACAGCGGCCTGCTGGCGGCCCACCTGCTGCTGGGCAAGGCCCTGCTGCGTGACGGCCAGGCCGCCGCCGCCGAAGCCGAGTTCGAGATCGCCTTGCGCCTCGGCGCCAGCATGGCCGAGGTGGCACAGCCCTATGGCACGGCGCTGATGATGTTTGGCAACAGCGAGAAGATTCTCGCCCGCATCAAGCCAGATGGCCTCGCGCCGGCGGCCCGGGCTGAAGTGCTGGCCATGCGGGCCACGGCCCACGCTGACCAGGGCGACACCAAGGCCGCCTGGCGCGCGGTGGAGGAGGCGAAGGCGGCTGACCCGCGCTCCCTGGCGCCCCTGCGCGCCGAGATCGACCTGGCCCTGCGCACCCGCGACACCCCCCGGGCGCGCAAGGCCCTGGATGCGGCCACGGCCCTGGCCCCCCGCGATGCCCAGCTCCTGCACCTGCAGGGCGTGCTGCAGCAGAGTGCGGGCAATGTCCGGGCCGCGCTCGACTATTTTGCCCAGGCCCTCAAGGCGGACCCGCGCCTGCTCGACAGCATGGTGGCCCGCGCCTCCCTGCTGATCGACCTGCAGCGCCCCGACGAGGCCATGCCCGACCTGGAGCGGGCGGGCGGGCTCAGCCAGCGGGAGCCCCGCGTGGCCTACCTGAAAAGCCTGATCTACGCGGCCCGGGGCGACACCCGGGCGTCCCGCGCGCAGCTCGAAGAAGTCACCCGCCTGGTGGACGCCCTGCCCGACACCTTCCTCGCCAGCCAGCCGCCACTGCTGATGCTTGGCGGGCTGGCCAGCCAGGCCACCGGGCGCCTTGAGCGGGCCCGGGCCCTGCTGGAGCTGTATGTGCTGCGCCTGCCCGACGACCCTGCCGGCCGCAAGCTGCTCGCCGGCATCTACCTGTCCAGCGGCGACACTGCGCGGGTGGGCGACCTGCTGGAGCCCATGCTGCGTTCCGGCGACGCCGACCCCCAGGTGCTCACCACCCTGGCCGCCCTGCGCATGCAGCAGCGCCGCTACCGGGACGCCGCCGAAGCCCTGGAGCGGGCCGCCCGGCTGACTGGGGGCGACCCGGGCATCACCGCCCAGATGGGCTTTGCCCGCCTCGCCGGCCAGCAGGCCGATCTGGGGCTGGCGGCCCTGCGCAGCGCCTTTGACAAGGAGCCGGCCCAGCTCAAGGTGGCCGCTGCCCTGGTCACCCTCTACCTGCGCCGCGATGACCTGCGCAACGCCACCGCAGTAGCCGACACCCTGCTGCGCCACCTGCCCGGCGATGCTGCCGCCCACAACATCTCCGGCGCAGTGAAGGCCGCCGCCCATCGCCGGGCCGACGCGCGCAGTGCCTATCTCAAGGCCCTGGCCTTGCAGCCCGGGCTGGTCCCGGCACGCCTCAACCTGGCGCGGCTGGACGTGGCCGAGGGGCGTCTCGACGAGGCTCGCCAGCGCCTTGCCGCACTGCTCCGGGAGGAGCCCGGCAACGTGCAGGCGCTGACCGAGATGGCCCGCCTCGAAAGCCATGCCGGCCGCCCGGCTGCGGCGCTTCCGCTGCTGGAGAAGGCCCAGGCCCTGGTGCCGGGCGATACCGCATCGGGGCTCGAACTGCTGGCTGTCCATCAGCGCCTGGGGCAACCGGGGGCCGCCCTCGGTCTGGCCCAGAAGCTGGTGCTGGTGCGGCCCGATGATCCCACTGTGATCGAGGCCCTCGGGCGCGCCTATCTGGCGGTGGGCGAAGGCACGCAGGCCCGGGCCGCGTTTGCCAACCTTGCCCGCATGGTGGGGCCCGAGCCTCGCCAGCTGGTTGCGGTCGGGCAGCTGCAGCTGTCGGCCGGAGCCGCCAATGACGCCGGAGCGAGCGCCGAGAAGGCGCTGGCGGCCAAGCCGGGCTTCCCTCCGGCCCTGAGCCTGCAGGTGGAGGCCGAGATCCTCGCCGGCAACCTGCCCCGTGCCGAAGCCCTGCAGCGCCAGCTGCTTGCGCGGGGTGGCAGCGGAGTCGACGCCCTGCGCCTGGCCGGTGACATCGCCCTGGTCCGCCAGCGGGCGGCCGAGGCGATGCGCCTCTACCAGGCCGCTTTCGACAAGGCGCCATCCACGGCCCTGGCCCTGCGTGGCTTCAATGCGGCCTTCCACGCCGGTGAGGGGGGGCGGGGTGTCGCCATGCTGGAAGGGTGGCTGCGTCGGCAGCCTGACGCCTTGCAGGCCCAGGCGGCGCTGGCCGAGGGCTATCTGCGTCTGGGCCAGCTGCCCCAGGCCCGTGCGGCCTATGAAGCCTTGCTGGTCCGCGACCCGCAGAACGCCACGGCCGCCAACAACCTGGCCCAGGTGCTGATGCGCCTGAACGATGCGGGGGCCCTGCCCATGGCCGAGCGGGCCGCCCGGCTGGCCCCGGCGGACGCCAATGCCCTGGATACCCTGGGCTGGTTGCAGGCTCGCAGCGGAGCCCTGGACATCAGCCTGAAGACCCTGCGCGAGGCGCGTCTGCGCGCCCCGGAGTCCCGCGATGTGCGCTACCACCTGGCCTGGGTGCTCCATCGCACGGGGCGGCGGGACGAGGCCCGTAACGAGCTGGCGGCGGCCCTCAACGCCCGGGGTGTGTTCGAGAGCCAGGCCGAAGCCGAGGTGCTGCGCCGTGAGCTGGGTGTGTGAGTGGATCTGTGTCGGGCCGCTTTACACCCTTGCTGCGGACAGGGTGCGCTGAATAAAAAAACTGTTGATTAACAGAAATTTGTAAAAATGGTTTGAATCTTGCATTCAAATCTTAATAAACGCTTAACAACATCAAATTCATCAAGGAATAATATGACCACTCGATTTTCTCGTTCCCTGGTGGCGACCTTCCTTGCCCTGATCGGCGTCACTGGCGCCCATGCCGCGACCAGCTGGAGTTTCACCGACGGTGGAAACCAGTCCGGATCGGGTGCCTTTGGCAATACGCGGACCTACGTCGGCGACCTTGGCGGCAATCTGACCCTCTCGGCCTGGTCGGACACCAAGAACAGCACCACGGGCACCCAGAACGCCTACATCGAAAGCGCCTACCTGGGCACTTACAGTGGCGGCCTCGGGGTGACCAACCGGGATGCGGGCACGGCCGGTGACACCAACGAGGGCACCATCCAGAACTCCACTTCGCCCGGGCACACGATGGACAACAACGTGCGCTTCGACTCGATGCTGTTCGACTTCGGCGCCGGCGCGTCGGTCGCCCTCAAGACGGTGACGGTGGGGTGGTGGAAGACCGACTCCGACATGACGGTGCTGGCCTATACCGGTACTGGCAAGCCGACCTTCCTGTCGGCCAATGTCGGCTACTCGACCCTGCTGACGAGCGGCTGGAGCGTGGTGAAGGCGTCCAACTCCGCCCACTACACCAACGCAGCCAACGGTGGCGTAGCCCAATCCACCAATGCCGCAGGCTACAAGCCCCTGGCCGTGAACGACCTGAACATCAGCTCCCGCTACTGGCTGGTGGGTGCCCTCAACACGCTGGTGCAGGCCCTGCCCAACGTCGATACCACCAAGGATTTCATCAAGATCGCCGGCGTGACCGGCGAATACGGGCGGGTGCCCGAGCCGACCAGTGCGGTGCTGGCCGGTGGTGGTCTGCTCGGCCTGCTGGCTTTGCGCCGCCGCAGGAGCTGAGCGGCAGCTCGCCTGCGCCTCCCGAGAGGGCGGCGGCTTTGTACGGCACCTTCGGGTGCCGTTTTCTTTCTTGTGCGCCCAGCATGGGCGCCCTCCTGCGGGTGGAAGTCCCGCCGTAAGTTGATCACAGCGAACGAAGTGAAGCG
>NZ_JAKLLN010000043.1 GCF_023150065.1 Zoogloea sp.
GACCCCGAAGCCCCGATCTTCCAGGTGGCCGACTACGGCCTGGTGGCGGATCTGTTCGAGGCCGTGCCGCAGCTGGTGTCCGCCCTCTGACCTTCCCCGTGGGGTCGAATGAATTCGACCCCACGCCTCCTCGACGCGCCCCAATAAACCGAATTCGCAAGGAGCACCCCATGAGCACTTACGTCGCCCCCGTGAAAGACATGCTGTTCAACATGACCGAGCTGGCCGGCCTGCAGGAGATCACCACCCTGCCGGGCAACGAGGAAGTGAGCCTCGACCTGGTCGAAGCCATCCTCGATGAAGCCGGCAAATTTGCCTCCGAGGTCGTTGACCCGCTCAACCCGGTGGGCGACAAGCAGGGCAACAAGTGGGACAACGGCGTGGTGACCACCGCCGACGGCTTTAAGGAAGCCTATGCCACCTTCTGCGAGACCGGCTGGAACGGCATGCCCGCCTCCACCGAGTTCGGCGGCCAGGGCCTGCCGGTGACCGTGTCCACCGCCGTGCTGGAAATGTGGAAGTCAGCCAGCATCTCCTTCTCCCTGTGTCAGATGCTCACGCTGGGCGCCGTGGAAGCCATCGCCCACCACGCCTCCGACGAGCTCAAGGCCACCTACCTGCCCAACATGGTGTCGGGCAAGTGGACCGGCACGATGAACCTCACCGAGCCCCAGGCCGGTTCCGACCTGGCAGCCATCCGCACCAAGGCCGAGCCCCGCGGCGATGGCAGCTACGCCATCACCGGCACCAAGATCTTCATCACCTGGGGTGAGCACGACATGGCCGAGAACATCGTCCACCTCGTGCTGGCCCGCCTGCCGGACGCCCCCCCGGGCGTGAAGGGCATCTCCCTGTTCATCGCCCCCAAGTTCCTGGTCAACGCCGACGGCAGCCTGGGCGAGCGCAACGACCTGATCTGCGCCTCCATCGAGCACAAGATGGGCATCCACGGCAGCGCCACCGCCGTCATGTCCTTCGGCGACAAGGGCGGCGCCATCGGCTACCTGGTGGGCGAGGCCAACCGCGGCCTGGAATACATGTTCACCATGATGAACCACGCCCGCCTCAACGTCGGCCTGGAAGGCGTCGGCGTGTCCGAGCGCAGCTACCAGCACGCCCTCGCCTACGCCCGTGAGCGCATCCAGGGCCGCATCGTCGGCGACAAGTCCGGCGAGAAGAAGCCCATCCTGCACCACCCGGACGTGCGCCGCATGCTGATGGACATGAAGTCCCGCACCGAAGCCGGCCGCGCCCTGGCCTATTACGTGGCCGGCTGCATGGACCGCGCCCACAGCCACCCGGACGCCGAGGTGCGCGCCGCCAACCAGCGCCGCCTGGAGCTGCTGACCCCGGTGGTCAAGGGCTGGTGCACCGAGAACGCCCAGGGCATCACCTGGAACGGCGTGCAGGTGCACGGCGGCATGGGCTTCATCGAGGAAACCGGCGCCGCCCTCTACATGCGCGACGCCCGCATCATCACCATCTACGAAGGCACCACCGCCATCCAGGCCAATGACCTGGTGGGCCGCAAGACCGCCAAGGAAGGCGGCAAGAGCATGCAGCAGCTCCTCGCCGACATCGCCGAGACCGGCGCCGCCCTGCGTGCCTCCAACGACCCGGCCCTGAAGAGTCTGGCCGACGCCCTGGGTGACGGCATCGCCGCCCTGGACGAAGCCACCAACTGGCTGCTCGCCAACTACGAAGCCACCCCGCAGGCCGCCCACGCCGGCTCGGTGCCCTTCCTCAAGCTCACCGGCATCGTCGTCGGTGGCTGGCTGATGGCCCGCTCCGCCCAGATCGCCGCCGGCCGCCTGACCGGCCCGGATGGCGACTTCTACAAGGCCAAGCTGGCCACCGCGGCCTACTTCGCCAAGCACGTGATCCCCGAAGCCAACGCCTTCCGGGACGCCATCGTGAATGGCGCAGACGCGGTGCTGGCCCTGGAAGAAGCGCTGTTCTAAGCAGCAGAACCCTGCAGGGGCGGCTTCAGCCGCCCCCAGGCGCTTGATCCGAAGTCCGCGGGCGGCTGAAGCCGCCCCTACAGAAAACCTCCCTCTTATCCGGAGACAGCAGCAATGACGCGTGAAGCGATGGAATACGACGTGGTGATCGTCGGCGCCGGCCCCTCGGGCCTGAGTGCCGCGATCCGCCTGAAGCAACTCGCCGAAAAGGCCGGCGCGGAGCTTTCGGTCTGCGTCGTGGAGAAGGGCTCCGAGGTCGGCGCCCACATCCTGTCCGGCGCCGTCATCGAGCCGCGCTCCCTGGAAGAGCTCTTCCCCGACTGGAAGGAGCGCGGTGCGCCCCTCAACACTCCGGTCAAGGAAGACCGCTTCCTCTTCCTCACCACCGACAAGGCCTACAAACTGCCCACCCCGCCCCAGATGCACAACGAGGGCAACTACATCGTCAGCCTGGGCAACGTGGTGCGCTGGCTGGGCGAGCAGGCCGAGGCCCTGGGCGTGGAGATCTACCCGGGTTTTGCCGCGTCCGAGGTGCTGTACCACGCCGATGGCTCGGTGAAGGGCATCGCCACCGGCGACATGGGCGTCGAGAAGAACGGCGAGCCGGGCCCCAACCACCAGCCGGGCATCGAGCTGCACGCCCGCCAAACCGTCTTCTCCGAAGGCTGCCGCGGCTCCCTCACCAAGGGCCTGTTCAGCAAATTCAACCTGCGCGAGGGCGTCGACCCGCAAACCTACGGCATCGGTATCAAGGAACTGTGGGAGGTGCGCCCCGAGGTGCACCAGCAGGGCCTGACCCTGCACACCGTCGGCTGGCCGGTTTCCAGCGACGTGTATGGCGGCTCCTTCCTGTACCACCTGGAGAACAACCAGGTGGCGGTGGGCTTCGTGGTCGGGCTGGATTACAGCAACCCGCACCTGTCGCCCTACGAGGAATTCCAGCGCTTCAAGACCCACCCGGAGATCCGCAAGTTCTTCGAAGGCGGCCGGCGCATCGCCTATGGCGCCCGGGCCCTCAACGAAGGCGGCTTCCAGTCGGTGCCCAAGCTCAGCTTCCGCGGCGGCGTGCTGATCGGCGACACGGCGGGCTTCTTGAACGTGCCCAAGGTCAAGGGCACCCACATGGCCATGAAGTCGGGCATCGAAGCGGCCGAGGCCCTGTTTGCCCACCTCACCGCCGAGGGCCAGACCGGCCACGAGTGCCTGGGCTACCCCGAGCGGCTCAAGCAGAGCTGGCTGTGGGACGAGCTCTACCAGGTGCGCAACATCCGCCCGAGCTTCCGCTGGGGGCTGTTTGGCGGCATCGCCTACAGCGCCATCGACACCTATGTGCTGAAGGGCCGGGCACCGTGGACCCTGCGCCACCACGCCGACCATACCCAGCTGAAGAAGGCCTCGGACTGCGCCCCCATCGTCTATCCCAAGCCCGACGGCAAGATCAGCTTCGACCGACTCTCGTCGGTGTTCATCTCGGCCACCAACCACACCGAGGAGCAGCCCTGCCATCTGAAGCTGAAGGACGCCTCGGTGCCCATCAGCACCAACCTGGCGCTCTACAACGCCCCCGAGACGCGCTACTGCCCGGCCGGCGTGTACGAAATCGTCGAGGACCCGAGCGGCCCGCGCATGCAGATCAACGCCCAGAACTGCCTGCACTGCAAGACCTGCGACATCAAGGACCCGACCCAGAACATCGACTGGGCCGTACCGGAAGGCGGCGGCGGCCCGAACTACCCGAACATGTAATCAGCATGTGGCAGCACCCGGGGGAGAACAGCACTCACCCCAAGACCATAACTACACAGAAAAACCTTTAATCACCTTCCCAGGAGGAATCATGTCAGCGGAGATTTACAAGAAAGTGCGGGCCAACCCCCGCTTTGCCGAGCTGGAGGGCAAGCGCAGCCGCTTTGCCTACCTGCTCACAGCCATCGTGATGGCGTCCTACTACGGTCTGATGATGCTCGTGGCCTTCGCCCCCGAAGTCCTGCGCACTCCGATCTCCGAGGGCGGCATGCTCACCATCGGCGTGCCCATCGGCGCCATCATCATCATCGGCTCCTGGCTGCTCACCGGCTGGTTCGTCAGCCGCTCCAACGGCGAGTTCGACCAGATGAACAACGAAATCATCCGGGAGGCCTCCAAGTGATCAAGTCCAAGCAACTCCTCGCCGCCACCCTGCTGGCCCTGGCCAGTGCCGGCGCCCTGGCCGCCGACGCCGTCGGCGTGGCCCAGAAGCAACCCCTCAACCTGACCGCCATCGGCATGTTCTTCGTGTTCGTGGTGGCCACCATGGGCATCACCTACTGGGCCGCCAGCCGCACCAAGTCCACCGCCGACTTCTACACCGCCGGCGGCGGCATCACCGGCTTCCAGAACGGCCTCGCCATTGCCGGTGACTACATGTCCGCGGCCACCCTGCTGGGCCTGTCCGCCATGGTCTTCGCCAAGGGCCTGGACGGTTTCATCTACGCCATCGGCTTCTTCGTCGGCTGGCCGGTGATCCTGTTCCTGATGGCTGAACGCCTGCGCAACCTGGGCAAGTTCACCTTCGCCGACATCGCCTCCTACCGCCTCGACCAGGGCACCATCCGCACCTTTGCCGCCTTCGGTTCGCTCACCGTGGTGTGCTTCTACCTGATCGTGCAGATGGTCGGCGCCGGCCAGCTCATCAAGCTGCTGTTCGGCCTGGACTACGCCACCGCAGTGGTCGTGGTGGGCGTGCTGATGGTGATCTACGTGACCTTCGGCGGCATGATCGCCACCACCTGGGTGCAGATCATCAAGGCCTGCCTGATGCTGTTTGGCGGCACCGTGCTGCTCTTCCTGTCCATGAGCCAGTTCGGCTTCAGCCTGGAAGCCGTGGCCAAGAAGGCCGTGGAAGTGCACAAGGACGGCCTCAAGATCATGGGCCCCGGCTCCCTGATGGCCGACCCGGTCACCGCCGTGTCCCTGTCCCTGGGCCTGGTCTTCGGCACCGCCGGCCTGCCCCACATCATGATGCGCTTCTTCACGGTGCCCAACGCCAAGGAAGCCCGCAAGAGCGTGTTTGTGGCCAGCGGCTGCATCGGCTACTTCTTCATGGTCGTGTGCGCCCTGGGCCTGATCGCCATCACCATCGTCGGCACCAACCCGGAGTTCTATGAAGGCGGCAACCTCGCCGGCAAGCTCATCGGTGGCGGCAACATGCCGGTGATGCACCTGTCCAAGGCCGTGGGTGGCAACCTGTTCCTGGGCTTCATGTCCGCCGTGGCCTTCGCCACCATCCTGGCCGTGGTGTCCGGTCTGGCCCTGGCCGGTGCGTCCGCCATCGCCCACGACATCTACGCCCGGGTGATCTGCAAGGGCACGGCCACCGAAAGCCAGGAAATGCGCGTATCCAAGATCGCCACCGTCGGCCTCGGCGTGGTCGCCGTGCTGCTGGGCATCCTGTTCGAGAAGCAGAACATCGCCTTCCTCGTCGGCCTGACCTTCGGCATCGCGGCCTCCACCAACTTCCCCATCCTGATCCTGTCCATGTACTGGCGTGGTCTGACCACCCGCGGCGCCCTGCTGGGTGGCCTGGCCGGCCTGATCTCGGCGGTGACTTTCGTGGTGCTGTCCAAGGCCGTGTGGGTGGTGGTGCTGGGCAATGCGGAAGCCATCTTCCCGTACGAGCAACCCGCCCTGTTCTCCATGCCCCTGGCCTTCTTCTTCACCTGGCTGTTCTCGGTGACCGACAGCAGCGCCCGAGCCAAGACCGACAAGGCTGGCTTCGACGACCAGTACGTGCGCTCCCAGACCGGCATCGGCGCCGCCAGCGCCAGCGCCCACTAAAAGGCCACGCACAACCGTTTATCTTCCTCCCCCTCGAGGAACTTTCGGGCGCCCACGGGCGCCCGCTTTTTTTGCCATCGGGCAAACCTGGCAGAGCACGAGTGCTGGGGAGAATCGGGGCGACCGAACCCTTCAGACGCAGAGGCAAGAGCCGCATCGGGATAGGGGCGGTCAGATAATCTGACCGTTCCCCTCCCACACCACCCGGCATGCGGGTCCGCACCGGGCGGT
>NZ_JAKLLN010000044.1 GCF_023150065.1 Zoogloea sp.
GGCGAACGCGATCCGGTGTGCCCCATCGACGACGCCCGCGACATCGCTGCCGCGCTGCCGCCGCAGTGGATGCAGTTCGCCGCCTGCGCCGCCTCGGGCCACGGCGCCTGGCGCGACGAGCCTGACGCGGCGTTCGCGCGGATGCGCGAGTTCATCGTGGATTGATCTGAGCCCGTCGCTAGCGATCCGCCAGCGGCGCAGCGATCTCTTCGATGCGCGCCATCACCTCGGGCGTGAGCCGCTCGGCCACGGCCAGCGCGCCCAGGTTCTCCCGCAATTGCGCGATGCGGCTGGCGCCGGTGATCACGGTCGATACGTGTGGGTTGCGCGTGGCCCAGGCGATGGCCAGTTGCGCCAGGCTGCCGCCGAGTTCGGCGGCGATCGGCTCGAGCTGCGCCACTGCAGCGTTCTTGGCCGCGTCGGTCAGGCCGTTGCGCAGGAAGGCCATGTTCTCGAGCGAGCCGCGCGAACCTTCGGGTATGCCGCCGCGGTACTTGCCGGTGAGCAGGCCGCTGGCCAGCGGGCTCCAGGTCGTCAGCCCCAGCCCGATCTCCTCATACAGCCGGGCGTAGTCGTGTTCGACCCGCTTGCGATGGAACAGGTGGTACTGCGGCTGCTCCATCGCCGGCTTGTGCAGGTGGTGGCGCTCGGCAATCTCCCAAGCCGCGCGGATGTCGGCCGCACTCCATTCGCTGGTGCCCCAGTACAGCGCCTTGCCCTGGGTGATGATGTCGCTCATCGCCCGCACCGTTTCTTCGATCGGCGTGTGCGGGTCGGGTCGGTGGCAGTAGATCAGGTCGATGTGCTCCAGGCCGAAGCGGCGCAGCGAGCCTTCGATGGCCTGCATCAGGTACTTGCGGTTGAGCGTGTCCTTGCGGTTGACCGCATCGCCCTGGCGGTCCAGTCCCCAATAGAACTTGGTCGACACGACGTAGTTCAGCCGCGGCGTGCCCAGCCGCTTGAGCGCTTGCCCCATCACCTCCTCGCTGCGGCCGCCGGCATATGCCTCGGCGTTGTCCAGGAAGTTGACGCCGGCATCGAAGGCGGCGGCGATCATCTCCGCGGCAGCGTTGACATCCACCTGCGTGTGGTAGGTCACCCACGATCCCAGGGAGAGTTCGCTGACCCGCAGGCCGGCGCGGCCGAGGCGGCGGTAGCGCATGGTAGACGTTGCTCCGGTTCGCCGAGTGGGCCCCAGGGGCGGGTGCGCGGCACTGTGGCGGGCAAGTGTCGCGCAACCGGTGCAGGCGGCGCAGCGGCGGTTCGGATAACCCTGATGGCTGGGCGGCTCGGCGATGTCGTCCACGCGCAACGATGGGTCGCAGACGGGATAGCCCGAGGAGATGCTGCTTCACGAACCGTTGACAATGCAATGACATTCCGCCGGGTTGGGGCGGCCGCGGGCAAACCCATGCCTGCGGCAGGATGTACCAGCGGTGGCGGGTTTCGTTTTGGGTGATTCGTTCTGGAGAACATGAACATGAGGAAACATTGGGCATCAACCCAGGGGCTCAGGCATACAGCGCTGGCGGTGGCGGCAGGGTTGTGTCTGGCGTCGGTGGCGGTCCACGCGCAGGAGAGCGCCGGGTCGATCAGCGGCCGCGGCGGCAAGGGCGATGTGGTGGTCGTCGAGAACAAGTCGATCGGGGTGACCCGTCAGCTGACGTTGGATGCCTCGGGATCGTTCCAGGTTTCGCAGCTGCCCGCGGGTACGTACACGGTTACCGTGAATCGGGCGAACGGCACCAAGGAAAGCGTCCTGGTCACGGTGCAGGCCGGCCAGGGTGCCGTTGCGCTGTTTGGCGCGACCCAGCGCGTGGAGGTCACGGGCAGCCTGGCGCCGCGCAACTTCGACGTGAAATCGACGGAGTCGACGCAGATCCTGAGCAAGGCCGAGATCGACCGCATCCCGGTGCAGCGTGACGTGACCGCCATCACCCTCCTGGCTCCAGGCGCCGTGGTGGGCGATTCGCGTCTTGGGCAAACCAATTCCCGAGCCGGTAACGTGCCGTCTCTCGGTGGTGCGTCGCCGGCCGAGAACGCCTACTACATCAACGGCTTCAACGTCACCAATATCGTCAACGGCGTGGCGTTCAACCAGGTGCCCTATGAAGGGGTTGCCGAGCAGCAGGTCAAGACCGGTGGCTACGGCGCCGAGTTCGGCCGCTCCCTGGGCGGCGTCATCAGCGTGACCACCAAGCGCGGCACGAACGAGTGGCGCGGCGGGGTCAACCTCAAGCACAACAACAGCTCGCTGCAAGGCTCCGCGGTGCGGACCTTCCGTGATCCGGTCACGGGCGAGTGGTCACTCGTGGACAAGCCTGGCGGCACCGACTCGACCTACGTCAACCTGTGGGCCGGCGGTCCGATTGTTCAGGACAAGTTGTACGTTTTCGGTCTGGTCCAGGGGGCGCAGACCAAGTCGAACTACTACTACGCGGCAACCCAGGAAGAGATCAAGAACGATACGCCGCAGTACCTGGTCAAGGTGGACTGGAACGTCAACGATCGCAACCTGTTCGAGCTGACGGCCTTCAACGACAAGTCCAAGGACAAGACCGACACGTGGGATTCGTCGGTCGAGTACGGCACTGAGCGTGGCGAGTACAAGGGCCCCAGCACGGAGACGGCGGGTGGTGAGAACGTCATCCTGAAGTGGACGAGCTGGCTCAACGACGACCTCTCGGTGTCGGCGCTGGCCGGCGTGGGCAAGTACGACCGGTCTTCGGCGCCTGCGGGTGCAGACTGCCCCGTCGTGGTCGATCTGCGCACCTCGACGCGCAAGGATTACGGCTGCTGGACCGCGACGCGGGTCACGGACCCGAACGCGAATGATCAGCGCGAAGCGTTCCGCCTCGATGCCGAGTGGGTGCTGGGCAAACACACGCTGCGTGGTGGCCTGGACCACGAGATTTACAGTGTCCAGGACGGCACCGCTACGCCCGGCGAAGGCCAGTACATCCTGCGCACCCGCAATCCGGGACAGAAGCTGTCGAACGGCTACGTCATCCCGGGTACACCAGGGGTCGATCCGTCTGTGCAGATCGTCGAATTCCGCTTGTTCCAGAACGGCGGCAAGTTCAAGACGATCAATTCGGCCTGGTACCTCGAGGACACGATTCAGGTCACGAACAACCTGATCGCCAGCGTCGGCCTGCGCAACGAGTCGTTCACGAACAAGAACGCCGCCGGAACGCCGTTCATCGAGGTCGAGAACACCTGGGCGCCCCGGTTCGGCATGTCCTGGGACGTCACCGGCAACGCGGATCTGAAGGTGTACGGCAACTTGGGCCGCTACTACATTCCCGTCTATGCCAACACCAATGTGCGGCTCTCGGGAACCGAGCTGGACTACCGCGACTTCTACATGTACGGGGGCAACCTCGGCACAGACCGATTCTCGCGCCCGGCGCTGGGTGCACAACTGGGCGAGCGCGTCTACAGCAGCAACGGGGAGACGCCCAACCCGCTGAGCGTGGTCGACCCCAACATCAAGCCGATGTACCAGGATGAGTTCATCGCCGGCTTCCAGAAGTCCCTGGGCCAGCGCTGGTCGTTCGGTGCGAAGTACACCCACCGCAAGCTCGGCAGCGGCATGGACGACATCTGCAACGACGAGGGGCCGTATGAGTGGGCGCTGGCCAACGGCTACAGCGAGGACCAGGCGGCAGCGATCGGTGGCGCGATCGGGCACTGCTTCCTCTACAACCCTGGCAGTGATCTCACGGCCAACATCGACCTCGACGGTACGGGCGTGCTCAGCCCGGTCGTGATCCCGGCCTCGGCCCTGCACATGCCCAAGGCGAAGCGGACCTACGACGCGTTGGAGATCACCTTCGAGCGCGCCTGGGACAAGAAGTGGAGCTTCCAGGGCTCGTACGTGCTGGCGTTCAGCAAGGGCAACGCCGAGGGCTACGTCAAGTCCGACATCGGCCAGGACGACGCCGGTATCAGTCAGGACTTCGACTATCCCGGCCTGATGGAAGGCGCCGAGGGCTACCTGCCGAACGACCGCCGTCATACGTTCAAGTTCTGGGGGTCGTATGCCTTCAGCGACGAATTGCGCCTCGGTGCCAACCTGATCATCCAGAGCGGTCGCCCCAAGAACTGCTTTGGCGTGTATGCCGGCGAGCTCGATGGTGTGTCACAGCTTTACGGTGACGCGTCGTTCTGGTGCGGCGGCAAGCTGAACCCGCGCGGTACGCTGGGTCGCACGCCGTGGACGGAGCAGTTGAACCTGCAGGCCACCTACACGCCGGCGTGGCTGAAGGGGATGACGTTCAGCATGGACGTCATCAACGTGTTCAACAAGCGCGGTGTTCGCACCATCCAGGAAGCCGAGGGCAGCGGCATGGATGATCCGAAGTCCACCTACGGGCAGCCGCTCAGCTTGCAGCCGGCTCGCTCCATTCGGTTGTTGGCGCAGTACGAGTTCTGACGCTCGCGGTCGCTCCCGCTGACCGCACCCACCGAAGAACGGGCCACCTGCGGGTGGCCCGTTCTGCGTCTGCGGGGCCGACCGACTCGGACACAGGATTGGCGAGGGGTTTGCGCTCGGTGCGAGCAGGCGTCTTTCAGCGCCGAGCGAAGATCGCGGCCTGCCCGGCCCGCTCCCCCTGCTCGAACGCCTCCTCGAACACCGAGTAGCCGGCCAGATCGGCATGCGCGAACTGCACAGTCCCGCGCAGTTCGCGCAGCGCCGCCAGCGCCGGGCTGCCCCGGGTGCCGGGAACCGGAATGCTCATGGCATGGCCGTGGCGGGCGAGGTCGATGTGCTGCACCTTCTCGGGCAGGTCCGGGTGGGCGGCCTGCAGGTCGGCCACGATGCGGCGCCCCCAGTCCGATGCGGAGTCGGCCAGCAGCGCGCCCCGCTCGGTGGTCGTCAGCGGCCAGTAGGCGGTGATCACGGTGGGGCCTGCGGCAGGTGACAGGCGCTGGTGGCCGGCATCGACGTAGCCCAGGGAGGGCGAGCCATAGCGCACGTTGTCCCACGACGCGGGCGCACCCAGGCCCCGATCGAGCAGTGGCTCGCGCAGGGCCAGGTTGCCGACCAGCCAGGGCGCATAGCGCACGCGTGACGCGGCAGCGACCAGCGCCGGCGGTGGGTCTGCGAGCAAGCGTGCCGCAACGAACAGCGGCACCGCCATCACGACGGCTCGGGCCTGCCAGCGCTCCGGCCGTCCGGATGCGATGTCCCATGCATCGACCTGCACGCCCTCGCGCTCGGTGCGCACGGCATGGACGAGGCGCCCGGCATGCAGGCGGCCGGCCAACGGCAGTGCGAGCCGCTGGATCAGCCAGGCATTGCCCTCGGGCCAGGTGAACACGGCGTCGCGGCCGGGCGCGTCGTCGCCAGGGGCATGGAAGCCCTGGCGGCCGGCAAAGTAGTGCAGCCCCGCCCATGCCGACACCGTGCCGGCATCGGCGCCGTACTCGTCGCGGCAGGCGTAGTCCAGGTACCAGCGCAGGCGCTCGTCGCGCAGCCCGCGCGCGTCCAGCCAGGTGGCGAAGGTCTGGCCGTCGAGCTTCGCGGCGACGGCCGCGGCCTCCTTCCGGGTCTCGAGGTTCTGTGCCTCGAGATGTGCCTTGCGCGATTCAAAGGACTTGATGTTG
>NZ_JAKLLN010000045.1 GCF_023150065.1 Zoogloea sp.
CGAGGTAGAGCGCCTCGGCGGCGGCTTCGTCGATGGTCGAGGCCTTGACCCGCTCGATCAGGCCGGAGCGGCCGTGGGTGTTCTTGTTCCACTCGTCCATCGCGTCGAGCACCGCGTCGGGCTGGTGCACGGCGATCACCGGGCCTTCGGCGATCACGTCGAGCTGGCTGTTGGTGACGACCATCGCCATCTCGATGATGCGGTCGCTGTCGGGGTTGAGGCCGGTCATTTCCATGTCCAGCCAGATGAGGTGATTCTGGTCCTGTGCCATAATTTGGTCCGATCGATTTTCGGTGAAGGCGCGATTCTACGCCCTCCGGGCGGCTGCCTGCCCTGCATCGGCAGCGCAATCGACGCGCCCTCCCCCGTTTTCCCCCCTCTGCTCCAGCCCATGACTTCCAGCAGCTTCTCCGCCCTGTTCCTCGTCGCCCTGGGCGTCGGCCTGGTGTGCCGCCTGTGGCTGGCCCGGCGCCAGGCCGCCCACGTGGCTGCCCACCGGGCCACGGTGCCCGCCGCCTTCGCCGCCACGATCGGCCTGGAGGCCCATCAAAAGGCCGCCGACTACACGGTGGCGCGGGTACGCCTGGGCATGGTCGACACCGTGCTTTCCGCCGCGCTGCTGCTGGCCCTCACGCTGGGCGGCGGGCTGCAGGCGCTGCACGACCTGTGCGCCCGCTTCGTCGAGCCGGGCAGCATCGCCCACGGGGTGGCCTTCGTGAGCGCGGTGGGCGTGGTGAGCTGGCTGGTGGATCTGCCCCTCGGGATTTACCGCAGCTTCGGGCTGGAGGCCCGCTTCGGCTTCAACCGCCTCACCCCGGGCCTCTTCGTGGCCGACACCGTGAAGGGCGTGGCACTGGCGGCCCTCATCGGGCTGCCGCTGATCGCCTTCGTGTTGTGGCTGATGGCGGCAATGGGCGGCCTGTGGTGGCTGTATGTGTGGGCCTTCTGGCTGGGCTTCAACCTGCTGGTGATGCTGGTGTACCCCACCTTCATCGCGCCGCTCTTCAACAAGTTCCAGCCCCTCGAGGACGGCCCGCTGAAGGCGCGCATCGAGGCCCTGCTGACGCGCTGCGGCTTCCGCCTGTCGGGCCTCTTCGTGATGGATGGCTCGAAGCGCTCGGCCCACGGCAATGCGTATTTCACCGGCTTCGGCGCCAGCAAGCGGATCGTCTTCTTCGACACCCTGCTGGCCAAGCTCGACCCGCAGGAAGTCGAGGCGGTGCTGGCCCACGAGCTCGGCCACTACCACCATCACCACCTGTGGAAGCGCCTGGCGGTGATCGGCGCCGGCAGCCTGGGCTTCTTTGCGCTGCTCGGCCACCTGGCCGGCCAGGCGTGGTTCTTCGAGGGCCTGGGGCTGGCCAGCCAGGGCACCGCCGCCACCCTGCTGCTGTTTGCGCTGGTGCTGCCGGTGTTCACCTTTCCGCTCACCCCGCTGATGAGCCGCTGGTCGCGCCGCCACGAGTTCGAGGCCGACGCCTACGCGGCCCGCCAGGCTCCGGCCGCCGACCTGGTGAGCGCGCTGGTCAAGCTGTACCGCGACAACGCCTCCACGCTCACGCCCGACCCGCTGTATTCGAGCATCTACGATTCCCACCCCCCCGCCGCGATCCGCATCGCGCGCCTGCAGGCAGCCCGATGAAACTCGATGGAACCCTGATCGCCGCCTTCGGGCGCCAATACGAAGTGCGCACCGCCGCCGGCGAGATTTTGCTGTGCGTGCCCCGCGGCAAGAAGAGCGTGTTCGCCTGCGGCGACCGGGTGAAGGTGGCCGTCACCGGCCCCGGCCAGGGCGTCATCGACAAGCTGGAGGAGCGCAGCAGCCTGCTCTACCGCTCGGACGCCTGGCGCCAGAAGCTGATCGCCGCCAACGCCACCCAGGTTGTACTGGTGGTGGCCACCGAGCCGAGCTTCTCGGACGAGTTCCTGTCGCGCTGCCTGTGCGCCGCCGAGAGCCAGCACCTGAAAACGCTGATCGTGCTCAACAAGGCCGACATCGAAGCCGGGCTGGCCACCAGCCGCGCCCTGCTGGCACCGTTTGCGGCGCTGGGCTACCCGATCCTCGAGCTGTCGGCGCTGGGCGATGTGGATGCCCTGCGCGAACGCCTGGTGGGCGAAACCAGCCTGCTGGTCGGGCAGTCGGGGATGGGCAAGTCGACGCTCACCAACGCCCTGATCCCCGAAGCCCGGGCCCAGACCCGGGAGATCTCGGAAGTGCTGGACACCGGCAAGCACACCACCACCTTCGCGCGGCTCTACCCGCTGCCGGAGGGCGGCGGCATCATCGACAGCCCGGGGATGCAGACCTTCGGCCTCGCCCACCTCGACGCCGAGGCGCTGGAGGCGAGCTTCCGGGAGTTCCGGCCCTACGTGGGCCAGTGCCGCTTCCGCGACTGCCGCCACGATGCCGAGCCCGGCTGCGCGCTACAGGCCGCCGCCGAGAGCGGCGCCATCGACCCGCGCCGCCTGCGCCAGTTTCTGATGTTCCGCAACGAATGCGAGCAGGCCCGGCGCCAGGCCCAGGGGTGGTGAGGCGTCGCTTGCGCACCCGCGGAAGTCAGTAGATACTGTTATCCAAGTCAAACCCCGTGGAGCTCTGGCTGGAAGGTCTGTCCCGACTTGAGCACGCCGTAGCTGACCTGGACGAGCTTGCGCATCATGGCGCCGATGATGAGCATCGGGGGCTTGCCCCGGGCGGCCAGGCGTTCGCGGAAGAGCTTGCCCCAGTCGGTGCGGTATAGCGCCACCATGGCCGGCATGTAGAGGGCCTTGCGCAGGAAGCTGTGGCCGACCTTGGAGAGCCGGGGCTTGCCGCGCACGCTGCTGCCCGACTCATGCTGGCGCGGGTCGAGGCCGGCGAAGGCGACCGCCTGACGCGCGTTCCCAAAGCGTGCAGGTTCGGCAAGAAAGGCGAGCAGCACGGCGGTGGTGCGCTCCCCCAGGCCGGGGATCGAGTCGAGCAGCCGGTGCTTGTCACGCAGCGTCGGGTCGTTGTCGATGTGATCTCGGATAGCCTTGCTGAGCCGGGCGATCTCGTCGTCGAGCCACGTGAGGTGTTTGGCGATGCCCTCGGCGACGCTCTCGCGGGCCACCTCGAGGCGGTTGGACTCCTGGATTCGCATGGTCTGCAGCGCATCGAGGCGCAGCACCAGGGCGCGCAGGGTCTTCTCGGCGGGCGTAGGGGCCTGCCAGGGCTCGGGCGTGCGCTCGGCACAGAACTGGGCGATCAGCTTCGCGTCGACCTTGTCGGTCTTGGTGCGCACCATCTGGGAGGCACCAAACGCCTTGATCTGGGCCGGATTGATGACACTCACCGTTGCTGCGGGGCGCTCGGCCAGATGCTCAGCGACCGCCTCCCAGTAGGTGCCGGTGGCTTCCATGCAGACATGGAGCGCCGTAGCCCCTTCCTTGACGAGCCAATCGTCCAGGGCCTTGAAACCGGCCGGGGTGTTGTCGACGACTTTGTGGCGGAACTTGCCGCTCGTGAGGCGCAGGGCGCAGTCGAGCTTTGCCTTGGCGACATCGATGCCAAGTTGAAGCGGATGCATGAGTGTGTCCTCTTTCGATCAACCTTGTGAATGCGGGCTGCCGGCAAGCCGGGCCAAAGATACTGTCCGATCTTTTATGTGAGGGTGAGCGGCTGCTGCAGGATCTACCATGCGGGCGCGCGGCCCCAGGTCGGGTACGGCATCCAGCCGCTCAACCTGGGGTGCCCCCCAGGTATGCGGTCCCGATTTCCGCCGTCGCGCGGGGCGACCGGAAAAACGATCGGTTCTGCACATCAACACAATACAAGGTCGGGTTAGCGCAGCGTAACCCGACACCCCCCCGACACATCACAGCCTCCGCCCCTGCGATCCCTCCGCATGGCCGTGGAGTCCTTCTACACGCCTGTGAATTCCTTCTTCACTCGCCTGAATTCCTTCTTCACCCCCTTGAATGAGCCTGTCAGAATTTTTGTGTTTGAGGCATAACGTAATCCTCGAAAGGA
>NZ_JAKLLN010000046.1:0-269 GCF_023150065.1 Zoogloea sp.
CCGACGGTGGTGACCACCTTGGTGAGCGTGACCTCGCGGCCGGCCGCAGCGCCGCTGAGCACCTTGATCGACGCCGGCAGCGCGTGGATGCCGCCGGGGCCGGTGGGTGCACCCAGGGGTCCGGGGCGCGGCGTGGTGGATGCCATCGGGCCGAAGCCCGACGCCGGCGACTGTGCTGCGCCCGGCATGGGCGGCTGCGCGCCCGGGCGCATGATCATGGTCTTCTCGTAGTCGCCGCCCTCTTCGACCAGGTACTTGATCTTGTACTT
>NZ_JAKLLN010000046.1:279-3541 GCF_023150065.1 Zoogloea sp.
GCAGCTGCTTCTTGATCGCCTTGCCGTTGATGTAGGTGCCGTTGGTGCTGTTGAGGTCTTCGATGAAGACGTCCTGCCCCACCATCTGAAGCACGGCGTGCTCGCCGCTGACGGCCAGGTTGTCGATCACGATGTCGTTGTAGGGGCGACGACCGAGCGTCGTCTTGTCCTTGGTGATCTGGACTTCCTTGATCACCACACCGTCGAGCGAGACCACCAGCTTGCTCATGCTTGCCCTCATCTTGACTGACCGACCGATCCCGGGGCGGCGCCCCAGGCGATGCGCGGGCCCCGGCGGCTCAACGGCCGAATCGCCACCAGGGCTTGCTGGCAGCGGACGACGCGCCCCCCACCCGCACGAGGACCAGCGAGATATTATCCTTTCCGCCTGCCTCATTGGCTGCATCGATGAGCGCCCGGCCCATATCGGCCAACGCGTCGTGTGCTTGCAACATCTGGGCCAGCGTGGCGTCGTCCAGCATGTCCGACAGGCCGTCGGAGCACATCAGGTACAGGTCGCCTGCCAACACCTCATGCTGGTGCGACTCCAGCAGCACCGTGTCTTCCACGCCCACGGCGCGGGTGACGAGGTTCTTGTTGGCCGAGAACGCCGCCTGCTCGGGCGTGATGAGGCCCGCGTCGATCTGTTCCTGCAGCAGCGAGTGGTCACGGGTGATTTGCACCAGCTGGCCGGCACGCCAGCGATAGGCGCGCGAGTCGCCCACATGGCCCAGGCGAAGCTGGCCCTCGCGGAACACCGCCACCACCAGCGTGGTGCCCATGCCGGCGTACTGCGGGTTGGCATTGGCCGCGTTGAAGATCGCCCGGTTGGCGTTGTCGACGCAGATGTCCATCGCGCGGCGGATTTCCGCGTCGTTGGCCTTGCCTTCGGTTTCGTGCAGCCAGCGGCCGAGTTCGCTCTTGATGAACGAGGTGGCCATGTTGCTGGCGACCTCGCCCGCGTTGTAGCCGCCCATGCCGTCGGCCAGCACCGCCAGCAGGTTGGCGTCGTCCACGGCCACCGAGTCCTCGTTGTTCGAGCGCGCGCGGCCGGTGTCCACGGCGTGGAAGAACTCAAACGTCATGCGCTCAGCTTCAGCGGTCACGTTGGGAAGGGGTTACCGCGGGCATTGTGCCCTGTAACGCGGGGCCGATGCGCGCCGCCCGGGCCGCTGGCACGGGGGGGAAATCACGCATCGGGCGCTGGCGTGCGCGCCGCGGGCACGGCGGGAGCGCCGGCCGGGGCTTGCGGTCCCGCGCCCAGGGTACGCAACTCGGCGGCCAGGGCCACCAAGTCGGCCGGGCGCGAGCGTGGATCTCGAGCCATCAGCCGTGCGAGCAGGCCCTCGAGCGCCGGCGAGCTGGCCGGCCGCCAATAGCGCAGCCGCGGCGGATCGCCGGCGCCCACGGCGCGCAGCAGCTCGCCCAACGTGGCGGCAGCATAGGGCAGTCGCCCGGTGAGCAGTTCATAGAGGATGACGCCCAGCGCGTAGGTGTCGCTGCGGGCGTCGGCGACATCACCGGTGAGTTGCTCGGGCGCCATGTAGGCCGGCGTACCGAGGGTGACACCGGTGCGGGTGATGGCCGCGTCGTCCAGCCGGGCGACGCCGAAGTCCATCAGCTTGAGCGTACCGGCAGGCAGATCCAGGCGGATGTTCGCCGGCTTGAGATCGCGGTGCACGATGCCCTGCGCATGCGCGTGCGCCAGCGCCAGCGCCAGGCGTGCGCCCAACTCGAGCACGATGGGCTCGGGCAGCAGCCGCGGGCCGCGGGCGTACCGCGTCAGGTCGAACCCTGGCGCCGCCTCCATTGCCATCCAGGCCTGGCCGGCTTCTTCACCATGGTCCAGCACGGCGACGATGTCCGGGTGGGCGAGCCTGCGCAGCGCCTGCGCCTGGCGCAGGAATCGCTCCTGCTGCGCCTGGCGCTCGTCCGCGTCGAGGCCGCCGGGCAACGCCAGCAGCTTCAGGGCGACCCGCTGCGTGCCGTCCCAAGCCAGGAAGACGGGGCCGCTGGCGCCCTGGCCGAGCTGCGCCTCGAGCCGGAAGCGGCCGAACCGGGCCTGGCTCGGCGGGCCCGATGGCCGGGCCGCGGGCGTCCCCGGGGCTGCGATGCCGGGCAGGGGCGTCACCATCGGACGGGCGGCCATGGTGGCAGCGCCGGGACGCGCCGACCACCAGCGGCGCCACCACGGAGTCTGGTCGGATGGCCGCATGTCGTGTACGCGGGCTCAGAGCCTGTGAATGAGTCCGGTGCGCCCGAGCGGGTGTGTCGTGCTTGTTCGCAGGCCTTCAGGCGGCCGACGCCCCGCCGGCGGCGGCGAGGTGACGGCGCTTGAGCCAACTGCCCACCGCGAGCACGGCGAGTGCCCCCAGCACCCCGGCGCTGTAGTGCACGGCTGGCGTGGCCACGCCCTTGGCCTGCTCGATGAAGCCGCCCAATGCGGGGTCGGACACTGCCATCGTGCCGGCGATCCAGCCCAGCAGCATGCCACCCAGGGTGATCACGACCGGGAAGCGGTCCATCAGCTTGATCACGAACTGGCTGCCCCAGACGATGATGGGAATGCTCACCAGCAGGCCGAAGATCACCAGGGGCATCTTGTGGTCGCCACCCGCGCCTTCGGCGGCCCCGGCGATGGCGATCACGTTGTCCAGGCTCATCACGAAGTCCGCTACGATCACCGTGCGCACCGCCGCCCACAACTTGTCGCTGGCCTTGATGCCCTCGTGGTTGTCGTCATCATCCGGCGCGAGCAGCTTGACGCCGATCCACAGCAGCAGGGCTGCGCCCACCAGCTTGAGAAACGAGATCTTGAGCAGCGTGAGCGCGAAGAAGATCAGCACCACACGCAGGACGATGGCGCCGACGGTGCCCCAGATGATGCCCTGCGTGCGCTGTGCGGCCGGCAACTGGCGGCAGGCCAGCGCGATGACCACCGCGTTGTCGCCGCCCAGCAGGATGTCGATCATGATGATCTGGCCGACGGCGATCCAGAAGTCGGCGTGCATGAACTGATCCATCGTGGCGGCTCCTCGCGGGGTTGCAGTTTAGGGGGTGGCCGCGCCCATCACGGGCACACAACGCCACAGGCCACCCGCAGGTGGCCTGTGAGCCGGCGCGATGCACCGCCCGGCACCGCATGGCATCGGGGCCTGCGCTGCGCGGCCGGCCTCCGGTGCGTCAGATCAGCGACTTCAGCAGGCGCCCCATCTCCGACGGGTTGCGGGTGACCTTGAAGCCGCACTCCTCCATGATGGCG
>NZ_JAKLLN010000047.1 GCF_023150065.1 Zoogloea sp.
TCACTCCACCGTCACGCTCTTGGCCAGATTCCGCGGCTTGTCCACATCGGTGCCCTTCACCAGCGCAGCGTGGTAGCTGAGCAGTTGCAGGGGGATGACATGGAGGATGGGGGAGAGCATGCCGTAGTGCTCGGGCAGGTGCAGGATGTGCACGCCTTCGCTTTCGGGGATCTCGCTGCCGGCGTCGGCAAACACGTAGAGCTCGCCGCCGCGGGCCTTCACTTCCTGCAGATTGCTCTTGAGCTTTTCGAGCAGGCTGTCGTTGGGGGCCACGGAGATGACGGGCATGTCCTTGTCCACCAGGGCCAGGGGGCCGTGCTTGAGCTCGCCCGCGGGGTAGGCTTCGGCGTGGATGTAGGAGATTTCCTTGAGCTTGAGGGCACCTTCGAGGGCGATGGGGTAGTGCTCGCCGCGGCCCAGGAAGAGGGCGTGCTGCTTGTCGGCGAAGCGCTGGGCCCAGCGTTCGATCTCGGGTTCGAGCTCGACGACCTTGGCGACAGCCACGGGCAGGTGGCGCAGCTGGGTGAGGTGCTCGGTTTCGGCCTGTTCGCTGAGGCGGCCGTTGACCTTGGCCAGGGCCAGGGTGAGGAGCGCCAGGGCGGCCAGCTGGGTGGTGAAGGCCTTGGTGGAGGCGACGCCGATCTCGGGGCCGGCGCGGGTGACGAAGCGCAGGGCGGTTTCGCGGACGATGGCGGACTCGGGCACGTTGCAGATGGCCAGGGTCTTGGTCATGCCCAGGCCCTTGGCAAACTTGAGGGCGGCCAGGGTGTCGGCGGTTTCACCGGACTGGGAGATGACGACGACCAGGGTTTCGGGGTCGGGCACGGATTCGCGGTAGCGGTATTCGCTGGCGATCTCGACGGTGCACTGCAGCTTGGCGACGGATTCGATCCAGTAGCGGGCGACGAGGCCGGCGTGGTAGCTGGTGCCGCAGGCGAGGATGAGGACGCGGCGGGTGGCGCCGAAGATGCCCACGGCGTCGGTGCCGAAGAGCTGCGGGGAGATGCCGCCGCCGCCGGCGATCATTTCGAGGGTGTTGCCCAGGGCCTGGGGCTGCTCGAAGATCTCCTTCTGCATGTAGTGGCGGTACTTGCCCAGCTCGACGGCGTCGGCCGACAGGCTGGAGATGTTGACCGGGCGCTCGACGGGGGTGCCGTCGGAGAGGGTGACGCGGAAGCCTTCGAGGGTCAGCTCGGCCACGTCGCCGTCTTCCAGGTAGACCACCTTGCGGGTGACCTGCAGCAGGGCGGCGGTGTCGGAGGCGGCGTAGTGGCCATCTTCACCGATGCCCAGCAGCAGGGGCGAGCCCTTGCGGGCGACGATGGCGCGGTTGGGCTCGGCTTCGCTCACCACGCCGATGGCGTAGGCGCCGATCAGCTGGCCGATGGTGACACGCACGGCCTCGAAGAGATCGGGCGTGGTCTTGAGGGTGTCGTGGAGCAGGTGGGCGATGGCCTCGGTGTCGGTGTCGGAGGTGAACGCGTAACCCTTGGCCTGCAGGGCGCTGCGCAGGGCTTCGAAGTTTTCGATGATGCCGTTGTGCACCACGGCGAGACCGTCGGAGATGTGGGGGTGGGCGTTGCGCTCGCAGGGCACGCCGTGGGTGGCCCAGCGGGTGTGGGCGATGCCGATCTCGGCGCTCAGCTGGGTGGCGTCGGCCTGGGCGGTGAGTTCGGCAACACGGCCGACGGCACGCAGGCGCTGGAGCTGGCCCTCCTTGAGCACGGCCAGCCCGGCGGAGTCGTAGCCCCGGTATTCCAGCTTGCGCAGGCCTTCGAGCAGCACGGGGACGATGTTGCGACGGGCAATGGCGGTAACGATGCCACACATGGTGGGGGGCCTTTCAGATGTTGGGTGTTGTCAGGGCGAGACGCGGGGGGCGCCGTCGACCTCGCGTAGGGGCGACTTCAGTCGCCCGCGGACTTCGATCAGCGGCATGCCTGTCATGGGCGTGCGGTGGGCGACTGAAGTCGCCCCTACAGCGTCGCCCCTGCAGGTGCCCCCGACGGAAATCTTCACTTCTTGACCTTCACCGGGCGCTGCCAGCCGGCCAGGGACATCTGCCGGGCGCGGGACACGGTGAGCTGGTCGGCGGGGGCGTCCTTGGTGAGGGTGGTGCCGGCGCCCAGGGTGGCGCCCTTGCCGACGCGCACGGGGGCGACGAGCTGGGTGTCGGAGCCGATGAAGACGTCGTCTTCGATGATGGTGCGGAACTTGTTGGCGCCGTCGTAGTTGCAGGTGATGGTGCCGGCGCCCACATTGACGCGCTGGCCGATGTCGGCGTCGCCCACGTAGGCCAGGTGGTTGGCCTTGGAGTGGTCGGCGATGACGCTGTTCTTCACTTCGACGAAGTTGCCCAGGTGCACGTCGTTGCCGAGCACGGTGCCGGGGCGGGTACGGGCGTAGGGGCCGATGACGCAGGCTTCGCCCATGGTGGTGTCTTCGATCTGGGAGAAGGCGGCGACCCGGGTGCCGGCGCCGAGGGTGGCGTTGCGCACGATGCAGTTGGCGCCAATACGCACGCCGTCGCCCAGCACCACGGTGCCTTCAAAGATGCAGTTGATGTCGATCTCCACGTCGCGGCCGCATTCGAGGGTGCCGCGCACGTCGAGGCGGGCCGGGTCGATGACGGTGACGCCGGCGTCGGTAAGGCGGCGGGCGATGTTGCGCTGGTGGATGCGCTCGAGTTCGGCGAGCTGGGTCTTGTTGTTGACGCCCAGGGTTTCCTCGAAGGCGTCGGGCTGGGTGGTGACGACGTCCAGGCCATCGGCCACCGCCATGGCGATGATGTCGGTGAGGTAGTACTCGCCCTGGGCGTTGTCGTTCTTGAGGTTACCCAGCCACTGGCGCAGGCGGGCCACCGGGGCGGCGAGGATGCCGGTGTTCACTTCCTGGACGCGTCGCTCATCAACGGTGGCGTCCTTCTCTTCGACGATGCGGGTGACCTTGCCGGCAGCGTCGCGCAGGATGCGGCCGTAGCCGGTGGGGTCGTCCATGGACACGGTGAGGAGCGCCAGGGCGGTGTCGCTGGCAGCGGCCATGAGGCGCTGCAGGGTGGGCACACCGATCAGGGGCACGTCACCGTAGAGGATCAGGGCGATGTCGCCATCGTCCACCAGGGGCATGGCTTGCTGCACTGCATGACCGGTGCCCTGGGGCGGGTCCTGGCGCGCCCAGGCCAGGTCGGGGGCGTCGAGGGCTTCACGCACCACCTCTCCACCGTGGCCGTACACCACCACGATGCGGCGTGCTTCGAGAATGCGGGCGGTATCCAGAACGTGTGCCAGCATCGGCTTGGCCGCCAGCGGCTGCAAGACCTTGGGCAACACCGAGCGCATACGCTTACCTTGGCCGGCGGCCAGTACGATCACTTCCATAGGGG
>NZ_JAKLLN010000048.1 GCF_023150065.1 Zoogloea sp.
GACGTCAACGAGCATCCGTATCGCATTGAGCGCGCACTGCTTCAGCTGCACCAGGCCGGCGTGCTGGAGCGCCAGAAGGCGGTCTTGCTGGGCGCGTTCACCGACTACCGCATGTCGCCGCTGGATCGCGGCTATACACTGAAACGAGCGGTAGCCCATGTGCGGCAGGTGTGCCCGGTGCCCGTTCTCACTGGGTTGCCCTTCGGGCATGTGCGCACCAAGGTGTGTCTGCCGGTCGGCGCCCGAGTCGAGCTGGTGGTGCAGGGCCGCGACGTACTGGTGGGCTGGGGTGGGCACTGATGACTCGGGCCAGGACGCCGCACCACCCCGCAATTGAAGGGGTCGGTGGCTCCGGGCCAACCCCGAGGTCGCCCAGGCGGCGGGCGGCATAGAATCAACGCTCGCCTCGAAGGGCCGAGCGTCATGAGCGCAGGCCGGTCGGGGCGCTCGTTTTCCGGCAACTGACTGCGCCACCCCGCGCGGCCGACTGCCCGCACCAGGAGTGCTCCCGCATGCGCGGTTTTCACCTGTCCAGGGCCTGGCGCCTGGCATTGGCGCTGCTTGTCGCTGTTGCGGCGGGTGGGTGCAACAACAGCCCTTATCCGGCCGACGCTGCGCAGCGCAACACGCTGTATTACACGTTCGACGAGCGCTCGCCTCGCTACCTCGACCCCACCGCGTCCTACGCCAACCCCGAGTCGGCCTACACCTTCCAGATCTACGAGCCGCCCTACGGGTACCACTACCTCAAGCGGCCCTACACGCTGGTTCCGAAGTCTGCGGCCGAGGTGGTCAAACCCACCTACCTCGACAAGGACGGCAAGGTGCTGCCTGCCGATGCGCCGCCCGAGCAGATCGCTCAAAGCGTCTACGACGTGCGCATACGCCCTGGCATCCTCTTTCAGCCGCATCCGGCCTTTGCCAAGGACGACCAGGGGCGAAGCCGCTACCTGCAACTCAGCCGTGAGCAGCTCGGCGAGCGCCGCTCGCCGTTCGACTTTGAACACCAGGGTACGCGCGAACTCGTCGCCGAGGACTTCGTCTACGCGCTCAAGCGCCATGCCACCACGCGCATCGAGGCGCCGGTGTTCGCCATCTTCGCCGACTACGTCATCGGCCTGCGCGAGTATGCCGACCGCATCAGGGCCGAAGACGCCAAGCTGTTGGCGGGCTTGCCCGAGGATGCGCGCGACAAGCCCTTCCTGGACTTCCGGAAATTCCCGCTCGAGGGCAGTTCGGCCCCCGACAAGTACACCTGGCGCATCCGTCTCAAGGGCAAGTACCCGCAGTGGAGCTACTGGATGGCCATGCCGTTTCTGGCGCCCATCCCCTGGGAGGCCGATGCCTTTTATGCCCAGCCGGGCATGAGCGAGAACGGTCTGTCCCTCAACCAGTGGCCGGTGGGCACGGGGCCCTACATGATGAAGGAGTTCGTGCGGGATCGGCGCCATGTGATGGTGCGCAACCCGAACTTCCGCGGCGAATCCTATCCATGCGAGGGCATGCCTGAGGACAAGGCCGCTGGGCTGCTCGACGACTGCGGCAAGACCATGCCGTTCATCGACACGCTGTATGTGACCATCGAGAAGGAGGCGGTGCCGCGGCGCGACAAGTTCAAGCAGGGCTTTCTCGACGTTCCGGAGATCGAGCGCCCCGAGTACGGGGTGAGCTTTCGAGCCGATGCCGACGACTCCGACGACGTGCGACGCCTTTACGAGGAACGCGGCTTCCAGTTCCCGCTGATGACCGATATCAGCAACTGGTACCTGGGATTCAACATGCTCGATCCGGTGGTCGGCAAGGGCGACACCGCCGAGCAGCAGGTTCGCAATCGCAAGTTGCGCCAGGCCATTGCCATCGCCATCGAGTGGGAGGAGGGCTATGGTCGCATCTTCAAGCACAAGGGCGGCGTGGCCGCTCACGGGCCCATCCCGCCTGGACTGTTCGGCTCACGTGAAGGGCAGCCCGGCTTCCACAACCCCGTCACCCATGTGTGGAAGGACGGCAAGGCGGTGCGTCGCCCCATCGAGGAAGCACGCATGCTGCTCGCGCAGGCTGGCTACCCCGAGGGGCGCGACGCGAAGACCGGCAAGCCCCTGGTTCTCAACTACGACTTCCAGCGGGCCATCACCCCCGAGTTCAAGAGCGAAAACGACTGGATGGTCAAGCAGTTCGCCAAGTTGGGCATCCAGCTCGAGATCCGCGCCACCGACTTCAACCAGTACCAGGACAAGACCCTCAAGGGACGGCACCAGATCTTCTGGGGCGGCTGGCTGGCCGACTATCCCGATGCCGAGAACTTCTTGTTCCTGACGTATGGGCCTTTGGGCCGCTCCAAGAGCCAGGGTGACAACTACGCCAACTACGACAACCCCGAGTACGACGCGTTGTACCGCCAGCTCCAGGCGCTGGAAGACGGCCCGCGCAAGCAGGAAGTGATCGACCGCATGGTGCGCATGCTGCAGGAGGACAGCCCTTGGTGCTTCGGCTACTTCCCCTGGGGAGGCCTCGCATTCCAGCAGTGGGTGCACAACGGCAAGCCCAGCATCATGATCCGCGACATGGCCAAGTACTACCGGCTCGATACCCCATTGCGCACCCGCAAGCAGGCCGAGTGGAACCAGCCCGTGTACTGGCCGCTGGGCTTGCTCTTCGCCCTGGCTGCCTGGCTGGTGTGGGTGGCGCGGCGCAGCTTCCGTGCCCGCGAGACGGCCACCGCCGAGGCAGCACCGGTGGTCAACGCAGCCAAGGGGGCCTGAGACCATGGGTGGCTTCATCCTGCGCCGTCTGGGTTACGGCTTCCTCATCCTCATTGGCGTCAATCTGCTGACGTTCTTCCTGTTCTTCACCGTCAACACGCCGGACGACATGGCGCGCCTGAACATCGGGGGCAAGCGGGTGACGCAGGAACAGATCGACAAGTGGAAGGCCGAGCGCGGCTACGACCGCCCGCTGTACTGGAATGCGAGCGAGCAGGGCGCGGCGCAGGTCACGCGCACGGTGCTCTGGGAGCGCTCGGTCTCGCTGATGGCACTGGACTTCGGCCGCAGCGACTCGGCGCGCTCGGTGGACATCGGCCACGAGGTGGCCACGCGCATGGGGGTGAGCCTTCGATTGGCGGTGCCGCTGTTCGTGTTGCAGCTCATCGTGAGCGTGACTTTCTCGCTGCTGCTGGTGTTCTTCCGCCACTCGCGCATCGACTTCTGGGGCGTCGTGCTGTGCGTGGTGATGCTCTCGATCTCGAGCCTGTTCTACATCATCGTCGGCCAGTACTTCTTCTCGCGGCTGCTGCGGCTCGTGCCGATCTCGGGCTAC
>NZ_JAKLLN010000049.1 GCF_023150065.1 Zoogloea sp.
CGGTCGCCCTTGAAGCCCAGCACCGACTGGCGCAGGCCGCTGGTTTCCATGGAGGTCTTGCTCTTGCCGTCGGGGTCGGTCTTGCTCTGGTAGAGCAGGCCCGCGTCGATGATGCCGTAGATCGCCACATTGGTTTCGGCCAGCGCCGGCGCCGACACGGCCGAGAGCAGGAGTACCGCGCAGGCACTGCGCCGGAGCGGAGTGCGCGGTATGGATGAGTGCTGAATCATGAATGTCTCCTCTTGTTTTTTCATTCCGGAATCCCAACCCGGAACACCGAAACTCCGCTGACCTGAAATAGCCAGCGGCAAGAGGCCCTCTGCAATTAGTTTGCCAGGGCTGCAATTCCCGCCATTGCAGGAGGAAACCTCTCTGCAAATACGAGAATAAGGAGACAGATGTATCGAACGACCTGAGACGACGGAGACAGACGTCTCCAAATAAGGGCTGCCACGGGGCGAAAATTGAATCCGCCGCCCCGTCAGCTCAGCCCCTGGCCAATTCGATGAATGCGCGTGTGTTTTTGTGCGTGTGGAAAGCGCTCCGCTTTGTGGTCAGTGGGGATGCACAGCCATCAGGGCTGCTGTTTGCCCAGGTATTGCAGGTAGGCCACCAGCTCCCAGATCTGTTCATTGGTGAAGGCGCTGCCCCAGGGCGGCATCACGTCGGCACCCTGGCGGCCCTTGTAGATCGTCTCGTAGGCCAGCTCGGCCGGCAGGTCGGTGCGCCCCTTGAAATCGGGGGCTCGGCCGCCGACCCCCTCGAAACCGTGGCAGTAGCCGGCGCAGGTCTTGGCAAAGCGGCGCTTGCCGGCGGCGATGCGGGTCTCGTCGTTCAGGTCGAAGGGCGCCAGCGGCCCGGCGGCGTGCTGGCCGGCGGGCGTGGCGGCCAGCAGCTTGACGTAGGCGGTGAGCTGGCCGATCTCGGCGTCCTCGAGCACGGTGCCCCAGGGGGGCATGGCCTTGTCGCCGTGCTTGCCGTGGATGATGCGGTCGCGGATGCGCGCTTCGTCCAGATCGGCCCGGCCGGCGAGCTTGGGTCCGTAGCTGGCGGTGGTCCCGGCGGGCGCTACGCCGGCCCCTTCGGTGCCATGGCAGCTCACGCACAGTTTGTCGAAGCGGCTCTTGCCGGCCGACAGGCGGGCCTTGCCTTCGTCGGCGGGTGGTCCCACCGCCAGGCTGGCACAGGCAAAGGCGGCGCCGATGAGAAGTGCGGCGGGGCGGAAGATGCTGCGGAGTCCGTTGGGCTTTTTCATCTTGTTCTGTCCATCCTTGAAAAAGAAGGGTGCAGCGCGTGGAGGTTGCGCCGCACCCGGAGAACAGCACGACCCGCCGCGTCCGGCCTGGTCGTGCCGCGGAGCAAATGCGGTGCTTACTCGAGGGTGAAGCCGATCAGGGCGGCGCCGCCGGGCAGATCCTTGATCTGCGGGAAGGCGCCAGCCAGGAAGCCCGGGGCGTGGGAGCCGAGGCCGGTGGGAATCACGATGTACTGCTTGCCCTTGACGGCGTAGCTCACCGGGCCGCCACGGGCGCCGGAGCCGGCGTTGAAGCGCCACAGCTCCTTGCCGTTGTCGGCGTCGTAGGCATACAGGCGCCCTTCCATGTCACCGGTGAACACCAGCCCGCCGGCGGTGGTCAGCACGCTGGACAGGGGCGGCAGCTCGTAGCGGATGCTCCACTTCACCTTGCCGGTGAGGGGGTCACGGGCATCCAGGCGGCCGTCGGGCTTCTTGCCATTGGGTGGCGGCACCAGCTTGATCTCGTCGATCCCCAGCGACAGGGCCGAGATGGCGGTCAGGTTGGACGGATCATCCTTGCCGGAGACCACCTCGTTGCACACCTCCATGGCGTGGGAGTACCACAGGCCGGTGCCCGGGTTGTAGGCGCCGTGGTTCCAGCTGCGGGCCCCGAGCAGGTTGGGGCACAGCAGCTCGCGCTTGCCCGGCTGCGGGCGGCGCGGCTCGATGAGCTCGCCGGTCTTGGGGTCGATGCCCTTGGCCCAGTTCATGTTCTCGGCAAACTGCCAGACGTTCTCCAGGCCGCCGTCCTTCTTGTCCATCACGAACACGAAGCCGCTCTTGTTGAGGTGCACGATCACGTCCTTGCCGTCCTTCTTGACCAGCAGGGCCTCGTAGGCGGAGTCGAAATCCCAGGTATCGTGGGGGATCTCCTGGCGGTGCCACCGGAGCTTGCCGGTCTTGGGGTCGATGGCCAGCAGGGTGGCGGTGTACTTGTTGTCACCCTCGCGGCCCGGGGTGTAGTAGTCGGGCGCGGCGTTGGAGGTGCCGATGTAGATGGTGTCGCTGCTCTCGTCGTAGGTGCCGGGCATCCACGCGGAGCCGCCGCCCACCTTGCCGCTGTCGCCGGGCCAGCTGGCCGGGTCGTTCTTGATCACGTCGAAGGTCCACACGGGCTTGCCGGTGTCGGCGTTCACCGCGTAGATCTTGCCCGCGATGGGCTGATCGCCACCCGTGGTGCCGCCGAACAGCACGTCACCGGCCAGCTGGGGCGGGGCCGAGAAGAGCGCGCCGTACTGGGTCTTCGGGTCGGTCAGCTGGGTGCTCCACACCTCCTTGCCGGTCTTCTGGTCGAGGGCGATGAAGCGGCCGTCGAGGCTGCCGATGAAGACCTTGCCACGGCCCACGGTCACACCCCGGCTGGCAGAGGCATAGAAGGCCTGCTTGGCGATGGGGTTGAGCTTGGCGGTGTAGTGCCACAGGGTCTTGCCGGTGGCGGCATCCACGGCCCAGGCGTTGTTGTCGGCGGAGATGTAGTACAGCACGCCATCCACCACGATGGGCGTCGCCTGCAGGCCGTGGGTGATGTTGCCCGGCTGGTGGATCCACGCCACCTTGAGCTTCTTCACGTTGCTCTTGTTGATCTGGGTGAGCGGGCTGTAACGCCAGGCGTTGTAGCTGCGGTGGTACTGCGGCCAGTTGTCCGGGTCGGCATAGCCGGGGCGGGTTTCAGCGGCAAAGACGGTACCGGCAATCAGCAGGGCACCGGCACAGGCGGTCAGGCGCATCGGGGCGAATTTCATGTTGATCTTCCTTTGAAGGCTACGGAGCGCGAAGGGCAAGCGGCTCAGAAAGTGAAGTTGATACCGGCGTTGAGCAGGGTGGAGGTGGTGCCGACGGCGGGGATGCCGGCGGCAACGATGCTGGTCTTGATGGTGGCGCCGTCCTCGGCATCCACGAAGGCCGCCTGCAC